>NZ_JBKGTY010000002.1:541330-784239 GCF_053543375.1 Myxosarcina sp. GI1(2024) | reverse complement strand
TTTGAAGATGCTGAAGATATTGACTACTTACTCACAAATGTTGAGGGAGAAATAGTAACCGAGCAATGGATAGTTCAAACTTATGCTCAGAGAAACTGGATAGAAGTTTTCTATCGAGAAGCCAAGGGATGGTTAGGATTAAAAGAGTATCAAGTTAGAGATAAGAAGAGTTTGGAAAGACATTTTATTCTAGTTTTTTGTGCCTATACTTTTATCCTTTGGCATAAGCTTACTGGAGGTTTAAGAAGACGTTGGGCGAACAAACCTTTGGAGACATTTCCTGAAGCATTAGAAGCTTTTCGTACAGGTATATCTTATCGTTTTGTCCAATGGTTGAACCAAAATCGCGACGTATTCGTAGCTTATAAAGCTAGTTTGGGCTTTGTTTGGGCTTGATTTTTGTTTAAGTACCGTTAAGCAAACAGCCGCAACACCTCCGTCATCTCCTTTATCAGAAGACGAATCTATTCTTACTATAAAAAGGTTTAATCAAACCGAGTATTATAAATTTGCCATTACCCCTGTAACTACAGAAGAGAAAACTATGTTGGGTGTAGTTCTTTTACTCCAAATTGTTACCAAAATTCAGAAATTAAACCAACTAAAAAGTGATTTTGTCGCCACAGCTTCCCATGAATTGCGAACACCTCTAACTGAAATGGCAATGAGTATTAATCTTCTCTTAGAAACGACCCAAGAAAAACTCTCAAACAGAGAACAAGAATTGTTAGAAGCAGCTAGTGAAGATGTGCAACGATTGCGAGCTTTGGTCAACGATCTCCTCGATCTTTCTAAAATAGAATCGGGTCGAATTGAAATGGAGTTGACCGCCTTTAAAGTTAATTTTTTACTGGAAAAAGCAGTCACTTTATTAAAGGTGCAAGCCCAAAAAAAAGAGATTAAAATAACTCAGTATTCTTCAGAAAATTTACCTTTAGTCAAGGTAGATCCAAACAAAAGTCTTTGGGTATTGACAAATTTAATTACTAATGCAATACGATATACTGACCCAGGGGGTAAAATTGAAGTTTTTGCCGAACGACGCAGCGATTGGGTCGAGATTTCTGTTGCTGACAATGGTGCAGGAATTCCTTGGGAATATCAAGCAAAAATTTTTGATAAATTTGTTCGAGTACAAACTGACAGAGATCTTGGTGGAAGTGGTTTAGGCTTGGCAATTTGTAAGGAAATTGTCAATGCTCATCAAGGCAGAATTTGGGTAAATTCTACTCCAGGAGAAGGAAGTACGTTCACTTTTACTGTTTCTGTAGTTAAAGATAATCCCGAATCTGCTTGAAAAAATCAGCATAATTTAACCTAAAAAACTATTCGGATGAGTAACGAAAAAATCTTAATTATTGATGATTGGAAAAAAATTTGTTCTATCATGGCTCAGGCTCTCGAACTCTTGGGATATAAAGTGGCGATCGCTGTTAATGGGGAAGAGGGACTAAAACAGTTAGAACAACAGGCATTTGACTTGATTTTGCTCGATCTCAAAATGCCTGAAATGGATGGGTTGACGTTTCTCCAACAAGCAATTCGAATCTATCCTCAAATGAAAATTATTATTATTTCAGCCCATGGAACGGTGGATAATGCAGTAGAAGCGATGAAACTAGGGACGATTGATTTTATCCAAAAACCGTTTACGCCTCAAGAATTACGAGATCTCGTTCGTCGTGTTCTCGATCGCGAAACAATTAGTAGCCAACCAGAATCGGAGTATCGCACCGCTTTTGAGTTGGCAAAATACTTTAAAAATAAAGAACGATTTGAGGAAGCGATCGTGCAGGTAAAACGTGCAATTGGTTTAGATCCATCTCAATCAGAAGCCTTTAACTTGTTGGGAGAGTTACAGGAAAAACTGGGCGATGATACGGAAGCCTTCAAAAATTATCGAATTGCCCTTAATCTCGTCCCTAGCAATCGATCTGCTCGTAATAACTCGATTCGAGTCATGCAATCGCCTCAAAGCCGTCAAACTTGGCTTTATTAAGACTTAAGAGCATTAATAGTTAGCCACTCCGAATGATTAATCAAGACGAATTTAACAGCTCTCAATTTGGTTCTACTTCCTACGAACTGCCAAATCAACAACGAGGCAAACACCGAATGTACATCGGTATGGCTCCAGGAGTCGGAAAAACCTATCGAATGCTCGAAGAAGCGCACGAACTCAAAGAAGAAGGAATTGATGTAGTGGTTGGGTTATTAGAAACCCACGGACGTAAAGAAACCGCAGAAGCGGCTGAAGGATTAGAAATTATTCCCCGCCAACTTATTAAACGGGGCAATATTGCGCTAACAGAAATGGATACCAATGCTATTATTGCCCGCCAACCGCAATTAGTCTTAATCGACGAATTGGCTCACACCAATATCCCTGGTTCGCCCAGAGAAAAGCGGTATCAAAATGTTGAGGCGATCTTGGCAGCAGGAATTGATGTTTTTTCCACGGTTAATATTCAACACTTAGAAAGTCTCAACGATTTAGTTGCTAAAATTACCGGGGTTGTAGTGCGAGAGCGCGTTCCCGACCGCCTGCTCGATGAAGCCGATGAAGTGGTGGTGGTAGATGTCACCCCAGAAGCCTTAGAGGAACGGTTGAAAGAAGGAAAGATTTATGCACCGGAAAAAATCGAACAATCCCTACAAAATTTCTTTCAACGACGCAATTTAATTGCTTTGCGAGAATTGGCACTGCGAGAAGTTGCCGATAACCTCGAAGAAGTTGCCGAATCCGAAACCCCGACAGAAAAGTATTGTAGCGTTCAAGAACGGGTTATGGTCTGTGTTTCCACCTATCCCGATTCTTCCCGATTATTGCGACGAGGCGCACGTTTAGCCAGTCAAATGCGATCGCGCTTGTATGCCTTGTATGTGGCAAATCCCGACCGTTTTCTTACTAAGGATGAGAGTATGTATTTGGAAATGTGCCAACAGTTTTGCCAGGAGTTTGGAGGAGAGTTTATTCGCGTCAATAGCACTAATATTCCCAAAGCGATCGCCGAAACGGCACACCAATATCATATTACTCAGGTGGTACTAGGACAAACCCGCAGGTCTCGCTGGGGCTTATTTTTACGCAGTTCTCCCGTACAAGAGTTATTAAAATATCTCCACGATGTAGATTTACATATTATTGCGACAAATAAAATCTCCGAATAGCAGTTTTGCTAGCAACTAATTTTCTCAGATGAAAACGGACTAAAATAGCAACTTTGTCAAGTGTCACTTGTCAAAAAGGCATTGGTTTTGTAAAGTATTACTTAACAACAAAAAGTATCAAATCTTGAAAAATCGACTAAAAGAACTGAGAAAAACCCGTCAGTGGTCGCAAGCCGATTTAGCTAGAGCTTTAGCTATTAGTCGTCAAGCGGTTAATGGCTTTGAGTCGGGAAAATTTACCCCTAGTTTAGAAATGGCTTTTAAGATTGCCAGACTATTTGATGTCGCTATTGAAGAAGTATTTTTTCAGGAGAAAAGTCCGATGCAGATGCTACTAGAAAACATAACGCAGTGGTTGCCTAAAGGGGAAAGATTTACGGTTAAAGCAATCGAGGCGATCGCCTTAGCGAAGAAAAGGGCGGCATTATCCGAGCGATCGCAAGTCCAACCAGAACACATAGTTTATGGTTTACTAAAAGATCCAACTACTCATGCAGCTCATTTACTGAAAAATCATGGCTTAACTCTAGATATTGAGCCAGGGAACCATATAGAAAAGCCAATTACACCCAAAATCGATAAATTTAGCCCCGAAAGTCAATATATTCTCGAACTAGCATTACACTCAGCCCGACTGGAACAAAGAAAGTATATTGAAACTGAAGATTTACTTTGGGGTTTGCTGCAATTAGTCCAAAGAGGCGATCGCGATTTAGACGATTTATTTAAACGATATGAAGTAGATGTTCGGTCTCTTGCTGATGAACTCAGAAATCTAAATAACTAGCTATTCCGCAAAGTCCGTGTTTTCGGGAACAGAGAGTCGAATTAGAGAAGGATAATCTGCACCGGATTTAACTGTCAGAGTAATTATTTGCATATCGATTAACCGAGTTTCATGAGGTAACTTACCGGTACCTGGGTTAACGGGATAAGCGGGAAAACAAGCCGCACTGATGCTGAGGCGTAAACTATTATTAGGTGCAATATAAATACAGGTAGTCTGTAGGGGAATGGTTATCGGTAGCTGCGGCGAATCTACGCGAATATATCCTTGAGTAAAGTTCATCGCTTTGCCATCGGGATGAACTACAGATAACACTGCACACAGATCGAAACTCGGTGCATCGGCAGTACAGTAAATTTCTACTGTTACTTCTCCTGCAAGTTGCAATCCTGATTCTAAAGGTGCAGAAGTATAGGTAAGCACGTCAGAACGACAGTCCAAACTAGTGCGATCGCCAGAATCACTGGGAAAAACCGAGTGTCCTCCCCAAGCGGGTACTGGTCGCCAAGGATCGTGAACTATAATATCTTCAGTATTGGTAAATTCTGTAACTTCTTCGGTAAAATCGTTAGCTAACACTTCTTGAGGAGAACTAGATTCGGTTTCCGAAGCATATTCCCAAAGCATACCAGCATCTTCTCGCATACTAGCCAAACCGTTACTGGCGAGATAATAGATTTTTTGGCGTTCTGGAAATCGCTCGAACTCTCGCCATTGATTACTACCCATTTCAAACAGACTAATGGGATCTTCCTTCAACATGCCAGTATCTTTGCCTTTAAGAAAATAGTCAAACCAGCGGATCTGTATTGCGTCGATGGGGTTTTGCGCTTCCATGCCATAGTCAACTTTGTTGAGTTTTCTACACCAAGGAAGATGCGCCCAAGGTCCGACAATTAGATGCTGGGGATGTTGGCTTTTAGCTGCCATTGCCCGATACAAATTTAGGGTGCCTCGTAAATAGGGATCGAACCAGCCACCGACGTGCAGCATTGGTAAATCTACATCATCTAGTAAATATTTGGGCGATCGCGCCTGCCAATAGCTTCCAGGTTGGGGATTATGCAACCAGGTATGATAAAAAGAGTCTGGGGCGAGTTCCTGGATAATCTGGGGATTAGCGGGCAGGCGCTCCTTCAATGGTAAATTACTGGCAGCATTAGCCAAACGTACGTAAGCCGATTCATCTCCTTTAAGCCGTGCCCTTTCTGCCGCCAGTTGGACTGCCCAGGCGAGATTGGCATACAGACAAAAAGCTCCATTTTCATATGCCCAATCCCTATACAAATCATAAGCTACCATTGCTGGCGCGATTGCTCTTAAAGCTGGTGGTTTATTGGCAGCGGCATATAGCTGAGTCATTCCCTGATAGGAAAAGCCATACATTCCCACTTCGCCAGTACTATTAGCTAAACCAGATACCCAGTCAATGGTATCTAACCCGTCTGCTACTTCGTGAGTAAAGAGATCGAATTTTCCTTCAGAGGTTCCCCTGCCTCTAACATCCTGAATCACTACGATATATCCCTGGGCTGCATACCAACGAGGATGAGCGTAAACTACCGTTGAGGCGATTGCTCTACCGTAGGGCTGTCTCATCAATAAGATCGGCAATTTTTCTCTAGTATCAGGACGATAGATATCTGCATCCAACCTCACGCGATCGCGAGTATACATCGATGCAGTTTCTTTACTAACTTCAATCATTGCTGATATTACTTCCTCTAAAATCCCAAATCGGCTTTGGCAATTTCTGCGGCGGCATACACTTCTTCGTTAGACATTTCTTCCCAGTCTGGTTCGCCAATTTCGCTGTAGAATTGACTATCGTAAGGGCGAGTGCGGACTACCACTGGCATGGGTACGGCATGACCGAGAACTAAAGCCTGCTGTTTGGAGTCGAGTTTTGCCAGCACCGATCGCAGTCCGTTGGCACCAGAAACACCTGTAAAGATGGCATCGATATCTTTTTCGTCATTGAGCAAGCAGGTGATGCGCGTACCTACCTGGGACATAACTTCATTATCTATTCCCGAAGGTCGCTGATCGACTACCAGTAAAGTAACGAAATATTTGCGCATTTCTCTAGCAATGGTGCCAAAGATAGTTTGGTGGACGACTGCCGAATCGAGAAAGCGGTGTGCTTCTTCGATAGTAATTACCAATTGGCGGGGTTTATCTAAAGGATTTTTGGTTTGCAAAAAGCGATCGGCTTTTTTGACGTAGCTGCCATGGATACGGCGCGTAATCATGTTAGTCGCCAACATATAGGAAAGCAGATTCGATTGCGAGCCAAATTCGACAATGACATTTTTTCCTGCATCTAAAGCCTGAATGAGACGATCTATGTAGTTATGAGGACAAGCAGAGCGAATGTATTTTAAACTATCAAACCGCATGAGTTTGCGTTGCAATGACATTAATGAACCTGGATGTCCCTGTTTGGATTCGCAAAACAGTTTAATATCTTCATTAGTCATGTTGAGCAACCGCACGATCCACTGCTTGCCGTATTCATTGTGCAGAATTACCGCATTATCTATGGCAGCCTCAGAAAGTCCCAATTCTCTGGCAACCAACTTTAAGTCTTCAATTTCAATTTGATCGTAACTGAGATATAGCTCCTGTGCGTCCCGTACTCCCCGACGTTTGGTAGATTCGGGATCGAGAGTGTACATTTCTACCTGTCCTGGAAATAGCTGACGCAGTCCTTTAACGGTGCTGACCTGCTTGCCTTCTTTCATCGCTTCCCAGCCGTATTCGGAGTGCATATCAAACATCAGGTTGACAGCGGCATCTTTGCGAATAATCCCAGAAATTAACAGGCGAGTTAAAAATGATTTACCCGTACCAGATTTACCAAAAATTCCGTTACTGCGTTCGACAAAACGATCTAAGTCGATGCAGACGGGAACGTCCATATCTAAAGGTCGTCCGATAGAAAAGTTGCGGCGATAGGGATCGTCTTCCCAACCAAAGACGCTGCGAAAGTCTGTTTCTGAGGCTTCATAGACTTGACTGAAGTGAGCGGGAATGGTTTTTACCGGCAGTAATTCTAGTTCGGTGCTGGTTTGGGCTTCAAAGGAGGCGAGGTTGGTATTTTTAGGAGTATCGATCGGTAAACTGGCTTTATCTCTAGCTGTAGCAGTGGGGGTAAACATCAGCATCGGTGCGAGTTCGATCGTGCCGTAAGTGCCGCTTCCTGCCAAGACATCGCGCATAAAAGTATCTTCGATCGCCGGCGGATTGGCGATGATACGAGCGCTTGCTGCCCCCAAAGCCACATCGGTCAATAAACAAAAGAAACGCGATCGCGCTCCTTGAACTACCAAAAATTTGCCGACACGCATATCTTCTACGGAAACGTCTGGATGCAGCCTTACTTCCAAACCTTTGGTCAAAGAACCTTGAATGACCGAACCTAGAGGTATCTCGGAATTCATACCTTATTTCTTCCTCGCTGGCGATGTCTGAATTGTAAATATTTTGTAATTGCTACGTACAAGTTACTAAATTTTTTAAATTCGGCAGTATCCCTAAATTAAGCGAATATTCGTAAAATATCAATCTAATTTAGGTAGTAGCGATCGAGATCGCAGGTAGACTTACTCAGCTGCTTTACACTTTCTTTATAGAAAACCACTAAGTCAGTACTCGCTCGCAAAATGTCGTAATTCATAGCTTTTTAGTTCTCTAAATTATCGATTATTCGATCGTTCCGAACTCCAAATTCTTAGCAAACAAATTACTATCAATTATGAAAGTACGATTGGCTCACTCTATATTTATAACTATTGGTATTATCAATTTCTATTTGATGCCTGCCCAAACTATTGACAGCACATTGACGAGGCTTCAGGCAGCCGCTACCCAACATTGTTACAGGTTTTCTTGGGTAAGTATTTTGTGTTGGGATTTTTAGCAGTCGGTACAACTATAATTTCCGATAGAATAGACTATTGAAATCGCTGAATTTAGCTCTGTTCTAAAGAATTAGTTGAAAAAGCCGATTGCCAATTCCAAATTTACCACGAGTTTTTTGCCCGACGGTTGGACGATCGCCGTGATGGCAATTGCTCTAATCATTGCTACCCCGATAATTTTTGTTTTTAGCAGTGTTTTTACCGATTCCGAGACCATCTGGCAGCACTTAGCTAAGACAGTTTTAGCAGATTATATAACTAATTCTTTGTGGCTAATGCTGTTAGTCGGACTGGGGGTACTGATTATCGGTGTTGGTACGGCATGGTTGGTAACTATGTGTCGTTTCTGGGGCAGTGGTTGGTTAGAGTGGGCACTGTTATTACCTCTCGCCGCACCAGCCTATCTTTTGGCTTATGCTTACACCAATATGCTGGACTATTTTGGTCCCGTTCAGACCCAGTTACGGGCTATTTTTGGTTGGACTAGCGTTCGAGATTATTGGTTTCCCAATATTCGTTCTCTCTGGGGTGCGGCAGTAATGTTACTGTTAGTGCTTTATCCCTACGTTTATTTACTAGCACGGGTGGCATTTTTAGAACAATCGGTTTGTACCTTAGAAGCAACGCGATCGCTTGGCTGTAATCCCTGGCGTGGCTTCGTTAAAGTCGCTCTGCCTTTAGCCAGACCGGCAATTATGGCGGGTTTAGCTTTAGCTTTAATGGAAACTCTCAACGACTTGGGTACGGTAGAGTACTTTGGAGTCACTACTTTCACTACGGGGATCTATCGTACTTGGTTGGGTATGGGAGAACGGGCTGCCGCTGCCCAGTTAGCAGCTTTATTGATGGTGTTTATCTTGGTGCTAATCGTCATCGAACGTCAATCGCGATCGCAGGCTAAGTACTATAGCATTAATTCTCAGCAGCAATTAGTTAAATATCGGCTAAATTTCTGGCGGGGAACGCTCGCGGCTTTGGCCTGCTTTATCCCCATTGCCCTAGGATTTTTAATTCCCGCATTGTATTTACTTCAGCTAACTTTAAATAATTTAGAGACTACTTTCGATGACGATTTTTGGCAGCTAGCCAGTCATAGTTTAATCTTGGCAATTATTACTGGAGCGATCGCGGTCGTGATTTCTTTAGTTCTGGCTTACGGACAAAGATTGCAACCCAACTGGATGATGCGATCGGCGGTTAGAGTTGCGGCGATGGGCTATGCTATTCCCGGTTCGGTAATCGCAGTAGGTGTTTTAATTCCCGTAGCTCGATTGGATAATCTTCTCGACAGCTGGATGCGGGCTAACTTTGGTATTTCTACGGGTTTATTGTTGTCAGGAACCATCTTCGCCCTAGTTTTTGCTTATTTAGTTCGCTTTTTAGCAGTGGCTTTCGGTTCGGTGGAATCGAGTTTGAATAAAATCTCACCAAATTTAGACGATGCCTCCCGCAGTCTCGGTTATGGAACCACTAGTACTTTATGGAAAATTCATACTCCTTTAATGACTGGTGGTTTGTTAACTGCGGCAATGTTGGTTTTCGTGGACGTAATGAAAGAACTCCCCGCTACTCTGGTGATTCGTCCTTTCAATTTTGACACCTTGGCAATTAGAGTCTATCAATATGCTTCGGACGAGCGATTAACAGAAGCAGCAGCACCAGCCCTAGCGATCGTGATAGTAGGAATTATTCCCGTGATTTTTTTAAGTTGGAGAATTAGTCATTCTCGTCAGTAATTTTCCAGTTACCGCCAATGCTGATAGATGGTTGTTAAACAGAGGAATTAATAATAATAGCTATCACAATACCTTCGCCCAATGAAGAGCCAAATTTTGGTGTGAAGTCAACAGGGCTTTTGTAGGAAACTAGGTTTACTCCTAAACGAAGTTCCGCAAAGCCCATGGCAGAAATTCTAACACTCCTAAGCTGTCTGAGTTTTGAACTCAACAACACCAGCCAGAAGCATCTCGGTTGCATTATTCAAGCAATGTTAGTGTTAGGGATGAGTGGTCGGGTAACAATGCTGGGGATAGCCCGATGGGCGGGAAAAGGAGGGAGTTATCAAACCATTCAAAGATGTTTCTACAGTCCCCAGAACTGGCCGACCTTAATGTGGGTGTTTTTTCGCACCCATTGTTTTTGTCCTCAGGAAAAGTAGGCGATCGCAGGAGATGAAGTGGTTACGACCAAATCAGGTCATAAGACCTATAGGGTAGATTGGTTTTTTCGAGTTTGGCACAGCGTCCCGTTAAAGCTGCTCCCTCAGAGTCTTCATCGGGGACTAAGGGCAAGCGAGGTCGTCCCACAGGCTCCAAGAACAAGGATAAAACGCAGGTCAACCTTTCTCGTGAACTGTGACCTCTACTCTTTGAGGTTCCAAATTGAATTTGATTTCCGTGACGCCAAACAATTCTGGGGGTTGGAGGATTTTATGAATATATCTCCCAAACCGCCATAACTAATGCCGTGAATCTAGCCTTCTTCACGATCAATCTCTCCGGTCAGCTCTTACGTGACTTTCGAGGAGCTCGCCATCCACAGTTTAGTATCTTGGACTTGAAGGCTTGCTATAGAGCCTTCAAATATGTTGACGAGGTCATTAAATTACTTCGGCAACAACTAGAGCCTATTTTAATCTCTCGCATCACCTTCAAAATTTCTCCTTGATGGTATAGCCACGCATCTTGCCAGGGTTTAACAAACCATAGGGATCGATTTTTTGCTTGAAAGCAACTTTTTTGGGGTCAATTTGCTTGTTACCCCCCTCTTCTATGGTATAAACATGAGGATTGGCGATAAATGCACCATGTTCCTCGCGATCGCGAATAATTTCATTTAGTCTTGCTTCGCTAGTGTAGCGAATTAACTGTAGGCCAGCAGGAACGGCTTTACCTCCAGCACGAAGGAATTCTAGGTGCAGCATGATTTCGTCATCGGCTTTAGCATAGGCTCGTTTCACTCTTTCTAAAGTGAAATAGAATGTCTGCAAATATGTCAGGTTAGGATCTTGTTTGCGGGCGAGCAAGGTGGTATGATTCCAGGTATATTCCAGTAAGCTGGTACTTTTGCTGGCTTCAGCAGCGGTTTTACTATAGGTTATTTCTCCTGGATATTCTCGTACCAAATCCGTAAAGGCTGCATAGTCGTACTCCGACACCATTAGTAAGGCACAGTGCTTTCCTCGGGGAAGATAATCTTGCAGCGAAGTAAAGTAAGTGGGTATGGGTGCACTATGAATGCTGACTAGTTTTTTCACGATACCACCGCTATCGCTTAAAGCTTGTCCGAATTTAGCAGCAGTCATAAATTCATCGAAGACAACGATCGCTTCTTGCCAGGGATATGCAGGGGCGAGGGGAATTTCTAGTTCGGTAATGATGCCAGTAGTGCCATAGGCGTGAAGCACCTTACTTACCTCATCGCCCTTTAGTTCTAAAACTCGTGGTTCTTCTTCCATCGTCACCAAGTGCACTCGCCGTAAATTGCCGCGATCGCTTATTTGTCCGTAGTTAATCGAACCCATTCCCACGCTACCGCCACCGATAAAGCCACCGATAGTTGCAGTGCGATAGGTAGAAGGTGCCATGCGCAACTCCCAACCAATTTCTCTTGCTTGTTTGTCAAAAGCTGCCATTTTCACGCCAGGTTGAACGCAGGCAATTCCAGGCTTCAACCAGAGAACTCGATTCATTTTGCTAACGTCGAGAATTATGCCGCCATTGAGGGGAATACATTGACCATAATTGCCCGTTCCCGCACCTCTAACCGTTAGGGGAACTCGATGTCGGACACAGGTTTTGGCTACCTGAATTATTTCGGCTTCGTTAGTGGGAAAAACTGCTAAATCTCCCCGTTTAGCTTGCAGTTGCTCGAATAAGATTGGACTGAAGTGATAGTAGTCTAAAGATAGTTTGCTCAAGCGATCGCGATCTCTAGTAGTTTCAATTCCCTCTAGTTCTGAGGCGATCGCCTGCCAGTTAACTTCGGTTGTAGTCATAGGTTTCAGTAAATAATTTTATTTATTATTACTTAATTGGATTTTGAGTTCGCTACGTTAAGTGTCACTTCATAGTGTTTTATATTCGAGTTACGTTTATAAAATTTTCCAAATAATGTCTTAATACCCTTAAACCGTGGCAAACCACTCTAAATCATTCGATCAAGTCTTTCTCATGACCAAAATCGATGGACGCACTAAAGAACTAGCCGCCAAGCAAATCGATGAATCTCTCAAACGACTGAAAACAGATCGCGTCGATTTGCTACAGTTTCACGAAATAATTCGACTAGAAGATCCCGATCGCATCTTTGCCGAAGAAGGAGCGATCGCGGCTTTTTTGGAGGCTAAGCAAGCAGGTAAAACCCGTTATATTGGCTTTACCGGACATAAAGTCCCTGGTTCATCTACGAATGCTAGAAATTGCCAAACAGCATGGCTTTGAGTTCGATGCGGTACAGATGCCCTTGAATGTGCTGGATGCTCATTTTCATAGTTTTCAGCATCATGTTTTACCCGTACTAAGCGAACAGAGGATCGGAGTGTTGGATATGAAGTCGATGGGAGATGGACATATTCTTAAAAGTAAGGTAGTCACACCGCTCGAATGCCTGCACTACTCGCTAAATTTGCCCATCTCTGTCGTAATTACAGGTATCGACAGCATGGCAATACTCGACCAGGCGATCGAGGCTGCGGACACCTTCAAACCCATGACTAGCGAGGAGCTTACCGCACTATTGGCACGTACGGCAGAGGTGGCAGCGAAAGGAGGTTATGAACCTTTTAAAACAGATAATCTGTTTGATGCCACTGCTTCTAATCCAAAATGGTTGGGTTTACCTGCCGCCTAATTATATGAAATCTAACGATTCATTTAATCCATACGGTTTTGATATTGACAAATTCGTGAATACCTTGGCTACTCAACTCTCGACCAAAACCAGAGCGTTTGATACCGCCAAAAGGCAGACGAGGATCCGACTTAACTAAACCATTGATAAATACCGAACCAGCTTCTAAATCTTTAATTAGGCGATCGCGTTCTTCTGGTTGGTTAGTCCAGGCACTCGCTCCCAGTCCAAAGGGAATATGATTGGCAAGGGCGATCGCTTCATCGATGTTTTTAACCCGAAATAGCATTGCTACGGGACCAAAAAATTCTTCCTGAGCGACGGCTGAGTCTGGAGCGATATCGCTCAAGATGGTTGGTAAATAAAAGTTACCAGAACTATCTTTTAAAGCTTTACCGCCTATTAATACCTTCGCACCCCCATCGACCGCTCTTTGCACCTGATCTTCTAGATCGGACAAAATCGATTTAGTAGCTAGAGGACCGATATCGGTATCTTCCTGCATCGGATCGCCCACTTTAAGAGCTTTAAACCGTTCGATAAATAGCTTCTCAAATTTATCGGCGATCGCTTCTGCCACGATAAAACGTTTGGCAGCAATGCAAGATTGACCGTTGTTCAACATCCTTGCCCGAATGCCAGTGTTAACCGCAGCTTCAAGATCGGCAGATTCTAGGACTACAAAGGGATCGCTACCGCCCAACTCTAATACTACTTTCTTAATTTGTTTGCCTGCCACCGCTGCTAAAGCCGCTCCCGCAGGTTCGCTACCGGTAAGAGTCGCTGCCTTGACGCGAGCGTCTTGAATAATCCCTTCGACTTTGTCGGCACCGATTAGTAGAGTTTGAAATACTCCTTCCGGGAAACCTGCCTGCTGAAAAATCTCGGCGATCTCCAGGGCACACTGAGGCACGTTAGAGGCGTGTTTGAGAATGCCCACATTGCCTGCCATCAGGGAGGGAGCGGCAAAGCGGAATACCTGCCAAAAGGGGAAGTTCCAGGGCATCACCGCTAAAATTATACCCAATGGCTGATAGGAAATATAGCTCTCACTCGCATCAGTAGTAATTGGAACGTCGGCGAGAAACTCTGAGGCTTTCTCTGCATAGTAGCGACATACCTTAGCGCATTTTTCAGCCTCAGCGATCGCCGCTTGCAAGGGTTTGCCCATTTCCGTGGTCATAATACGGGCAAATTTCAGCTTGTCTTTTTCCAAAATATCTGCCGCGCGCTCCATCCACTGGCTTCTTTGCTCGAAGGTAGTTTGGCGATATTTTTCAAACGCTGCTGCAGCCAAATAGAGTTTGGTTTCAATTTCTTTTTCCGTTAAGGGGTCAAAAGTTTTTAAAGTTTCTCCTGTAGTTGGATTAATTGTTGCAATGCTCATGATGTCTGCCCCCCGATGATTGGCGATTGGCACTTAATATATATTTCTAGGCTAGTTGAAATAAACTGCAATTAATCTATTTTGTTGGGAAAGTATAAATCTCCCTAGATTTACTAGTGATTAGGGCGTGTTTTCACACTATAACCATAACAAAATAGAAGCAATCGTAATCATCGCGGCATAGTTGGCAGCCAAATTCTAATTACTTATTACCCATTACTCGAACAACGGAAAAAATAATTTTTCCACGGTAAATTTCGGGTCGTGCAGAGATTGCGGTCGCCAATCCACAACTCACCTGCTTTGACTGCCTCTAACACCTCTGGCAACAGGGAACGCTCTTGGGCGTGACCATCCTCACAAGGGAAAATATCAGTGGCTAGCCCCAGTGCCGGGTTAAGCACAACTAAGGATTTCCCAGGTAAAGAACCGGCTCGGATGTTGCGCAGCACTGACCAATGATGCTCTGTGGCTCCGAGACCATTACCCGATACGAATTTTGACTCGATATCCTGGCAATAGCTCTGGCTGTTCAACCCCTAACTGATGAATAATAGTAGCAAGCTCAATAGCCGTGGATTTAACTAAAGCTTTACTGACACTCGGTTCTAGACGATTGAGTTTGCCATAGACAGCCGATTTAGAAACGTCCAGGTCGTCGGCCATCGCTTTATAAACTGATCCAATACTCTGACGGACGCTACAAACTACCTAAATCATCATGTTGACCAAAGTAGAGAAAATCAACTGTCTAGTGTAGCCTGTTTGGGCGGTTTTTTCAAATAACTCATCCAGTTTTGATTCAGCCAGAACCACTTCCATGAGGGTTCTAACAATGACAGTGACTGGACTCTTTTCGACAAAGCGTGGTCATAATGGGACTGAGCCACATGGGGGGAAACTCCTGTTTGACTTGAGACCTTGATGAGAGCAGCTCTCAATAACCCTCTTAATAATCTGAGAAAAAGGGGCTCGGATTTTGGACTGTTTACCCGTGGTTGAAGCCGAAAAATGGCACTTTTTTCGTCTCGACTCTATCTTTTTGAGGTTTTGGTTAGAAACTCAGACAATTGTCCAACCCACTTTTTAATTCTTATTAGTCATTAAACCATACTGAGCATAACTTTCAGGTTTGATTAACTTAACCTTGACTGGGCTGGGGATTAATCCTCATACTTCGGCTCACTGGCTGCGTCATGCCCATGCCTGTCATAGTTTGAATAATGGTGCGGGAATCGATTTGTTGATGAAGTCTTTAGGGCATAGTTCCCTGGCGGTTACTTCGAGATACCTGCACGTGCAACCGAGTGAGTGTACCAGTAAGTTTATTGAGTTGGAATAGGGAGGGCGATCGCGACTTTTGAGGCACTCCCAGAAATTGACCGATGGTTAGAGTGATTCCGAATTGAGTAACTTGTCTGATTTTTCATAGTCTTAGTCTCCGTTTAATGTTGAGTAGTTAAATTAGTTTTAAATGTCGTTTCCTTGTTAGGGAGTGCCCCGCTAATCACGGGGTTTTATTCTTTAAAATAGCTAAAGATGAGCAATCTACTCGTAATCAAAAAAAATCAAAAATTGTGTCAAAGAAGCTACAGAAAAAAATTGGACTTTAACGAATAATCTTTAAAGAGAAGTCCGTGAGCCTTGAGTATTTAGTAACCAACCAATAGAATTAGTCGAATTACCTGCTTGACTCTACTTCAGGCAGGTTTCACTGTTTGAGAATTGACCAGTCAAAAGGAAGCTCCAGACAATTTAGAGCTTCCTCGATCTCTTTTACACTCGCTTGTAAAAATTATACTAACATCACAAAACGAGCCAAAAAGTTCAAAGATTAGAAATTCTCATCTTGTTTTACTGCCGATAATTTCTAAAAACTATCACTACCGCTATGACCTAAATTTATCAATGGTAGTGGCGGTTTTTTAGTCGCCTAAAGTTTTAATTATCTTATGGGTCTAGGCTAACTTCTTACTGCTTTTTTCATCACCAATTAGTTGCCTAAGCTCCCTCACTGCTTCATTCCTCTCAATCTCAACATCAACAATCAGCTCGGTCATGCGATCACCCTACTTCCCACCTCTAATATCCAGTGTCACCTCAGCAGTAATTGACCTTTCGTTCTGCCCCAATATCTTCACCCTTCTTAACTTTCCCGCGATATGGTGAATAAACACTGGTCAATTGCTCCAATTCCTCATCTACTTTATCTAACTGAGTTTGTAGTGAGTTAATCTGTTCCTGCTGCTTCTGCAATGAGGTTTGATAGTCGGATACTTTGAGCGAATGTTCGTACTGCTGCTTCTGGTAGTTAAGTTTAGCCTCATCCAGTGCTGCGATCGCTGATGATATCTCTGACATTAATTCTCTGTCCTTCCTCTACCTTCAAGTCTAACAGTGGGCTTAATACTAGGGTGATGGTGTGGCGATTGCGTTTATATGATGTTTGTTGTTCAGTGACTGTTGAGTTTGCCTGTAGGTCGGTATTTTGGCATTGAGGAAAGCATAAGCACCAATGCCTAGAAGTAACCTCAGTTCGGGTTAAGCAGATTGAGGTAAAAGCCAGTCTAGGTGAAGACTAGGTTTTTTAGGTTGATGGCAATAAGCAATCAATCCGCAGAGAAGATTTACGCAGAAGTTAACAGGCGCTCGATGGCCAGAGTGTTCAATCTGTGAGATATTTTTCAGTTGGTCATTAATAGTTTCAATAATCGATCGCTGACGAGATAACAGCTTGTCATGAAGCTTAGTACGGGACAAAAAATTGAAGGAGGGGTTGCAAAAAGAGATAGGAAAAGGGTTTTATAGAAAGTTACCACACTAACAATAAAACCCTATGAACGAGATTAGCTTACTTCGTAATACATTAAAACCCCTCTTGGGATGGCATGGAGCGCGACTAAGTTTTCTGGCTTTGTTTCTTATTGCTCTGCTGCGGGTAAAAACGATTAATTTAGCAGAAATAGCGACGGGATTTAGAAATCAAGCCAAAATAAACTCCAACTACAAGCGGTTGCAGAGATTCTTTAAAGATTACGACCTAGAATATGCGGTGATAGCAAGAGTGATTGTGACTTTGATGGACATCCCTGAGCCATGGATTCTCAGTTTAGACCGAACCGAGTGGTCGTTTGGACAAATTCGCTTTAACATCCTGATGCTAGCGGTGGTTCATCAAGGAGTGGCTTATCCTCTGATGTGGGAGTTCTTAGCCAAGAAAGGCAACTCAAACAGTGAAGAACGAATCGATTTATTGGGTAGATTCTCTCAAGAATTTCCCGATGTGGAAATTGCCAAAGTACTCCACCTTTCAGATTGCTGTGTAGTACTCAAACTAGGTAAAGTCCAATGTAATCGTTGTTTGGCAAATCTATACCAATGGTCAACACCAAAACGGCGAGCATATTGACGAAGTCAGAGGAGTTGCGGGAGCTTGCATCCCGCAAAGCTCTGACTCCAGATATCTTCTAACTCCAAAAATTGCTCTCCAACCCAAACTAACCACAAACAACGACGTTTTTTACCTGAAACTGATGCATTGAGCCTTTCTACTTTGATTAAGCTCAACTCGTCATCACTGGCAGTCCGAAAATGTAAACCATCCCACTGGCTAATTTTGAGCTTGCCTAATTTCGGGTCATCTATTTCTACTGTGGAATTTGCATCCCAGCAACTATTAGGGTCGTTAATCTTAAACTTTTTCTCGTGTTTTTTAGGTCTACCCATTCCTGAATAGAGGTGAAACAGAAAATTCTGCCAAACAACTGGCATTTCTCGTCGTCATTACACTATCGATTAATTCAAATGTTGCATCATGAGCTTTTCCTCGCATTGAATAGGTGTCTTGACGGAATGTTTTTAATCGGTCATATTTCATTTTAGGGAGAGTTTGAATTCTATTGCTCAAATTATTCTCTCCCTATTTGTCCTTCCTTTTTTCTCTGTTTTCTTCTCTCTTCTTTCAATTAGTCTAAACTACAGTTTAGAGAAACAAGCGTAAAATTTTAGTTAAGCTGAGTTTGACAGAGACTCAAAACCTTATTCTTTCGTAAGCTGAAACCTTATATTTACCTTGTAATTGTAAATTGCCAAATTCTTTACGTCTAATCTGCGCTCTATCCCCATGAATGACTCATTACCTTGGTCTTGTTTAACCAATTTGTTTGATACTCCTCTGACTAAAGAAATCGAGAATCTGATAATTGCTGAACCCGATCTAAATGAAGAGTTGAGTTGGCCAGAAGCTGAAGAAACCGAACCTATTCTTACTAACGGCAAGAATACTAGTTTTTCTGCTGAAGATTTATCCAGCACTCAGACAATGGTAACTTCTCCACTAAATGAGCGAAGAAATTTTCAGGAAAACCAGGAGATGCTACCGCCAGTCCAAACAGTTGACTTTGTCGATCTCGAGCGTTACGACGGCTTATGGTACGAGGTAGCCAAAACTAGAAATCTGTTTGCATTCGGCTGTAACTGTACGACAGCAACTTACGAATTGTTATCGGATACCAGTATTAGTGTCTTTAATGCCTGTAACAGATTTTTAGCTCGAGGACCACGAACGACCATAGAAGGAGTAGCTGAAGTAGTTGAGCCTGAAACCAATGCCAAGCTAGAAGTTAATTTCGAGGGGGTACCATTCCCTGGAGATTATTGGATTATCGATCTCGTCGAGGAAAACCCCCAAAGCGATTACAGTTATGCTGTAGTAAGCGATCCCAATCGGAGTAATGTTTTTATTCTCTCTAGAACACCCAACGCTGACCCAGACATCTTAGCAGAACTTTATGCTGGGTTGGAAGCTCAATTTTATGATACAGATGAGATTGTTAGAAGTCCACAGCCTCTTGGGTGCGAATGTCCCTGATTAGAAAGTAATGGTCATCTTTTGGCAATGTTTGTACTCTCTTTACTCAAACCTTAAAACTCTTGATTGAGAACAAAAGATTTCGAAGAATTAATAGTCGTGGGGTATTAGGTCAAAATTCACCTTCCCGACTCTTCTTTAAAACTGAATATCAAACTTGCCTAAGTACAGATACCGTCTTAAAGGTCAAGCAATCTGACAGTAATTAGGATCGAAAGGCTTGCCAGTTTGGCGTTGCATAATTAAAAGTCGAGTATGAATTAGCGAAAAATCATGCAATGTCGAGAATGTAAATCGGAACACATCAGAAAGAATGGAAAAAACAGACAAGGAAAACAAAATTATATTTGTGTCAATTGCGATCGCCAGTTCATTACTGATTACGAAACCAGTCGTGGCGATTCAGAAGAGACTAAGGGTGAATGCTTAAAAATGTATGTTAACGGCATGGGTTTTAGAGCCATAGAAAGAGTCAAAGGAGTCCACCATACCACCATCATTACTGGGGTCAGAGAAGTTGGAAGATTACTTGCAGATGCTTATGAGCCAGAAACAATTCCACAAGTAGGAGAATTAGATGAATTGGAAACCTTTGTTGGTCAGAAAAAAACCAGATTTGGCTCTGGACAGCAGTAGATCACTTCAGACCAGGAATTTTAGGGTGGGTTTTGGGCGATCGCAGTTCCGAAACTTTTGAACCACTCTGGGAGATTGTCCAAAAATGGCAGTGTTATTTCTATGTTACCGATGGCTGGAAAGTATATCCTGGTTTTATTCCCGACGGCGACCAAATAATTTGTAAAACTTATATGACCAGAGTTGAAGGAGAAAACACCAGGCTGAGACATTATTTAGCTCGATTACACCGCAAAACGCTTTGTTATTCAAACATCAGTTGAGATGCTCAAGCATTCAATCCGACAGCTAATTCACTATCTCAGATTTTTCGATGTTCTTGTTCCTTATTGATTCATGTCTTAATTCAGCAATGCCTTTTTGGCTTTTTCTAGAAGCTGGAATTTTCATCCTTCACTCCTCAATTCTAGATTCTTATGTACCCTTACCTGGCTTGATTTTGGCTTAGATTCTCTCGAGCCGGATCCGGACCAGCCTGTCACCAATGTCATAAACATCATTCCCAGAACCACGCTTTCAATCAGGCAAATAGCACCATTGAAGTTACGGTTTTAACTGTTAGGATACAGGAATAATATACAAAAATTCAGTAGAGCGTTTCCGATTCATGTCTCTATAAGCTCTTGCTTCAAGCCGATCGTTCATCTCCTAGTGTTTCTTCTCTCCATAACGGTTGCCCTCGCCCCCGTGGGTCGCTTTTAATGATTCGCTGCTCAGTGTAGACATTTTGCTTAAATGTCTTTATTTTCGCATTTTTTATCTCTCTGGTTTCATGCTATTAGGCGTTGAGCCGAGATACGTGTAAAATCGTGCCACATCTCCTTCTGACCCTTGCCAGTCAAAGCTTTCAAGCTTCACTGCCAAGCAATCTGCTCCACGTCTCTCTGTAAATCTTCACTCGTCCCGCGAACATAAACCATCGTCGTATCAAGAGAATCATGTCCCATGATTTGAGCCAAACGATGCAAAGGTACAGTTTCAGCCATTCGATAGCCAAAGCGATGGCGTAAATCGTGAGGACTAATATCTTCAAACCCAGCAATTCGAGCATATTTACTAACTAAATAGCCCAAGGCACGGGTAGTTATGGCAGATTTAGTTTTTCGAGAAACAAATAACCAACTACCTTTTACTGTGGGAAGATACTCTAGCAACATCTTTCTGACTGTGGCATTAAGAGGCACTTCTCGATACTTATTTCGTTTGCCATAAACCTGTAGATAGCCACTACGTTTTCTCAAATGAATATGCCCTTTCTTTAGCTGACAAACCTCTGCTGCTCTCAAGCCTGTATGAAGCATCAAAATGATTATCGTGCGATCGCGAGCAGAACCATAATTGGTAACAGCCGAAACTATCGCCGATTCCTCCCCATCGCTAATTTGACGTGGCGAAGATTTAATCAGAGGAATTAATTTAACTACTTTTGCGGGGTTACTAGTAATTTTCTGACCTTCCACAGCGAGCGCAAAATAGGATTTAAGAGTTACTAAATAGCGATTAATCGAAGCAGGAGCTAACTTTAGCTGAGATTGAAGATAGCTACGATAGCGAGTCAAAGTAGGAGTTGTAATTTTGGTTAAATTGAACCCGACTTTTGCCGAGTTAATACTTTTTGTTTCATACCAAGTAATAAAAGAACGTAAATCTGACAAATAATTACGAACCGTTACGGGACTAATATCTCTTTGTCCGCGCAGATAAAGTTCGTAGTCAGCTAATTCCTGACGACCTAATGGAGATAAAGATGTGGTAGCATCAGGCTTCATAACTACGAAATATGCAGGTGATTCATCGTCGGCGACGGGGGGTCACTCTTCAATGCTACCGAGGAAAAACCTTAGCAGACATTAAGAATTGAAGTTAATTACAGCATTAGCAGACATAAACGGTAAGATTATGGCAGTTTTATGTCTGCTAATATCAGTTATCAGACACGATGAAAACACTATCAGATGGAGGTGATGAGAAATTACATCAATCGAGCGTACTGCTTACCCTCGTTTTAAACCCAATCCCAGTAACAAAGAATTAATTGAGCTTTACACCCCAACATCCGCAGAAATTAAATTAGCTACATCTAAGACTCGAAGTTACGACGGACAGTTTAGCTTTCTAGTTATGCTCAAAACCTTTCAGCGTTTGGGCTATTTCTGTCAATTCGAGTTTATCCCCCTTCCCATTATCGACCATATCCGTAGCTGTTTGAATTTAGGTAAAAAGAAGAGCGCGATCGCTCCCGAACGTTCTTGCCGTCGCTACAGAGAAGCAATTCGGCAGTATTTGAAAATATCTACCTACAACAAACAAGGACAAAAAATCATAGCTAAAGCAGTGGGAGTTGCAGCTACAGTTCGCGACCATCCTGCGGATTTAGTTAATGTCGCTATCGAAGAACTGGTTAAAGAACGCTACGAATTACCAGCCTTCAGCACGCTAGACCGTCTGGTACTGCATATTAGAACAGTAATTAATAATCGCCTGTTTAGAAAAGTAGCTAGTTCCCTTTCGGTGACTGAGATTTCTTATCTCGATAGTTTATTAATCGATGACCCCGATTCGGATTCGGTAACTCTTAACGAAGTCAAACAACTCCCTAAAAAAGCTACATTAAATCAAATCAAGAAGCTATTAGCTAAATTCGAGCGTTTGATGTCTTTTGGCGATGCAAAGAGACTATTTTCGACTATTGCCACCACTAAAATCAAACATTTTGCTGCCTATGCTCGAACCTTAGATGCAGCCGAATTTCAAGATATTCTCCTACCCAAACGGAGAACTTTACTGCTGTCTCTAATATATCAATCCCAAGTCAAAGCCAGAGACAATTTAGTATCCATGTTTCTCAAACGGTTGGCTACCATTCACAATCGAGGTAAGGAAAGGCTAGAGCAAATTAGAGAAGAACAAAGAGCTATGACTGAGGCTCTTTTGGGGGTTTTTGGAGAGGTGCTTGATGCTAATGATGCTACTGACAACGAAATAATCTTAGGTCGGCAGGTAAAATCTCTCATTCAAACTCATGGTGGAAGCGAGAAGATACGCGCAAATTTGGAAGAAGTCACCGCTTACAACAACGATAATTACCTTCCCTTATTAAGAAAATACTACTCTAACTACCGTGCTTCTCTATTCAAGCTAATTCAGGGCTTAGAGCTACGTTCCACCACTCAAGATCGTTCGGTAATAGACGCAGTAACCTTCTTGCTCGATAATCAGCACCGAAGAGGAAAATGGCTACCCCCAACGGTGGAGTTAGATTTTGTCTCAGAAGCTTGGCGTAAATTGATCAAAACCCAGAAGAGAAACAATCCCATGTATCTACGTCGTTCCTTTGAAATCTGTATTTTTTCCTATCTGGCAAATGAGTTAAAGACGGGAAATATTTGCGTTGAGGGTTCGGAGAGTTTTGCTGACTATCGCGAACAGTTATTATCTTGGGAGCAATGCCAAAAGTCCCTTCAATCCTACTGTGAGGAATTAGATTTTCCGACTGAAGCCGAAGAGTTCGTCGCATCTTTAAAAACTCAATTAAGCGAATTGAGCCATTCGATAGACCAACTTTGCCAACAAGGAGATTTTATTAGTATCAATGAAGATGGTGAACACGTTCTAAAAAAGGTTCAGGCAAAAACACCATCAACCGACGCTGCTGCATTAGAGAAAGCGATTCTTCAACGAATGCCAGAACGCAGTATCTTAGATATTCTCTGTAATGTAGAGCATTGGCTCAATTGGACGAGACATTTTGGGATGCTTTCTGGTTCAGAGCCAAAGATAGATAAACCCCAGGAACGCTATATCCTAACTGCTTTTGCTTATGGCTGTAATCTGGGAGCGAATCAGATGGCACGTCATGCGAGAAGAAAGATAAGTTCCCATGCTCTGTCGTACACCAACCGCCGTCATATCAGTGCCAAGAAATTAGAAGCAGCAATTCGAGATATTATCAACAGCTACAATCGCTTTAACCTTCCTAAAATCTGGGGTACGGGGAAATGAGCAGCAGCCGATGGTACGAAGTTTAATATCTACGAGAATAATTTAGTAGCAGAATATCACATCAGGTATGGAGGCTATGGTGGTATTGCCTATCACCACGTAGCCGACAATTATATTGCTTTGTTTACTCACTTCATTACTTGTGGAGTCTGGGAGGCAGTCTATATTCTCGATGGACTGCTGAAAAACACCTCGGATATTCAGCCCGATACTCTCCATGCGGATACTCAAGGTCAGTCATCTCCTGTATTTGCTTTGGCTCACTTGCTGGGTATCAAGTTAATGCCGAGGATTCGCAACTGGAAAGACTGTAACTTTTATCGTGCCAGTACTGACGATAAATATCAATATCTTGAGCCTTTGTTTGGAGATGTCATTAATTGGGAGCTAATTAAAACCCATTGGCAGGATTTGATGCGAGTAGTACTGTCCATCAGAGCAGGAAAGCTGATGCCCTCAACTATCTTGAGAAAATTGGGAACCTATAGTCGCAAGAATAGACTATATCAGGCTTTTCGAGAATTAGGCAGGGTAGTGAGGACTATGTTTCTACTACAATATATTTCCGACATGGGTTTGAGGAGGCAAATTACTTCCTGTACCAATATCGTAGAAGCATATAACGGTTTTTCTAAATGGCTGTTCTTTGGTAAAGATGGACTGATTACTGACAATGACCCCTTAGAACAGGAAAAACGGCTTAAGTATCTCGATTTAGTTGCCAATTCGATTATTTTGCAGAATGCTTTTGATATTTCTTCGATTATCCGTTCTTTGAGTGCGGAGGGATATGTCATTAAGCCTCGAACTTTAGCTACTTTGAGTCCTTATCTGACAGGTCATCTCAAGCGTTATGGAGATTATATAGTTGATTTTGATAACTTGCCTCAACCTCTGGAGACAGTGATGGTGATTCCTATAGAACCTGAAATGTAATCAGGGTAGTGGTTAGAGGGAGATGTGGCACGATTTTACACGTATCTCGGCTCAACGCCTATTACCCTGTCTACAGATAAACCTCTTTCCATCATTATCTCTTCAAGATTTCTGTAACTCAAAGCATAGCGAAGATACCAACGAACACAAAGTAAAATAATCTCTCCTTGAAAGTGTTTCCATTTAAATGATGGTTGCTTTGAGTTCATCTATTAAGTAATGATCGGCACTCTTGTCATACTACTAATCCAGGCTCGTTTTTTGCAACAGAACCCTTAAACGCCATCAACCTGGGGAGTTACGTATTTTTTCTAAATTGGATTTAGTATAACGCCTTCTTCGAGCTTTTCTACTGGGGAGGGATCGAGCAACTGGCTGTAGATTTCGGCGTGTCGTGCCGCCCATAGTTTAGAGTCATATTCTTGTAAGGCGATCGCCCGACACTGTTGACTCAGACGTTGGCGTAACTCATCGTCTGCTAAAAGCTGCACGATGCCCTGACGCAGGTCGGCGACATTTTCGGGTTCGGCGAGATAGCCAGTAACCCCAGGACGAACGTGGTCGGGAACGCCGCCGACTCCAAAGGAGACTACGGGAGT
Source organism: Myxosarcina sp. GI1(2024) (assembly GCF_053543375.1). Lineage (NCBI taxonomy): Bacteria > Bacillati > Cyanobacteriota > Cyanophyceae > Pleurocapsales > Pleurocapsaceae > Myxosarcina > Myxosarcina sp. GI1(2024). The sequence continues at coordinate 759,077 of NZ_JBKGTY010000002.1, read as the reverse complement.
GCCGCAAGCCTGACTTTCAATCGAGACTAAGCCAAAAACGTCGGCTCTGGTGGGAAAGAGAAACAGATCGGCAGCAGAGTAGGCTACAGCTTTACTACGGTCGTCGCTGAGGTAGCCGAGATGATATACAGGCAGGTCGAACAACTTGGCGATTGCTTCAGTTTCTTTCCCGAACACCACCAGCACGGTATCTTGTTTGAGAGATTCTGGTAAGTTTTGCAGGGCTTTTACTAGCAGGTCGCCACCCTTGCGATAGTGACTGATGTTAACAGCGGCGAACAGCAGCACTTTTTTGTCGTGAGGGATGCCAAGCTGTGAACGACACTCTAGAGAGTCTAGTGGTTGAAAAGACTCAGTGTCGATCCCGTGGGGAATATAATGAATGGGAAAACGATTGAGCAACGGGCTTTGCTTGGCTTGTTCTACCATCCACTTGCTGGGACAGATCAGGGTGAGCTGGAGTTGGCGGTAAGTCCAGTCTTTGAGTTGCCATTCGATGTGGGTGCTGTCTCTGCTGACTGCAGGGTGAATATCTAGGTGTGGACATCGACCGCAGCCGCTCTTCCAGCGCTCGCAATCGTAGGAATTATTGCAGTGTCCCGTAAGTGCCCACATATTGTGCAGAGTAAAAACACTAGGTTTATCTCTAGTCAATGCAGGAAGTGCCAGATAATTAATAAATCCCTGAAGACCATGAAAATGAATGATATTGGCATCAGAATATACTTGGTATTTCCTTAGATTAAAGGAACTAAGCCGATGAATGTCATTTAGTCCCAGTCTTGAAGTAATCTGTTGGAGAAGTCTCTCTAAAACTTTGAAAACGAGTGGGATTTGAAAGACATCAATCTGGAGAGATTGAATCGTTTTGTGCTGACACAAAATTTTTGAATCGATGCTGGCTTCGAGCAAACTGGAGTGAAGGCGATACATTGCTACTGCTCCGCCTCCACCATAATGACCCGAATCGCCTTGCCATAAATGGAGAAGTTTCACTGTCTTAATTGAGATTAATGTGAGATTAATGTTCTTATTGCGCTGGGATTCTCGAATTAGTTAATTAGTTAACTCCGCTCGGGAATATTTTTAAATTCATCAACTTTCGGTCGGGCGATCGAGTTGATTAGCAACATTAAAAAGCTAATCACCCTGTCGATCACTCCAGCCGTTTTATGGGCAATTTTTTCGGGAAAAATCGGATTGACTATAGGCTTGAGGGCGGTTCTGCGACGACCTGCTATCCATCTATACTGACCTTGAATGTAAGGATCGTCTTTGGGTAAATTCCATTTACTACGAAAGTATTCGAGGCTATCTCGGTTCCAAGCATAGCTCCAGCGAAGCAGAAAATAAGGTCGATCTGCTCCTGTCACTGGAGGTGGTGTAGGACCCCCACATCCTCTATAAGTGACAATGGAATTAGGCTCGAAGTAAATAGAACCACCAGCTTTTTGGACGGATAGACATAAATCTACGTTCTCTGGAGCACTGAGAATTTTGTCATCTAGAAGAGGCATCCTTTGGAAAACCTCGGTGCGCAGAAGAATGCAGTGAAATTCTACATGTTCAGTAGCTCCGCGCTGTAATTGAGAACGAACTGTCGATAGTTTTTGTTTGGCAAAAGCAAGTTGGGAAACTAGCTTGCGTTTACCGTTTTGCTCGCAGATATGAGCTTGTCCTCCTGCCATATGAATAATCTGGTCTTCTGGTTTCCTTTCTAGATAAAGAGGACCGACTACCCACGCCTCTGTATCTTCGGCACACTGCACGAGGTTTTCGAGCCACCCCACCTCAACCACTACATCGTTATCTATAAAAACAAAGTATTTCGTGTTTACGTAGGCTAAACCGAGATGATGAGCTTGACTCGGCGTTAAGAACTTGTTCGTACGGATTAGATAAAATCCCTTTTGTTTAGCTTGTTCTTCAAGGTAGCACTTAATGTGAGCAGGGGAGTTACCATCTATGTAAACTAACTTAAAAGGGATAGCGGTTCTCTGGTAGATAGTTTCTATGGAAAGTTGGGAAAAATCGAACCGCTCCCGTGGTACGACTACAATTGTTACTTTGGGTTCGGACATAGCATCTATTCCTCAAAAAATTTATTTAAGCCTTGATTTCAATTAGTTTTAAAAAATAGTTTATTGTCATACTCAATGTATACTAGAACTTTTGTTGCTCAAAACTAACTCGTTTAAATTAAATTTAGTAGTTATAAATTAGTTTATTAAAGATAAAAAATCAACATTTGTCTGTGGAAAAAAACAACAATGTTGATTTTTTTAGGCTTTTTTAGATTTGTTTGTCAAGCATATTTTTTGCAGGGTAATCGTATTTACCCCACTCATAAGAAACTCAACTTTTTAAGTTCATATAAACCAATAATCTGACGAGTTTCTTTGATTCATTATTGGCGATCGCCAATGAAACGCTTCTGTAACTCTCCGAAAATAAGAAATAGTTCTTCAGAAATTTAAGCCAACGGTGAATAATTAGAGGCTAACTTAGGCGTTTACGTAGCAAGCGAACCAAAAACAACGCTCTTGCGTCCAGCACTACGGATTTTTCCATCGAACGCGCCATTTTTCATCAATTTCTGCCGTTAAATCAAAATCTAGTCTCAAATAATAAGGGAAAGGAGCTAAATTATTTTTAATAGAGCTACTCTGTTTTTGTTTTTATCTTGTTTAATTAAGTTAAAGGTACTGCAGCTACACCCAAACCAAATAGAAGCCGTTCAAGATCGGTAAATACATTTCCCAAACCTCAAAGAGGTGAAAAGTTATGGCAACCGTTAACTACACGCCCGGCCCCAAGAAAACCGTTCGACTCACTGAAGAACAAGAAGCCAAGCTGGAAGCTCTCTCTAATGAAGAGCTCGACTACTCAGATCTCAATACTTCTCGTTTAGGGAAATAGGGATTTAGCGATTGTCTTGAATGTCAAGTCTAATTTTGTAGTTTCAGGCGATCGCTAAAAACTAAATCAATCCAGAGAAAACTATCATCACAGTGAAATTCACTTGATGTTTCTCTCTTAATCAAGATTGTGACATTTAGTTGGTAGTTTGAGGTTGCCAAGTTTGACTATCTCTGACCATTGCGTTAAGCAAAATAAGCAGCTTGTGCATACAGGCAGTCAAAGCAACCTTCTTGAGTTTGCCCTTGTCGAGTAAACAAAGCTTGCCTAATTCGGGTAAAGATGAAATTAAAGTCGTAGCTACTACTTCTCCAACTCCAGGGACACTGGTGAGTAACTTCTGTTTCTGCTTCCAATCTTCATCGCTAGCGATTGGCTTTGCCAGTGCGCGGAGCGCAATCGCGTCTTTGATTTGTGATTCGATTTCTTTGAGTTTTGCTTCTAGCCATTCAATGTGTTCGCTAATGCCCGATTGCACTACGTTACTTTTACCTCGAAGACGATTTTTCTCGGCGGTAATCATGTCGCTAATTTGACGACGACGCTGTACCAAGTCTTCTAATTGACGGGATGATTCGTCTTTAATTGCTCTGACTTGAGGGCGTATAGCATTTCTAGAAGTGCGCCAAAATTTTCGCATCAATAGCATCGGTTTTGGCTAACTGCCCTGTGGCTTTAGCAAAGTCTCTACGGACAGCTCACGGTGCTGAGGCAACCTCAGCACCCGTGTCCTTAGCTTGACGGGGATTGATAATTGCTACTGCTAACCCTACTTGAGTTAGTTCGATGGCTGCGGTTAGTTCCATGCCTCCTGTGGCTTCCAAGACGATTAACTCTGGTTTGATTTCTATAAGTATCTTGACTAACTCACTAATTCCAGAATCATCATTAGTTACTTGAAATAACTTTCCTATCGGGCAGATGTAGACATCGAGATATTTCTGACAGACATCGATTCCCACCCACTGTTGTTGTTCCATTGTTCTTATTAAAAATTTTTAGCTTTTTCCTCTGGGTTCTGACTCTTCCTTGCAGAATGCGGGGTCTAATTCCCCTAGTGATTGTTTGAGTTGATTAAACTGAGAGGAGAGTAGCGACCCTAGCTAAATCACGGTTTTAATTAACCAAGGGAAGGACGGTCTACTACTTTTTCTAAAGTATCAGGATTTGAGATCCTAAATTCAAGATACAAGGACAAAAATTGTAAGCACTCTAAAAATTCATAGTGTTTCAAGTCGATATCATTAACAATAGAACGTAAATGGTCAAGACCATAACGGACAAGACTTGTTTCTCGTCTTCGGTGTTTTTTAACTTTCAGAGGTTGGTGAGAATGCAGCCAAGTTCCAACTTTCATCGCCCAACACATAGCCAAAGCCATTAAAGCTAGAAGTTTACTTAACCGCTGCGAATCGATGAAATGAGTCGATTCAAGATTAAAGCCTCTGGTCTTAAACATGCCAAACAAAGTTTCAATACGCCAACGATGTCCGTAATTAGCAATAGCCGTTTTAGGAGAATCGGAAGAAATCACAACTAATAATTCGCCATCATCAAGACGTAAAGCTGAGACATAGACGAATCTACCCCAAACCCATCGAGGAGAATTCAAGATGGCTTGTTAACCAGGTTGAAGATGAGCAAACAGAATTTTAGCTGAGAGAGATTTTTGACCATCACTAATAAGGTCACTTTCTCGAAGGCGAAGACGAAAAGAAAACGTAGGCTCAATCAGAAGATAAGTTAACCATAATTTGCCAATAAACTCTCTATCGCCACAAATATAAGCAATTTCCACATCGGGAAATTCTTGAGAGAATCTACCCAATAAATCGATTCGTTCTTCACTGTTTGAGTTGCCTTTCTTGTCTAAGAACTCCCACATCAGAGGATAAGCCACTCCTTGATGAACCACAGCTAGCATTAGGATCAGGACTTACGCAGTTGAATGAAATTTCGTTGTTTGAGCAGCGAGTCAGTAACGGTAAATCAAGGTTTAGAGTGCTGAAGTGCGTAAGTCCTGAGGATGTTAAAGCGAATTTGTCCAAACGACCACTCGGTTCGGTCTAAACTGAGAATCCATGGCTCAGGGATGTCCATCAAAGTCACAATCACTCTTGCTATCACCGCATATTCTAGGTCGTAATCTTTAAAGAATCTCTGCAACCGCTTGTAGTTGGAGTCTGACGGGGTGACAACCCTGTGAGAAGTCAGACAGTGTAGGGAACAGAGACAACCTATGGTAAAAAAGATTCGGTCAGTTATTGAGAATCCGACCGAACCCTAAAAAATGTTAAACCAATTGTACCGCAATCATCTTTCACGTTATCTGAGTGATGACCAACTAATTACTTTGGAAGTGCTGGTATACCTTATCCAGACCTACAAACAAGTAAAGATAGAAAGACTAGCTGCATACTTCCCTTTACCAATTAAATATGAGAGCCGTCGTCGCCGAATCCAAAGGTTTTTGAAGTCCTCAGCTTTATCAGTTTCGTTAGTCTGGTTTCCCATAGTCAAAGAAGTAGTTCAAAAGAAATTCTTGCCAGACCAGACAATTTATCTAGTCTTAGATAGAACTCAATGGCAAGATAAAAATCTGTTCATGGTTGGAGTAGTGATGGCGAAAAGAGCTTTGCCTATATACTGGCAGTTTCTAGAGAAGAAAGGAGCCAGTAACTTCGCTCAACAAAAAGCCATATTACGTCCAGTATTGAAGCTGTTTAAACAACACCAAATCGTTATTTTAGGAGACAGAGAATTCCAGAGTGTTGAACTAGCTAAGTGGCTGACCCAGCAGCAGGTCTACTTTGTGCTTCGACAGAGAAAGAGTACGAAGATAATGGTAACTCAATTAGGTTTTACTCCCTTAAAAGACCTAGACGTTAATCCAGGAGACCAACGGTTTTATCAAGAAACTAAAGTCACTCAACTGCATCAAGTTTCGGGGATTTATTTAGGGGTCTATTGGCGACGTATTTACCGAGGCATGGGGGCAAAGGAACCCTGGTATCTGCTGACAAATTTACCCAATTTACCTGAAGCTGTCAAAGCCTATAAAAAGCGCGTAGGGATTGAGGCGATGTTTAAAGATTGCAAGTCAGGTGGCTACAATCTCGAGGGGTCGCAAGCTCAGATTGAACGCCTTACTCGTCTAGTTTTGCTCATCGCCATTGCTTACACTCACTCGGTGTTCAAAGGACATACTCTTAGCCTTCGAGGTCAGTCTAAATACATCGGTCGCCATCGAAAAATTAAACAATCTTTGACTCGCAACAGCTACTTTTGGCTTGGTTTATATGGTAGTAGCTGGCTGGTTTCATTTACCTTGATGAAGGAATGGATAAACAAATTGATGTGGCTCAATCTCAATAAGCTGCCTTTTTACCAGAGGGGTCTACGAGCTATGTTTATTATCCAGCAATCTTTCTAGCTCCCTTGTCACCCCTTCAGAGTTGGAGTTTATTTTGGCTTGATTTCTAAATCCCGTCGCTATTTCTGCTAAATTAATCGTTTTTACCCGCAGCAGAGCAATAAGAAACAAAGCCAGAAAACTTAGTCGCGCTCCATGCCATCCCAAGAGGGGTTTTAATGTATTACGAAGTAAGCTAATCTCGTTCATAGGGTTTTATTGTTAGTGTGGTAACTTTCTATAAAACCCTTTTCCTATCTCTTTTTGCAACCCCTCCTTCAATTTTTTGTCCCGTACTAAGCGATTTTTCATGTGTTTATTCGTGTGTTTGGTTTTTATTTGGCTTTCCATTTTCTTTAATAAGTAGAAACTTAGATATCCTTGTGGCAATACCCCTAATAAAATAAAGCCCAAGCCTAAAACCAAAGAGAGCATAGTTTTTACCTCCTTCTTTGCTAATTATTGTTTAACTGTTTGAATTTTTGTTCCAGCAATTTTGGAGCAATTTTATTTGACTCTTGAGATTTGCCTGTACATTGCTCAATCCTTCTACTAACGAGTGTGACCACATCGATATCTCTAATTTCAACCTAAGTATTAAGACTCCTAAATAACTTTGATGCTGTTTTGTTTATACCAGAAGTCCTTTTAAAATTTTTATTGTCAAACCGAATATAAATTGATTTAAATTTATTAAATCTATACTCAGATATTTATAACTATTGATGCAGAGGAGCTATAAAATTTCTAGAGTGGTGAGGGTATTAGTATTTCTAAGTAAGTTATCAGTATTTTAAGGTAAGGTCATTAGCTTTTGTGTACTCAAAATATTCGTTATTATTTTGGGTAAAAAATCACTGCAAAACTCTCTAGCTTAACTTACGGAAAAACTTAACTATCTTCAGTACTTTACTTTGTGCGCTCTCCTTCATTTTTTCGATCGCGATCTGCACGGCGCTCTAAACGTTTAAAAAACTGAAGCTATCTACATTGAAAGAACGAGAAAGGCTCTAGTTTCAGTAACATTAATTTTGCAAGTTGCCTGGCGATCGTGTCTCAGTCAAGCAAATTTGAGTTATGCTGATTTTAGCTCTGCCAACTTAAGTATGGCTCTTTCTACTTTTAACGATAATATGGCGATCGCTATCGAGAGCGATCCAGCCTTTTTGCTGAATCTCACCTAAAATTCTGGTAACCGTCACTCTGGTGGTACCAATAATATCTGCTAAATTCTTATGGGTAAAACGAATTTGCAGGCGAGTACCTTCAGTTATAGCTTGACCCATTTCTTGTTTGAGAATTAATAATAACTGCCATAAACGCTCTTCTGTTTTTCTTAACCCTGTAACCGCTAGTAATTGCTCCAACTTAATCAGGCGAATGCTCAACTGTGCTAGTAAGCGACGGGCTAGTACAGGGTTTTTTTCAATATCTTTAGGCGAATAACGTTTTACATATACATTAGACAGAGCCAAAACACGATAGCTGTAATGCTCATTATACCAATTGCCAAAAGAAGAATTAGCAGTTGCCCATCCCAAAATTACTTCTTGACCATCGTGACTGATTTTGCTCAATTGAACTACACCCCGAGCGACTTGCCAAATTCCAGAATCGAAGAGAGGTATTTCTTCGCCTTTTTTATATACTTGGAGGAGTAATTCCCGCTCGGATTTACTAACGTGGGTAGCATGGTATCGAGCGGGATGAAATTCTATAGTCCTTTTAGAAATTGATGATTCTAATGTGGTGTAGTCGTAAGAAACAGATGGTAATTTGTAAGCCATTGTTGTCGTTCTCTAGATATAAAAAGTTACTTTGACAAAATATGGGAAATATTACCGTCAACTATTGGATTTAGTTAGCAACACGTAACCACTCTCGAGCTAACTCGCAATTTCATTGGCGATAGTATTGGTTATAGTACCGTAGTTCTGCTAAATAAAAAATGCTTATCCCCGGGAAGGGGAAGATGATAACTTGAAAAATAAGAATAACTAGGTCTAACCCTGAGTAACTAGGTCTAACTCTGCTTTATGTTGAATTTAGTCAAATTGGTAGTTCTAAACAAGTAAGAATGAGTTGTAATGGTGTAGGAGATACCAAACAGCACCGACATGATTTTCAACTTTTTTGGAAAATCGAAGAGTTTTCTTGACTAACCGAGAGATTCTTTGACGTAAAGTACAGTTAAATCTCTCAATATAATTAGTTTTGCCTGTATTTTTACCTATGGCTAGTGGCATCTACTGGGAAGCACTTGTTGGTAAGATTCCCAGAAATCGGTGTAGCTAAGCGCACATTGTCGCTCTATGGCTGGTAGCGATCGCCATAAATGTGCTTTGACTAACAAGAAGGACAGAATATTATATTGATATTATTAACATCGAGCTGAATTAAAAGTATATATATTTTGACTAATCTCGAAGACTTTGATAGCGGTAGAAATTAAAGATATCGAGCAGAACTCCAACTACACCAACCGTTAGTCCTAGAGTAACTATCCCTTGAAAAGGTTTACCATTACCGAACACGGCTAAAAACTCCAAGACATGAATAGTTCCCTGGCGAAAAACAATTAGGCCTGGAAAATAGCTAGCGAGCGATAACACTCCCAAAATAATTCCAATTAAAACTACAGGAGCGGCAAAGCTCATTAAAGCGGCCAAAAGCAATGAAATTAGGAAATGGGATGCTATTTTCACAAAAATTCCTATCAGAATACAGTAGAGCAAGATCGTCTGATATCTTTCTTGCCTCTATCCACCATAAACGCAAAAGCTGAGATTAAGTTGGAATTTCAAAATTCTTAAATTTTTATAAAATATCTTGTTTAACATTGATTGCATTATTAGAGTATTGAAAACTCCCTGTAGCCAAGAAGCCAGACCAGAAAAGAAAATAGAACTATTAGAACTGAATAATATGCTAATTATCTGCAATACTTTGAAATGACAGTTATTGGAGAAATGTAAAGTATTGTGCCCTGGAAACGTCCGGATAACCGCTCTAGCGATCGCCTTCGCTCCCATAGTTTTGAGCTCGATTTTATCAGTAGTCCTACCGCTTCAGTTCTGACTAGCTGTGGCAATACCAAAATTCTTTGCACCGTTAGTGTTCAGTCAAAAGTTCCTCCCTTTCTTGTCGATAGCGGACAGGGATGGTTGACAGCAGAGTATAGAATGTTACCTGGGGCAACTGCCTCCCGTCAGGCGCGAGAACTACTCAAGCTATCGGGACGTACCCAAGAAATTCAAAGATTGATTGGACGCAGTTTGAGAGCGGCGGTAGACCTTAAGGCAATTGGCGAGAGAACCATTACTATTGATGCAGATGTCCTGCAGGCAGATGCGGGAACTCGCACCGCAGCAATTACCGGAGGTTATGTCGCGCTGGCACACGGCATTAATAAACTGATACAGCAGGGAGAATTAACCAGTTCTCCCCTATTAAAACCCGTAGCGGCAATTTCTGTGGGATTAATTGAAGGAGAAGTTTTTTTAGACTTGAATTATCCTGAAGACTTGGCAGCAGATGTCGATTTAAATGTGGTGATGAACGGAAAACTGGAGCTAATTGAAATTCAGGGGACTGCCGAATCTCAAAGCTTCAGGCGATCGCAACTAAACCAAATGTTAGATTTGGCAGAAACAGGCATTAAAGAGTTACTCGCTGCCCAACAACAAGTTTTGCAACCATGATTGGTAGAGAGATTTGTAACGATCTTCAAGCCGCTACGGAAAGAGAATGGTTGGTGACTAACGGCATTGGCGGTTATGCTTGCGGCACGATTTCGGGGATAATAACTAGATGCTATCATGGACTGGCGATCGCGGCTTTAGAGCCACCGGTAGGGCGGACTTTGCTGCTAACCAAGTTGGCAGAAACAGTCGAGTATAACCAGCAAGCCTATCCTCTCGATACTAACCTCTGGGCAGATGGAACTGTCGCACCTGAAGGTTATTTAAATCTAGAAAGTTTTACTTTAGAAGGAACGGTTCCCCTGTGGAGTTTTGCCTGTGCCGATACCTTATTAAACAAGCGGATTTGGCTGGAATGGGGCGAAAATACTACTTATGTCGATTATCATTTGATTCGTGCTAGTCAGGCTCTAACTCTCACGATCGAGTTCCTAATTAACTATCGCGATCATCACGGCAATACCAAGAGCGATCGCTGGCAGACTGAGATCGAAGCAAGAGAAAACGGCATCTGTATTACTGCGGTAGATGGAGCCGAACCACTATATTTATCTTTGGCTGGAGTCGAGCCAGATAATATAGAGTGGCAACTAGAGTCAGTTTGGTATCAAAACTTTTACTTGCCTGTAGAACGATATCGCGGTTTGGCTCATTTAGAAGATCATTTGCACGTAGCAACTATTAAGGTTACTCTTCAGCCAGATGATAAATTAACCGTAATTGCTAGCACTAAGGATAAATTCGATCTTACTTTCGATCGCCAAACAGCTTTTAAACGCCAGCGCGATCGCGATCTACAGTTAATCGAAACTTGGAATTGGCAACATAATCTCGATCGCCACGATAGCCCAAAATGGATCGAACAATTAGTTTTAGCGGCAGATCGCTTTGTGGTCGATCGCCTGCCGGGGAAAACGATTATTGCCGGTTATCCCTGGTTTACCGACTGGGGTAGAGATACCATGATTAGTCTACCAGGATTGGCGATCGCGACGGGTCGCTTTGAAATTGCCCGCGATATTCTAAGAACTTTTGGTCGATATACAGACAGGGGAATGTTACCCAACGTTTTTCCCGACCGAGGCGATCGCCCAGAATATAATACCGTCGATGCTACTCTCTGGTATTTTGAAGCGGTTCGCGATTATTACGAAACTACTAAAGATCGCAAGTTTCTCTCGGATTTATTTCCCCAACTATTAGAAATTATTGACTGGCATATTAAAGGTACTCGCTACAACATTCATTTAGACGATGACGGTTTGATTTATGCTGGGGAACCAGGAGTACAGCTTACCTGGATGGATGCCAAGGTAGATGATTGGGTAGTTACACCGCGCGTTGGTAAACCAGTAGAAGTAAACGCTCTCTGGTACAATGCCTTAGCCTGCATGAGCTATTTTTGCGGTGTTTTGGGCTATTACGATGACAAAATTCAAGAAATGATGGCAACCACCCGAACGGGATTTGAAAAATTTTGGTATGCTTCGGGAGGTTATTGTTTTGATGTCATCGATACTCCTAATGGCAACGATGATGCTTTACGTCCCAATCAAATTTTTGCCGTTTCTCTGCCCAATATCCTAACTAGCAAGCAAACCAGTTCTCCTCTATTCGATCGCAGCAGACAAAGACTTATTGTCGATAAAGTCGCCCAAACTTTACTAACTTCCTACGGACTGCGATCGCTTGCCCCCAGTCATCCAGATTATGTAGGCGTTTATGGCGGCGATCGCTACCAGCGCGACGGAGCATATCATCAGGGTACCACTTGGGGATGGTTAATCGGGCATTTCGTTCAGGCACATCTGACGGCATATCGAAATCCAGCAGTGGCGCGGAGTTTTCTCGAACCAATGGCGCAGCATCTGCAAGCTGGCTGTCTGGGCAACATCAGCGAAATTTTCGATGGAAATTTACCCTTTACCCCCAGAGGCTGTTTTGCTCAAGCCTGGAGTGTGGCGGAAGTTCTACGGAGTTGGCTATTAATTTTATCCTGCGATCGCGCTTCCCAATCTTCCGCTATTGTTAAGTATCAGCAACCAACGTCAAACACATTAGACTTGAGCTTTCTCGATTGAACTAGGTTTGCTCGACGAAAAAAGTAAAAAAGAAGAAGTAATTAGAAGTATTTAAAGACTTAGCTCGATCGATTCGGGCTTGTCACTTGCTATATACGTTTACGTACAGAACAAAAAATTAAAATTCGATAAATTTATTAGCTATTTGCTAATAAATTTATCGAGTGACATCGAATTTAAAATTTAGATTTAGACTTAATTTTTCTTTTGTGCCCTTGGTTAATTTTACCGCAGCACAATATAAAAAGATTAAGTCTTATGCCTCAAGATCTTTCGCGATCGGCTAATTGTCTCCTCTCATCTTTGCCAGAAACTGAATATCAACGTCTCGAGCCTCATTTAAAGTCTGTCGAACTTCCGCTTCATACAGTTTTATACGAAGCTTCAGACGAGATTGAAAACATCTATTTTCCTAATAAAGCCCTGATTTCCTTAGTTGTTATTTTAGAAAATGGTGCGACTATTGAAGATAGATTTCACCCATCCAAATCTCCCTCCATCACTGTAACTACTGCTTTTCTAGTACTTTCTTTAAATTCTCTAACGTCAACTCGATTGAGAACGGCGATCGCACCAAGCATCACCACTGCCTGAATGGCAAAAACCAAACTATAGGCGGGTAATGGATTGGTCAAAATAGCCTTACCCAGATCTAAAACTACTCCCCCAATAAAAGTAGCCGCACCTCTAGATATTGCCTGTGCTAGTCCCCACGCACCGATAAACGTTCCTGCCGTCGCTGCTGCGGTGAGATCGAGCATGAGACTAACACCGCCAACCGTTGCTATCCCTGTCGCCGCACCAAATAAAATCAAAGCATTTTTGAGAGCCATTTCTTTTTGGGTAAAGCCAGAAAAGATAATTAAAAGAAAACACAGCGCGACTAAACCACAGCCGATTTTGGTGCTCAATTTTTTACCCAAGCGCGGCACGATTAAAAAACCAGTCAGACTGTAACCGATCAGAATTCCGATCCCCCAGTAGGAATTGAGTAAAGTAGTTTCGGCGATAGACATACCAAATACTTCGCCGCCATAGGGTTCTAGAACTGCCTCCTGCATGAACAGACTAACAGTCAATAAACATAAAAAAGTAAAAAAGATTCCCGTTTGCCGACTAGCAGTTAAAATTCTTATCGCTCTACCCAAAGTAACTTTATCCTCGCGATCCTCTGAACTATAACGAGTAGTAAAGCGAGAATATTTTTTTTCTACTCCCCAAGTAGCAATTAACGCTAAAGCAAAAACCAAAAAAGGAACTAAGCTAAATACTAAATTAATTGGTGGCTGTAAAATTTCTAAGGGAATTTGACCGGCAACCATCCCTTCGGCTTCGATATTTTTAAACACCACACTACCGCTTACCCCACCGATGACGATACCTACCATCAACATCGACCAAACTACCGCGACTAATTTAGAACGGTTTTGCTCTTCGGAAATGTCTACCAGCAAAGCAGTAAAAGGAGTAGAACTCGCACTTACTGCCAGTCCGTACACTGCCATAATTAACGCCAGAACAGCCGTCCAACCAATGGTCTGATAATTCCACAACCAACCACCACTATTCCTGACAATCGCACCTAGTTGCCATACTGCTTGCACCGCTAAGAATACTGCTAAGCCAAAAACAGCAGTTCCTAATAGTACGTAACTAGTACGATGCTTATTAAATAGCGGTTTAGTATCTGATAGTTGTCCGAACCAAACTCTAGCAGGTGAAACAAACAACGACAAAGACAAAACCCCTGCCGTAACTGCTGCTGGAATACCCAATTCGCTAATCATTACTCGGTTGAGTACGGCGAGAGTTAACACCGCCATTAATCCCAATCCCAGGTTAAACAAACCCAGACGGAAGACAGTTAGCATTCCTACCTGATGATGAGAGTTAGTATGAGGTAAGGAAGATCGACCAAAATTTTTGCCATTCATTGTGAATTTTAACAATTAGCTATATATGATATATAGCAATCCTACTTGAGTTTTGAGAACATTAAAAGTAGTCAGCCGAGAAGTAACAGAGAACGATCGAGAAGCAAAGAAGAAAGTTTCGATAATTTACTTCTTCCCTTTTACTTCAAAATGCATTTTTACTACTCTAGAGGCTATTAACGAACAAAAAAAAGTGCGATCGCACTACGATCGCTAAATTATAAATTTAATTTGAAAATCCAAAAACCAGACTTATGTACGAGTATTGATTAGCATTAACCTTGTTTGCTAAAAAAAATGTGGCGATAGATGCACAATAAGTCTGCAACTCAGTTTTACCAATCGAATTTAGAATTAGGATGGTAGACTTCTCCTGAAAATGGCTGTACGCCAATAACCGGATATTCGTCGATATTGGGACTAAAGATACGAGCAAAACCTTCACCCACATATTCCAAGATATTTCTAATCATTTTAGAAATCATAGTTAAGCTCCTAATAAACTTACAAAAAACAATCTTTCTAATTAAATTATTAGCTAAAAACTGAGTATTTTCTCATTTATCGATACGATTATTTAAATTTATTTAGATTATTTAATTATCAATCGCTAAGAAGATCTCTGGAAAGTTATTTTGGATCAATTTCTATTGATTTTTGTCTATAACATAAATCAATTGAATTACTGTCATCTAAAGTATAGTTTTAACTCAAAGCTATTTCACTTCGATTTTACTCCATCGAAAAATGAACTTTTTGAAGTACGGCGGTTTTTAAATTCGTTAACTACACATTCAAACTCGATCGCATCTCTCAAATCACTATTACCTTTTGTCTCTTGCCTCTTGTTTACCAGGTATATTTAATTTATTCGATAATTACTGTAGCTCTAAGTCCGTCGGAGTGAATTTCGGGGATCGGATAAAGAATTTATGCTCTAGCTCTGGTCTAATTTTGCTTCAAATCCAGCCATTTTTTAGCAATCGAATACGCCAAGGTGGCTTCTCTGTAATTTGAGGATGAAGTAATCTGTGACCAAGCTAGATTTTTGTTATTTTATTTATAGTAAAATTTACCAAAAATAGATTGTTATTTTCTATTAAACAAGATGATATCAGAACGACAGCTAAACATTACTTCCCAAGACAATTCTTTACTAACCGATTTGTACGAG
Organism: Myxosarcina sp. GI1(2024); assembly: GCF_053543375.1. Taxonomy (NCBI): domain Bacteria; kingdom Bacillati; phylum Cyanobacteriota; class Cyanophyceae; order Pleurocapsales; family Pleurocapsaceae; genus Myxosarcina; species Myxosarcina sp. GI1(2024). Next base: position 743,856 of record NZ_JBKGTY010000002.1, on the reverse strand, counting down.
CTAACCATGATTGCTTGCTATGGGGGAGAAGGTATTGCCGATAAACGAGCTAGCTTTGAACTGTTCGTCCGCCATTTACCAGAAGGCTTTGGCTACCTGATCGCTATGGGTTTAGAGCAAGCCTTAGCATATCTCGAAGAACTATCATTTAGCGAAGCGCAAATAGCAGCCTTGAAAGAAACGGGTATCTTCGATGACGCACCTGCTGAATTTTGGAGCTTGCTAGAGTCGGGAACTTTTACCGGAGATGTTTGGGCAGTACCAGAAGGAACGGCAATTTTTGCCAATGAGCCGCTCTTAAGGATTGAAGCCCCACTGTGGCAAGCCCAATTGGTAGAAACTTATTTACTCAATACGATTAACTATCAAACTCTAATAGCTACTAAAGCCGCCAAAATGAGAGATTTAGCGGGAGAACGAGCCAATCTCTTAGAATTTGGTACCCGTAGAGCCTTTAGTCCTCAAGGAGCGATTTGGGCAGCAAGAGCGGCACTAGCAGCAGGTTTTGACAGCACCTCTAACGTTTTAGCCGCTTTAAAACTAGGAAAAAAACCTACAGGTACCATGGCTCATGCCTTGATTATGGCATTTGACGCGATCGCCGGAAGTGAAGACGAAGCTTTTAAAGCCTTTTTGAGTTATTTTCCCTCCGCACCCTTGTTAATCGATACCTACGACACTGTAGCAACCGCAAAACGCCTAAAAGAACAGGTAGCCAAAGGGGAAATAAACGTCACCGGTGTCAGAATCGATTCGGGAGATTTAGTCGAATTATCCCAAAAAGTGCGATCGCAACTACCTGAAGTCAATATTTTTGTCAGTGGCGACGTAGGAGAAGCAGAAATCGCTCGCTTGCGAAAAGAAGGTGCGGCTATCGACGGTTATGGCATCGGAACCAAATTGGTGACGGGTAAGCCAGTCAACGGAGTATATAAATTAGTAGAAATCGACGATATTCCCACGATGAAGGAGTCTAGCAGTAAAGCTACCTATCCAGGTCGCAAACAAATTTTCCGTACTTTCAATGGCAATTTCTTGCAAGGCGATCGCTTGGGTTTGGCTACTGAAACCCCCAACCAGAACGAACGATCTTTATTGCAATTAATGATGCAAGACGGTAAAAGAAAACTAAACTCGGAAACTTTAGATGCGATTCGCCAACGCACTGCTAACACAGTTGCCTCTCTACCTTCTACCGTGCGTCAACTCGACAATCCCATACCAATTACCGCAGAAATTAGTAATGCTTTAGAGTCACTGCGAGTCTCAGTCAAGAGTCAACTCGATCGCCAATAAACATTTAAATCTAAATCGACAGTCATCAACAGTCTATCGTCAACTATGAAAAGAATCGCCCTTTTTGGTACGAGTGCCGATCCGCCAACCGCAGGACATCAATCTATTTTACGCTGGTTAGCTCTACATTACGATTTAGTAGTAGTGTGGGCTTCAGATAATCCATTCAAACAGCATCAGACTCCTTTAGATTACCGCAGCGAAATGTTGCGCTTAGTCATCGAAGAGATCGACGTACCCCGAGATAATATCAGCCTGCACTCGGAATTAAGCGATCGCCGTACTTTAATTACCGTAAATAAAGCTAGAAAAATTTGGGAAGATAACGCAGAGTTTATCTTAACCATCGGTGCAGATGTTCTACCACAAATAACTAGCTGGTATCGAATTGAAGAATTGTTAACTAAAGTAAAAGTGTTAATTATTCCTCGTTCTGGATATGAAATCGATCGCGCCGATTTAAAATCTTTGGAAAATCTCGGTGGTGAGTATACGATCGCTAATCTGGATGCGCCTCAAGTATCTTCTAGTGCATATCGGGTGCAAGGAGACGAGCGAGTTTTAACTCCAGCGGTAGAAAACTATATTGCTCGACATCGTCTATATGCTTCAGAAGCTGAAACTAAAAAAGAGGAAAAAGTATGAAGATAGAACCAGCTACTTGGGGCAAAAATCTAGACCGTTCCCAGCCTGCGGCAGCAAAATTAGCCGACTTTAAAGTTGGAGTCGACAACGTTATTTTTTCTGTCGATACTCAGCACAATCGCTTGCTAGTTTTATTGCGCAAAAGAACCGAAGAACCTTTTGTTAATTGCTGGAGTTTACCAGGAACTCTAGTCCGACAAGGTGAATCCTTAGAAGCGGCGGCATATCGTACCCTAGCTGAAAAAATTCAGGTTAACAATCTGTACTTAGAACAGCTATATACTTTTGGCGAACCGGGAAGAGATCCCAGAGAAAAACCCGAAAGTTTTGGCGTGAGATATTTATCGGTCAGCTACTTTGCCCTAGTAAGATACGAAGAAGTAAAAATAATCGAGCGATCGTCTCTGGAAAATTACTGGTATCGAGTCAAAGAAGTGCCAACTTTAGCTTTCGATCACAATCGCATTTTAGAATACGGCTATAATCGTCTGCGCAACAAATTAGAATACAGCCCGATCGCCTTTGAAGTTTTACCCCGAGAATTTACCTTAAATGAAGTTTATCAGCTTTACTGTACGGTTTTGGGAGAAAACTTTTCCGACTACTCCAACTTTAGATCGCGCTTGCTCAAGCTAGGTATTCTCTCGGATACTGGGGTTAAAGTCTCTCGTGGTGCCGGTCGTCCTGCTAGCCTATATCGCTTTGATGCCGAAGCTTTCGCGCCCTTAAAAAACAAGCCGTTAGTATTTATTTAAGGAGAAAATTTTCCTGAAAACTCAAACAATTATCTTTATAGATCGTCTGGTATGAGCGAATGCCAGAGTAGTTTACTTTCTTTACCGATTTAATCTATTTAGTATAAACTGCGAGATAGCCAAAATTGATTTAATTATCCAAAAAATGCCATCTTTTATCGAAAATGCTTATGGTATTGAAGCGATCGCCCCAGCGCAGCTAGATTTATCAGTAGTCGTACCGATATACAACGAAGCCGAAAGCATTCCTGGTTTAATCGAAGCGATCGTCCTAGCGGTCAAAGAGACCAAACTCAATTACGAAATCATTTGTGTTGATGACGGTTCGCGAGACGGTTCGACCCAAATATTAAGCGATCTTGCCCGACAACGTAGCGATCTCAAAGCGGTAATTTTACGACGCAACTACGGTCAAACTCCCGCAATGGCGGCGGGCTTTGAATGTGCAGAAGGTAGAGTAATCGTTACTCTCGACGGCGACTTACAAAACGATCCTGCAGACATTCCCCTGCTACTTGCCAAACTAAATGAAGGATACGACTTAGTCAGCGGCTGGCGACAAAAAAGACAGGACAAAGCTTTAACCAGATTGCTTCCTTCAAAGATTGCTAATTGGCTGATCGCTAAAGTAACGGGAGTTAAGATTCATGACTACGGCTGTTCTCTCAAAGCCTATCGCGGCGAACTGATCGCAGATATGAATCTTTATGGCGAACTACATCGCTTCTTGCCCGCCCTAGCTTATATCGAAGGAGCGAGAATTACCGAAATCCCCGTCAGACATTATCCTCGTCGTTTTGGAAGCAGTAAATATGGTTTGGGCAGAACGATTCGAGTGGTGATGGACTTGCTGACGGTTTTTTTTATGAAGCGGTTTCTGACTCGACCGATGCACGTATTTGGCTTTTGGGGTCTAATTTCTTTGGTAACTGGGATCGCCATGGGTTTGTATTTAACTGTTGTTAAATTGGTCTTTCAACAAAATATCGGCGATCGTCCTTTGTTAATTCTGGCAGTTTTATTAGTAATAACGGGGATTCAATTGTTTTGTTTTGGGTTGGTAACTGAATTATTAATGCGTACCTATCATGAATCTCAACGAAGACCAATTTATCGAATCAGAGAAGTTATTCAAGGTGGAGAAAGTCCCTGAGTTTAACAACCTTTTATCTAAAATTTTTCTTTTAAAAAAGAGGGGTAAAAGACAACAAGTTTGTATATTCTTTTTCCCTTCTTCCTTTGGTTCACAGATTCTCTCGATCTTAAAATACCCTAATCTAAAATACAGTCTGTAAAACCGCCTTTAAATTACAGGATTAAGTTGAATAAAATCAAGTCGGGCGTGCTCAGAACTCTCCTCAAAGCCATTCACTATGATACTGTCACCGGGGGTTAACTCGATTCCAGAGGCAACTATTGGACTGATAGCAGTTTGGGCATTAGCCAGATTGCTACCGAGATTAGCATTTAACTCAAGATTGCCAATTTCAGTAATAGTGGCGGTTTCAATATCGTTAAGTTCGACTGTAAATTCAGCTAAACCATCATTTTCATCAAAAGTTCCCACGACAATGTCGTAAGTTCCTGAAGCTTCATCAAATTCAAAAGTGGCACTGCCAGTTTCATCAGTACTTCCTCCCAAGAAGGTGAGTACTTGATTTCCAGAAGCAACACTGATGTTTTCTGTACGGTAGTTAACAATGCTGTCAGCATTCTCAGCTTCTAGAAGAATCGGAGTATCTCCAGAAGTCTCATCCACATCAAAGACAGTAACATTAATTAGCTGCATATCGCTGAGGTTATTGGAGTCAGTAACGGTGAGTTCAACTTCATAGACGTTGTCGCCGTTATTATCTTGCGGATTTTCAAAGTCAGGAGCGGTAGCAAAGCTTAATACACCAGTATTTGGAGCGATCGCAAAAGCTCCTTGGTCTGCGCCATCTGTGAGACTGTAAGTTAGTCCGTTTCCTTCCATGTCACCATTGACATCCGTGGCATTCACATCCAAAACTGTCGTCTGATTTTCAGGGACAGAAATCGAACTAGCAGTAGTGATGACAGGAGGTTCTTCCGCTACATCCCCGACGGGTTCAAAACGGATAAAGTCAAAGCGGGCATGTTCGCTTTCTTCCTCAAAGCCAGTGAGAGTAAAAGTATCGCCGTTAGCTATCGTCACACCTGTAGCTATTGTCAGTTCCACTTGAGTATCAACACTAGCAGCATTACCGCCGGGGTTTTGGTCGAGAACGCTAGTACCAATGAGGTTATCGTTCTGTGTCAACTCAAGGGTAGCTTCACCATCATTTTCATCGAAAGTTCCGATAACCACGTTATACTGACCCGATGTCCCATTAAAATCGAAGGTAGCGGTACCGATTTCACCGCCTCCTTGTCCGACTAGACTCAGCATTTGTCCGTCTGAAGCTACACTGTTGTTTTCAATGCGATAGCCTGTGGTATTAGCTACGTCTTCAGCTTCAATGGTAGTGGTCGTTGGAAGTACGTCATCATCATCGACAATAGTGACAGTAGCCGTGTTACCTGCACCTACGACGATATTGCTATCTCCTGTAGTAATCTCCTCAAGAGTTACAATAACGCTTTCTTCTCCCTCTTGCTCCAGGTCGTCAAGGGTCGTAACCTCAATCGAGGCAAACAACTCCCCTTGTGGGATCGTTACTGTACCCGTTAGAGCGGTGTAGTCTCCGTCAGGGGTTGCCGTACCTGTAACGGTATAACTAACAACCGTATCAGTACTCGCTACCTCATTGAGACTGACGGTAAATTGTCCGTCTACATCGGGTTCGGCTGCGTTTTGGTCGGCAGCGATCGAGACTTCATTTTGTCCCGTTCCTGCAAATTCTAAATAAATCGGCTGGGTTACGGGACCGAGGGGCAAATCGTTGTTTGAAGGATCGATGATGCTTGCTGCAAAGCCCAAGGGAAGTTGCTCTTCTCCCTCAAAGGTGAAGTTGGGAACGCCTGTGAAATTGAACAGCTCTGAAATGTCCTGGTCTTCGCCAGTTAACAGAACGTCAACGGTCTGAAACTCTACTGCGTTATTGGCTGGGAAATCTGATGCCGCCAACTCGTCTAACTGAGACTGAAGAGTGGCAGCAAATTGCTGTTGCTCGGTTGTGCCGTTGAGAAAGGGATCGAGGCTAACAGGTTGGATAAAGCCCTTGGTCAAGACTACCCTTGCCGTCTGTCCGGCTGGACCATTGACAATTACGCTCGGTCCGTTTTCATCGTAGTTTCCTAGACCACCTGCACTTAGACCGTTTACTGTGAGAGATACTGAAAGCTCTGGGGAAGTCTGGGATGCCAACGCGTGAGAGCCAGCCTGATTGCCGACACTTTGCAGTTGACCGGTTGTAGTAGTCCCATCAGCAAAGGTAACGGTGAAGGTCGATCCGATCAGTTCTGCACCAGAGACACCACCAACATCCCAAGAGGGATTAGAGCCGGCATCAAGGGGAGTTTTCTCGGCACCTGCGACCGAGTTAGGATCCATATCGACTGAGAAACCGAGTGTCTCTTCAGGGTCGAATCCACCATCAACATTCTCATCAAAGACAAGCTGAATGGCTTCAAAACCTGCCATACCTCCAGCACCAATGTAGGAAGCATTACTGGGTGCAACGATACCAGTACCGCCATTGGTATCGATAGTCAGTGGTTTCGAAACAGTATCTCCTGCCAGTCCAAACGGATCGAAGACGGTATCCGGATAGAGCGCGTCGGTGACATCAATTTCTACCTGGGCGATTTGTTTGTCGCCTGTATTGACAATTTGAAAGGAATTGCTGCCAAAGTTCGATATCTGAACATTGTCGCTATCCTCCGTTATCGAGAGGACTGCTGCTCCATCAGTCGAATCATCGTCCTGGATGGTAACCGTGGTAGAATCGGTGCCAATTTGAGCATTGGCACTAACCTCAGTGATTTTAACCACAAAATCTTCGTCCGTCTCCGGCAGGGTATCCTGAAGCAGATCGATTAAGACAGTTACATCCGAGGAACCCCCAGCAATTGAAACCGTATCAGTATAAACTCCCGTCTGCTGGTCGAAGCTAGCAGTTGCCGACTGGTATTCGTAATCTTGCTGAGGAGTTGCCGTACCGGGAACGATTTCAAAAGTCACGTCAACTGTCTCGTCACTGGGTACAGTAATATCGCTCAGCAAGGAAATCTGCACTTGAGGATCGCTTTCGTTGGCGGTAATCGGTCCGCCAATAATAGAAACCGTTGGCGTCATCGCCGTTCCGTCCCCTAGTTGAATAATCTCAATCCCATTGACCAAGGGATTTTCCACGCCGTGCAAAAACTCGATGTTGAGGGTACCATCGGTCACATTAACCGTGTTGGTAATCATGCCGCCCACTTCATTGCCGAACTGTTGGGACAGGTCGATATCGTCGAGATTAGTCGGTACGCTGCCTTCGAGTGCTACATCAAATACTCGCTCACCGGGGTCGTTGGTACCGCTAAAGCCATTACCTAAGAACAGTCGCACTTCGTACACCCCAGCTACAGGAGTATCGAAAGCCCATTGCATTTCCGGTGCTGTGGGTTGGTCCCAACGCTCGGTATCGAAGATCGCACCGGGGGTAGTGCCAATCACTGTAGGACCGGGCTCGACGGCAGGGAATGAAGCCGTATTGTTACTGCCGGGCTCGACGAGGAAGGGGCTGATGTTGGTAGTGGTGTCTGCCGTCCAGGCGATGCCACCATCGATCGCCGCTATCTCTGGACCCCCCGCATTCACCCGATACAGTACGGTTGCCGAAGGATCTTCGCTTGCGGTAATCTCAATGTCATTAAAGATAGCCTGGAAAGTGCTTGCCTCTGGTTGTCCGGTGTTCGAAGAGAGAAGACCCACTGCCAGACCAGCGTCTTGTCCCTGAACGGTATAATTACCTAGAATTGCATCGAGGACGGCAGTACCGCTTAAATCGATAGACGTGCCCGATACGGTAGTGGTGTTACCGCCACCAGTTTGGTAAGTAATTGTGGGAGTCGCAGTTGCAGCGGTTGGGTCGATTTCTAACTCAAAGAAGATTTGTTGGTTATCTGGTACGTCAAATAGCCCATCGGCTTGGATAAACGACGAAGCCAGAACGACATCGTTATCTTCAAGTAAAATTTGAATTTCGCCTTCAGGAGACTGAATGGCAACGAGCTTGAGGTAATTACTCTGATCGCCAGTACCAATGTAGCCACCTATCTGCTGGAATGGTCCCGTTAAGGCGCTAGCTGGATTGAATATGCTCCAATTAATCGTGAAGGTATCGACCGTAGGCGAAATCGTTACGCCCGTGTGAAACAAATACTCGCCCGAATTATTCGTCTGAAAAGGATCGCCATTGGAAACGTTTTCAATTAGAGTTGTACCGCCACCAGCAGCAGTGGCAAACTTAACATTGTCGAGTTTAACTAGCTGACCGGGTAGAGTTGAAGGTTCTTGGAAAAATTGTTCAAAATCAGTCGAACTATCAATCATCACTCCTGTCAAACCAGTGGCATAGCCGTTAGGTCCGGGTAGATTATTATCCGAGTTATCATCGAAATCCCACAGCAATGTCTGACCGGGAAACAGTTGAACTGAGGTACCATTGGTGGCATCCCTAATAAACGGGTCATCGACATTAAGGATAGAGTCATCGTCGACATCAAGTTGGTTGATTGTTTCGTCTGACGGTGCAAAGACGTTGATATTATCGGGACCAAACTCAGCAACCCAAATCGTGTTATCGGGACCGATAGTTACATCCAGCGGCTGGGACTGACCGGTAATCAAAGAGAAAACACCGTCAGTATCGATAATTTCGTCATCTGCCGTACCCAGAATGCCATCCTCACCAGGATCGACTAAAGGCTCCAGGGAAGTGCCATCGTCACTGAGATTCAGCAGGGTCACATTACTATTAAATTGAGTCACTAGCAAGGAACCTTGCAAGGCACCGTCAAAAGCGTCGCCAGTAAATTCTACCAGACCATTACTAGATGAGCCGAGAGTAACCAGAGCGTTACTTTCGGGGCTATCACGTTCGATGCGAATGCCACTTTGGGCTAGGCGTGTGGCGTCGCCTGTAAACTTAGTTGGGTCGATAATAAAATTATCTGCGATCGCTACTCCACTGGGAACTAAGTCGGCTAAGTTGGGAACACTGTTAGGCGTTAATGAAGTGTCTGGCTCTCCGCTGTCGTTATAGACCGTCCAAGGAAGATCCTGGTTGGAACGTGCTGGAGCGGGATGACCGTAATAGCCACCATCTTCAAGCAAAAATAGCGGTTCGGGATCGCCAGGACCTCCATCATTAGGTAGGTTCGTAGCCTCGCCATCAATAAAAACCGGATCGCCGCCAAGACCGCCATTAGAACCATTATCAACGGTGTAGAAATTACCAGCTGCAGTTAATACCAGGTCGTAGTGATTGCGCAGACCATCAGCAAAAATTCGCAAGGGAGCATCGTCTGGCAAAATTGCCATGTTAAAGCCATCATTACCACCCCACGGACCATCAATATCTAGTCCATTAATGTCCTCCTCGCTTCCGCCGTTAAGTAGAGTCGGGTCGTCAAGGGTAGGTAGATCGTAGACATATTGACGCGATGTACCATTCTGACCACCAGCCGGATCGGTCAAGATCGGACGACTTTCGATGTCTTGGAGGTCGATTTCGAGAACCGTACCCGATAGGGCATATTCTCCCGTATAGGAGAAAAATTGGGAAGGTGCCCCATTATTCGTATTGCCACCGACCGCGAGGTATAGGTTTGTTCCATCGGGACTAAGCACCATACCATTGACCGAGTGATTCTCTTCCGAACGCGGTAGACCGCGGACGATATCTACTGCCTCCCACTCGGTACCAGTCCAGGTGAGCCGAGTGATAACACCCGAATTCGTATCGAGATTCACTTCACCGCCTTGGGCGATCCGCGGATCGCTTGAGGAGACGTACACTACGGGATTTTCTGCCGTTCCCGTAACGACGATTCCCGTAACCTGTCGATTGGTAATATTATTATTTGGAGAACCGTCATCGTCGTGATTCTGAATTGATTGCACGACACCGCTGCCATCTGGGAGTAGCAATTCCTCGTGTTCCGTGGCAACATACTCGCCATTTTCAATTGCTACTGTAAAGGCATTAATTGCCCCATTTTGCTCGGCGACATAAAGCCGTCCGTCGGGTCCAAACTGAATAGAAGTCGGGTTGGTGAGAACACTCGAACCACCTTGAATGCTGTTAAAAGAACCGATTTGACTGAAATTGATAGTAACCATTATGTATGATATATCTGTCTAAAACACTCTAGTTGAGAGCAACAGGAAAACTGTCCGGTTATAAATGATGGAAAATAAAGTTAGATTGACGAAATTGAAGTCTTATTGAAGCCTCAAATACATACACCTGCTCGAATTATTCTAGAATATCTAAATCGGCAATTATGTTAAGATTTCAGCAAATTTACTTGTCTGTTTTGTAAATTTTATTTTCGTATTGCGCAAAAGGCTTATTAGAGCGCAAAGTTTTGAGTATGCAGAAAATTAAACTTGAGAGTATCTTCCACGTCAGCACTGATAACAAAAGCTACGTGATAAGTTAACAGAGCTTTTTGTATATAAATAAATTTCCACTGAAGTTACATTGGCGATCGCAATTTTGTCTTAAAAGCGATCGCTCTCTAGAGGTAAGGATTCAGGTATCAGGGTTGACAAAAAGGAAAAAGAGATTAAAGTAGCCAATAATGAGCGAAGCTAATCACCCCTTCAAAGCCGAAGAACTGCGCCAGTTGTCCAATGAGAAACTGGCAGAAATCGTGACTACCCAACAAAAGCTGATTGAGAAGCTAGAAAAAAGAATAGAACAACTGGAACAGAGCCTCAACCTCGACAGCCAAACCTCATCGAAACCCCCTTCAACTGACTTGCTGAAAAAAAGCGAGAGAAAACCAGAAGTAGGGTTGGAAGAAGCCAAAAAAGAGACAAAAAGAAAACCAGGAGGACAACCAGGACATCAAGGGAAGACGAGAAAAGGATTTGGGCGTGTAGACCGCTACGAAGTATTGAAACCGACCATCTGCTCCAACTGTGGAAATCAACAATGGAAGACTAAGGGGGTACGAGTAGATACTCAACAGGTAGCCCAGTTGGTGGCAAAACCGATACAAGTCGTAGAGTACCAACGTCATCACTGTCAATGCGGCAAGTGTGGAGCAATAGAGGCAGCTCGACGGTCTCCCACAATGATTCCAGGTCAAGACTTGGGAGTCAGACTACAGGGGTTACTTTCCTGGCTGGGAAACTATGCTCATATGTCCTATGCTAAACAGCAAGAACTGTTGTGGGAACTGGGAGCAATAGAAATTAGTAGGGGAACTTTAGTTGCCACCAATGAACGAACGAGTACAACAAGCGAGTATCAACAGTGTTGAAGGGTTGAAAAAGTCGATTAATTCAGAGCATCCTCCTCTACATTGTGACGAAACCCCCTGCTCAGTTAAAGGAGTCAAAGAATGGCTCTGGGTTTTAGCTGGGTCAGAGTTCTGCCTGTTTCATGCCGGCGATACTAGAAAACGCAGAGAATTGGAAGCTGTATTAGGAGTATTCTATGATGGAGTTTTGATTAGCGACGATTTTAGTGTCTACAACGGCTATTCAGTAGCAGGACAACAAAAGTGTTTGGCTCATCTACGTCGTCATTTTCAAAAACTGTTAAAGACTAAAGGGGTAGATAACCAAGAAATTGCTACCACCTTTCTGTCTCTAATTGATGAGGCATTTAAGCAACATCGGGTTTGGCGACAGACCCATCAGGAAAGCCACTATCGAGATTGGGCAGAGGATTTCCGAAGGCGAGTGACTAGCGCAATTAAGACTTGGCTCAAGAATGCTGGTCATGAAGCTGGAAAACTGCTACGTTCGCTGCGTGATAAGGCGGAGCAATGGTGGTATTTTCTGACACATCCTCAGATACCCCCCGACAATAATCTAGCTGAACGATGTTTGAGAACTGCTGTAACCAAGCGGAAAGTTTGTGGTGGCTCTCGTTCCATCGAACGGTTTCAACATACAGCCAACCTGCTGAGTGCAATTCAATCTTGTCGTTTGCAAGGACGTTCGGTGATTACTTTTTTTCAACAGACTTTACAAGCTACAGTTGGACATTGTTCTTATCCTTCTCTTATTCCTCATGCTTGCACCTGAATCCTTACCTCTAGAGCGAATAAAGTGAGCGAGACTTAATTGAGAAATGTTTGACAGATTATCAGTTATCGAAACACATAAATAAATAATTAATAACGTTCGAATAATTATGAACTAAATCTTATTTTTATTCATTTAAAAAAACATGTATGCGATCGCGTTTGAGCAAAATTTCATTTAAAATTGCCACTTCATAAACTCGCTCTTGTGCCCGAACCATAAAACATTTTTCCGCTGTTTGCTTTGTTGAGTCTCGATTGATAACCAATAATATTTGTTTTAAAACCTTTCTCCAGCCAGAGGTATCAACACGTTTCAAACTATTAATTTGATGATGTTTGCCTACAAAATATGTTATTAACTCAATTTTAGATAAAATGCCCAGTATTAAATACATTGACATGACCGTTTCTGAAATGGAGCGATCGATCGCCTTTTATTCACAAGTTTTGTCCTTTCAAAAAATATCTGATGTCGAGCTTTGCGGTACGGAATGGGAAAGATTGTTCGGTCTATTTGGATTGAGGATACGTGTAGTACGAATGCAATTGGGTAATGAGGTTATTTCTCTGACTGAATATTTGACTCCTAGAGGAAGAGCAATCCCAGTAGATTTTCGTAGTAACGATCGCTCTTTTCAACATATTGCGATCGTAGTCAGCGATATGGATAGAGCCTATCAACATTTACGCAACTTTAGATTTCAGCACGTTTCTACTGCTCCCCAGAAGCTACCAGACTGGAACCCCGATGTGGGTGGAGTCAAAGCATTTTACTTTCAAGATACCGACGGACATAACTTAGAACTAATTCAGTTTCCGCCAGATAAAATTGAGGACAAATGGCAGCAGGCGGATCGGGGACAACTATTTTTGGGAATCGACCATACAGCAGTCGTCGTCGCCGATGCAGCCGCCAGTATAAAATTTTACTGCGATCGCTTGGGTTTAAAGTTGATGCAGCAGGCACAAAATTACGGTACGGAACACGAACATCTCAGTGGGGTTTTTGGAGTCAAAATTAGTATTAATAGTCTCAAAGCTAGTAACGGTCATGGATTTGAATTGTTAGAATATATCTCTCCAGCTAATGGTAGACCGATGCCCGATGACAGTCACGCTAACGATCTCTGGCACTATCACACTACTATGGAAGTCGAAGATTTAGAAAGAATGAGTGCAGAACTGAAAAACCAAAAAGTTCGCTTTATTTCTTCTGGTATAGTGGAACTTCCCAGCAATGAATTAGGTTTTACCCGAGGATTAGCGATCGCCGATTTAGACGGTCACATTTTACACTTGGTAGAGTGAAAGCTAGAAATTATTCTGCACCCAGTGCGAGAGCAACGGCAACCAATCTTTGGTAAACATACGATAACGATATATATGATAGATACATGTCATCTACTTCCGCTAAAAAAACTATTTACGCAGCAATAACTGCTAATTTTGGCATTGCCATTATCAAATTTATTGCTGCAGCTATTACCGGCAGTTCGGCAATGCTTTCTGAAGGTATCCATTCAATAGTGGATACTGGAAACGAGCTACTGCTGCTATTAGGTTTGCGTCTAAGTAAGCAACCCGCCGATGACACTCATCCTTTTGGCTACGGACAGGAACTATATTTCTGGACTCTAATCGTGGCTTTATTTATCTTTGCCATCGGTGGAGGAATGTCAATTTATGAAGGAGTCAATCATCTCCTCGAACCCGAGCCTCTGACAAATCCATTGTGGAACTATGTAGTTTTGGGTTTTGCAGTAATTTTCGAGGGGTATTCTTGGAACGTGGCTTTCCAGGCATTTTTAGCAAGTAAAGGAGACGAGGACTTGTGGACGGCAATTCGTGCTAGTAAAGACCCAACTATATTTACAGTTTTGTTTGAAGATTCCGCAGCTTTGATCGGTTTATTTGTAGCTTTTTTAGGAGTCTTATCGGGACACTTGTTAAATAATGTTTATCTAGATGGTGTTGCCTCGATCGCTATCGGAATCATTTTAGCGGGAATGGCAATTTTACTCGCCTATGAAAGTAAGGGATTATTAATCGGAGAGGGTGCTGATGCTAAAACCGTGGCGGATATTCGCAGTTTGACTCAAGCCGATCCTGCAGTGCGAAAAGTGCTCAAAGTGTTAACTCTGCATTTTGGACCTGAGGAGATTTTACTCAATCTAGACATTCAATTTTCTAAAAAACTTTCTACCGAACAGTTGGCAGTAGTCGTAGAAAGGCTGGAAAAGCAAATTACCACTAAGCATCCAGAAATCAAAAATATTTTTGTTGAGGCTAAATCTATTGCCGCAAGTCGTCTGGCTCAATCGGAGTTAGAGCCTGAAAATATCATTAATAAGCCTTAATTTATCGAAGACACTTAAAATAGAATAACAGCACAGCGATCGCTACAATTATTTAAACCAGATAAACTCGAGCGGATTCAAGTTGGAGCTTGCTATATAGAGTAGCAAAGTATTTGGTAAAACTTTAGCCACGGTTAAGAAATTTTTATCTCGAAAATCTTTAAAATAAGACTTTTTTTGTCTAAAAAATTCTCGAATTTCTTGTATATCTTTACTAAAAAAACTAGTAAATACCACTAAGTCATGTAAGTTTTTCGATCTTAGAATGGTTGGGAAGCAACTAACAATTTAAGGTTGTAACATATACTATCATAGTTAACCAGATTTCCTCGGTCATCTGAACGATTACTAACAAACCGAAATTACGAAAGAAAATAATCACGATCTGCACCAAAAAAGAAAAACTAATGGATATAAAACTAATACCTATTATTTTGGCAGGTGGCAAAGGAGAGCGTTTTTGGCCAGTCAGCCGTCGTCATAAACCCAAGCAGTTATTATGTCTCGATGGTAGCGCTCGCAGTTTGCTACAAGCCACAGCAGAGCGTTTGTTAAATTTAGCAGGAGATTGGTCTAATCTCTGGGTTATTACCTCAGCAATTATTGCAGATGGCGTGAGAGCACAACTACCCGACTTACCAGTATCTAATATTTTGGTAGAACCAGAAGGCAAAGATACAGCTCCTGCAGTAACTTGGGCGACTTTAGAAGTTGCCGAACAGCACGGAGAAGATGCTATCGTGGGTTTTTTTCCTGCCGATCATTGGATTGGAGACAAGCAGGCGTACAGAAAAACTTTAGAAGCAGCAGTAAAACAAGCTCAGAGCGAAGCGGCAATCGTTACTTTGGGAATTAAACCCGACCGACCCTCTACTGGATATGGTTATATCGAACAGGGAGAAGAAATCAGTAAGTTTAACAACTTACCCGTCTACAAAGTAAATCGCTTTACCGAAAAACCCGACCGAGAAACTGCGCAGGCTTTTATCGACACCGGGAAGTATAGCTGGAACAGTGGAATGTTTGTTTTTAGAGCGGGAGTAGTTCTAAATGAATTGAAAGTTTACACTCCAAAAACAGTCGAGCTATTAATGAAAAATGGTAAAGAGGCTTATTTTCAATTAGAAAAAGAAAGTATTGACTATGCTTTAATGGAAAAAACTCAGCTCGCTTACGTTTTACCTGCTAATTTTGGCTGGGACGATTTAGGTGACTGGAATGGAGTAGAACGTTTGCTAAAAGGCGATAAAGAAAATGTAGAATTAGCTACTCATATCAGTATAGATACCAAAGATGCAATTATTTATACTAGTAATCATAGAGAAGTAATCGTCACCATTGGATTAGAAAATATCACGATCGTACGAGATGGGGATGTTACTCTGGTGGTCAATAAAAACCGTACTCAAGAAATCAAACAAATAGTTAAATCATTACAAAAAGATCCCCAATTTCATCGTCTACTATGACTAGATTGTTGCGATCGCAACACTAGCTAGATCGAGATAACTGTGCGCTCGTTTTAGTCTAGATTATCCTTAGTAACTGCATTACCTAAAGTAACTAGAGGTAGAAGCTAATAACACCATTTGGCTCGATTATGAACGATGTCGCTCGAGATCCCACGTAACTTCACTTGCTTCCCAAGCGGCTAGTGAATTTGAGAACCGAATAATAAAAGGTAAACTAGCACCAGTTAATCCCTTTTTTATGCGATCGCTGGTCGTTTTCCAGGAGGCATCAGCCATTCATTAGTCGCGATCTAAATACACTTGAGTTTGTCGCCAACGCTCGATTAAGTCTGAAAAGTCTTCTTCCGGACGATGAATAAAAACTAGTATTTCTGTATCGAGCTTAATTTGCCATTCGGGATCGTATGTTAGCAATCCCAAATCGCAGGACAATCTGGTTGCTTCAGTTACAATTACAGGCTTTAAAGGGTCTTGCTGTAGATCGTGGCGACGCAGGCGAACTATAGGAAAAGGAATTGTAATTAAACTTTCCTCTGGTCGGCGGATAGTCGGTAAGATTTCCTGATAGGGGCGATACTGCTCTAGTAGAGCGCTCGCTCCTCGTGCACTACTATACTCAGCTAGTAAAGTTTCATAATCAGCTTTTTTGACAGTCATCGCAACAATATTACCAATTAACCTAACTGATCGAAGATCGAGAACATCGGCAGATACATTGACAGTAGAATTGTACCCACCATAAGTGCTATGCCTACCATCATTAAAGGCTCGATCATACTAGTTAGAGCTTTAACTGCCTGTTCCACCTCATCTTCATAGAAATCGGCGACTTTTTCCATCATTCCGTCTAGTTCTCCAGTTTCTTCGCCGATACTGATCATTTGAATTGCCAACGGCGGGAAAACATTTTCTTTTTGAATCGCTAGAGAAATCATTCCTCCCTGTTGAATATCTTTTTTCGCCGACTGTACGGCATTGACAATTATTTGATTGCCAATAGTATTACAAACAATGTCAAAACAGTTGAGTACAGGTACCCCAGAACGAGTGAGAGTACCGAAAACACGGCAAAAACGAGCTACGGCTATTTTTTGATTGAGATCGCCAAATAAAGGCATTTTTAAGGCTAGAGCGTCAATTTGTAACCGTCCCGTTGGAGTTTTATAATAACTGCGAAATAAAAATCCTCCTACTATAAAAACTGCTACGGGGATAATTGCTTTCCAACTGCGCAGCGTCGCACTAACAAGCAGCATAAATTTTGTCAAAGCCGGTAGTTCGGCACCTAACTGATCGAAGATACCTGCAAAAACGGGAATTAAAAAGATCGTCATGCCCAAGAAAGCTAAGACGGCAAAAATGCCTACCGTAACTGGATAAGCCATTGCCGATTTGATCTGGTTTTGTAATTTCGCCATGTCCTCTAGTAATTTAGACAGACGCATCAGCACTTCATCTAGTACCCCACCAGCTTCTCCTGCCTCCACCATGTAGACATAGAGATCGTCAAAACATTCGGGATGTTTGCTCATCGAGTCAGAAAGACTGGTACCTTGCTGCACTTCTGCACTGATCGCTAGTAAAGCTTTTTTTAGTTTGATATTGGGAGCTTGATCCGAGAGAATGCCCAAGGCTCGAATAATGGCAACTCCAGCATTCACCATCACGGAAAATTGACGAGAAAATACTGCTTTGTCTTTAACCGTAACTTTTGCCAGAGCCATCTCCAACTGAGATAGATCGAAATCGAAAGCAGATTTATTAATTTTGCCGATTGCCACATAGCGATTTTGTAAAATACTGCGAGCCTGTTCGGGAGATGCGGCTTCGACTTTTTCGGAGAGAATTTTTCCCGAATGGTCTTTAACTTTGGCTAAATAAATAGGCATAATTCAATAAGTTGTAAAATAGATTGCAAGCATAAAATAGGAAAAATCTTAATTAACGTCTTTTAGTTGAAGCATTAGTCTTATTACTAATCATTCCCATACTCCCTGCTACTAAACGCTGTAGTTCGTCGGGTTTACTACTCTTAGCTAGAGCTTCCTCTAGAGCGATCGTGCCCGATTTAACCAAATTAGCTAGAGCTTGCTCCATGGTTTGCATATCCATTTTGGCTCCAGTTTGAATTGCCGAATACACTTGAGAGGCTTTCCCTTCACGAATCAAATTAGCGATCGCCGGAGTTACCACCATAATCTCTTGTGCCATCGCTCTGCCAAATTCTCCTGGTTTGGGATTTTTCTTTTTCACCAAAGTTTGGCTGAATACGGCAATTAGAGAGTTAGATAGCATGGCTCTAATTTGTGCTTGTTGTCCTGAAGGAAACACGTCGATCATCCTATCTACCGTTCCCGCCGCAGAATTTGTGTGTAGCGTTCCAAAAACTAAGTGACCGGTTTCTGCCGCCGAAATTGCTAGGGAAATGGTTTCCATATCCCGCATTTCTCCTACAAGAATAATGTCGGGGTCTTCCCTCAAAGCTGCTTTGAGTGCATTGGCAAAACTTTTAGTATCTTCGTTTTTTTGTCGCTGATGAAATAGGCTTTTAATATTGGGAAAGACATATTCAATCGGATCTTCGACCGTGAGAATATGCTCGGCTCGCGTGCGATTGATTAAATCTAACATTGCCGCTAAGGTAGTAGTTTTACCCGAACCTGTAGGTCCCGTTACCAAAACTAAACCTCGCGGTCTATGGGTCATCTGACGTACTACATCCGGCAGTCCCAATTGGTCGAAATTAGGGATTTTAGAGGATAAAGCCCGCAAACAAGCTGCATAGCAACCCCGTTCTTTATAAACATTGACTCGAAACCGCGCTAATCCCTTAACTCCGTAAGAACAGTCTAACTCCCAGTTTTGCTCTAATTCTTTGCGCTGATTATTGTTGAGCATACTAAAAATTAGCTTTTGGCATTCTTGCGGACTTAGTTCGTCACTAATGGGCGTTAATTTACCACTAATACGAAAATAAACTGGCGCGCTGGCTTGAATATGCATATCCGAGCCACCCATTTCTACCAGTTGTTCCATAAAATCTTCGATCATTAAATCCATAATTTTTTCCTGATTGAGAAATTTGTTAGAAAAAAATAAACAAACAAATATATATTAGTTAGCTGAAAAAGGGTTTAATCGTTACTAAAACGCGGTGTCATACAATAAGGACAATCCAACCATTCAGACTGCAACTCTGCACTACAGGTACGACAAACCAAACCACTCTTACGCTTGGCTTTGAGTTCGGCCTCTAAACCTGAATCGGTAAAGGTAACTCGCTCTACTTCTTCCAAAGTCGTATAGCCTTCTTTAACCAAATCCAAACTATATGCCAAGATCGTAATCATGCCTTCTTCTACGGCAGTTTCTTTGATCCGATCGGTATTAGCTCCTTCATTAACCAAGGTTTGAATTCTTTCGGAATTACGCATTACTTCATAAACACCGACCCGTCCTTTGTAACCTACCCCCTTACATTTGCCGCAGACGCTGCCGTTTTCTTTGGCTGCCTGTAACTGTTCCCCTTCTAGAGTATTGGCTTTATAAAAAGTAATTTCTTTTTCCTTCGCCGCAGACAAACCAAAGCGAGACAACTCTTCATGGCTAGGATTATAGGCAATACGACATTCTCCACAAACCCGACGCATCAATCTTTGAGCTAACACCCCTACCAAAGCTCCCGAAATCATAAATGGCTCTACTCCCATTTCATCGAGACGGGCGATCGCTCCAGCTGCGTCATTAGTGTGCAGGGTTGTCAAAACCAAGTGACCTGTTAAAGCAGCTTCAATTGCAGTTTTAGCCGTTTCCGAGTCTCTAGTCTCACCCACCAGAATTACATCGGGATCTTGCCGCAAGAAAGCCCGTAGTATCGAGGCAAAGTTCATTCCCTTTTCCCGAATTACTTGTACCTGAGTAATTCCGTCTAGAGAATACTCAATTGGGTCTTCAGCAGTACTAATATTAATGCCGGGATTATTTCTTTCAGCCAGTACCGAATAGAGAGTAGTAGATTTACCAGAACCAGTAGGACCAGTAACCAAAATCAAGCCAAAAGGACGGCTTGCCATATCCCGCACTAATTCTAAGGTTGGTTGGTGAGTAATTAATTTGTCCAAGCCTAACTGCGTCGCCGAATTATCTAAAATCCGCAGTACTACTTTCTCTCCGTAACGACTGGGTAGGGTATTAACCCGAAAGTCAACTTTCCGTCCCTGAAACATCCGTCGAATCTTACCATCTTGGGGCAGTCGTTTTTCGGCAATATCTAAATCTGCCATAATTTTGAAACGAGCTACCACCGCAGGAACGATTTTCTTGGGCATGGGGTCGAATGGTTGATGCAAGACACCGTCTTTACGAAAGCGCACTCTGAGAAACTCTTCTTGAGGCTCGATATGAATATCAGAAATACCATCCTGTAGGGCTTTGGCGAGAATTTTATTAACTAGAGTAATAATCGGTGCTGCTCTGGCTTCATCAACCGCACCCAAGTCATCGGCTACTTCTTCGTCGGCTTCTTCAAGTTTAAAATCTAAATTATCTAGATCGAGAGAAACATCGACGTTAACTTCTTGTTTTCTGACAGTTTCTTTTTTTACCTGTTTGTCGAGAAAGCGATCGATTAGCTGTTGATAATCCGATAAAGCAATTACCCTGCGTTGAACTTCGATCCCTTTAGGACGCAAAATTCGATTGAGATCGTCCTGAGCTTCTAAATTTTCGGGAGCGACCATTGCCACGATTAATACTGGCGGCTCGCCTTCTCGTCGTTCGAGTGGAATCAGACGATAGCGACGGCACAAGTCTACAGGAATCAAAGACTCGATTAATTCTGCTATTTGAGGAGTATTAACGTTATCCGTCTCGATTTCTGGGTCTAAAGACTCTACACCATAGAGGACTTTGAGTTCGAATAAGTGATGTTTTTTATACTGAACTAATAAATCTGGGTGTAGCTGCTTGCCCGTAACGGATTCGACGATATCCACCAAAGGGCGATTCGACTTACGACTCTCTATCAGAGCCTTCTGCATCTGTTCGCGATCGATCAAGCCTCGTTCTACTAGCTTATTACCAAAAGGAGAACAAGAATTACGCAGTGCTAGTGCCCGCGTTCGTTTGGAATTGGTAGATTTAGAAGCAGAATAAGTCATAAATAATTACAGTATTTCCTGATATCGATCAGTATTCCCCAACCCTTACCTAAAATTTTCAATAGATTGAGATAAACATCTGTAGCGATCGACTGAGAGCGATATTCTGGAATAGAAATATAGTCCGACCAAAAGCTCGGTAAATTTTTTTTAAAGTGGGTTATGTTACAAGGCGTAAATCTGAATAAAAGTTCTAACGATTAAAACTTACTCGACAACTTCAAGTCACTTAAACCCATGAGATGTTACATTTGATAAGCAGTAAACTTAAGTTAAACAAAACGATCTAGTGGTACTAAGTTATTCAAGAACTCGACAAAACAAACTAGTTTGTTTAAGTACTAGTGCCATATTCCAACGTTATGTATCGAAAGATGAATATCCTATGATTGACGAGCAAAAACAACCAGAAACTAATAATATTTCCGATACTCCACTGACAGAGTTAGACAATAACTCACCTAATACCGATGAGTCCCCAGCACAGTCAACAAATACGGATGTAGTGTTAGAAGAACAAAACACCTCAGAGGAAGAAGAGCAATCTCAATCTGTAGCTCCCGAAGCAGAAAGCCAAAACGATAGTGAAGATTCGTCAGCAGAAAACGAACAGATAATTGCTGCATTTCAAGCCGAAAACGCTAATCTCAAACGGCTTTTAGATGAAAAAACCGAGCAATTTAACCAACAATTTCAACAACTTAATAACCTTAAAGCGCAATCTACTAGACTAGCTGCGGACTTTGAAAATTTTCGCCGTAGAACTAGCAATGAAAAAGAAAACTTCGAGCAACAAATTAAGAAAAATATTATTGTCGAACTGCTACCTGTAATCGACAATTTTGAGCGTGCCAGGACTCAGCTAAAACCCGCCAATGAAGGAGAAAATGCCATTCATGCTAGCTATCAGGGAGTATACAAAACCTTGGTAGATGCTCTCAAGCGTATGGGAGTCTCGGCAATGCGTCCTGAAGGTGAACAATTCGATCCTCAATATCATGAAGCAATGTTGCGCGAAGCCACCGACGAATATCCGGAAGGTACGGTACTAGAACAATTGATGCGAGGTTATGTTTTGGGAGATACAATTTTGCGTCATGCGATGGTTAAGGTTGCTGTTCCTAAAGAACCCGTGATAACCTCGGAGGAGAAAAACATAGAAGAATCAGAGCAGTCAGGTAATTCAGCGGCTTAAACTGTCTATCTTGTCATATTCAGTGGCAATTACAATCATTTGTTTTGTCGGTCGCCACTGTTCGTTCTTAAGTGGTCGACTGAAATTCTACCTCAATTTCTCTGTTTTAAGTCCAATTGAATTAACATTACTGCCTAAACATTATGGCAAAAGTTATCGGTATCGACCTTGGAACCACTAACAGCTGTGTCTCGGTATTGGAAGGGGGCAAGCCAGTTGTGATCGCCAACTCAGAAGGCAGTCGCACCACTCCCAGCATGGTTGCTTTTGGTAAAAACGACACTCGATTAGTCGGTCAATTGGCAAAACGGCAATCTGTAACTAATGCTGTCAAAACCGTTCACAGTATCAAACGTTTTATCGGTCGCCGCTGGGAAGACACTAAAGAAGAACGTTCTCGAATTCCTTATGAATGCGTTCCAGGTCGAGATAACACGGTAGATGTTCGCATTAAGGATCGCCAATATACCCCTCAAGAAATTTCGGCTTTAATTTTACAAAAGCTTAAGAGTGATGCAGAAAACTTTTTAGGCGAAGCAGTAACCCAAGCTGTCATTACCGTACCTGCTTATTTTACAGATGCTCAAAGACAGGCTACCAAAGATGCAGGAGTTATTGCGGGTTTGGAAGTTTTACGCATTATTAACGAACCTACTGCAGCAGCCTTAGCTTATGGTTTGGATAAACAACATCGAGAAGAGCATATTCTCGTATTCGATCTTGGTGGCGGAACCTTCGACGTTTCCATTCTTCAACTGGGAAATGGCGTATTTGAGGTTAAAGCCACTTCGGGAAACAATCACTTAGGTGGAGATGATTTTGATAATGCGATCGTTCGCTGGCTGATTAAAGCTTTTTACACTCAAGAAAAAATTGACCTGAGAACTGACAAAATGGCTTTGCAAAGATTGCGTGAAGCTGCTGAAAAAGCCAAAATAGAACTTTCTACAGCTCCTATTACCACAATTAATTTACCATTTATAACTGCAGACGAAACTGGACCGAAACACTTGGAAATGGAGTTAACTAGAGCAAAATTTGAAGAACTATCGAAGCCTCTAGTTCAAAACACTCTAGAACCGGTTAAATTGGCACTCAAAGATTCAGAGCTAACCCCCGATGATATCGATCGCATTATTTTAGTAGGCGGCTCTACTCGCATTCCTGCCGTTCAACAAGCAATTCAAACTATTTTTCAATCGATACAGATCGATCGCTCTGTCAATCCCGATGAGGCTGTCGCACTAGGAGCAGCGATTCAAGGAGGGGTATTAGCAGGTGAAGTTGAAGATGTTTTACTGCTTGATATTACGCCGTTGTCTTTGGGCATCGAGACATTAGGAGAAGTTTTTACCAAAATTATCGAACGCAACACCACAGTACCTACTACTAAGTCTCAAATTTTTTCTACGGCAACCGATAGTCAGACAACTGTAGAAATTCATGTCCTACAAGGGGAAAGGGCGATGGCAAAAGATAATAAAAGCTTGGGTAAGTTTTTGTTAACTGGTATTCCCGTCGCTCCTAAAGGTGTACCACAAATTGAGGTAGCCTTTGAAATTGATGTCAACGGTATTTTACAAGTTTCCGCTCAAGATAAAGGCACGGGCAAACAACAAAAAATTACTATCAGCAATACGGGGGGTTTGAATTCGATAGAAATCGAGAAAATGCGCCAAGAAGCAGAAATGTATGCCGAACAGGATCGTCGGCGTATAGAAATCATTCGATTACAAAATCAAGCGGATAATTTGATTTATGATTACGAATCTACCTTTAACGAACAACAAAATTTAATTCGCGACGATCTTAAAGCTAAAATGGCTAGGCTGAAGTCAGAATTTCAAATTGCCGTCAAAAAGTTTGATGTTAATATTGCCGAACTGGAAAAAATCTTAGAGCAGATCCGCCAAACTTTATTAGAAATAGGTACGGATCTCTATCAAAATACTAGCTCCGAGCCAGAGAATAATATTTTTAGTGCCAATGCCGAGATCGATATGTTAGAAAAAGACGATATCAAAGCACTAGTCAGCGTGCCTAAAGAGGGCGAACTAGATATAGACAGTAGCGGTACTGTAAGTGGCGAAACCGTATTCGAAGACTATGAAGCTCTCGATTAATCCTTCAATTCTTCGTAGTAACCGAACTAGGTTTTCTGGTTCTGATTTTGCTAAAGTACAAAGTACGATTAACAAACTATATAAAATATTAAGAGTTTATGGCAGGGGACTACTATCAAATCCTGGGCGTATCCCGCGATGCAGACAAGGAAGAGCTAAAACGCGCATATCGTCGTCTGGCTCGAAAATACCATCCAGATGTCAATAAAGAATCGGGAGCAGAAGAAAAATTTAAAGAAATTAATCGCGCCTATGAAGTCCTATCCGAACCCGAAACCCGTGCGCGATACGATCGCTTTGGTGAAGCTGGTGTCTCCTCTGGTGCCGGAGCTTCGGGCTTTGAGTATGGCGACATGGGTGGGTTCGCCGATATATTTGAAACTATTTTTAGCGGCTTTGGCGGCGGTGTGGGAACCGCAGGAACTCAGTCCCGCCGTCGTAGCGGTCCGACTAGAGGCGACGATCTCCGATTAGATTTAAAATTGGAATTTCGGGAGGCGGTATTTGGTGGCGAAAAGCAAATTCGCATTCCCCATTTAGAAACCTGTCAGGTGTGTGACGGTACGGGGGCTAAACCTGGAACTAAGGTCAATACCTGTAGTACTTGTAATGGCGCGGGACAGGTACGTCGAGCTACTCGCACTCCTTTTGGTAGCTTCGCTCAGGTTTCTGTTTGTCCTACCTGTAATGGTACGGGAGAAGTAATCGCAGAGAAATGCGATGCTTGTAATGGTGCTGGTCGCCAGCAGAAAACTAAAAAACTTAAAATTACCATTCCACCTGGAGTGGATAACGGTACGCGACTGAGAGTTTCTAGGGAAGGAGATGCAGGAACTCGTAGCGGTACTCCTGGCGATTTGTATGTATATTTATTTATCGAGCCCGACAGCGAATTTGTCAGGGATGGAATTAATATTCGCTCGGAAATTACTATAAGTTATTTGCAGGCAATTTTAGGCTGTCATATAGAAATAAATACTGTAGACGGAAAAGAGGAGCTTGCCATACCTTCAGGGACTCAGCCTGACACGGTATTAACTTTAGAAAACAAAGGAGTGCCAAAACTGGGCAATCCAGTCAGCAGAGGCGATCACTTGATTACGGTTAAGGTGAAAATTCCTACGCGAGTCAGTCACAAAGAACGAGAGTTACTGACAGAACTAGCTAAAATTAAAGGCGAAAAGCTGGATAAAAGCGGCAATGAGGGATTCTTGGGAGGATTGTTCCATAAATGAGCGACACAGACGGCAAATTTTTCAGTATGGTTAATGATTCATCCTCCAGTCAACCAGACGAGCGCCTCGATTTGCGGGGTACTCCCTGTCCGATTAATTTCGTTCGTACCAAATTGCGCTTAGAACAAATGTCCCCAGGCTCTTTATTAGAAGTCTGGCTCGATTCTGGAGAACCGATCGAACAAGTTCCCGACAGTTTGACGATGGAAGGCTATCAGTTAGAAAAAATCGAACAGCGTCAACAGTTCTTTTCTTTGTTAGTCCGTCGTCCTGAAGCTTTGTGAGTAGTGTCGAGTTAAAACCAGAGGACGCTTGCGATTTATGGGGAACTGTAGTAGCTGTACAGGCTAATTTTTATCGAGTGCAATTAGAGTCTCCCAGTAGCCAAATATCTCCTCGGCAATATTTACTTTGTACTCGTCGCAGTCGCCTGAAAAAAATCGGTCAGAAAGTAATGGTCGGCGATCACGTTATAGTAGAAGAACCAGATTGGCAAGACTATCGAGGCGCGATTTCTCGAGTGCTGCCTCGCAAAACTGAATTACAGCGTCCCCCCGTTGCCAATGCCGACTGTCTGTTATTGATGTTTGCACTCAAAGAGCCGACCCTCGATCCTTTGCAGTTGAGTCGTTTCTTAGTTAAGGCAGAATCGACTAACATCGAGTTAATTTTAGCTCTCAATAAGTGCGATCTTGTTGACGAGACAGAGCAAGTTTGGTGGCAGCAGCGTTTAAATGGTTGGGGCTATCGACCGCTATTTATTAGTGTTACTCAAAACTTAGGTACTGCCAATTTATTAGATCGCTTACAAGATCGAATTACCGTAGTAGCCGGACCGAGTGGAGTAGGAAAATCTAGCGCGATCGAGACTTTAATCCCATCAATTAACTTGAGAGTCGGTGAAGTATCGGGCAAGCTACAAAGAGGTCGCCACACTACACGCCACGTAGAGTTATTCGAGCTTCCCGAAGGGGGGTTGCTGGCAGACAGTCCGGGATTCAATCAGCCAGATTTAGACTGCGCTCCTGCCGATTTAGCCTGGTATTTTCCCGAAGCTAGAGCGAGGTTGAAAGAGGGAAACTGTCAGTTTAGCAACTGCCTACATCGCGATGAACCCAACTGTGTAGTTCGAGGAGATTGGGAAAGATACGAACATTACCTGAACTTTTTAGAAATTGCGATCGCCAAAGAAGAAGCTCGTCAGCAGATTTCCGATAGTGAATTGAATTTAAAATTGAAAGTCAAGCGAGGAGGCAAACAGCAGTACGAACCAAGATTGGAAACTAAAAAGTATCGTCGTCTTTCCCGCCGGGAAAAACACCAAAGTTTACAGGATATTTATAGCGATCGCTCTGTAGAAGAAATTTATGAAGAGTTGGAAGATTAAAAAGAGTATGTAAACGATTTATGAATTAGAGATAGTTGGCATTAGTTTGAACAAACAAGACAAATAAATTTAAATTAGTGAGTATCTTAACTATTAACTTAACCGTAGTGTGCATTTCACTCCTTATAGTACTTGGTACTAAATCCTACTGATAGTGGTGCTCCTTCATACTGGCAAGATACTCCGATCTTTAACTTTCGTTTATGATCGTAGTAAGTATGAAAGTGCGTTTGTTTGTGGGCTAGCTCTAATTCGGATGGATTAATACTGAGCACTCCTAAGATTGCTTCAGAATCGAATGGACGGCTTGGACTCCAAGGTGCAGTCTTATTTAATTCAATATCTACATAGGTAATAAAGTTTCCTTCTGCTTCTAATAACATGTGAGATTGCTCAGAGTCGATAGTAATGTTGCCCACGCTATTAGGTTTTTTGCCGACTGCTTTTGCGGCTTCTGCGATAGACATTCCAATATATTGAAAAGGACGATGGAAAGGTGCGCTCAGTATATTTAGTCCAGAATCATAGGCTTTGTTTATAGCACCTGAAAGCGTTAAAGTTTCAAGATAATTACCATTTTTAGGAGTAGCAGAAGCCTGTGAGTTAACTATTGAAACTAGTTTGGCAGGCAAAGTATTTATATTTCGTCCAAAATAATTTTAGATATAAACTTGAAGCGAAACTGTTTTTTGCTCTTGCCATTTTTTATTTAGCGAACCAAGAAAATCTTGCGGGAAAGACCAATAGAAAATACTGTTTTGGCGATCGACAACAATCAAGAAAGTTGGATTTGGCTGGAGTAACCAATAATTAAGAGTAGTTACTGCAATAGGAACAGTAATTGAATTATCTCTAACTATTGCTTTTTCTTTGCCTTTGCATTGAATATTAAATAACTTTCCAGTTGGGTGTTCTCCATCCATAATCTCACAGATAAAATCAATACCAAGATCTCTATCTTGAGGAACAGGAATAACATTACAAAATTCAGTAAAAACCGAACTGAGTAAGTCGGCAGCATTTGTGCCAAACCTTTGATAATTGGTGCGTTTAGGTAACTTGGTCATATCAATTCTCTATAAAAATAAACTAGATCGAGTTTAACTTTTTTGCATCTCTGCGCGAGATATTATGAAGTGCTATATAGTGACATTAAAATTTTGCTTATCAACCGAGCTGTTGGAATAATTCTTTTACTTCTGGATTGTAAATTAGCAAGTAGTTCCAATAATTTTCAAATACGGACTCAACATAACCTTTGGTTTCTGGGTAGGGAATGCGTTCGACAAATTTATCGGCATCCTCTAAACCGTAGCGCGATACCCATTTAGCTACTGTGTTTGGTCCCGCATTATAACTGGCGACGGCTAGCATCGAGTTATTCTGATATTTTTGATGGGTGAAGTCGAGATAGTAAGTACCGATGTTGATATTGTCTTCGGGATTGGTTAGAGAATAGTCAGACAAGCCGATGTTTTGAGCGACATTTTCACCCGTAGCGGGCATTACCTGCATCAAACCCGTAGCTCCAGCCCAGGAACGAATTTCGGGTTCGAAACGGGATTCTTGGCGAATTAAGGCGGTTACTAACAACGGATTGAGCTGGCGATACTGAGACCATCTCACAATAGGTTCTTTAAAGGGAAATGGATATAATCCCTGCCGGTATTCTGGTTTCTGACGCAATGCCTGCCACTGTTGCTTTTCTAAAGGTGAATCGCGTTCTTCCAAAAACCAGATTTGATTGATTCCCCGCAAGTTTTTGCCTTGGGAAAGTTTTAATAAACCGCTAGTAAATTCTTCAGCGATCGTTAATTCTTCTCTATCCCCTATTTCGATTTGAAATTGCGCCCAGGCTTCGGATGTTAATCCCAGTCGATCTAGTTCCCTGACAATTTCAGAACCTGCTGGTAGGGGAGCGCGATCGCTACTTTTAACGACTTCGGGTAACTTGTGGCGCACGGTAGTAAAATTTCCTACATCCCAGTTCAACGCTACAGCCGCTCTCCAGGCATAATAGGAACGAGGAAAGTTAGCTAAAACAGCTTTAAAAGCAGTAGTAGCTTCTTCGGTTTTTCCTAACTGCTGCGCCCATTTACCAATCCAAAAGGTAGCTTTAGGGGCGAGGGGACTTTCGGGATTGTTAACAGCTATCTGTTGTGCCCATTGCCAAGCCGCAGATAAATCTTCGGCTTCAACTTTTTTACTGGCAAGCTCCCAACGATATTCTGCAGCAGTTTCAGAGTTGCTATATCGACTGAAAAGAATTTCGCGAGTTTGAGTGGCGGAAACCGAGCTATTTAACGAGTCGAGAATTTCGGCTTTTTCCAGTAAAGCTTCAGGTGCTTGTTGAGGAAAATTAGCGATCGCCATTTCTAAATAAGCGATTGCCTGTTGTTTATCGACAATAGAAGCTAGGCGACGCAAACCCAAGCCAGTATCTTCGGCGTTAGGAAACTGTCGAATAAGTTGTAGATAGAGCTGTCGTGCTGTAGTTTCATCGTCACCGAGATGATGTCCTCTAGCAGCGCGATAGAGATTGCGGGCAGTAGGAGGCGATTGTGCATAAGCTCGTCCGGCTTTACCATAATCCCACTTCAACCAGTAACCATCAGCGATCGCTTGCCAATCTTGGGGAGAGAGTTGACTGGCATATTCACTCATCAGGCGATCGCGCATTTTATCTACTCCCTCATCATCGGGAGTATATTTGGCTAACAATAACATCAGCTGAGGTCGATCGGGATTTTGCTGCAGTAATTGGCGGGCTATTTGATGGGTGCGCGGATGGGCGGGAAATTGTTTTATTGCCTGTTGCCAATAGGTAGGATTGGACTTGCCCAGAAAATACAAAGCCTCAGCAGCAGCGGCAGAGTCTGGATATTTGTCTAACAGTTGTTGCCAGCTAGCTTCTGCTTGCTTATGGTTTTCAGCTAACTGATGAGCCTTCCCTTGTTTGAGTAAAACGTAAGGAGCTAGTAGGGGATATCTTTCTTCTAAACCCCCTAACTCTTCTAGTGCTGGTTCTCCCTGCTCTTGAGCAATTAAATTAGATGCTAATAAAAAACTGGTGCGAGAATTCTCTAAAGTTTGCTTGGATGATTCAGTATTTAATGAAGACAAAAGCTGAGAATTATCAACCTTAGTATTGAAGCGATCTAAATTTTTAGTCGCAACTGAATTATTACAGCCCGAAACCATTGTCGAGCTAAGCAATCCCAAACCAATTGCCAGAGAGGTTTTGATGTAAAATTTTTTTTGTACCACAGGTTACCAAAATCCAGTCGATTAGACCTCTTGCATCAATAAAAAAGAGAATACTCTTCCCTTTGCCCTTTACCCTTTTCCCATTCTTAAGGTAGTCATTAATAATTTGGGCAAGAAGTTTATTATAAAAAGTATTCCCCAGACTAAGTTTGTTTCTAACATCATTTGCCAATCCAATTAATATTCCTGGGGTTCTAAACGTGCCAATTATGGCTTGTAGCAAATATACAGAATCGGTCGACAACTCTAGATTCTTGCTGAGGTCGCCATTTGAGTCCTACAATGTGATCGAGATCGGCTAGATTTATCCTGCTGCACTGAGTAAAAGGATGGTTTAGAGGAACGGCAAGTAGCAATCTTTGCCGAAATAGTTCCTGAAAAGTTTTGGGATCTTCACTCTGCTTTAAAGAAGTAATAGCGAGATCGATCTTACCTCGATCCAGCCAGTCTTGCAGTTTTTCTAGGTGACTATTGTAAAGCTCGATCGTGACATTAGGGTGTTCTTGTCGATATTGGCAACTGCAAAATATTCTTATTGGCTATGGTTTGAGTTTAATAAATATGCTTTGACTTGTAATGTATATGAATTACTCATAATTTTAGAAGAGAGTTAACCTGTCCTTCTGTTGGCGTTGGAGTAGGACGACTTTGCAGCCAGGCAAATAAAGCACCCGAACCGACAAGAATCAGAGTAATAATACCGACAATTTGAAGCATAATGCTATAACGCATAGTACGAGTAATTTAAAGTAATTGGCTAAAACTCTAATCTTCAAACCAGGTTAAAGTATTCCATGTGGACGTGGGCGAAAGGTACGTTAAGTTCGTGCAAAGCCGCTTCTACTTGTTCCATCATCACTGGAGCAGCACAGATAAAGTATTGACGACTCCCTGGATGAGTGGGGACATAGCGTTTGAGCAATTTTTTGTCTACGTAGCCTGTTTCCCCCGACCAATTTTCTGGCGGTTCTCTAAGAACGTGAATCACAGTAAGGTCTAGTTTTTCCTTAAGTGCATTCAGTTCCTCCCGAAAAGTGATATCTTCCCAAGTTTTATTGGCGTAAATTAATAAAAAAGGGCGATCGTCATTGCGTTCGGCAGCGGTTACCAGCATACTCATCATCGGCGTAATCCCGATCCCGCCAGCGATGAAAACAAATCCACCTGAATCCCAATGTCGGTCTATTGTGAATACGCCGTAAGGTCCGTCGAGGTAGGCTTTTGTACCTGGTTTGACATCTTTAATCTTATTGGTAAAATCTCCCAGAGCTTTAATGCTAAACTCCCAGAGTTCTGGATGCTCGCCACTAGAGGACATAGAAAAAGGATGTTCTCGCATTCGCCAAGGAGAAATACCGATAGTAATCCAGGCAAATTGACCTGGTTGAAACTTCATCCCTTTATGTCCTTGGGGTCGCAGGGCTAAGGTCCAGACGTTCCCTCGTTGAGGAATCACTTCCTCTACCAAATAAGTTTTTCGCATCATTAGCCCTGGCTTGATGAGGCGAACGTAAATAAGCAACCATAAAGCAAAAAGAGCGATCGCACTCCAGAGAACGCTTTTCCAGAACAATCCCAAGTAGTAGCCTACTCCTAAAGCGTGTGCTAGTCCAAAAGCAACAGCACACACGGCTAAGATACCATGAGTAGTTCGCCAAGGTTCATAGGGAATCTTTAGAGGTTTGCGCCAGATAGACGTGACAACGATTAATACCAGTGCCAAAGTTGCCAAGATCGCAAATCTGGCTCTCCAAGGAGCTTCTAAGAAATTTAGCAGTTGCAGGGTTTGAGGTTCGGTTGCGAACAAAATCAAGGGATGAATAATAATAAAGCTGAAGGCAACAATAGAAATATATCGATGAAACTGAAGGATAATGTCTATGCCGTAGGAGGCTTCGATACGATTAAACCTTGCTGTCAGGGCAAACTGAAGGGCGAGCATAGCTAGACCAATAAAACCAAGAGCCACCGAAAATTCTGTCCAAAAAGCTCTTCCTGCTGGTGGTGGATACAACAAAAGAACGAGCAGCGGTAAAAGAGTCACGACCAAATAGATCCCAATCCAAAAGGTTGCTACTGCTACTGGGCTTCTCATCAATATACGTTGCATTTAAAATCTCCATTCCGAAGTGTATTTTATATGACAGAGAAGTGCGGTAGATTTATTTCAAATAGGCAATAGTGACTCCCGAACCCCCTTCGTTTTGAGGTGCGAGTTCGAAGCGATCTACTTGGGGATGGCGTTGTAAAAATTCATGGACTCCCTGACGTAAACGTCCCGTTCCTTTGCCGTGTATTATCCACAATACTCCCGACTCAGTTGCCGAAGCGATCGCATTTTCTAAATCTACTTCGGCATTGGCTACCCGACTGCCACGAATATCTATAGTGTTTTTCGAGGTGCGAACCGTTACTGGAGAAGGTGTTGTTGGTTTGGTACTAGTAGCTTTGGGCGATTTAGCCTTGGCGGGAACTTCAACTTTTTGTCCGTCTAAAGATTCAATCTCTCCTAAAGATACAGTCATCTTCATAATGCCAAAGCGAACCGTTACCTCTGATTCTGCCTCATCGATACTCAAGACTTCTCCAGTTTGTCCGAGACTGGATATTTTAATTTTTTCTCCTACCTGGGGTTTGTAAGCTGGTTTGTTTGGTTTGGGCTGTTGAGTTTTAGCTAGTTCTCGCTGACTAATTTGATTTAGTTCTTCACTAGCTTGTTGGGCTTCTTGGGCAGTTGATTCGCCCTGCTGCAGACGATGTATGACTTTGGCGATTTCGGCTTTAGCTTCGGCGATCGCCTGTTGGACTGCCCGTTCTTGAGAAATTTTTAACTTTCGTTCTCTTTCCTGTAATTCGGTAGCTTTGGTCGAGACTTCTGAATAAAAGCGTTCGGTTTGTTCTAACAATTTACCCGCTTCTTGGGCTTTAGCTTCTTGTTCCCGCCGCTGTGCTTCTAAGGCAGCAATTACTTGGTTGACATCTTCGGTTGTATCTATTCCCGCTTGATTGCGAGCTTCGTCGATAATTTCCGATTTTAACCCCAGACGTTTGGCGATAGTTAGAGCATTAGAACGTCCTGGAATTCCCCACAAAAGGCGATAAGTAGGCTGTAAAGTGCGATCGTCAAATTCTACCGAAGCATTTTCAAACCGTTCGTCTTGATATTTTAAAGCCTTTAGTTCGCCGTAATGGGTGGTAGCCACCGTCAGCAAACTATGTTCGGCTAGATACTTGAGTAGGGCGATCGCCAGCGCACTCCCTTCGGCAGGATCGGTTCCCGCGCCAATTTCATCGAGTAAGACGAGAGAATCGGGTAGAGTCGTCGTTTCACTTTCAGGACTTAAAGTTTCGATGATGCGGCTGATACGGCGGATATGACCAGAAAAAGTCGATAAACTCTGCTGTAAAGATTGCTCGTCGCCAATATCTGCCAATACCGACTCAAACCAAGGTAATTCTACTGGTTCTTTAGCTGGTACGAAAATTCCCGCTTTTGCCATTAGTGCGGCTAAACCTATTGTTTTGAGGGTAACAGTTTTACCGCCAGTATTGGGTCCGGTAATCGCCACTACTCGAGTTTGAGGTCGAACCAATACGTCAATAGGTACTACTTCTGCTCCTTCTTCATGACGATGTTGCCAAACTAAGAGGGGATGGCACAGACGACGCAGGGTAATCGTTTCTTTTCCCTCAAAATCGATAAATCTGGGGGGATTAGCTTCCAACCACAGACTGTATCTCGCTCTAGCGGTGGCTAAATCTAAAATAGTCGCTACTGCCAAAACCGTCTCTAAATCTTCAATAACCGCCGCTACTTTCTCAGTTAATCCTTGTAAAACCGCTTCTTCTTCTCGTTTTTCCTGACGCTCTTTTTGGCGCAATTGATTGCCCAATTCCACAACTGCCCCAGGCTCGATATAAAAAGTCGAACCCGTACTGGAAACATCGTGAACGATCCCCTTAATAGCTTCCTTTTGAGTGGCTTTTACTGATAGTACGAAGCGATCGCCTCTTTGGGTAATTACAGCTTCTTGAATGGCAGTGCTGTTGCGCTGCATGATGCCCTGCAAAGTTTTATAGATTCTCTGCCGCAGTTGTTTGATTTCACTGCGAATCTCGGCTAGTTTAGGATTGGCGCGATCGCTAATCTCGCCGCGATCGTCGATGCAGTGATGGATCTCTTGCTCGATTTCAGGATAGGTTCGCAAGTCAACAATTAATTCTGCTAGAGTCGGTAACTCTTCAGCTTGAGCATCGATTACTCGCCGCAAACGCCTTACTCCAGCTAGAGTAGTTGCCAAATCTAGTAATTCTTTAGGGGCTAAGATACCGCCAATCTTGGCTCTTTCTAGAGAATCCCCGATATCTTCTATGCCTTTGAAAGTCCATCCAGAGTCTATTTCCTGCTCTAGGTAATATATTTCTGTAGTTTGTGCTAATAGCTGTTGACTTTCTGCTTTAGTAGCTGGAAATCTTAACTGTCTGGCTGCGACTGCACCGAGTTTTGTGGCGGCAAAAGTAGCTAAATGCTGACACAAACGTCGCCATTCTAGTAGGTCTAGAGTTTCTGTAGTAATCAAAGTCGAGTCGGTCTTGTGGTTAATATCTATTTCTATTATTTAGCTATTTTCAAAAATTGAAAGGTCAAAACTGGGAAATCGATCGAATTATTTGCTTCTTACTCTAATTTATTTATTTTCGTAATGCGATCGTATTTTCAACTAAATCTTAAGATATATTGCGATATGTGTTGCAAATTGTTAAACTTGTTTACAGATAGTTGACATCAATCTAGTAACGGAATCATAGAGGGCTAATCATTATGGAAACACAAGAAAACAAATTTGGTTTTACTCGCTTTGCTGAAATCTGGAATGGTCGTTTGGCTATGTTAGGTTTCGTCATCGCCGTAGCAGTAGAATTCGCAACAGGACAAGGTATCTTAAGCCAGTTAGGCTTGATGTAACTGAAAAATTTCCTAACTGCCTTCTCTAGAGGAAGCAGTTTTACCCCTGACAATCGTTATTTGCTAGCGATGTCAGGGGTTTTACATTAGTTCCAGTTACCAATTAAGGTAAAGGCAGACCAAAAATAAGGATGAGAAAGTTCTAGAGAGCCTCGAGGAAATTCTGGAGGCAAAGCTACAGAATCACCATTTGTTAGCTCGATCTGCCCATTATCTACCAACACTTTGCCCTCTAACATCGCTAATTGAGTTTGTCTTAAAGCTTCGGCTTTAGTCAGGGTATTTCCTAAGCGATCGTAAAATTCGCTCATTAAAGCTAAAGTACCCAAATCGCTAATGTACCATAGACTAGCTAAAGCAGATTTAACTCCTGCCTGTACGGCTAAACCAGCAAATCCTAATTCCGCTTCTTCATCTCCCAGAGCGGTTTGACAAGCACTAAGCACTAACAATTCTACGGGAGTAGTGTTGCTACTATTCCATCCCAGTTCGTCGGAAATAGTTCTCAACTCAGATAAATTGAGCTTATCATCATAAAACTGAATATAAGAATTTTCTAAACTACCTGCTTGAAATTCAGCGTGAGTGCCGAGGTGAATAATTGGGAATGGTTGCTGACCGACATTTTGGGCTTTGAAATTGGCAATTGTAAATTCTTCATTTAGAAATATTTCTCCTTGACGGGGATCGCTAACAATAGTTGCTAACTCTACAGGTATGGTGGGTAAAGCAGCTTGTTCGGTAAATTCGGAAGCTCCCATTGCCAAAATAGAACTTCTATTGAGATTGACATAACGAGTATCGGTCAGACCAAAACTAGGAACTAATGCTACGGCATATTTTTCGATTAAAAATTGTTGACCATCGTGAAGAGCGGCGATTGGTAGTAGACGCAGTCCAGAGTCCATAGAAAAAACTAAAACATCGATCTCATTTGCTTTTAATTCACCTTCTATCGGTTCGATTAGTTGCTGGTATAGCTCTTTGGCAGATTCAATGTAAGTTGTTTGTCGGAGATTTTCAATGTTACTTACTTCTTGACGAAACTGCTCGGCTGTAGCCAACAAGCTGCTCCTCGAGGTATTTTTCAGGGTTTTTCTGATAGTTGCCGCTTGAGTATTATTTGGCGTCACAGCACTAATTTTAGTTGAAGCAATCGCCGAACTATTTTCTAAAGCAGATTCTTCTACAGTAGGTAAAACTACGAAAGACTCTAATTGATTCGACTGAAGAGAAATATTAATAAACGCTGGCTTGTTACCAGTTTGCAGCCAAAGTTGCCCCAATCTTTGGGAAATTTCGGTAGTAGATGGAGGTTTGCCATAAATTTGTAATCCCGATGAATCAATTAATTGAGTAACTTGAAATTCTTCTTGCAGTTGGATTGCTACATCGATATCTGACTGCTGTACCTGAACTTCATAAGCCAAGCGGTCTACTTCTGATTCAAAATCCGACTGCTGATTTTCTTCTCGCGCTTCTTCTGTAGTTTCTTCACTACTTTCTTCCTGAGTTTCTGTTTCCGCTTCTGTCGATTCTTCAGTGACTGGTTCTTCTTGCGCTTCAACCTCTGTTTCTGTTGATTCTGCGCGATCGCTACTTTCCAAGTTAGTTTCTGGGCGATCGCTCGTTTCTGTTTCTGTTTCTATCCTGTTTTGTGTATCCGTTGCAGATTCTCCATTGGATTCAGCTTCTACGGTTGACGGATCGGTTTCGACATCAGTTTCTGGGGGATTGACCGTTTCTGACTCTATTTCAGTCTCTGTTTCTGTTACATCTAGGGATTCTTGAGTATTAGCTTCATTGATGTCGGCAGCAGATTCTACAAATACAGATTCCTCATTCATATCTGTGTTATCTGTATTGACAGTATCGACAACTGTATCGGTGTCAGTCGTATCTCCTATATTGGAAGTGCCGGTATCAGTTGTCTCAATAGCCGTATTAGCCTCGGTGGTATTGGTATCGGTAGCTTCTGTAGTAGCAGTAGATTCTACAGCTATAGATTCATTACCTCCTTCAGAAAGAGCCTTTAACACTGTTTCATTAATAATGGCGGGAGAAGTTTCAATATCAGTATTAGATTGGCTACCTAAATTTTCAAAGCTCGCTTCTACCGTTGTTTCTGGCTCGATAGATTCTTGAGCTTCTGTATTGGTCATATCCGTGGTGTCAGCCGTATCTGCGGTCTCGGTGTCGGCAGTATCTGCCGTATCAGATGTGTCAGCCGTATCTGCGGTCTCGGTGTCGGCAGTATCTGTCATATCTGCAGTCTCGGTGTCGGTAGTATCTGCCGTATCAGATGTGTCAGCCGTATCTGCGGTCTCGGTGTCGGTAGTATCTGCCGTATCAGATGTGTCAGCCGTATCTGCGGTCTCGGTGTCGGCAGTATCTGTCGTATCTGCGGTCTCGGTGTCGGCAGTATCTGTCGTATCTGAGGTCTCGGTGTCGGTAGTATCTGTCGTATCAAATGTGTCAGCCGTATCTGCGGTCTCGGTGTCGGCAGTATCTGTCGTATCAGATGTGTCAGCCGTATCTGCGGTCTCGGTATCGTTATTAGTATTATTGTCGTCGGAGATCATTTCCCCTGAATTGGGTAGTGTAACGTCAGACATGTTCCCCGACTGGGAGCGAACGGGATTAATAGTAACTAAAGACCAACTAAAAAATAGACTGATATTAATAAGTAGCTGAAAAAATTTCATATTTTTTACTCTTACTCTATTAGAAATAAAATTACTTTAAAGAGAAAAAGAATAGCCTACGCCGACTACAAATCTCGCTCCGTCGCCTGCCGTTCCAGTAATGTCTGTAACAGCAGGTACTACTACTATTGGTAAATTACGAAATGGAATTATAGAAGTTCCAATAGTTAAATCTTGACCAGTCCACTCAGTTATAATACTGATTGGCTCTATTGCCCGAATAGCCAAGCTGCTAAATACACCTACAGATTCTACACCGTTATCAATATCAGATTCCGAACGAAATTGCCCGCCACCAACTCCAACCGAAGTATAAATTTCGCTAAATGGTTTAGTTATGTTCTGACGAAGTATGAATCTTTTAGTAACTACTCCATAAACGGAAGAACCACCATCTGTATCTCCCCAAGTTGTTGCCCCCTGTACGCCTGCTGCCACACTAAAATTTTGCGGTAAGCGGCGATGTAACTTAAGATTAATTGCTCCATCCCGCCAAGGGGAACTGACATCGACCAAACTAACTCCAATTTGCAGACCGATGTTTTGGCGGGGATTTCCCAAACCAAACCCCAACCCAATTACACCGTCAGATTCATTAATAAAACGCGCTCTTTCTTGAAAACCTACACCAATACCAACGCTTCTCCACGACGCACCGTATCCGGAGGGATTAATGATGGTAACGCTAGGAGATGCTCGATAATTTCTTCTTGGAAAAGAAGGAACGCGCAAAGGTATTCTTTGTGGCTCAAACTCTTCTTCTCCTTCTAGTGGTTCACGACGTAGAGCAGGAATTCCCTCATCGCTAGATTTGGTTTCTTGAGGTTCAATAGCCATAGTTTCTATGTCACTAGAAGTAGAATCGAAATCTGTTAGTCGCCAAATATCGCGATCGCCCACATTGACATTATCTAATTTTGATTTTTGAAGAGCGATTTTTACCTGGTGAGCTTGGACTAACTGATTTGAGGTCAGAATAAATCCAACGCTAGCGGTTAGTGTATTAATTCCTCCCAAAAATAACTTTTTATATTTTTTGTATGACATTCATTTGAGTTTTGAAATGACTTATCTTTTTAAATTTTTCAATCAAGGATATGTAGTATCAAATTTTATTTATCAGCGATGATAGAGCGATCGAGGTATTTAGCCGCTCGATAAAAAATTTGTCCGCGCTATAAACATGCCAACCAATTACCAAGGCCACCATGTTGGCTGATAGGGACTATCGATACTGCTATAAACGCCTCTAACTCTGCCGAGGGCAACGCATTCTAATGGTTCGCGATTATCGAGAATACAGTGGGCATCGTAGTTAGGATTGATGCTAAATAGTTCTTCGCTATTATTAGAGGAACAAGTTGCGTCTTTTTCAGATACTATACATACTACGGTACGGTGTACTTTGGACTGTGTTCTAAGATAGTGCTCTTGTCGTCGATCTATTTCTTGTAGTTTGGTTGCTGTTTGTTGACAGACCTCAGTTGCCGATTGTTCTGATAGTAAATATTCTGAATGCCAACTAACTATCGGAGTAAGTTTGACATTTCCAGGAGTAAAAGCGAACATAGTAGGCGTTTCTATATCAGTCGCACACACAAAAATTTTATCGGCATTGGGACTGGGTTTTTCTTGTGCCTGAATGGAAGTTGTAGTGATAGCAATTGCACTGGTAGCGATCGCCACATAAAAAGCTTTGTTATTCATCACAGCGTGACCGAATCGTTTTGTATTAAATTTTGTATTAAATTTCTATCTAGGTATTTTTGACGAAATTATTCAGTATGTTGTTCATTATTTCACTAAACATTATTTCACTAAACTTGTTGAGAGATTGCAATTTTATTTAAACTTATTGGCTAGGGTACGAAGAATACTGCCTCAGATAGCTTCGCAGCATTCTCTAACTCAAACACGCCTAAAGCGGTACGAGTTCGGGAAAGTTAATTATTAGCTGTTCGTCATTAAGTTCATCTCCTAACTTGGCAGGAGAAAAATGAATTTGAATCGCTCTCAATCTTCCCTGATAATGAAGTTCGATTAAAGCTTTAAGACCTTCTTCTAAAGCCTTTACATCGGCGAGATTAGTTTCGAGGTCGGTTGCTTCTCCTTCAAATGCCACTACCAAGATTACTACTAAATTGTTCGTTATTGGTAAAGATAGAGTTTTATCTGTGGTGGGTTGGGTAAAATCGAATTCGCTGAGATATCTTTGTCCAGAGTCGGTAAAAAGTTCGTTGACATAGCTTCCTGCTTCACCTTCATCCCAGAAAACATCTCCTTCATTGCCAGTAGATTGCCAGTAGGCATTCATTTGCAACAAATTTTGACAGACCGTTACCAATCCTTCTCCTAAAACTTCGAGCTCTCCATCGGCATCTACTACCTCTCTGACGACTCGATTGAGAACGCCCAAAAGAGGCGCAATTTCTCTTCCAGCAAAATGTATGAATAGACGAGATACTACAAAACGGGTTTTGCCACTAAATTGATTGAAGCGATCGCGCCAAGAACTCATATTTCATTCGCAACTCAGACATTCATTACTAATTTCTTATCATATCTCTCAAATCTCGATGATTAATTATCTCTGTGGTTCTTGTCTTCAAGACGCGCGATCGATCTTGTCGAACAGGAAAGCAGAGCTGACTGAGATAATCAAAATTAACGTATAATTTAGATAGACTTAATACCTTACTGTAGGATAAAGTGGCGCTCGACTTCGTCGGAATACTAGAGAAAAACTATGTTTTTAATTGCATTTAGACTGATTATCCTTCTAGCATCTGCCTATTTATTCGGTCTACTAGTGGCTTGGTTGTTCTCGTGGTTCGATGATAGTAACGGTGGTGATGACTTCCGTGGTGACGATCCCGATACTCCTATTCCGCCAGAACCAGGAAAAACCTTGGATGGACAAAGAGGTAAGAAGCGGTTGGTAGAAGTGGATGAGTCTTATTATCTTGAAGAATTTGATTTGAGCAAAAAGCTGTAGTTTGACTTCAAACTTAGTCTCAATGGCTGAGAAGCTGGAATTTTATACTTTTGCTATGGGTTGTTAGTAAGATCGAACTCTTGTAAATAACTACAATATCGGTGCAAAAGTACAGAAGCGTCATATTAACACTTCTATATTGAGTCGACAATGCCATAAGCTTTATTTGACTAGCAGTTGAAGCTATTTCCTTGGTGAGATTAATTTCTTTAATGTACGGCTTGCCTAAAATCATTTCCAGCAGTTTTTCACTTGGCGCGATCGCCGCAATAGTTCTCATAGATACTCTAACTGCTAAACCCAGCCAGAGTGCCGAAGAAATTCGCTTTTATACCGATGCTCCCGTAGCGATTTCTTTTTCCCTCGATACTTTGGAAAAATTTGTGAGTACCGGGGTAGCTGAGGGAGATTTAAAGTTACTAACTAGTTCTTTCGATGAGCCTACCCTCAATACTCTGCGCCAACAACTCCAGCGACCTTTTCCCCTCAATGTCGAGCAAACCCATCATTTCTCTTATTCTCCTTTAGGTAGAAAAGTACTGGAGCAAGTGGGTAAAGTACTGAGATTTTCTCCAGAAACTAATGGTTTTTATGGCTTGAGAGCCGCCGCGATCGCCGCTATTGCTAATTCTTCACCTGAAGGCTGGACGCTTCTCGATGCCATGAGAGAATTTCCTACAGAATCTCTAGAAGTTAATGCTGAAGATCTGCTTAAATTACGTCGAGAATTAACTTTATATTTTAACTATAGTGATGCTGCAGTTAAAGCAATAAGCGAACGGGCAAAGGCAGAAATAGCAACGCAAGTCTCCCCTTCTTTAGAAGAGCTTTCAAGCTTGAGCCAACCGGGAGCCTACAGTTTCGAGCGACAGACCATAACTATTGTTAATCCCACCCTCAGACAAACTGACAGAGGTCTATCGATCAACTACGATTTTCCAGTGGATATTTACCTTCCTCAAGGTTTAGAACAACCCGCACCCATTATAATTATCTCTCATGGATTTGGAGCAGTTAAAGAAAATTTTGCCTTTCTTGCCGAACACCTAGCATCCCACGGTTTTGTAGTTTTAGTTCCCGATCATGTAGGCAGTAACTTATCCTATCGTCAAACCTATTTACAAGGTCAGCTCAATACCCTACTCAGTCCTATCGAATTTATCAATCGACCACAAGAAATTTCCTTCTTAATCAATGAGTTAGAACGACTAACCGCCACTCCTCGTTGGGCGAAGTTGCTTAATTTATCGCAAATTGGCGTTATGGGCAATTCTTTGGGAGGAAGTACGGCTCTATTCCTAGCAGGAGCTGAAATTAACTATGCCAGACTAGTAGAGACTTGCGATCGCGACAACCTCATTTTAAATTTCTCTTTGTATCTTCAGTGTCGGGGACAATTTCTGCCGCCGCAAAACTTCGATCTTTACGAGCCGCGCATCAAAGCTGCTATTGCCTCTCATCCTCTCAGTAGCGGACTATTCGGACCAGAAGGCATGAGTAAAATTACTATTCCTTTAATGATAACCGCAGGCAGTCGAGATGTAGTCGCGCCAGTTATTACCGAACAAATTCATCCCTTTGTTTGGCTGCAGTCCAAACGAAAATATTTAGCTTTATTTAGTTTTAGCTTTATTTAGTCCGGGAACCCATTTTACTACCAGCGAACCCAATGCAGCAGGAGCAGAATCTATTCCTCAAGTTTTGCGTGGCGAACATCAAAAATGGGGTCGCAAATACTTTAAAACTCTCAATGTGGCATTTTTTAATACTTATTTGCGCGATAAGCCTCCGGCAATCGGCTATGCCGATTCGCCATTGCAAAGCGATGTCGGTGCGCTCCAGCGCACGCAAGCCAATCGCAGTGAGTATTTACCTTACCTCAGCGCGGCGGCGGCTCGTACTATGAGTATGAATAAGCCCATGCAATTAGATTTTA
Source organism: Myxosarcina sp. GI1(2024) (assembly GCF_053543375.1). NCBI lineage: Bacteria > Bacillati > Cyanobacteriota > Cyanophyceae > Pleurocapsales > Pleurocapsaceae > Myxosarcina > Myxosarcina sp. GI1(2024). The sequence continues at coordinate 701,144 of NZ_JBKGTY010000002.1, read as the reverse complement.
TTGGCGCTCTTTCTCCTCAAGATTTAAAAAAAGCCTATGGTAAAAAACCTCCAATTCCGATCGTTCCTGCTGCTGTAGAATCAGTCTCTCAGCTTCGCGATCGCACTATTGTCGAGGAGATTAAACGCACCGGGGTATTACAAGTAGCAATGCGCCGCGACGTTGCCCCTGTGGGCTATATCAACCAAAACGATGAATGGTCTGGTTACTGTGGGGATTTAGCGATCGCTTTACGAGATTATTTAACCGCAAAGCTAGAATTCGAGGACGTAGAACTAGAACTGGTAGAATTGCCTTCAACATCGCAAAGTCGTTTTTCTCTAGTGCGAGACAATGTGGTTCATTTAGAATGCGGTCCTAATACTGTTAGGCAAAACGTTGATGGTATTGCTTTCTCCAATCCCTTTATGGCAACGGGAACTCGTTTTCTCACTCAGAGTAATTCTCATCAAGCAGTCAATCCCAATCGTTTTCTAGCAGATGTACGAGTGGGGGTTCTGAAAAATTCTACTGCCGAAGCTTTCGTTGGTGATAAATATCCTCAAGCTAATATCGTTCTTTTTGAAGGAGTGACCGGACAAGAAGATGCTGTAAAGGCAGTGATGGAAGGTCGCATCGATACTTTTGCTCACGATAGTCTTTTAACTTTAGCAGAAGTAGTACGGCAAAAGATACCTTCAGAACGCTATACTTTTTCTCCACACAATCCTCTCACCTGCAATTTCTACGGGCTGATCCTACCAGACGACGATCCAGAATGGCGCAGAATAATTAATCAATTTATGGGAGTCGAAAAGAACGCTCAATTAATTCAGAGTTGGTTTGCCCAAACTATGACTTCTGAGTTAAATGATTTGGACTATTGTCTCAATCGCTAAATTGCATTAGAACATAAGTTCGACAGATGCGCAAAGCCCTATTCTTTGATAAGTTGAAACCTACATTATTTCTTAAGAGACTAATAATTTCTGTTTTTATCGAACTCTTAGGAAACAAATTGTTTCTTTCAGACATAAGGAATCAAAATTCGTTGGACGCTCACGTTACCCAAATTAATCTCCTGTAAAACATGAGCAAATTTACCAGCAAATTTCTCGAGACTTTTTGCAGCGATCGCTTAAAGCGATCGCTTAACACTAGATCGAAAAATCAAAAATGTTATTGTTTTTAATCTCTAAACTTAGAGCTTGAGAATTTTATGCCACCCCTTCGACCTCATTCTACTAAGATCGCCCGTCTCCGTCGGATTGCTCACCTGCTCGATAATGCGATCGCTATACCGGGAATTGGCTACCGTATCGGGCTAGATCCGCTGATAGGTTTACTTCCCGGAGGTGGGGATACCGTAACTGGTGCCTTGGGTGGTTATATCATCGTCGAAGCAGCACGAATGGGAATACCTCGTCGGGTTATTTGGCAGATGGTAGGAAATATTATCTTTGATTCCATCTTAGGTACCCTGCCAGTCATCGGGGATATTTTCGATGTTGGTTGGAAAGCTAATGCCAGAAATATGGCTTTGTTAGAGAAACATTTACACTATACCCAAGATAATCGTCAGAGCGATCGCCTGTTTTTAATTGGTCTAGTTTTGCTGCTGGTAATTATCATTTTGGGATTTGCGGCGCTGACGGTGTTAGTAATTCGTTGGTTGTGGCAGACACTCTCATAGTAGCGATCGCTTATCAAAACCTTAAAGTGAAAAATCTTTTTCTCCCAAATTTAGGGGTTAGGGGCTTAAATTAATTCGACTTACCCAATAAATTCATCCGAATATGCCAGCAGGTTGGATTGAGGTTAGAAAAAAACCCAACTAACAGTTGAAGTTGTTGGGTTTTTATTTACGATCTCAAATCTTATTTAGCAGCTTCTTGTAACTCTTGAGGACGTACAGATAGTTGTTGAGTTTGTTCTCCCCGTCGCACGGAAATACTCAAAGGCTTGCCAATTTGACTTTGTTCGACTGCTTTCTGTAGTTGTTCGGCAGTTTCAATCTCAGTTCCTGCAACGGAGGTAATTATATCACCGCGACGCAAACCTCCTCGTGCTGCGGGACTATCTGGGACTACCCTTACTACTAATACGCCCCTGATTTTTGGAACGACCATCAGAGAATTAGGATCGTCATTAAATTGTTCGGCGACTTCGGGAGTCAAAGTCAACATCTGAATGCCAATGTAGGGATGGGGAATCGTTTCACCACAAGCCAGGGGATCTTTAATTGCTTTAGCTTTATCTATAGGAATAGCAAAGCCAATCCCTTCTGCACCGGCACGAATAGCAGTATTAATGCCAATTACTTCGCCGTGATCGTTCAATAAAGGACCACCCGAATTACCAGGATTGATTGCAGTATCGGTCTGCATAAAATCGAGACGCATATCGGGAATACCAACTTGGGCGCTGGAACGGTCGAGAGTGCTAATAATTCCCAAGGTAACCGTATTATCGAGTCCTAAAGGATTACCTACCGCGATCGCCCAGTCTCCTACCCGTACCTGACTAGAGTTTCCCAAGGGTGCAACGGGTAAATTGTCTCCTGAAATTTTGACTACTGCCAAGTCGGAAGGTTCATCGACTCCCTGTACTTCCCCTTGAAAACTACGTCCGTCTCGCAGCTTGACGGTTACTTTATCCGCACCACTAACTACGTGAGCGTTGGTCAGAATAATTCCTTTGCTGTCAATAATAAAACCAGACCCCTGACCTTGCTGACGATACTCTTTGGGCAGTTGAGGAAAAACATCTCTACCAAAAAAATCGCGGAAGAAAGGATCCTCGAAAAATGGATTCTGAAGATTTGTAGCAATGGTACGTTCGGTATCGATTCGCACTACTGCGTCTCCAACCAGCTCGACAGCAGCAGCAACAAAATTGCGAGGTCGATCGGATAAAGGCGGCGCTTGAGAAGGAAAGGCTTCTATTGCTGTTGAATTCTCGGCTACTGAGGCCGGGGGCAGTAATTGAGGAAATACCCGCAGCGATCCCAGAGTTAAAGCGACACTTGCAGCCACGACGATCGCATAGATACCAGCTTGTCGTAGGGGTTTAGAAGTAGGTTGAACGGTCACGATATTTTATCCTCCGAGAGCGAAAAATGATAGAAAACAGTTATTGATGAGTTGATTTTTTCCAGGCAGAGTCTAAAGCCGATCGCATTCGTTTACCTGCGCGACTAATACTTTGCTTTAGATCTTGCCACTTATCTTGTAGAAACTCAGTTGCTTCAGCCAAGGTGTGGCGATCGTGTTTGCCAGAAGTTGCTAGTTCGTTACTCAAATCTTTAATTTTGACCCGCACTAGTTCTGGTTCATCTTCAGGAGAAATCAAAGAACTAAGGCGACTACTCATTTTTTTGACTAAATGTTTGACCTGCCGGGATTTCTCGCTAATAAAGCCTTTGAGTCCTTCTGATTCGCTTTGAAGACGATCTCGAGCTTTATCTTTAATTACCACTACTTCTGCGTCGATCGCTTCGACATCTTCGGAAAATAAGACTGCCCTTCCGCCAAAAGGTTCGGCAACATCTCCACCTAAAACATAAGCAGCAATATCTCCTGTTTCCCAATCGAAGAGAAAATCTTCTACCCAACCGAGGGGATCTGATATGGGAAAACTTACTTGCATACGGTTGAGGCGACGCAAATTGCTAGAAGGTTCAAAAACATTACTGCTGTAGGTTAACACTGCATCTGGACCGATTACCGATACTTGTTCTAAAGGAGTATAACTTTCTTGACCTGCCAAATAAACGACTCGCCCGTTTTCATCTAACCAGACCTCTTCAACACGGTCGTATTTGGTAGCGGTGGAACCGTCCATAGTCATCAAACCAACGATTTGGCTACGACGAATTACATTCATCATCTTGTGCCTCCTGAGTAAATTAAGATTGGGAAATTGAGACTTTTACTAAATCATGCTAGTTAGCAACACGGCAGCAAAGAGTACCAACGCTTTTTATTTTCACTACAATACCGATCTGCGGTATGGTGGATCGAGTTTTAATGTGAGTTTTAAGCTCGAATATGGAGATAAAAATTACTGTAATGGTCGCCTAATTGAAGTTGAAGAATTATTGTAATTACTAGTTTGAAAAATCAGCAACAAGATAAATAGCTGAATCTGCCAGGAACGGTTAACTAAACACCAAATGAAACTAACTCCACCAATAAAGAAAGAAATAATACGTCCGATTTATTCCCTAGTTTTACAGCCAATATTGATAATCCACCAACTTATTAACAACAGCAATAAATACATGACTACCGCATTCGATCATTCGATCTTTATCTTCAGTTCGAAATAACTAGCTGATTTTTTCTACCTCAAGAATAAAATAAGTAAAACTAAAATTAGGTTCGGCTTTCAAGACTTTTTCTGAAGAGATCACCCTACTTCTATAAAGCGATCTCTACTTGGATTGAAAGAACAATCGAAGAATAAACTGTTAAAATCATTGTGCATTCGCATAAAAAACCACAACCAAAATCTGGTTGTGGCATGCCAATTAATTGTTAATCTAGAAGATTGGTAATGATTTACTTTCTCTTTCGATTTTAAGCATTGGCTACTGCGGCTTCTGCTTCTACAGATTCTGTTTCTGGTAGAGACGATGCTGAATTTGTATCTCCCAAACTAATTTTCACCGTTCGCTGTCTGGCTTCTTCGGCTTTAGGTAGTAGCAGCGTTAGCATACCAGCTTCGTACTTAGCAGTAGCTTGGCTATTGATTACGGGTACGGGTAAAGATATGTGTCGCTGCCATAGTTAAATTCTGAATGCAGATAACGAGTAGATTTGCCTTGAAGATGGTTACGTTTTCCAGAAATAGCTACAGATTCTCTGGTAACTTGGATATCGAGATCCTTGTCTTCTACACCAGCAAGCTGCATTCGTAAAATCAAATTATCCGAATCATCTAGTAGTTCGATTGCAGGTGTCCAAGTTGAGTAATTATCTTGGGCAGTATTTTCAATGTCTGCAAAAACTCGGTCGATTTGTTTGCGTAATAATTCCATTCGTCCAAAAGGTGAAAAGCGCACTATGTCCATAACGAAATTTCCTCCGTCATTAATGCAACTCAACAAACAATTAAACAAATAAAAATTTATAAAAATAAACTTAGAAGCAGCGCTTAATTCCCTATTGAGGGGTAGTTTAGCAGACCTTACTTCTGAACGCTAATTTAGCAAAACTTATTTTAGAATGACAACTCCAGTAAAAGTAGGGTTATCCGAACCAATAACACTAACTGCAAATTACGCTCGAAATTAAAAACTCCGCTCGACACAGAAGCAAAATATTGTAAATATTAAAAGAAAATGATTAGAAAATGAACTGAATATGACATAAAAATATCGCTAAAAACAATTAAAATAACTAATAATTTAAGTTCGGTTAAAAATAAACAATGGATTCTTTATCGACAACTTTTTTAGCCTTGGGATTATCTGGGGATGCTTTTGCTGTTTCTCTCAGCAGTGGCATGCTAATTCAGAGGATTAAAATTAACAAGGCATTAAAAATTGCTTTATTTTTTGGTGGTTTTCAATGTTTAATGTCTTTAATTGGTTGGGGAGTAGGGATAAATTTTAACGATCTTATTTCTGGAGTCGAGCGCTGGATTGCCTTTGGCTTATTGAGTTTTATTGGAGGAAAGATGATTCATGAGTCACTGCAAACAGAAACCGAACAAAAAAAATTTAATCCTTTAGATTCCTATACTCTCTTGGTACTAGCGATCGCCACTAGTATCGATGCCTTAGCTGCTGGTTTGGGATTATCTGTACTGAAAAGTTCGATTATTTTAGCCGCTACTTTAATTGGAATTGTTACTTTTTGTTTGTCTTTTGCGGGAGTTTTTATCGGTCATAATATTGGCAATAGATTAAATGATAAAATTGAAATTTGCGGTGGTTCGCTCTTAATCCTGATTGGCGCCAAAATTTTATTGGAACACTTAATGATATAATATCAGTTCTCTAAGAAAATGGACTATATAGACAATCAATCCTACTCCTCAAGAACAAAACTTTGCAATATGTAATCTTGTTACTACTGGCGATCGCTCTAGCAAAATTAATTAGACGAGAAAAAGCGTCGCCAAGTAAACTCAGAAAAATCCTGTTGTCAGAAAAAAAGAATTTTAATTTCAAATACGGAGCTAATTTTTTACGTTCGAGATTAATAGCCAATTTCCAATGCTTTTACTACCCAAGTTTAAGCTTGCATCCGTAAAAACTACTCTGATTTTTTATTGACCTTTACCGAAGCTTGAGTTTCGAACGACTACTAGGATTAATTTTTGAGCAATAGCTTCCCCTCTTGCCTATGCCATTGTCGGTATGACAGCGGTTGCACCCGGTAGCGTTAAAGCTCCTTTAACGGCGATCGCCTTCCTATTCGAGCTAACTCAAAACTACTCAATCATTCTGCCTTTGATGGCTGCCGTGGGAGTATGTGTCTGGATTATTGACATCATTCAGCCCAACAGGCTAAAGAAGTATTGACCTTACAGCAAATGGAAATGAACCTAGAAAGACAGAAAGAAATATAGTCAAACGAGGTGCTCGCGTTTCAGATTCGAGCATTACTTTCAAACCTTGCAATTAGTATTAACCGTAACCTTGCTTTTCTGCGGGTAGGGAGATATCTACCTTAAACTAGATTGCTATTTTTAATAATTATTAGTTAATCTATAAATAACTATTAACTAAATAAAATTTCGTTAACTTTTTACGGTCGACTAACAGTATTACAGGCACTTCTAATTTACGTTACAGATTTTTTTAGGAGGTTTGAAGATGCGAATTGCTCAAATTGCACCTTTATGGGAAAGAGTACCTCCACCAGCCTATGGTGGCACGGAATTAATTGTTAGTTTGCTTAGCGATGAATTGGTACGCCGAGGTCATGAAGTAACTTTGTTTGCTACGGGAGATTCTCAAACTCTAGCGAAATTAAAATCCTGCTCTGCTCGACCCTTGCGCTCGCTGGGAATAAGTCACCAAGAATCTGAAGTTTACCATACACTGCAACTCAACAAAGTTTTTGAAAGAGCTTCGGAGTTCGATCTAATTCACTCTCATGTAGATTATGCGGCATTTCCCTATGTAAATTTGGTTAATATCCCAACTCTACACACGATTCACGGTATTATTCTGCCTCATGCCGAACCACTATGGCGGGATGCACGGGAGCAAAATTTTATCAGCATCTCTGATGCTCAAAGACGCAAAGATCTGGGATTAAACTACGTCGCTACAATTTACAACGGCATCGATATTAATATCTTTCCTTTTTATCCTCAGCCAGCTAATCCTCCCTATCTGGCTTTTTTAGGTCGTATTGCTCCAGAAAAAGGTCCCCATCTAGCAATTGAAATCGCTCGGCGTACTGGTTGGCAGTTAAAAATGGCTGGTAAAGTAGACCCTGTCGACCGAGAATATTTTGAAGCCAAGGTTAAACCATTTATCGATGGCAACCAGATCGAATTTCTAGGGGAAGCCAATCACCAGCAAAAATGCGAGCTAATGGGTGGTGCGGTAGCGACTCTATTTCCCATCACTTGGTCAGAACCTTTTGGTTTGGTCATGGCAGAATCGATGGCAGTGGGTACGCCAGTAATTGCTATGGATCTGGGTTCGACCAGAGAAGTAATCGAAGATGGTAAAACTGGTTTTTTGTGCCGTAATGTAGAAGAATGTATCGCAGCACTCGATCGCCTAGGAGAAATCGATCGCCTCAGCTGTCGCGATCGCACTGCCGCTAATTTTAGCGTCGCTCATATGGTAGATGGCTATGAAGCAGTTTACCAACAACTTATTGCCAAACGGTTCGCCAACAACGGTCAACTTCAGACTCCAGTGGTCGCTTTCAATCGTTTGACCGCATAAGCCGCTAATTAACTGGTTTGAATATCCAATAGGTGAGACAAGGAATCGCTACTTGAGAATATACCACAGCGATCGCTAGGGAATGCTTAAATTAAATTGAGTAACAATCTGAGGCTAGTGTTTTGTCAATTAACAATTGAGCAACGGTCACTCGCACGCGCTGGATGTCAACGGGACACCGCAATTCAATTCCGGTGCCTCCTGCGTTGACTTCGTAAAATCGAGCGATCGAATGACGGGTAAAGGAGAAGGGGGAAAGGAGCAATTGTTATACCTTTTCCGTTGCCTCAACCGAAGTTTATTGGACTTATGCAAGAGTTCTACTTATTGTCTTTAACCTTTGCTCTCTACTCTTTTCCCCTAAAGAAATCTCAAATCTATTGAGCTTGCTTATCTTTAACGAAATAATCGTTTAAAGCTTCGGCAATAATTTGGTTCATCGGTCTTCCCTCTTGTTGGGCGACTTCTTTCAAACGAGGAAAGAGATCGTCGGGTACGCTGACGCGACGTTGATTTTTACGAAATTTACGTTTTTTAGTGGTATCTGTTTCCATATAGCTTCCAGGTGTATAGTTAGCAGAAAATTGACGAATGGCTTCAAATCCAACGCGATCGCAGAAAATTCCAAAGCTTTCTTGCGGTTGACGGTTTTGTTTGAAGTAAACCAGAATTGGCTCTAAGAAGCTTTCCAGGTCTTCAATGGGCATTCTCTGCTCGTAAGGTTGAGCTAGTTGGGTTTGATCGGGGGTACCTCCCAACCACACTTGGTATTTATCGGGAGCACTACCGACAAAACCTAATTCTGCCATGTAGGGACGGGCGCAACCGTTAGGGCATCCAGTCATTCTAACCACAAAGTGTTGGTCTGCCATTCCGAGTTTATTTAATAATATTCTCAGGCGATCGATAATTCCCGGTAAAGCTCGTTCCGATTCGGTAATGGCTAAACCGCAAGTGGGTAATGCCGGACAAGCCATCGAATAGCGTAAGAGCGGATCGATGACGCTGGGATTAGTCTCAATTCCTCGTTGTTGGAGAATTTTAGTAATGCTTTCTTGTTGCTCTGGTGCGATATCGTAGATCAAAATGTTGTGGTTGGCACTGAGTCTTAGGGGTAGATTGTACTGACCGACAATTTCCCTCAGAGCAGTTTTCAGTTGCCAATCTACTTCGTCTTTGACGCGACCATTGGGTACGGAAATACCAAAGAAAAGCTTGCCGTCTCCTTGTTCGTACCAACCTAGATAGTCTCGATACTTCCATTCGGGTAATTCTTTAAATGGCGCGATCGCTTTGCCAAAATACTCTTCTAATTTGGCTTTAAACTTCTCTACACCCCAATCGTGAAGCAAATACTTCATTCTCGCATGACGGCGATTGTGGCGATCGCCATAATCTCTTTGGGTGGCGACGATGGCTTTGACTAGGTCGAATACTTCATCTTTAGTCACAAAACCGATGGGATCGCTCATGCGGGCAAAGGTTTCTTCTTTATTGTGAGTGCGTCCCAATCCGCCCCCTGCTAAAACGTTAAACCCTTCTAATTCTCCCGCATCGTCGGTCATTACCACCAAACTAATATCGTTGGTGTAAACGTCGATGGAATTATCTCCAGGAACGGTCAGACAAATTTTGAACTTACGGGGCATATAGTACTTACCGTAAATTGGTTCTTCGCCTTCGCGAACGAGCGTGCCATTACCGTTGCGTTCTCTAGCAGCTTTCACTTCTGGGGCTTCTTCAGCACTAATCGCTTTTTCCCCATCCAGCCAAATTTCGTAATACGCACCGGTTTGAGGCTTTAACAAATCGGCAATTTTTTCAGCATATTCCCAGGCATACTGATACTCTGGTTTATCTTTGAAAGGAGCGGGTGGCGCTAGAACATTGCGGTTGACGTCGCCACAAGCCCCCAACGTAGAACCCATATTCCGCACGATATTAGAAATTGCGGTTTTGAGATTTTTTTTGAGGATGCCGTGAAGTTGAAAACCCTGACGGGTGGTAACTCTTAGGGTGTGATTGCCGTATTCTTCCGATAACTTATCTAAAGTTAAATACAGTTCGGGGGGAATATATCCACCAGGATTGCGGGTACGCAACATCATTTGGTAGTCTTTTTCCTGACCCTTGACCCGGTTATCGCGGTTATCTTGTTGGTAAGAACCGTGATATTTCAGAATTTGAAGCGCATCTTCACTAAAATGGGTGCTGTCAGTTTGCAGTTCGGAAAATAACGGTTCCCGTAAAAAATTGCTACGTTCTTTGAGACCTTCTAACTTTGATACTTTTTTGTCTTGTTCGTGCTGAGGAATTGGTGTCTGTACCATATTTATCTACAAATACGTTTAAAGCAAAGTTGGCAATTGCTTTATTTGATAATTAAATGCTCTATCTTTCATCTTAGCGTTTGCGATCGCACACTTGAGCTAATTACCAAGTTAAGAAAAGATAATTATTTTTTAGCTGTTGTAAATTCCCATCTACTGGGATTCGGCGATCGCTTCTGTCGTTTTTGATTCGACGAATAGTTTGGGCAATAATAAACCAGAACGCTCTTTGTAGGCGGCAAATTCTGGATAACGAGAGAGAGACTCGTCTTTTTTGAGCATATTCGGCACGAAGATCCAGGCTGTAAATCCTCCTAAAATCACAAAAGGCAACCAGTGTTGCGCTAACATAGCAAAGCTCGAGTAAATTAAAATTTCTCCTAAATAGTTGGGGTTGCGACTGCGGCTGAAAAACCCCTCGGTAATCAAACCACGTTTGTATTTGAGAGTAAAGTATTTTTGAGCATCGCTTCCGTGGTGTAAAACAGTTCCCGTGATATTCATCGCGATCGCGGTGGCGATTAGAGCCAGTGGAGGTGTCGAACCGGTACTAATCAGAATAAACGGCGCAACCCAGTACGAGCAAAGCAACAAAAAAACTCCTATTCCCCTAGGAATGGATATTTCTGCTTCCCATTGCTTATCGGGATATAGTCGGTCTTTGAGTATCCACATCAAACCATAAGTTCCATGTAGAGCCAAATATACCCATGCGGCAATGCTAAAGTTACCGTAAATTACCATGAGGCTGCCAACGAAGGCAAAGGTCAAAAATTTATTGAGATTAACTGGGTGTTTGATTTTCATCTTAAATTTAGCTAGTGTTTCGGGCGATAGTAGATTTCTCGCCGACTGTTTCTGGCACGCCTGCAGTTAAATTAAGTCGATCTAATTTGAAGGTAAACCAAGGTTGAGCGAGAGCCAAACTAGCAAAAGGACTATTGTGGGGAATGGTTACGCTCCCAGAAAGTAAACCAATGTCGGCTGAAAACTGATTGGTAAATAACAATAAATCTCGATCTAAACTGCTAAAAACCTGGGCACTAAACTGGGGTTGCCACCAAGTAGCCAAATTAAACCAACTCGACCGATACTGTAAACTGCACAACAAGCGAGTATCCTGTTTGACAGTGACTCGATCCCCTTCCCAAGTAAATTCAGCCATTTCTTTGGGTAGTCCCCAAACTTCTCTGCCACCAGCAACTGAAGCTCGATCGTCTACATAAATATGAGAAATCCAAGCACCGAGGCGATCGCCATAGCGCGTCAAACCAGGAACGATGATTAACTCACTATATTGCAATGGCGAACCGAATTGATAAGTAGACAAATAGATTCCACCTAGGGTTTTACCTGGGAAAACTGAAACTACTGTCAATTCTGAAGGAATAACCGCACGAGCCTGCTCTAGATCGACGAGATTTAGTGATTGAATCGCATAACCCTGAAGATTCCAGGGTGGCGAGGGATAATTCATTGCAAGAAGATTTGTTTACTTTTGTTACTAGTTAAAGTAATTTTAGCGAAGCTAATCGATCGACATTAGTCATAAGCTTTCCAGGTAATGGTTACAAGGCGATCGCGATTTAAAAGGTTAAACCTCAAGTCGCTGAAGGAGCATCAATTTTGAAGAGTTTCGGTAGGTAATACCCAAAAGAATTTCTTACTTGCTACTTTTATATATGATATTTTCTGTCTAATCAGGTGTAGGAGTTCGAAATCATTTCATGCTGACTCAATCAGAAAAAATGAGTTACTCAGCGATCGCCGCAGCAATCGCCCGCAGTCAAAACTATTTACTTTCAATTCAATATCCCGACGGCTATTGGTGGGGTGAGTTAGAATCTAATGTTACCATTACCGCTGAAGTAGTTTTGCTGCATAAAATTTGGGGTACTGAGGGCAGTATTCCTTTAAAGAAGATCGAAAATTATTTGCGATCGCAACAGCTCCAACACGGTGGTTGGGAATTATTTTACGGTGATGGGGGCGAACTTTCTACCTCTGTTGAAGCTTACATGGCGTTGCGCTTGTTGGGGGTGCCACCAGAAGATTCCGCCATGATTGATGCCAAGCAGTTTATTCGGCAACGGGGCGGGATCGCCAAAACCCGTGTCTTTACCAAACTGCATTTAGCTTTAATTGGTTGTTATCCTTGGCGGGGTATTCCTTCACTGCCCCCCTGGATTATGCTCTTACCCGATAACTTTCCCGTCAATATTTATGAGATGTCGAGTTGGGCGCGAGGCAGTACCGTACCGTTACTGATAGTCTGCGATTGCCAGCCCGTATTTGAGATCGAGCCTGCAATTAATTTAGACGAACTATATCCAGAAGGGAGCGATAATGTTCGCTACGAGTTACCCCGCAATAACGACTGGACGGATATCTTTTTAGCCTTAGACGAAACTTTTAAATTCGCCGAAGCTTTTAATTTAGTTCCCTTTCGTCAAGAAGGAATTGCCGCTGCCGAACGCTGGATCTTAGAAAGACAGGAGGCTACGGGAGACTGGGGAGGAATTATTCCTGCCATGTTGAATTGCATGTTAGCTTTACGCACTCTCAATTACGATGTTAACGATCCAATCGTGCGTCGGGGTTTTCAGGCGATCGCCAACTTTGCCATTGAAACCTCAGATAGCTACAGAATTCAACCGTGTATTTCTCCGGTTTGGGATACGGCTTGGTGTTTGCGGGCTTTGGTGGAGTCGGGTTTAAATCCCCAGCATCCTACTTTAGTTAGGGGTGGCGAATGGTTATTAAACGAGCAAATCCTCGATTATGGAGATTGGGCGGTAAAAAATAGCCGAGCTACTCCAGGGGGTTGGGCATTTGAATTTGACAATCGCTTCTACCCAGATTTAGACGACTCGGCGGTAGTAATGATGGCGTTGGCGGGGCTCGAACTGCCAGATGAAGCTGTAAAGCACCAGGCGATTGCTCGTTGTCTGAATTGGATCGCCAGTATGCAGTGTCAACCAGGAGGCTGGGCGGCTTTCGATGTAGATAATGACCTGGATTGGCTCAATTCCCTACCCTATAGCGATCTCAAGGCAACGATCGATCCCAACACTGCCGATGTAACCGCCAGAGTCTTAGAGATGTTAGGCAAATGCAATCTGGTTATCGAAGAACGACAACTCCAAAGAGCGATCGCCTATTTGATCTCCGAACAAGAACCAGACGGCAGTTGGTTTGGACGTTGGGGTGTCAACTATCTTTATGGTACCAGTGGCGCATTATCGGCTTTGGCTGCCATTGTCCCGACGACCTATAAAGAAAATATAGCTAGGGGTGCAGCTTGGTTAATAGGCTGCCAAAATCCTGACGGCGGTTGGGGCGAAACTTGTGGAAGTTACCATAATAGTGCTTTAAAAGGTAAAGGAGTTAGCACCGCTTCGCAAACCGCTTGGGCTTTAATTGGTTTAATCGATGGGATGAATGCGACTGGTTTTGATGCTAGTAGAGCGATCGAAAAAGGAATCGATTATCTTTTGGCTACGCAACAGCCAGACGGAACTTGGGACGAAGCAGAGTTTACTGGTACCGGGTTTCCCGGTCACTTCTACCTTAAATACCATCTCTATCAACAATATTTTCCTCTAATCGCTTTAGGAAAATACAGCCGTTCTTGCCTTTCATGAGGTCAACCAAAGGAAGGAAACCTTGCCCCCATCAGTTAATCGTTCGGTACGAGCCCTTCTTTTAAGAAGAAATGCAATTGGCAGAGGTCTAAATTGGCGCGCCTCCCGCCTCCTGCCTTTCCACTTCTGCCTTCTTCAAGTTAAGCTTCAAAAACTACCTTAAGATTGCCACGTTTTTTGGCAACCCGACAAGCGGTCGTACCTCCAGAACGTTCGAATTGTAAGTCTAGTACTGTCGAACCTACCCGAAGATTGTGTAGCCAAAGAGAATCTAACGACTCTGGTAATACGGGATGAATGACTCGCACGCCGTTAGTAGCGGCATCGGGAACGATATTAATCGCTACTTGTAGTAGTTGAAATAAGCTGCCAGTCGCCCAGGCTTGAGGCGAACAAGCAACGGGATAGCGCACTGGGGTATTTTCTGGGGTGCGTTCGTAACCGCAAAATAGTTCTGGGGGACGTTGATAAGCTTGTTGTAAGGTCATATCAAAAATTCCCGTAGTAACTTCGAGAGTTTGTTCGATTAGTCCAAGCGAGCGCAATCCTAAAGCAATAATACTATTATCGTGAGGCCAAACCGAACCGACGTGATAGCCCATGGGATTGTAAGCAGGAGAAGAACTGCTGAGGGTGCGAATACCCCAACCGCTAAACATATCCGGCGCACGCAGTCTTTCGGCGACACTGGTTGCTTTTTCCGGTTGCAAAATATTCATTGCCAAACAGTGACCCGGGTTAGAAGTAATGCTATCGATTGGTTTTCCCGCTCCATCCAATGCCAAGGCACAGTAGTCGAGGTCGCTCAGCCAAAAATCTTTATTGAAGCGACTTTTGAGTTCTTGAGCATCCCGATACCACCGTTCGGCAAGGTCAGTTCTCTGCATTAATTTAGCAATTCCACTGAGGCGCATTTTAGCCCCATAAACATAACCCTGTACTTCACAAAGGGTAATCGCTCCTGTTGCCAATTTCCCTTCACGGTTGACGATACAATCTCCAGAATCTTTCCACCCTTGATTGACCAAGCCACCAGGAGAAACACGCTGATAGCTCAAATAACCAGTTTTTTTACAGTTATGGTCGATCCATGCCATTGCCGCTAAAGCAGCTTCCCACAGTTGTTCTATAGTATCGCGATCGCCCGTCCAGCCATAATATTCTGCATAGAGAATCAACCACAAAGGAGTAGCATCTACCGTACCGTAGTAAGGAGTATGGGGAATTTCACCGCAACGAGCCATTTCCCCCAAGCGTAGTTCGTGGAGAATTTTTCCTGGTTCTTCTTCACGCCAATCATCGTGAGTTTTACCTTGATATTGAGCCAGAATAGTAAGGGTATTCTTAGCAATTTGCGGATCGAGAATTAAAGTTTGCCAAGCGGCAATCAGGGAATCTCTTCCAAATAAGGTAGAAAACCAAGGAATTCCGGCCGATAAAGCTTTTTTATCCTCAAAACTTTGCCGTAGCAAATATATATCCCTTTCTGCCCGTTCGATGAGACGATTAAAGGTGTTGCTATCGGAACGAATATTCGTCACCCGTTGCTGCCACTGTTCTAATTCCATCGATTCTGCTGCTTTAGCCTGCACTAGAGTCATCGGCGTTCCTACTTTGGAAATCGAACGGTGGTCGGTAAACATCTGTATCCGATAACCCAAACGGATAGTTTGATGGGGTTCTAATTCTAGTTGCCAGACAGCAGTATGTCCCTTGGAGTAGTCGGGTTGGCGTTCGGAAAACTGAATGCGGGATTCCATTACCGCTCCATCTAGACCTTGATAGGCGATGACCATTTCTTCTAGAGCTTCTAAAGGTTCTAGTTGCTTGGTTTCATCGTTCTCCGTTACTAGGTGCAGTATTTGACCGCGTTCTTTGCGCTCTCGACCCCTTACTTCAAATAGATCGGCAAAATCCGCGTCGAAACTAAGACTGAGTTCGAAGCTGACGGAACTAGTGCGATAGTTGGTAATAGTTAATTCTTCAAATAGTCCACCATTAATGGCAATTTCTCGCTCGATGCCGATAGTTTCTGCTCCAATTCCTTTTTCCTCTAAATAAGGATTAGCACAGAGAGCTGAAAGAGCAAAGCCACGACGCGCATTACTGCTGAGGAGAATCGGTAAGCGTCCTTCAATTTGTAACTCCAGACGACTCAAAAAACGGGTATCTCGGCAAAATAAGCCTAGAGTACTACTTTCTTCATCCGGCAGACATCCAGGAATGTTACCCAAAGTATCGGTAACTAAAAATATATCGTCATCTTTAAGAGTTAGAGTAGGAATCCTCGGTTCGTTTTTAACACAGGGCCATTGCGGAATCGATACGGTTTCCCTCGAGACAAAAGTTTTGCCGTCATGCTGAAGAGTTTCTGCCATAGTCAATTTAATACAAATTTTGAGTAGAGGAGACTGCCAGAGCTGAAGCAACTTTAGCTCTTTTAATCATCCCTAGAGAGATATAAATATATTTTAAATAAGTTTAGTCGTTAGAAAGACACTTCTAGTATTCTGTCAACATTGTTTTGATGGGTATTTTTCTAAAGTCAAATAAATTTCTTTAATCTTCAAGTAAACTCAAACAATCGCTAGAGACAAAAATCTCGCATTGTAGCAAGGAAGAGTCAGAAGAGGTGAAGATATTTAACTAGCTCAAACTAAGATCGTCTTTGAGAACAACAATGAGCGAACAACAATGGGTAGGAATAGATGTTTGCCAAAAAATACCTTGATGTCTATGTCCGTCCCAAAGGAAATCTATTTAAAGTAACAAACAACGAAGTAGGTATTAGTAAACTGGTTCAAACGCTAACAAAAATCAAACCAGAGCTAATTGTCGTAGAAGCCACAGGAGGAATGGAAATAGATGTAGCAGTCAAACTAACTAAAGCGGGACTAGCAGTAGCAATAATTAATCCTCGTCAAGCTAAGGACACGGGTGCTGAGGTTGCCTCAGCACCGTGAGCTGTCCGTAGAGATTTTGCCCAAGCGACGGGAATATTAGCCAAAACCGATGCTATTGATGCCGAAGTGTTAGCGCATTTTGCTGATGCGATTCGCCCCCAAGTCAGACAAATAAGTGATGAATCTTCCCGTCAACTGGAAGATTTAGTAGCTCGTCGCCGTCAAATCAGCGACATGATTACCGAGAAAAAAATCGTAGAAGAGGCAAAACTAATTCGGTTCAAGCCGATATCAGCGAACACATTGAATGGCTGGAAAAACGACTCAAAGAAATTGAATCCCAAATCAAATTAGCGATCGCTAATAATCGAGACTGGCAACAAAAACTTAAGCTATTAACCAGTGTTCCTGGAGTAGGAGAAGTTGTTGCGGTTACTTTAATTTCATCTTTGCCAGAACTTGGTACGCTTTCCCATAAATCTATTTCTTACTTAGTAGGTGTTGCACCTCTGAATAAGGATAGCGGTAAGTTTCGAGGGAAGCGAAGGATTTGGGGTGGACGGGCTAAAATTCGTTGTGTACTTTATTTATATATATGGCAGCTTTGGTCGCAATTCGTTATAACCCGCCAATCAAAGCTTTTTACGAGCGTTTGATTCAAAAAGGTAAGCTCAAGAAAGTTGCGATAACTGCCTGTATGCACAAACTCTTAATTTTTCTCAATGCCATGATGAGAAATAATCAAACCTGGCAACCTCAAATCGTTTAGTTCAATTATCACGATCGCTTTAGTTTTTTCCTGCTCGCAGTAAGTTATGACTGTGACAAGCGATTCTTCTTACTTAATTTGGTTACTAGCGATCGCACCATAAGACAAATTAAACTTGACATTTAAGACAATCGCTTTTCCCTTTCCCCTGACTTCTGCAAGAAGTCTAATCTATTTCTTTTTTCTGTTATGCTTTGAAATTTTCCCCTAAACTGTAGCCGTTGTTCGATCGTGTGACCTCGAAGGGTTAGACAGGCAAAAACCAGTCAACACTTAGCTCACATTATTTTTTTTATATGAAATACAAAATCTCTTTTTATTTGTATTTGTAGCAAACTTTCAAAATCTCTTTTTTGCCGAAAATATCGAGTGCCTATTTCAACAATCCCTTCAAAGTCGAGGCAATTTAGACTCAGTTCAGTTTCGATGGGTTATTCCGATTTTCTGCTTTCGAACTAGTTCGACGAGCGGTTTCTCTACACCCTAATTTAAAAGCAAGCTTGTCGCCATCGAGATCGAAAAAACTGATGTTATAACGTAAAAAGTCAGAAAAAATTATCAAAAATCGAATATTTACCTCTATGCCCACAATCGACCAGTTAAAGCCCGCTAGTCATGCAGAAGTAGTGATCTACATACCTTACTATGCGAAAACTAAGCACAGTTGGCTTCCACAGGCAATTGCCCTCTATCGCCAGGGTTCTCTAGAAGGAAACCGCATTATCGAAGGAGGAGAAAGTATACCTTATATTGCTAGCTGGTATGTATCCAAATTACCTTCTGAATTAACTCGTTGTCGCCTACAGTTTGATGGACAGGCAGAATTAAGCTATGAAGTTACTTTATCTAATTCCGAGTTCATAGATTACTTAATTGATGTCATCATAAAATTTAAAAGCTCTCAAATAACAGATTTTCCCAGAGGATTTTATCGGAAACTGTTGCGCTTTGAATAGCAAAGAGCGAGAAAGCAAATCAATAATTAAGGAGTCTAGACGTGGCAGATGCCAAATATTTGTTAGTTGGTTCGACTGAAGCTTATAGTGGTAAATCGACGACCATACTCGGTCTAACTCATCTAGCTGTCGAACATCAAATTAGTATTACCTATGGCAAACTAATAGGGACATATTTAAGTCAGCATTCAGTAGAAGTCGTCGAAGAAGATGTAAATTTTTTGGCAACTACTTTAGGACTATCAGCCAATCGCGTACGCCTTCCTCTATTATCTCTCGATCGCGAAACGATTGACCGGCGTCTCAAAGGCGAAGATAATCGAAATTACGGCGATGCCTTAAAAAAACATTTAGGAAAAATCGATAGCGAGCTAGTAGTATTAGAAGGACCTGGAAATTTATCTGAAGGAAGCTTGTTCGAGCTATCCGTACCAGAAATTGCTGAGACTGTAGATGCAGCAATTTTATTAGTAGCTCAGTATGATTCTCTATCTTTGGTTAGTAGTTTACTGACTGCTAAAAAACTATTAGGTGGGCGCCTAATTGGAGTAGTCATTAACGGCGTTCCTGCTGCAGAACTAGAAACAGCTCAAAAGGTTACTAAGCCTTTTCTCGAAAACCACGATATTCCCGTATTGGGCACGATTCCCCGGGATAATTTACTTAAAGCAGTAAGCGTGCGTGAATTAGCTCGCAGACTGGATGCTAAAGTTCTCTGTTGTCACGATCATCTAGATTGGTTAGTAGAAAGTCTCAGTATTGGCGCGATGAACGTCAACTCGGCTTTAGGATTTTTTCGTCAGCGGGAAAATATGGCGGTAATTACCGGCGGCGATCGCACCGAACTACAGATGGCAGCTTTAGAAACCTCGACTCACTGTTTGATTTTAACGGGGCGAATTCCACCACAGCCCTTGATTCTCAATCGTGCTGAAGATTTACAGGTGCCAGTTCTCTCTGTCGATAGCGATACCCTAACTACAGTAGAAATTGTCGATCGCTCCTTTGGTACGGTACCAATTCACGAGCCGATCAAAGTCGAACGAGTTAGAGAATCGATGCAGCGCCACTTCGATATCGAGAGATTAATTAGCAAATTGGGTTTGAGATCGACCGTTAAGGCTTAAAATAGCCAACAAGAATTCAACCAAGAGATGACGGAGGAAAAATTTTAACTAATGACGACAATCAATTTAAAAGTGCCTAGTATGGTCTGTCAAGGCTGTGTCGAGACGCTTTCTAAAGCGATCGCCACTCACGAACCAGAAGCCAAAATAGATATCGATCTCGACACCAAACAAGTAACGGTAGAAACCGAAGCCTCTAGAGCTTCGCTCGAACAGGCGATCGTGGCAGTCGGACACACTGTTGAATAAACCCCAAACTATTAACCGCTGATGAACGAGTTCGCTATTGGCAGTTGGAGCTTGAGTGTAGTCTCAACGATCTGGTCGAGCCAAATAGCAATAGCAGCACCCCTAAAATCGGTGTCACTAGATCGAGTCCCTCTGGGACTAGACCAGACTATACTCATGCTCTTGCAATTCCGCTCTAGACCGAAGTCTTAACCAATGGCGAACTGAAGCTAGTTGTTCTCTAGTTCGCCACAGCAATCGATGGAACGAGTCGAGCCGCAACAACTATAAAGCAAGCAATCTATAACAGACTTGATTACCTGAATACCCCTAAAGCAGCTAGAGACTATCGCCACTTGCTACCAGAATTTAGTTTGAAATGAGTGAAGCGATCGCTAATTTGCTTTCGGCAATTACTGTTAACTATAGAGAATAAAGTTTGCTATCTACTTTATAACTAGTTAGGATTCTAGATACTTCCAAACAAAATCATTGCTTAAAATTATATTCGACTAAAACTAATTCGCAATTCGATGGGGCATTATTGCGGTGGGAAAAACTCCCAGTCTCAGCCCTTTGACTTCGGAATTTGCAATTGGCAGTTTGGACTAAAATAACTCCGAACTCTGAACTAGAGCGAAGCGACTCGAGTGTCATTTTCTACCAGTAAAAATCCATGAATATTCTCATGCTTTGTTCTACCTTTCCCTATCCTCCAACGAAAGGCAGAAAACAACTAAGAACATTCCATTTACTAGAGTACTTAGCACAACGACACCGAGTAACTCTCTTAACTAAACGCAGCGAAGAAGTTACCGATGAAGAAGTAGAAGTTCTTAGAGAACGAGTAGCAGAATTAGCAATTTTTACAGTAGAAAAAACTAAGACATCGACAAAACTAATCGATAAAGCTAAGCGTTTGGGAACTTTTATTCAGCAAGGCACACTACCCAAGATTCTCAGTGCCTATTCTTCTGACATAGCTGCCTGGGTAGACACGGCAGTTAACGAGGGTGCTTTTGACTGTATCGTCTGTGAAGATAGTGCTGATGAAATATATATTAATCCTAGCTGGCGAGATGCAATCGGAGTAGTTTTAAATCTTCATTGTTCTGAGTATAGTATCTACAAACAACAAATTGAAACTGGCGACTCAAAAAACGAATTAAAAGATCAAATTAACCTGGGATTTCGGCGAAGATACGAACGCAACTATCTAGGTAAGTTTAGTGTAGTCGTAACCGTTACTGAAATCGAGCGTCGCATGGTTAAAAAATTGGATCCAGAAAGCCGTATCGTCACTATTGCCAATGGTGTCGATCTCAAAAAGTTTCCTCGTCGCGTAACCAATCAAGGCGGACAACGCATAATTTTTGTCGGCAATATGGATCGACCTTTTAATATTGATGCAGCCAGACTCTTGGCGTTAGAAATTTTTCCCGAAATTCGCCAACGCTATCCAGAAGCAGCTCTAGAACTAGTAGGTGCCAATCCCGTACCAGAAGTTTTAGAACTAAAAGCCTTACCCGGGGTCAAGGTAACGGGAAAAGTTCGCTCTGTAGTTGAATATTTGCATTGGGCTACTGTTTGTGTAATTCCAATCCGCCAGGGATTTGGGCTAAAAAATCGTACCTTAGAAGCAATGGCGGCAGGAGTGCCAGTAGTAGGAAGCGATCGCGCCCTGTCGGGTTTGCAGGTTGATGGTGCTAATTTTCCTTTACGAGCTATGCGCGCTAATAATATCGAAGAATACGTATATGCGATCGCCCGTTTGTTTTCCGAACCCAAACTGAGAGCAAAACTGTCAGAAAATGGTCGTAAGTTAGTCGAAACAGAATACACCTGGGATAAGATCGGGCAGAAATACGAACGAGTATTAATTGATGCTTGTGCTCTAACTGAAAAAAACTAGTTTTGAGTTCAGATCTAGACGAGATAAGTTCGATCTCCACACGACTTGGCAATTTTAAGAAGAAAGGAGAGCAAAAAACCTTTGCGCTAGAAGGCGAAACCTATTCTCTAGGACGAGATTTAAATAATTCAAGGGTGCTTTACGGAGCCTTAATTTCCCGTCTGCTCCCGACAATTTTACGCCTTAGCGTTCCCGAAAGCGAGCGCTATTTTTTCGGATTATTGATGGCAGTCTCAACGGCAAAAAAAGTAAACGGCATAACAATTAGTGGGAAAAAGTGTTTGAACCGAAATATAAACTGCTGACAGCCAAGTTAGGCTAAATCCCTATTTAACTAGAAACAAAAAGACAGCAAATTGAAGTTTAGTGAATAATGCCTAAGAAAACATTATTTTGCGCAGGATCGAGGCGATAAGAGTAACCACGCAAATTACAGCTATTTGTCCTGGAAGTGGAGTAAGAGAATAGATCGAAATTCCTTGCCACCACGAATCAATTCCCTCTCCCAAACCAGTCGAAAAATACAATCCTGTCAGATAAACAATGCCTGTCAAATGAATCGCTAATAAACCTGCCAGACAGCTAGAGATCAAAGTATGTAACTTAGCTTTAGACTGAAAAGCTAAATAACCACACAGCCAAGCACCGAAAACAAAGCCTAGTAAATAACCAAAATTAGGCTGTTGAAAATATTGCCAACCTCCACCGCGATCGAAAATAGATAGTCCCGTCAAGCCTAGCAATAAATAGGTCAATTGCGAAAGCCAACCGGCGTGTTTACCACCTACACAAGCAACAAACAGCACGGCACCAACCTGATAGCTGACTCCTAAATAGTGAGTGGTAATTTCCTGACGCCAAGTCCAAGGTGGGGCAATGGTATGGGCTGGAATAAAGGTACAGGCGACAGTAAGAATTAAACCGATAGTCGCCCACAAGAGAACTTCAGGTAAAGCTGGTAAAGAGACGCGATCGCCTGGGTTTAATTCTAAATCCAGTTGTTGACGCAACCATCGATTTTCCGCTTTTAAATATTCTAGATTTTGCTGTTTTTGCTGTAGCGAACGCTCGAGGCGATGGAGGATCGCTTTGACGGCAGGAGGTGTAACTTCCCACTCATAATCAGTAATATCTGCATTAGGTTTGGAAACTGATTCTAGGTTAGACATACCCTAACTCGTTCGGTAGCATTTCTTAGTTTAGCCTCCAATTCGCTTTTCGCCAGGAATTTTTCGCGGTTTTTAGAATCACTCCTTACTCAATCGACCGCAAAACTTTCAAATGCTGGTTTAGAGGTGCGATGGTATTCGCAGCGATCGCTCCACTAGCAGCAACCGCAGGAATGCCAATTCCGGGAAAAGTCGAATCTCCACAGCAAAATAATCCCGACAGAGGAGTAGTAGAACCTGGGAAAAACCCCGTTCCTGCTTTAATTGCCGGACCATAAGTACCGCGATAACGGCGAAGATAATATTGATGCGTCAGGGGCGTACCTACTAAAGTTACTTCACAACGCTGACGTATATCGGGAATAATTCGTTTTAAACCCTGCCACATCACTTCAGCCCGCTTTTGTTTCAGTTGCTTGTATTCTGGGCTGCGGCGCTCGAGTCCCGCCCAGATTTCGTAAGGTTCATTACCTGGGGTATAAACGTGAATTACCTGCTTGCCGGAAGGGGCGAGAGAGGGATCTAATACCGAGGGAATAGAAACTACCACGACGTTCTGCGGTGCGCTAACGTCCCTCTTCCAGTCATTAACTACGATGTAGTGACACTGCAAATCATCTGGTAACCCCTTGCCGTCGATACCCAGATGGAGGTGCATAAAACTCTCGCATTCAGGAGTAGCTTGGCGTTGGTTAACGAAACTTTTGGGTAACGCCCCGTCGGGTACTAAAGGTAAAGTATCCCAAATCGAAGCATTAGAGACCACCGCTCGAGACGCGCCGATTTCTTTTCCGTTTTGCAGACGCACTCCCACTGCCCGTCGATCTCTAACGATAATTTCTGCTACGTGAGCGTTATAGATAATTTCGCCGCCATTTTTAGTCAACCCTCTAATTAGAGCTTCGACGATCGCGCCACTGCCGCCGACAGGATAGTCCAACACCACTCCAGGCTGATACCATTCGGCAAACATAAACGCCATTTCTGCCCCCACAGTACCGCTAGCAGGCAGTCCAGATAGTAAAAAACACAGCAGATCGAGCCAATTGCGAATGAAGCGATCGCTAACGATGTCATCGACAATCGTGCTAAACGGTCGAGTTAGTTTGAGAATATTGGGAAAGTGCCACAGCATCGAGGGCAGATAGCGACCCATGCTCATCGCCGCTCCCAGATCGAAGCGCATTGCTAGAGGAGGTAAGGCATTAACCGCTTCGGCGAGCTGCTTCATCTCCTGCTGAAGCTTGCTCCACTGCTCTACGGCAGCTCGACCCCGTAGCTTTGCCAAAGTTTCGCTAAAGTGATTTGCCCCGATATAGGCATCAAAGTCTGCTTCTGGCAGACGACAGCCCCAAACATCGTAGTTGACCCAGGCAAGCTCTTCACCAAGCACGTCTAACACCTGTCTTAAAGGATTATTGGAAGGATGGGATAAGCCCGAATAGAGAGAAGGACCCGAATCAAATTTATAACCGTCGCGCTCGAAACTGTGTGCCGCCCCACCGGCGATCGCGTGACTTTCGCAGATAATTACTTTAAAACCATATTTGGCGAGTAGTGCCCCACAGCACAGACCCCCAACGCCACTACCAATAACGATGGCATCTACTTCTCGAGCGAAATTATTCATTAATTTAATTATTGATTTACTGCTAAGAGTCGATTAACGAGGCAATAACTTTTTCCAATTCCCTTTGCTCGAGTACGGTGATGATAAACACTTCCTGTACGGTTTTCCCTTGACGAGCGATGACTTTATAGCCGCCCCGAATTGGTACGGAAACTCTCAATTTTAAATTAGCACAGCGACCGCGAGCGGTTTTGATTCTGCCGGGAGTAATCGTTCCTATTCCCTCACAGCCTACCAGCTTTTCTAGTATGGGAATTAAACCGGGCAGATGAGTCGAGTGGTTCCAAACTAGCCTACCGTCAGAAGAGTTATTCATAAACCAAAGGCGATCGCCATAAACTAAAATAAATAAATTATCTAATTTTAAGCCTTTTCTAAAGGAGCCATGGTCAAACCCGCCCGTTTTAGTTGTTGGTGATATAGTTCGGCTTGTTCTTGAGGACCTACCCAGACGATCGCTTGTCCTTCAGAATGAACCTGCTCGGTCAACTTCCAAGCGCGATCGCTGCTCATCCCTGGAATATATTTCATCAAACATTCAGCAACGTGCTTAAAGGTATTAAAATCATCATTAAGTACGATTACTTTATAGTTAGGATAAATTTCTTTGATGGTTTGACTTGCACGTTCTCTAGTTGTCGTAGGCGTAGCAGTCATATCATTAAATTCCGTTAATTTAGTAAAATTCGATCGAATGTCAGAAAAAGCCCCGATTTTCAAAGATTATCGAGAGCGAACATAGCAATAGTTTAGCTACTTTAAGTGTTTTCTTCAAAACTAAACTGGCAATTTTTCCTCGAGTAAGTTACATCTGTAACCAATAGTACGAACGATTTATCGAGTAAAGGTTTAAAATTAGCCCTTTTGTCGTTGAGGTATATATTGGAAAAATTAATCTTACACAACGAGCTTGCAAAATGAAATTATCAATTGGCTGGCTGTATCCTTCCTTAATGAGTACCTATGGCGATCGCGGCAACGTTATTTGTTTACAACGACGCTGTCAATGGCGCGATATTGAAGTAGATCTGGTTCCCCTGCAAAGAGAATCTAGTGTTGAAGAGTTCGAAAAAGTAGATTTGATTGTTGGTGGAGGGGCGCAAGACCGACAGCAAGCCATTGTGATGAGAGATTTATGGGGAGCAAAAGCCGATGCTTTGCGCCACAAACTAGCAACCAATACCCCTGGTGTATTTACTTGCGGTTCGCCGCAGCTTTTGGGTCATTTTTACGAACCTGCCTTAGGACAGAAAATTGAAGGATTGGGCTTATTCGATCTCGTTACCAAGCATCCAGGAATTGATGCACCACGCTGCATTGGCAATTTGGTCTTTGAAATCGTCGCTTCACCCATAGCTGAAGAATTGCGAGCAATGCTTGGTAAAAAACCAATTGCCATTGGCTTTGAAAATCACGGCGGAAGAACTCATCTCAATCGCGTTCAGCCATTGGGCAAAGTAATTAAAGGTTTTGGTAACAACGGTACAGATGGTTGGGAAGGAGCTTTTATGGGTAATGCGATCGCCACCTACGCTCACGGTCCTCTATTACCGAAAAATCCTTTTATTGCTGACTGGCTGATTCAAAAAGCTTTGCAAAAAAAATATCAAACCGAGATCGAGCTAGCGAAACTACCAGATTCTCTAGCCATTGCCGCTCGCCAGGCAATGCTGCAACGCTTGAATTTGACTAAAATTGCAGTAAATATCTAGTTCCGGCTTGCAGGTTTTTTTAAATATTTGCTAGAAATGGATGTTTTGCAACCCAAATTGCATTAAGATTGGCAATTATGCAAGACAAACTTGCAACTAATAGATTTAGCAATTGCAATTACAACTATGACAGGAAAACCCTTAAACAATAGTTCTGCTGGCATTCTAATTCTAATCTTGCCCCTAGCACTATCAATTGTCATTTTGTACAAGCTTTGGCCTTTACTGCTGTTGTTGGCATTATCAATTGTTGCTTTTAGAATTTGGCAAAATTATCAGTGGCAAAAATGGTGCGCTCAGGTAAATCCTTACTTCAATCAATTAATCAAAGAAAATCGCGGTTACCTTACTCCAGTAGACTTATCCTTGAAAGCTAATTTGACTGCCAAAGCGGCAAAGAGTTTCTTAGAAGGGAAAGCTAGCGATTACGGGGTAGCGCCCAAAATCATTCCAGATAAAGGAATCGTGTATTACTTTCCTACTGCCAGTGCCTTGGGAAGTATTTTAGATGACAGCGAACCTGAAACTGAATCAGAATTATCCCTCAATTCCTATGAGTCAGCAGCTAGTGAGTCTGGTAAAGTTTCTTTTCGCGGAATTGCCAGTTTAGCCAAGCAGGAACAAACACAGCAACAGCAAATTAGCGAGCATTCAACTTCTGCTGCCACTGATGTAGCTGAGTTAGAATCCGAATCGCCTGTTGCGACTGAAAGCTCTGCAGTAGATGAAGCTGAAATCACTACTACCGATGAAGAGCGCTTTTTAATTCAGGCAGATTTAGCCAAACGTCTCGATCTTAACTCTAGTACCGTCGGCAGACGCAAACTAGACGAAGATTTTCCCGAATGGAGTCAGAGTAAAGATCCAGAAGGAATCGCTTGGAAATACATACCTGAAACTAAACACTTCGTTCCGATGGATGAAAATTAAATCTGAAATCGACGCTAATTCGACGAAGCTAAAACTTAAAAATTATCGATCTCGAGCGGTTTCAATTGCCTAAGAGCTCGTAAAAAACAACTTGACTTTTAATTCCTAATTGCAAATTGCCAACTCCGGTTAAATCTATGGTTTAGCTAAAAAAAATCATCAGAAAACAATTCAGCCAGTTAAAAATAGCTGAATTGTCCAACTCAGCTCGGAAAATAAGGTTTAACAAGCTTCTTTTTCGATTTTTTAGGGCGAGAATAACTCTTTTTCGCTATGGGATAGGTCTTTCTTTTTCTTCTTTTCTAACCTTTTATCCAACCAGGAGACTTTCCACGGAGTTTAGGTAAAGTAGTCGCGGTGTCAATCTCAACTAAAAGTGAAAATAGTGACTGTACAACCTTTCCAAAAGTTAAATTTTTTAAAAATCACCAAAATAGTCTTCCTCTCTCGCAATCAGAAAATATGAAAACCATGATTGACGAGCCTTGGTCAGAAGTATGAGAAATAGTCAAAGCTAGAGAGCGTCGCTCAAAAAGCTGTAGCGACTGGTACTTAGGTGCATCGATTAATGTTTACTTTTGGGTGGCTTTAGGTGCTGGGGTGCAGTTATTTTGTAGCCTAAATCATTTAAATTTCTTGTTGCAGTCAATCTAATTAAGGTTACTATAACTGTAACAGTTACTCAATCGGTTCTAATGGGGAACAGTCATTAGAAGTAATGGGGAAAGTTTGGTAAAAATCCAACGCTGTACCGCAACTGTGATGAGAGCGTTAAAATTCTCTTAGTCAGAATGCCCGCCGATATTAACACCGCACTAAATCAATCTGCGAGGTACAGATAATGGTTAGCATAAGTAGTTTGGGGCAACGCGCCCAGCGTTTAGTATTGTCATTGCCAGTCCAAGTTTTTCTGATAGTTGGTCTTTGCATGATAATTCTTTGGACGCTTTATTTTTCCACCTATTCTCCCGTTCATGACGCGCTACACGAGACTCGTCATCACACTTTGACGGTCGCCTGTCATTAATTAGGGAGAAAAAATGAAATTAATTAAATATATTTTATTGACCGCAGTAGCGATCGCAGGTTGTAGTTTAGTTTGGTTATCTAAATTAACACCAATTGTCTCTCAACCAACAGTACTACTGCAAACTGAACCACCTTTGGAAGATGTAATTGTCGATGATACGGTCGTTAAATTTTAACTTCAGGCACTCGATGCTGACGAACAGCCTTTGACTGATGCTAATTTAAAAGTCGGTATTTTCACACCAGCCAAAACACCCTGGTTTACTTCCGATTTTCCCATTGTCGAGGGGACAGAATTACTCAGTTTAGAAGCGATCGCCTCTCAAGGAAATCCAGAGTTCGAGCAAGTATTACCCATTCGCGGTAACTAAACTATGGAAGTAGCTGCCAATCCCCAGGCTACAGACATATTTAAGGCTTTCGAGCACTCTTTAACCTTCAAAGTTCCTGAAAACGCCGTAAAATATCGTAATTTAGCAATTTTAGCGATTATTTTGTTAGGAGTTGGTTTTACTGGCGGTTGGATTTTAGGTGGCGAACAAACTTTGAATGATGGAGAAATCGCTCCTCAGCCAGTCAGAATGTTATTGAGTGGCATGACGATAATTGCGATCGCGGTTTTACTCGTGGTTAATGTTAGTGCCAAAGTTGCAGCATCTAATGTTGAAGTTGGTGCAGTTTCTACTTCTGCTGCTGTTGCGAACAATAAAGCAAATGCAGGTATCTCAGGAAATAGAAGTAGAAGGCATCGCTCCTCCACTATTAGTCAGGTTCATCAGTCTATTGTATTTCACTCTCATTTTTGTGGTGGGATTAATCGCAAAATTCTGGGGACGGAGACGTAAAACAGTTTAGTCATTAGTTATTAGACTTTAGCATCCTTAAACCAATGAAATCTGACGTAGAAAAACTAGCTAAATCTTGGTTCGTTTCTTCAAAATCTGGGAAAAATGGCGAATTATCTCAACTCAATTCCTGGCAAATAGCAGTAAAAGCGATCGCTAAAAGTAATCGGTGGCAGATGTTTCTGATTACTGTTGGTAGTGCTAGCAGCATCATCTATCCTCATGCGCCTTTAGTCGGTTTTGCTGCGGTAACTGGTAATACGTTGACTCGCAAAAAAGCTCTAATTAGTGCCATGAGTATCTGGTTTGCCAATCAGCTTTATGGCTTTACCATTCGCCAATATCCCAGAACTTTAGAATCTTTGACTTGGTGGTTAGTAATGGGTTTAGAAACACTGTTGGTTACTTGTTACTTGGTTGGTTACATTGCGACCAAAATTTAGCCGTCATAGTGTTTGGGGTTATTTGATTTGGTTGGCTGTAAGTCTTGTCAGTGGTTACGGTATTTATCAAGGCAGTATCGTGCTAATTGCCCAGTTAATGGGCGGACATGGATTTAGTTCGACAATTTTATGGGGTATTTTTATTAAGAATTTTATTTGGGCTACTGCTTTATCTGGGATACATGGTTGCGCTGTTTTGATGAAAAAAGCTTAAGCCAATAGTCGCCATGCTCAATAATGAGAGAAATATGAAAGAAAAGTGATACGATAATGAAATTGAGTTCAATTTTATTTTTCGATGGCACAAATTTTTTTAAAGCGAAAGATGCTCTTCTCCTCCACTCTGGCATTAAGCGTTTGGCTGACTGGCTGTGGGGGTACAGGGGAAACTACAACCTCGACTACTTCAGACAGCACACAACCAACGGAGGCTGATTCAGAACAGGTAGCTAATAACGAAGGTAAAAAGAAAGTCCTCACCACTTTTACCGTATTAGCAGACATCGCTCAAAAAGTGGCAGGTGACAAACTCAATGTAGAATCTATTACTCGCATTGGTGCGGAAATTCACGGCTACGAACCCACACCCAGCGACATTGCCAAAGCTCAAGATGCCGATTTGATTCTTTACAACGGAATGGGTTTGGAGCGTTGGTTCGAGCAGTTTTTGGGCAACGTACGAGATGTTCCTTCGGTGTTATTGACAGAAGGTATAGAGCCAATTCCTATTTCTGAAGGTCCATATGAAGATAAACCCAATCCCCACGCCTGGATGTCGCCCCAGAATGCTTTGGTTTACGTGGAAAATATTCGTCAAGCTTTTGTAAAACTCGATCCAGAAAATGCCGCAACCTACAACACCAATGCCGAAGCATATAGCAAAAAGCTTAAAGCAATCGACGAAGAACTACAGGCAGATTTGACACAAGTCCCCGAAAATCAACGTTATTTAGTAAGTTGCGAAGGGGCATTTTCTTATCTCGCTCGCGACTACAATATGGAAGAAATTTATATGTGGCCGATTAATGCCGAGCAGCAGTTTACTCCCAAGCAGGTTCGGGGGGTGATTGAAGAAGTGAAAGCTAACAATGTGCCGACCATTTTTTGCGAAACTACAGTGAGCGACGAAGGAATGAAACAAGTTGGCAAAACGACGGGAGCAAGATTTGGAGGAAACCTTTACGTGGATTCTCTTTCGTCAGAAGAAGGACCAGTTCCCACTTTTTTAGATTTACTCGAATACGATGCTCGCACCATTGCTAATGGTTTGCTGGCGGGTAGCAATGCAAGTAATAAGTAATTAAAAGATTATGCAAATAACAACTCAAGCACTCGATATTAGCGTCAATGACCTCAGCGTTACCTACAGCAATACCAAACTAGCTCTTTACAACGTTAGCTGTACGGTAGAGCCAGGCAGTATTACTGCTTTGGTAGGACCGAACGGTAGCGGTAAATCTACTTTATTTAAATCCATTATGGGATTTTTAAAGCCTGCCCAGGGACAGATTCGCATTGGTGATGTGACCGTACAAAAAGCTCAGAAAAAACAGTTAATGGCTTATGTACCGCAATCGGATGAAGTAGACTGGAATTTTCCTGTAAGCGTATACGATGTGGTAATGATGGGACGCTACGGTTATATGAACCTGTTGCGTATCCCTGGTTCAAAAGACCGTCGGTTGGTGATGGAAAGTTTAGAACGAGTGGGTATGAGCGATTTTCGTCACCATCAAATTGGCGAACTATCTGGAGGTCAGAAAAAACGGGCATTTTTGGCAAGAGCCTTGGCTCAAGAAGGTAAGGTAATTTTACTCGACGAACCTTTTTCGGGTGTAGATGTAAAAACCGAAAAACGGACGATCGATCTGCTGATCCAGCTACGGGAAGAAGGTCACACTATTCTAGTATCCACTCACGATTTAGCCTCTATTTCCACTTTTTGCGATCGCACTATTCTGCTCAATCAAACTATTTTGGCTTCGGGAAAGACGGAAGAAACCTTTACCGAAGAGAATTTATCCATGACTTTTGGCGGGTTGCCAATTAATAGCCTGCGCCAGATGTACCAATCGTCTGAGGTGGATTCATGAGCGATTTGATGATGGCTATTTCGGTTATCGACTGGCTGGTCGAACCCTTACAGTATGGGTTTTTAGTCCAAGCTATTTGGGTTAGTGCCTTTGTTGGTTTAGTGTGTGCGGTACTTTCTTGCTACATTACTCTTAAAGGCTGGTCGTTGATGGGAGATGCGGTTTCCCATGCGGTTGTGCCAGGAGTAGTAGTAGCTTATGCTTTAAATATTCCCTTTGCGATTGGGGCGTTTCTATTCGGGTTTGGGGCAACCGTTGCCATTGGCTACATCAAGTCAAAAACTCGTCTCAAAGAAGATGCCGTGATTGGAGTAGTGTTTACGGGCTTTTTTGCCTTTGGTTTGGTGCTGGTTACAAAAATTCCCAGCAACATCGATTTATTTCATATTCTATTCGGTAACGTCCTGGGTATATCCCAAGAAGATATCATTCAAACTGCGATCGCTGGGGTAATTACGCTGGTAGTAATTTTAATCCGACGCAAAGACCTATTGCTGTTCTGTTTTGACCCCAACCACGCCAAAGCTATCGGTCTGAACGTTCAGCTTATGTTTTATACATTGCTTTCGGTGCTGGCTTTAACCATCGTTACCGCTCTGCAAACCGCAGGTATTATTCTGGTCATTGCCATGCTAGTAACACCAGGCTCGACAGCATATTTATTAACCGATCGCTTTGACCGTATGCTAGGCATTTCTGTTGCTACCAGCGTCTTTTCTTGTGTAATGGGAACATATCTCAGCTACCACTTTGACGTATCCACAGGGGGAGCGATCGTGGTACTTTTGACGGCGTTATTTCTTTTAACAATGGTATTCGCACCTAAGTATGGAATTTTGGCTCAGAATTCTAATCGGCACCAACCAGTTTTAGAAGGAACACAAGGTAAAGCTTAGCTGGCGATCGCTACTCCTAATTCCTTTGAAGCTATACTGGCACAGGTACAACCAGCAACCGAACAACTCGATGAAGATAGTTCGATTAGCTATTCTCAGACACAACTCAACAAAATTGAGAAAGCTGCTAAAGATGTTAGTTCATTGCGCGATCGCCTAGAAGCATTTCCACCCGCGATTAAAAAGCGAGATTGGTCAGAAGTTCACAAGGATGTTGCTGGATTATTAGGTTCTGTTGACGTAAAGAGGCAAAGATAAGAAAGTACCTGAAGTTGCTGATTTTAGTCAAAAAATTCTTCATGAAATCTCGTGTTAAGTTGGACGATTCTGCTTGGCAGCAAATTTTCGTTGTTCTGAGCCACCAACAAGACATCCGTATCAAAGACCCCAAAGCTTGTCGTCGTTTTCTGAATGCGGTTCTCTGGATTACTCGCACAGGTGCTCAATGGCGTGAATTACCCAAACGTTTTGGCAACTGGAACAGCCTCTACAAACGATATCGGCGTTGGTGTCAGAAGGGAGTTTGGCATCGTCTCTTGCAAGAAATGTCCCACTCTGCTGACTTAGAAAGTTTAATTCCCGATAGCACCATGATTCGTGCTCATCCCTGTGCAGCAGGAGCAAAAGGGGGTCAGAAAAACACTCTTTAGGAGGTTCTTGTGGCGGATTTAGTACCAAGTTACATGCTGTGGTAGATGCGTTGGGCAATCCGCTGCGGTTGCTTCTGACTCCAGGGCAAACCGCCGATATCAGTCAAGGAGAGGCATTGGTGGCTGGTTATCGAGCTCAACAGGTAATTGCCGATAAAGGCTATGATTGTGATGCTTTTGTGGTCTTGATTGAGGAAACTGGTGCTCAAGGCGTGATTCCGCCTCGTTCTGGTCGCCTCAACCCTAGAGATTACGATTCACATCTGTACAAGGAGCGACATCTAGTTGAGTGCTTTTTTAACAAACTTAAATACTATCGTCGCGTTTTCAGCCGTTTTGACAAAACTGACGAATGTTATTTGGGATTTGCCGAATTTGCTTCGGCTTTAATTTGGTTGCGTTAATTGTGTCAACAGAACCTACCCGATCTCAAGCAAAAAATGATGAGCGTAACCGACCAATTAGAATTGAGCGATCGCATTTTAGCGCGAGCCGTATCTACAGAAGTATTTATCCATTTGGAAAAAATTGACGAAGCCGATGAAGTTTACGACTATCAAGCTGCCGAAACTAACTATCTTCAAGCAGTACAAGACTTTGATGCCTTTTTGAATCTCATTCCCACCAGTTAAGGTTAAAGTAGTGCGATCGCTTTTATGTGGGTGAAAGGGCGATCGCATCTAGAGTACAAACAAAAGAAGTATTTATGGAATAGATAAAGCGATCGTGAGTTAGAAAAGAGCGATCGCGGAAATCACCTGTGTCTGGATTAAGTTACGATTTATATGTATTCGAGTTAAAAAAATCAATCTACGAATCTTGTTTAAGAGCGCGAGACAACGCTTTTATATATATAAGGAGTCTAATCCATGGAAATTACGCTCAATCTACCTGACAAGCTGGTTCGACATTTTAACCAAAATCACCTTGCTCGCGAGATTTTGGAAGCTTTGGCAGTACAAGCATACCAAGATCGAAAAATTACCAGTGCTGAGGTGGGACAAATCATAGGTTTACCGTCTCGTTGGGCAGTAGATGCCTTTTTAAAGCAGCACCACGCTGATTTACATTACAATGAGGCAGATCTCGTGAGCGATCGTGAAACTCTCCGTCAACTCCGTGCGAATTATTCCAATAGCACCTCATGATCGTCGTTTCTGATACTTCGCCTCTCAATTATCTACTGCTCATTGACCAAATTGACCTGCTCTCCTACTTGTTTGAAAAAATCATTATCCCTGATGTGGTGCGAGATGAAATGCTCGATCCAGATGCACCACCAGCCCTTCAGCAATGGGTTGCTAGTCCTCCTCCTTGGCTTATAATTCAAGCAGTCTCAGTGATCGATGCAACCCTGAGTAGTCTCGATCCAGGTGAGCAAGCTGCTATTACTCTGGCTCAAACGTTATCAGCAGACTTACTGATTATTGATGAACGCTTAGGAAGACAGATTGCAAGGGAACGGGGAATTCCCATTATCGGTACTCTGGGAATTTTAGATGATGCTGCAAGTCAGGGTTTAGTAGACCTTTCAGATACTATTGCTCGATTGCAAAAAACGAACTTCCGTATATCCCGTCGCATCATTCAGGCATTGTTAAATTAGAAAAGAGCGATCGCATAGAGGTACTTTCGGCGATCGTAATGTACTGTTACATCGAATCTAAATAAAAATCCCTACATAATTTAGGTATTTAGCGTAATTTAATTGATGCTTCAAAGGTTCAATTAATCTATCAGGTAATATATTTATTCGGTAATGTTGCTCTATAGATAACACTATACCGCAGCGGACGTGGTGGCTAAAGCACTGGCTTAGTTCGGGCTTCTGGCCGCGCCACTAGCCTCAAGGACATTATATGCTTCGATCCTCTATACATCTTCACCTCTACCTCGCTCGCAAAACACGACTGGCATTAAGAATCGCCAACAGAGCCACTCCCATATCAGCAAATACCGCTTCCCAGAGAGTTGCTATCCCAATCGCGCCCAGGGCAATAAACAAGGCTTTCACGGACATAGCGATGATAATATTTTGCCAAACAATACGTAGGGTTCGGCGAGCAATGGTGATCGCTTCGGCTACTTTAGAGGGAGCATCGGTCATAATTACCACATCGGCGGTTTCAATGGCTGCATCCGAGCCTAGTCCCCCCATAGCTATACCCACATCGGCACGAGCAATTACTGGTGCGTCGTTGATGCCATCCCCGACAAAAGCTACTTTATGGTTGGTTCGGTTTACCGTCTTCATAATCTTCTCTAGAGCATTCACCTTATCCTCTGGTAACAGTTCGGCTAACACGCGGTCGATCTGGAGTTGACGGGCGATAGTTTCGGCGATCTGCTGGCTATCTCCTGTCAGCATCACGGTTTTAATTTGCTGCTGATGCAGTGCTTGGATCGCTGTGACGGCATCTTCTTTGAGTTCATCGGCAATCATTATGCGCCCAGTATATTCACCATCGACAGCTAAGTGAGCTACCGTACCATCTACCACACAGACATCGTGGGGAATCTCCTCTCGATGTAACAAGCGATCGTTTCCTGCTATGACAACTCTGCCGTCCACTCTGGCGCGGATACCATGTCCCGCAATTTCTTGATAATTTTTAACCTGAGAAGCATCAATCGGTTTTCCATGAGCTTGTCGAATCGATTGGGCTACGGGATGATTGGACTGAGATTCCACTCTGGCTGCTAATTCTAGCAGTTGTTCTCGACTCAAACCATTATGGGAAATAACATCGGTAACTTGGAAGTTTCCTTGAGTAAGAGTGCCAGTTTTGTCAAAAATAACGGTTTTCACCTGAGTTAGGGCATCTAAAAAGGTAGAACCTTTAATCAAAATACCCCGCTTGGCTGCCCCCCCAATACCGCCAAAGTAGCCCAGAGGAATACTAATGACCAATCCACAAGGACAGGAAATTACCAACAGCACCAACGCTCGATAAGTCCAGGTACTTGTGGTCGCTCCCGAAATCAGCAAGGGTGGTAATAGGGCAACTGCTAGGGAAAGAAACACTACAACGGGGGTATAGTAACGGGCAAAGCGAGTAATAAACTTTTCGGTGTCGGCTTTTTTGCTTCTGGCATTTTCCACCAACTCTAAAATTCTGGCAATGGATGACTCGCTAAACAGCTTAGTAACGCGGATGGTTAGCCCTCCAGACTGGTTAATCATTCCTGCTAACACCGTATCTCCCGTCGCTACGGTACGGGGTACTGATTCTCCCGTCAGGGCAGAAGTATCGACTTGAGAACTTCCTTCGATAATCTCACCGTCGAGGGGAACTTTCTCCCCAGGACGTACCCGAATTATCTCTCCAATGCCCACTTTATCGGGAGATACGGTTTCGATCTCGCCGTCAACCAGCATATTGGCAGTATCGGGACGCACTTCCAGCAAGGCTCGAATCGAACGACGCGATCGCCCTACGGCAGAACCCTGTAACAGTTCACCTACCTGGTAAAACAGCATCACGCCCACTGCTTCTGGTAGTTCGTGAATGGCGATCGCTCCTAACGTGGCGATGGTCATCAAAAAATTCTCGTCAAAGATGCGACCCCGCAGGATATTCCGCCCAGCAGTGGTCAGCACTCCCCAACCACAAAGCAAGTATGCAGGAATCAAGACGGCATATTCGGCAATAGAAAACGGAGTCTGATGTAAAGCATCGTGAAAAATCAGTCCGATTAATAAAAGAGGTGTAGCGATCGCAATCTCTCTTAACTCTCGCCATAAGTTAAACTCACTCTTTCCGTGACTGTGACCGCAACAGTCATCATGGATTGTTACTTCAGATAAGGGTTCGGGGGAATGTTCGTTACAGCATCCTTGATGATGATGGTGTTCTGCCATAAATACCTACCGTGAAAATATCCTGAATATATGAAAGTCTATTCAGATGAAAGATTATTCAAATTATATAGTAAGTATTCGTGCAAAATAAATTATTAGTAGGGCGACACAATCTCTGGTTGAGAATCAACCCTCATCGAGGTGTTTGGCTACCTCTCGATAAAAAGTCACAATATGCTCGTCTGCAAGGCTGTAATAAACGTTGCGACCTTGACGGCGATATTTGACCAGCTTTTGCGATCGCAATACTCTTAGCTGATGGGACACTGCCGATTCACCCATTTTAACAATTGCTGCCAAGTCGCAAACACAAAGCTCCTGCTGTGCTAAAGCTGAAAGTAATTTGAGCCGATGGGGATCCGAGAGAACGCTAAAAAATTCTGCCATTTGTTGAGCCTTTTCGGTTGCTAGAACCTTACGTTGCACCTGCCACACATTATCTAGATGAACTAAAGACTCTTCACAGCCTGGAGCATCAGAAGCGGGGGCAGTTTGTTTATTTAAGGAACTAGAATCAGCCATGATTAATTAGAATTAGTTTTAGTCTCTGGCTCTATAATACTAAGAATCATTATCATTTGAATACTTGTTCAGGCAATTGAACGTTTAAGCCGATTAAAAACGCTTAATTTCACTGATTATATGAATACCTCTGAAGCAACAAGTAAAATACGGTGCAGGAATCTTGTATTGTAAATCAGGCAAATTTCTTGTTTCAGTAAATTAACCTAGGGTATCATGTATGGATAATCGATCGGTTCTAATGGGGAACAGCCATTAGAAGTAATGGGGAAAGTTCGGTGCAAATCCAACGCTGTCCCGCAACTGTGATGGGAAGGTTAAACTTCTCTCAGTCAGAATGCCCGCCGAGGTTAACACTACAAAACAAACTAATCTGCGAGGTACAGATGTTTAAACACTTTTTGATTTCCAAAATTATTAATTCTCTGCCTGTTATATTACACATAACTCTACGACGAACCACAGAGTAATTATTAAATACAGTTTTACAGAGATTTGTTTAGCAGTTTTCTTGACGCTGTTTTGAGTACATTTTTTAGTGTTACTCAGGCTATAAATGCGCATTCTAATTCCTAAATTTTGCGGGAAAATTGAATAGCGACAGAGCGGTGTTTAAGAGCAATTTTAAATAAATTTATTTCGTAAAACGCGATAAACAATTCATCACTAAATAGGGTATGAGATGGCACTTATGTTAGTTAGCAAGCTACTCATACCACACAGTTTATAATGCCAATTTGTTCTCGGTTTAGTGTCGGTCGTGAACAAGAGCAATCGCAGCTTTTTCTGCTGTAAGTTTGGCATTTTTAATTGCAAAAACAGACATATTCCGTAAGGGCAATTTGCCCCTACCTTATTCTTACTTATCCTTAAAAAGCGATCGCTTTTAATCAAAAATATGAATATTTCCACAGCAACAATAGGTTATCCTCGTATCGGTAGAAGTCGCGAAGTCAAAAAAGCACAAGAGTCTTTTTGGCGCAATAAAATAACCGCAGAATCTTTACTACAAACAGTAAGAGAAGTAGAAGAGGCAAGCTGGAAAACTCAGTTAGCAGCAGGAATCGATCGCATTGGAATTGGCGATGCTACCCTTTACGATCGGGTATTAGATTGGTCGATACGTTTGGGTTTAATTCCCCAGAGATTTCAAGATTTTACGGGATTAGAACGTTACTTTGCTATGGCGCGAGGTAAAGAGGGAACTCCTGCTTTAGAAATGACTAAATGGTTTGATACTAACTATCATTATTTAGTTCCTGAAATAGATAATAATATTACTCCCGAAGCGGATTTTGCAGACTTTATTGAGATAGTAACTAGAGGACATTCAATATTAGGAAAAAAAGCCGTTCCCATTATTCTCAGTCCTGTTACTCTTTTGCGTTTGAGTCGTTTGGAAGGAGTAGAATTAGGAGATTTTTTAAACTTACTCGTGCCACTCTACCACAGTTTATTAACCGAACTAAAAGCATTGGGAATTGAGGAAGTTCAACTACACGAACCCGCTTTGGTTTTGGGGAATGCGCCTAGTCTTAAAGAACAGGTACAAACTGTCTATAACGAACTAGCGACAGTAAGAATAGACATTAACCTGGTTACTTATTTTGATGACTTGGGACAAACCTATCCTTGGGTTATAGAGTTACCCGTTGCTGCGATTAGTTTAGATTTCACGCGGGGTAGTAATTTAGACTTAATTAAACAGCATGGTTTTCCCCAAGATAAAAGTTTGGGAGTCGGTATTGTTGATGGCAGAAACATCTGGCAAATTCGCACCGATAAAGTGTTTCCCCTGTTATCAGAAATTCAAACTGTAACCTCGAATATTTCTCTACAACCATCGGCATCTTTGCAGTTCGTTCCCTATGACGCAACTAGAGAACGACAACTCCCCGAACCGTTACGTAATGTATTGAGTTTTGCCGAACAGAAGTTACAGGAAGTCAGATTTTTAGCCCGAACTCTATCGGGAGAGAATACTCAGATCGAACAAGAATTAACCGAAGACTTAATTGATGCTAATTGGGAGGTTTTCTATAAGTTTAATCCCGTTAATGAATCAGTCAAAGCTAAGGTAGATAACCTGACTCCTCAAGACTTTCAACGTTCCCTATCCTACTCCTTACGCATCGATAAACAAATTCCCCTGCCCCTCTTACCCACAACAACTATCGGTTCTTTTCCCCAAACACAAGAAGTACGGAAACTGCGCCTACAATACAAAAAAGGTAATTTAACCGAGTCCGAATATCAACAGGCGATCGCTGCTGAAATTGCTAAATGTATTAAAACTCAAGAAGAAATCGGCTTAGATGTCCTGGTACATGGGGAATTTGAACGCACCGACATGGTGGAATATTTCGGTCAGCAGTTAGCTGGTTTCGCCTTTACCGAACATGGCTGGGTACAAAGCTACGGTAGCCGATATGTACGTCCCCCTATTATCTATGGTGATGTAGTTCGCACTGCGCCCATGACAGTTAGAGAATATAAGATAGCACAGTCTTTAACCGAAAAACCAGTCAAGGGAATGCTAACCGCCCCAGTTACCATCTTGAATTGGTCTTTCCCCCGTAACGATATTTCCCGTCGCGAGCAATCCTTTCAGATTGCTTTAGCTTTACGGGAAGAAGTAGCGGATTTAGAACAAGCAGGGGCGAGAATCATTCAAGTAGATGAACCCGCACTACGAGAAGGTTTACCCCTAAAACCCGAACGCTGGAGTAACTATCTTTCTTGGGCGGTAGATGCGTTTAGACTAGCTACAGCGAGTGTCACACCGCAAACTCAAATCCATACCCATATGTGCTATTGCGAGTTTGGAGATATTATCCAAGATATCGAACGTCTCGATGCTGATGTAATTTCTATCGAAAACAGTCGTAGCAATAATCGCACCCTGCAAGAAGTTACCCAAGGGGGCTATTCCCATCAAATTGGTAACGGAGTCTATGATATTCACTCTCCTGTCGTCCCGACAACAGAACAATTAGCCAGTCAATTAAAAACAGGAATTACCAATCTTCCCTTACAGCAAATCTGGGTTAATCCCGACTGTGGACTTAAAACCAGAAGTTGGGAAGAAGTCGTTCCTGCTTTGAAAAACATGGTTGAAGCTACTAAAAAATTGCGTGATGAACTCAAATCATAACCAAGATTGGCAACAGGCGTTAATTGAAACCAACCTTCTCGTAATTGGTTACAATGCCTGGAATGGCTATTTGAAAACAGGACGAGGGGTAGTTGTTTGCAGCACTAATTCCCCTTTGCTCGATCGCTTGGGGGAAACTTTTAAAACTCACTTTGTACCCCGTTCTCGCCTAGCTGCTTTTTTGAATGCTTGGCTAGCTACGCCAGATACGGTAATTCTTCAAGGACACCACATGAACGGACACATTTTAGATGCGGTGGATAACTATAACCCCAAACAAGATGTCATCTTGCTTTTGGAATCGGGTAACAAAGTTTCCTTTTATTACCTAAAAAATCTACCCATCACTCCCCCTGAATCCCATCAAAGGGTTTGCTTTGCTTGGTCAGAATTTCAGCTACCAGCAAATCATCACCATCGAACAAAAATTTAATTAACTCATTCATTAAAAAATACCATGACTCAACACACCCTATTTGTTTGCAGCCTCTGTCGATTTTCTGAGAATCAAAACAAAAAACACGGACTTTCAGGAGGACAGCACCTAATCCAAGAACTAGAGAAAGGCTTAGAAAAATATGAGTGGCGCGATCGCATTACTGTCAAACCTCTATCCTGTATGGCTGCTTGTCGTCGTTCCTGTGCGGTAACTCTAGCTGCTAATGATAAACTGACCTTTATTTTTAACCAGCTTGCACCTGTTGAGTCTGCACCCGAACTGTTAGAATTTATCGAACAATACGTTACTACATCTCAGGGGAAAGTTCCTTACCGAGAGCGTTCTCGAACTATACAAAAAGCTACTGCCTTTATCTTACCGCCTCTAGTGAATTACCACTAATTAAGAGGTAAAAGGGGTCGCATTTTCGACTGAATGAGTTAGATCTTTAATCCAAAAAGAACACTCCCCTTCTCACTATTTCTTATTTCTACCAATCAAATATAAACCACAGTTAAATCCAGGCTCGGGAAAAAATAAACAGTAAACTATTTATTGTCGAGCGAAAAGCAAATGAGAAGTGACTGATAATAAGCGATCGCGAGAATCTCAATGGCAATGGCGCGAGTGGAATGGTTCTGGCTATTTAACCTGTAGTTTGCTGGCAGATTGGCAGCATGGTTTTTTTACACGGGAGTTTTATCCCCACACTCCCGAGCGCTTGGTTGAGGCTTTAAATTTAGATGCTGAAGTTTATCGGCTCAAACAGGTACACGGCAAGATTGTTTTAACTCCTAAAGAAATAAATCTGACCCGAGAGCAAATTCAGCAAGATAATTCTTTTGCCGATGGAGATGGCATAATTACCGATAACTCACGGCAGGCAATCTGGGTTGCTAGTGCTGACTGTAATCCCGTCTTGATTGGGGATAAATCTACAGGAAGAGTTGCTGCGGTTCATGCTGGTTGGCGAGGCAGTTCCTTAAAAATTTTACCAGCAGCGATCGCGCGATTTTTAACTTGGGGAAGTTCGCTGGAAAATCTCCGGATCGCTATGGGACCGGCAATTTCCGGAGAAGTTTATCAGGTAGGAGAACGGGTAGCAACCGAAGTTGCTGCGAGTATTGTTAGCTCGAGAGCGGCTGAGGATAGCCAGGCAATTCTCAAACAGTTGAGCGACCTACCCCATTCCCCACTTTTAGCAGACGAGCGACCGGGAAGAGTGCGCTTAGACATCAGACTGGTAAATTTCATTCAGTTAGAACAACTGGGAATTAGTCAGACTCAAATAGCGATCGCTCCCTATTGTACCTACCGAGACGAGCGCTTTTTTTCTTATCGTCGGACTAAAGCCAAAAAGGTGCAATGGTCGGGAATAGTTAGTAATTAATCGTTTGGTTGGTTAAAATTGTTTAATTCCTTAAAAAAAATCTTACCCCAGCTCGAATGTCAACCTGGCTGGGAAGAATATCGACAATATCGTCAGTTATTAGAGTGGTGGCAGAAAACTGTCGCCTCGACTACAGTCCAACATACTCGACTACTTTATCTTAAAAATAAGGTTTTGTTTGTTGCTACTTCTAGT
Organism: Myxosarcina sp. GI1(2024); assembly: GCF_053543375.1. Taxonomy (NCBI): domain Bacteria; kingdom Bacillati; phylum Cyanobacteriota; class Cyanophyceae; order Pleurocapsales; family Pleurocapsaceae; genus Myxosarcina; species Myxosarcina sp. GI1(2024). The sequence goes on along the minus strand of NZ_JBKGTY010000002.1, from coordinate 658,419 downwards.
TCGGCTCGGGCACAGGAATTATCTTTTCAAAGATATTATTTACTAAAAAAGCTCAATTCTCAGTTACCTTTTACTTTAAAAGATATTCGTTTTTCTGCTGCTCAGTGGCATCGAGTGACTAAAGTTGAAAGTAGCTCGAGCAGTACTCAGACATCTTCTACGGCTTTGCGCCAACCTTTTAAGCAAGCAAGCAATTCAGCCGGTGCTGTTGGCACTTCCTCAATCCCCTCTCGAAATCCGCAAGCTGCGGTGCGAGAATGGCTAAAGCAAGTTGAAGCGCGATCGCGCGATTTGCCTCTCTGTCCTCAATGCTCCGTACCGACACCAGAGTCAGAATTGCAACTCTGGCACAAATGCTATCACTGTATAGCCCAACAAAAATTCGAACTCTATCGTTCGATAAAATCCATAAATAATAATAAAATAAAAAAAATCATCCAAAAGCTAGATAGTTAATTATTAGCGATCCCGTATGGTTTTAACTCGTATCTATCCGTATATATACCCAAACAAACTGTCGAATAAAAAGGATATTTTTTTAATAGCTGTATATATTCATTAACCAAATATAAAAACAATATAAAAAATATTTATTTGATGGGGATCGCCAAAACCCAATACAGATCGCAGCTCCAATTGGTTATTTATGATTTAGCCCATATAGCAAAATAGAAAATACAGTTATGGACTAAAAAATTATTTTTAACCAAACATCATAATGAACATCACCAAGATTTCAACCTCTGCTTGCCGATATTGTCGTTATTACAAACCAGAAGGGCGTAGAGGTGGTGGCTGCCAAATGTTGGGTGTACCAGTTAAAAGTAGCTGGAAAGCTTGTGCTCTAGCTTGTTCGCCTTTTGAAACTAATTTTATAGAGCTAGAGGATATTTTCAACTTAGAAACCTCACTTTTAGAAACACCATCATCATTGAGTTCTAAGAAGCAGGCTGCTGCAGCGGATAAATTTGCTCATCCAGTTTCTATTTAAGCTAGAGAAATTTTTCAAGCTACAAAGTCACGACTAAATATATCGCCTTGTCGCTGCTTACAATACGGCGGCGTGCAAACTAATTAAATACAGTTGCAAAGGTTGATTTTTGAGCAAATCGAGTTTTTTTCTGTGCTTAGTATCTCTCAATACCGCTGTAAATCCGAATAATCAGTGTTTTACCTGAGATGATATTGCTACATAACTCCAAAAAATAACCAATAGGGCGAGTAATACTCGCCCTAAAACTAATAATTTATACCGCTTATACCGCTTGCGGCTGTGGTTGTGGCTGAAATTGGAAGAGAGAATAGACTACGTTGCGACGAATGTCGATCATCATCTCGATGAACATCTCATAACCCTCCTGTTTGTATTCAATCAGGGGGTCTTTTTGTCCGTAACCGCGCAACCCAATGGACTCCCGTAGGGCATCCATCGCTTGTAAATGTTCGCGCCATAGGGTATCGATTTGCTGGAGGATAAAAAAGCGTTCGGCTTGGCGCATCAAACCAGGCTGCATAGAGTCGATTTGATTTTCTTTAATGTCGTAAGCCTTGCGTACTTCTTCATGGAGGAAAGTTTTAATCTCTCCGACGGTCATGTCTTCTAGATGGACTGGTTCTAAATCTGATAGTAAATAAATAAATTCCTTAACCTTATCCACCATTTTGTCTAGCTTCCATTCTTCTGGAGGTAGTTCGGGATTGACATAAGCATCGACAATTTCACTCATGGTTTTTTCGGCATACTGAATCACCTGTTCTTTGAGGTCGAATCCTTCTAGTACTCGACGGCGTTCGGCATAAATAGCACGACGTTGGTTATTCATTACCTCATCATACTCAAATACTTGCTTGCGGAGATCGTAGTAATAAGTTTCTACTTTTTTCTGGGCTCCTTCTAAAGAACTAGTAAGCATTTTAGACTCAATTGGCATATCGTCTTCAACGCGCATCATATTCATCAACCGTTCTACCCGGTCGCCGCCAAAAATGCGTAGCAGATTATCCTGTAAGCTGAGGAAAAATCTCGTCGAACCGGGGTCGCCCTGTCTACCGGCTCTTCCTCTCAGCTGGTTGTCAATGCGGCGAGACTCGTGTCTTTCCGTACCGATTACGTGCAATCCGCCATTGGTTACTACCTCTTCGTGTTCGCGGGAGGTAAATTGTTCGTATTCTTGCAGAATTTTCCGGTATACTTCTCTGAGCTTTTGAACTACGGGGTCTTTTACAGGAGCTTTTTCCGCCGCGATCGCAATTTTTTCTTCTGCTTCTAGTTCTGGTAAGCTTTGTTCGCCGTACTCTCTTACGGCAAATTTAACTGTTTCTTTGAGTAAGTTTTCGGTTTCAGCAGCTAATTCAGTGGGAAAAATTTGGGGCGATGCTTTCCAAGTTTTGACTTTTTTGTTGCTATTAGTGCTATTGGGGGCAAAACCCTGGGGAGCTGACTTTCCACTAAGCTGGGGAGAACTCGCCATTAAATTATCGTCTTCTGGCATGACGATTTGAGGCATTAAATACTCTCTAATCTTCAGACGTGCCATATAGTCGGCGTTACCGCCTAAGATAATATCCGTACCGCGACCAGCCATATTGGTGGCGATCGTCACAGCACCTTTACGTCCTGCTTGAGCGATAATTTCTGATTCTCGTTCTACATTTTCGGGTCTGGCATTGAGCAAATTATGAGCGATTGCTTTTTCTCTTAATAGTCTCGAAAGTAATTCAGATTTTTCTACGCTCGTGGTTCCCACTAGTACCGGACGACCGTTTTCATTCATGTTGGCGCAGTCTTGGGCAACCGCCTGCCATTTACCAATTTCTTTTTTGTAAACCACGTCGGCAAGATCTGCACGTCTTGAAGGCAAGTTGGTGGGAATTACCGTAACTTGAAGATTGTAAACTTTCTCGAACTCGGTTTCCTCGGTTTTCGCCGTACCGGTCATGCCTGCTAGAGTCGGATATAACAAGAAAAAGTTTTGATAGGTAATACTCGCCAGAGTCTGGGTTTCTTTTTGAATCTTGACTCCTTCTTTAGCCTCAATTGCCTGATGCAAACCATCACTCCAGCGTCTGCCTGCCAATACCCTTCCCGTAAATTCATCGACGATCACTACTTCTCCATTTCGTACCATGTAGTTTACGTCTTTGGTAAACAGTTCTTTAGCTTTAATGGCATTGGATATATAGTGTGCCCAAGGATTTTCAGGGTCGTATAAATCGTTGACTCCCAATATTTCTTCAGCGTGAGCGAAACCTTCATCAGTCATCAAGACATTACGAGCTTTTTCGTCAACTTCGTAATCGCCTACTTCTTCTTCTCCTTCCTGTTTGACTAATTGTTCGGCAACCTGTGCTGCCTGTAAATATTTCTCTGTAGGACGTTCTACTTGTCCCGAGATAATCAACGGAGTTCTAGCTTCATCAATTAAAACTGAATCTACCTCGTCAATTACGCAGTAGTTAAAGGGACGCTGTACCACCTCTTCCATTGAGGTTGCCATATTATCCCGCAGGTAATCGAAACCTAGCTCGCTGTTGGTGGTATAGGTAATGTCGCAGGCATAGTTTTTCTTTCTCTCCATCGGACTCATTCCCGACTGAATTAGCCCCACGCTCAAACCGAGAAAACGATGCACCTGTCCCATCCATTCTGCGTCCCTTCTTGCCAGATAATCGTTGACGGTAACCACGTGGACTCCTTTACCCGTCAAGCCATTGAGATAAGCAGGAAGAGTACATACTAGAGTTTTACCTTCCCCCGTTTTCATCTCGGCAATTTGTCCTCGATAGAGGACGATACCCCCTAGTAGCTGTACGTCGTAGTGACGCATCCCCAAAACTCGAACTGCAGCCTCTCTAACTACGGCAAAAGCTTCTGGCAATAAGTCTTCGAGTATTTCCTTAATTTCTTCGTCGTTTTTAGCTGGTTCTAGTTGTTGTTTAAATTCTGCGGTTTTAGCTTTCAGTTCCTCATCCGATAGCTTTTTGATGTCTTCTTCGAGTAAGTTTATTTCCGCTACTATAGGCTGAAACTTTTTTAGTTTGCGGGCGTTGGGATCGCCAAACAGTTTTTTTAGCATAATAAATAAATTGATTATCAGTATTTTTATCTATCTCAGGGAGTTGCGATCGCAGCTTGATTATTTTTTTGCCGTCTTATATTTATTTCACCAACAGTCCAAGGAGGGCGTATCGCCTAGAGTTTCGCCGGGCGCGGGGCTTTCAAGGACTCGAATTCACTTCGAGTCACAGCCCCTTGTTTATGCCGCCCGTCAGGGTGCGGAACTTGTCTCCGCAGTAATCTCCGATCTTCTCTAAAATAATGTTACCATTTTGCCCAATTTCTCTGTGTTTTACTATGTCTGCTTCCATAGCGTGAAATTACTACCTATATGCTTTTTGCTAGTACTTCTTTACTCACAAATCTATTTTTGTGACTACTTTTAGGCTGAAGCGGTACTCCAACAGTCTTCATTTTTAATTCTAAAAACTTGCTATTTAGCCACTGAAATTGAAACTAAATGATTGACTTCAAGCAATTTTAGATCCTGGGTAATCGTAATCAATTCATTTTTAGTTTACTTAAAGCTAGTAATTTGAATTAGCCGAAAGTAAATTCTCAATCTTTACTAGATAAATTTTACAGCCAAGCTACGAAATTAACTCCATTATCCAAGCAAGTTGAAAACGGCAGGCGAGCATTGGTCGAGTTTTTGACCTATGATTAGAGAGGACACAACAGTTCGAGCCATCGTGGATATTTTAGTTGGCTAATTTTTCCGAACCCTGACAGAGTGTCTCTTTTTAGTTTACTTCGAGACTATCTCTACTGGCTTAATTACGTTTGACCATTTTTTGACTGTCTAATTTTTGACTGAGTTTGAGAAACGAGTAATATTTTCTTTCTTGAGATGGATATTTTAACTAAAACTATTTCTGCGGCAGAAAACTACGTCAACCAAGTAACTAAAACTGCCAGCGAGCGGTTAGATGCCTGGAGAGAAACAGCTCAAAATTCGGTTGAAATTACTTTAGAAAAGACCGATAGTTATATCATAGACAATCTTCAATCCTCAGTGAGTTCGGCGATCGACAGTTGGTTTGCCGAACATCCGTTTATTTTATGGCTGGTGCATCATCCCCTAATTACCTTAATTGGTTTTACCATCACTGCGATTTTGACCGTTAGATTATTAGTTATCATCTATGTTTCGATCGCCACTGCAATCGATCGCTTGTGGTTGTGGATTTTAAAATCTCCCTTGAGATTAGTCAAAGCTTTATTTGGTTGGGAAGTTAAAGCCAAGAATAACAATAGCAATACCACCATTACCAATTACGAGGTAACAACTAATTCCCAACAGTTAAAAGAGATTTGCGATCGCCTCGATATTTTGCAACAACAACAGCAGCAAATTATCCAGGAAATTGCTCGCCTCAAACAACAAGAAAAACATATCGAGTTAGAAAAATTCCAGCCAATACCAACACTTGGCAACAAAAAACTGTTTGTGAAATAAACAAGATCTTTATGCTTTATGTAGATTTGGTTTTGTCTAACGACAAATTTAAAGCTGAATTTTGCTCAATTTACTCTCTCAATTCAAGATTAATTTTTAAAAATTTTCAGATTACTAAACTGCTAGCTTCAATTGTTTACGGTAATATAATCCAGCCTTTCAGCATTGGGATGACAGAGATTACAACTTTGATGAGTAGTCGGTTTGGGTAAATCTACCTGGGGGTGAAGTGCTTTTAAGTAACGAGAATTAGTGACATATTCAGGTGTAGTTTCTCCTGCTATCAAGGGACGAGAATTATTTTTTAAGTAACTCCAGATCAAACGAGTAATTACCCGATTTGGTAAAGATATAGATGTACCATAGTGATTGGCAGGATTATTTAAAATTTGCTCCCAGGTCTTAGTCGGTAAAACTTCTGCAGGAATGGGTAAATGACAACCACTACAACTAACGATATATACTTCCTTGGCTAGCTGAGAATTGGCATTTTGAGCCTGGGTTAAATTAGAGCTTAACAGCAAGCCCAAAGCGATTGCTGCCAACCAAACGAAGCTAAATCGAGCAATAAATTTAAATTTTTTACAGAGCACTTGGATACAATTCTTCATATTTTTTTTCAAATATCGCAGCTTACTTATAGGTTGTGGTTTATATAGCAATCCAAAATAGAATAAAACAAAATAGTTTTGTCAGTTCCTAGTTCTACATGGCTGAAATCCATTACTCCCTCAAATCGAATAAAACTACTATATAGATCTTTATTATTTCATTGAGGGTTGAGCATAAATCAGATCGCACTGAATACTGACACCTCTTTTCGATTGCGCTGGCATCAGGCAAATTTTCCATTCCTGAGCTATGAGGTTTTTTTTGACAAAATAAGGGATAATCGAAAACAGATTTTAACTAAAAACCAATTCACAGCATCATATCGAGATTTTTTGTAATGACCGTCGTTGTCTTCGGCAGTATTAATTTAGACCTTGTAGTAGAAGTTCCCCATCTACCAGTACCAGGAGAAACTGTAATTGGCAATCGCTTTTTTTCTGCTGCCGGAGGAAAAGCAGCTAACCAAGCTGTAGCTGTCGCTAGATTGGGGACTTCAGTCAGTTTGGTCGGTCAAGTTGGAGACGATAGCTTTGGTAAAACTTTACTCGAAAGTCTCTCGACTGCAGGAGTAGACATTAACGGAGTAACTATCAATCCCCACGTCCATTCAGGAATAGCTTCGATCGCAATCGATCGACAAGGTACTAACACCATTGCCTGTGCTGCCGGAGCGAATAACTTAGTTAGAGAGGAAGAAATCAAAAAGTTTCAAACTTTGCTTCCGCAGGCAAAAGTAGTTTTGATGGAATTGGGAATTCCTTTAGCCTCAATTTTAGCTGCAGCCAGAGAATCTAAAGCCCATAACTGTTATACAATTCTCGATCCCGCTCCTGTGATAGCTAATCTGCCCGATGAACTCTATCGCTTAGTAGATCTGATTACTCCTAATGAAGTCGAGGCAAGTCAATTAGTAGGCTTTACAGTAGATGGCATAACTACTGCTAGGCAGGCAGCATTTTGTTTGCATCAAATGGGAGTCAAAAATGTAATTATCACTTTAGGCAGCCAGGGAGCTTTTTACAGTAGCGCGACGGAAAACTTTTGGGTAGAACCAATTTCCGTACCCGTAGTCGATACAGTTGCTGCAGGGGATGCGTTTAATGGCGCTTTGGCAGTAGCTATAGCTTCTGGAAAATCTCTGCGAGAAGCAGTTCGGTGGGGGACGGTTGCTGGTGCTCTAGCGGTTACTAAAAACGGCGCACAAACTTCTCTGCCTACTCGCGATCGCTTTAAACAACTGCTGGCTCAGACTTTTTATAGTAGTCCTCAATAATTGCAGCAATTTTGATTGTTTGTCCTGCTTGCCGTCCGCTCTAAAAAAATAGATGGTTCTGGTGGATATTTGAAGTGTTTTAGGTATCTATCCCAGACAACTACTAAAATTCACAGATAGCTTGGTTACATCTGCCGGAACTCTCATCACCCAAAGCCTTGAACTTAGATTAGATCGATAAAACACCAATATACTTGCCAAAAGGTTATATTCATGCTCCAATGAGGCAAATACTTTGGGATTAGTTAGAATGATTTTATAATTAAAAGTAACATTTATGGCATGATGTAGAGACTCAAACTCGGTAGTTACAGAATAACTTTTGTCGCGTACGGTAAACAAGTAAGCTTAGTGGAGTAGAAACCTCAAAAATTTTCGGTCTTGCTCGCTAAGCCCTCAAATGACACTAAATGCAATAGGTACTCACCTTAGCAAAATTATTACACTATACCTTTTCAATAACAACTGTAACCATTCCGCGCCATTTAAAAATTACCTTTTAAAAATAACAAGTGCAAGCATCAGCTTACATAAACCAAACAATAAAATGACAACTGAAAATACACATCTACGTTCTGAATTTCTCAATACTCAGGTAATCGCTCGTAATAGTGGCAAGCGATTGGGAGTAGTTAAAGAGATATTAGTAGATATAGACCGCAGAGAAGTAATTGCCTTGGGTTTGCGAGACAACATCCTCTCGCTGTCTGGTATACCAAAATATATGTATCTTGATAGCATTCGCCAAACTGGAGATGTCATTTTGGTAGATGATGAAGATGTTATCGAGGATATCGCTCTAGAAAGTTTCACTAAGTTGACCAACTGCGAAGTAATTACTGAAGCTGGAGAACCTCTTGGTAGAGTAAGAGATTTTCAGTTTGATGTTCGAGATGGCAAGGTTTACTCGATCGTCATTGCTTCTATAGGTATATCCCAAATTCCCGAACAACTGATTAGCACTTACGAACTATCTATTGAAGAAGTTGTAAGTAGCGGTCCCAATCGATTGATTGTCTTTGAAGGTTCCGAAGAGAGAATTACTCAACTTTCAGTAGGGCTTTTAGAACGCCTGGGTATTGGTCGCCCGATTTGGGAAAGAGAACAGGAAGAATATTATCCTCAAACAATCAAAGCCGAAAACCAACTGGGTACTGGTGTGCCAGTAAATCCTCCTATTTCTACTCCAGTCCCCGAACGAACTCCAGTAATGGAAGAACGTTGGGATGAGGATGATTGGCAGGAAGCACAAGTAGTTCCACCAGTAAGCCAGCAGGCTGAAGCAGTTCCTTACGAAGAGTACGAAGAAAGTAATTGGCAAGAAGTAGAACCTGAAGAAGAAGTATATGATGTCCCCATATACGAAACTCAAACTCCCGCTAAAGAGTATGAATATAATACTCCTTCTGAAGATGTTTGGGATGATGATATCAAACCAGAACCATACAATCCTCCCCCAGTTAATATTCCCGAAAAGCAAAAAGCACCCGAATACGAAGAAGAACCGGGCTATTAGAGCATAGTATCGTTAAAGGCGGACAACCAAGTTCGCCTTTACTATTTTTACTATTAGAGATAGAGAAATTTTAATCTCATACATAAAAAAATGTGTGAGAGCTAATCTTAGAGACAGTTTATAAAGTACATCTTAAGACGGATTACGGCGAATAGCAAATCGAAAGACTGATTCTAGAAAAATACTCGCCCAACTCAACCTATACGAGCATTTAATTTTTGTTTAACAAACAGTCTTCTATATTACCTAGAACGTCAGTTAACGTGAGTTCGACAGAGGCTTAAAGCCTGATTCTTTCGTAAGCTGAAACTATTATAATTTTGTTAAGAGACTAATAATTTCTGTTTTTATCGAACTCCCGTTCAGTTAGTAAGTTAGTAACTTTATATCTCTGTTAGTAAGACTCTAGCAATTTCCTCTCGTTCTTGGGATAAACTTAGGAGAGATTCTGGTTTACCACTACGCCGATACCAGTAACGAGCATTACTCAAATCTCCCTCTTTGCGATGCAAATAGGCATGAACCCAAGCACTATCTTCATCCCCAGCAGTATCAATGGTTCGGTGAGATTGATGCCAATCATCTCGATAGTCATACCATAATGCTTGTAGTGCCAGAGGATAGCTTTTTATCTCTTGCTGAGTTAGTCGTAAAAATTCTTCAACAGTCATAATAATTTGCCAAAATTCAAACTTAATTAGACAAAATATTCTATAGTTATCATTCTGGTCACGATATGTGGAAATTTCAAACAGAACTGCTAGAAGACGATCGCCTTTACAGAATTTCCCTTTTTTCTGACGAGCGACAGGTTACCTACTCTGAGGTAATCGAGTTATGGCAACACGATAACAGCTTTCGGGCGTTTTTTATTTCTTTATTAGGGGATACTTCCTTAAAAGCTTATTTTTGGGAAACACCGCCAGTAACAAATTCTACGGTTAATCGAGCATTTGAGTTTGTTCTGGTAGACAGTCCTCAATTAGCTAGAGTACGCTCCGATCCGAGTCATTTCAGACAGTATTTTTATTCGGCAGAAGAAATCGTAACCTTCCCCAATCTAGGCAATGACGCTCTACTAATCGTACCATGTCCTATTGCCGAAATATCTACCTACCCTCATCTTGCCGCGTTCATGCGAGCAGCACCCATATCTCAGCAGCATTTATTATGGCAAACTGTGGGTAGAGAAGTTCAACGGAGGCTTAACCAGCAACCCCTCTGGGTTAGTACCTCGGGGGTAGGAGTTTACTGGCTTCATGTTAGATTGGATTCTAAACCAAAATACTACTGTTTCGAGCCTTATAAAAAGATATGAAAAGATATGAAGTAGGACTCTATTAAGTAGATTCGATATAACCTTCAATTAAAATATCTGTATCGACATTTTTAATCGTTGCCCTTTCTAACCGAAGAGCATCAGTCATTTTCGTCAAACCCAAATCTCCTATAGGAGAAGGTGCGATCGCGCCACCGATAATTTTGGGGGCGATAAATGCCATTACTTTCTGTATCGCACCATCGGCGATCGCTTGTGCTGAGAGAGTTCCACCGCATTCCCATAGCACTTGGGATATTTCTCTTTGATATAGGTTCTGCATTACCGCTTTAGGAGTCAAACGAGGTAGTTTGATAATTTCTACACCACGAGCAATTAATTCAGTTTTGAGTGAAGGATTAAAATTGGGTTCGGTATAAACCAGCGTGGCAGCGAACTCGGTTTGCCACAGGTGGCACTCCCTGGGTAAATTTAAGCTGCGACTCATGACTACTCTCAGAGGATTGCGATCGCTAGTTCCATGACTGGTTAACTGGGGATTATCTTGGCGTACCGTATTGCTGCCAACAATTACGGCATCGCAGACACTTCTAAGTTGGTGTACCAGATGACGTGAGGCTTTACCAGTAACCCAGGCACTGTGTCCCGTACTAGCAGCAATTTTGCCGTCTAAAGTCATAGCATATTTAAGGATGCCAAAGGGCTGATGGTATAGAGTGCGATGGATAAAAGCCTCATTTAGTTGACGACAGGCAGTTTCTTCTACCCCAACGATTACTTCTATTCCTGCATCCCGCAGTTTAGCAATACCGCCTCCCGAAACGCGACGATCTGGATCGATCGTGCCTACAACCACTTTAGCCAATCCAGCCGCAATTAAAGCATCGGTACAGGGCGGGGTTCTTCCATAATGATTACACGGTTCGAGATTTACATATATCGTTGCACCTCTAGCTCGTTCTCCCGCAGCTTGCAAGGCAAAAACTTCACCGTGGGGTTGTCCTGGTTGGGGATGAAATCCTTCTCCAACGATTTTGCCATCTTTTACTACTACCGCACCTACCATTGGATTGGGTGAGGTTCTTCCCAAAGCGCGACGCGCTAGTTGCAAACATCTTTGCATCATTTCTGAGTCGAAAGGCGATCGCTGGTTAGAGTTTGATTCTCGATTCATCGGTCAATTTAAGTAACGCTCGACGACATTTTTTGGCATTTTAAATCTGAGAGAGGAGGCGGCTAGTTTACATGATAAGAATTTATGTTAATTCCAAATTTTTAGCGATGCTGAAATTTTCAATCCGTCACTCTCTCAAGTTAAATACTATTGTTGCACTCGTCTAAGCGTTATTGATTTAGCAATGCTCGACTAAGCTGCTTGCTGCATCCAGTCGAGACATTTAGCCAACTCCTGCTGCATTTTTCGAGCATCAGCATGATAGCGTCTGCCGTGACCGGGCAATACCCATTCAAAGCTATAGTTAGTCAACTTAGCCATCGATTTGACTAATTCCGACCAAGAGTACCAACAAACACTACGAAAAGCAATCAGCTGGTGATAGTTATCCGACCATGCCAAATGATCGCCAGTAAATAAGAATTTGTTGTCGTACAGCAGAATGGTATGTCCTTTAGTATGACCTGGTACGCTAATAATCAGGAGGTCGTCAGCTAGGGAATAATCGTCAGTACCAGTTAACTGAATTTCCACATTTCTAGTCTTGGAAGAAATTTCATCCCGATGCAAAATGCGATCGCAGCCAAAATGTTCGTGAAACTTACGATGATCGGCAACATCATCGCGATGAGTGAGATACATAAATTTAATTCCCCCCATCTGTTCGATTTGCTTGACCAATGGTGGTGTAAAACGAGGAGAATCAACTACAATATTACCTTCCGGACGCTGAATTAGATAACTCGCCGCACCAAAAGAAAGTTCGGAGTGATAGCCGCAGTGATACACATTGTCTGCTACCAACAGGGGAAATCTCGATTGTACTTCTTTAATATCCTGTGGTTTTTCTACCGTACCGATCGAAGCTGTCGGACAAGCCAATAGTGCCTCAAGTGCTGAGATGCGTTCTTCTTCGTTACTGGGTTGATGGTATACTGCTGACTGTGAACCCTTCTGACGATAGACGCTTGGAGCCATCCAACGACACGTATCGCAGTTGATGCAGGAGCGATCGACATAAAAATTGCCGCTCACATTTTGGGAACGTCGCTGCTGTAATTTAGCCATATTTATTAATTATTAACTGAAGGAAAATTGGTAGGAGTCTTAATGTCTCTTGCTCGATCGCTCCTAACTCTCGTCCTCACACGCAATTACATATCCCTATCGTAACAAATTGGCGATCGGCTGAATAATTAGGTTTACTCTATTCGATGGATGAGCTTGTAGTAGTTCGATCGTTATTTCATTGAGCGATCGCTCCAAACTTCAAACTTCAAACCTCTTTAACACCGTTGCGGCTATTTTTCGAGCTACCGAGACTAGAGAAGATGAGGCAGGAGCGAAGAGTTGAAGTAGTTATAGGGTTGAAGTACTCTGAGCAAATCTTCAGAGTTCCTGCCTAGACAAAGACTTTTTTCGGGACGATTGTCTTCTTGCTCTTGATTTACAACCCAGCCGTTTGCTTGCTTTTCTTGATATTTTGTATATCCAACAATCCTAAAAATTAGCCAAAACTTTAAATTTAAACTCAAAGATTCACTGATGTCAGCGATCGAAATAGTGATTTTAATAGAAACGTAAGTTACAAAACCAGATATTTATTGAAACTACTTTAGATTGCCATGACAAATTTTGATTCCGAACCTATTTTAGAAAGTATTCCCAAACTATTTATCTCCAATGCCGAGGTAATCGAAGGTAACGATTTCGAAGGTAACGATTTCAATAATGTTCTAGAATTCACCGTAACTCTAGATCGACCATCGACGGAAAGTATTTTTGTCATGATGGAAGCCAGCGGTTACTTGCCCGATGAATATAACTACTATCTTCCCAATGATGTTGCTGATTGGGACGATATGTATTACATGACTATGGAAAGTTTGATTTTTGAGCCTGGAGAAACCGAAAAAACCTTTAGCGTACAAGTTTATCCAGATTTAGAAATCGAGAATGATGAAGAAGTTTTCGCTACCGTAAGCTATGTTGACGGCAATGTTGAAATTGCTGATGGTTTGGGTATCGGTACGATTATTAACGACGATTTTGCAACCGAAAATTTAACATTTATTTCCGAATCCTCTACTGCCGAACCATCGCTACAATATCGAATTAATGTCGGTGGGGAGCAAATTGCCGATGACCTAATGGACTGGAGTGAAGATACCAACAGCAATCCTTCAGTTTATCGAGTAGGAGATGGTGGTGCTAGAATTTATCAAAAAACCACAACTAATATCGATCTAAGTGACGAAAGTTTGCCTACTGATGTCCCAGAAGCAATCTTCAAAAGCGAACGTTGGGATCCAATTTCTGGCTCAAATATGCAGTGGGAATTCGATGTAGATTCTGGTAATTATGAGGTTAGACTTTACTTCGCAGAGATTTATCAACCAATTGATGTAGCTGAAGAAAGAGTTTTTGATGTAGCGGTGGAAGATTCTGTACCTGGTGTATTTAATGATGTAGACATCTATGCTAGCGTAGGTCAGTACTCTGGATTTATGTTATCTCACACTACGACGGTGTCCGATGGCAGCCTCAGTTTAGAATTTATCCATGACATTCAAAATCCAGCTCTTAAAGGAATTGAAATTTTCTCTCTCGGTGAAACAGTTATTTGAGAGTTTATTAATGGATTAATTACTCTCGTGAGTCGATTTCCTTGCTACTTTTCTGATGAATAGCTCGTGTGTTTAATCCTGTTTAAATTTAAAGAGCGATCGCAGAAGGATGAGAGGTCAAAGATAAATTATCTGGATTTTCTACTTTATTTAATACTCACATCTTGCACCAGTACAAAAAACTGAATAATTAAAGATTGATAATCAATTTGAGTATTTTAACCCTCAAATCTTATACCTATTACCTCACTTAACTAGTCAATTTAGACAAGGTGCAAGATCTCAGTAATATCGCCTTTTTCCTCTTTGCCACAGGAGGGGTAGTAAAGAGCCTAGTATCATACCTACACCCGCACTAAAAGCTAATAAAACTCCTACAGGAAAGGAAATTGATTCAAAAGTAATAAATTTAAGCGATACTGGTTGAATATTTTGAATCGAAAAAATAGCGATCGCACCGATCCACAGCGCGATCGACAAGGAAACTAATAATTTGGCAACCAATCTCATATCACGCGAAAAATAAACGGATAGCGAAAAGCACGCTCTGAATTATTGAGAGCATGGATAATCGCCCAAATTGATAGACCCCAGTGATAGACTAACCAGATAGGTCCAAGAATGAAACCTAAAAGACCAAAGGTAATAAAAGACAATACCGCAATTACAATGCCAATCGCCCAGACATTGAGGTGAAAGTTAATCGCTTCGGTAGCATTTTCCTTAACTACTGCATCTTCTGAAATAAAGAAAATTGCTACGGGAATTCCTATTGAGGCAACCAACGCACTGATGAAAATAGAAGCGTGACAACCTGCAGAAAGTAACTTCCGTTTATCTAAATTTGAATCCGCCTGCATTCGTTTTCCTCAAAATACCTACGAGGTCATTTTATTCCTAATCAATTCTACCATCTTTGTCTGAGGGCGGTTTCTTTGCTGACTTACTTGTAGGTAAATTCTGGTAACGGTCTTTTAAATATAAATACTGAAGCAGAATTTTTTCCGTAAATTTGCTGGCGACTAAAATCCGACATAGATTTATGGTTAAAGAGTAAGAGAAAATTTTGTCGACGGACGTTTTTTGAGCTTAGCCATATAGAAAATAGAGTGTCATATCTGTCGTGCTTTAGCGGCCACTAAGGCACGATTTTTTTGAGCATTTTTAAGCTGGTTTTGCTGGTTGTTGTTTATTATCTGCGATCGCCGAGCTTGTCTGGTTGTAGTTTAAAGTATTATTTAGTTTTGCTAAACTTACTTACCGGATATTGCTGAGATCGCGATTGTTGTGTTTCTTTTGGCCTCCCTACTCAAGCAAATGAGAATTGGGATGAACTTAGGTAAAATTAAAAAAATAAATATCAAATGATTGATTGACTTGTATCGTGACTAGAAATACAGGACTGTTGAATCGCCGTTTTGCTTCAAATTTTGTGCCCTTGCCTCCTTTTCAAGTGCCAGCAATAGGGGCGATCGCACCAGACTTTAGTTTGCTCCAAGTTAGAGGTGGCGAACGGGTGCGGCTTTCAGACTATAGAGGCAAACAGCCTGTAGTGTTGGCATTTACACGCATTTTCACCGAAAAATTATTTTGCCCTTTTTGCTATCCCCACATTCAAGACTTGAAAGTACGGTATCGAGATTTCAGTGGTAAAGGAGCAGAACTACTGACGATCGCCAGCACCGATCCAGTGCAGAGTCAGGAAGTTGTCGAAGCACTCAGCTTGCCTTATCCTTTTCTGTACGATCCCGACTGCACTATCTTCCGCCGGTATGGAGTGGGGCAAGCTCTAGGAGCACCTTTACCGGCTCAGTTTATCGTCGATCGAGAAGGTCGAATTGTCTTTCGACATCTGTTTTCCTTTACAGACAGTAACGCAGAGACAGATACTATTTTAAGCGAGTTAGCTCGGCTTTCGAATAGGTAGTGGTTGGCGAAAAAATTTCTAGAGGAGAGAGATTTGTCAGAGAGCGTCTATCAATTGCAAGTCGAGCAAGCTATTGAAACTCTTAAAAGGGAACTGCCAAGCTTGTTTGTCAGCGACCTTTCCTACGATATTTACACCCAAGATATCTATTTCCAGGATCCAGTTAATACTTTTAAAGGTAAGTTGAATTATCGAATTATCTTCTGGACATTGAGATTTCACGGCAGGCTCTTCTTTACCTCACTCTATTTTGACTTACACGACATTAAGCAGACTGCATCAGATACAATTTTGGCTAACTGGACGGTGCGGGGTACTTTACGGGTACCTTGGCAAGCTCAGATCCTGTTTAATGGCTATTCTAACTATAAGCTTAATGTAGAGGGTTTAATTTACGAGCATCTCGATACTTGGGATCGCCAGCCAAGCGCAATTCTCAAACAGTTTTTTCGTAGTGGAAAGAAATGAAATGTACAGTCAATTTTAGGGCGTTTTTTCTAGCAGTTTTCCATTGGTTAGTAAAAGCTTATATATTATTTTCAAAACACAGACGATGCAGAAAATCAAATAATTGCTCGGCATCTTCGAGATAAAGTACGTATCGATCGCGGCTGATTTTAGTTACCGTACCTTCTAGCTCTGATGGATATTTGTCAGCTAAAATTATTACAGGCGGAGGTTGGGAAAATTTACTTTTTTGGTAAATGTGTTGGACATTTTTCAAACACTGAGAGAGTGAAATATTGACCTGATTAATTATAAATATCTCGGGACGTAAGTTCGCAGAACTCATCCAATCAATCGCGTTTTCTCGGTCTACTACAACTATTACTTTATAACCTTCATTACGCAGATTTTTAACTAATATTGGTCGGGTTTCATCATCTTCTTCTAATAGCAAGATTGTAGTCATTTAATATTATTTATCCTTGGTTTAACTTAACAATTTGGTATTTAATCAACGCTGTTTAAAACCTGAGTTCGATGCAAAAATTAAAATCTGCTTGAGGTTGAGTAAAGGGGAAATAGGGAAGGGGAAAAGGCTGATTTTTCGTTCCTTTACCCTATCTTTAAACTTATGTCGAACTGACGTTGTTTAAAACGTCTTTTTAATCGGCTAAAAGCAAGTAGAGCTAAAGGCGATCGCTTGCCATCACTTTGATTTGGATAGAGTTTGTTTGAAGGAGATTCTCGCTCGATCCCGGTTAACAGGTAGTTGGGACTAATCTTTTTTATGTTCCCAGCAACCGATTGTATTCATCTTTGACGACCCGAAAACATTCACAAGCACAGTCCCTCAATCCCTGGAGATCGAGAATTTCGATATGACCGCGACTATACTTAATAATGCCCCGATCTTGTAATTTTTGGGCGGCTTGAGTTACTCCAGCGCGGCGTACCCCCAACATATTGCTAACAAACTCTTGAGTTAAATAAAGCTTGTTAGACTCAACACGGTCTTGAGATTCTAATAACCAACGTGCCAGACGTTCTTCTAAAACATGAAGTCGATTGCAGGCAGTAGTTTGTGAAATTTGAGCGATGAGAGCTTGAGTATAGCGCAGCATGACATCGCGCAATGCTGAATTTTGTTGAAACAGCGATCGCATTATGGGCGCATCGATTTTCAAGGCTCGACCGGAAATTTGGACGATATATTCTGTTTGAGTAGCTTCGGCATCGCCCATCACAGCATTAATTCCCAAAACATCGCGATTACCAACTAGTCCAGTTTCAGCAGTAGTGCCATCATTCATCGTCGTAGTAATCGAAATCATACAATCGATGGGAAAATAAAGCTCCTCAATTGTTTCTCCGGCTAAATGCAGAATTTCACCTTGACTGAGATAAGCCAGCTTGAGGTGTGGTTCGAGCTGATAATAAACTCCTTCGGGCAAAATTGCTAACAAATGATTTTGGGGTTTTTCCTGACGCTCTTGTAACTTGACTATCATGTTAGATCTGCTTACTTTAGCCTGTGATATTTTAAGCATATCAAGAGATTCGAGCGAATTGGTCGAGAAGAAATCAAAGTTTAGCAGTTTCATGAGTTACAGCAGTTTTCGTTTGGGCAGACTATATTTCGATCTGAAGCAGGAGGCAAAGGAAAATAAAGTCGCTCGGTCGTGCTCTATTCAACTGAAAAGCGCAGTAATTTTGTAAGTTTCTCTAGCTCTTTGTTCGAAATTCTGGTTTTGAATAGAGACTCGAAAAATAATTTATAAAATTTTAGTTCGCTCTGTATAGTCTCTACCTAAGTCTGGATCGATGGTGATTGCGGTCGGGACTTATCCAGTTGAATAAGTCTAATTTAAGCTTTTTCCCACTTAAATACTAGCGCTCGATTATCGGTAATTCAGTACGTTGATGTACGGTAAAAGTTGTTTGTTTTTACCGAGACAAAATACAGTCGGCGGCAAGTACATCGAAGCCATTACTGGCAAAAACCGAACAGCTATCTTTAACAGTGCTCAAAGCAGGAATATTGCCTCGTTCGAGACTTTTAATTGCATTTTGAGCGACTGGCTGATGTTGTTGAATCCAGTTATTATCTTTAATGTATCCAGGGGTAAAGCTATGGTGCTCGATCAGGAAAAAATCGATGCCGTACCTGCGAATAAAATGTTTGACTACTTCGATTTTGGGACTATACTGAGCGACAATTAGAGCGATCGCTTTTTGACGAAAAGGCAGGTAATATCCTAAATGATAGGGAATGGCATATTCGGGACTGACCAAGATCGAACGCTTGGCAAAAGTAGGCAAATAGTCGGCTTCGGTAGCTAAGGAGGCAATTAAAATGTTTTTCGGCTGCTGCTGCAAAAATTGATATAAAGCAGGTTGGTCGCCAGTTTTATATTTGGTCAGAGGGAAATTATCCAGCAATAGGGGATAGTAAAAAACCGTTCCCAGCGCGATCGCCACGGTCAAGGATAAGAGGGCGAATTTCTGGACTAGAGTAATAAAATTCAATCTAGCAGGAGTTACTGCTCGCTGGAGTCTTTCGAACAATGCTGCTAGTAGTGAGGTAATGGTAATCCCCGCTGCTATAACTAAAACAATCCGAAAACTGTGATCGCTATAGCGACTGGGAAGATGTAGAGTAAATAATGCAGCGTGAGCCACAGCGAACATCAGTATCGATACGACAACTAACTGGAGCAAGATTCTGATATTTTGATTAATTTGCTTGACTAAGGTAAATTGTCGAGGGAATTGGTAGATTATTGGCAAAAACAAACCAAAGGCTAAAGTAGCCGGATTGAGTAACTCTTCTGATGTGAGTCCCGCTCTTCCTCCACCAACTAGATATTCCCACCAATGTTCTTTGAAAAAGCTCGCTCGCCCGTGAGCATAAAAGTCTGGTAGCTGCCACGCTTCAGCGCGAGTAATCGTCGGCGCAAATTCGGAACTATAGAGCGCGTATGGTAGCAAGATGACAAAAGCCGTTGCCAAACCTACAAAACAGAGCAAATAATCCTGAGAATCTTCAGAAAATTTTGGCGTTTTACCCTGCCATTCGACTAACCGAAAAATCAGCATTGCCCCACAGAGAAAGACGTATTGAGGATAAAAAATTCCCAGGAGGGCGATAGTTAAAGCGCAGGGAAGTAAAGAACCTTTGGTTAGATAGTATAAAAATGCCAAAAAGAACGGATAGACAAACGCTCTCGGCGTAGCCGAAATCAGATCGTCTTTCATCCACAATGCCTGGTTTAACAGCACCGTAGTGATAAAACAGCCGCTAGGAACGGGAAAGATACGCCTACAGAGTAAAAAACAATAACCACTACTAACGAGGGCGATCGCCACAGGTAACAGCTTATTAAACACAAACGGATCGATGCCAAAATCTGTTGCCCACCGGTAAAGCGCCCGATATCCCAAAGGTGCGACAGATTGAAAATAATTGGCGATTGGATCTTGGGGAAATAAATCGCGGTCGACATAGCGCATCATCCAAAATACGTGCTGTCGCGCATCATCTTGAACCACGTATTCACCAGCAAAGGCTTTTTGTAGTGCCAGTAAACTATAAATTGCAGCAAAAGTTAGACTCAAATATAACCAAAATCGCCCTTGCCGCTCGCTCTGCAAAATAGCTAGTTGTTTCAATTTATCATCCCTGACAACAATAACCTCCGACTGATTACCATCGCCAATAAGTTCCCAATAGTTAACAATCGGTAAATTATCTCGACGTTCTACTTTCCTGATGACTAGTCACTAATACCTAATAGGGACTACGCACTTGCCTCCTAAACCCCCTGCCTCTCTAATAATCTCCCCAAGTTTGGGGGATGGGGACTTAGAATTTGTTTTCCCCCTGATTTGGGTAGTAAGGGGCGAATCTGATTCAACTGCGTAAGTCCTGACCTAATTAACTTCTAGCTTGCTTGAGCATATCGATTAGGGTGTGGTGCGCGTCCTCAGCATCTGCTAGAGTATGGTCGAATTCTACTCTAACCGGAACGGTTTCCCCTGCTACCTGCACCGACAGGTTCATTCCTTGGGGATCGATAGAATTCATTACCGCCGACTCGGCTTGAGGTGAATTGCCATAAAGTTTGGCATAAAGAGTTACCGCATCGCTATGATCTTGGTTCATGTGTTTGCAGATGCGATCGCTGATAGCGGGAGTAATAGTTTCAGACATCTAAATAAATTAAATAAATATTTCAATTTCGATAATAGTCCAGAGTCAGCCTCAAAACCTACTTCAGAATCAATTCCGAGTCCCATCTGATAATTATATTACTTTAAGTTAATGGACATAAATTTTAATAATCTATGGCGGTTGTCAGGGTTGATGCTTGTCGTATGTCAATCCATCCTATAGCAACTACGTCGAGTACTGCATTTTCCCTTCGTATCTGGTTGCGATCGACGATCTTACCGCCCAAAGCCTCGTAGAATTTGCAAGCAGGGTTATCAGCTAAAACCCAGACTAACAGAGATTTAAATCCGAGTCGCGTTAAATCGTCTGCAATTTTACAAAAAAGAACTTTGCCGATGCCCTTTCTTTGATACGCGGGCAAAATGTAGATAGCATAGAGTTCGGCTTGGTAAATTGAATTGCCGCTTCTTTCTCTACCTCCGTCTGCAAAAGCAATAATTTCGTTTTCGGAATTTTCTACTACGTAGATCGGATGATTATTGGTTGATGCTTCAGCCAGAATTTTTCTCCAGCTAGTTTCTCGTTGCTCGTAAGATAATTTAGCTAAATAATCATCTGGAATTATGCCTCTGTAGGTATCGAGCCAAGTATCTACATGAACTTTAGTGATCGCTTCGGCATCTGTCAGTTTTGCTTCTCGAATAATCATTTCGATCTGTTTGGTAAATAGCGTTGACAAAAAGCAACGACTTCATCAATACTGTCGGTTTGTTGGGGATAAACTATTTTAGGGCGATCGATAATTACCAGGGGTACATTTAACTTAGCCGCTACCTGAGACTTGATTGCTTCTCCTCCCGCTACTCCAGAGGCTTTAGTTACCACTAACCAAATCTTCCACTGTTGCCACAAAGCCGCTTCTAATTCTATGTCTATCGGCGGACGCAAACAGATCAGGCGATCGCTGGTAAAACCAGAGGCTAGGGCAATGTTTAATGATTTTGGCTGGGGTAAAATTCTGGCAAATAAGGTGGCGCGCTCCTGCCAGGTTTTAAATAGGGGTAAAACTTTACAGCCTACGGTCAACAATACTCTTTGTTGCTGTAAATATTCCCCTGTCAGTAAGCTCTCAAAACTATCTAATTTGATTATCGACGAATTGTGGGGTTGAGTTCTGGCGATCGCTTGCCTTTCGTAGCGTAAATAGGGCAAATTGAGCTGTTTAGCGGTGGCGATCGCGGCTCGGGAAACTTCTACAGCATAAGGATGGGAGGCATCGATAATGGCAGCAATGTTATTTTTTTTACAAAAATTTTCCATCGCAGCAGCATCCATTCGTCCGCTGACTACTTGAAACTTATTAGGATAGAGCGATTGCGCAGTTGGACTGACGACGGTGATAATGTATGGTAGTCGAACCTCAGATGTAAAATTAGTAGCGATCGCTTCGGCTATAGCTACACTTTCGCTCGTACCGCCGATCGACCAGATATTATCGGTCATTCAATCTTGAGAGATTCACTTTTCTAACCCTTGAGAGCTTTTTGAAAATTTTTGCGATATGATTTGTTGGCTACTAGTGCCGGCCATAAAACAGCTAAAACGATACGATTAGCCAAACTCGGATTAAAGTTGGTTCTGCGAAAACCTTTCGAGAATTTCCAGATTCCGCTGCCATAAATTGCCAATAAGATAATACCGATTAACTCTGTCATAATTTCGCTATTGTTAAACTAAACATCGAATCAATAACTCATACACTCGAGTACTCGTAAGCAAGTACTATCAATAATTGTAGCTCGAGATAACTTTTCGGTCAGCTCAATGCAGTACCGAATAATTTTCCTAATTACTGAAAAATGCGAGAACATAAAGATAAAGATTGGGGAAGTCAGAAATTACTCGATAGTCTGACAGCGAAGTAATCTCTGACCGTTGGTCAAACCAAGCTATCCCGACGAAAGACAAAACAATCAAAGAGGCAAGGAGGTATTATGCGTGCAGTGCTGATGGCTGGGGGTTCTGGAACTCGATTGAGACCCTTAACCTGCGATCTGCCCAAACCGATGGTGCCAGTGCTCAATCGCCCGATAGCAGAACACATCATTAATTTATTAAAACGCAATAACATTAGAGAGATTATCGCCACCCTTTACTATCTTCCCGATGTGATGCGGGATTATTTTCAAGACGGCAGCGATTTTGGTGTAGATATGACCTATGCTGTCGAAGAAGAGCAGCCACTGGGCACTGCCGGCTGTGTCAAAAACATTCAACAGTGGTTGAATGAAACTTTTATCATCGTTAGTGGCGATGCGATTACCGATTTCGACCTACAAAAAGCGATCGACTTTCATCGAGAAAAAAAATCTAAAGCGACTTTAATTCTCACTCGCGTACCCAACCCCGTCGAGTTTGGCGTGGTGATTACCGACAAAGATAACAGAATCAATCGTTTTCTCGAAAAACCCTCTCTCAGTGAAATATTCTCGGATACAGTCAACACCGGTACTTATATTCTCGAACCAGAAGTTTTAGATTATCTGCCCGAGAATGAAGAATCTGACTTTTCTAAAGACCTCTTTCCCATACTATTAGCTAAAGGCGAACCAATGTACGGTTATGTCGCCGAAGGTTACTGGTGTGATGTCGGTCATCTAGAAGCCTATCGAGAAGCACAATATGATTCTTTAGAAGGGAAAGTAACCATAGATTTTGCCTATCAAGAAAAATCTCCCGGCATTTGGGTAGGGGCAAATACTTATATCGACTCTTCAGCCACCATCGAAACTCCAGCTTTAATCGGCAGCAACTGTCGCATCGGAGCTCGAGTCAAAATTGAAGCGGGTACTGTAATTGGCGACAACGTTACCATTGGTGCGGATGCCGACTTAAAACGCCCGATTATCTGGAACGGCGTGTCAATTGGAGATGAAGCTCATTTACGTGCCTGTACTATTGCTCGCGGTACCAGAGTAGATCGCCGCGCGCAAGTTTTAGAAGGGGCGGTGGTCGGTCCTTTATCTGTAGTGGGAGAAGAAGCGCAAATTGCCCCTGGAGTAAGAGTCTGGCCCAGTAAGAGAATTGAATCGGGAGCTATTTTAAACATCAATTTGATTTGGGGCAATACCGCTCAACGCAATTTATTCGGACAGCGTGGCGTATCTGGACTGGCAAATATCGACATTACCCCAGAATTTGCCGTCAAACTAGGGGCTGCTTATGGTTCGACTCTCAAGCTCGGCTCTACGGTATTGGTGTCTCGCGACCAGCGTAGCGTCTCGCGGATGGTCAGCCGCTCCTTAATTTCGGGATTGATGTCGGCAGGAATTACCATTCAAAATCTAGAAGCTACCGCAATTCCGATTTCTCGCACCATGACGACTAAATTGACTGAAGTATCGGGAGGAATTCACGTTCGTTTAGAGCCAAATCGCCCCGACTATATTTTGATTGAGTTTTTTGACAAACAGGGCATTAATATCTCTAAATCTAAAGAAAAGAAAATCGAAGGAGCATATTTTAAAGAAGACTTGCGTCGAGTTACCGTTCAAGAAATCGGTAATGTTGCCTATCCTGGAGGCATTATCGATACTTACAGTCGTACTTTTGCCCAACAGCTTAATGTTGAGGCAGTTCGCAATAGCGGTGCCAAAATCGTAATCGACTACGTATATGCTGTTTCAGGGGCAATTTTACCCCAACTGCTGACTAAGTTCGACTGTGATGCGGTGGTACTCAATGCCAGTTTGAAACAAACGGCAATCTCTGCCGTAGAAGGAGAGGTGTTGTTGCGTCAACTAGGACAAGTGGTAGAAGCCCTCAAAGCCAACCTAGGAGTGCAGGTATCGGCTAATGGGGAACAGTTTACTTTAGTAGATGAATCTGGTTTGCCAATTCAGGGCGAAACTTTAACTGCCTTAATGGTCAACACGATTTTTACGGCGCACCCCCGCAGCACGGTAGTGGTTCCCGTTCATGCTTCGAGTGCAGTAGAACAAATTGCCCGTCGTCATGACGGTAAAGTAATTCGCACTAAAGTCAATCCAACTGCCTTGATGGAAGCTTCCCAAACTAATCCCAATGTCGTTTTGGGAGGAAGTGGAGAAATGGGCTTTATCTTTCCCCAACTACATCCCGGTTTTGATGCGATGTTTGGTATTGCCAAACTAATCGAAATGTTGACGATTCAAGAGCGCTCGCTCGCTCAAATTCGTACCGACTTACCCAGCGTCTGTCACAAATCTTATTCCCTTCGCTGTCCTTGGAAAATTAAAGGAGCATTAATGCGTCATTTAGTGGAAACTCATTCCCCAGAAAAACTGGAACTAATCGACGGAGTAAAAATTATCAATCCTCAAGACGATAGTTGGATTTTGATTTTGCCAGATGCGGGAGAACCTTTAGTACACATCTTTGCCAATAGCGACGATCGCGATTGGGTGGATGATATGCTGATGGAATATCGCCATCTCGTCCAAAAATTCATCGATCGCGAACAGGGTTTAGTCGAAAGTCACATCTAAAGGTAAAAGGTAAGAGGTAGTCGCTCTCGACTACTTACTTGCTACTTTTTATTTCCCTAATGCCTAGGGTCTATTTAAGGCTTTATTGTTTAAAATAAATTACTCGACTTAGAATAGTACAATTGTTCAAGTTAAGATCGATTGGCAGATGTTTAGGAGTGTCTCAAAATGAATAGCTGTATTTTAATGGCGGAGATAATTGAAGAGCCTCAATTGCGTTCGACTCCCGATGGCAAAACAGTCGCCAATGTTATGGTGGAGTTTGAAGGATTGCGCGAGGAAGATCCTAAAGCCAAACTAAGAGTAGTTGGGTGGGGAAATTTAGCCGAAGAAATTGAAAGCAGCTATCATCGTGGCGATCGCATAATCATTGAAGGTCGTTTATCGATGGTCTTAGTTGAAATGCCCGAAGGTTATAAAGAAAAAAGGGCGGAGTTGGTAGCTTCCCGGATCTATCCATTGGCAAGTAATGGCAATGCTGCTGCTTCTCCGTCGATAAGCGGCGCTCGCACGAATTTACAGTCCGAGGACGATTTTAATGACTTTTCTTCTACTCCAGAACCTACCACGCCATTATCTAGTTCCGATGAAAGTTCTGATTACCAAGATTTAGACGAAATACCGTTCTAAAAACCCAGCAATTTTCTCGGCAGCTAATTGTAAAATTTCTGGCTCTCTAACTAGGGCAAAACGCACGTATCCTTCGCCAGATTTACCGAAACCAGCTCCAGGAGAAACTGCAACGCCAGTTTGAGCGACTAATTTGGTGGAAAATTCCACAGAATTTTGCTGCCAGGGAGCGGGGAGTTTTGCCCAAATATACATAGTGGCAGGCGGAGGCGAGACTTGCCAACCAATTTGATTTAAAGCTTTGACGAAAACATCGCGGCGCTGTTTGAAGATAGCTATATTCTCGGCTATGAAAGTTTGAGATCCTGACAAAGCGGCGATCGCGCCGTTCAAAATTCCGCGATACTGATTGAAGTCAATTGCAGCTTTGACTTTTCTTAAGGCAGCAATCAATTCAGCATTACCGATAGCGTAGCCGATCCGAAAACCACCCATATTGTAAGATTTGGAGAGGGTAAAAAATTCGATGGCTACTTCTTTATGGCGATCGGCTTGAAACACTGAAGGAGCGGAAGCATCGTCAAATACCAAATCTACATAGGGAAAATCGTGGACTAAGACTAAATCGTGTTGGCGACAGAAAGCAACTGCCTGCTGAAAAAATTCTAAAGGGGCGATCGCCGTAGTTGGATTGTGAGGATAGCTCAAAACCATCATCTTAGCTCGAGCGACAACTTCAGCAGGAATGGCTTCTAACTTTGGTAAGAACCGATTTTCTGCCAGTAAAGGCATGGGATAAATTTCGCCTCCAGCTAAATACACTCCTCCTGCGTGGGAAGGATAGCCGGGATCCTGCAGAAGCGCAAAATCCCCAGGATTGAGAATTGCTAGTGGCAGATGGGCAGTGCCTTCTTGAGAACCGATTAACTGGAGTACTTCCGTTTCAGAGTTGACTGCCAGTCCAAATTTTCGAGCGTACCAACTAGCGGCAGCTTCCCGAAATTCCTTGGTTCCCTGATGTAATAAATAACCGTGAGTACTGCGATTGCCTAAAGCTACGGCAATTTCATCGAGGATATGTCGAGCTACTGGTAGATCGGAAGAACCTAAGGACAGATCGATAATTTCTTGCCCGGTTTCTCTAGCCATAGCTTTGGCTCGATCCATATCAGCAAAAACATTATGAGAAAATGAGGTTAAACGTCTAGCAAATTGCATGGTAGAGCTCGAGCGAGGTTAAGTTCGGTCGATACAAAATTTTAACTAATCAGAAGACAGGCAATAAACTACTAGTCAATTATTGGCGTTGCTAATTTAAAGGATGACATATTTAGTGTTACGGTTCGTAGCTATAAGCTATAAGCTCTAAGTTTTTTGAAATTAAGCAAAAATAATAGCTGTGAAAATCATACTCTAATTGTGCAACGCCCAATTATTAGATGGCGATCGCTCTAGTAAACTATCGCCTATTTACTTGGTGTCAGCAGCAACAGCAAGTAAGATAATTTACCAAAGTATGAGTTAATGAGCAAAAAACCCTGTCAATAACAAAGGCAATAGGATTAGGGCAGATAGAATAAAGGTTACTGTTACTGCATCTATATTAATCGTCTTTTTTGGTGTTCTTTTCATGGCAATCGGATTTTATACACTTTCTACAATATTAGAAACTTTTCCCTCGCTCTTGCTTGTCTACTTCATCAATTAAGTATGTTCTAAACCAACTGCATCGGCAAGCTTATCCAACCCCGATTTTTCTAACTTATCCAACACCCCTGATAATATTTCTTTTACCATCCAAGGACCTTGATAGATCCAACCTGTATAAGTTTGTAGTAAACTCGCTCCCGCAATGATTTTTTCCCAAGCATCTCTAGCGTTGAAAATACCGCCAACGCCGATAATGGGTAATTTTCCCTCCGTTTGGCGATAGATATAGCGAATTATTTCAGTAGAGCGCTCTTTTACTGGTAAACCGCTAATGCCACCCGCTTCATCTTCGATCCTCTTACCAGTTTCACTGAGAATCTCGGTTTTCAAACCATCACGGCGAGTAGTAGTATTAGTAGCGATCGCACCAGCTAAATTATACTTAATAGCTAAATTGATTATACTCTCGATATCTCCCCATACTAAATCGGGAGAGATTTTGACTAAAATTGGTCTGTTATTAGTATTTGTCCCTTGTAATTCCGATAAGATTGGCTCTAGCTGCTCTACTGCCTGAAGCGATCGCAGTCCCGGGGTATTGGGAGAACTAACATTAACTACAAAGTAGTCTGCCAAATCTTGTAGGTAGCTAAAACTACCTACATAGTCTTCTGGTGCTGCTTCTAAGTTAGTAATTTTTGATTTACACAAATTAATCCCAATCGGAATTGTGCGGGCTTTTCTCTTCCAGGTTTGCTCTAGAGTATCTGCCATGACTGCCGCACCTAAATTATTCGCACCCATGCGATTGAGCGCGGCTTTGTCTTGAGGCAGACGAAACATTCGCGGACGAGGGTTACCCGGTTGTGAGTGTAAGGTTACTGCCCCTAGTTCGGCAAAGCCAAAGCCCAAACTAGACCAAATTCCTGCTGCCGTACCGTCTTTATCGAACCCTGCCGCCAAACCAAGGGGGTTATTAAAGTTCAATCCCCAAAGCGACTGTTGCAGACGTGGATCGCTGACTAAAAAAGATTTTTCTAGTTGACTGATTGTCAAATTTCCCCAGGCAGAGTTACGGGAGGTTTCTATATTATGTAATGTTTTTAACATTTGACGATGGGCGGTTTCGGGATCGCCTTTAACGACAGAAAGAATCAGAGGATAAAACGGCTTAGTAAAATCGAACATACTACAGTATTATATTTGTCGCTCGTGATTGAAGTAATTACTCTTCAAAACTCAAATTATGAGCATCGATGGGTTATGTAGGTAGACCACATCTTGGTGTTAGGCAGAAAGCAGAAAGCAGGAGGTTATTAATCTATACTTATCTCAATCTAGCTCTTTTTTAGTGTACTGAGGTGCATTTACTTTCTATCGAAACTATTAATCACTCAAGAATTGAAGCTGAAAGAGTAATTAGTTTATCGCTCTTGCCTGTTGTCTGACTGCTATGGCAATGATTTAAATCATGTTATAGTTTGTTGCTTAAATTTGTTTTGGTTTGAGATCGGCTTCTAGCTGTTGCTGTTTTTTAGCTAAATCTTCTTGATGGCGTTTGAGTTCTTGTTCTAATTCTTGAAGTTGTTCGCGACGAGTTTCAATTTCTAAGGCACGACGGTTTAACTCTAGGTTTTGGACGGTGATTTCCTGTCGCCATTGTTCTACTTTATGCTGTTCTGCTTCGATAAATTGTGAATTGATGGCATTTTTAGTTAAGTATTGCTGCAAAATACTCAATACCCAGTCCTTAGCTTCTTGAATACTAATAATTTGACCGTTTTCTGATGTTTCTACTAATACCAATACTCCAGGATAAAGAGACGTTTCTTTAGTCAGCAATATAGCTTCTAAATTATCCACTTCCCAGACATATTCAGATTTTTGGCGAGCTAGTAACTGTAATTGTATTTCTCCAGAAGTAGAATTAATTTGGACTTGAGCTAGGTATAACATAGCTATTGGGTCTGGGTTATTAAATATAGATTAAGCAAAGTTTTTCAAAAATCAAACCAATCAAGATCGAATTGCAATTCCTACTCTAAACCTTGAAGCCGTTTACGTAGAATTTGGGCTTGAATTTCAGCTTCAGCTAGAGCATCCCTAGCTCCTTGTACTACCTCTGTCGGTGCTTTGTTAATAAACCCTGAATTGCTCAAACGACCTTTTAGTGATTTTATTTCGCCTTCGACTTTGTTTAAGTTTTTCTCTAACTTACTACGAAGTGCCGCTAGATCGACTAGTCCTACTAAAGGAATTAAGATTTGTACCGTGCCAAATACTCCCGCGAGCGCTTGCTGACGCTGTTCTGTTAAGGTATTGACAATGGTTAACTGTTCGACTTTGGCACGATCGCGGATATAATCGGCTGTAGACTCTAAAATATCTCGTTCGCGATCGCTTTGAGTTTGCAGTACCACTTCAATTTCTGCCCCTGGTTTGATTCCCGCTTCGGTGCGTAAGTTGCGGATCGTTCGAATTATGTTAAACAGCAGGTCGAAGCTTTGTTCTAGTTCGCTGTCGATGAGATCTTCATTCACTTCAGGATAAGCTTGTAAAGCTAGTGTTGCTTTTCCCTCAGCTTGAGTGAGAGTTTGCCAGATCTCTTCGGTAATGTGGGGCATAAAGGGGTGGAGTAGTTTTAAAATGCCGTCTAGGACGTGGGCGAGGGTTTGTTGGACTGTCTGTCTTTGAGGAGAATTGTTATCTTGCCACAGTCGCGATTTGACTAGTTCGATATACCAGTCACAAAAATCTCCCCAGATAAATTCATACAGTCTGGTAGCCGCTTCTCCCAAGCCATAAGCTTCAATATCCGTTCTAGTCTGCTTGACTGTTTGATAAAAACGAGACCAAATCCAGCGATCGCATAGTTCCAATTCTGAAGCTGCCGTAACTGGTTCGCCCAATTGCTGCGGCATTTTGCCATCTAAGTTCATCATTACGAACCGCGCCGCATTCCACAGCTTGTTAGCGAAATTACGCGAAGCTTCTACTGAAGGGGATTCATCTTTATCGCGATCGTAATCAAAGCTGATATCTTGCCCTGCCCCCGCGACTTTTTTAATTAGCGTGTAGCGCAAAGCATCCGCGCCGTATTTATCGATCGTCAACAGCGGATCGATGCCGTTTCCCTTCGACTTAGACATTTTTTGTCCGTTTTCATCTAGTACCAAGCCGTGAATGTAGACATCTTCAAAAGGCATCTTATCGGTGAAATACCCCGCCATCATAGTCATGCGGGCTACCCAGAAAAAGATAATATCAAAGCCTGTAACTAGAGTAGAAGTGGGATAATACGTGGCTAGATCTTGAGTTTTTTCCGGCCAACCCATAGTGGAAAAAGGCCACAAACCAGACGAAAACCAAGTATCGAGAACGTCGGGATCGCGTTCTAGTTTAATCTCTTCCCCGTAGCGAGCGAGCGCCTTTTCTCTAGCTGCGGCTTCATCGTGGGCGACAATAAACGGCGTATTATCGCGAATTTCGCCGGCGGTTTCGGAAACTACATACCAAGCTGGAATTTGATGCCCCCACCATAGCTGACGAGAAATACACCAGTCTTTTATTTTGACTAACCAGTCTCGATAGACTTTGCGCCAGCGTTCGGGAATGTAATTAGGGGAATTGTCGCGATCCAAACAGGCTAGTGCCTTGTTTGCCAATGGTTCCATTTTGACGAACCACTGGGTAGACAACAGAGGTTCTACTGGTACTTTGCCGCGATCGCTGAAGGGAACGCTGTGTTTGTAGTCTTCGGTTTTGACCAATGCTCCCAGTTCGGCTAACTTGTTAACTATATTCTTACGGGCGACAAAGCGATCCTGTCCGGCAAACTCTCCTGCATTTTCATTCAAGCTGCCATCGAGATTCATGATGTTAATCATTGGCAGATTGTGGCGTTGTCCCATCTCGAAGTCGTTGGGATCGTGGGCGGGTGTTACCTTAACACAACCCGTACCAAACTCAGGATCGACGAGGTTATCGGCAACGATGGGAATTTCTCTACCGACAATGGGCAGAGTGATGGTTTTACCGACTAAATCTTGATAGCGATCGTCATCGGGATTAACTGCAACCCCCGTATCGCCTAACATGGTTTCGGGGCGAGTGGTAGCAACTTCTAAATAGCCACTACCATCAGTCAAAGGATAGCGAAAATGCCATAGATGCCCGTCTACTTCTTGGTTTTCAATTTCTACATCCGAGACTGCCGACTCGGAAGCGGGACACCAATTAACCAAATATTTACCGCGATAGATTAATTTATTTTCGTATAGTTGGATAAAAGCCGTCTTAACCGCTTCGGACAACCCTTCATCCATAGTAAACCGTTCTCGCGTCCAGTCTGCCGAGATTCCCAAACGACGCAACTGTTTGACGATACGATCGCCCGATTGTTCTTTCCAAGCCCAAGCCCGTTCTAAATATGCCTTTCTACCTAAATCGTGCCGAGTTTTACCTTCAGCTTTTAGCTGTTTATCGATAACTGTACTGACAGCAATACTAGCGTGATCCGTTCCCGGCAACCAGAGAGTATTACAGCCAATCATTCGATGGTAGCGAATTAAGGTATCGATCAGAGCACTTTCAAACGCATGTCCCATGTGCAAGCTACCCGTAACATTTGGCGGAGGGATAACTATACAGTATGGTTTACCTTCACGTTCTGGATCGGCTTTAAATAATTTTTTTTCTTCCCAGTATCGTTGCCATTTAGCTTCTGTAGCGGAAGGATCGTATTGAGTAGAGAGGTTGAGTGTGATCTCGGTCATGAAACTGATATAGGCAGTAAAGTGTATGAGCGATCGGCACGATTATTTATTGTATAGTTATTGCGCTTTTTATCGCTATAAAACGATCGCTCTTGCTGAGTCATCTTTACCATCAATTTACAATCATATTTCTTGACGATCGCATTTTAACTCTCATTGAGTACAGATAGAAGCAATGGTTTTCTCAGCACTATCCGTAAAGTGCAAAGTAATTTTTTGCCTAGTTTCGACTTTTTTACCCCGATGTCATTTCATTCGAGGTTGAGAGTCTTGGCAGTTGGCGATCGCTCTGTTGATACCATACTCGACCATCTAAAGCCATTTGTTCGATCGAGCTAGCCAAACGTAGGACTTTTAATGCCTGTTCTCCTCCTACAGAAGGTCTTTCGCCACCCCGTATACAATTGACGAAATGTTCTATTTCGGCATATATTGGCTCGACGTTGTTGGTATAGACTTTTTCAATGATGCCGTCTTGAAGATAGGGGCGATCGTGCCTGAGAGAATTACCTGCCAACTGATGGCGATGAATTAAAATTTCATTTTTTAAAAAATCGGTTTCAATCAGAGAGTTTTGACAATGAGCCGCCAAAGTGCGAATTTTGCGATGGGTTATTTTAGAAGCAGTTAGAGTTGCCACGATGCCGTTAGCAAAACCTAGAGTGGCAGTAACGTAGTCTAAGTATCCCGACTCCCCAGCACTACTGCCGCTGGCGGTCGCTCTAATTACTGGTGCTGAAGTTAATTCTAGTAGGAGATCGATATCGTGAATCATTAAGTCTAAAACTACCGAAACATCATTGGCGCGATCGCAATAGGGACTCATGCGTCGAGATTCTAGAGCTAGGATCGATTCTGTTTGAGCTACTTTAGTTAATTGTTGAAAAGCAGGATTGAATCTTTCTATATGACCGACTTGCAAAATCAGGTTGGTTTCTGCCGCCATGTTTACCAGAGATTCGGCTTCAGCGATCGAAGCGGCGATCGGCTTTTCGATTAAAACGTGAACTCCTGCTTGTAGACAATTTATCCCCACTTGATGATGTAGTTTTGTCGGTACGGCAATACATACTGCATCGACATGAGCTAAAAGTTCGAGATAATTTTCCCAAAAATGAGTATGATAGCGACTGGCAATATCAAGTCCTCTTTCTAGATTAATATCCGATACTCCTACTAATTTGATATCTTTAAGCAAACTCAGAACGCGAGCGTGATGTCTTCCCATATTACCTACGCCAATAACTCCCATCCTTAGCGGAGGGGAACTAATGTTATCTGAGTAATTGGGCTGTTGTTGAGAAAAATTAGATTGCACTTGTAATAAACTCCTTCACCACTAGGATTTAGTAGACTACCGATCCCATCCTTGCTCAGTCATCCAGATAGTACCACAGACACATTTGTCAACGATAATTTAACCTTTGTCTCAATTTCTGAGACTTTCTGATAACTACTTACAACTTTATATATCTTTACATTGTGCGGTAATGGTCGACAAAACAAATTGAGTTTGTGACAGTTTTCGTGACTATTGTCTAACCAACAATCGATTTCGAGCAGAAACGGGAAGCAATCTCTAACTTAAATTGCTTAACTAAAATCTTCATAATCAAACAGCCTCCTGTGCTTAACTAAAAATCTCTATAATAAAACAGCTTCCCGTTAAGAGGAAGCTGTTGTAGTTTCGGTCAAATTTAACTAGGAAAAACTCAACCGATTATGGCGTTGGCTTTTTTAATTACTTTCTCTACAGTAAAGCCAAATTTTTCTAAAGCGACGCTACCAGGGGCAGAAGCACCAAAAGTATCTATTCCGATAACTGCGTTGGGATCGCCAGTGTAGCGACACCATCCAAAGGTAGTACCGGCTTCCACTGCTAACCGCTTTTTGGCAACCGAAGGCAGTACGGACTCTTTATAATCGTCGTCTTGAGCTTCGAATACTTCCCAGCTTGGCAAAGAGACAACTCGGACTTTCTTGCCTTCGACTTTGAGTTTGTCGGCTGCTTTGACGCATAACTGAACTTCGCTACCGGTACCAATTAAGATTAGGTCTAATTCTTCGGGAGCAAAGCCACAGGAGAGAACGTAGCCACCTTTAACTGTATCTTCAATAGAACTACCCTCCAAGTTGGGCAAGCTTTGACGAGAAAGAGCCAATAAAGTAGGACTATGGCGGTTTTCTATAGCAAACTTGTATGCCCCAGAGGTTTCATTACCATCAGCAGGACGAAAAACGGTAAGATTGGGAATCATCCGCAATGAGGCAACTTGCTCGATAGGTTGGTGAGTTGGACCATCTTCTCCCAAACCTACAGAGTCGTGAGTCATCACCCAAATTACCCCTGCTTCAGATAGAGCTGAAAGGCGAATTGCATTGCGCATATAGTCAGTAAACACGAGGAAAGTCGCACCATAGGGAATTATGCCCGACTTGTGCAGAGCTAGACCGTTACAAATAGCTCCCATACCGTGCTCTCTTACCCCAAAGCGAACATTGCGATTTTCATAGTGACCCTTTTGGAAATCACCAGAAGACTTTAATAAAGTTTTATTAGATGGAGCCAAATCTGCCGACCCACCGAACAATTCGGGCAATACTCCTGCTAATGTATTTAGAACGATGCCAGAATGGTTGCGAGTAGCATTAGCTTTATCTTCTGGAGTGTAAGTCGGCAGCACTTTATCCCAACCTTCAGGTAGCTCGCCCTTCATCATCCGTTCCAAAACTGCAGCTTCTTCAGCGTATTCAGTTTTGTAGTGAGTTAGTAGGTCATTCCATTCTGATTCGGCTTGCGCGCCTTTATCAATCGCTTGACGAAAATGATTTAAAGCATCTTCTGGAACTTCAAATTCTGGGTATTGCCAATTTAGGTGTTCGCGGGTAGCTTTGACTTCTTCTGCGCCCAAAGCAGCGCCGTGAACGCCGTGGGTGTTTGCCATGTTGGGAGAGCCATAACCGATAGTGGTAGTGACTTTAATTAGAGAAGGTTTGTCGGTAACGGCTTTGGCAGCTTCGATGGCTTTGGCGATGCCTTCTAAGTCGTTATTACCATCCTCTACGTGCTGAATGTGCCAGCCATAGGCTTCGTAACGCTTAGCAACATCTTCAGTAAAGGCGAGATCGGTAGAACCATCGATGGAAATATGGTTATCGTCATAAAAGGCGATTAATTTACCCAAGCCTAGGTGTCCTCCTAGAGAACAGGCTTCCCCTGAAATGCCTTCCATGTTACAGCCATCACCCACAATAACGTAGGTGTAATGGTCGATAATCTTACAGTCGGGCTTATTAAACATCCCTGCTAGATGTGCTTCTGCCATTGCCAGCCCAACTGCATTGGCAATTCCCTGACCTAAAGGACCTGTAGTAACTTCAACTCCCGATGTGATATGATTTTCGGGGTGTCCTGGAGTTTTAGAATCCCACTGACGAAACTGTTTGATATCTTCAAGAGAAACGCTATCGTAGCCCGTAAGATACATTAGGGCGTACTGCAACATGCAACCGTGTCCTGCTGAGAGTACGAAGCGATCGCGGTTCAACCAATTGGGGTTTTTGGGGTTAAACCGCATAAATTGATTCCAAAGGACATATGCCATAGGAGCGGCACCCATCGGCAGCCCTGGATGACCTGAATTAGCTTTTTCTACTGCATCTATTGCCAGAAAACGAATTGAATTTATACAAAGTTCTTCAAGTGATTGGGTGGCGACTACCATAATTGGTTCTATAAAGTAAACTACAAACTTACAAACTACGATAAAACAGAATTTGAGCTAGCTAGACACGTCACTTGTCAAGAAGCAGTACCTCCACAAGTGCAATTTGAGTCTTTGCCGACACAAAAAATCGATGCGAGCGGCGTTTGGCATCGAT
This sequence comes from Myxosarcina sp. GI1(2024), assembly GCF_053543375.1. NCBI lineage: Bacteria > Bacillati > Cyanobacteriota > Cyanophyceae > Pleurocapsales > Pleurocapsaceae > Myxosarcina > Myxosarcina sp. GI1(2024). The sequence goes on along the minus strand of NZ_JBKGTY010000002.1, from coordinate 622,474 downwards.
GGCTGTGGGTTGCCCCAAGGCTTATTTACATTTTCCCATTCTTGGGATCGACGAGCAAGTTTTGTTAATCGAAGTAAAATTTTAAATTTTATTGGTATTTTTTAAACGCTAAGGTCACATTGTGACCTCCAAAGCCAAAAGAGTTGGAAAGAGCTGCTGAAATTTGATGCTCGCGACTGGTATGGGGAACGTAATCTAGATCGCATTCTGGATCGGGATTATCCAAATTGATGGTTGGAGGTACTCGATTGCTAGCGATCGCCATCAATACTGCTACTGCCTCAATGCCTCCAGAACCTCCTAACAAATGACCCGTCATTGATTTGGTAGAGCTAATTAAAAGCTTTTCTGCTCTACTGCCCAAAGCTTTTTTAATTGCCTTGGTTTCGGTAATGTCATTCGCCTCAGTGCTAGTACCATGAGCGTTGATATAGTCTATATTTTCGGGAGTTAGAGCAGCATCGATTAGTGCTAACTCGATCGCTTTGGCTGCTCCCTGACCATCGGGTACGGGGGAGGTAATATGATAGGCATCGCAGGTCATGCCATAACCGACAATTTCGCCATATATTTTGGCTTTACGAGCTAGGGCGTGTTCTAATTCTTCTAAGAATAAAATTCCCGCTCCTTCCCCCATGACAAATCCATCGCGATCGCGGTCGAATGGTCTGCTGGCACGGGTCGGTTCGGCGTTACGGCTTGTTGATAGAGCTTTTGCCGAACAAAAACCTGCAAACGATAGAGGCGTGACTGCAGCTTCAGTTCCGCCGCTAATCATCGCCGTCGCATATCCTCTTTGGATCAGCCGAAAAGCGTCGCCAATGGCATGAGAGCCGGCAGCACAAGCAGTTACAGTACAAGAATTAGGACCTCTGGCTCCTGTATGAATTGCTGTCAATCCTGCCGCCATGTTAGCGATCATCATTGGAATGGTAAAGGGACTGACTTTTCTCGGTCCTTTATTCAGCAGCACTTCCTTTTGGTCTTCCATCACTCTAATGCCACCTACACCCGTGCCAATTAGCACTCCTACACTGTCGGCATTGAGTTCGTCGATGACAAATTTCGCGTCTTCGAGTGCTTGTTGGCTAGCGGCGATCGCAAACTGAGTAAAGCGATCCATGCGCTTGGCTTCTTTTTTGTCCAAATAATCATGAGGATCGAATTCTTTAACTTCAGCCGCAATTTGACAGGTATGCTCTGAGGCATCAAACAAGGTAACTGGTGCCACTCCACTACGACCAGCGAGTAAACTCGTCCAATACTGTTGGAGATTGTTGCCTATGGGAGTAACAGCCCCGAGTCCTGTCACCACTACTCTTTTTGGTTGCCAATTTGTCATCTTAGATTACGCTACTATATCCAGGAAAATTTGCTTCAATTTTTCGCGATGCGAGCAGTTATTTGCTGTCACCACCGCTCGAGGCGAGCGCCCGTAGCTCTCAATTACAATAAGAATTTAAGCAGTTGCTTCAATTTCCGAGCTGATATGCTCTACTGCTTTACCTACCGTATCGATTTGTTCTGCAGCTTCATCGGGAATTTCTATATCGAATTCTTCTTCTAAAGCCATAACTAACTCTACCGTATCGAGTGAGTCTGCTCCTAAGTCGTTAGCAAAGCTAGCTTCTGGAGTTACTCTGTCTTCTTCGACCTCTAATTGCTCGACGACAATTTTTTGTACTTTGGCAAAAACTTCTTGATTCATTAGACTTGATTTCCTACTAAACAATCTACAATTATGAAAAAAATGTAAGTTGAAACGGCTCGGGTTTTACCGTTTGCTGGCTCGATGCTCGATTATACTATTAAACTCTGAGCTGTAACACTCATCTTATCTAAAAAAAGACCCAAACCGATCTCATTAGGTAGTCGCTTCTACAATTGGCACCTCAATCGCCGAACCCCGATCGCGAGATAGATTATTTGCAGATTACATTTGAAATAACGAGATTTATAATTTTATTACTCTAGTGTTGTTAATAAACACCAAAAAAAAGCGGAAGTCAATTGAAAAAATCAACCGTTCCGCTTATCCAAGTAATAGAATAATTCCTACTCGAACTATCGCTTCATTTAGTTATAGATAATTAACTTCTAGAAGCTCTAGTTTCATTAGCCATAGCTTTATATTTATCTAAACTCGGACCGGGACGACGACGATAATTTGTAGGGATGGGCATCAAATTGTTGGTGGCAAAAGTCGATTCTGGTTCAGTAGCTCCTTTGCCATTACTACTGTTTTTCTCGTACATCGCTTTAACCCAGAAAGGTTGTTCCCATAAGGAGGCACCAGAATCTTTATTAGCACCATTATTAGCAGATGGTTGAACTGCATTTTGGGCATTCTTATCCGCTGCTAATTTTAATTTTCCTTCTTCGGTTTTAGTGGATTTAACAGCTGTTTCTACATTTTCCCGAGCAGAATCTATTTGTTCTTCACCATCTTCGGCAACGCTAGTTACTTTGTTTACCACTACATCTTTAGCTTCAGTTAGTTTATCTCCAACTGCTTCTTTAGCTTCGGTAATTTTATCTTGAAGTGTTTCATCTTCATCTAATTCTAGATAATATTCGCTTTTTTTCTTAGCAAAATTAAATAATTTTTGAATCATCTTCAGTCTACTCCTGGAAATATTGCCAATGATTATAAAATCGATCAAAATCCAATTAAGTGCGATCTCAAAAATTTGCTTTTTACTATCTATTCGAGCTTAGTAAAAAGCAGATATCTTTATTGTCGATCTCGTTGGTGAAAATAAATGTAACAAAATGTTCGATATATTCTCAATCAAGCCAGAAAATTAAACCTATTGCAATGATATTTTACAAAAGTTTATCGTCTGCCCTGCAAGAATCGTCCAATCTTAACTAGAGATTACTGCGATCGCCGTCCGCTCTCGGCAAGTATTTATGGAATCACTCGGAAAAATCATGGGAAGATAATTTAAAGAGCGATAAAATTTCTAGATGAAGTAGAAAAGCGACGCATCATTGGCATAAACAAAGCTCGCTCTCGTTTTGGTTTCTACTAGGGTGGCTATGAAAAACTAGTGGCAGTAGAAGAAATTAGGGGAACAATTGTTCTCTTTTACTTATTTTAGTCCCGACTTCAGAAGTCTATTGAATAAAAAAAAATACTTAATGAAAAAATATTTTATTGCGCTCGTAGTTACTATAACGACAATCTTATTAATTCTAACTAATTTTAGTTATACTCCAACTGCTTTAGCCTTAGCCACAGATAATCATAACTCTTACTATCGAGAAAAATCCATTCACAACCCCGACGGCACTGGCAAATATTATCTCAACCGAGAAATTGCTAAGGTTATGGGACATCAGGCAATGATGTGGCTAGAGAGACCGAGTCGAGAAGCAGAAGAAAGACCCCAACAAACCGTAGCCGAATTAGAATTACAACCAGACGATGTAGTTGCCGATTTGGGTGCGGGAACGGGTTATTTTAGCTTGCGGATCGCTCGAGCAGTTCCCCAAGGCAAAGTCTACGCTGTCGATATTCAACCTGAAATGCTCGACACACTCAATTATTTAAAATCGGAAAAAAATATCGAGAACGTTGAGGCAATTTTAGGATATGTAGACGATCCTCATCTACCTGAAAATAGTATCGATCTGGCTTTTATGGTAGATGCCTATCACGAATTTGAATATCCCAGAGAGATGATACAGGGAGTGATGAAGGCATTAAAACCTCAAGGAAGAGTTGTCTTGTTAGAATACCGTAAAGAAAATCCCTTTATTTTAATTAAACCTCTCCATAAAATGACCGAAAGACAGGTAAAAAAAGAGATGAAAGCTGTCGGTTTAAAATGGCAACAAACTAAAGAATTTCTTCCAGAACAGCACTTTCTAGTATTTGTCAAACCCTAATTAGAAACTTCTGCCATTTCTATGGTGCGGTTTTCGATATCTTTGACCAAAAAGTTTAAAGGACGATCGCGGCGAATTTTATATCTCAAACGGCGAGACTGAATTTTCAACAGTATATCTTCCAAACAATCGCGATCGAAACAGACATGACGCTGACGCTCTTTATAACCAGTACTCGCTCCAGCTATAACATGAAGCTGAGTATTTTTTTTGAGTTGATACCACAAACCATCTCCGCCACTCAAGCCAGTATTACTCGGAGTAGCTGACATATATAGAGGATCGAGACCTCCCGCACCCATCGCCTGTTCGTAATTGTAATAATAGTGCAAGGGAACGTCGGCAGCGGGTAAGCTCAATAGTCCTTCATAAAACTGTTGCGCCCCTCGCAGATCGGAAACCATAATTGTATAAACTTTGGGCGCACTGGTTAAAAACATCCACATTGCCCCGGCATATGCTACTAACAGCATCACCATGATGCCTTGGGTGGAAAATAAGCTATCAAAAGCTATTGGGGGGAAGAATGCACCTAAGTAGTTAGTCATAAATACACCGAAAGTAAGATTAGTTATTATTTTAATTATTATTATTGACTAATTTAAATTGGGTAGAGAGCGATCGCCCCAAACTAGCTCTACCCCATTTACCCAGTTTGAGCTATTGCGATCGAAGCGAGAGTTTACTTGCCGAGCGCTAGTTATTAAGGTTAAATCTTGAGAATTTACTCAGTTAAGCCGTGCTGGAGAGCAAAGCGAACTAGCTCGGTGCGGCTATTGGTACCGGTTTTCCCAAACAGGCGACTGACGTATTTTTCCACATTTCTGACACTAGTACTTAGCTCCTTGGCAATTTCCTTGTTCATCAAACCACGAGCTACCAAATCTAAAACGCTCTGTTCTCTGGGAGTTAGCTCGATTTTAATCGGTGAGGGTGTAGTCAAAATACCTCCAGTACCTTCACCCAATCTTTCGTCGAGTTTGCCTTTAATTGCTTCTAATTCTCGGGCAATTTTTTCTAATTCGATACTATCGCCATTGCTAGTTACGCTAGCTGCTCGATGTCTGGCTAACAGGTTTCTGACAATAGCTTCTAGTTCCTCGGGATCGAAAGGTTTGGGCAAATAGGCATCGACCCCAGATTCATAGCCTTGAATGCGATCGCTCGTCATGCCCCTCGCGGTCAAGAAAACCACCGGAATTGCCTGATAGCGGGGGTCTTCTCTGAGCTTTTGCAAAAATTGATACCCGTTAACTTTAGGCATCATAATATCAGAAATAATCAGATCTGGAGCTTCGGCTTCAATTTTATCCCAGGCTTCATCTGCATTACTGGCAGCTTGCACCGTCCATTCTTCGTTATCCTCTAGATAAGCTTGTACGGATTCTCGAATACCTGGTTCGTCATCTACTAATAGCAGTTTTTGTTGTTGGGACATAAGCTTTACTTGCGGATTTGATACCGCAAAAGATAGTAATTATTTTTATCATAAACTTCTAGGCGTTATCTAGATTTTAGTAGGCGATTGCCTTGAGGTGAATTTTTTTCGTCAGGGTGCTCTGTGTGTTATCCGAGCGAAGTCACAGCTGGAATTTGCTAGAGATCGTGCTAGTTAGATGACGAGCTGAAGCTAGTTTGACAATAACAATAGATTAAATTCAAATATGACGATTGTGATTACCACCGCCAGACTGGCTTTAAGACACTTTACCCCGGAGGATACCGATGCACTAGCGGCTATTTTTGGGGATCGAGAAGTAATGCGTTATTCCCTCTCTGGAGTAAAGACGCGATCGCAAACCCGAGAATTTATCAGTTGGATTCATTCTAATTATCAAAAATATGGCTTTGGATTGTATGCCGTTACCTTACGAAAAACTAAACAATTAATTGGCTATTGTGGTCTACTGGTTTGGTATTTTGAGGAAGTAACAGAAGTAGAAATTGGTTATCGCCTAGCTAGAGAATATTGGGGTAAGGGATTGGCAACAGAAGCAGCTGTAGCAGTACGAAATTATGCTTGGCAGCAGCTGGAGTTGAATCGCCTGATTTGTTTAATTCAGCCAGAGAATAAGCCATCGCTTCGAGTCGCGGCGAAGTTAGGCATGAGCCTAGAAAAAAATATCATTTTCAATAACTTGAAAGTTGGAGTTTATCGTATTTACCAGAAATCAGACGACCGATAAATTATTATAATTAAAGCAGCAAGACAAAAATTTTTTATAAAAAAAAATGTGCGATAAGCTCACTTAAACGGTGCTTTGCGAATTTCAGAATAAAAAGAAGTTTGCACGATCGTACCCCTATGTTTATCCCGAACGATATTAGTGCGCAGTCTTAAATTATCGCTGGCAAACCATTGGCGTTCTTCAGTGCAAATCTTGTCGGTTTCAATAATTAAAGTTAAAGCTCCATCATCTCCCAAAATATAGCGTCCGTCACTGTTGCTATCTCCTTGACGTAAAATCTTACCCGTTCTCTTATTTTCTTCATGAGGAACGATGGCAATGACGGCAGAACCTAATTGTTTGGGTTTTCCCCAATCTACTGAGTTATCCCAGCTTGTAGCCAATCCACCCAAGCTGAGTTGGGGATCGATGCGAGCATTCTGGCAAATACCCACTACTGTAGAATGATCTGAAGCTAAAAGTTCCACTGTAAGATCGGCTTTGCTGCTTTGAGCTTTATTGTTATCTAAATAATTGGTGCGCTGACTAAACCATTTACCTGCACTCAAATCTAAGAATTGTTTGATATCCATCAACGATAAACTATTTGTCTATTAAAAATTTTATAGAATTATAGAGATTTTTTCATGATCTTGATTTTGCCATAATTTATTATGATGACAACTGAAGCAGCAAAAAACAAGCGGTCGATTACCGAATTAGCTGCGTTGGAAAATGCGATCGCTAAATTACTCAATCGACAAGAAAAAGCTTGGGGTTATTTTCAGGTAGCTAAAGAGGACAACTTTTACGCACTATACGTTCCTTATTTGGCAAGTTTAAAATTGTATCAAAGTTCTAAAAGCATAGTTTATAAAGGTTATTGGCGACCTTCTCAAGATATTATCCTACCAGACATCAAAGATCGCAGCGAAAAACCCGATATTTATCTGAGGAAAAAGCGCAAGCAAGTCCCAAATAAGAAGAAAAATTCGAGTTTAATTAAACAACAACGAATTTTTGAAATTTACTATCGGTTTAATTCCTGTCCCGAAGTGCGCCGCCTTAATCAAATAATCGTTAGAGCCATAGGCGATCGCATTGCCGCCAGCGTAACCGTTTCACCAGCCGAAGAAATCGATCCTCTAGTTTTAATTTCCGAGGCTGAATAATTTTGGTTACAATAATTGCGGCAAAAAATAGTAAGTGACACAGACATGGTAGAGGCAAAAATTGGCATTATCGGTGGTAGTGGCTTGTACCAGATGGATGCCCTGCAAAATCTTCAGGAAGTCAAGCTGCAAACACCGTTTGGCGATCCTTCCGATGCTTTAATTGTCGGACAGCTAGAAAATACTACCGTAGCCTTTCTAGCCCGTCACGGACGCAATCACCATCTGTTACCTTCAGAATTACCGTATCGTGCCAATATTCATGCTTTCAAACAGTTGGGGGTGGAGTACATCATTTCGGCTTCGGCAGTCGGCTCTCTTCAAGAAAAAGTCAAACCTTTAGATCTGGTGGTTCCCGATCAGTTTATCGATCGCACTAAAAACCGCATTGCAACTTTTTTTGGTCAAGGATTAATCGCTCATATTGCTTTTGGCGATCCCGTCTGTCTCGATTTAGCTGGGGTTCTTGCCGACGCAGTAGAATCTTTGAAATTACCTGAAGTTAGTTTGCATCGCGGTGGTACTTATGTCTGCATGGAAGGTCCCGCCTTTTCTACTCGAGCTGAATCTTATCTCTATCGTAGTTGGGGAGCGACGGTAGTGGGTATGACTAACTTAACTGAAGCAAAATTAGCTAGAGAAGCAGAAATTGCTTATGCTACTCTGGCTTTAGTTACCGATTATGACTGCTGGCATTCCGACCACGACAGCGTAACCGTAGAGATGATAATTGACAACCTCCAGCGCAATGCGGTTAATGCGCAAAAAGTGATTCGGGAAACTGTTAAAAGAATTAGTGCCGCTCCACCTCAGTCCGAAGCACATTCAGCTTTAAAATATGCTATTTTAACTCCCCCAGAGCGAATTCCTGCTGCCACTAGAGAAAAACTATCTCTATTAATACAAAAATATATATAAATAATTATTGTTCGGGATAAGTAACCATACTCCCTGGCAATCTTTCTTAGCTTTAAGCTACGAACTATACAAAGAGCCGCTCGCAGATGACCAAAATAGATTTTATTAATAAATTGTGTAGTTAGTTATCATCGAGGCAATAAAGCGTTAGCCTGTAAATAGACCCTTTACTCTGGTTGAACTTATAGATTTAGGTTAATGACTTCTAACGAACTATTAACTCTTGTGGCTCTACTCATTCCTGGAATGCTCTTATCAATTTTAATTATGCTGACTTTTGCTAAAGGCGGTTAAATTTGTTCGGTCGAAGTTTTGCTGACGATCGCCAGTCTAATCTTCTTTTGTAGTATAAAATAATTTAATCCAGCCAAAAATTTTGCTCGAGAGTTTTTGCCGAGAAAGCGATAGCGAGTCTCAATCGAGGTATTTCTATTATTTATATTTATTTGCTGGTGCTGCGCCTCATAATTTTAGACTGATATTAGACTGATATCCATATCCGCTCTCTGGTCTAAATACAAGGTAATCCAGTTTGAAAGCAGAAAATCAACCTAACCAAGAAAGTAGAGTTTATGTAAATCTACCGACAAATTTATCTCGCTTACTCCATATCTGAGGGGTCTGACAGAGAGCTAGATTCCGAAATAGTTTCTTCTAAATCCATTCGCTTTTCCATCTGACATAAGAAATAGCCTGTCATCATCGCTGAAGCTAGTAAATGGGCTAAATTTTCGCGATCTGTCGTAATTTTGATATTGAAATCACCCGTAGGCAACATTCCTACTAGCCCTTGAACATTTTGAGAAATAATTTGTTTGACTTCCGGGCTGGCAGATTGAGCAATTTGCGCTAAAACTTCGGGTTGTTGTTGGCGCAAATACTGCATTAAATTATTATAATTTTTCTCTTGCTGTTCGGAATCTGAAAAATCAAAATTAAATATCATTCGTTACTCAGGTTTAGAAGTAATTCATTTCTACTTTGACATAGTTTTGTCCCTATCCGCTAGTGAACGAGGCTCATAAATCGCCTCAATATTAGCCAGGTCATTAATTTCAAAGTATTGATGAAATCTTTCTGTCACCTCTAGCCAATAAGAACGTCCGTCAGCTTGTGCTCGTTTGCGAATAAATCCCAACTCGACTAATTCTGCTACTTGCTGATAGGCACTGCTGCCCCGTAGGTCGATTAATTCAGTTTGCAGGATAGGATTTTTTAAAGCGATTGCGGCGAGGGTTCGCAGCGCTCCTTTTCCTAATTCGGCAGGAACTAATTCTCGGACTAAATTTTCATAAGCGGACTTAAGCTGAAGGCTAAAACCTGTCGCTGTTTCTACAATCTCTAGTGCCGTGTCGCGGTGGGCATAATCGTTCATTAACTCGATTACAGCATCTTCGGCAGCCTCGAGATCGCAATTTAAATGGCTAACTATTTCTGCTAGGTTGAGAGGCTTGCCTTCAATATATAAAATGGCTTCTACTTTGGTTGCTAATCTCAATTCTTTATCTCGCCAGAAAAAGTTATTTTTTTAGTAAAGGAAAAAAATGCCCTACAGGACCGTATCCTTCGCCTATATCTAAAGCAGATTTAAGAGTATTGGTTACGTATTGTTTTGCCGCGATCGCACTCGACCAGAGATCTTTTCCCAAAGCTAAATTAGCGCATATTGCTGCTGAAAGGGTACAACCAGTGCCGTGAGTGTTTTTAGTCTCCACTGGTGATTCGGCTACAATTTCGAGCCGATCGCCATCGAACCAAATATCAGTGCCCTCAAATCCAGGTAAACTTCCTCCTTTGGCTAAGATTACTCCCCCCTCTAACCGCTCGTAAATTGCGATCGCCGCTTGCTTGAGATCTTCTAAAGTATCGATCTCGATCCCGCTCAAAATTTGTGCTTCATAGCGATTGGGGGTAACGAGCGCCGCTTGAGGTAACAAGTATCGCTCTAAGCTAGTAACGGCACCATCATCTAACAAACGCGCTCCGGTACGAGACACCATCACTGGATCGACAACTAGCTGGGGTAAGTCTAGTCGTTCCAGTTTCCGGGCTACAGTGAGAATGATTTCTCGATTTAAGAGCATTCCCGTTTTCAGAGCATCTACCTTTAAGTCCGTTGCTACTGCTTCTAGTTGAGCTTCAACCATTGATGGAGCGATCGCTTCGACTGCGGCGACTCCTAAAGTATTCTGAGCGGTCGTGCAGGTCAAAACGCAAGCACCGTGAACGCAGTGAAAAGCAAAAGTTTTCAAATCTGCCTGAATTCCCGCGCCACCACCACTGTCAGAGCCAGCAATAGTTAAAGCTATCTTAGCACTCGTCATCCTTTGGGAAAGCGTCTGCGCTGCAAAAAGTCGGGAATTTCAATTCGACCGCGATCGCTCGTTGGTTCGGGACGGCGAGTTCTTTGTGGTTGGGGCTGAGGCATGGGAGCAAACACATCAGCTGTTGCTTCGGATTCTATTTCTTCGTCATTCTGCTCGCCATCAAAGCCCGTAGCAATCACTGTAATCCGCACTTCTCCTTCCATATGCTCTTCGATGACCGCACCAAAGATGATATTGGCTTCTTCATCTACTACTTCATATATGCTGTCGGCAGCGGCATTAACCTCATGAAGAGTTAGATCGTTACCGCCGGTAATATTGATGACTACTCCCTTAGCACCGTGAATCGAAGCTTCGAGTAAGGGAGAAGAAACAGCAGCGATCGCCGCCTCTCTGGCGCGAGATTTACCCGAACCAATTCCGATCCCCATTAGAGCCGAACCCGCATCTGCCATAACTGCTCTGACATCTGCGAAGTCTACATTAATCAAACCGGGAATGGTAATAATATCAGAAATACCCTGTACGCCCTGCCGCAAAATATCATCTGCGACTGCAAACGCTTGCTGCACTGGTGTTTCTGGCGAAATAACTGAAAGTAGCTGGTTGTTGGGAATGACAATTAGAGTATCCACTCGACTGGCGAGGGCTTCAATTCCTTTTACCGCTTGACCAGTACGTCTTCTGCCCTCGAAGGTAAAAGGACGAGTCACTACTCCCACAGTCAAACAACCCATTTCTTTGGCAACTTCTGCGGCGATGGGAGCAGCACCGGTTCCCGTACCACCACCCATGCCGGCAGTAATGAAAACTAGGTCAGTATTTTCTAGGGCGTGAGCAATTTCATCTCGGGATTCCTCAGCCGCTTTTTGTCCGATCGCCGGATTGCCACCCGCTCCCAAACCTCTGGTTATTTTCTGTCCGATTTGCAGCTTTTGGGGAGCTTGGGCGTGGTTGAGAGCTTGAGCGTCTGTATTGACCGCCCAAAACTCAATTCCCGACACCTGACCTTCAATCATGCGGTTAACGGCATTACAACCACCACCGCCAACTCCAATTACTTTAATTTTGGCGACGTTGCTCGGCACAATTTTGTTACCCCTCATATCTTCTTTGGGAATTTGAGAACTATTATTGCCATGAAAAGGAATTCCGACTCCGTTATTAACATAGCTACTGGTTTTATCTGAAGTTAGCTCGGAACTATAGTTAACTCGATCGTTGTGGAGATGAAAAAGTTTGTGGTTGGCTGACATGGGTGTAGATCGTTATTTTTGCTTAATGTTTTCTTTTATACAAAATCGATTTTTGAAATTTTTTCTAGCTTAATTATTATCTACTATAGATAATTACCAGGAAATATTTAAGTTTTTATAACTATTAGGTAGCTAATTTTAAAGTTTAATTCTTACATTCGCCTATTTTAAGAGTTAACACTGTAAATTGATTGTGTAAAAATACGGATTTTTGGGACTTTTTTCTTAGTTGCGATACTTTTGAATCAAATTCAAGTTGGGATTACTGAGATCGATATAGGCAATTTGACTAGAGTCGAAGCGATCTGGCAAATTTTTCAGTCGAACCATAACTTCAAAGCGATCTTCTAATTGAGATAGATCTGCTCCCAAATACACCGTTCCTAATTCAGTTTTTAAAAATAATCTTTCTGTTTCATCCCAGCGAACTTCACTAATTTCCAGAGCAGAATAGAGAGAAATCAAGCGATATATTTCCATCCAAGAAGCTCGATCTTGGGGGTGAAAATTAATTACTTTTAATTGAGGAAGTAGAAAATTTGTACTTAAATTTTTATAGAAATGAGGAGGAATCCAAGTTCCTTCAGCATCTAAAAAACCTACTTTTCCTGCCGACAAAGCTAAAGCTACGGGAACTCTTTCTTGAAGAGAGATTGTCAAGCGTGGGGGAATAGTTTGTTTGCTAACTCTAGCTGCGGCAATTGCCGGTATCGACTCTAATTTTTGTGCTAGTTCGTAGCTCGGTACCGCGCCTAAAAACTGAGGATAGGTTAAGTCGAGCAGAGCATAAATGGCAGCTTCAGAGACCAAATTTTCTCCTTCTATTAGCACTTGAGCCCGTCCGTTAATCTGCCAATAAGATGAAGCCACAATGCCACTAAGACTAGTAGCACAGCCAATTGTAACTAGAGAGCGCCATAGCGATCGCCTCCAACTTTGCTGCTGTTTGTGATTGAGTCGTAATAATTTATGTTCTAACTGGGGAGAGAAAAATTCCATTATGGACTGTAGGTCAATACCGTTTCTGCAGGCAATTATAGTCAATTAGAATACAATTTAGAATTAAATTAAACTGTACTTCATCTCACTGTATAAAAAAATTACCTATGATAAATTAAGGTTTACGACTGTCTTAATATAGTCTTTTAGCGACAACTATTTTTTTGCTTATGATAAATACAAAACGCGGACTCGTCTTAGGGACAACGGCTGTTGCTCTTTCGACTGTGGCGGTAACTGGAGCGGGTATTCATTTATCTCAAAGTCAAGCTTTTTTTCAAGACAGCCCTAAAGAGTTAGTAGATGAAGTTTGGCAAATTATCAATTACCAATATGTCGATACCAGTTTTAACAATAAAGATTGGGTTAAAGTTCGTCAAGAATATCTAGACAAAACTTATCGCGACAAAGAAGAAGCCTATCAAGCGATTCGAGATATGCTCGGGCAACTCGAAGATCCTTACACGCGATTTATGGATCCAGAAGAGTTTAAGAATATGCAGATCGATACTTCTGGAGAGTTAACTGGAGTAGGAATTCAAATTGCTAAAGACGAGGAAAGCGATCGCTTAATTGTAATTTCTCCGATTGAGGATACTCCTGCTTTTGAAGCGGGAATTTTAGCTAAAGACATCATCACTAAGATCGACGGTGTCGATACCAAAGGTATGGATGTCAACGATGCAGTTAAGCTAATTCGCGGTAAGCCTGGTAGTGAGGTGATTTTGACTATAGACCGCAATGGCACTACCAGCAATTACAATTTGGTGAGAGCGCGAATTGAAATTCATCCCGTACGCGCCAGCATCAAAAATTCCGATCTCGGCGAAGTAGGCTACATTCGACTAACGCAGTTTAGTGCTCAGGCTGCCCAAGAAATGCGCGAGGCGCTCGAAAATTTTGAGTCACAACAGGTCAAAGGTTATATTTTAGACTTGCGCTCCAATCCTGGCGGCTTGCTATATTCTAGTATCGATATCGCTCGGATGTGGCTAGAAGAAGGTACGATCGTTTCTACACTAGATCGTCAGGGAGAAAACGACCGCAAGTCCGCCAATCAAAAAGCTTTAACCGATAAACCCTTGGTGGTTTTAATTGATGGTGGTTCGGCAAGTGCCAGCGAAATTCTCTCTGGTGCCCTGCAAGACAACGAGCGCGCTGTTTTAGTAGGTACGCAAACTTTCGGCAAAGGATTGGTGCAGTCGGTTCGTTCCCTAGGAGATGGTTCTGGTGTAGCAGTCACTATCGCTAAGTACCTAACTCCTGACGGAAGGGATATTAACGAAGAAGGGATACCACCAGATGTGGTCATCGAGTTGAGCGATAAGGAAAGAAAAAAACTACAAGGCGATCGCAAGTTGGTAGGAACGGGACAAGATCCCCAGTTTCTCAAAGCCCTAGATATATTATCGGGAGAAATTAAGGCTCAACAAGAAGTAGACAGTCATACTAGCAGAAAATAGCTTTAAAAGATGAACTTGCCGTAGGTGTAAGCTCTAAGCTGTAAAATGCTCGATCGAAGCAAAGACAAAGCTTAGAGCTAATAACTTCAAGAGCGACTTAAAAATTGCTGCTTCCTCGATCTCGGACGGAAATTAATTTTTTTATTGTGGTTGACACTTACCCGCTCTAATCAAACCAACTCGTTTGGCGATCGCCATTGATTGGCTGTCAAAAGGACCCCAGTGAGGTTTTGTTGTTGGTGGACTATTCGGATCGCGCTCGACAATCTTACAAGTAGCATCTTGCACTTTGACTATGTACCATGAGGAAGAACGATCGTTCATTACTATATTATTTATTAAAATCGAAAAATCACAGCTAAAAACCAAAAAGTGGGGTTGTAATGAACCCCACTGCCAATATTAGAAGTAACCAAACGGTTTATTCAAAATCTTTACGACCGGGGTTTCGAGAGGGATCGCCAGAAAGGAAACCAAAAATAAAGAGTCCGATAAAGAAAAAGACGGTGATATAAACAACAATTTTGAGAGTGAGCATGTCAATCTTTCCTAACAAATGTTAAATAATTCTAACAAACCAAGCAATTATTCGGTTAAAAATTGGCTCTGTTAACAACAGCGCAATAACCAATTGCCAAAATGAACATTACATAATTATTAAATCATACCCGAACGCAGTAAAAAAATCAGAAGTTAGACATATACATATTAGGTACTAGATTTTAGAACAGTAGCAAATTACGAGGTATAAAGATAATAATTATTGTCCTCGGCTCTTTTGCCGTTCTCAGCTACGCAAATTTAAACTAAAACAATATTACCAGCATTGAAAAAACCAACCTCAAAGTTCATGAGCGATCGCAATTCAAACCAACTTTTGTTACGCACCCCTCTCTACAAGCTGGCACAGGAAAAAAAAGCCCGTTTTACCGCTTTTTCAGGCTGGGAAATGCCAGTACAGTATGCGGGATTGAAATTAGAACACCAAGCAGTGCGATCGCAAGTGGGGATGTTTGATATTTCTCACATGGGAAAATTTGCCCTAGAAGGAGATAATTTAATTACAACCCTACAGACTTTGGTTCCTTCCGATCTAGCTCGATTAAGTCGTGGTTCGGCACAATATATGGTTTTACTCAACGACCGCGCCGGTATAATCGATGACTTAATTTTTTATTACCAGGGCGTAACGGAAATGGGACGACAGCAGGGAATATTAATTGCTAATGCGGCGACTACTGCTAAAGATAAAGCTTGGTTGTCGAGCCATTTAGAGCCAAATGGAATCGTACTAACAGATATTTCTCAGCAGGCTTTAATTGCCCTTCAAGGACCTCGGGCAGCAGAAGTCTTACAATCTCTAGTAACAGAAGATCTAAGTGAGATGAAAGCTTTCAGCCATCGAAAACTAGTGCTCGTCGATTCTACTGCTTTTGTTGCTAGAACGGGCTATACGGGGGAAGATGGCTTTGAAATTATGTTGGAACCAGAAGCGGGTCAAAAATTATGGATGCGTCTGTTTGAAGCTGGGGTAGTTCCCTGTGGCTTGGGTGCTAGAGATACACTGCGACTAGAAGCAGCAATGAGCCTTTACGGACAGGATATCGACGAAACTACTACTCCTTTAGAAGCTGGTTTGGGTTGGTTAGTACATTTAGACCGTAAAAATGACTTTATCGGGCGACAAGTATTGGAAAAACAAAAAGCGTCGGGAATAGAACGTCGCCTAGTAGGTTTGGAAATGGCAGGACGTTATATCGCCCGTCAGGGTTACCCGGTTGTCTTTGAAGGTCAAACTGTGGGAGAAGTTACTAGCGGTACCCTCTCACCGACTTTGGGTAAAGCGATCGCCCTGGCTTACGTGTCCCGTCCTCTGAGTAAAGTAGGGCAAAAATTAGAAATAGAAATTCGCGGTAAAATTTATCCGGCTACGGTAGTAAAAAAACCTTTTTACCGTTCTCCTCATAAATAGAATCCGTTGCCAAATTGCTACCTACAAATATGAGGAAAAGTAGAGGAAGTAGAGAACAACGGCGATCTCTTACCTTTTATCTTCTTGCAGCCTTTTTTATACTCTCTATTGCTTGTTTCCTTTTGCCTAGCAGCTTCGCTGCCTGACGGAGAGGGAGGGATTCGAACCCTCGAACAAGTCACCCTGTTACGGCATTTCCAGTGCCGCGCCTTCGACCACTCGGCCACCTCTCCAGATAGAGCCGCAATTTCTTATTATACATGGTTAAAATTGCTTGTCAAAATGCGGCGTAATTCTTTAGACTGCATGAAGAATGGGGCAAAAAAATTTGATGAATAAGTATCACAAAGTTAAAATTCGCGATCGCGCTAAGGGAAAAGAATATACGGTAGAAGTACCAGAAGACCGCTACATTTTACAGACAGCAGAACGACAAGGAATAGAACTTCCTTTTTCTTGTCGTAACGGTGCTTGTACTAGCTGTGCAGTGCGAATTTTGGCAGGAGAAATATATCAACCAGAAGCTATGGGACTATCGCCAAAGCTTAAAGAACGAGG
Source organism: Myxosarcina sp. GI1(2024) (assembly GCF_053543375.1). Taxonomy (NCBI): domain Bacteria; kingdom Bacillati; phylum Cyanobacteriota; class Cyanophyceae; order Pleurocapsales; family Pleurocapsaceae; genus Myxosarcina; species Myxosarcina sp. GI1(2024). The sequence goes on along the minus strand of NZ_JBKGTY010000002.1, from coordinate 605,747 downwards.
TTATGCTTTATTGTGCGTTAGCTATGCTCGTTCCGATCTCGAAGTGGAAACCCAAGATGAAGATGAAGTATACGAATTGCAGTTCGGACGTTATTTTGCTAGAGGAAAACTAAGGTTTGGCTTACCTTTAGATGAGGACTAAAACATCTAAGCTGAATGATGCCAATTAAATCTTTTGTCAATGGCTTACTAGACTTAAATTCAACTGAAACTAAGCTTTTCAAGCGCATCATTACCATTGTTTGCTGTTCGCTTTTGCTATCTGGCTGTGGTGTAGCCGAAACTAATCCCAATTTGATTTCTGCCAGAGTCGAGCGAGTAGTCAGCGGACAGACTTTAGAAATTGATGCGATCGCTGCTGATAATACTTATAAAACAACCAGAGTTAGAATCATCGGGATCGACGCACCAGATTTGAGACAGTATCCCTGGGGAACGGCAGCTAAGCAGAGGTTAGCTGAATTAGTAGGACGAGATTCGATTCAATTAGAAACCGAAACCCAAACGGCAGATAGTTTCGATCGCCTGCTGGCCCATGTCTGGCATAATAAAACATTGATTAGCGAACAGTTAATCGAAGAAGGTTATGTTTTGGCCGATACCAAATACCCCCATAAATATAGTCAGCGTCTTTTAAACGCTAGGGAATATGCCCGTTTGCTGGGTTATGGTATCTGGAATCCAAAACAGCCTCTACGACGAACACCAAGCCAATTTCGTGCTCGATCTTCCTCATCATGAACCAACCCAATCTCGAACGACTGCAAGTTTTTTTAGATATCGCTACCGAAGCCGCTCTAGCAGGAGGAACGGTTTTAGAATCTCTCTGGGGTAAATTAGAGGACATTCAGGAAAAAGGACGTTCTGGGGATTTGGTCACTGAAGCCGACAAACAATCAGAAGCCGAAGCCTTAAAAGTCATACACCGTCACCTGCCCGAGCATCAGATTTTAGCTGAAGAATCTGGAGAATTAGGCAATGCAGATAGCGAATATCTTTGGGCGATCGATCCCCTCGACGGTACGACAAATTACGCTCACGGATTGCCCATCGCTTCAATTTCTGTTGGTTTGTTGATTAATGGCGTTCCCAGTGTCGGAGTGATTTACAATCCTTTGAGTGGGGAACTATTTCGCGCTGCTAAAGGACTTCCCGCGACGCGCGATCGCCGCCCGATAAAAGTCTCTCAAATCTCAGAATTAGCTAACAGCCTGCTGATTACTGGTTTTGCTTACGATCGCCGCGAAACTTCAGATAATAACTATGCAGAATTTTGCTATTTAACCCATCTCACCCAAGGAGTGCGCCGTCTGGGAAGTGCTGCCCTCGACTTAGCTTGGGTAGCTTGTGGCAGATTTGATGGTTACTGGGAACGAGGGCTAAGCCCTTGGGATATTGCCGCAGGTGTGGTTATCGTCGAGGCAGCAGGAGGCAAAATTACCGCTTACGATGGCAGTCCTTTCGATCTCAATTCGGGGCGCATTCTAGCTACTAACGGTGCGCTTCACGATAATTTGAGTCAGGCTTTACTCGAAATTTCTGCTTTGTCTAGTTGGAAGTAGCAAAAATAAGAAGCAATAATCTCTTACCGCTTTGAAATAGCCGGTCTATTCAAGAAAAATAGTTATGGAGAACTCTTGGTAATGGTAAAGCAGGCTGAAAACGCCATACGGGTTACGGTTAGATCGCGACAAGAATTGAGACAGTGGCTGCAAAAAAATCATCTACAAGCTGAAGGTATTTGGCTGATAACGTACAAAAAAAACCATCAAGATTATCTTTCATACAACGATGTAGTAGAAGAATGTCTTTGCTTTGGCTGGGTAGATAGTTTGCCTTGTAAGCTCGACGAACAGCGCAGCATGCTCTATCTTTCGCCGCGTAGAAAAGGTAGTAACTGGTCGAAGGTAAATAAAGAAAGAGTTCAATGTCTAATTGAGAATGGATTGATGCAACCTGCGGGACTAGAAAAAGTCGATCGCGCCATTAAAGATGGTTCCTGGTCATTTCTCGAATGTGGAAGCACACATCTTGCCAGAAGATTTAAAAAACGCCCTGGCTAAAGATCTAGTTGCCTACAAAAACTTTAATTCTTTCTCACCGTCATCAAAGCGAGGTATTTTGGAATGGATTAAAAATGCCAAAAAACCAGCAACTCGTGCCAAACGAATTGTAGAAACGGTAGAGAAAGCCGCGCTAAATATTAAAGCCAACCATTGCAGATAAAAACATATTCTTTCTATCTACGGCTTACTATTTACGGTGTTTTAAAGCGTATTCTTTAAATCTTTCTAAATCTGCCTGAACGGTAGATTCAACGATATTGCCTAAAAACAAATTATCCATCAGCCTGCCTAAGATACCGGGAATGGCATAGGAAAAAGTCATTTTAACTACGCTTTTGCCGTGGCGATCGTAAAAACGAATCGCGCCTCGGTTGGGTAAACCATCTACCGATTCCCATTCAATTATTTGCTGTGGTACGACTTGCAGAATACGAGATAGCCAAGTAAAGTTGAAGCCTCCAGTAGCTAGTTTCCAGCGCGATAGTTCGGGATTGTCTTTGAGAATCGTCACCGAATCAATCCACTTCATCCAACGGGGCATTTGTTCTAAATCCGACCACATCCCCCATACTTGCTCTATGGGAACATCTACTTCTACTTGTACGGTGTGTTCTAGCCAATCTGTCATGTTTGTTTTTGAGTGGGTTGGAAGTCGATCGAGCAAAATTTGCTGGATACAGTTCCCTAAATTTTAAACCGCTAAGGGTTTTAGTTCGGCAGCAGTTTCTAAAATAGCTCTAGCGGCCTGTTTGCCCGAAAGTGTTGCCCCTTCCATGCTGTCGATATAGTCTTGTTGGGTGTAGCTACCAGCTAAGAAAAAGTTGGGCACTGGAGTTTTTTGGGCGGGACGATACACATCCATGCCTGGAGCTTCGCGATATAGCGATTGAGCCAGCTTGACTACACTGTACCAGGTCATGTTCAGTTCCTTAGAAGAGGGGAAAAGTTGATGTACTTGTTGTAAAACGTGACGGGCGACCGCTTCATTACTCTCCTTAATAAAAGGATCTCCTGGGGTTAAAACTAACTGGAGTAAGGAACCCTGTCCTGGCTTGTAGTAATCTCCAGGGCTAGCTAGGGCTAAATCGGCAAAACAAGAAAAGTCCGCATCGGGAGTATAGAGTAAATTATCGATACCTGCGGCGGCCGTGAGTTGTTTTCTTTTCTGAGCGTCTTGAAGTTCTGTAACCCAACCATCAAAGCGTAGCTGTACTGTAGCGACGGGAACGGCATCTAATTTGTAGATCTTGTCGAATTCCGACCATTTACGCCATTCTGGAGGCAAAACTTTTTTAATTCCAGGTACGTCACAGGCAAAAACATAAGCGTCGGCAGTAATAGTTTCTTCCGTAGCTCCATTAGCGACTACGATCCCGGTAACTTTAGTAGTATCTCCCAACTCGCTAAATAAAATTCTTCTGACGCGGCGACGGGTATGAATTTTGGTACCTCTAGCGGTCAAATACTCGACGATAGGCTTGTGGAGGTATTCGTTGGGAGAACCTTCCAACATTCGCAGTACGGAGGCTTCAGTTTTGATAGCAAAGAACTGAAAAATAGTCAGCATACAGCGGGCAGAAATATTTTCCGTATCGATAAAACCCAAAGCATAGGCGATGGGGTTCCACATCCGCTGTAAGCTACCATCATTACCACCATGAGAGCGAAACCAATCGGCAAAGCTGATCGAATCTAGATTGCGAATAGTTTTCATCGCCCCTTCAGAATCGAGCAAAGCACGAACTATCGGACTGGTTCCCAAGGCTAAGGAGTTAGCCATTTTGTCTACTGCCGAAAGTTGGGAGGTAGTAAAAAAAGCTTTTAAACCATTGAAGGGTGCGCCAGTTAAAAAACGAAAATCTAGTTCGCCAACTCTACCGCCTCGATTGATAAATGTGTGGGTATGCTCTTTGAGGCGTAAATTGTCGATCGCACCTACTTTTTGCATCAGTTTAAATAGGTTGTAATAGCAACCGAAAAAGACGTGGAGTCCCATTTCTAGATGATTGCCATCTTTGTCGATCCAGCTACCTACTTTACCCCCCACGAAGGGACGAGATTCAAAAATTTCTACTGCCGCACCAGCATCAGCTAAATCGATAGCTGTTGCCATTCCTGCTAATCCTGCACCAACGATTGCTACTCGCATCAAACTTGTTATCTATTCTGTTAAAAACTGGCTTTACATATTGTAATAGATCTTACTGTTCTTCTAATTTTTCTTGCCCAAAAGCTTTAAGTTTATTGTAAAAGGCTGAAACATCTGGCAGAGGAACGAACCGGTCGATGGGAGTTGCTTCGGCAGCAATTTCCGTCCAACTCGTTTCCTCGGAGATTTTGGCAGTAGGAACTAAACTCTTGGATGATGAATTAGTTAGGGCAGATTGATTATCCGCATCGTTAGCTGAAGGTTTTGAGGTTGCTTCAAAACTCCCCAGATCGGCAGGTTCTGAGTTTAGTTGTGAGGATTGTGGCTTGGAGCGATCGCCATTCTCTGATGAGCCAACCAAATTTCGCTCGACGGTCTGAGCAGGTAAGGGGGTCTGGGGAGAGTCTTTTTTGCCACCAACAGCTATAGATTCTGAGGAACATTTAGAACTAGCATTCTGGTTTGCCGAACTCGATTTCCACTCGTTTTGGCGATGTCTTCTCTGAACGGGTGGCTTCCTCGCCGAATTTTTATCGCTGCCTTGGCGAGGGTCGTGGCGTAGTCTCTGACTGGCTTTTGGGGTAGGCGAAGTGGCTGGGGACATTGATGAGGTCGGTTTCTGAGGAGCGATCGCCTTACTACTCTGCGTCTGTAGCGGAGGCTTTTCCCACGTCTTATAGGATAATCGCCGAGGGTCACGACTATCATTCAGAGATGCAGAAAAAGTTTCTCTAGGTTTATTTTCTTGAGTTGAAAAGTCTGTTAAGTTACTCAAATGTCTCGGTAGATTACGGCAAATTAAACGCTCAAATTCGTGAGTAAAATGAGTACTAGGATTTCCCCGTCGGAACCAAACACTTAAAATTTGTTCGATGGAAATAGCTTTATATCTTCCTAAATATAGAGCTTCGATGGTTGCCAAACGTATCCAGTCGATGTGATAGTCATTTAACCATTTTTGTAATAATTGTTCTATACTATATTTTCCTAAATCGAAATCATAGCTTTTAATTAAAGATAATGTTTGTTCTACCGATAATTTTGTGGTTAATTCCGTCATCGACCTATACCGAACATCTTGATTAACTAACTACTTATAGGTTAAAGATTTAATTTACATAATTTCACTTAATTTTAATACTACTACAGTAAAATTATAGTTTTCCAGCACCACACAATATAGCCTAAGTTTTTGATATTTGCTACCTGAGTCAGCAGTACTCGGCATAAAATAAGCGACGAGAACTCAAGTCAACGCATTGAGTAGAGCAATCGAATCAATCAATCGTAAGAAAACTGATGAGGTCGTCTAGCCAAGACTTCTCGTTACTAAGAAAAAGCCAATCGACAAGACAAACGGGAAAATTTTCCTACGGGAGAGATTTTTAGCTAAAAAATGAAAAATAGTAGAAATCGATTGAATCACCAAACCTAGATGAAAGATTTAGTTAACCGAGCGATCGCGCTAAAAGAAGCTTTATTAGACTTTGTTTATGATGCAGAAGGAGAATTGGCAGTCGCGCTAGAAACCTATGCTGCCGAACATGGTAGTCAGGAGAAGTACGATATCAAACAACAAAATATTATCGTCGATACTTTTTTGACTGAAGGCAAGGTCGGGGAAAAAGAACAAACTCCTCTCGAACTATTCAGCAAGGAACGAGAAGATCTCGATCGAGAAGATCGCGCTTTACTAGAACGCTGGCAGGATAACTTTACGGGTTTATTTGAAATTAAAGCAATTTCTGATGGCAGTTTAAAGTTAATGAACTGGCTAACCGCCAAAGAATATTCAATTATACCTCACTCTACCATTCCAACTGCCGAGTCCGATCGCTGGCAACTAGGAGAAATTTTACTAACTCGCCTCGCACCTCTAAAAGACGATTGTTGGTTCTTTTTTAGCGATCGCATCGTCAAGGGTAAATTGGGTAAGCCAAAGCTGGCAGTTGCTGTAGGAGAATTTAGAACTAAATTTAACAGCGAACTCTACGGAGACGCTCCCCAACTCCTAGAAGAAGCTTGGGAATCGGTAGCAGTATACCATCAAGAATTTATCGATTACTTTGGTAGCGATCGCCTGACTCTGCCTGGAGAAGAACTCAATCAAAAGCTAGGGGAACTCCAAAGTATAATGAGTCAAAAACGTTTGGAGGCAGCAGGAATTGATACCTCTAAATCAATGCAGGAACTAGTACGAGAATCTGGTGCAGATATTTCAGAAATTGAAGCTAATGCAGATTTATCTGAAACAGATGCCGCAGCAGTCACTAAGGTTTTAAACAGCAAAAAAAAGCTTTCCTCAGTTATTCCCAAAGTGGATTTACCGCCAGAAATCAAAAATGCCGAACGTGTCACGGTTATTTCTCATCCGCGCTGGGGACAAATGTATTTACCTCACCACCTCAAGCTGACCGAACTTTTAGACACGGAAAATGCAGCACAAGACCTTACTTGCCAATATTTAGTTCGCCAATATCTTGAAGAACCATCAGCTAATTATTATATTTGGCAACTATTAGTAGAAGAATATGCAACTCAACTGGAAAAAGTGCTGCAAGTTGTGTTAAATAACGATAATTTCAACCTAGAAACCGATTTACCAGCGACACTGCAAAAATACGACAAACCGCTAAAACCAGTGCTACCAGACATTGCTAGCGTTCCCCTGCATTTGAATAACTTGTTCGAAGAAGCCTTGGCGCAGGTGCAAAAAACCAAATCTAAGAGTAAGAAGAAAAAGAAAAAGAAAGGATTTCTGTGAAATTACTGCGCCTTTTATTGCCCAGAAAGACGCGATCTCAGCACCTCTTTCAGAGGTGGACTCGTTGGATAATCAATGACTCGGCATGGTGTCCCTCGAGGCTCAGTGCAGGCTCCGCCGCAGAACGACGGAGTAATCTGCGATCGAAGTCGATTAAAACTTACAAAAACAGAGGCGGTATCAGATCGCCTCTGACAAACTCCGATCGGACTTACCAGTATTATCGAGATTTATTATTTAGCCGAGTCATTTTTAAGCAGAACGGCGAGTTACTAGACCCCAGATAAAGATTAAAATAATCGCGCCGATAACTGCAAAAATAATGCTAGGAATGGATAAGGTTCCTGCCGTCGCACCTGCCGATGTCCCCAGGATGAGTGAACCGAGCCAGCCTCCTACTAAAGCACCGAGAATACCTAAAACGATGGTGGCAATAATACCGCCACCTTGGTCACCGGGATAAATCAACTTTGCTAAGGCACCTGCAATTAAACCTAAAACGATCCAGGCAATAATACCCATATTTTTTCTCCTGTTTTGATATTTTTACTGTTTGCTATCTTGGATTTAAACGTGAATTATTCAATAAAAATAGCCATTTAATATATAAGTTAATAAAGATTTATATAAACTTCGTCTATCTAAAAGAAGATTTGTAATTCTATCGAATTAATGATTTAAATGAGCTTCAAAAATGCCAAATTCACGGCTTTACATTAACTTCATAGATTTTCAATTTTTGTTAAGCAGATAACTTAGGGAAAGTTTAAATTTAAAACCTAGAAACTAGGATAGCTCTGAAATTATAATTATTATGTTCTATGTTTGATTTTAATAATCGAACTCAACCAATAATCTCGTAAAGAATTGCTCAATTGGTCAAATCAAAGTTTAGAGCTCGGAAGTTGAGGAAGAGTTGCTGGGCGAATCAATATCTTTTACATCACTTACTGCGCTTTTCAGTTGAATAGAACACAACCGAGCAACTTTTTTCTTTTGCTTTTTGACTCCTGACTCCTGCCTAATACCAAGATTGTAGTCTACCCAAACGAAAACTGCTGTAAATTATTGATTAGCCATAACTCAATAGATTTCAACAGTAGTATGAATATGACTAAGGATTAGGGCGAGCGCCATCCTTTTATCTTAGTAGCCGTTCCCTCCTTAGGTCAAACGTCGTAATCGTGTCGAGTCCCTTAGAACTCTCTAACACTACCAGCGAAACTAGGGATTGCATCTAAAATTCAAGCTGTTTAGAATTTGAGCTATTTAATTTAAGCTATTGGCTAATTTTTCGCTAACATACATTCATTGAGTCATTGAGTAAAAAAAAATTTCTGTGCCAAAGATTGAATAACTTACCTTAATTGAAGCCAGCGAACTAAAAGCAAAAAATCAAATTCTACAATGCTCGAACAGACTAAAAACAAGATTATTCGTAAGGCTCTCTTATCTCGTCGTTTAGAAGAACGCTTACTAGAGCTTTACAGTCAAGGAAAGCTATTTGGCACGGTTCATACCTGCATCGGACAAGAATTTTCAGGAGCAGTAATTACAGAATTTCTCCAACCTGGAGACTCTATATTTTCCAATCATCGCTGTCACGGTCATTTTCTTTCATTTACCAAAGATGTCGGCGGTTTAGTCGCCGAGATTATGGGAAAACAAACTGGAGTATGTGGCGGTTGGGGTGGTAGTCAACATCTCTGCAAAGACGGTTTTTACTCCAACGGCATTCAAGGTGGGATCGTGCCCGTAGCTGTGGGTTTAGCCTGCGCTCGTAAATTTAATGGCGATCGCCAAATCTCTACCGTGTTTGTGGGGGACGGTACTCTGGGAGAGGGTACTTTCTATGAGGCATTGAATATTGCCGCTAAGTGGGAATTACCTTTACTGGTGGTGCTAGAAAACAATGGCTATGCTCAATCTACCAGTCAGGAAGAAACCCTAGCGGGAGATATTTGTAGTCGAGCAGATGCGTTTGGTATTCGTAACGCTCGCGGAGATACTTGGAATTGGGAACAACTGTATTCTATTGCAGAAGATTTAGTCAGTTATGTTAGAAACGAAGGCAAACCAGCATTTTTACAAATAGATACCTTCAGGCTCAAGGCACATTCCAAAGGAGACGACAACCGCGATCGCAGCTTAGTCGAACCATACGAACGCAAAGATCCCCTCAATCTGTTGCTGGGAGAACCGCAGCCAGGGTTAACTGCTTTACTCGCTGAAATCGATCGCTCGATTGACGAAGCAGTAGCGATCGCCGAAGCGGCTAACTATCCAGAACTAGAGGTAGTTGCGGCTAAATCTCCACAGATCCAATGGCAAGAAAAAACCGTTACCAAACGGCGATTTAACAAAACTCTCAATCAGGTTTTTATCGACTTGATGGCAGAGTATCCTCAAATGCTGTTTATCGGTGAGGATATTAAATCGCCCTACGGTGGAGCATTTAAAGTAAGTAAAGAACTATCAGATTTATATGGCGATCGCGTATTCAACACGCCAATTTCCGAAGCGGCGATCGTCGGAGTATCTACGGGGTTGGCAATGGCAGGCTATCAGACGTTTGTCGAAATTATGTTTGGCGATTTTAGTACCCTAGCATTCGATCAAATTCTCAATCATGCTAGTAAGTTTCGTCAGATGTATAACCAGCAGGTGACGGCTAATGTGGTCATTCGTACCCCGATGGGAGGCGGTAGGGGATACGGTCCAACTCACAGCCAGACGTTGGACAGTCATTTTTTTGGTATTCCCGGACTGAAGATCGTCGCTCCTAACAATTTAATTGAACCCAGACCGATTTATCATACTATCATTGAAGCAAATCTCGATCCGACTTTGGTAATTGAGAACAAAATTCTCTACGCGCAGAATTTACGCCAACAGTTACCAGAAGGATTTACCAGAATGGTGAGTAACGAAACCTTTCCCACAATTTGGATTAAACCACAAGCCTTAGCCGTAGATGTAACTCTCATCGGTTATGGGGGAATGAGTGAAATTTTGGTAATGGTGTGCGATCGCCTGTTTCAAGAACACGACTTAATCGCCCAAGTTATTTGTCCGACACAAATTTATCCTTTTGCTATCGAGCCATTTTTAGACATTATCGCTGGTAGTAAGCTACTAGCAGTTGTAGAAGAAGGACAGGGATATGCAGGATTTGGTGCCGAAATCGTTGCTCAAATTACCGAAGCTGGCTCGAAATTTTTACCAGTCGTAACCAGGATTTTTCCACCCTCGATGGCTATTCCTGCTTCTAGTCCGCTAGAAAAAGCTATATTGCCCGATTCCGACAAGATTATTACGGCGATCGTCAACCACGAACGGTTTCAAACTCAGTCACAAATCACTCCACCATAAAAGCGACGCATTTCGCGCCTGCTACTGTGACTGTTGGTAAATATCTATTTGAAGCCTTATTCACAAAATTAGTTTTCAGTTTTCGCTCCTAATCAGATTTTCAGCCAACTCCACAACAAGTGCGCTCAAAAATTATTATCTAGCTAAAGACTAGCTAAAGAATTGAAGTAGAAAACTGTTGCCAATCGATACGAGCTTCAAGATAATTAACCATGAAAGATATATTAGTTCCCAGAGTCAATACCAACGATAACGAAGTAGATCTCGTTCATTGGTATGTAGAAGATAGACAGTTTGTGGAAAAAGGACAAGAACTTGCCGATGTCGAAACTTCTAAAGCGGTCGTCAGTATTGAAAGCGAAGCCACTGGCTATGTTACGATTAATTCTCAGGTAGGAGATAGCGTAAAAGTAGGCGAGGCGATCGCCACTATCTATTCCGAACTGAGCGAATTAGAACTAGCTCTGACTGGGGGGACACCTCCTGAAACCCAGACTTCCAAAGTTTTAGAACGGCCCGTTGAAGTATCCCCTGCTACTTCTCAAGTCAATAATAATCGCAACGGTAGTTCTCAGGCGATCGCTCCTCCAGAACAACCCGTTACTACTTTACAAGCGTCATTCGATTTCACTCGCTTTTCTCCGGCAGCCAAAGCATATGTAGCGCAACACGATCTCGACGAAAGTCAGTTTGCAGGTATAGGATTGGTTTCGGTGGCAACCATCGAACGAGCTTTGGGCAAATCTCAACCTGTAGCTACTCCTGAGCCTACTACGGTAGAAGCTCCCCCTCCTGCCAACAGCGTTAATTTGCGCTCTCAAAAAATTAGTAAGTCCAAGCAGCTTGAAATTAGCTTACTTACAGCAGGACAAGCCGGAGGAATTAATAGCTCTTTAACAGTACAGTTTAATTCTGCTGATATCAGACTAACTTTGGCTGAAACCAACTCGCTCAACGGACAAATTTTACCGTTAATTTTGTTTGAGTTTTCCCGTTTGCTGGAAGAATATCCGGTGTTTAATGCCTATTATGCAACTGGCAAAATTTATTACTACGATCGCATCAACATTGGTTTGGCAATGGATTTAGGTAAAGGTTTGAAAGTCCCCGTAATTCAAAATGCCAATTTACTCGCTCCTGCCGAGATGCTAGAGATGATTAATAACTACGCCATGCAGTATTTAGACAATAGTCTCACTCCTGAAGTGCTGACGGGAGGAACGGTAACTATTAGCGATCTTTCCAATGAAGGAATTTTGCATTTTCAACCCCTACTCAATCAACACCAGTCAATTATCCTCGGTATTGGCGGCGATCGCTCCTTACCAGGAGAACCAGTAACTCTAACTATAGTTTTCGATCATCGTCTTTCTGCTGGTCGAGAAGTAGCCCTGTTTCTCAACGAACTAAAAAAACGTCTGCTCAGCTACGGTCTTTCCAGGCTACCGCAAATCCAACAAATGGCAAAGACTAATAATGTTGAGTGCAGTAAATGCTCGATTTCTCTTGACGCTTTATACGAACAATTCGGTTCGGATGCTTTGATGCAGGTTCACGTCAATTCACGAGGAGAAACCGCATATATCTGTCAGGTGTGTCGGGAAGGATTTTGATAAATAGTTATAAGCTCTAAGAAGGTAAAAGGTCAAAGGAGAAAGGGGAAAGGTAAATTATTTTGTCTTTCTACTTTATACTTACTACTCCTAATGCAAGCGTGCTTGACCTACTCCTAATATCTCTTGTAAACGCATAAGAACTGTGTAGGTAAAAGAAAAAATGGAAAAAGTAGTAGGTATTGTGGCAAATATTGCTGGCAAGTCTCCGCAACAGATAACCCCAACAACCAGCTTGAGTTCTTTGGGAATTAATTCTTCAATTCAAATTTTAAAAGTTCAAAGTGCTTTAGAACGTAAGTATCAGCAAAAACTACCTTTTTTGGCAGACAGTTGGACATTAGAGCGTATTGCGGCTCAGGTAGGAGAAGCAACAGAGCGAAATAGTGCGATCGCATCTCCAGAAGTTCGAGAGACAGCACGACCAAAAGAAATAAATTCATCGGCTATCTCGGTCGGAGTGGATATCGAAGAGGTAGATAATTTGCCCGACACCTCCAATTATCGCACTCATGAATTTTACCAAGCTCTATTTAGCTTAGAAGAAATTTCCTATGCTTTACTTAAAAACGAGCCCAAACAACATCTCTGCGGAATTTTTTGTGCTAAAGAGGCTTTAAAGAAAGCCGCGCCAGAACTAGTTAACCTGCGCATGGATGAGATTGTAGTCACTCATCAACAGGGTAGACCTGTAATTACTCTAAGCGATCGCGCTATCGATCTTCGGTTTAATTTTCAACTCAGCATCAGTCATACTCAAAACTATTCGGTAGCGACGGTTTTGGCAATTAGGAATTAAAATTTCACTCTTAATTATTTCTCTGACGACTAAACTTAACAAACCCATAGAAAACATAGATGTTAAAAGGAATAAATCGACGTTCGGTTGGAATTTTTGCAAAATTGTACGGCTTTTTGGGCAAATTTTGGCAACGAGGTTTATTTTATAAGCTCAGATACAGTTTGAGTAAGAGGGAATTAGTCAATCCAGTTGGTTTGTTAGAATCCAATCCTCCAGTCAATCTTCAGGTAGATAGATCCGAATCGATTGTAGTAGTTGGAGTGGGAATTGCTTCTTATACCTTGGTTCGCAGTCTCCATCGCTTGGGCTATCAAAATGTCAAAATTGTAGCTCGCGATTGCGCCTTTGGAGGTAAATGCGTCAACATTGGCTGTATGCCTTCAGAATACTACACTGCCTATCGTCAGCAGGGAGCAGCGGCAATTGAAAGAGGAAAGCAATTTGTTTCTTCTCTGCGCCAATTTACTCAACAAAGTTTTCAAGAGCTTGGCTATCCTCTAATTGAAGGGGAAGTAGTCGAAGTCAGAGATAAACAGATTATTCTCAAAAACGGAGATGAGATAAGTTTCGATCGCTTGGTTTTAGCGACAGGCAATCAAATATCCAAATTTCCCTGGTTAGAAGCTACCTGTTCTTTACAGGAATATTGGCAAATTACCGCAGGTAAACTAGTTATCGTCTCAGAAGGTAACCCCGCTTCTCTATCCTATGCCAATATTGCTTGCGATCGCGGGATTGAAACTACAGTTGTCTTTACTACCAATCCTTTACTAGCTCATTTACCTTCTTGGCAATATTTTCAACGGGAGTTGAGCAAACGGGGAATTAAAATAATTGACTCGGCCAAAATTAATGAAGTCAGAGGAGGCTCCGTCGTTCCCAATAGTTTGACGATTGAAGTAGGGAATAGATTAGAAACAATTGCTTTCGACCATTTGCTCTACGATGGTGCGACGGAAATCAATTTACCCCCAATTGACGGTAAAACAATAACTATTTTAGAGCTTGACTTACAGCAGGCTAATATTATCGGTCGTTCGGATATTTCAGTTTTAGGAGATGCGTCTGGTTTATTTTCAGCTACGGAGGCAGAATTACAGGCTAAAAAGTTAGCTCGTGCTTGGTCTAGTAGCGAAACTCTCAACATGAGCGATTTCGAGTGTTTACCTTTAAGAGTACATGGTCGCAAGTCATTAGCACTAGTTGGTTCCCCTTGGACGCTATTGTCGCCAGGGTGGCGTGCTGTAGATTTTAAAGTTTTAGGTTGGTCGGCGGTTCACAATGAGACTGGGAAACTGTGGTATTTATACAATGGCGATCGCGCCAAAGTTGAAGCGATTCACATTTGTCACCGAGATGCTTCCGAACTAATTTCCCTAGCAGCAATCCTGATCGATCTACCCATCACTGATTCTCGTTGGTTAACCTGTGCGGTTCATCCCAGTGCGGCAGAAATTTTCAAGCTGGTTATTGAAGATATCGAAACTCTCGATAGTGAAACCAACTCAGAACGAGTTTTATTGGGAGCTAGTTCCACTGACAACAACTCTCGCGATAACATACTCAACTTACCGCCAATTGCCAAGCTAAATCACAGTTCCTTCTATCAAACTGCATTTTCTGCCGAAGAGCGATCGCTGGGCATTCTCGATCGCCAGCCTGAGGTATATTTTGCCTTACTGTTAGGACTCAAACATCTACTCAAATCGCAAGATCCCTCGGGAACCATTGTCCTAATGCGTTCTTCAGAAGCTCGCTACTTCGCACCCGGACTGAATTTTGACTATCAGCTAGCTGCGGCAGAAAACGCGATCGCCGTTAAGCTAGGTGATGAAAGAGTAACCATCAATATCGGAAAGTAAAAACATCAAACTTTGTCCCAAGTCATAGTTGAAAGATGCAAAACATAATCATCGACGTTGGCAAAAATTATTTCCTTCCCCTGAAACAACGTAGAAAGTAGTCCTCCACTTACATAGATACAATTTTCTCGTTCTAAATATACTGACTCGTGCTGATGAATCCAGCCAGGTTTTTTGCCGTAGGTTTCAATAGCTTCAATTTTTAGAGATTTAAGATCGAGTCGAAATACTAGCGTTTCTTGAAAGTTTCTCTCTCCTTTGTAGCCAAGACCACCGATGATATAAATACCATTGCCTATTAAAGTTGCCGAATGAAAATCTGTAGGCGGAAACACTTCTTTGGGATAGCCATATATAGACCAATCATCCTCACTATTAAAAACAATTACATCATTGTAAATGCAAAAATCATCGTCATAAAAATCTTCGTGTTCGCCACCGATAAAGATAGTTCTGCCATCTTCAAGCTTGGTTTCGCTCATCCCGTATCGATCGAAACATCAAATGGCTCGTTCGAGTGTCGCTCTAGATTGCTGAAATCTCTGACTCGCTTCCCAGGCTGAAATTCTCGTTCTCACCATATATTGCCAAAACTCAAAGTTCATCAGTTCGGGATTTTGTTTGCCAAACTGACGATACTTTTGTTGTTGAAAGTGTTCTTGAGTAACTAGCATTGGAAAAGATCTCGCTCGCTAGAGCTAACGAAGTAAACACAGCAATCAAAACCAGTGCTCTACTCCAAAACCCACAGCGCGATCGCTTTTTAATTTCGCTGCTAAATCTAAAACTGCTTGACGACCGATCTCGGTTTCAAATACGGAGGAAAAAACAGCATCGACCGCTTTTTCTCGACAAAAAGTCAGTAAGCGACTAGGATAACCCATAATTGCCGCTTTGACGGTAAAAATACCTTTCCAGCCTCGTTGGTAAGCTTCTTTTAATTGGTGAAAACTGGCTACAGATTCATCAAGAGCAATCGCGGTAGTATATTCCCGCCTCAAAGACAGCATCTCGACGAAATTAGCGGGAGGTAAAGGCTGTTCGATAAATTCTACGGTATCAGTTGCTTGAGTTTCCTCTAACCATTGCCGCGCCTGTTGGATAGTTAATCCTCCGTTAGCATCTAGTCTTAATTTGCTAGTTGGAGGCAAAACTCTGACTAATTGATGGAAAATGGTAATTTCTTCTGTAATAGGTAGCACGCCAATTTTCCATTTAAAAGTATTGAAATGTGGTTGAGAAATATTTTGCCAGGCGGTTAGAGCGTGTTTACCTGCAGGTAAGAGATAAGAGTAGTCTAAAGCAGTAGGGCGATCGCTTTTGCTAGATAAATTTAATAATGCCGACTCGAAAGCAAACTGACAGGAAGGGAGGCGATCGCTAATGCCATAAATCTCATCGATCGCAATAGTTGCTCCCAACTGTTGACAAAATTCTAATGCCTGTGCCAAAGTTTCCGAACCAAACTGAGGCAGTGGAGCAATTTCCCCTCGACCAACCTTACCGGTTTCATCCATCAGACTAATAATAATCCCTTGCCGCACTCGCCAAATACCCTGACTGGTTTGTAAAGGGGAGCGAAAATGGCGCTGATAAGACTTGTATTTAAATCTATAGACTTGTCTCACAAATCATTAACGACTACTGGCGATCGAGGTCAAGGTCAAGGAAAAAAAGTTTGATTTATTCACTTATGTAGACGATCCTATTTTTCCTTTTGGCGACGATGAAAACGAATCCCCAAAAAAATATCGTATAAAAAGCTTAAAAAATTTTTACCGTCTAGTAAACCTAGAGACTGTTCGCACCCTTTAGCATCTAACAGAGGTTTCGTCGCATAGTAGGCTGGCTGATATTTATACCAGGGAATAGAAGGCCAGAGATGATGTACCAAATGATAATTTTGTCCTAAAATCAGCAGATTGAGGATGGGACTGGGATAGACTCTAGCATTTTTCCAGCGATCGCGCTGTTGAAAGGGACGATGGGGTAAATAATCGAAAAACAATCCTAAAGTTATTCCTACTACCAATGCAGGCACGAACCAAAAGTTCATTACATAGCCGAGGAAACCATAGTAAATTCCTAAAGCAACCACAGTAACTAAAAATAATCTGCTGAGAAACCATTCTAATAGTTCGTATTTGCGCCACAAACGCCGTCTAAAAAAGAAGATTTCGTGATAAAAAAACCGCGCTGCAATCAGCCACAAAGGTCCCCCCGTAGAAACAAAATGATCGGGATCGTTCTCAGGATCGTTGACGTGAGCGTGATGCTGGAGATGTACCCTAGTAAAAACCGGAAAAGCGAATCCCAGCATTAGTGCGCTGCTGTGTCCTAAAATAGCGTTAACCACACGGTTACTGTGTGCGCTATTGTGAGAAGCATCATGAATGACCGTTCCCGATAAGTGTAGTGCCAGGACGTTAGCTAAAAAACAGCACCAGTCCGGAAAATTCCACAACCAATAACCACAAGTCGATAAACTCAGTAGCGCGATCGCCGTAATGGTCATCAAAACGTTGGGATTCAATCCACTCGGAGGTTTGAGAAATTCTTTGGGTACTGTACGCAGTGTCACTGTTTCCCCAACTCGATCGAGCGGAGCTTGCAAGTGACCTTTGGTCAAAACCGACTGCATTTTGGTTTTTGCTCCTCTTAAACTTTTACTAAATATACCTTTGCTGAAAGGTAGTTTACACTACTATTTGCTGCCGGTAAAGATTTGTAACGTAATCTAATTTTTTCGGGACTACTCCGCCTGAAAATTTACATTTTTGTTAAATATTCTTGATACCCTAGTTGGTTTAACCGATCCTGCTTTTCGCGCACTTTCTGAGCTAGACGTTGCCGATACTGCTCGACGCGCTGCTGTAGCTCTAAATTATTAGTAGCTAAGATTTGTACGGCTAATAACCCTGCATTTTGCGCGTTGCCGATCGCCACTGTAGCAACGGGAATTCCTCTCGGCATTTGTACGATGGAATATAGAGAGTCTAACCCCTGTAGATGTCTGGTAGCAACTGGTACGCCAATTACGGGTAAAGGAGTGAGCGACGCTACCATCCCTGGTAAATGTGCCGCGCCTCCTGCTCCTGCAATAATTACTTTAATGTCTCGATGATGAGCTTGTTTGGCATAGTTCACCATGTATTCTGGAGTTCGATGAGCCGAAACAATTGCTAGTTCCCATTTTACTTGAAATTCTTCACAGATAGCGATCGCGCTTTCCATAGTGGGTAGATCGGAATCGCTACCCATGATTATGCCAATCTTTGCTGTATTTTCACTCACACTTAACCTAATGCTCGATGACCAATTATTAATTATCGATTAGCTATGAAAAAAGATGTTATCTCTTAGAGGTTCTTAAGTTTAATTTTAGATTTTTATCAAAATGATTCTAGCGATCGCTGTTTCGACGATTTCTATAACTCATAAATTTAAATTTTCTTAGCTTTAAGTTACTCGTACTAAATCTACCCAATTGTATTCGTGTTTAACCCCAGTTTAAAAGCGATCGAACGCGTAATTTCCATAAAGTGATCGCCTAAATATCAATTTTCCCGAGCCAAATACTCCCATCAAAGCAACAGCTTGACCTCTTTTTACGCGTCTAAACTATCATTTTATAACATGGATAAATGAATTCTCCCTTAGTTATGTAAAGAAAATTCTTTATGTATTCCCACCGCAGATAATAAACTATTGGCATTTATAGTGATTGATAGTTGCGGTTCGAGAGATTTTGTCGGGGTATCCATTGGTGGGATTGTATTAGTAGGATTTAATTTAAAATTGTTGAGATTGGGCATAATTTAGAAGCCAATTCCATCTTCTAACTTGTGCAATTCTGAGAGATATCTTTTCTCCTGTTGTTAATAAAATATATTCCTCACCAGAATTATTTTCATAGACATCTGCAATTAATTGATTTCGAGTATCATTGCCCCAAAGTTTTCCCGCTTCTTCCCACCATTTTAAGCAAATACTCTTAAATCTCGGATCCTCTAAATATTCATCTTGCCAGTTGTATGGATGCCAATGGTTATTTAGAGCGGCAATTAACAAGGCACTAGGATAATCTATTTTTTTATTTTTATTTTGTAAATTAATCCAGTATTCAATAATACTTTGAAAAGCCGCTTCCATTCCATAGCCACAATTGCCAATTGCTTCTCTGACATCTTCACGAGAAAAATCTACACCAATGTATTTTAGTGCCGATTTGTATTTACGATAAATTTCTTGCGTTATTTCGTCTAGTTCCTCAAGCATCAATTTATTAACTAGCAGCTTATTTTATTAAGGAGAATTTATTTTGTAAAATAAAGCTATCGAATCAAAATGATTAATATTTTTCTAGATGGTTGTCGCTACTCGCCGCAAGTTCACTATAGATGAATATCATAAACTCGTAGATTTAGGGATGTTTACAGAGAACGATAGAATAGAACTGATTAGAGGAGAAATCATCGAAATGGCTCCCAAGCGAACTCCTCATTCGGTATGCAAATCTTTTTTGTGGAAACGGCTTTATGACCTAGTCGGTAAACAAGCTGAAATAAGAGTACAAGAGCCTATTATACTTTCAGATAGCGAACCAGAACCCGATGTAGTTATTGCTCGACAAAAATCCGATAATTATCTCTCTGCTCATCTTACTGCCAAAGATATAATTTTAATCGTAGAAATTGCTGATTCTACTCTAGAGTATGACAGGGAAGTTAAGTTATCTCTGTATGCCGAAGCAGGGATTAACAATTATTGGATTTTCAACTTGGTGGATAGTCGTTTAGAGGCTTATAATTGCCTGCCCTTTTTCCGATAGTCAAGGCAAATTCGATTATAAAGCTAAAAATATTTTTCTACCGGAAGAAACCATCAAACTACCAAATTTTGCTGAAGTCACTTTGGGATTAGCTTCAGTTTTCCCAAGCAATAAATAATTTTCGCTTACAAAAACAAAAATTTTTTTAGCAGCAACTTCCTTGACTGTCTACTTTTCTTTTTTATTCAGCAAGCCCTAATATAATTAAGAATCGCCTGTTGGTAAATTTATCGATGCAGCAAATTAATACCGAAGTTTTAGTTATCGGTGGTGGTATTGGTGGAGTTGCTGCTGCTATTCAAGCCTCTCGACGGGGGGTTGCCACTATTTTAGTTAGTGAATTGTCTTGGTTGGGAGGAATGCTTACTGCAGCAGGAGTTAGTGCGCCTGATGGCAATGAGCTGGCAGCATGGCAAACGGGGTTATGGGGGAAATATTTAAGGCAGCTACAACAGAGACAGCCTGGAGGTTTGGACAATGCTTGGGTGAGTCTGTTTACCTATCATCCTCGTATCGGTGCAGAGATTTTTGCCGACTGGGTTAACGAGATACCAAATCTCAACTGGATTAATAACTATCAACCATTAGCAGTAATAACACGGGACAATAGAGTTACTCGAGTCGAGTTTGAAGATTTTGCAGTTACAGCCAAAATTATTATCGACGCTACGGAATTAGGAGATTTATTGGCTTTAGCTGGAGTACCTCATCGTTGGGGTTGGGAGTTACAAGCAGAATTTAACGAACCTAGTGCGCCAGCTATCCAGAACGAATTAACGGCTAAATATTCCGTACAAGCACCTACCTGGGTGTTTATGCTGCAACATTTTAGTAATCTCCAAACTGCTCATTCTTCTGGCGACTCATCACCGTTTCACGATGCTTGGGCTAATTATGGTGCAGAGTCTTTTCTCAACTATGGTAAACTGCAAGATAACCTCTACATGATAAATTGGCCGATCGCCGGTAATGATTATGGAGAGGGTTTAGATCGCCTCATAGCATCTGAGACAGAAAAGCAGCAGTTTTTGGCAGAGGCATATCAACACAGTTACGACTTTGCGGCTTATATTCAATCTCAGTTACCAGGCTATAGTTTGGCAGAGAAAATCTTTCCCCAACCGAAATTAAACTCGGCTTTTGCCTTACACCCATACTATCGCGAAAGCCGCAGACTAAGAGGTAAGGTAACAATTACCGAAAACGATATTTTACCCGTTGCTAATGGCTGTGTAGCACCACTACCACTAAATGCTAATGGAGAAGTTAGCGCGATCGCAATTGGTAATTATGCTAACGATCATCACTATCCTGGGTACGATTTTCCCTTGCAGTCAGAGATTGCTGCGGAAACAAGTGAGTCCTACTCGCGAGGCGAGAAGCTACGCAACGGACTTGCTCTGCAACCGGCAGCCTGCTCTGACCGTTGGTCAAAATCAATTCATTGGGGGGGAAGATTGACGGGTACGCCGTTTACCATTACCTATGATGCTCTAATTCCAGAATCTATTGCAGGTTTACTCGTCTGCGAAAAAAATATTTCTGTCTCTCATCTTGCTAATGGCTGTACCCGTCTGCAACCAGTAGTAATGAATATCGGACAAGCTGCAGGTATGGCAGCCGCACTGTGTATCGAAGCTAATTGTCAGCCACAAGAATTATCGGTGAGAAAATTACAGCAAGCTTTATTAACTGACCAATATGCACCAGCTGCTGTTATTCCCTTGTATAATTTAGTGCCAGAACATCCAGAATGGCTCTACTGGCAGCAATACTATTTAGATCGTCCCCAAGATTATCCCCTTGATGGCAATTGTCCTGCAAGCGATGGCTATACTAAAACTATTGCCAACAGCAATTACTATCGGGGAACTTTTCACAATTTGGGCAATGGAGAATACGCCATTATTCTCAACGAACCACAACACGATAATTCCCACTGGCAGTTAATTACTCTAAATCCACTAGTAAACCAACAATTGTTATCTTGTCGGGAAGGAGAGAAAATTTCTGTAGTGGGAAGATTCAATCGTGCTGGTAATTGGTTAATTGCCGAAGCAATTTTATCGTGAACTAGACTCGGACAGTTTAAAAAAATAAACTGCTGCAAACTGGCTCTAAGATATTACATCTTACCTTTTTGCATCACTTCGATTAAATGTTGGCGAATTTCTTGCATACGATCTGCATCAGATTGCTTCAACTTTTCAAATAATTCAACACAGGCTTGAGAGCCTGCTGCTTTAGCGTCTTCAATGTATTTATCGTATGCCGCTACAGCTTTACCTTTCTCATGAAGCACGGTTACCCAATCATACTCTAGGTCGCTAACATTTTTAATAGCCATATTTGTTTCTCCTTCAAATTTAAGTGTTCTATTCAATCTCACTAAATTTAAAAAGGACAAACATCTATCAAAAAAATGATGTTTAGAGAAACTTGACAACAAAACTTCCAGCCATAAGCGATTGCTGATTGTGTCAATAGTTCGGACAATTTTAGTAACGAGCTTGTAAAGCTTGAGTGACAACAATGAAGAGTCGATCTATCTTACGAGTACTTGTGTCGAACGCGGTTCAATTCTGAAGCTAGTAACTGAAGTCTTTCTAAACCTTCGTCTAAAA
Source organism: Myxosarcina sp. GI1(2024) (assembly GCF_053543375.1). Taxonomy (NCBI): domain Bacteria; kingdom Bacillati; phylum Cyanobacteriota; class Cyanophyceae; order Pleurocapsales; family Pleurocapsaceae; genus Myxosarcina; species Myxosarcina sp. GI1(2024). The sequence goes on along the minus strand of NZ_JBKGTY010000002.1, from coordinate 583,664 downwards.
AATCATCCCCCTTTGATATGTTTACCGTTTTAGAAACGGGTCGCCAATTGGTGCAGTCAAAAGTCAGTTCTGGAAACCATTTTCTAGGTAGCTTGTGGTCTAAGTTTAACCCGCCGTGTCGAGTTTTCCAGACTTGATAGGTAGGATATTCGATGTCAGTTACTGTCAGATAGCGACAAGCGTACAAGGCATATAAAACTGAAGCTCTAGCATATTCACCCGAACCTACAGCACCATTTAGAATAAAATTATCTAGATCGGCTTTACGAGCAAAACAGATATCGGAGATAGTGTAACTATTTTGATATTTGCCAAAATCGCTTACTATTGTGTCCACCTTCTCAAATTCGAAGCAAAACAAGTTTGATAGTTCTACTAATATTTCTTCCCAACTCTCATATAGGTTTACTCTCATTGATATTTCGCCTTCAAACTTCCGATCAGAGAGCTACCAGTATTGAGAACTTCAAGTAAATCTTGGCTTTGCTTGGCTCGTTTGTATTTGGCTTCTGCTTTTTTTACGGCATATTCTAGCAAGTCGATTGCTTTTGAAGTAATATTATTTTGCAAAATGCTCCAAGATTTACAAACGTTGTCCCAACCTACATTTTTGTAACCTTGCTGCCGAAGCTTTTTCTGTTTGGTTTTACTTAAAGCGTTAAATTTTTCCGAATTACGTTTTTGAGCCTGTCTATAATTTAATCCTTCAAACTTTCTAGTTGAAGCCATTAGTATTTCTCCTCTCACGATATAGATTAAAGTTTGCCGTATTTATTTCGATACTGTTGGGCTATGTTTTTGGAATCATTCACTACTGTTTCAGCTTTTTCTAGATCTTCTCTAGCCGTCTCCTTGGAAACTGCGTCGATTTCAGAGAGAATTTTGTCATCATCTTTGGTTACTTTGCCAAAAAGATGCTTGAAGCTTTGAATAAATTCATTTTTCGTCCATTTAGTTATCGCACCTAGCTTGGCAACTAAGCCAAAGTTTTCTCTATTCAGCCTTTGATTAATTTCTGCTCTTTCGTTGCGCTCTAAAAATATTTTGACCAACGTTGCTGAAGAAATAGTAATTTCATCATGTTCTAGCCAGCTTTCTAGATGGGTCTTCTTTAAATTCTTAAGATTTGTAGCGAGAAGTTCTGGATGTCGAGAGAGAATTACTTTTTCTATTTCTTGGCGATTCATTAACAAATACTTTTTTATAATAATTTATATACTTTTCTCTTCTTAGATAACATAGGGAATTTTTTGCGTCTATAGTTCTAAAAATACTTTATAAAACTTTTATCCGAATTTATATTAGAAATAAACTCTACAAATTTAAGCTCGTTTACTCGTGCGTAGTGTTATATTACTTTATTCTGATGAACGAACTTAGTTGTAAAATTTTATTATGAGCGATTCAGCAGATAAAGAAGCGGTACTAGCGGTAAATCAAGCCTTTTACGATGCCTTCTCCAATAAAGATCTGAGTGGTATGAACCGTCTGTGGTGGCAAGGCTCGACCAGTTCGTGCGTTCATCCTGGGGGAAGTGTGCTTGAGGGGTGGAAGGAAATTCAAGCATCCTGGGAAACTATCTTTCGCAATACAGATTCTTTTGAGATAGATATAGAAATTATTAAACTAGAAGTCGATCGCGCCCTTGCCTACATAATCGTTCGAGAAATAGTGTTACAGTCGAGCCGAGGTAGAAAAGTAAAAGCACCATCCCTCGCCACTAATCTGTTTCAAAAAATGGCGCAAAAATGGTACTTAATTCACCATCATGGCAGTCCAATTATGCGCTAGTTGAAGGATAATTAATAACTGTTCGTTAATTATTGCCGACCGAGCTTTGTTAAATTCTAGTTTCGAATCATTTTATCCCCTTGCCGCGATCACTACCAATCAAACAGCGGCAGGAATTCTCCAACCTTTGTGTCAGACAACGGGAGCGACTTTATGGCTACCAGAGTCCGTAGCAAACACAGAAAATACCCAATATTACCATTCAAGTCTTAAAAAACATCTTACTTCAATTTGGTCATCGCACCAAGCAATTATTTTTTGTCTGGCTGCCGGTGCGGTGGTGCGGTTAATCGCTCCTTTACTAGAAGATAAACAGCACGATCCTGCCGTCATAGTTATCGATGGCGAAGGGCGTTATGTAATTAGTTTGTGTGGCGGGCATCAAGGCGGTGCGGACTTACTCACCCAACTGGTTGCCGATACTATTGGTGCGGTGCCAGTGATTACGGGAGCGGCTAGTAGCCGCAAGTCAATCGCGATCGATACACTAGGTTTTCCATTCGGTTGGGGTAAAGGAGAGGGAGATTGGACGGGAGTGATGGCAGCTGCAGCCAGAGGCGAAACCGTACAGGTAATTCAAGAGGTGGGTTCGACTCTATGGCAAGAACATCTACCAGAGAAGCATGGTTTCAAGTTTGGCGTTTCTGAAACTACACCCCAGGCTCGTATCTGGGTTAGTCCCACTCGCAGAAAGTTCGCCCCTAAGTCTGATTTTCCCAAGGTACAATGGCATCCTCGAGTGTTGTGGATCGGTATTGGTTGCGAACGAGGTACTTCACGGCAATTAATCGAGACGGCGATCGATCACACTTGTCAGAGAGCTCATTTAGCTCGAGAGGCGATCGCTGGAATAGCTAGTATAGAGCTGAAAGCGGACGAAACGGGAATTTTAGAACTATGTGGCGATTTTTGCTTACCTTTTAAAACCTTTAGTGCCGAACAATTACATCAGGTGACAGTACCTACTCCTTCTGATGTTGTCGCTCAGGAAGTCGGTACCCCCAGCGTTGCAGAAGCCGCCGCCATTCTAGCTGCCGAAGGCGATCGTTTACTCGTCCCCAAACAGGTGTTTAAAAGTGAAACCGAACCTGGAGCAGTAACTGTGGCGATCGCCCAAGCTGCGGTAGAATATACGGGTCGCACTGGTAAACTATTTTTAGTCGGGATCGGTCCTGGTAGCTTAGCTCAAATTACTCCAGCGGCAAAAACTGCGATTACTTCTGCCGATGCGGTTATCGGTTACTCACTCTACACTGATTTGATTAAACCCCTGCAGCGAGTCGGACAAATTATCGAATCTCTACCTATATCCCAGGAAAAACAAAGGGCGCAACGAGCGATAAAATTAGCTCGGTGGGGTTTAACCGTCGCGGTGATATCTTCTGGTGACTCCGGGATTTACGGCATGGCAGGTTTGGTATTAGAAGCCTTACAAGCCGACAATTGGGATGGCAAAACTCCTCAAGTACAGATATTTCCCGGTATCTCCGCTTTACAAGCGGCGGCATCCAGAGTCGGTGCACCTTTAATGCACGATTTTTGTGCCATTAGTCTCAGTGACTTATTAACACCTTGGGAAGTAATTATTCAGCGTCTGGAAGCAGCAGCGCAGGGCGACTTCATTACCGCAATTTACAACCCGCGATCGCAAAAGCGCACTCAACAAATTGTAACCGCCCGGGAAATATTTTTACAGTATCGTTCCTCTAACACCGCAGTGGCAATCGTCCGCGAGGCATATCGAGATAATGAGCGAGTTACTCTCACCACGCTAGACGAGATGTTAGCAGTTCCCATCGATATGCTAACTACAGTGATTATCGGCAACCGCTCTACTCGCAACTATGCTAACTGGATGATTACTCCCAGAGGGTATTCATTATAGGAGATGAATTGCTATTCGCCCCTACAGAGATTATTTCTGTTTTAATCAACTAAAGGTAATTTGCTGCCGAAGTTGTTTGTTATATATTTGGGTCATTTTTTTGTGCCTTTAAGTTGGTACTAAAATTTTAACCCATTTATTTAGTCTAAAATCACTTGATGTGTTGCTACAGCTAAAACTTTACTTTTTTCTTTTTTGCCTTGAATATAATATGAATTTAAACGGTATAAGAATATTGAAGCAACGATCGCTTTTTATCGCGATCGCTACAGCCAATCCGACAGATTTATTTCTGTTTCAACCAACTAAAATGAGCGCGTACGTCTTTGCCCACTTCTTCAATGGGATGTGCGGCTTCTTGACGGCGCATGGCAGTAAATCCTGGCTTACCAGCCTGATTTTCGAGAACGAATTCCCGAGCAAATTGACCAGACTGAATTTCTCTAAGAATCTGACGCATCTCCGCACGAGTTTGTTCGTTGACTACGCGGTTGCCGCGAGTATAATCGCCATATTCGGCGGTGTTAGAAATACTGTCGCGCATTTTCTCCAAGCCGCCTTCGACGATTAAATCGACGATTAATTTGACTTCGTGCAGACATTCGAAATAAGCCAACTCTGGCTGATAACCCGCTTCGATTAAAGTCTCAAAACCAGTTTTGATTAGGGCACTCAAACCACCACACAGAACCGCCTGTTCTCCAAATAGATCGGTTTCGGTTTCTTCCCTAAAAGAAGTTTCCAAAATACCAGCACGAGTACCGCCAATACCCTTAGCATAAGCCATGGCGCGATCGCGTGCCTTCCCCGAAGCATCTTGATAAATCGCAAACAGACAAGGAACCCCTTGCCCCTGTTCGTAGGTGCGTCTGACCAAATGTCCCGGTCCTTTGGGTGCAACCATGAATACATCTACGGTTTCGGGGGGGACGATTTGACCGAAGTGGATATTAAAACCGTGAGCGAATGCCAAAGCCTTGCCTTCAGTTAGATAAGGTGCAATCTCATTAGTATAAACTTGCTTCTGCACTTCATCTGGTAGCAGAATCATAATCGTATCTGCCGCTTGCGCCGCATCAGCTACGTTTTTGACGGTCAATCCTGCCGCTTCTGCTTGGGGTTTGGATTTGCTGCCAGCATATAAACCGACAATTACATTAACGCCACTATCTTTAAGATTTAGGGCGTGAGCGTGACCCTGGGAACCGTAACCAATAATCGCTACGGTTTTATCTTTAAATAAATCTAAATTAGCATCTTCATCGTAATACATCCGCGCCATAGTAATTTCTCCCAAACATTTTTAGCTCGTAGGCTCATTATAATTTTTCTCGGGTAGTCGAGATAGACGATGGCTTTGAAGGCAGCTATAGATTTTTTCTATACCTCACCGATACGGGAATTAGCTGTCGAACTCTATAAGCGAACCCTTCTTTGGATAGAAGCAAAAGCAGAATAATAATGGTAAAACAACAGAGGGACGGCACTAAGATTAACTAATTAAACTGAAATCAACCAAATTAAGCCACTTGATTTCTAAGTTACCCAATTACTATACAGTTGCTTGACAAATATGAAAATTGGTTCTCGTTATCTCGGTAATGGTGTTAGTGAATTTACCCTGTGGGCACCTTTGGCAAAACAAATAGCGGTCAAGATCGTCGCCCCCCAAGAAAAATTGCTCCCGATGGTAGAGTTAGAACGGGGTTACTGGCAGGTTAAAGCCGAAGGGATCGAACCAGGTACGCTTTACTATTATCAACTCGAGGACGGAACTACTCGCCCCGATCCCGCTGCCCATTTTCAACCCCAGGGAGTTCATCGAGCATCGGAAGTAATCGACCACAGCCAAATGAATTGGCAAGATACTGGGTGGTCTGGGGTTCCTCTCGACGAGATGATTATTTACGAGTTGCATGTAGGTACATTTACAGAAGAAGGTACTTTCACCGCGATTATCCCTCGTTTGCCAGAGTTGTTGGAGTTGGGCGTAAACGCGATCGAAATTATGCCAGTTTCCCAATTTCCAGGCGATCGCAATTGGGGTTACGATGGAGTATATCCCTTTGCCGTACAAAATTCTTACGGCAGACCAGAAGACTTCAAGCAATTAATTAACAAAGCTCACCAACAGGGCATCGCCGTAATTTTAGATGTAGTTTACAATCATTTCGGACCCGAAGGTAACTATACTGCCTGTTACGGTCCTTATTTTACCGAAACCTATCGCACACCTTGGGGCAGCGCGATTAATTTTGACGATGCCTACAGCGACGGGGTACGTAATTTTGCGATCGAAAATGCCCTACATTGGTTTGAGAATTATCACATTGACGCACTAAGGTTAGATGCCATTCATGCTATTTACGATCTTGGTGCCAAACATATTCTGCAAGAGATGGCGGAAAGGGTAGAAGAATTATCGCAACGAGTGGGTAGAAAATTTTATCTCATTGCCGAAAGCGATCTCAATGACGTACGAGTAATTCGTCCTAGAGAATTAGGAGGTTTTGGGGTTGATGCTCAATGGAGCGACGATTTTCATCATAGCGTTCGCACTTTACTTACTAAAGAATTAGTTGGCTACTATCAAGATTTTGGTAGCTGCGAACAATTAGCCAAAGCCTATAAAAAGACTTTTGTTTATGACTGGCAGTATTCCCCATTTCGCAAACGCTATCATGGTAGCGATGCTAGCAATCGCCCCGGTTGGCAATTTGTCGTTTGTATCCAAAACCACGATCAGGTGGGCAATCGAATGTTAGGAGAGCGTTTGGCTAGCTTAGTTAAGTTTGAAACTTTAAAATTAGCGGTAGGAGCGTTAATGATTTCTCCCTATATTCCTTTATTATTTATGGGAGAAGAATATGGCGAGAATGCTCCTTTTCTCTATTTTGTCAGTCACAGCGATCCCGATTTAGTCGCTGCGGTACGGGAAGGGAGAAAAGCCGAATTTGCCGACTTTCACATTGAAGGAGAATATGTCGATCCCCAAAGTAGAAAAGCATTTAATTCATCAAAACTAGACTGGGAGAAAAAAAGTACGGGCAAACATCAAGTTTTATGGCAGTTTTACCGACAGTTAATTTTACTGCGGCGCACTATTTCTGCCTTGAAAAAATTAGATAAACAGAACTTAAGCGCAACAGCAATAGAAAGCGATCGCCTGATACTATTACATCGTTGGCAAGATCGTAGTCAAATTTTCAGTATTTTAAACTTTGCCGATGAAGCAGTTAGTTTTACAAATAATATTCCCCAGGGAAAATGGCAAAAACTCCTTGACTCTAGCGAAGCTAAATGGATGGGTGATGGTACTTCTTTACCACAGGCGATCGAGCTAAACTCGGAATTAATAATTCAGCCTCAGAGTATAGCCATCTATCAACAATAATTTTTTGAAACCTGGGGTTTGGGTTATTTTATAAAATGAAAAAAATCTATAGTAGTTCTCCAATTAGTAAGAGCTTCGGCTTTTTAGAGCGGAGCATTTCCTGAGTTCGCCAAATACAAATCTAAAACTATTTTAAAAACCCTTATTTCTTTCTTTGCCTATTGCTTATTACTGTTGTCTGTCTCTACTGAAGCATATCTCGGATCCTCGATAACTGCTACATAATTTGCCTTCAATACCCAATCTCTAAACTAGAATCATGCGTATTCCTATAGCTACATATAGAATTCAATTTAATTCCGAATTTAATTTCGATCGCGCCAGAGAAATTATTGATTATTTAGCAGATTTAGGTATATCCGATCTCTATGCTTCACCAATTTTTAAAGCTAGAGAAGGTAGTAGTCATGGTTATGATGTAGTCGATCCGACAACGATCAATCCCGAACTAGGAACCCAAGAAGATTTCAATCAATTAATTCAAGAACTGCAAGTGCGCCAGATAGGATGGTTGCAAGATATCGTCCCCAACCATATGGCATATGATAGTCAAAATTTATGGTTAATTGATGTTCTAGAAAATGGGATCGATTCGGAATTTTTTAATTTTTTTGATATTAACTGGAGTCAACCTTATGAAGAAATGAAGGGACGGGTACTCACTCCTTTATTGGGAGATTTTTATGGTAGTTGTTTAGAAAGAGGCGAAATTAAGCTTAATTATGATGAAACTGGATTGTGGATTGGTTATTATGACTTTAAATTACCTCTAAAAATTGATTCTTATCTAACTTTTTTAAGTTATGATTTAGGTAAATTAGCTGAAAAAATTGGTCGTCAGCATCCAGATTTTATCAAAATTTTAGGGATTATTTACTTATTGAAAACTATTCCTGAAGAAACCAAAGGTAAAGAACGTTACAATCAAATAAGCTTTGTTAAAAGTTTAATTTGGGAAGTTTATATGCAAAATCCCGATATTGAAGAATTTATCAAACGTAATCTGGAAATATTTAATGGTGAACTCGGACATCCCGAAAGCTTTAATTTATTAGACAATATATTATCAGAACAATTTTATCGTCTATCTTTTTGGAAAGTAGGGGCAGAAGAAATCAACTATCGGCGATTTTTTACGGTTAACGAATTAATTTCGGTTAAGGTAGAAGAACTAAAAGTATTCAATAAAACCCATGAATTAATTGCTCAATTAGTTGCCGACAACAAAATTACTGGAGTTCGCATCGATCATATAGATGGTTTGTATAATCCCCAAGAATATCTAAGCAGACTGAGACAACTATTAGGTGATGTTTATATCACAGTTGAAAAAATTCTCGAGCTAACTGAAGATTTACCACCAGAATGGCCGATTCAAGGCACGAGCGGGTATGAATTTCTTAATTATGTAAATGGTATCTTATGCTGTCAAGCACACGAACGCGACTTTAGTAGAATATACAGAAGTTTTATGGGTTCGACCGCAACTTATGACGATTTAGTTTATGAAAAAAAAGCCTTGATTCTAGAAAAAAATCTAGCAGGCGATCTCGATAATCTGGCACAGATTTTAAAAAAAGTTTCGATACAAACGAGAGAAGGAAGCGACTTTACGCTTTACGGTTTGAAACGGGCTTTATTTGAAGTATTAGTACTTTTACCCGTTTATCGAACTTATATTAATGCTGAAGGTATTGGCAAAACAGATAAAAAATATATTCAACAAACAATTAAAGCGGCTCAAAAAAAAGCACCTTTGTTAATTAATGAAATTAACTTTATTCAAAAACTATTGTTGCTAGAATACGAAGATTTTCGTAGCAAAAGCCAAAGAGAAGAATGGCTGCATTTTGTCATGCGATCGCAACAGTTAACTGGTCCTTTGATGGCAAAAGGAGTTGAAGATACTTTACTTTATGTTTATAACCGTTTACTATCTTTAAATGAAGTCGGAGGAAACCCCGGTCACTTTGGTATTTCTTTAGATTTATTCCATCAATTCAACCAAAATAAAATTCAAAACTGGCGGTACGGCATGAATACAACTTCTACCCACGATACCAAACGGGGAGAAGATGCTAGGGCAAGACTGAACGTACTTTCAGAAATTCCTCAAGCATGGGAAACTCAGATTAATCAGTGGAGTGAACTCAATCAAGCCCACAAACAAAGTAACATTCCTGATGATAATGACGAATATTTCTTTTATCAAACTTTAATCGGTGCTTTTCCATTTTCAGAGCGCGAACTCACCGATTTTCCTACTAGAATTAAAAACTATATTCTTAAAGCAGTCCGAGAAGCTAAATTACATACTGCTTGGTTACGCCCCGACGAAGAATACGAACGGGGATTTTTAGACTTTATCGATCGGGTTTTAGATCGTAAAAAATCGAAAAGTTTCTGGGATAAGTTTATCCCTTTTCAAGAAAAAATTGCCGAGTATGGCATTTATAATTCTCTCACTCAAGTTTTAATTAAAAACACCGCACCAGGGGTTCCAGATTTATACCAAGGTACGGAATTATGGGACTTAAGTTTAGTAGATCCCGATAATCGCCGTCCTGTAGACTATCAAAAAAGAGTTGCCTTTTTAGCTGGAATTAAAGACATAAGAGACGAAAATATTCTCGAGTTATGTAAAAAGTTAATTGCTACTAAAGCCAATGGTAAAATCAAGCTATTTCTTACCCATCAGTTGTTATCTATTAGAAGAGAACATCTAGATATTTTCCAAAATGGTGACTATGTAGGTATTGAAGTTATGGGGAAATATCGAGACCACATAATCGCCTTTGCTAGAAACTATAACGGAAAAACTATCATTGCAGTTGCTCCTCGCTTTTTAACTAGTGTAGTTAAACCGAAACAACTTCCCCTCGGTGAAGAAGTTTGGCAAGATACCCGTTTGAATTTATCTTATAAAGATTGGTATAACCCGATCGACGCTCAGACAATATCCCACGAAAATCCTTCCGTTGGAGAAATATTAAACAACTTCCCCGTCGGTTTGTTAATTGGATAACAATAATGAACTTTAGCAAATAAAATTTAAGATTAAAAACCAGGGGCGATCGCCGCAGTAAGGTGTCTAGTAGAGTGTGGCGTAAATTCCCTACCCATTGTTTATAGGGATTGGGAGACAGTGAGACAGGGAGACGGGAAGAGAAAATGGATACTCAACTTTCGCCAAGGTGTACTAGATTGAATGGTTGGTTAGGGATAAAGCATCAAACTTAACAGTAAGTAATAAATGAGTTTGGCGAACGCTAATTAGACGAGAGACAATACAATAAAAAAATCTTGCAACCCAAACCTATTGTTTTGTCAATTAAAAATTGACCAACGGTAACTCCCACGCGCTGGATTTTACGAAGTCAAAGCAGGCACTGGAATTCAATTAGCGACCGCGTGACGGGTAAAAGCGATTGTCTTAAATGTCAAGTTTAATTTGTCTTATGGTGCGATCGCTAGTAACCAAATTAAGTAAGAAGAATCGCTTGTCACAGTCATAACTTACTGCGAGCAGGAAAAAACTAAAGCGATCGTGATAATTGAACTAAACGATTTGAGGTTGCCAGGTTTGATTATTTCTCATCATGGCATTGAGAAAAATGGCATTGCTGAATTAAGACATGAATCAATAAGGAACAGGAACATCGAAAAATCTGAGATAGTGAATTAGCTGTCGGATTGAATGCTTGAGCATCTCAACTGATGTTTGAATAACAAAGCGTTTTGCGGTGTAATCGAGCTAAATAATGTCTCAGCCTGGTGTTTTCTCCTTCAACTCTGGTCATATAAGTTTTACAAATTATTTGGTCGCCGTCGGGAATAAAACCAGGATATACTTTCCAGCCATCGGTAACATAGAAATAACACTGCCATTTTTGGACAATCTCCCAGAGTGGTTCAAAAGTTTCGGAACTGCGATCGCCCAAAACCCACCCTAAAATTCCTGGTCTGAAGTGATCTACTGCTGTCCAGAGCCAAATCTGGTTTTTTTCTGACCAACAAAGGTTTCCAATTCATCTAATTCTCCTACTTGTGGAATTGTTTCTGGCTCATAAGCATCTGCAAGTAATCTTCCAACTTCTCTGACCCCAGTAATGATGGTGGTATGGTGGACTCCTTTGACTCTTTCTATGGCTCTAAAACCCATGCCGTTAACATACATTTTTAAGCATTCACCCTTAGTCTCTTCTGAATCGCCACGACTGGTTTCGTAATCAGTAATGAACTGGCGATCGCAATTGACACAAATATAATTTTGTTTTCCTTGTCTGTTTTTTCCATTCTTTCTGATGTGTTCCGATTTACATTATTGCATGATTTTTCGCTAATTCATACTCGACTTTTAATTATGCAACGCCTATCAGGTAAATGAGCTTTGAATACTTCAATTACTCCTGGTTGTTGTTTCTCATGTCTGGGTCGAGTAACTTTGAGTTTACTTTGTAATTCATATCGAACGACTCGATGTATAGTTGCATAACTTATTTCAATATCTTCACAACTAAACAGCGCGGACAGCTTTGCTGTCCTAGTCGTCGTTAGACGACGAGCTGCGCATACGCGCTGCGTTGTACTTCTTGATAACTGTTAAAACCTTCGGGGTCAGATAACTCTTTTTGAAGCTTGGCTACTGTTTCTATCTCTAGTTTTTTTTGGTCTTCCTGTTTTTAGTGGTTCTTCTAGGAGTAAAGATAATCCTCCTGTTTTATACAATTGTAACCAGCGATGAATCGTTGACTCTCCTCTACCTATAATTACTGCTAAATAATTGACATTTTCTACTACCTTAATTTTTAGCAGATATAGGCTTTGTACTTTAGCATATCCTAATCCCGTTTTTTGCCGCTTCATCAGTAACTTTAACTCTTCTACTGATTCGGCTATTTCTATTTTAGGTACTCCAGACATTCGCTAGCATTTTATCTTTTTGTTATTTTACCAAGTCTCTCATTATTTTTGAAAATTGGTATTATAGGCATAATCACCACATAAAACTAGGGTAGGGGTTTAGTTATCGTATTGTTTACGCTAACATGGTTTTCTTTCCCCACATCTTTTTTCGTTCACCCGTAGCTAGGGAATCAAAAAACTTAAATGATCCCCAGTAATTTGTGCCAATTCAACAGGAGAGCCCTCTACTTTCACCTCACCTCGATCTAAGAACAAAATCCAGTCAGATCTCAAAATAACCCGAGGTCTATGACTAATAAGAATCGTCGTCTTGTTCTGACGGTATAATAGTAACTTATCTAATAACTTCGCTTCCAGAAGTGGATCGAGAACACCAGTAGACTCATCTAGAATTAGTATAGGGGGATTAGTAACGATAGCGCGAGCGATCGCCAGACGTTGTCTCTGTCCGCTAGAAAGGTTGGCTCCAAACTCTCCCAGCACCGTTTGATATTTATTAGGTAGTTCCCGTATAAACTCATCCGCCATTGTTACTTGACAGGCTGTTACAACCTGCTCGAAGTCAATCCCAGGAAACGAAAATCGAAAATTGTCTAAAATCGAACGACTCCAAAAGTGCGATTCTTGAGTAACCAGTACGACCTGTTGCCGCAAACACTCTAGCGAGAGATCGAGCTGATTATAGGGACCAAAGCTAATATTACCTGACTTGAGTGGATATAATCCTGTCAGGAGCTTTGCCAAAGTACTCTTACCGCATCCCGACTGACCGACCAATGCAGTTATCTGCCCTCCAGGAATGGTCAGGTTAAAATTTTGAAGCAAATTCACCCGACCAGCATGGTGAAAATTGAGATTTTTGCAGACAATATCGGCATTGTTGCATAGCTGCACCCAAGGTTTTTTTTCCCTGTATTCATCTTCAGGAGTAGCATCCAGCACTTCTGAGAGGCGCCGAATCGTTACCTGAGCCATAATAAATTCATCTGTCAGACTTACTGCAAAACTTAAAAAGCCCAAAAAATTACCGCTCATGCCGTTAAAAGCTATCAATTGACCAATGCTAAAATTGCCATTAATCACAAATAGGCTCCCCAGCCACAGTAGACCGATACTAGTGAAATCGAACAGAATCTCTGTTAGAGTGCTACTGCAAACTTGCAGTTTTAAAAGTCCCCAGTTGAGGTTAGCAAGGCGACTAAAATTATGCTGATATTCATCCCAGGCTTGAGGCGTAGCCTGAGTAGTTTTCAACACCATCGCTCCTCGAAAGGTTTCTACTAAAAAGCCTTGATTCTCTGAATCTTCCAGAATCAACTGGCGGCTTTTACGGCGCAAAACAGGGAGAAACAATAAATTTATACCAATAACCACTACAAAAGCTAGGATTGAAGCTAGAGTAAGTACCCAGTTATAGAGCAGCATCAGTCCTAGGGAAACGAGTGCAATAAAAAACTGGCCGGGCAGCTCTAGCACAATTTCCTCTACTAGAGCATTTACGTGCTGTACGTCGGTAATGCGACTTATTACTTCCCCACTACGATGAACATCGAAGTAAGATATGGGCAACCGCAGCAACTTATAGCCGTAGTCGAACAGCAAACCTAGTTGCAACCGTTCGGCAAAATAGCCTACCAAGTGCGACTGAACCAGACTCATGATATTACGAAACAAATTCATAATTACTACGGCAATTATGACGGTGGTCAGAAGCTGGATATCACCTCGCACCAGCACAGTGTCGGTGAGGAGCTGCATCATTACTGGCATAGTCAAGCTCAGCAGACCAATAGTAATATTGATAGCGGTTGCTTCTATCAAAATGAAACGATGAGGCCAGACTCGCTTTAAAAAGCGACTAAATCCATCAATTTTGTCGTTAGGTTGGTCATAAAAACATTCTTCATTCGGCTTGAGGAGTAGCATTACACCATTACTCCAGTTTTTAAGAAGCTCTTGACGCTTAAGATAACGTACTCCTACTGCTGGGTCGGCAATCACGTATTTATTACGCCGCTGCTCGTAAAGTACTACCCAATGGTTTTCTTTCCAGTGAATAATGGCAGGTAATGGAACTCGATTTAAACGAGCGATTAATTCTGATGCAGCTTTAACCTGCCTGGCATTAAAGCCTAGAGCTTCTGCTCCGCGTCGCAGTCCTAGCAGAGTAGTTCCGTGCGAACCAGTACCTACCACTTCCCGAGTACGGCTTAGAGCAAGGGTGCGACCATAGTATTTAGCTATAATAGCTAGGCAAGCTGCACCGCAGTCTTCTTCGCTATGCTGAAGTATGTTGAAATATTTCAATTTGGCGAACGCTCAAACTATTCAAATTAAATTTTTTATCTATTAAGCTCAAGTTTATAAGCTAAATAAAAATGGATAAAAAAGCGGTTTGCATGTAGTTTGCATTTCAATGTGAGACACCCAATTAAGAACACTCTAAAAGAATTAGATTATTTCTATATCTGTTAGTCATGCAAACCACTGTAAATTAAATTTTTAAGTTTTTAACGCTCTAATTTACATTAAGTGAAATATTAAATTTACTAATTAGATAGAGCGCATTTATAGCAAACAATTTTCGACTAGGTAGGATGTCTTGAGTACGAGCTTTTTAGCAAGGTTAACGTGCCAACTATTTTCTACTTTCATTAGTAAAAAATTAATGACGTTTTTTTGCGTGAGTTTTTTTCTTGCTTTTTACTTTTGTTTGTCTTTTTTTTACCACTGTTTTCCTCTTTTCAGGTTTTTTCGACTTTTTATCTAAATCCGGAAATTTGATAATGGGTATGGGTACGGGTACGGGTACGACGGGTATGTGTCCAACTCCACCAGACACCAATTCAGCTTGCCTATCTGATAAAAACTCCAAATCTTCAAATTCAAGTTCGTCAGCCAACGAGGTGAATCGATCTTTATTTACTGGTTGATTCGACATGAGTTAAACTCCTTCTTAAAAAAAAACAAGACTATATGTAACTGATGTTGTGCGTTTGTTATGCGTCACAGGTTCCAAACCTTTAGTTTTCTGTGCAAAATTAAATTTTGAAACTATTAACTTTTCGTTAAAGTTTCGTTTCACTGCATAACGTCACATATTTTTTGATTTTGTTCAATTTTTAAATTATTAGATTAGTAGTATTTTGTCAATTGTTTTATAAAATTATCTAATATGCATAAATGATGAATATAGAAATAAAAAGTTACATTTTAATGTTGGACTAATTCTACTCCTCTTCCGTCACTTTCGGAAAAGACAATTGCTAAAATCCTTTAAATTTTGCCTGACCGTATAGACCGTCTGCTACCACGCACCTTGATATGACTTCCGTATCGTTTTGTCGAATAGCTGAACCAAAATCGCGACGTATTCGTAGCTTATAAACTGGAGTTTAGACTAAATCCAAAAGAAGAGATAGCTAAGCAAGCAAAAAGGGAGAAGATAAAAGTTGACTAAAACGAATCATCTTCTCCCCCATGAATCTTGAACGATTAAAAGAATTTCGTCAATCGGCATACGAAGCAATGGGTAAAGCCAAAGATGCTGTCTTTGAATTGATGGATGCAGTGCTATTGACCAGAAGTATCTCTTCATTTGCCGAACTTTCCCTAAGTCCAGTGTTTCGCCGTCAATGGTCAAGTATCTATGAAGCCATTGATGACAGTCGACCCCAAAAACCCAACCTGAAGAAACTGTATATCGAGCAAATTCCGCAGGACAAGATTCTTCGAAGAATCTTGTTAAGGAGACCATACTGACTGGTCAAGACCCGAAGCCTTCACGTTAAAAGATCGTACGTACCTACGAACACTGTAAGCAACTGATTGGAGGAGGCAGCAAGCCAGTTACCTTGGGACAAGGTTACAGCACCCTGGCTTGGATACCAGAAGACCAAGGAAGCTGGGCATTACCTCTGTGTCATGACCATATAACTAGCTTTGAAACACCTCTGAGTCGAGGAGCCTTTCAACTACGAAAGGTTTGCCAAATCCTGAAAGTGCGTCCAGTGAGTGCTTAGGATAGTTAGTACGGTAATGCTTCCTTTGTCAACCAAACTGCCGATATCCCTGCCGACAAAATTATGCGGTTGCGACCCAATTACTGTCTGTGGTGAGAACCGCCACCCTACTCAGGTAAGGGTCTTCCTCGAAAACATGGGGAGAAATTTAAACTCAACGATGAGACTACTTGGGGGTCTTCTCAAGAAACTCTTATTCTCGATGACCCTACTTGGGGTGAGCTGAAAATCCAGCATTGGGAGTCGTGTTGATTATAATTGGCGAGCGCATTACCTAAAAATATACCCTAAATTACCAACTTCAATTTTTCTATGCTGTTAGCTGTGAAGCGGAATAGTCAAAAATGGTAATACCAATAAAAGTAGCCAACTCCAACTCAGCCAATTAGTTTCGGGGATCGAGTCAGTTTCTGATAACAGAAAATCAATTCTCATTTCCAGGCGATCGCGATTTACGGGATAGCTAAAGTGTGCTGAGAGCATTTGAGGCGATTCTAGAGGTGCTTTGACTACCTTTAAAAGAGATTCAGCTAATAATAACGAATTTGTTCTTTCTGCTGCTTGACGGTCGGCCCTCATTTCTCTGAGTAATAATAGTTCTTGCCATAACAATTCTGTATGAGGTAGCCAACTAGTAACAGAACGCAACCAACCAAACCAGAAAAACCAAAATGTATCGCGATAGTAGACATGAGCTTCTTCATGAGCGAAGACGGCGGCTAAATGTTCTGCATCTAAAGCTGCTAATAATCCTTCACTGATAACCAATTCTGAATTCCAAAAACCAACTTGCGCGCTATAGGGAAAATCAACTGCTAGAAAACGTACCGTTCTATCCGCAACCCTTTGCTGTCGATAAGTGTTAAGCTCTCGTAGAGAGCGAATGCCTGAGTAGGCTAGCTTTAGCAACCAATAGCTTGCAAAAATTAAAAAGCTCCAAGACACTACATAACCCAACCAACTAGCTTCAACACCAAACATTGCCCCACGAAAGCCCATACAAACGATCGCCATAGCCGTGCTTAAAAGCAGTAATGGAGGAAATAGCAATAAAAATAAACAGCGTTGCCAGCGATCCCGCCAACTTGCCGTGAGCGGAACTTTTAGCTGTCTCAACTGCCAAACTATTGCTAATATCATCACGATGCCGAGCGAGTGCATTCTATTTTTCCTCCTCTCTCTGACGACGAATCGCTTTTAGGCGAGCAGCAATTTTTTCAATTTGTTCCAAGCTTGCCGTATCCAAACTGTCGGCAAAAGAAGCAACTAGATCGGGATTGCTGACTTCTAAAAAACCATTGAGCTTCTCATAAGATTTTATAGCTTGGGCTTGTTCGCGAGAAATGAGAGCTTGCCAGGTAAAAGCTCGTCCTTTTTTGCAGCATTTGAGCCAGCCTTTGGTAGTTAAGCGACGCAATACAGTGGTTACGGAAGTATATGCTAATTCGCGGTTGGGATCGGTTAAAATTCGGTCGTGAACGTCCTTGACCGTTACGATTTTTAACTGCCAAACTATTTGCAGAATTTCTGTTTCTAACGGACCTAGAGACAGCTTTTTGGGTCTGTAGTGAGGTAGAGGAGGCATCAATGATTTCGTAAGTGTTGACAAAAATCTTATTTATTTTACCTCGTCAAGATGTTCTCTAAGTTTTTACTCTTCAGTAATAAGATAATTTTAAATAAAAATTGCTCCCGGGCTTTTGGAGGCTAAGGTTTTCTAAAGCAAAATCTAAATTAATTATCTTACATGCTATCTGATGTATGAGAGGCAATTAACAGGATGTCTGAAGATTTTCTAAACGATAAAATTGGTATTATATTTTGTTTGTCGAGCTTGCCCCCCGCTTTAAAAAAAATAAGGGATTTAGAGAACTTAACTTTAGTAGCAAATTAGACTTCTCAAATAACTTCTAGGGAAGCCTAACTAAACAATGCTGGCATTTACTAGAGGATTGTACTGATGCTCGATAGTTGTGACTTAGTATTTTTTCAAAAAATTTACTAGAGGATTGTACTGATGCTCGATAGTTGTGACTTAGTATTTTTTCAAAAAATTTACTAGATTTTTAGTGTTCGACCAAATTTAAGTCAATACATTTTATTTTTTATTCGTACTACTATGAGTAATTGGTGGCTGGGAACGGCATTAATTTTAGCATCTACTTTTGCTACATTGAAATTACAGTCAGTAAAAGCGATCGCATCCAACCTCAATTCGAGAGAAATTTCGACCTTAAAAAATCAACAGACAAAACTACTAGCTCAACAACAACCAGTTTGTTCGCAATTGGCAACTGGGTATTCCAAAGTATATGCGTTTGAAACCCAAAGTTTTTGTATTGGCATTTGTCAGACTGACGAGGAGTTCTTTTATTTAAGACAATCTAGAACCAATCCTCAAGAACTTTTAATACTGCCAGCCACAGCCGTATTTGGTGGCAAAGTTTTTCAAGCTATTGATGGCAAAACTATTTACTTTGTTGGGATTGATGCTAATGGACACTATTCTTCAGTAATGCACAATGATGATGAGATTGTCTTCGAGCCAGAAATACAGTCTTCTGTCATAGACTCAACCCCTGGAGATCGCTTTCAGCCAGCTTTTACAGAAAGTATTCCCTGGTTAAATAATGGAGAAAACAGTTTAGACACCAATAACAATAGAGATAATTCCGAATCAACTAACTGGAAAGTTTGTACTCTAGATCGCAGTAAGCTTCATCCCATGTTAAATGACTGGCAAAAACTTTTCAATGCATCGCTTAAAACAAGTGACAATTGTCAAGCTCAATTCACATCTAACTAGTATCGTTTTGATGTTTTCTAGTTTTTCAATCCTGTCTACTGCCTGCTGCCTGGACAACCGTCAAATTACTCGTCTCGTGGAGTAGCCACGGCAGCTTTAGGGATCTTGACCGCTGGTTTATCGACCGCTACTGCTAGCATAATCGGATCGGCAAAGGTTTCTGGTTTGGGAGATTTAACCAGTCTCCACGCTGGTGAATTAGTTCCAGGAACTAAGCCAGATAGAGCAGCAATTAAGGCTGCAGCGATCGCGCCTCCACCCCAAACCGCAATCTTTTTACGTCTTTGAGTGCGGTCGAGTTTTTCGTACACTTGAAGCGATAAGTCGTCAAATGATAACTTGCTAGGAGGTGCGGTTAAATTCTGCATTTGCGAATGTAAGTGCAATAATTGCCCGTACATTTTCTTAACTTGAGGTTCGTTATCCAAAAGATGCTGCACTTGGTTGCGTTCTGTTGGAGTTAGTTCATTATCTAAATAAGCACTTAATAACTCAAAGCAATCCAACTCGCCGTTGCCAGTTTTTTCGTCCGAATCGTAAATGCGATCGCTGTCAAAATCCGATGTCATTGTGGCATCACCGTTACACGTTATTAGGTCAAATTAATTTCAATACTGTAGAAAAACAACCATGGTTGCTGGGGTTATTTACCAATTTACTCTCCATCTATGTAGTTTTGCAATACTGTCTGGAGTTTTAATCTAGCTCTGGCAATTCTGGATTTTACCGTTCCTAAAGATACGCCAGTTATTTCTGCTATTTCTTCATAAGCTAAACCTTCAATCTCTCGCAATACTATAGTAGTACGAAAGGTTGGTGGGAGTTCGGAGATTGCCAAATGCAAATGTTCGTAAAATTCTTTGGTAGCTAGATTTTCATCGGGACCTGGAGTATCAGCAGGCAATTCCCAACTTATTTCACCGTCTTTCATTTGGCGTGGCGCATCCAGAGATAGAGGTGTAGCTACTCTTTTGCGTTTGCGTAGTTCATCATAAAAAAGATTGGTAGCAATACGGCTGAGCCATCCCCTAAACTTAGCGGGTTCCTGTAGGCGATTGATATTGCGATAAACGCGAATCCATACCTCTTGAACTAAATCTGCTCTTTCTTCCCAGTCAGGAGCTAAGTGATAAAACAAACGATTTAAATGGGATTGATATCTTCGCAATAATTCGGCGAATGCCACTCTGTCTGGTTGAGAACCTTCTTGGCAGCGAACGATTAGATCGTAGTTAGAGAGTTTTGTGGGAGTCACTAAGTTGTTAGTTTCGCTCACCTCAACTCTTGACCATGATATAGGAAGAGATTGACTCATAAACTTAATTAAAAGCAATATATGATTTCTCAACCTTTAGACTAAATAGCTGGAGAAAAAGTTCCTCGCTCCCTCCAGATAATACTTAAAATAATATCTCGAGCATATTTAAACTTTACAATTTTGATTGTGCTTCGTAGCTAGGAGCATAGTCCTTTAAAAGACTGCTCAACTGGGTAGCTATAGTCGAATCATTTTTAGCACTGAGAGCTTGTCGTTCGGGGAAAAATTTTGGTCGGTCTAAGTAACGAGAAATTGCCTCTCTGACCTGGTCTTGGATGAGTGCTTGTAACTCTTGTCTGGCTCTTTGACGCTGATAGTTCGCCCCTTCTTCTGTGGTGGCATATAGAGGTGGTAAACGGTTGAGTGCATAGGCAGCAATATCTCCAACATCAAGGGAACTATCGCTAGTTTGCTCGATTTCGGCGATACGAGTAATAGCTTCGCTGAGAACTAACTCCTCCATAACATTGATAAACTGTTTGCGAGGAACTGCCACTACTTCTCCTGTCAGAAGGGCACCCATGAGTTTGTCTAATGCCATATATTCTTCTACAGATAATTCGGCTGCCGCATCACAAATACCTCCAACTTCTGCTTCCATAGTTGGAGTTAAATAGCCGTCTTGCAGAGCTTGTTCTACGATTGATTTAATTCCCATATCTGTTTAAATACTTCCCTAGATTATTACTTTCTCGACCCATCTTAATCTTTATTTTCAGAAATCGAAAAGGTAGCGAGATAAAATATCTGCTGGCTCAAAACTTAAGTGCGATAGGGAAATTGCAACTTTCCTCAGCAGTGCACTCCTATTTATTTTTACTCTAAATTATATGCTTATTTTAGAGGGTTTATCTTAATAAAAGATTAAACACTTTTGTAGGATGGAGGACGTGCTTGTTTACTCAAACAATTATCGTTCGAGTCTTCAATTTGCCTTAAGCTTAATCATGTGAGCTACAAATAAACGACTCGGCGCAGTTGCGCCCTTCCAGTCCGCACGGTGGAGTAATCTCTGACTTTACTTAGTTAATTTCCGTAAATCTCCAAGGAACGGGATCGACAGCTACCCCATTAACGTATAATCCCCAGTGGAGATGGGGACCGGTGGATGCTCCCGAAGAACCAATAGTACCAATTTTTTGTCCCGGCTGAAGCAAATCTCCTTCTCGTACATAAATATCTTGTAAATGCATTAATATACTTAATACACCCTGACCGTGATCGATACCAATGGTATTGCCATGTACGTGAAAGTCTTCGCTTTCTTTGCCGATGAGCCTAACTTTTCCTGCGGCGGGAGAGACTACTATCGAACCGCTACTGCCAGCATAGTCAACACCTTTATGGTAGTAATCATGAGCGAATTCGCCATTGTAGTAACGACGCACGCCAAAAATGGTAGAAACTTGAGCCGCACTCGGTCGAACAAAAATACCGTTCCAGAACTTTTGAGGTGTAACCAAATTTTTAAATGCTGCTACTCTTTCTAGTTCGGTAGGAGTAGCTGGTCTTGAAGCTCTGCCACTCAACCAAATATGTTGAGTGGGAAAAATCCGATTTTTCAACCAGACTCCAATATTTCTAGTTGTTTCTTCGCCTTTAATGCGAATGGTCATTTTGCCTGGTTCGTCTAGAGGAGAAGTTGGAATGAAAGCTCTATAGCGATCGCCGAGTTGAAAAACAGGATAATTTTTTTGCTCCAAACTTACTGTTGGTGGCTTACTAGAACTATCATCTGGAGTTATTAATACTGAAATAGTATCCCCGATTTGCGGAGCGCTCGGCGATAAATCTACTTCTAAAGCTCGCGCATAGGTAGGAGTTGCTAACAAAAATGTTGTTGCCGTCCAAGTAAAAATATTTTTAGACAGGTTTAGCATGAGCCGATCTTTCTGTGCCGATATTTAAGTCATCAAGTGTCTTCTTTACTAGCACAGATTGCAAAAATTAGACATGAGTTCCATCGGTCCGATGCTAATTTTATCAGCGTCGAATGAATGGTAAATAGATAATTTAAGTTAGTTTGCAGTCATCTCTGACTGTTGGTCAATAGTTCTGAATTAAAACTTATTTCTTTAGGGAATTTCTACAACCTCTGCGACTGAAAGTTCTCTATCATCATAGATAGGGAATAAATGTAAGTACTTTTGATGAGCGCAGCGACAGAAACTAGATTTTTACTAAAACAACCCGAGCTTTTAGAAAACCGTCTCCAAGAAATTCCAGCAGAACCTGGAGTATATTTTATGCGGGGCAGTAACGATGATATTCTCTATATTGGCAAATCTAAAAAATTGCGATCGCGCATTCGTTCCTATTTCCGCGACTCGCAAAAATTGAGCGATAGGATCGCCATGATGGTCCGTCAGGTAAGCGAAATTGATTTTATCGTTACCGACACCGAAGCCGAAGCTTTAGCTTTAGAAGCCAACCTAATCAAACAGCATCAGCCTTACTACAACGTGCTGTTAAAAGACGATAAAAAATATCCCTATGTCTGTGTTACTTGGTCGGAAGATTATCCGCGCATTTTCATCACTCGTAAGCGTCGGGCTAAAAATGAACGCGATCGCTATTATGGTCCCTATGTAGATACTGGTTTGTTACGTTATACCCTACATATCATCAAGCGAGTATTTCCGCTGCGCCAGCGTCCCACTCCTCTGTTTAAAGACCGTCCTTGTTTGAATTACGATGTAGGTCGCTGTCCTGGGGTGTGTCAGTCGTTAATCTCACCGGAAGAATATAAAAAAATCATCCAAAAAGTAGTGATGGTCTTCCAAGGAAGAACAAATGAATTGGTTAGTATTCTGCAAACCCAAATGGAACAGGCGGTAGAAAAGCTCAAGTTCGAGCAAGCCGCCAAATTACGCGACCAAATTAAAGCTTTATACAGTCTCAACGCCGACCAAAAAGTATCTTTACCTGATGATACTCTCTCTCGCGATGCCATCGCCCTAGCTGCAGATGACAGACACTGCTGCATTCAATTATTTCAAATTCGTGCCGGACGCTTGGTGGGACGCTTGGGTTTTTTTGCCGATGCTCAATCTGGTAGCGTTGGAGCAATTTTACAACGAGTGTTAGAAGAACATTACTCTACCGTCGAACCAATCGAAATTCCTACCGAAGTTATGGTGCAGCACGACTTACCAGAAGCAGAAATGTTGAGCGAATGGTTGAGCGATCGCAAGGGAAGAAAAGTCAGTTTGGTAGTTCCTCAAAGACAGACTAAAGCCGAACTGATTGAAATGGTGGAACGTAATGCCAATTACGAACTAGAACGAACTCGACGGACGAGCGATCGCAACACTCGGGCTTTACAAGACTTAGCCGATATTTTAGATTTACCAGAACTACCCAAACGCATTGAAGGTTATGATATTTCCCACCTTCAGGGTTCGAATGCTGTTGCTTCTCAAGTAGTATTTGTCGATGGGGTACCAGCTAAACAGCACTATCGTCACTACAAAATTAAAAACCCTACTGTAACTATCGGACATTCTGATGATTTTACCAGCATGGCTGAAGTAATACGTCGTCGCTTTCGTAAATATAAGCAACCAATAGCCGCTCTTTCTCTATCAGAGACTGAAAGCGATCGCGATTTTCCTGACTTAGTCATGATCGACGGTGGCAAGGGACAGCTATCGGCAGTAGTTGCCGTGTTGCGGGAGATGAATCTTTTAGAAAGGGTAAAAGTAGTTAGCTTGGCAAAAAAGAAAGAAGAAATTTTTTTGCCGGATGAATCTTTTCCTTTAGATACCGATCCAGAACAGCCAGGAGTACAGTTACTTAGACGAGTTAGAGATGAGTCGCACCGTTTTGCGGTTAGTTTTCATCGCCAACAAAGATTAAAAAATAGCAGGCGATCGTGCTTGGAAGAAATTTCAGGATTGGGTTTTCAACGCCAGAAACAATTACTGGCGTATTTCCATTCAATTGACTATATCCGCAAGGCTTCAGTAGAAAAGTTAACTGAAGTGCCCGGTATCGGACGGAGTTTGGCTCGAGAAATTTATAATTATTTTCATCCTAGCAGTTAAAGCACTAATTTTTGGCTAATTTTGTTTGCTGGTTACTAACAGGCTTCCATTCCGTAGGTATATCTTCAATAACTGTTTTCTTACCTGTTGGTTCTAAAAATAAAACTTTAATTGTTGGTTGATAACATTCACCAATTAATTCGTGTCCGTGCCCAATAACTTCACCTATGTTACCAGTTTTTTTTTGTAAGACGCGATCGCCTATATTAAACATGAGTATCATCCTTCTGAATTTTTACTTTAAATAAACTTGAAAACTAGATTGAAAAACATTGTTTAATATAGATAGCTTTTTTAAAAAAATCGTCTACCTTTAGTCTTAAAACGAACTTGTCACTCGGTTAATTCGCTTAAATAAGCTTACCGAATTCATAGCGATTAACAGGTCGTGACTGTATTGTCAGAATTGAGGCTCGAGATGTGTACGATCTCTCATGAATCCGAGCTCAATTTTAAGCAACTTTGTCTTATGCTTGTTGTCCACTTTTTACGCTATTTCTGCTTTTCATCAACTTATGCCTGTCAGTCAGCATAAACTGTTTTTTGTTACTTCATCAGAAAATTCAATTTTTTCTATTTTAGAGCCTCCAGTAATCGAACTATATTTTAGTTTTTTACTATTCAATCGACTCTTTAATTTAATATAAATAAAAAATTTAATTTTTATATTCTTATTAATTTTTTCCTCTAGTTTTTTGTCAATTTAATAATTTAAGTTCGGTAAAACTAATTATCTTTATTTTACTACATATTGAGTTCAAAACAAGAAATATTGGACTTGTCTATTAATTAAGTCCATCGCCTGAATCTTTGGCGAAAATCACAACTACTATTGATTGCAATCACACTTAGAAGTCATAGTTTTTTTTATAAAGTTTATATGAACGCGAACACTATTTAATTAAGCAAATAATTTTATTTATTTTATTTGTTTAATTGTTTTTTAATACAAAGGTATTTAATGATGAACTCAGTAAATAAACAGCTCTATAAACAAACCGCTTTCAATTTAGATACTAATTTGCGAGTCCAACCATGGAGGGGTAATAGTGGATCCACTATTCATTTAGATTTAAAAAATCTTGGAGATACTACAATATCGGATTGGGAAATAAAGTTTCAATCTGATGCCCCAATTAGAGAGAAACCTACTGATATTTGGCTGGGAAACATTGTCACTGAAACTTTCAAGAATGGAAAATATGAATATGTAATTGATTTTCCTAACAATCAAGATCTAGATCCTGGAGAAGAGCAGTACTTTGGATTCAATACTTTAAATCCATCTCCCAAAATTAGTAATATTCAAATAAATTCTCCATCTCCAGTTAGTTTCAACAAGCATACTAACTCAGTAAATAAACAGCTCTATAAACAAACCGCTTTCAATTTAGATACTAATTTGCGAGTCCAACCATGGAGGGGTAATAGTGGATCCACTATTCATTTAGATTTAAAAAATCTTGGAGATACTACAATATCGGATTGGGAAATAAAGTTTCAATCTGATGCCCCAATTAGAGAGAAACCTACTGATATTTGGCTGGGAAACATTGTCACTGAAACTTTCAAGAATGGAAAATATGAATATGTAATTGATTTTCCTAACAATCAAGATCTAGATCCTGGAGAAGAGCAGTACTTTGGATTCAATACTTTAAATCCATCTCCCAAAATTAGTAATATTCAAATCAACGATCGAGAATTAGAAAATAATACTTCTAAATCTCCTACCATTAAACAAAAACCGCCTTCATCAAATTCCTCTCTATCTCCACTTAGTTCCAACGCCATCTCAGTAGGATTTGAACAGCATGCTAATAATACGATCTATAGCACTGACGTACAAAGACAAGATTGGGATGCAAAGTGGTCAATGTATATGGATAAATACTCTATGATTACCAATGAAGATGCTCACTCTGGCGATAAATCCTTAAAAATTACCTATCCCTCAAACGCTCAATCGAATGTGGGTGCAGAATGGCAAATTCCCAGTCAAAAGGAATACTTTCTTTCTTATTGGGTCAAGTTCGATAAAGATTTTGATTTTGATGGTTCCAAGTATAGTGGAGGAAAACTACCAGGATTGGGTGCCGATGGTCTTTGCGCCGGAGGCAATAGTTGTAATGGCAATAATGGATTTACTTCACGGTATATGTGGAGAGAAAATGGAAAAGCTGTTCTGTATTTATATCACATGGATAAACCAGGAGCATATGGAGAAGACATTTTACTTAAAGGAAGCGACGGCAGTGATAAATATTTTGCGCGAGGTAAATGGCATAACCTAATTCAAAGAGTAAAAATTAATGACGGCAATCAGTCTAATGGAGAAATAGACGTTTGGATGGATAAAGAGCAAGTACTTTCCAGGGACAATCTCAAATTTGTAACTAATAATCAGGGCATCGATAACCTATTTTTCAGCACTTTTCATGGTGGCTCAGGCAGCGACTGGTGGCCAGAACGTGATGTTAATGCATACTTTGATGACTTTGTTGTTTCGACTAATGCTGCTGATGTAGGTTTATAGTCTGCTAAGAAAACAGAGATGAGCTAATCCATAGATTTGTCTGAAAGTTTGCCTAAAAGTCTATGATTGGATTTGACCCGGATTGAAAATTTTAGGAAAAATGTCATTCAGTACAGTAGCATCAAGAATTGAAGGCTCACGGGGCAATACCTGTATTTCTCATCCTCTATTTCTCACAATGTAAAAACCTTCCAAGTCGGGTAAGGTTTTTAACTCAGAAGAGGGATGAAGCTCAAAAATACTATGAAGGCATCATCATCTCCAGAACTTGTTCTGGAGATTTTCCTTGAAAAAATAAGTTTTGTCTCAGTCAAAAACTGATAGTTCACACTCAACCCAGTAACAATACTTACGAGCGAATTCAAGAATTTACTAGTAAAACACTTGCTTCTCCAGCCTTTGCCGATATTTCGATCGCGCTAAATAAACTTTTATTAATCTAATTCGATTTTCTATTGCTGCAACTGCCAACATTGTGATGCGATGCCTTTGGCTAGCTTCGCAATCGCCCAATCTTCTTCAGTATGAACGACCAATACCCTAACTTGAGAATCTGGGGTAGCGATATCTTCATTAGTAGGATGAGCATTATTTTTATCGGGATCGAGTTGCAAACCCAAAAAAGCGAATCGATCGCAGGTTTTTTCTCTTACTTTGGCTGCATTTTCCCCCACACCTGCAGTAAATACTAAAGTATCTAGCCCTCCCAGAGATGCCATCATTGCCCCAATACTACTACTGAGGCGATGGATATAAATATCGAAGGCTAACTGCGCTCGCTGTTTACCCTCGGCACTGGCGGCTAAAATTGTCCTCATGTCGGCAGATATTCCCGAAACACCTAATAAACCAGACTCTTTATTTAATAATTTATTTAACTCGTCTGCATCTAAATTGTATTCGCGCATCAGAAATAGTAAGATTTGGGGATCGATCGAACCGCAGCGCGTACCCATCATCAAGCCTTCTAGAGGAGAAAAACCCATCGTGGTATCGATACAGATGCCATTTTTAATTGCAGCTAGAGAACAGCCATTTCCTAAATGACAGGTAATAATTTTTAGAGAATCTAACGGTTTATCGAGAAGTTGAGCCGTTTTGGTGGCGCAGTATTGATGGCTGATGCCATGAAAACCATAACGCTGAATACCCCGTTCGTACCATTCATAAGGTAGGGGATAAACTTTGGCAGATTGGGGAATTTGACTGTGAAAGGCAGTGTCGAATACAGCGATCTGGGTTACATCGGGCAGAATGTTAGAGATCGCTTCAATGCCTTCGAGGTGAGCGGGGTTGTGGTTGGGCGCGAGGGGAATTAGTTCGGCGATCGCAGCTTTGACTTCAGGAGTAATTATAGTAGGTTGGGAATATTTCGCCCCTCCATGGACTATGCGATGTCCGACTAGAGCGATCTGCTCTAGTTGGTCTATAACTTTAGTTTCTCCGTCAACGAGAGTATCGAGCATCATCTCTAAGGCGCGATCGCGATTGGCTATTTTAATTTGTTGTTTGAGGTTATTACTTTTAACGGTTAAACTACCGAAGTCTGAAGCAATCGTCCAATCTATGTGCGCTTCCCACAAAGCCTCGGGAAGTTGTTGGGGTAATTCTTTTCCTATTTGATAAAGGCAACTTTTTTGACTGCTCGAACCAGCGTTGAGGACTAAAATATACATAAATCTAGTTGCTCTCGATAAAATGACCGCCAAATTTTCCTTTATTGTAAAGAATAAATTTTAAAAACCCGTAAAATCACTAGTAGCTAAGTACAACTCATTCCAAGAAGGAGGTCTGTAGTCTCGATTTAAACTACGATCGACATATCCTACTACGCGGGGCAATTCTTCTCCTCTAATTTCTCCTTTCAAAAACATTTTCAATTTGTTTTCCCAGTCTTGAGGATATTCTCTAATTAGGGGATGTTTGACCACCAGGGATTGATATTCACCTCGGTCGGGATCGATGATGACATCCAAGCTGAGAATGCCCAAAGAGCGAACGAAAATTCCAGTAGCCGCGATCGCCGAATCGGCATTAACTCGTCTTTGTTTGAGAATGACTACAAAATGCCCTCCTTCAGGAATGTTATAGAGTAATTCTTGGGAATCTTTAATCGGATGGACTTCGACATTGTAGCCTTTAGTCAATCCTTTATCGAGAGTAATATCTTCGTATTCTTGGTCGGGATGGGGCAGATAAATTGTAAACTGATGGAGATCGAGCCAAGGGTTATATACTGTCTCTTCGGTCGCTCGCTTCCAATCATTATATTGTTGGCGCATCTGCCGAGCGACATAACTTTGGCTATCGCAAATGTTAATTAGAGACATATTGAGAACGCATTGCTCGAACTTGTTGAAAGCTCCTAAAACTTGCATAATCACTACTTATTGTTTGTGTTTTTAATCTGTCGTCTCTGGTTACTAATGACTACTAACCACTAACTACTAACCGACTCAATCTTCATCCAAAGCAGGAAATGCCTCTTCAATCGCCCATAAAATACTTTTGTGGGCGATAAACCAACTGCGAGTTTCTGGAGTCAATTCATCCCACACTAAGTCAATAGAGACATGAGGCGATTCGTACTGATATTTTTTACCGAGCAAGCGCAAATTGGCTACAACCTTTTTAGGAATTTCAAAATCTAGCCAATTAACCTCAACAACTTTACCCGATACACCCCCACTAGGATCGTAAATTAGTTGGGCAACTCGAATTAGATCGGCAAAATGAGTGGGTTTCAATCCCGTTATCTGTTGAATTTCTCGAACTCGCTCTCGATCGTTTTTGATACTCATAGTTGTTTTGTTCTTTATGGTTTGTCCTTTGTAACTATCAACCAATGACTAATTAAATAGCCGTATAATTTTTTACTCGTTTTTCTGCTGTAACCCCTAAAATCTTGGCCAACCAAGGTGGTGGAGAAGTGGCGATCGCTTTTTGTAGGTCTGCTAGAATTTCTCTTGCCGAACCACCCGGTTCTACTTTCATCGGATAGATATAAGCCTGGATGACTTTAGCCGCAGCAGGACCGCCGATAGAGACAACATAGAGAACGGGACAATCTTTAATTAAATTGACTCTAAATCTATTTTTGTCTTCGGCGAACTCTACTTCGATGGCGGAGCGAACATCGATTAATCTAATTTCATCTACTGATAGCTGATAAATTAGGTAACGATGGCATGAACCAAAATGTCCGTCTAACTGCTCTCCAGTGTTGGAAGCAACAGCAATTCTGATGGAGTTGGGCAGATCTCCTTCTCGATATGGCTCGATGGGTAAATTTTCTTCAAAGTAACCCGTTTCACCCCACAAGATTCTTACTGCTTCTTTGAACGCTGCGATATCGCTATTATCGGCATCTTCGCCTTCCCATTCACTATCTACTTCATAGATATTGCCGAAGGATCTTTTTAACTGAGTAACGGTAAGCTTACTGAGAGATTCTTCGGTAATTTCATAGTCGAGATTGGTTTGCAAAGCCTCAACTAAATCCTTGACAGACACATCGGGTAATACTCTAGCAGCCAAGGCAATTCTCAGGGCAAGTTCGTTGGAAATGGGTTGGGTTGTCATAATTTTTGTCCTTTGTTATTTGTCCTTGGTCTTTCGTTTTTCGTCTTTATTCAATAAACCAATGACTAATAGCCAACTTATATCAGATTGCTTGAAATATAGTGATTTGAGGTATTTACATTAATATGATTAAGCCTGTACTCGAAATTCTCAACCCTGTGTTTATAGAGTCACGAGCAATTTTGTTTGGATCGAGGTACGAGTATTTTTTTCAACTAGTACGGGTATATTTGAGTAGGTAGTTAAATCCCAATGTGGTCGCGCCTCAAATTTAGATAAATTTCTGGTTATAGCAGTTCTAACTCAATTTTTTTGGGAACTATTACTGTATTTACTTGGGATAGAATACCTCGCGATGACAATGGTGCAATAGCATTGGGAGAATTATTTGGTTGGTTATTAGAGTGAAGAGCGATCGCCTTTGGGTCAAGAAACATCTCGAACCCGAAGAAGAAAAACTACGGTTTTCAAAGTAGATGAGGTTTAATTCAATAGTAAACTTTTCTTGCATCAAGCAATCGACCTTGCCCCAAAAATAGTAATGGGCGCAAACCCTGCGCCCCTACAAAAATTACAATTGTTTTACCTCCGCTACTAACTGCGATACTACATCCTGTGCGCTACCGAATAACATAGTTGTTTTGTCTTTGTAGAATAGTTCGTTATCTACTCCTGCAAAACCTGTCCGCATACTGCGCTTGATGACTATAGCGTGTTGTGCCCGATCGACATCGAGAATGGGCATACCGTAGATGGGACTGTGACTGTCGTTACGGGCGGCGGGATTGACCACATCATTAGCACCGATAACTAGAGCCACGTCAACGCGATCGAATTCGGTGTTAATATCATCCATATCGTATAGGCGATCGTAGGGAACATTGGCTTCGGCTAATAGTACGTTCATATGTCCCGGCATTCTACCTGCAACGGGGTGAATGGCATATTTAACATCCACTCCCATTTTTTCTAGTTGAGAAGCCAATTCTCGTACGCCGTGTTGCGCCTGAGCTACCGCCATACCGTAACCGGGAACGATTACCACAGAGCGAGCATAGCCCAACATCATTGCCCCTTCTTCACTGTCGATAGAACGGTAGGTTTTATCGATTTCTCTGCCACCTGTACCACCGACGGTAGTACTGTCGCCACCAAACGCACCAAATAGCACGTTGGTAAGAGGTCGATTCATCGCCTTACACATGATTTGGGTCAAAATTAACCCTGAAGCTCCAACTAATGCCCCGGCGACGATGAGCATACTGTTGCCTAGAATAAAGCCGACGGCACTGGCAGCCAAACCCGAACACGAGTTCAACAGAGAAACCACGACAGGCATATCAGCACCACCAATGGGCAGTACGAATAAAGCGCCGAGCAGTAAAGAGATGGCAGTTATAGCCAGAAAAATTGCGGAATTTTCGGGCTGAATTAATAAATAAATACTACCGACTAAAAAGCTAGCCAGCAGTAAAACGTTAACCGGTTGTTGTAGGGGAAAGGTAACGGGGGAACCAGTTACCAAACCTTGAAGTTTAACAAAGGCTAATACACTTCCTGTCAGAGTTACGCCACCGATGAACACTCCCACAATAGCAATAAAAGTCGCATCTAAAGGAACAGTACCAGTAGTACTGAGTAACCGCCAGAATTCACCGACAGCTACCAAAGCTGAAGCCGCACCGCCAACCCCGTTAAAAATACCCACCATTTGCGGCATATCAGTTATGGCAACTTTTTGTGCTGCGATCGCACCAATTAAAGAACCAGCAATGATACCTACCAAAATCCATTCATAATTGAGTACGGATTGGTTTAACAAAGTTGCGACAACAGCAATTAACATTCCCACTGCTGCTAGAAAATTACCTTTACGGGCGGTAGCGGGCGAACCTAATTTTTTCAACCCCAGAATAAATAGGGCAGCAGCAGTTAAATAAGCTAGTTCGATTCCCGTGTTTAAATATGTACTCATGATGCTTCTTTCTTTTTAAACATTTGCAGCATTCTGTCGGTTACCAAAAAACCGCCAACGACGTTGACTGTAGCTAGCACTACGGCAAGTAAGCCCAAAATCGTAGTGAGGTTCCATTGCCTTACTCCAGCAATTAATAAAGCACCTACGATAGCAATGCCAGAAATAGCATTAGCACCAGACATTAAGGGAGTGTGCAAAGTCGGGGGAACTTTATTAATTACTTCAAATCCTACGAAGGAGGCGAGAACGAATACGACTAAGCCTGTAAGTAATCCTGCTTCCATAAAATTAACTCCTATATTTTTTGGTTGGTAGTTAGTAGTTAATAGTTAGTAGGAGGGCTAAACACTACTAACCACTAACAACGCTTCTTTTACCCGTTGGTTACGAATCTCTCCAGCGTGAGTTACACAAGCACTACCAGTAATGTCGTCGTCAAAATTAAGCTGTAGCTCTCCATCTTTAGTCAAATGTTTGACGAAGTTTAAAAGATTTTTGGCATACATCTGACTGGTATCAGCAGGGACGGTACTAGGTAAATTGGTGGGACTGATGATAGTTACGCTTTGATAGTTGATGTTTTTACCAGCTTCACTACAGGCGCAGTTGCCGCCACTTTCTGCTGCTAGATCCACGATTACCGAGCCCGGTTTCATCTGCGCCACTGTTTCTGCTGAAATTAACAGAGGTGCTGGTTTACCTGGAACTTGGGCAGTAGTAATCACGACATCAGCCTTAGCAACGTAGGGACTCAATCTCTGACGAATTCGCTCTTGAGTATCGCTCCCCACTTGTTTGGCATAGCCACCATCGCCTTCAGTAGTTTCTTCAAGGTCAATCTCGACAAAATTACCACCGACACTTTGAACCTGTTCTTTGACAGTCGGGCGAATATCAAAAGCTTCTACCACTGCACCCAATCTTCGTGCCGTGGCGATCGCCTGTAACCCAGCTACACCGGCACCTAAAACTAATACTTTAGCTGGCGGGATCGTTCCGGCGGCAGTAGTCATCATCGGGAAAATTCGCGGTAAACTAGCTGCTGCTAATAACACTGATTTATAACCAGCAATGTTAGCTTGAGACGACAACGCATCCATGCTTTGAGCGCGTGTAGTACGAGGAATTAGCTCCATACTGAAAGCTGTAACTTGACGCTGTGCTAGCTGTTGAATGACTGTAGGATCGCCCAAGGGATTGAGAAAACTAATTAGGGTTGCTCCCGGTTTGAGCCAGTCTATTTCCGACTTACCATCTTGCTTGCCAGGAGGATTAACTTTAAGCAGAATATCTGCTGTTCCCCACAATAAGGCTGGATCGGCAATTATTTTGGCTCCTACTGTTTCGTAGGCGGCATTGTCATAACCAGCACCAACACCAGCACCCGTTTCTATCCAAACTTCAAAGCCTTTTTTGACCAAACGGGATACGGTATCGGGGACTTGTGCTACTCGAAGCTCACCTAGCTCGTTTTCTTTGACAATGGCTACTTTCATAAAGTTCTCCTAATCTTTAAAGAGTCATTGGTTATTAGTCTTTGGTCGTCGGTCATTAGTGACTGATTCTAGGTAAATGACAAATAACGAATGACGAAAGACTATAGCAACTTATATCAGCCGAGAATTGGAACGGTATAATTTGGGACTCAGATTAGATTGGTTAAGGTTGTACTTCTAGGGTCGAAACCTAGCTAAAATAGGCTAAATGAATTGTTATTGGGGTAAGGTACGAGTATTTTTGACCGAAAGTACGGGTATTTTGAGTAGGTTCGTCGCCAAACACATGTTATCCCCCTCCTAAGAAACAAAATCAGTCACAGAGGGGGAGACGGACTGAGGAGTCAAATCAAAGCCGAGAGAGTGAGATTTTTTGGTCAGGTTTTGAACGAGTCGCTCTTGATATTTTTGTTCGTAATAATCAACTCCTGGATCGACATAAGCCTCACCTCTGGTCCAAAGATAATAGAAAAGCCGTGCTATTGTCTTGGTGCGCGTTCCCATGCTGGGGAAACCCCAGGGGGGTCGCACCGCTTTATGTGCTGTAGCTGTAAGTGCTTGAGGAGTACCCAAACGGGTTCGCAGACGACGAGAGAATGCACCCAAAGCAGAACGACTATTTTTGAGAGCTTGAGCTGCCATTCGGAAGGCATTAGCTGCTCGATTAACGACACAACGAGTCTGAGAACTTTTAATCTTACCTCCAGTTATACGAGAAGCAGGACATAAACCCAACCAAGAACAAAAATGTTTGACAGAAGCAAAGCGAGTCGGGTCAAGCCCAACTTCAGAAAGAATTGTCTGTACCGTCAAAACCCCAAGCCCATCAATTCGAGTGAAATCAACACCACTAATACGATAGAGATGAGTTGTCAAGTCAAAATTAGGTTGATTCCCTTGAGGTTTATGGCGTCGATTTTTAGCGGGAAGAATGGGTGAAGTTTCGACATCAATTTGATTAGCAAACTAAGCTAGACATTGCTCAATTTTTCGGTCGCATTCAGCGATCGCTTTTTGATAGACTTCATAAAGTTGTAATTCCTGTTGCAGCACAAAAATGTGTTCGACACGGTAATCTCCAGTTAAGGCTTGAGCTATCTCTGAGACACTACTCTTGATGCGGGGATTTTTCAAAGCAGTAAGACTTGGGGGTTTCTTTCTCCAGCCACAATAGCACGAATAATTGCTATGCCAGTGATGCCAGTAATATCACTAATCACCCGATGCAGTTGCAGATTCATTTGCCTAAGAGCTTTCTGCATTCGTTGAACGTGAGTACTGGCACTTTTAATTAGCCTATCTCGTTGACGAATATAACTACGCAGAACGCAGATTTGGTCATCGGGTCGAAATGAACCAGATAACAGACCATAACTGTGTAATTGCTGTAACCATTGACAGTCAAGTACATCACTGTTACGTCCAGGGACGGTTTTGACATGATGGGCATTGACTAACTTGACTTCCAAACCTTGAGTTTCCAGAATTTGCAATAGAGGAATCCAGTACACTCCCGTTGATTCCATTGCTACTGTCTTGACTTGGCACTCTTTTAACCAATTGGCTAAAGCATACAAATCACTAGTAATTCTCCTAAACGGGATAGCCCAATTGTGGCTTCACCAATTTCATTCCCTTAAACATCTAGAACCACGCTTCTGTGCGGGCGCAATCGCACCAATGAGGGTTCGGTCTTAACTGTCAGGCGACCACCATTAATATTAAGGGGTTTTCTCCTCTGTGACTGATTTTGTTTCTTTTATTCATTATGAGCAATCGCCGCTCATGGAACGCTTCTGTCAGACTCCGAAAACTAGAGCAATTTCTAAGTTCTGTGACCATTATCCACTGTGC
The DNA here is from genome assembly GCF_053543375.1 of Myxosarcina sp. GI1(2024). Taxonomy (NCBI): domain Bacteria; kingdom Bacillati; phylum Cyanobacteriota; class Cyanophyceae; order Pleurocapsales; family Pleurocapsaceae; genus Myxosarcina; species Myxosarcina sp. GI1(2024). Next base: position 548,030 of record NZ_JBKGTY010000002.1, on the reverse strand, counting down.
GATCGCTTGATTGTTTCTTAAGAGAAACTTTCCTAAGCGACTGGCGTTTGCGTAGCAAGCGAACCAAGAACAACGCTAAGCCGTCCAAAAAACTGGACAAGCTCAAGAAATAGCTGATAAACTCAGTGGAATGGAATCATTAGACCACCGTAAAGAGAAGGAATTGAAAGACAAACAGTTGCTTAACCGTTTACGCTTGGCGACAACACGAGTCAAAGATGTGGAGCGAGAGCGGCTCTGGGCGCTCGCGACGGCTCATGCTGAAGGTTTATCAATCAGAACAATAGCTAAAGCCACTGGCTTAAGTTCAAGCCGTATCCATCAACTGTTACACACTGATCAAGCCCATCAAATTCCTGACTGGCTGAATAATCTGCCAAATTCAAAGATCGAGATGAATGCACAATCAGATGGTGAGGGTAAGCTGTCGCTCAAACAGCTACAGCAACAGTTGGCTGATGAAGGAGAAGTCATACGTTGGTGTATCGATTGGCTGGAGCAATTAGCTCGTGGGGAAAAAGTGGTAGTTAATCTAGGTGCCGAATCAGACCCCAGAACAGCATATGTAGGTGTCGAGCGCTCGTGGGTACTGCGAGTGCTGAAGAGGGTTGCTGGCAATCTCGATCGATTATCAGGGACTTCTTACCCCACTGAGGAGAGTGAAGTAGAACCGAATCCAATCATGAGGGGTGTTAAACGTCGGAATCGTCTTGGGGAACCAGAGCCAGAATTATCATCTCTTAGTCAGCGCGAACAACGAGCTATTCTGAGGGAAAAGATGGGTTTACCACCAATCTAAAGTAGTCGAGTAACAAAGAATTGTAGCGATCGCTGTATCAAGAAAACTCTAGCCTAAATGGTAGGGGGAATTTTAACGAGATTTCAATGGTTTGATGGAGCTAATTCTCAGAGGGTTTAACTGGTACACAAAATTAAATTCCCAAAGAATCTCTGTAAAACAGATGCAGTAAAGTTTTGCCTTGTTTTGTCCACTAAATTGGACAGCTTAGCGTTATTCTTGGTTCGCTTGCTACGCAAACGCCTAGATCCAGAACCAGAGAAGCTGTCAGCTAGGGTCAGAGAGACTCCGTCGTTCCACGGCGGAGCTTCCTCTGACTTCGTCAACTCGCCTAGGGTCAAGCCCAAACCAAAAACTCCCAAACAAACCAAACCCAAACGAAAGAGACAAGCACCCTGGAAGGATGAAAGTCAGTTTAAAAAGTTCTATCGAGCATTAATTCAAGCTCTGCCTATCGTGGCTAATTCTCATTCTCCCCAAGGACTAGCACAGACGATTATCAAACAACTCAGATGTGGCATTCCCCACAGTTATTGGGATGATTTCATTGCAGGACTGCCCATCGGCACATCGACTAAGCCTGAGTGGGAAATCGAGCCTGGTGTTCCCTACCCGATGTTTGTCGAGTACCTGACGGAGAAGATTAAGAAAGGCGACAACAGCACTACCGACGAACAGACTCGTAATGAGGTCTTCAGGATTTTAGACAAACCCCGTCAAGCCAAAGCCTTGTGGGTGCAGTTTAAACGCAGTGTAGTCAATGTTTCCCAGCAGGTAGAACGCGATCGCTCTCTGGGAGTTAGCAGTCCCAATACTCCCGTCTGGACTAACGGTATTTAAACAATAAACAAAGCCAAAAAGAGATAAAATACTTACCAGACTTGTGTTTTACGTCAAAGAACTAACCAATGGAAGCTGGGCAAACAATCTGCCGACCCACCTCGAATTGAATTCGAGGTGGAAAGCGGCAGTGCATTCCGCACCTTTGAACACTTTTTCTGAAGCTTTGGAAGCTTTTCGTACAGCTATATCTTGAGGACACGGATTCTGAGCCAAGCTCAGAATCGTGAGCTGTCCGTATCGTTTTGTTGAATGGCTCAACCATAATCGTGACGTATTCATAGCTTATAAAGATAGTTTGGGCTATATTTGGGCTTAATTTTTGTTTGAGTACCGATAATCGATGTGTGCCAAACCAAGATAAAAGTGATGAACTAATTTCTCTAAGTAGGGGGGAACAAATAACTCCCCCCAGTACAAAAAGGAGAAAACAAGGACATGGTACGGGATATATCAAGTGCATGCCTATAAAGCGGTGTGGGAAGGAGTACCAGCAGTACTGGTATCACTATGAAGAGTGGGAGGGGGGCGATCGCCCGATCAAAAAGTCACGTTATATTCCCAAGCGTTTACTAGCAAGGGTAGAGAAGATGGAGGCGGAGAAATTGCCAGTGAGGGAAATATTGGAGGTCTTGGGGGTTGAGAGGTAGGGCGGTCGCCAAAATCATAGGAAGAATAACTTGGCTCTACTTCACCAACATTGCCATGACCAAATTCATCAAGGTGTGTATGACAAGCACCAGATTGTTGAGAAGCTGGATGAAGTGAAAGTGTGCGCCATGATACGCATTAATAGAATCGCCAACACAGTTGGCTGGAGTTCGGGGTAATCGACTCCAAGGTGAACAACTAACCTAGACCCGAAAGGGCGAGGGGACAAGAGCATGTTCGTAAAGCGGGAAGTAATAGAAGACGTGTACATTACAGTCCTGCAACGCCTGAACGATATGGTTAAAGCTAAACTGCTTGAACCCTAATATCCAGCGATGGAACTGCACATCCTTCGGTAGCACGTCTATACACCGATGTTATTGGTAACCATTAATTCAAGTTTCATTAATGGTACACCCCGACCAATAAGCGATGAGTAATGAACTCATTCAAGGATATGAGTAGGAGCCTAAGTCGTTCTTTATACGTTCTATGGTGACGGAACATGGGATTGCCTATGGGACGCGAGCCCTAAGGTAACGGAGTTCTAATAGTAGTCGTGGGAGTAAAGCCCTACCAGGGAGAACGGGAGAGCCGTTTACAGGGCGAAGTAGAACAGGTAATTGGATGTTACAAAAATCGAGAGGTACGCGAGATGCGGACAGCCGAAACGATACTGAACATCATACGTGAGCGCGGACAACGTGGATTGCATGTAGAAAATGTATATCGACTGTTATATAATCCAGACTTGTACTTACGCGCCTACGCCAAGCTATACAGCAATGCAGGTGCGATGACACCAGGTGTTACGCCGGAAACGTGGATGGAATGTCGCTGGAGAAAATTAACACCATCATTGAGGCTCTGAGATATGAGCGTTATAGATGGACTCCAGTGCGACGTACTTATATCCCGAAGAAAAACGGCAAACTAAGACCACTTGGGATGCCTTCTTGGTCGGATAAATTACTTCAAGAAGTAATTCGTTCTCTAATAGAAGCTTACTATGAGCCACAGTTTAGCGAAGACTTCCACGGTTTTCGACCCAAACGCGGGTGTCACACAGCACTCTTAGAAATTACCCAGAAAAGTCGAGCGACAAAGTGGTTTATCGCAGGAGATATCTGCGCGTGTTTTGATAGAATAGACCATACTATCTGTTAAAAATACTACAAGAGAAAATTCACGATAATCGCTTGATTCGTCTAATCAAGGGGTTGCTGGATGCAGGGTATTTGGAAAACTGGAAATATCATGACACCTATAGCGGAGTTCCGCAGGGTGCAGTTGTAAGTCCCATACTTTCCAATCTGGTGTTAGACAAGCTGGATAAATACGTCGAATACGAGCTAATACCAGCATACACACGTGGTCAACGAAGGAGAGTCTACCCACCTTACAATGTACTGACTAAAGCTGCTTCAAAAGCACGCCAAGCTGGAAAATTGGATGAGGCACGGAAACTGAGCCAACAGGCGCAGTCAATTCCGTCCCGCAACCCCAATGATCCCAACTTTCGTCGCCTTTGGTACACAAGGTACGCCGATGATTTTCTGTTGGGAGTAATAGGCTCAAAATCCGAAACGGTGGAGATCAAACAGAAGCTCGCCACGTTCTTACGTGACGAGTTAAAACTGGAACTCAGTGAAGAAAAGACGCTCGTTACCCATGCAAGGACCGAAGTGGCTAAATTCCTGGGTTACGAAATCCACATACTACACGCCGATAATAAACATGACTATCGAGGTCAAAGATGTATCAATGGCAGCGTAGGATTAAAGGTTCCCAAAAGCGTAATTAAAGACCATTGTGTCAAATATCTGCGCTCTGGAAAACCGATACACCTAGCGCAAAGAGTATCGGATGATGCCTACAGTATAGTTACCCAGTATCAAGCGGAGTACCGAGGAGTAGTCCAGTATTACCGTATGGCTTACAACCTCCATATGCTTTCTCAACTAAAACGAGTTATGGAGCTTTTCCTGGTAAAAACTTTGGCGAAGAAGTTCAAAACTACTTGCCAGAAAATTTACAAACGTTATCGCACACCATTGATACAAAAGATGGCACTTATAGAGTGCTACAAGTAACAGTGGAAGGTGATTCTAGGAAACCTCTAATAACCTATTTTGGTGGCGTTTCTCTGCGTTGGAACAAGTGGGTCAAAATCGATGATAATCTGGACACTCAGATCTGGAACGGACGTAGTGAAGTCGTTCAACGCCTTTTAGCTCAAAAATGTGCTCTTTGTGGTGCTAAGGACAATATTGAAGTCCATCATATCCGCAAATTAGCAGATATTAAGCAAAAAAGACACGAAGAACGCCCAGAATGGATGATGAAAATGTCGGCACGCAACCGTAAAACTTTAGTGGTTTGCCGCCAGTGCCACGAGAAAATCCAATATGGACGCTACGATGGTGACGCTCTAAGACGTAAAAATTACTGGAAAGCTACGTGATACGGAAACGGTCATGCGTAGTTTGGAGGGGGGTGGTTGGAAAAGTACCATAATGGTAATTCGCTGGCTACCTACCCTACTTCACGTCCAGTTTCGCAGACAAGTCCTAGAGGTGACTATTCGGCTTAGTTTAACTGTACCTCTGCTAGAATCAAGGTAAGACAAGATATTGAAGGAGGGCTGATTATGACTATCTTAATTGCCCCAAGCACTGAAAGCTGCAAAGTCTCTCGTAACCAACTTACCGCTTCGGAAGTACAACTATTAATTACGGTCAGGTATACGCAGCTTTCGGCAGCTAGATTTGAAGGGCTGTGGGATTGAAAACAAAATATCGAGTCTGAAATGCTTATTAGGCAAGTGTTTCGAGCGCTTATTGCCCAAGCGTGACAGCTTCGCTAGTTTCACCTCTAGTTAGTTTTACACACTAGGTTCGGTAGAGCCGCTAATTTCAACAATTTTCCTGACCATGATTGATGACACAAAGTTAGTCTGGGATTTACAGCGAGCCAATCAAATCGCTCAAAGCTTTTCTACTTCCCTAGACTTAGAGAAAATCGCTCGCTTGGCAACGGATGGGTTGGTTAAGTATTTCAACTGTGCTTTCGCTCGGATTTGGCTAGTCGAACCAGATCGTAAAATGTTGCGATTGGTTGCATCATCTGGATTATATACTCGCACAGATGGTTCTTTTAGCCGCATCCCAATGGGGGCATTTAAGATTGGTAGAATTGCTCAAAATCGCGTATCTCTATTAAGTAATAACTTGGCTTCGGAGTCTTGGGTTAGATATCCTGAATGGGCAATCGCCAAAAAATTAAGAGTTTTGCTGGTTATCCCTTGGCTAATTCTGACAAGGTAATTGGGGTATTAGCTGCATTTAGCCATAATCCCATGAGACCAGAGTTTTTAAAAGTATTGTTAAGTCTCTGCACTACCTTGACTGTGGCTTTAGAGATTGCCTCGCTGCACCAGCAAGAAAAACAAGATTCACAAGCTGTCAAGCCAGAAATTACCCTTGCAGAACTCTCGCTTTCTGATCGCCTTCCTTATATACTGGGTCAGACAAAGTTGACAGTGCTAGGAACAGAAAGAAGTCTCGACTTATCTCAGACTGAAGTATTTCTAAAAGTTGCTCAGATCCTTAAAACCCTGGATTGTACTTACTGTCGCTTAACTTATGAAGTAGATTCGGTTTCCCTAGAAGCGATCGCCGCTACTTTACCGACAATCCCCCAGTCACCAAAAGAGTGGGAGAGAGCGGTTTTTGGGAATTTGTTCTTGATCGCATCCTGTTTTGGTGGAAGCCTCAAAATCAACACCGAAGCAAGTATTAAAGCGATTCAGGTTTCTCTGACATTTCCCTCCCCAGTCAATCTTCCAGAGTTATCCCTGAAGATTCAATGTCGCCTACCTCTGCTGCAAATAGGATTTACTCAGCTAGCTTATTCAGCAGGATTAAGAGTTTGTGCTAATGAGGAGCGTCATATTCCCCTACTGACAGATCGAACTTCTCTGATGGAAAAGAGCGATCGCCTCATTTGGGTTAACCATGACTCAAAAACGGTTCCTAGTGGGGCAAAAGCTCAAGTTGACCTCTCTACGACTTCAAGCCAATTACGGGAAGCGGTTGAAACTGTCATGAAAGGAGATAGTTGGGGACTCAATAATCATATTGGAACGCAACAGAGACTTACTAATCGAGAACAGGAGGTAATCGCACTTCTAGCTAAAGGATTACGAGATCGCAATATTGCCGACCAACTCTACATTAGTGATAGTACCGTTAAGTTTCACATTAGCAATATATTAGCCAAACTAAAAGCAAAAACTCGACTTCAAGCACTTTATAAGTTAATGCGTGCTGACGGATTAGAGCTTTAAATTTACCAATGGATCTGTCAATAAGTTTGTGTCAAAGAAAGTTAAAGTGGAAGCCGTCCTTC
>NZ_JBKGTY010000002.1:538510-540554 GCF_053543375.1 Myxosarcina sp. GI1(2024) | reverse complement strand
GGGCTGGCGATACTTCTACTCCATAAAGGTCTTGTAGTTGGGCTTGGATATCACGAGTGGTCATTCCTCTCGCATACAGGGCGAGAATCTTGTCATCGAAGCCTGTAAAACGAGTTTGTCCTTTTTTGACCATCTGAGGCTCGAATTGGCGATCGCGATCGCGAGGCACGGCAAGTTCCGCTTCGCCAAACTCCCCCTTAATGGTTTTACGGCTGTGTCCGTTGCGTCGATTTTGTCGCTCTTTTTTGCCCCGCTCTGCCTTCTGAGTCTCTAGATGTACGTCTATTTCAGCTTCTAAACAACGCTCTACGAGTTTTTTGGTCAGTTGTTTGAGGATTCCTCCTTCTCCAATAAGGTCTTCTGGTTTTTCATAGTCTTTGAGCAGTTCATCAATTAACTCTGGTCGAAAGGTCATAGTCTCATTCCTCACATTAATTCTATTTATTAGAGTGTGTTTTGACCTTTGACACAATTTATTTTACATACCCTCGAAGAAATTAGCGATAAGCCTACGGCATGGCTTCGCTACGCATCGATCTTTTAGGCGACCTGCTTTGAGTTTCACAACTTTGATTTTTTAGCGACCAAAATTTCTCCGTAACTATGCAAAGATGATAGTCTCATTGATTAGATTTCTCAACTTGTCGCTGGCACACCAATACAGTTCCACGATTTCCTTTTGTAATTCGTAACTCATCGTCCAAATAAAGCAGCTTTAGTAATCCTTTGGGAGATTTTTTCATTGTAAAGACTATTTTACCTGTTTGAGTATTCATTTCCGATGCTTTGCTAATTCCAAACATCCATTTGATAAAGATAGATGTAATCCGTTCCTGTAAACTAAGCTGAGAGTGTTGAGACTCTCGACCAAATACTTGCAACCATTCTTTTGATGGTTTTTCAGTTTCTCGTGGCATTAATTCTCCGCCCGTAAACTTTACTTGTACCGTATCTTTGCTTTTTGGCGAACAGACAGCTAAATTTTTTACTATTCCTTTTAATTCAGGCATATTCTCATCAATCGTTTTAAACTCAACAACGATATCGTAAGTAAATTCATTTTCCTTGCCCGTAGGAAAAACAGGTTGCAGCACTCGCTCAATTTCTACTTTAAGTCCTACAGGTTCAAACATATTGAACGCCAGTCTTCCGAGAGTATAAACATATCGACCTTGAGTATCGTTTTGGCGATCTGGAAAATTCGGTGCATTGATTAACAACCAATTCCCCTCTAGCAACTTTTCATTTTCTGTAGGTGCGCTTTCTGGGTTAAGGGATGCTAGCTGTTCTATGGCTGCTACAACTTCTTCATTTTTAGTGTCGCCACCACTCGTTTTTAGTGCTTCGATTAAACTTGTTTTGGCAATATTCTGCTCTTTTGTAGTATTCATTGCTACTAAAATTAAATTTTTCTTCCTGACTTTATCCTATCGCTATGTGGGCGGGTTGAAATTCAGCTGGTGCATGAGCAACTAACAATACCGCATGAGGTGCGAAGAAAAATAGAAATATTGTTCCTGTCCAAATTGCATAGGTTGTAAACTGAATTGCTGTGTATCTTCGTAGCAATGGTTTTTGCAGAACCGAGTACAAGCTAATCGAAAGCGTGGCAATGAAAACGAGCAGTACTCCTGCTGACAATTGAAATTCAGCACCCGTACTGAGTGAAATAACGCCAACACCTGTGATGCATAAGGCAACACCAAGCCAGCCTGATTTTCCGAGGCGTTCACCAAATAATAGCCATGCTAAGACAGCAATGACCCCTACTTCTGCTGAGATGATCAAGCTTGCTATGACTGCTGGAACAGTCACTTGACCTGCATTCAACATGAAATTGTAGAGTGCAAAGCCAATAAGACCACATAAGGAAATTAGTGGTAAGTCCCATAATCGAGGCATTGGCATTCGGTTGATTAGGGCGTACACAATCAAAACAACAGATGCAACAAGGTAGCGCAGAAAAGCGACTTCGGCAGGAGTGTATGCGGTTAGCGGTACTTAAACAATTTAAACAGACAAAATAAGATAGAATACCTTTGCT
>NZ_JBKGTY010000002.1:535363-538420 GCF_053543375.1 Myxosarcina sp. GI1(2024) | reverse complement strand
AGATGGTGTCAAAAGTTTGATGATTTACTGAGAACTAAAGCGCAAAAAAGGGAATTCAGACATTATTTAGGAGGATTATTAGGGGAAAGTGAGCGAAAAAATGTATCTCAAATGGCTAAAGACGCAGTAGAGGTCACATACCACAAATTACACCATTTCTTAACTGAAGCAACTTGGTCAGCGAACAAGATAAATGAACGTCGCTTAGAAGTGATGAACAAGTGTAATCAAACGAGAATCAGTAAGGGATTTAGTCTAATTGTTGATGACTCTGGGCATAGAAAAAGTGGTAACTTTACCGCAGCAGTAGGTCGTCAATATATTGGGGAAATTGGGAAAACAGATAATGGCAATGTTGTAGTAACAACTCATCTATATGATGGCCAAAAAAGCTTACCTTTAGACATAGAACTATATCAACATGGTAATTCGTTGCCCGAAGGAAAGAAAGACAGAGAATTCAAGAAAAAACCCACCTTAGCCTTAGAATTAATCGATAAAAGTTTGAAGAGGGGATATCGACCAGGACTAGTATTAATAGATTCGTCCTATGGTAACAACACAACTGTTTTACTCGAACTGGAAAAAAAGAAATTAAAGTATATAGGAGGAATCGCTAAAAATCGTAATATTTTGGTTAAAACTCCATCAAATCAATTAGAAAAAATCAGAGTAGATGAATATGCTCAATGGTTATCTGATGAGGAATTTAAGGAGATTCAAATCCAGGGTGAAAAACCTAGAACCGTCTGGGTAGCAATAATAGAAGCAGAAATATCAAGGCTAGAAGGAATCAGAAAAATAGCTATCGTCATGAGTGCACCAATCTTTGAAGATGCTGAAGATATTGACTACTTACTCACAAATGTTGAGGGAGAAATAGTAACCGAGCAATGGATAGTTCAAACTTATGCTCAGAGAAACTGGATAGAAGTTTTCTATCGAGAAGCCAAGGGATGGTTAGGATTAAAAGAGTATCAAGTTAGAGATAAGAAGAGTTTGGAAAGACATTTTATTCTAGTTTTTTGTGCCTATACTTTTATCCTTTGGCATAAGCTTACTGGAGGTTTAAGAAGACGTTGGGCGAACAAACCTTTGGAGACATTTCCTGAAGCATTAGAAGCTTTTCGTACAGGTATATCTTATCGTTTTGTCCAATGGTTGAACCAAAATCGCGACGTATTCGTAGCTTATAAAGCTAGTTTGGGCTTTGTTTGGGCTTGATTTTTGTTTAAGTACCGCTAATTTTTGTTGCACAAAATTTCCCAATTTTAGCCAGATATCATGAAATTCCGTGACAAACTCGGACAAATTATTCCAGTCTGGTAATGAAAAAAGTGTTTCATTTATTTGGGACAGAATTGACTGGAAGTTATTCATTTTCTGTTGTAAGGAGTCGAAGGTTTAATTAGGTCTTACCTATGTTATTGTGAAACGCACGCTAACAAATCTCTCCTTCCCCACATCTTTTTTCGCTCACCCCCTAGCTACTGACATGGTATTGTCAAGGAATGCATCCCAGTTATGCAATGAGCATAAATACTCAGGTTCAAAGCAGTGAGAGAAGCGTTATGCTTTGAGCATTACCCGCTCGCCCACGAGGACTGTCCTAATGACAAATCAGAAACTAGCGATCGCCTGAAAATGTTTTTTTGAATTCGCCAACAGTCATCATGAATGGCGTTCACCCCTACCAATGAAAATATGATACACTCTCCACTCGGTTGGCACAGAGGTTGACTGACCCTTGGTGCTAGGAGCCTGACCAACAGTCTAACTGGGATACCTTTTAGGCACCCCTCACTGTCGCTTCCCAGAATGGGAAAAGCACGTAAGTCAGAATCTTCAATTTTGGGTATCCACGCCAGCCTTCACCTGAAAACAGGAGAGATTTATGGAAGTTATTTATCCCCGTTGTGCTGGTTTGGACGTTCACAAAAAGACGGTAGTTGCCTGTGCTATAACCCCGACATCAAAAGGAGGATGGCAAAAAGAGATTCAAACATTTTCTACCATGACCGCTGATTTGTTCGAGCTCTCGGATTGGTTATCAGCTCGGAGCTGCACTCACGTGGCAATGGAGAGTACGGGAGAATACTGGAAACCTGTATTCAATATTTTAGAAGCCAATTTTGAGGTGATGTTGGTCAATGCTCAACATATTAAAGCAGTTCCAGGACGGAAGACTGATGTTAAAGATGCTCAATGGATTGCTGAACTTTTGCAACATGGATTAATGCGTCCTAGTTTTATTCCTCCCATTGAGCAGAGAGACTTACGGGATTTAATTCGCCATCGTCGTAATTTTATTCGAGAACGAGTTAACTTGGTCAATCGGATTCAGAAACTGTTAGAAGGAGCCAATATTAAGTTGGCTTCTGTAGCTTCTGATGTCATGGGCGTGTCGGGAAGAGCAATGCTTAAAGCGATCGCCAAAGGTCAAAGCGCTCCCGTATATTTAGCAGATTTAGCTAAAGGTCGCCTTGGCAATAAGCGTGACCAACTCATACAAGCTTTAGAGGGGCGTGTGCGACCTCATCAAAGATTCATTTTATCGGAATTATTATCTCAACTCGACAGCTTGGAAGAAACGCTCGATCGCTTTGACGAAGAGATTAAAAATTACTGTAAACCTTTTGATGAAGCTATAGAACTTCTCGATACTATTCCAGGCATAGGACGTCAAATAGCAGAAATGATTGTTTCCGAAATTGGGATTGATATGAGTCGATTCCCGACAGCTGGTCATTTGGCAGCTTGGGCTGGACTAGCTCCTGGTAATCATGAAAGTGCTGGTAAACGTTTATCCGAAAAAACTCGTCAAGGCAATCGAACTCTACGTTCTGGCTTAGTACAATCAGCTCATGTTGTTTCTCGTTCCCGAAATTATCTCGCAGCTCAGTATCGCCGTATAGCTGCTAGACGTGGCAAGAAACGTGCCTTAGTTGCCGTAGCTCATTCGATTTTGATTATTGCCTATCATATTATTCGGCGTCGAGAACCTTATCAAGATTTGGGAGCTGATTATTTTGATAAACAACGTCCCGAGAAAAACGC
>NZ_JBKGTY010000002.1:361388-534150 GCF_053543375.1 Myxosarcina sp. GI1(2024) | reverse complement strand
GCGATCGCTCCTGACTGATAACCCTACCTCAAGATCAAGTTTATTTTCAGAGGAGTATCCCCTACTTGATAAAACTCCTATCTCAAGATATACAGCTTTCTAAAGTAGACGAGGTTTATTTAATGTCGTAACCAAATAAATTGGCATTGATTTCTGCTAGCTCGATATCTTGCAGACCATATTCTTGCCAGCGTCTTTCTACCATTGCTGCGACATCAGGATCCGATTCTAGAGGTTCTCCCCATGCGTGACTAGTTTCGGGAGCGATTTTAGTGGTGGCATCAATTCCCATCCGTCCTCCCAAACCAATTTTGGCACTGGCAAAATCGAGAGTATCGAAAGGAGTGTCGGGAAGAATAAACACATCGCGGGAAGGATCGACTTTAGAACTAATCGCCCAAACTACCTGACGAGGATCGCGAATATTAATGTTTTTATCGACGACAATTACGAATTTAGTGTACGTAAATTGCGGTAACGCGCTCCAAAAAGCGAGAGCGGCGCGTCTGGCTTGTCCTGGATAGGCTTTATCGATCGAGATAATTGCCGCTTTATAACTCAAAGCCTCCATTGGCAAAAAGAAATCAGTAATTTCCGAAACTTGCTGACGCAAAATAGGTGTATAGATGCGGTTTAGAGTGATCGCCATCATCGCTTCTTCTTTGGGAGGACGACCGCTAAAGGTAGTGAGGTAAATGGGATTTTTACGATGGGTCAGAGAGTGGAAGCGAACTAAGGGGGAATCTTCCACGCCGCCATAATAACCCATATGATCGCCAAAAGGTCCATCGGGCAAAACTTCCCCTGGGGTAATCGTACCTTCTAGAACGAACTCCGAATCGGCAGGAACTTCTAAATTTAGCGTTTTACACTTGGTCAGTTTGACTCCACTACCGCCATACAAACCGGCGAATAACCATTCCGATAAATCTACAGGTATGGGAGTTGCTGCCGCCATAATAATCAAAGGATCGACACCCAGCGCGATCGCAATTTCTAATTTTTTACCTGCTTCGGCAGCTTTGCGGAGATGTCTGGCTCCTCCTCTTACCGATAACCAATGAATGGTCATAGTGTTCTTTGACTGTAGCTGAAGGCGATAAACACCTACATTAGGCGTACCCGTTTCTACGTCTTTGGTAATTACCAGTCCTAAAGTAATAATCTTGCCTGCATCACCAGGATAAGGACGAATCATCGGAATTTGATTCAAATCCAAATCTTCATTTTTAACCACTACCTGCTGACAGGGAGGAAAAAAGTCTCTACCTGGTTTGGCTTTGACTACATCGAACAAAACTTTACCAAAGTCTACAGCTTGAGAAATTTTTTTCGGTGGTTTGGGCTGCTGTAGCATTGCCAGCTTTTTACCCAAGTCTTCTAATTCTTCTGGCTGCTGCATATTCATCGCCCAGCAAATCCTTTCAACCGTACCCATAAGGTTGATAGCTACAGGAAAAGGCGAACCCTTAACGTTCTCGAACAGCAGACCAGGACCTCCAGCCTGGAGCATTCGATTGGATATCTCTGCAATCTCCAGGTCAGGATCGACCAATGCCGAAATCCGTTTTAGTTGTCCTCTTTGTTCTAAGGTTTTGATAAATCCCCGTAAATCCCTAGCCATAGTTAAAATAAAATCCGTCTATTTATTATGAACCGATTTGAAACGGGAAAGGTAGAGATAATTGAAGCGATCGCACCATAATTAAAACTTACAATCTCAACTCTAAGTCAGTCGGCAACAATAAACTACATTTTACTACAAAATGTTTACCCGTTCTTTTACCAATGACAAAAAATAAATGACGACCTCCGCCAGTTAGCTCTAGATTAGATTGTCCTGCTAAAATTATGCTTGAGAACTACTTTCACCTCTAATTACCGCAGCACCAATTAAATGAGCCAAGCGTAATGCTTCTGGTACTTTACCGCAGTCCGTCAGGCATTTTAAAGCCGCTGCAACTATCTCTGGCTGCTCTCCCCACACTTGAAAATAAAAAGGAGGATAAGCATAAATTTCTCCTGCTTTTTGCAGTAGTTCGATGCGTTTGGCGCGATCGCTCAATCGAGAGAGAGCTTGTTTCATTTTAGGCAGATTGGGAAGTCGGCGCATTACGGCTACGCAAGGAAGTTGTAGTCTGGTTGACAGATGGGGCAAATCTACCAAATTAAACCCTCCAAAGCCGATACCATCAAGTAGCACCAAATGAAGCTGAGGTAAAAATTTTCCTCCCAGCAATAGCTGACTAATAACCTCAGTTGCATCCCAGCCATCGAGCTGGATTTCGCCCCAAACCATACCTTCAAAACGAGTATTAGCGCAAACAATTCCTGCTATGGGTACCTTTGCTGTCTGATGGCGTGTAAAAGGTGCGTCGTCAAATCCGATCGCTCTAATTTTACGATTTCGTTCGATTAAATCTTTTAATTCCATCAGCATTAATAAATAATGTAGTTAATATCTGTTTCGTTGCTGCTATTAACTACCAACCTCACAATTTATTACCTACCAATGTTTTTTGCCTCGTCAAAACAGTTTAACTATCTTATCTTTGTATTTATAGCTTGCGTAGTAATTTTAGTGAATACTCATCCGATTTACGCTACTGATATGCTAACTAAAGACGGAGTTTTAGAAATAGTTTACAGACAAGCTGAAGCTTGGCAAAGTGGTGATGCTGAAGCGATCGCTAGTGATTTTGCAAAAGACGCTGTTTTTGTAGTTCCAGGAATGAGATTTGAGGGTAGATCGCAAATAAAAGCCGCAGCCCAAGACTATTTTCAGCAATTTACCGATACCAAAATTCAGATTAAAAATACCATTATCGAGGGCAATCGGGGCGCAGTGGAGTGGGATTGGCGCGATCGCCCCAAACAGGCTCAAGATTTTAACTATGCTGAAGATGCTATTATTTTTGAACTAAAGGGCAACAAGATTTTTTATTGGCGAGAGTACATCGAAAAGCAGTCACCGCCTAACGAGTGATAAAACTTATCATCTCATATGAAATCTAAAAAAGAATGCTACACATAGATCTTATAAGGAAGAAGGAAGAGGGAACAAGGTTATTTAGATAATTTCTGTAAAGTAGAAACCATATTGGATGGCACGGATACTGCTGCTCGTCTGATTTGATTGGTTAAACCGTATAGTTCTGATTGTGGAAAATGCTTGGTTAATCGATAGCAAATAACACAAAGCTCGACGCTAGGTTTCCAAATAAATTAGATCTCTTGCATGAATAAATAATCAAACCTTTTTTCCTTTGACCTTTCCCCTAGCTTGACTAGTTAATGATGATTCATGCAAGAAGTCTATTATACCTTCTTCCCTCTTCCTTACAATCCCCGTCCGTTTACGGCGGGGAATTGTGAACGACTCACTGCTCAAACAATGAAATTGCCTTCAAATGCGTAAGTCCTGAATCTATAGTAAAAAAATACTAGTCAGAAAAATTAGGGCACGAGAGCACCAACACCATTGAGAATATAGCCTGGTCGATAGGCAAAGCGATCGAGATTTTCTTGGTTAGTAACTCCACTGAGAACTAATACCGTGTCAATTTCTGATTCTATGCCAGCAATAATATCGGTATCCATGCGATCGCCGATAATAGCCGTTTCTTCTCGCGAACAAGCCAATTTTTTTAACGCGTTACGCATGATTAAAGGATTGGGTTTACCGATAAAGTAAGCTTTAGAATTGGTAGCTAATTCTAATGGTGCAATCAAAGCACCAGTGGCAGGAACGATACCTTTTTCCGAAGGACCGGTTAAGTCGGGATTGGTGCCAATTAATTTAGCACCGTTGAGTACTAAAAGAGTGGCGCGTTCTAGCTTTTCGTAACTATAACTGCGCGTTTCTCCCATTACTACATAATCGGGGGAGGTATCGTTCATGGAGAAACCAGCTTCGTAGAGGGCATTAATCAATCCTGCCTCTCCGATGACAAAGACACTACCTCCAGGAGTTTGCTGGGCTAAAAATGCTGCGGTAGCTAAAGCACTAGTGTAAAAGTTCTCTAGTGCGACTTCAACTCCGAGACGGCGTAACTTCTCCTGTAGTTCTCGCGGCGATCGCTCGCTGCTATTGGTGAGAAACAAAAATTTTTTGTTTTCCGTTTTCAACCAATTGACAAATTCGAGTACTCCTGGCAAAAGTTTATTTCCATGGTAGATTACGCCGTCCATGTCGCAAATAAATGCTGTTTTGCGATGTAGTTTTTCTAGATCTTGTTTTTCTGGTAAAAGTGACATGGAATTATTTTTTTTGCCAGCAACCAAAATGATTATAGACTCGAGCGCACTATGGGAATAAAGTCTGTAGCTTAAAGGCTGGCTAGTCCTTTAAGCTACTCATCGAGCTTTCGCTCCGTGCGATCGCCTTAATTCGCTAGTTACAAGACCTTTGGGATCACACTGCTAATTCTGCACCAGGTTCGGGATGATACATAGTTGCATCCAGTTTACAACCGCGATATGCCAGAGTATAGAGTTCTTGCAGATCTTTAATTAGAGGGTAACGGGGATTAGAACCCGTACACTGGTCGTCGAAGGCTTGTTCTGCTAACGCTTCTACTTGCTCGTAAAATTCTCTTTCTTCTCCCGGTAAAGCTTCTTTAATAGTCAGAGGAATATCGATTTCTGCCTTGAGATTATCGATCGCTTCAACTAATTTTTCTACTTTTTCATCGAGAGTGTTGCCACCTAAATTTAGGTAATCAGCAATTTTGGCATAGCGTTCTTTGGCGTGGGGATATTCGTATTGAGGAAAAATCGCCTGTTTGAATGGGGCATCAGTGGAATTGTAGCGAATGACGTGGGTAATCAACAACGCATTGGCTAAACCGTGGGGAACGTGGAAACTCGAACCCAATTTGTGTGCCATCGAGTGGCAGATTCCCAAGAAAGCATTGGCAAATGCCATTCCGGCAATAGTAGCAGCGTAGTGGACTTTTTCCCTGGCTTCACGGTCTTTGGCACCCAGTTGATAGGCGCGAGGTAAGTATTTCAGCAGGATGTCGATCGCTTCTAGTGCCAGTCCATTAGTAAATTCCGTTGCCAATACGGAAACATAGGCTTCTAAGGCATGGGTTAGGGCATCGATGCCGCCGAAGGCGGTGAGGGATTTGGGCATGTGCAGCACTAATTCGGGATCGACGATCGCCATATGAGGAGTGAGGGCATAGTCGGCGAGGGGATATTTGATCCCGGTGCGATCGTCGGTAACCACAGCAAAGGGAGTCACTTCCGAACCAGTACCGGAAGTAGTAGGAATGGCTACCATCTCTGATTTATTACCGAGAGAAGGCAATTCGTATACCCGTTTGCGGATATCCATAAAACGCATGGCAATGCCTTCAAATTCCACTTCGGGGTGTTCGTACATCAACCAAATTACCTTAGCTGCATCCATGGGAGAGCCACCACCAAAGGCAATAATCACATCGGGTTGAAAAGTATTGACTCTAGCCAGTCCCATTTCAATAGTAGAAAGGTTGGGATCGGGTTGGACATCGTAAAATACTTGGTGTTCGATGTTAATTTCTTCTAAAACATCGGTAACTTCCTTGAGCATTCCCAAATCGAATAAGGGCTTGTCGGTAATGATAAAGGCTCGCTTTTTACCCACCAAATCTCTTAAAGCGACAGGCAAACAACCATATTTGAAATAAATTTTGGGCGGTACCCGAAACCAGAGCATATTTTCCCGTCGTTCGGAGACGGTTTTGATGTTGAGTAGATGGGAAACGCTGACGTTTTCACTCACAGAGTTACCGCCCCAAGTGCCGCAACCCAAGGTTAAAGAGGGGTCTAACTTAAAGTTATACAAATCGCCGATCGCTCCTTGGGAAGAAGGAGTATTAATTAACACCCTACCAGTAGAGACATGGGAATCAAAATAATCAATGCGATCGCTGTTGCTAGAGGCTGTATAAAGTACGGAAGTATGTCCTCGTCCTCCTAGTAAAATTAGTTCTTCGGCTTTCTCTGTTGCCGTTTTAAAATCGACTACCCGATACATTGCCAAGATTGGGGAAAGTTTTTCAATAGAAAATGGTTCGTCATGTCCCACTTTATCGATTTCCCCGATCAGCACTTTGGTTGCTTCGGGAATTTCGATTCCGGCTAGCTGAGCGATTTTAGCTACCGATTGACCGACTATTGCCGGATTAATCCGTCCATCTTTAACCAGCACGGCACTTACCTGAGCTCTTTCTTCGGGAGATAGAAAATAGCCCCCTCTCAGGGCAAATTCTTGCTTGACGCGATCGTATACTTCATCGACGACAATCACTGATTGTTCTGAAGCGCAAATCATGCCATTGTCAAAGGTTTTACTCAATAAAATCGAGCTTACGGCTAATTCGACCTCGGCAGTTTCATCAACGACAGCGGGAGTATTGCCCGCACCTACACCCAAAGATGGTTTGCCCGAAGAATATGCCGCTTTAACCATTCCCGGACCTCCAGTAGCCAGAATTAAATTCATACTGGGATGTTTCATTAATGTCTGGGATAACTCCACTGTCGGTTCGTCGATCCAACCGATAATATCTTCTGGTGCACCGGCAGCTACGGCGGCATCTAAAACTGTTTTTGCTGCTGCGATCGTACATTCTTTTGCTCTCGGATGGGGAGAAAAGATAATGGCATTGCGGGTTTTAAGAGCGATTAATGCTTTAAAAATTGCCGTAGACGTGGGATTGGTTGTCGGTACGATTCCCGCCAGAACTCCCACTGGTTCGGCAATTTTTTGAATGCCGTAGTGAGAATCAGATTCAATGACACCGCAGGTAGCTTCGTGTTTGTATTTGTTGTAGATAAATTCTGAAGCGAAATGATTTTTAATTACTTTATCTTCTACTAGCCCCATATTGGTCTCTTTAACCGCTAATTTGGCTAGAGGAATTCGGCGATCGTTAGCAGCTAAAGCAGCTTGTTTGAATATTTTATCTACCTGTTGTTGAGTAAAACTAGCATATTGACTTTGAGCGGCTTTGACTTTTTGAATCAGGAGATTTAGTTCTTCTATGTTGGTAACTTTCATATCGATGTTTAAGTGTTAATAGTTATTAGACATTGGTCATTAGTCATTCGTCACTAGTCTTTAGTTGCAAAGGACAAAGAACGAATGACAAAAAACAACAGATCGAGACAAGATCAATAAACTTTAATGCCGTATTCTTGAAAAATATTTTTGGCCATGGCGACTAATTCTGGAGATGCAGGCGGAGTATCTTTGAGTTGGTAGTCGTAACCCAGCCTTTCCCATTTATACTCTCCCATTTTATGAAATGGCAAAATTTCTACTCTTTCGACATTATGCAAACTAGATACAAACTTAGCTAAACCTCTAATATTTTCAGGTGGATCGGTAAGTCGGGGAACTAAGACGAATCGGATCCAAGTCGGTTTATCAATTTCACTTAAATAGCGAGCTAGATTGAGAGTTGGTTGGAGTGATACACTGGTTACTTGACGATAGATTTTAGGATCGAAAGATTTAATATCGAGTAATACTAAGTCTACATAATCTAGAATAGTTTTTGCCGTAGCTAATTTGACATAACCAGAAGTATCTAAAGCCGTATGAATTCCTAATGCTTGACAACGGCGAAAAACCTCACCGACAAACTCCGGCTGCATTAAAGGTTCGCCACCAGTTATGGTTACTCCTCCACCAGAAAACTTCATATAAGAACGATATTTTTGGATATCTGCAATTAATTTCTCAACTGTGACTTCTTTCCCTCCATCGGGATAGCGACAGTCAGGATTGTGACAGTAGAGACATCTTAAGGGACATCCTTGGGTAAAAATTACATAGCGAATACCAGGACCATCAACCGTGCCACAAGTTTCAATTGAATGAATTTTACCTTTGGTTTGAGATTGAGAAGTTGTTGTCATCGATTAATAATTTATAGTCATTAGTCAGCGATTGCCAAGTACGAAAAACAAAAGACTACGAGCAAGTTTATCGTCTTAATTTAACTTGACTGATGGACGAGCATTATGTCACAGGGAACGTGGTGAGAGACATAGTTACTAACACTACCCATAAGCAATTCGTTCAAACCTTTTCTACCGTGACTGCCAATTACAATTAAGTCTGCTTGCCATTCTCGGGCAGATTGACAGATTTTATGTTCTGGTTTGCCAATTTCTCGAACTAATTCTGCCGAAACTCCAGCTCGCATCGCTTTCTCCGCTAGAGATTGTAAATAATCTAATTTACTTTCTACTCGAACTTGCCATTCTTGTTGTGCGGTTTCATCGATATTGTCAGAGTAATAGCCACTGCCAGCTAGAGAGACTTGGTTACGATATTCTGCCTCCGCTGGAGAAATAACGTTGAGTAACTGTAATTCAGCATTAAACATCTGAGCTAGCAATAAGCTTTGTTCAAAGGCTTTCTGGCTAAGTTGGCTATCATCCAAGGCAACAAGAATTTTGTGATACATCGCTCGGCTCCGGTAGGTGATAATCGCTCGAATTATGCTCTGGGTTTTTCAAATTGCCCGGATCGCAGTACGAAGATGAAAGACAATTTGTTTGACTTAATCTCATCATAAAAAAAATCTGGAGGATAGAGCAGATTTTTAAGGTTTTTTTGAGATCTTAACTAAGTAAATATTTTATTTAGATAATTTGTAGCGGATTTAGCGATCGCGCAAATTTTGAATTTTGTGCTTAACTTTTATGCTTAATTTTAATAATAATTTGTGCTTTCTCAATAGATTGTATAATATTACAAACATCAGTCATTTTTTATCAAAATTATCATCAAAATTTATTTTGATAATTTATGTAGTTTAAAATTAGTTATTGTCAAACCTAGCAAATAAAATAGCATGAGTAAAACCAAAATCGATCCTTATTTGCAATTGCTGGAAATTCCCCCAGGACACCTGAATATTATGGGTTATGTTGACGAATCGGAAGTTAATGGTCCTGGTAGCCGTGCAGTAGTTTGGTTACAAGGGTGTCAGCGAGAATGTGATGGCTGTTTCAATCCCGAATCTTGGTCATTTGAGATTAATCAATTAATTTCCATCGAACAACTGACAACGAAAATATTAAATAATCCTAAAAATACTGGAGTAACTTTTTCTGGTGGAGAACCTTTTTGGCAAGCAACAGCATTAACTGAAGTAGCCAAAAAAGTTAAAGCAGCTGGACTAAATGTAATGTCTTTTACTGGCTTTACTTTAGAGAGATTGCAGTCAGAATATGCTCCCGCTCGCAGTCGAGAATTGCTCGCCCAACTCGATATTTTAATTGATGGTGCCTTTGTCAAATCGCTAGCAGTTAACGATCCCAATTCCTTGGTTTCTTCTTGTAATCAAAAAGTTCATATTTTTAACCCCGAGCTAAAAGATAAACTCGATTGGGCAAGCGACCAAATAGAAATACACATTCTTCAAGACGGTAATCGAATTATTACTGGTTTTCGAGGTTCTTTATCAGAATGATGGATTTTTGTTAGTAATTAGTAGTTTTTTGTTTTCCTACTAACTTAACTACTAACCACTAACATAATCTTTACCGACTTGTTGTCTAATTGGCTTCAAACCCTCTTATGAAAGGTACGACCAATCACATCTAACTGTTGTTCCCGGGTAAGTTTGATAAAGTTGACCGCATAACCAGAGACGCGAATGGTTAGTTGAGGGTAGAGTTCGGGATGTTCCATGGCATCGATTAGAGTTTCGCGATTTAACACGTTGATATTGATATGGTGTCCCGTGTCGTGGAAGTAACCATCTAACATTCCGGCGAGGTTATTAATTTTGCTGTCTTCAGATTTGCCTAATGCCTCGGGAACGATCGAGAAGGTATAGGAAATACCGTCTTGGGCGTGTTCGTAAGGCAGCTTGGCTACAGATTCCAGGGCAGCGATCGCGCCTTTGGTATCTCGTCCGTGCATCGGGTTGGCGCCAGGGGCAAAGGGTTGTCCGGCTTTGCGTCCGTCGGGAGTATTGCCGGTTTTCTTGCCATAGACGACGTTAGAAGTAATCGTCAGAATTGACTGGGTGGGAACTGCACCGCGATAGGTTTTGTGCTGGCGGATTTTGTTCATAAAGTCTTCTATCAGTTTGGCGGTAATTTTATCCACGCGCTCGTCGTTGTTGCCAAACTTGGGATAATTTCCTTCAATGGTGTAGTCTACTGCCAAGCCATCTTCATTGCGAATCACTTTAACTTTGGCATATTTAATTGCCGATAAAGCATCCCCTACCACCGATAAACCAGCTACGCCACAAGCCATCGTCCGATAGACATCGCGATCGTGCAGTGCCATTTCTAACCTTTCGTAGCAATACTTATCGTGCATATAGTGGATGACGTTGAGGGTGTTGACGTAAAGTTTCGCCAACCAACCCATCATCAAATCGAATTTGGCAGTTACTTCTTCGTAATCTAAATATTCCGAAGTTATCGGTGCAAACATCGGGGCGATTTGTTCCCCAGCTTTTTCGTCTTTACCGCCATTGATGGCATAGAGTAAAGCTTTGGCTAAATTGACCCTGGCACCAAAAAACTGCATCTGTTTGCCAATTCGCATTCCCGATACGCAGCAAGCGATCCCGTAATCATCGCCGTAGTAGCTACGCATCAGATCGTCGTTTTCATATTGAATCGAACTGGTATCGGCAGAAACTTTAGCGCAGAAGCGTTTGAAGCCGACAGGCAATTTTTCCGACCAGAGAACGGTAAGATTTGGTTCCGGGGCGGCTCCTAAGTTATATAGAGTATTTAAGAAACGAAAACTATTTTTAGTTACTAAAGTTCTGCCATCTTCTCCCATACCGCCAATGGATTCAGTTACCCAAGTAGGATCGCCAGAAAACAGTTCGTTATAGGCAGGATGACGTAAGAAACGTACCATCCGCAGTTTCATTACGAAATGGTCGATGAGTTCTTGAATTTCGGCTTCGGTAACGTCGCCATTATCTAAATCTCGTTGGCAATAGATATCGAGAAAAGTAGAAACCCTACCCAAAGACATTGCCGCACCGTTTTGTTCTTTAACTGCACCTAAATAGCCAAAATAAGTCCACTGTACTGCTTCTCTGGCATTGGCTGCAGGTTGAGAGATATCGCAGCCATAACTAGCCGCCATTTGTACTAGTTCTTTAAGGGCGCGGATCTGTTCGGAAATTTCTTCTCTTAGCCGAATTATCTCTTCATCGAAAGTATCTACTTCTAGAGAGTATAGCTGTGCTTGCTTGTCTGCAATCAGGCGAGCGCAACCGTATAAAGCTACCCGACGATAATCGCCGATAATTCTACCCCTACCGTAAGCATCGGGTAAACCGGTAATAATTCCCGAATGCCGTGCCAATTTCATTTCGCGGCTGTAGGCATCGAAAACTCCATCGTTATGAGTTTTGCGGTATTTGGTAAAAATTTCTTGGGTTTGAGGATCTAACTGATAGCCATAAGCTTCAAGAGAACTTTTAACCACCCGAATGCCACCAAAAGGCATAATTGCCCGTTTTAGAGGTTTATCGGTTTGTAAGCCGACAATTTTTTCTAAGTCTCGGTCGATATAGCCTGGGGCGTGGGCGGTAATGGAAGCAGGCATCTTGGTATCTGTATCTAAAATACCTCTTTCCCGCTCTACTGCCATCAAGTCTTTAACTTTTGCCCAAAGCTGATGTGTGACTTCGGTGGTACTAGCTAAAAACGATCCATCTCCTTCATAGGGAGTGTAGTTTTGCTGTATAAAATCGCGGAGGTTAATTTCTTCCGACCATTTACCTGAAACGAAACCTTTCCATTGTTGCAACATAATCAGATGTATCTCCTATATTTCCACTTGCTTTTGTGACCTAAGTTACCAAATTACTTGAATTATTCTTAGGACGAAATTAGTCATCGTTGAAAGTAAGGTTGAATCGATCGAATAATCTATTTTAAAATTTAATTACTAGAATTTTTGAGTACATTTGAGTACATTTTTTTCAGTAGTTCGATAGCAGCTTGCTTAGAATCTCTAGATAAGTTATTAGTAATTTAAGTTAGGACTCTTTCTCCCTCTGTCTCGCTTACACCTCTAAATTAACAGTACCATAACTACTATTACAACTCAGTTTACAAAAGGTAAAAATAATATATTATCCCAAATAAACAACATTTGTCTTGTTTTACTCTTGCTCTCTTAGACTAGAATATTCACTGAGTTTTGTGACATAAAAGAATCATAAAAAATACTGACGAACATTAATAAAAAATTAAAAGCAAAATAGCAAACATTTTAAAAAAAATTAATTGATTATAATCGAAGGGAAAAATCGAGCTTACCCTACATTAAAACTCGCAAACAAGTCTATGACCATCTATATGAATCTGACCGTCGATCCCGCTCATGATATTACCAACTATCGACGGCGACCTCTAGACAGAATTTTTACTCCCAAAACTGTAGCCGTTATCGGTGCGACAGACCGTCCCGGTAGCGTAGGCAGAACTTTACTTTGGAATCTAATTAGTAATCCTTTTGGCGGTACGGTATTTCCCGTCAACCCCAAGCGGGATAATGTTCTCGGGATTAAAGCCTATCAAGATATAACTGCTATTGCCAGCGCGATCGATCTAGCTGTCATTGCTACTCCAGCTGCCACAGTCCCTACGGTGATTCGTCAATGTGCCGCCGCGGGGGTAAAAGGAGTAATTATCCTCTCGGCAGGATTTAAAGAAATTGGTACGGTAGGGATTGAGTTAGAACGGCAAATTTTATTTGAAGCTCGTCGTCATCAAATGCGGATTATCGGACCTAATTGTCTGGGACTGATGAATCCCAGCAATGGTCTAAATGCTACCTTTGCCGGTACTATGGCACGTCCCGGTAATGTGGGTTTTATCAGTCAGAGTGGGGCATTATGTACGGCAATTTTAGACTGGAGTTTCCAAGAAAACGTCGGTTTTAGTACTTTTGTCTCTATCGGTTCGATGCTTGATGTCAGTTGGGGCGATTTAATTTATCATCTTGGTGACGATCCAGCTACCACCAGCATTGCTATTTATATGGAATCTATTGGTGATGCTAGCTCTTTTCTCTCGGCAGCGAGAGAAGTGGCATTAACCAAACCGATTATCGTAATTAAAGGGGGACGTACTGGTGCGGCAGCCGATGCAGCAGCTTCACACACAGGTACCTTAGCCGGTAGCGATGATGTCTTAGATGCAGCATTTCGTCGTTGTGGCGTATTGCGAGTCGATACTATCGAAGACCTATTTAATATGACTGAATTGCTAGCCAAGCAACCTCGTCCTAAGGGCAAACGCTTGACTATTCTAACTAATGCTGGTGGACCGGGAGTATTGGCTACTGATGCCCTAATTAGAGAAGGAGGAGCTTTAACCTCATTATCTCCCGAAACTACCACTCAGTTAGATAAAGTCTTACCTGCTCACTGGAGTCGCCACAATCCGATTGATATCCTCGGCGATGCTACGGCAGAACGCTATACCGAAGCTTTAAAAATAGCAGCAGCAGATAATAACAGTGATGGTCTATTAGTCATCCTTACTCCTCAAGCGATGACTGATGCCACCAAAATAGCAACTCAATTGCAAGAAACCGTTAAGGAATTAAATGGCAAACCCCTACTAGCTAGCTGGATGGGAGGAGAAAATGTTACCGAAGGAGAAATGATTCTCAACCGTGCAGGGATTTATACCATGCCCTATCCCGACACGGCTGCCCATCTGTTTAACTTGATGTGGAATTATAGCTATAACCTTAAGGGTTTGTATGAAACTCCAGTATTAGCAGCCAATGACAATGGTCACAATCGTAGTAGTTGCGCTCGAGCAGCAGCAATTTTAAATCGAGTTAGAGATACGGGGCGCACTTTACTGACAGAATATGAATCGAAACAGTTACTAACTGCCTATGATATTCCTACTATAACTACTGAAATTGCTACAAGTGAAGCACGAGCAGTAGAAATAGCCAATCAAATTGGTTATCCAGTAGTTCTCAAACTCCACTCTGAAACCATTACCCACAAAACCGATGTGGGTGGAGTACATCTCAACCTCAATAATGCCGATGCCGTCATCAATGCCTACAATTCAATTAAACAAGCCGTCGAACCAACCCACTTTCTCGGCGTTACCGTGCAGCCAATGGTCAAACTCGATGGCTACGAACTAATCGTAGGTAGCAGTATCGATGCACAATTTGGACCAGTGTTGTTATTTGGAACTGGGGGGCAGTTAGTAGAAGTATTTAAAGACAGCTCTTTAGCTTTACCGCCGCTCAATACCACTCTAGCACGCAGGATGATGGAACAAACTCGCATCTATGAAGCCCTTAAGGGAGTTAGAGGTAGAAAAGCGGTAGACTTAACCGCCCTAGCTAAATTAATGGTGCGTTTCAGCGAGTTAATTGTAGAACAACCCTGGATCGAGGAAATCGAGATCAATCCTCTATTAGTATCAGAAAATAACCTGTTGGCTTTAGATGCTCGCGTTGTCCTCCACGACCGAGAGACTCACGAGTCGAAACTTCCGCGGGTTGCCATTCGTCCCTATCCTACCCAGTATGTAAAATATTGGACGTTAAACGATGGTAAACAAGTAACCATTCGTCCGATTCGTCCCGAAGACGAGCCACTGATTGTTGACTTTCACCAAACCCTTTCGGAAGAAAGCGTTTATTTCCGCTATTTTCACCTGATCGGGTTACAAGCCAGAGTGGCTCACGAACGACTAACACGGATTTGTTTTATCGATTACGATCGCGAAATGGCATTAGTAGCCGATTACCTCGATCCCAATACGGGAGAAAGCGAGATTTTAGGAGTAGGTCGTTTGAGTAAAATCTACGGCACCAATGAAGCAGAGTTTGGTATGTTAGTCAGCGATCGTCATCAGGGTCGAGGTTTGGGTACAGAATTACTAAAGACCTTGCTCGATATCGGTCGGCAAGAACAATTATCCGGTATCAGTGCTGAAATTCTCCCCGAAAATCATACTATGCAACATTTGTGTAGCAAAGTAGGTTTTAAACTTCAGAGAAATATGGATCTAGTCAAGGCCTATTTCGAACTTGTATGAAATAAAAACCGAAATACTACATTTAGGTGCGATCGGACAGAAGGCACAGAGCGCGATGTTAGAGGCTCACTCCAACATCGCGCTCTCTTCAATTTCGTCTCGGTTGTTCGTGTCGTTTTACTGATCGATTGTATTTTACTCAACTAAAAATCGCTGTAAGCTCGGTTTTCAACTAGATACTTTTAAATGCATTGAACGATAAGCTTTGTCAATTAATTATAAAATATTTTTATATAAAAGTTCTTATAAAATTCTGTTAGCTTATTAATAGGTAATAAAAGTTAAGCAGAACAGATTAAAAAATGACCGATCTAATTCAAAGTTTTTACCAAAAACCTCTAAATCCTTGGCAATTTCTCCAACAATGGCTTGATGGTTTAGAAATCCAAGAAGCTCAAACAGCAAGACGCATCGTTAAATTGATTCCCAGTCAATGTCCATTTGCCAGAGAAATACAGGTGTTTGGTAAAGTTATTTTCCGGATTCCAGCATTGTGTAAATTCAATCCTTTATACGAGCAATTGATGGGATTGCGATTTCGCGCACTGTGCTTTCTCGCCGACTCGTGCGATGAAGATGTTACCTCTTATTGCTTGTAATCCAACCAAAATTTAACAATTGGAATCTTTTAGCAAGGTTCGGTTATTGAAAATTTAGAGTACTTATCTAGGAGTCACTTATGGTTGCACTCATTAATACCGATCGAACGACTAAAGTTAGTGGAAGACTGACCCTCCAAACCGTCGAACTAGCACCAGAGACTACGGCAATTCGTTGTCTAGATTGGGATCGCGATCGCTTTGATATTGAATTTGGCTTGCAAAACGGAACGACCTACAATTCTTTTATCGTTCAAGGAGAAAAACTAGCTTTAGTCGATACAACTCACGCTAAGTTTCGCCAGCTTTATCTCGATCTACTAACCAGTTTAATCGATCTATCTCAATTAGATTATCTAATTATCAGTCATACCGAACCCGATCACAGTGGTTTGGTTAAAGATATCTTGGCGTTAGCACCCCAAGTTACGGTAATCGGGGCAAAGGTGGCGATTCAGTTTTTAGAAAATATGGTGCATCAACCCTTCCAACATCAGACCGTTAAAAATGGCGATCGCTTAGATTTGGGCAATGGGCATTACTTAGAATTCGTTTCGGCTCCCAATTTGCACTGGCCAGATACCATCTTTACCTACGACAACAAAACCCAAATTCTCTATACTTGCGATGCTTTTGGGATGCACTATTGCGATGAGCCTACTTTTGATGAAAATTTAGAATTAATCGAGGCAGACTTTGAATATTACTATGACTGCTTGATGAAACCCAACGCCCGTTCGGTTTTAGCTGCCATCAAACGGATGGGGAAACTCGAAGTAGATACCATCGCCACGGGACATGGACCTTTAGTACAGTACCATCGTGACGAATTAGTCGATCGCTATCGGCAATGGAGTCAGGCACAAACCAAAACTGATACTTTGGTGGCGCTATTTTATTCTGAAGATTACGGCTATAGTGACGAACTCGCTCGTGCGATCGCTCATGGCATTACTAAAACCGGAGTAGCAGTAGAATTAGTCCATTGGAACGATACCGAACCTCAAGAAGTCAGAGAATTAGTCGAGCAAGCGGAGGGGTTAGTATTAGGAATGCTACCCCAATCAGACTCAGAAGCCCAGGCGATTCTCAGTACCATTTTAGCAGCCGCACAGGGTAAACAAGTGATCGCTTTATTTGAAACTGGCGGTGGTGAAGATGAACCAATTTATCCTTTACGAAATAAATTCCAAGAAATCGGCTTAACCGAAGCTTTTCCCCCAATTTTAGTTAAAGAATCTAGCGATCGAGTAATCACACAAATCTGCGATGAAGCTGGTACCGATCTGGGTCAATGGTTGACTCGAGATCGCACTGTCAAACAAATCAAAGCCATTGATAACAGTTTGCAAAAAGCCTTGGGCAGAATTAGCAATGGTTTATACATCATCACCGCCCAAAAAGGAGAGATTTCCAGCGCGATGGTGGCTTCTTGGGTAACCCAAGCTAGTTTATCTCCTTTGGGAATTGCGATCGCAGTAGCTAAAGATCGGGCGATTGAATCTTTCTTACACATTGGCGATCGTTTCGTGTTGAATGTCTTAGAAGAAGGCAATTATCAGCACTTAATCAAACATTTTCTCAAACGTTTTCCCCCTGGTGCAGACCGCTTTGCAGGAGTTAAAACCGTACCTGCTAATAATGGTTCGCCAATTATTGCCGAATCTCTAGCTTACATTGAATGCCAAGTTGAAAGTCGCTTAGAATGCAGCGATCACTGGATCGTCTATAGTATCGTGCAAGCTGGCAGAGTTGCCAAACTAGATGCTTTGACTGCCGTTCACCATCGCAAGATAGGGAATCATTACTAAGTTATTAAGTCATTTGTTATCAGCTTTTAACTGCCTCCTCTGCTTTGTTCCCTAGTCTCGTCGCGATCTCTCACTCTTAATCTCATGGAAAAACTTGCCAACACTCCATCAACACCCTGGTATAAATTACTGAATAGCAGTAGTGTAATCAAAATTTTGGAATTCATTCAAGATTCGATTATCATCTCGCTCTGCATCGGTTTATTTTGCTTTATGGCAATTCAGTTACGAGAGATGTTCGTATCTCTACTGCCGCCACTGAATTTTCCCCGAGTAACCGCTGATATTTTGTTTTTGCTGATTTTAGTCGAATTATTTCGCCTATTAATCATTTACTTGCAAGAACGTCGTGTTTCTATTGGTGTCGCCGTCGAAGTTTCCATCGTTTCGGTTTTAAGAGAAATCATTGTCAAAGGAATTCTCGAAACTCCATGGAATCAGGTATTAGCAACTTGTTCTTTTTTACTCGTTTTAGCAGTTTTGTTAGTAGTCCGAGTGTGGATACCTCCGACTTTTGAAGGCATCGATCCCGAACAAAAAGTATCTGAGCGATACAAACAAAAGATCGTCAACGGTAAACAGCCTATTAGTCGTTAGTGATTGGTAGTTAGCTTGGTGATTTACTTTTGACTGTTTACTTTACTTTTTCCATAATTTGACATTCCTAAATTTTCAAACCCCTAAACCGCAAAAAATTATGCTACAAACAACTATTAAATCTATACCCGCTAGACCGAGAGATGTTCGAGTAGCAACAATTAGCACTAATACTCAAGTATTGCGATCGCGTACTTGGGAGCGATTGAAGTTTGAAGTTGAATATTCCCGTCAAAAAGGTACGACCTCAAATTCTTATCTCATTGAAGCAGATAAAACTGCCTTAATCGATCCGCCAGGACAATCTTTTACGCAAATTTATCTAGAAACTTTAGAACGTCATCTCGATTGGCAAAAGTTAGATTACATTATCTTACAGCACGTCAATCCCAATCGGCTGGCAACCTTAGAAGTCTTGGTTGGTAAAGTACCTCAAGCACAAATTATTTGTTCCAAACCAGCGGTTAATGCCCTCAAAGCTGCTTTAATATTTCCCGAACGACAGTCTCGTATTCGAGTAGTCAGAGACAACGATACTTTAGATTTAGGACAGGGACATCAACTACAATTTATTAGCGTTCCTACTCCTCGTTGGGTTGATGGCTTATGTACCTACGATCCCCAAACCCAAATTCTCTATACTGATAAGTTCTTTGGGGCACATGTATGCGAGGAAGCCGTTTTTGACGAACACTGGAAACAGTTAGATCTAGACCGCCGTTTCTATTTTGACTGTCTCCACGCTACCCAATCCAAACAGTTAGAAACTGCTTTAGCTAAATTAGCTCCTCTGGTGAGCAAAATCTATGCTCCCGCTCACGGTCCCTTAATCAAATATAGCCTCAGTCGCTTTAGCTACGATTATCAACAATGGTGCCAACAACAAACCGATCGAGAATTTAAGGTAGCTCTTCTCTACGCTTCTGCCTATGGTAACACCGCAAATCTTGCTAATGCGATCGCCCATGGCTCGCTCCAGTCGGGAGTAGCGGTAGAATCGATTAACTGTGAACTCGCTTCGACTGAAGAAATTGCTCAGGCTGTTAAAACTTGTGATGGTTTTATCATTGGTTCGCCAACACTGGGAGGTCATGCACCAACTCAAATTCAAACTGCCCTAGGAATCGTCTTGGCTAACGCAGCCAAAACTAAATTAGCAGCTGTTTTTGGTTCTTATGGTTGGAGTGGTGAAGCGATTGATGTCTTAGAGACTAAACTCAGGGATGCTCATTTCACTTTTGGGTTCGATCCTATCCGCGTGCGTTTTAGTCCTACTACTATCGAACTGAAAGAATGTATCCAAGGAGGTCAAGAATTCGCTCAAAGATTGAAAAAAAACAAGCGACTGCGTACTCCTCGTCAGCCAGTCACCGAAACCCAAATCGATCGCACCGAACAAGCAGTAGGTAGAATTGTCGGTTCTCTCTGCGTGCTAACTACTTGCAATAACCATCAACATAGCGGCGTACTCACTTCTTGGGTATCTCAAGCTACTTTTAATCCTCCTGGGATCGTGATTGCAGTTTGCCCAGAACAAAATGCCGAATCCCTCAACGAACCGGGAGATAAGTTGGTGTTAAATATCCTCAATGAAGCACGAAATGTGAGAAGAAACTTTTCCGCTAGTCCTAGTAATTGCTTTGACAACTTAACTACCAAAACCGCCAGCAACGGTTGCCTCATCATCGAAGAAGCTCTAGCTTATTTGGAATGTACCGTCCAAAGTCGTTTAAAGACTGGCGATCGCACTTTAATTTATGCAGTAGTCGATAGTGGTGAAGTTTTAGAAAACAATGGCATTACTGCCATCCAACATCGTAAGTCTGGTAGTTATTATTAACCCGATGTTTGAGGCCGTCTTAGGTGAGCGAAATTTGGTGTTGCAGAATTAGAGGTTGGGTACTGAGGGTAGCGGTATTTTTTGGAGTTTTAAGTAGTGCATTAGTAATCTTAGCGAATGGCGCAACATCGAAACAGATTTGGAATAACACAAGGTTTGTCGTTTGAGCCTCGCTAAATAATGTCTGAGTCGCGTATTTTCTCCTTCGACTCTGGTTAACTGAGTTTTCGGAAGTACTTTATGCTTCTTGGAGTCAATGTAATTAGCGTAGACACAATATCCATCGGTTAAGTACCTTTTGCTATCCCAAGCTTTGATTCTCCTCCAAAGTCTCTTAAAAGTTCGACCGCTGCGATCGCCAATCTCGATTGCTAGAATTCCTGGAAGATAATGATTGATTGCCGTCCACACCCAAATCTTATCTTTCTTTCGATCTACATAAGTTTGGAGTTCATCTAACTCAGCAATGTTTGGCAACCAAGGTTCAGAAATCTTGAGCACACGGGCAATACCAGCTAAGGGAATTTTCTCTAATAGTAATCGGTCAATCAGAACTTTAGTCTCTTCTGGAATACTTCTCCATTGTGGATTTTCCACAAATTGACGACCACAATCATTACACTTGTAATTTTGTTTTCCATGGCGGGTTTGACCATTCTTAACGCTCGCCTGAGAACCACAAGTTGGACAAGATAACAAGGAATCTGCCATGAATGAACTTTCAAGATCGAACTACTTGCTATCTTCCCTTATCCTTTCCTTTTTAGGACTACCAAACTCTTCATATTAATACCCTACATTTATTCTTCAACCTGCGAAATGCCCGCTTCAATTCTGCAACACCCGACTAGGAAGGTTAGAGCGATCGCCTCCGAAATATTTTACTTTTCTTGCTTTCTCGGCGATCGTTCAGTTGCCGTTATCGATAATAGGTAACACCACGATATTTTAATTTCGTTTTTTGCTTGGCTTTTAAAGCTTTAAGCCGTTCTATTTTTACTGTTAAACTCCAGCAGCGATCGAGTCTTTCTAGATCGTCTAGATACCAACATTCATCTAAAAATTGTCGTTTGTGGTCGTACCAAAAGGTTATCGGATCGAAAACTGGTTTAGATTCGGATCTTCCTACTAGCTGTCTAATATATTTCCACCAGGGAAACTTAGGATTGATTCTCGCTGGTTGAGGATTACCGCGATAGATAATCTGGTTATTTTCTACTGCTGTTGCTGGTGTGGATAGTTTAGGGACTGCTTCGCTATATTTAACTCCCCGATAAGTGAGTTTCATAAATATCACCTCTGTTATCGTGTCGATTATGAGGCGCGTTCCTTCAGGATATTTAAGTAATTCCTTACTTCCGTCTTTCCTAATAGTTTGGATAAAGATGAACGATTTGATAGTTACAGACAATTATATTTTTATGATACTCAACAATTTGAGGGAATTGCTATACCCTTTGTCCTAGATTGCAGTCCTTATCTAGAAGCTGTAGAATTCCCCGAAAAAGTGCGCTCTTGAAATTTTTTTACAGGATAAATGTTTCAAGCTAAAACTTTGCTGCTCTAACTATTATCGGGATCGCTACTGGCTATTTACCCTAATTATGCCCTAATTATGCCCATTGAAAAATTGCCGAACTCCAAGTTAAGCCAGCCCCAAAACCAGAAACGGCAACCACATCTCCTGGCTTGACTTTACCCTGTCTGACGGCTTCATCGAGGGCGAGGGGAATCGAAGCCGCAGAAGTATTGCCATATTCAGAAATATTACTAAGAATTTTGGATTGAGGAATATTCAGGCGTTTAGCTACGGCATCCATAATGCGCTGATTGGCTTGATGCAGCAGCAACCAGTCGATCTCCGCCGCCGAAAGATTGGCCTGAAACATCGCTTTGCCAATCGCTTCGGGAACTTTATCTACAGCAAAACGATAAACTTCTTTTCCATTCATGGTGATGGGCTGATAAGTACCGCTTTCGATAGTAATATCGGCAACTAAAGACTGAGTTTGCCCCCGATAGGAAAGATTGAGACAGTTATTTTGGCTGCCGTCGCTGTACAGGGAAAAACCTAACAGGCGATCGCCTTCAGCAGTACCCTGACAAACTACTGCCCCGGCACCGTCACCAAACAAAACGCAGGTATTGCGATCGCGCCAGTCCACCCAACGAGAAAGAACATCGGCGCCAATCACTAAAACATTCCGATACATACCAGTACGAATAAACTGGGTAGCGGTAACTAAGGCAAAGACAAAGCCCGAACAGGCGGCAGTTAAATCGAAAGCGACAGCCCTAGTCGCTCCAATTAGATGTTGAATTTTACAGGCACTACCAAATAGATCGTCTGGAGTAGAAGTTGCCAAAATGATTAAATCGATCTCGGTGGCAGTAATTCCTGCCATTGAGATTGCTCTTTGACTGGCGATCGCCGATAATTGACAGAGAGATTCGCCCTTACCGGCAATATGACGGCGTTTCATCCCCGTTCTACTACTAATCCAATCGTCAGAAGTTTCAACTATCTGGCTCAAATGGTCGTTGTCTAAAATAGCCTTTGGTGTAGCCGAACCACATCCAGTAATTGCAATACCTGCTTCCGTATGATTCAATATATTACCCCCTTACTGCTTGGGATCGAGCTTTTACAAATTTAGAGCGGGCTGCCGACGCGAGTTCGGCGGCTTACTCCGATTTTGCCGAGTTTACACTAACTCACGGCCGTTTCGGTTACATCTTCGACATCTGTAACTATTTTTTCGTTATATTCCTTAAATCTCTCTAAAATCTGGTTGTCAATTGCTTCTTTCGCCTGACGAATGGCGTTAAAGATTGTCGGTGCTTTCGAGCTACCATGGCTGATAATACACACCCCCGATACGCCAAACAATAAACCTCCTCCATGTTCGGCATGGTCAATTCTTTGTTTGATCCTACTGAGATTCGGCTTGAGAAAAGCCGTTCCAAGCTTACCACGCCAGCCACGAGGCAGTTCTTCCTTCATAATTTGCAGCATTACTTCCCCTACTGCTTCGGCAAATTTGAGCAGTACGTTACCGACAAAACCATCGCAGACGATAATATCAAATTCTCCCGATAAAACATCCCGTCCTTCGGCATTACCTACAAAAGGAATTCTAGAATTTGACTCTAACAATTGATAAGTCTGTAGAGCCAGGTCATTACCTTTTGAAGCTTCTTCGCCGATGTTGAGCAGTCCTAATTTGGGTTCTTTGGTACCCAAAACGTATCTACTATAAATCGTTCCCATCAAAGCAAACTGCTCGAGGTACTTGGGACGACAGTCTACATTAGCCCCCACATCCAGTACGATTACCGATTTGCCTGGTATGATAGTGGGAAATACCGCACCAATGGCGGGGCGATCGATACCTTTCAAACGTCCTAAACGCAGTAAACCAGATGCCATTGCCGCTCCCGAATGTCCCGCAGAAACTACCGCTTGAGCCTGTTTTTGCTTGACTAAATTCATCGCTACATTAATCGAAGCTTGTGGTTTGCGACGAATTGCCATCAGAGGCTCTTCTTTCATGGTTACGACTTCTTTGGTAGGTACTATTTCGACTAGAGAAGTATTGACGCTACCCTGTTGGCTAATTGAGGATGCGATCTTTTCTTCATCTCCTACCAACAAAATATTTACATCGAGTTCGGTTGAAGCTTGTATGGTTCCAGCTACGATTTCATCAGGGGCATAATCTCCCCCCATAGCATCTACTGCGATTGTCGGACGTTTAAATACCATTTAGTAAATTCTAGAGAAGCCTTACAAATTTTAACAGTTTTAGGGTCAATCTCTATACATATTATCTACATCATTAATATCTATTTTCAGACTATAAATGCTGTATTTGCCAATAACGAAGTAATTATCGCTTTGTATGGGGTGGGCAATTTAATTTGTGTTGAAGATGTTTTGAACCATTGCTCTAGCCTTCAGCTATTGAGGTAGGAGTTTACCGAATGAAGGAGAAGTCCCAGCCACCAAGACCACTAATCACTACCTTTTATCTTAAACAGAACTAATCTTAGTCCACCATTCGGTTAATTCGAACTAACTGTTTTATTCCGTCCCAATATCGGTTAGCTTCCAACTCCCAAGAGTCAAATAGCTGAGTTTCAAAGTTGGTTTTAGAATAAACGGGTCGTCTAAACGGGACATCTTCATCTTCTTCGTCATACATATCTTCTATGTCTTGCCGTTTGATCTTAATCTTAGTGGAGGAAGAAAAGGACGGAGAAGTTAGATGTGAATTTTTCTTTAATTCTGTTGGAGATTCGATCGCATCGGGCTCTTTGCAGTTTGCCGTTAATGGAAATTCTGGCTTTTTAATCGAATAATCATCCAGCTCCACTAATTCTCCCTCGAAACTCCGAGTTAAATTAGCGATCGCCCGCTGTAAGTCATCTATATTTTCAGTATCGTCGGTAGTGGCAAGTGAATTCGATTCTACTTCTGTTGCTTGTAGGGGTTGGCTGGAGTTTGGCTCTAATGAAGTGCTAGCAGTCTCTGGGACTATTGGAGGCGGAGATTCAACCGGAGCATTAGCAATAGTATTGTCCGGTGTTTGTAACGCGGCAGGGTTATCAGAAGTGTTTGACTCTTCAGGGCGATCGCCAGTTTCGGACTGGTTCGCGCTAACTAGATCCGCCCTGGATTCTGACCGAGGTTCAGCAGGAGAACCAGCAGCAACATTATTCCCTACTGATGGCTTTCGGGGATTAGCAACTTCTAGCTTGACTTTGATAATTCGCTGACAGACTTTAGCAAAAGCAGTTTCAATATTGGTAACTTTTCCCTGATGCAGTCTCTGTAACTTCGCCGAACCGATCCCGACGATAGCTGTCGAACCTTCTAGACTGATTAAATGACACTGTTGACGCAGCAAAGCTTGAGTTGTCGGTGGCTGAAGACACTGAATTACGCGTTCCCAAATCTCCTCATTAGCCACACTATCAGAAGTCTCAACCTCAGACTGGACATTTTGTCGAGTAGTTTGCTGGTTGAGATTATTTAGGCTATTACTTTCTAATGCTTCATTCTCGCTAGTAGAAGATATTGGTTTTAATTGAACCACATTGCGATCGCGCTTTGAATCTGATTTTACTGCTCTTTCTGCTTGCCGTTCCTGCTCTAATTTAATTTCAGTGCCATTTATACTGGTTGCTTCTTGACGCTCCTGCTGCTTGACATCGAGCTTATCTTTACCGCTCGGCGCTGAGGAGTTTGGTGCAAGGGCAGTAGGATAAGAGCGATCGCTGGGTATGGTTTTAGATACAGCGGTTGGAGTTACAGATTGTAATTCATTAGCGGCAGGTAATAATCCCAGTAGAGTTATTTCTAACCAGAGGCGGGGTTGAGTCGTTTGTTTGAGTTGTATTTCTGCAGCTTTAAGCTGCTGTTGCCCCTGTAGAATTAGCTCGATTTCCCAGCTAGCCGCTTCAGTACGCAGTTCTTGCCAACAGCTTTCCGTAACCGCTACCATCTCGCTGCGATCGGGTGCAGTTTTGGCAATTAAAAGATTGAGATAAAAACTTGCTAGATTTTGCAGTACTACCAAAGGTTCTCGTCCTCGATCGAGTAAACTACGACACTGCTGGATAATCTCGGTAGCGCGTCCCCTTTTAATTGCCTTTAATAAGCTTAATAAATCTAATTCTGGTACCGCTCCTACCAAGTCCCAAACCTTTTCTACCGTAATTTTTTCTGGCAACAAACTTAACTGGTCGAGCAAGCTTTCGGCATCTCTCAAGCCCCCATTGGCGATTTGGGCAACTAGAGTCAGAGCATCATCGGCGATCGCAATATTTTCTTCTTTGGCAATGTATTTGAGGTGTCCGACCATTGCTGAGAGTGGAATGCGACGATAATCGAATCTCTGACAGCGTGAAATAATTGTGGAAATTACCCGTTGGGGATCGGTGGTGGCTAAAATAAATACTACCTTGGGGGGCGGTTCTTCGAGAGTTTTGAGCAAAGCATTAAAAGCGGCGGTGCTGAGCATATGGCACTCGTCGATGGCATATACTTTATAGCGACATTGTACGGGAGCAAACCGACACCGCTCGATAATTTCGCGAATATTATCTACTCCCGTATTACTAGCAGCATCGATTTCCATCACATCTAATGCCGTACCTGTGGCGATCGCCAAACAAACTTCACACCGACCGCAGGGATTGGATGTTGGTTTGTCACTTGACAAACAGTTGAGGGATTTGGCCAAAATTCTCGCACTAGAGGTTTTTCCCGTTCCTCTGGGACCGGTAAATAAATATGCTGGAGCGATTTTGGTTTGGGCGATCGCATTACTAAGAGTTTTGGCGATCGTTTCTTGACCGACTAAATCCTTAAAACTTTGAGGGCGATACTTGTGATGCAGGGGTTCGTAGGACATATTAGATGTGGGAATTGCGGTTTTCGATGCCGCGATCGCGCAAACAACCTGTGGTGGATCGACATTATATTATTCCCTAAAATTACTCCACTAAAACTAGTATATTAGATCTAAGATAGTGAGACAAAAGTTTAACCAGACCAGGCAAAACCAAGCACAATCTGAACTGCGGCAAAGTTCATCTCCAACCGCGAGCGATAACTCCAACTCGTTTCAAGCCACTGAAACTCCTGGTAATTCTCAGCTTTCTCGTGCTGGGACAGAATTGACATCGGGAGCGGCGGCTGGTTGGCTAGCCGATGCGGATTACGAATTTTTGTTCGACCAACTTTTACAGGGGGTCACTCATGGTTGGCATCAAAGACAAATTGTTAAGTTTTTTGTCCGACTGGAAGCACGGGGTCAGCAACAGCTGTGGATCGAGTGGTTAAAACGCTTTCAACACAAGTTGTTACCTACGCCACCTGAGTACAAACGACAAATAGGAACGCTAATGATGAGTTTTGGCAAGCTAGCCGATTCTACCCCAGAAGTCGGACAATTTGGAACTGTTGCCAGTCAAATTGGACGAGAGCTATTATTTGATAATTATAGGGAAGTAGTTTGGGAATACGATGGGGCAGATCTAGTTGAACTCACTCCTGACGACCCAGACCGAGATAATGTAACCACAAATACCGAGAGCGAAAATTTACCACAGTCTACGACCAAATCAGCATCAAGTTTGGAGCAATCTTCTTCAGTGGATGGGGATCGTTCTACAGGGGAACGAGTTACGGAAAATCGAAAGCTGGTGTTCCAACCAAACTCCGATCCCCTAGCAGTCACTGGTGAAGAAACCTCACTAAGTACTTACCCCGAGCCAGAAAACGGACTGGCTACAGAAACCGTCGCTAATACTGCCCAAAGCGAGTTGTCGGATGTTTCACTTCAGGACGACCCAATTTCAGACCCAGTTGGTGCGGTAGAATCAGAAGTAACGGTCATTCAACACTCGTTACAACCTAAAGTCGCCGTCACTACATCTCAGACTGGCAAAACTGAAGACAACTACAGTACCAAAAATAATCACTTTAGCTCGATAGAATTGGTCAAGAACTGGTTTGAGTTAGGCATACGACAAGCTATTTCAGGAAACTTTGACAAAGCGATCGCTAGTTGGGACTGTGCTTTAGAATTGAATCCTAATTTACCAGAAGCTTGGCATAATCGCGGCAGTGCTTTGGGTCATTTGGGTAAATATGCCGAAGCAGTCGCTTCTTTTGAGCGTGCTTTAGTCATGGATGCCAATAATTATCAAACTTGGAATGGTCACGCTCATGCCTTATATTTGCTAGAAAAATGGTTTGAAGCGGCTAGTAGTTGGCAAAAAGCCATAGAGATCGTACCTGACAATTATTTATTTTGGTTTAATCGCGCTCGCGCTTTAGAACGAATAAAAAGTTTTGAGGAGTCTCTTGTTAGTTATCAAAAAGCACTAGAAATCAAGCCAGATTTTCAAGCAGCTCGCTCGAGATATCTTAGTTTGGTAAGAGAAAATTCTGGTACAAATTAGTTAAGATAACGGTATGAAATTCAGGAAATCAAATTATAATCAAAATTCCTGTTTCAACTTTAAACCCAATTTAAAATCGTTCGAGTTTTTGCTAGCTATGACAGAATCATCTAACAATGCAATGGAAGAAATTAAAATATCGAGTGAAGAAAGAGTCAATGAACTCAGAAATTTAATCGATACCCTGAGAATTGCTGAAGAAATAGCTAGCAATGGTTATTTAATCAGTAGTTCCGAACTAGCCGATTTGATGGATATTAATGCCAGTGCGGTTACTAGTAGAGGAGATCATTGGTCTTGGCGAAATTGGGTTGTCTCGAGAGTGAGAAGAGAAGGCAATCAAATTTTATGGCAGTTAGAAAAGGTTGATTAGAAAAATGAGTTTATCGGTACAAAATACACCCAAACTCGTAGTGCGTCCTCTCCAATATCGGGATGTGGAGGCAATTAATGCTTTGGTTAACGAGTGCGTTGTTAGAGAGAATTCTAAGCGTTTAGTCACGATAGATCGAGAACTAGAACAGGTTGGTTCTTGGTACGGACTAAAAAGGTTCCTCAGCTTTTTACCTCAATCACACTATCATGGATGGCGGATTTATGTCGCTCAGAGGCTCGAGGAAGTACTCGGTATCATTCAGGTGTCTTCTTTAAACAGTACCCGTAGTACCTGGAAAGTAGAGCGAGTTTTGCTCAATAGCAATTCTCCCCACCTCGAGCTACTCAAAAGCCAAAAAGAAATTGGTTCTCAACTACTGCGCTACTGTTTGGAAAATATTTGGGAAGCGCGAACTTGGATGCTGGAAGTAAACGTCAATGAAAAAAACCATCTGGCTTTATATCGCGAAAATGGTTTTCAGCCGCTAGCACAGATGACCTATTGGCAGCTTTCTCCAGAATTATTAGAACAGTTGGCACGGCAAAATCCCGATTTGCCTAACTTCCTACCAGTAAGTAATGCCGATGCCCCTCTACTATATCAACTAGATTGCGTCTCCATGCCGCCATTACTGCGTCAAGTATTCGATCGCCGCGTCGAAGATTTTAGAACTAACCTAATTCAAGCTGCAGTAGCTCAAATTCGACAGTGGTTAAATCGGATCGATGTGGTTAGTGGTTATGTATTCGAACCCCAGCGCAAAGCGGCAATTGGCTATTTTAAACTAGAATCTTCTTTAGATGGTTCTCGTCCTCATAAAGCTCAATTGACGGTCAATCCAGCCTACACTTGGCTGTATCCCAAGCTGATCGCTAAAATGGCGCAAATAACCCAAAAAATAAATTTGGGAGACACTAAAGCTACTACCAACAAAGAGCGATCGAGTTGGCAATATTTAGAAATTGCTTCTGCCGACTATCAACCAGAACGAGAAGAGTACTTTACTAAAATTGGTGCGACTTCTGTAGAAAATACCCTGTTGATGTCGCGATCGGTTTGGCATAAAATCAAAGAAACCAAACCACTAGAAGGATTACAGTTATCGGAAATGCTGCAAGGATTGAAGCCAGCTCGTACTCCCATCCCTTCGCGCATATCTTGGTTGAAATCTCTCGTGGGTTCTTATCAAAATACCGTCAGGCAAAAAAATATCTTTTCTTCCAAGGCAATTTATTTTTCTAGTAGTAAAGAACCTAACTCTGTTAAGTCCTCAGAACATCCTAATAATGGTCATCATGCTTAATTGGCGATCGTCAATCGGTTAGTTGGGAGGCTGAGCTAATAAGGGATCGAGCTTATTTCGAACATCTAGTTCGTAAAGATCGTCACAACCTCCCAGATGATTGTTATTAACAAAAATCTGCGGTACGGTTCTTTTCCCATTGGCACGTTGCGCCATCTTGTTTCTAGCTGCTTCGTCGCCGTCTATCTTATATTCGGTAAATTTAACTCCTTTCCACCACAACAGCATTTTGGCACGGATGCAAAAAGGACAAAAAGTCCAAGTATAAATTTCTACATTAGCTTTCATCCGTTCTGGATGGCGGTTTAACAGCGGGTTGAGAAAATCGAGCATTGTTTTTTTTATTATGGGCGTTTGCAGATATTTTGCCTAAATTATAGCGACTACACTGAATAAACAATAGCTACATGCTATGAGCTTCGAGCTAGAGTGTGAGATAGGTTGTAGAGCTGCAATAGTTAACTTAGAAATTTCTATTGCCTCTTAACAAAACCCTAAATTTTTAACCTTTAGATCGGTCCGATTAAGACTCTGTTTATTTCTGTTTATTTTCGAAAAATCAGTCATGTCCGAGCGCCATACTCTAAAATCTACATTATTAAAACTCGATAACGCCAGCTATAAAGCTTACAAAAGTCTCAAAGCAAACTATGAATTTGGTGACTTTACTTTAATTGTCGATCGCGTACAGGGAGATCCTTTCGCTTCACCCAGTAACCTGAGAGTCAAACTACCCCAAACTGTAGCTCAATTTCCTCTGGATTTATATCGCTCTCACAGTCGAGCAGTTGCTTTAAGAGACTATCTCACCCGCCAATTCGATCGCGCCGCTCGTAAAATTAGTTCTTGTCGGGGTACGGGAAAAAGTGGACTAATTGCTATTGCTAGTTACGGACAAGAAGTTTTAGAACGCACTGCGGCTTTTATCGATAAAAACTTTGTAGAAGTTCGCTTTGTAGTTGGTCTTCCTGCCAAAGGTAGAAGGATATTAGGTCGTCAGGCGGCAGAGATGCTGTGTGAAGATCTACCCGATATAGTTGAGTCGGCTTTACTGTATTCTTCGCTCAACGCTAGAGAGATAGAACGACACGTCGCAACCATTGAAGATGCCGACTGGCTGCGGGAACAACTATCGGCTAAAAAATTGGTGGCTTTCGTGACTAATGATGCGATCTTACCCCGTCGTAGCGGTATAGATTTTCGTCCCCTACAGCAAGATGTAATTCCCTTTCAGTCGCCGCCAAGTTTAGAAGTAGAGTTCGAGTTGCCCAATCATGGCTTAATTAAAGGTATGGGAATACCCGAAGGAATAAGCTTAATTGTTGGCGGTGGCTATCACGGTAAATCTACTTTACTTAGGGCGATCGAACTAGGAGTTTACAACCATATACCCAATGACGGTCGAGAGTTTGTAGTTACTAACCCCACTGCAGTTAAAATTCGCGCCGAAGATGGACGCAGCATCGCAGGAGTCGATATTTCTCCGTTTATCAACCATTTACCCCAAGGTCGTTCCACTACCAGTTTCTCTACTACCAACGCCAGTGGCAGTACTTCGCAAGCGGCAAATATTATCGAAGCTTTAGAAGCAGGTACAAAATTGCTATTAATCGACGAAGATACTTCTGCTACCAACTTTACCATCCGCGATCGCCGGATGCAGGCTTTAATAGCTAAAGACAAAGAACCAATTACGCCGTTTATCGACAAGGTACGACAACTTTATACTGACTATGGCGTTTCTACTATTCTGGTTATGGGTGGCAGCGGCGATTATTTTGAGGTGGCAGATACGGTTATCGCTATGGAAAACTTTCTACCATACGAGGTTACGGAACGAGCCAAAGCGATCGCCAAACAGTACGTGACAGAAAGACAAGCGGAAGGTGGAGCGAATTTTGGCAAGATTAGCCCTAGAATACCGCTACCTGACAGTATAGATGCTAGTCGGGGTAAAAAGGAAGTCAAGTTAACAGTTCGAGATGTCGATAAAATTGTTTTCGGTACGGAAGATATCGACCTTTCAGCCGTAGAGCAAATAGTCGATACGGGACAGTTAAAAGCGATCGCTCAAGCTATAGTTTATGCCAAAGAAAAATATCTTGATAACCGGCTAACTCTACCCGAAGTTTTAGACCGAGTTATCGACGATATTACTAAAGAAAGTTTAGACACTATAACCAACTTTTCTCAAGGAGATTTAGCTTTATTTCGCCGCTTTGAGTTAGCAGCAGCTTTAAATCGTTTGAGAAGTTTAAAAGTTACTGAGTAAACATTCATCTGTATATCTCAATTTTGCTTAGTTAAATGTGACTGGCTGCTTGTCCAAAAAATATACTGTACTATTTTCTCAATTTTTATTCGTAGTTATTATTGCTGTCTTCTGGTAATTCTTCGTCATCTTCATCTTCGGATGAAGTTGAACTTTCACGTAATAGCTGTATGTACTCTGCGAGCAAAGAATTGTCTCGTTCTTCATTAGTTGCTCGTATCCTAGAGCGTATTAGCCAAATGAGCAATACACTTGAAATTAATCCAATTATTAAACTAATAACAATTATTTCCATAGTAAAGAGATAATTCGAACAAAAAACGCAATGAAAGTATGTCAAACATATCGATCCAAATGCATAAAAATTTTTGAAAAAATGTTCGTTTTGCGGATAAGTATAATTGTTTAATTAAAAACTTAGGATACTCCCATTGGTAAACTCACTAAAACGCTTTTAAGAATTTGTTAATTTTTAGCTGACTACAATTTAATATCTTAGATTTGCATGAGTCTGAATTTAGCAATGTTTAGTCTGATTTGTTTGATGAAAATGATAAGCATTAAATGTTTTTAGATTTAATTCACAAACTATTGATATATATAATTTTGTAGTAAAAAAGTAATTTTTAACTCTGTGCAACTACCTAAAATTATTATAAAGTTATTATTAAAAGTTTTAAAAATTAAGGCTTTAAAGTCTTAGACATCATATAAAAATAACTGGAACA
The DNA here is from genome assembly GCF_053543375.1 of Myxosarcina sp. GI1(2024). Classification (NCBI taxonomy): domain Bacteria; kingdom Bacillati; phylum Cyanobacteriota; class Cyanophyceae; order Pleurocapsales; family Pleurocapsaceae; genus Myxosarcina; species Myxosarcina sp. GI1(2024). Next base: position 501,572 of record NZ_JBKGTY010000002.1, on the reverse strand, counting down.
ATTTGCCGAAGAAATAAAGAATCAGAAAAAGAGTTATATCCCTCCAGTGTTGTTATCTGAAGTAAAAAAGCATTTTGTTTGTTTAAACTGCGATCGCTGCGATTTAAGAGAATATCCGAAAAGTCTCAATGATTACCTTCGATCAAATTTACTCAAACGAAATTACTAGGGTTATAATCCGCTCTTCTAGGTATGAAATTAGACCTTAAGGTAACAAAATTTACTTTTCAGACGAGCTCTAACACTGAAATAATATTCAATTCAATATTGTTTTAGGGTTAAGTGCTGTTTACTCTTCTCTTACTATCTTCTGTTGCCCCACCCCAGGAGTAGGATTTTGCGATTGTTAAAACTACGATACTATCTCCAAAGAAGGTCGGAATAGGCTTAAAAAAAGTTATTTGCCGAAAACAAATGTCTATTCTCAATCCTGCCAAATGGATATTTTTTAGAGAGGACGAAAACAAACATCATGGCATACGAATTACCATCTCTTCCTTACGACTACACAGCTTTAGAACCAGTGATTTCTGAGAGAACTTTAGAGTTTCATCATGATAAACACCATGCTAAGTACGTCAATAAATATAATGACGCAGTTAAGGGTACAGAACTCGATAGCAAACCCATTGAAGAAGTAATTAAAGCAGTAGCAGGGGATTCTAGCAAAAGCGGTTTGTTTAATAATGCCGCTCAAGCTTGGAATCACACTTTTTATTGGCAATGTATGAAACCAAATGGCGGTGGGACTCCCACGGGAGAATTAGCTAAAAAAATAGATACCGACTTTGGTAGTTTCGAGCAATTTGTAGAAGCTTACAAAAATGCAGGTACGTCTCAATTTGGTAGTGGCTATGCTTGGCTAGTACTAGATGGCAATACTCTCAAAGTTACTAAAACTCTTAACGCTGATAATCCTCTAACTAGCGGACAAATTCCTTTATTAACAACAGACGTTTGGGAACACGCCTACTATCTCGATTATCAAAATCAACGTCCTGCTTATATGGATGAATTTATCGGTAAGCTGGTCAACTGGGAGTTTGTCGCTCAAAATCTAGCTGCTGCATAAGTAGCGAATTAATCGAAGCGGATATAAAGTTAAGTAGCTTAAATATCCGCTTCAAAGATCTACTTTAAGTCTTGTAGAAGAAATAAATAAATGATGATAGAAGCTCATTATCCCCAGATTATGCTTTCCTTTGCCTATCGTGGCTGCAAAATAGAGATCGATCGCGATGAGCTTGACGGAGAGTATGTCTATGCTGCTTGGGTAAATTACGAAGAAGGTTGTGCTGTTGCCGTTCCTAGTGCCAATAGCCCTATGGATGCGATCGTCAAAGCTAAGCAATGGATAGATCGAAGACTCAGCCAACTTTAATCGATCGAGTAGAAGCGATCGCCGTTTGAGATTTTACTAAGAAGTAATTGGATGTTTTTTTGCTTGTCAATAGGTTGATGCGATCGCCTCGACAGCGAAGTATTGAAGAACTAGATAGTTTCGAGTGCAAATATTCTTACAAGTCGTTGTCGATCGAACTTGCTTACAGGTCTACTTACTCTTATTTACTGCTGGTTCACTTATCTTTTCTCAAACAAATTCCTTTGAAAATAGCTTTCTCTACTTCCAGAATAGTTGGGAAATCTTCAGCTCTTTAGGAGTAAAATAAATTAATCGGTTCTAATGGGGAACAGTCATTAGAAGTAAAGGGGAAAGTTTGGTGCAAATCCAACGCTGTCCCGCAACTGTGATGAGATTGACAATCGATTAATCTCTCAGTCAGAATGCCCGCCGATGAATGTAGTCGATCGATTTAATATATCTGCGAGGTACAGATGTTTGACAGTTTTTTAGTGGCGATCGCCAATTGTTTAGCTAAAGCATTTTTTTGTACGCTACGATTGATGACTGGCTAGTTTGCGCTCTAGGCGATCGCTCAATTATATGACTATTTGTTTGGTAGCTATTACTTTCCCGATCGAGCAAGTTGATTTTCAAGTAAAGTTTGAATCAGCAAACCTGGTATGTAATTTGTCGCTACCAGCATTTATTTGAGTTTCTACTCCATCTTATGGTACAGCTGGCTCATTGTTGCGGCGATCGCCGATAACATATTTCTTCATATAAACTAAGTCTCGATCTCTTTTCCACAAAATCGGAGCTAATTTAACTAGATGGTTATTGCCAATTCTTTTCCTAAATTCAACTCACTTCAATTACCACCCTTACCATATAAAAGACCTTTACTCGCCATCGGACATGGTACGAGAAACCCTCGAGGCAGACAAACTTTTCTCGAGTTTATCGAAATTTACCAACAACTAGATACTTCTCGTCCCGTAATACCTTGTTTTTTAGAATTAACCGAACCGACAATCGAGCAAGGAGTAGCAACCTGCGTCCAACAAGGCTATACAGAAATTTCGGCACTGCCAATTTTGTTATTTGCAGCTAGACATAATAAATTTGATGTAACTAACGAATTGGATCGGACGCGATCGCTCTATCCTCAGTTAAGCTTCAGTTACGGTCGTCATTTTGGAATTAATCCGAAAATTATCCAACTGTGGCGCAATCGCCTGGCAGAATTGGATACAGCACGACATAATCCTTGTAACATTTCCCGTACTGACACGGTATTATTATTTGTCGGTCGTGGTTCGAGCGATCCCGATGCTAATGGTGATGTGTGCAAACTAGCTAGGATTATTTGGGAAGGTAGTAGTTATCAGACGGTGGAGACTTGCTTTATTGGCATCAGCCACCCTCGTCTAGAAGAAGGCTTTCAACGAGCTTATTTTTATCAGCCCAAACGCATTATCGTTTTACCTTATTTCTTGTTTACGGGTACTTTAATGGAAAAAATTTTTAATATTACCGCCCAACAGCAGGAAAAGTATCCAGACATCAATTTTACTAGTTTGCCAGAAATGGGAATTGCGCCACAATTATTAGAGGTAATGCGAGAGCGAGAAATTGAAGCACAATTGGGTCAGGTAGCAATGAACTGTGAAATGTGTAAGTTTAGACTTGCCGCAGTAGATGAACACGGACACGGACACCATCATCACGGACATCATCACCATCATGGTGACAGCGATCCCTACGCCAAGTCAGAGGATTATCACCAGCGTATTTGGCAAACTCCTTAGCAACAAACACCTATTCCTCGAACAAAAAACTATACCTCAAGCTGTTCTACAGTTGTAGATAGCGTTAGTTCGACGAAAATTTTTAGAGCAAAAAGAAAGCTGAGACTTATGCTAAAAAGCAGTATATAGACAGTCTCAGCTATGGAAATATAGTCATTACAAATAGTAACCGTAGTCATCGAGGTTAACGAAAGTCGAATATCTGAAGGGGTGACAAGGGAGCTAGAAAGATTGCTGGATAATAAACATAGCTCGTAGACCCCTCTGGTAAAAAGGCAGCTTATTGAGATTGAGCCACATCAATTTGTTTATCCATTCCTTCATCAAGGTAAATGAAACCAGCCAGCTACTACCATATAAACCAAGCCAAAAGTAGCTGTTGCGAGTCAAAGATTGTTTAATTTTTCGATGGCGACCGATGTATTTAGACTGACCTCGAAGGCTAAGAGTATGTCCTTTGAACACCGAGTGAGTGTAAGCAATGGCGATGAGCAAAACTAGACGAGTAAGGCGTTCAATCTGAGCTTGCGACCCCTCGAGATTGTAGCCACCTGACTTGCAATCTTTAAACATCGCCTCAATCCCTACGCGCTTTTTATAGGCTTTGACAGCTTCAGGTAAATTGGGTAAATTTGTCAGCAGATACCAGGGTTCCTTTGCCCCCATGCCTCGGTAAATACGTCGCCAATAGACCCCTAAATAAATCCCCGAAACTTGATGCAGTTGAGTGACTTTAGTTTCTTGATAAAACCGTTGGTCTCCTGGATTAACGTCTAGGTCTTTTAAGGGAGTAAAACCTAATTGAGTTACCATTATCTTCGTACTCTTTCTCTGTCGAAGCACAAAGTAGACCTGCTGCTGGGTCAGCCACTTAGCTAGTTCAACACTCTGGAATTCTCTGTCTCCTAAAATAACGATTTGGTGTTGTTTAAACAGCTTCAATACTGGACGTAATATGGCTTTTTGTTGAGCGAAGTTACTGGCTCCTTTCTTCTCTAGAAACTGCCAGTATATAGGCAAAGCTCTTTTCGCCATCACTACTCCAACCATGAACAGATTTTTATCTTGCCATTGAGTTCTATCTAAGACTAGATAAATTGTCTGGTCTGGCAAGAATTTCTTTTGAACTACTTCTTTGACTATGGGAAACCAGACTAACGAAACTGATAAAGCTGAGGACTTCAAAAACCTTTGGATTCGGCGACGACGGCTCTCATATTTAATTGGTAAAGGGAAGTATGCAGCTAGTCTTTCTATCTTTACTTGTTTGTAGGTCTGGATAAGGTATACCAGCACTTCCAAAGTAATTAGTTGGTCATCACTCAGATAACGTGAAAGATGATTGCGGTACAATTGGTTTAACATTTTTTAGGGTTCGGTCGGATTCTCAATAACTGACCGAATCTTTTTTACCATAGGTTGTCTCTGTTCCCTACACTGTCTGACTTCTCACAGGGTTGTCACCCCGTCAGGTCGAATATAGCTGGCAATTGACCACAATCAAAGCATCGGGAAATTAATTGAAATGACTATAATTAAAGTTTTCTGCTATGCTGCAAGGCAACATCACAGAGTTGATTGAAAGTTTTATCTAGATAAATACCTCATCGCACCAACTACCGTGTAAGCCATAGGGAATGTGATGTTTGAGATAGAGACGTGCGATCGCCGATCCCTCTATATCTTGTCCGTCTAAAATGACTAAGCTAGAACGGTGTTGCTTGCCATCATAAACTAGAGTCAACACCCAACCTCCATCTTCTTCAGTAGCATTGGGTTTGGGAACGAATATGGGTTCGCTGACAAAACCATGAGGCGCGAAAGAATGAATGGCGCGATCGCCTGTTTGGAGATCGGCTTTCATAATTGCCTGCAGGGGTGCATTGCCTGTAGCTTCGTGAGCAGCACCCATAAATAAGTAGCGATATTCTCTACCCGCTCTATCGGGATGAGCATAAGGAAATTCACAGCAGCGACTTTCTAGTATCTTGCGTTCTACCGCCTGGGTTTGAAAATCGTAGCTAAACTGCCACAGTTGTCCTGGATCTAAGAGTGCGAAATCCACATTTTTATAATCAGAGTCTGGTTGAACTTGGGGTAGAGACTTATAGGTAATTGAGTCGATATAGATTTTGCCCTCAGCCTGAAAAGCATTGGCATGATGGAAAACAAAACCAGACTTTACCTCAAACGTAATGACTTCTTTATTCTGGGGATCGCGAGGAATTAAGATTACTCTAGTTGTTTCTTCGGGCTGAAATTGAATACATTCCCCCGCACCTCGAAAGCCAAATACATAGGGCAGAGGATTAAAATTAACTGCATTTTGAAAAAAGATGCAGTAATTGGGAGTAATGGCAAAATCGTGAATAAAACAGAATCCTGGAACGCTATGGGAACGGCGGCGGAGTAATTCTCCTTGAGGATTGAATTCAAACACGCTAATCTTGCTAGAAAGTCCAGGTTCGATCCGGAAGTTGACCAAACAAGGATCGCCGCCGTCCAGTTTGCAGCTAGGATCCATCCAGGGATGGGCGGCAAAAGCGTCTCCCTCTTCTAAAACGCCATCGAGACGATCTATGCCCATAGTTTCTAAGGTACTAGGGTCTAGGCGATGGGGTTCGGCAGCTTCCCAAAGAGCCAATAATTTACCGCCCCAACGGATAATATTAGTGTTGGCAATATTTTTAAGTCTAAAATCGAAAGCGTTGTTGAGCCAACCACCAAGTTTTTGAGTTCCAAAAACGCCACGATAGAGTGGTTTACCTGCTTTTTCCTCTTCTACATAGGCTTTGGTGCGGACGAAGCGATTGCGATAAAAAGCTTTACCGTCTTTAAGATAAAATGCGTTGATCATCCCGTCGCCGTCAAAGGGATGGGCAATGGGTGTACCGCCAATATCTAAGCGACCAGGACCGTTACGAAACAACGTTCCCTCTAATTCGAGAGGAATTTCACCTTCAATATCTTCAATTTGATACTCGTATTCATTGTGTTGAGTTTCATAACCCCGTCGCCATTCTTCGATATAGTAAGATTTACCGTTTGCCGATTGCGTTTCGGCTTTTTGTTCGATCTTGTAGGTCATAGTCAAAGATAAATTAATATATTGCGATCGCCAGCTTAATAGTTCTTCTTATCAGACTATCAAGTTTTGTAAAGCAAGCTCTATATCTATGGGGCAATTTATATTTGAATTCTTGACGATCTAGAAATTTGCTATTTAGTAGAAGGACAAAATTTATCTAAATTAAGTCTTAAACATATCTGCTTTTGTCTAGATTCGAGTTAGGTATGGAATAAGTCTGCTAATTTTATGCTCGAGCAGATGCGATGGCCCATTACTCGCTAAAAATATGGAAAATTTTAACTGGAAGAAACTACAAAACGGTTCGGATATTCGCGGAGTAGCTTTGGAGGGAATTCCTGAAGAACCTGTTAACTTGACACCAGAAGTAGCGAAGCTTCTGGGAAAAGCTTTCGTTAGCTGGCTAACCCAAAAAGTTGCAAAACCAACTGAAAAATTAATCATTTCAGTCGGACGTGATAGTCGCATCTCCGGACCTACTTTGATGCAGTCATTTATGGAGGGAATGACTGAATGTGGCTGTCAGGTATACGATTTCGGTATCGCTTCGACTCCAGCTATGTTTATGAGTACGATCGCTCCCGAATTTAACTGCGACGGTGGTGTAATGCTAACTGCTAGCCATTTACCATTTAATCGTAACGGATTTAAATTTTTTACCGCCAGCGGTGGTCTAGAAAAACAAGATATATCCGATATTTTAAACCTAGCCGAAAAAAATGATTTTGCTACTGTCTCTCATCCTAAAATAATCGAACAACACGATTTTATCTCGGTTTATGCCGAAGGATTAGTCCAAACCGTACGCAATTCCGTAAATCATCCCAACAACTTCGACCGTCCCTTAGCAGGATTAAAAATCGTCGCCGATGCGGGTAATGGTGCCGGTGGTTTTTATGTCGATAAAGTGCTCAAACCACTAGGTGCAGATACTACAGGAAGTCAGTTTTTAGAACCAGACGGTACCTTTCCCAATCATATTCCCAACCCCGAAAATAAAGAGGCAATGGCTTCTATCTGCCAAGCAGTTATGGTAACCCATGCTGACTTTGGCATTATCTTCGATACCGATGTCGATCGCGTCGCCGCCGTAGACCATCAGGGCAAAGAAATCAATCGTAACCGTCTGATCGCACTAATTTCTGCCGTAGTTCTCCAAGAACATCCAGGTTCGACCATCGTCACCGACTCCATTACTTCTGAAGGCTTAACTCAGTTTATCGAGCAAGATTTAAAAGGCGTACATCATCGCTTCAAACGCGGCTACAAAAACGTCATCAACGAGGCGATTCGCTTAAACCAAGAAGGAAAAGAATCTTGGTTGGCGATCGAAACTTCCGGTCATGCGGCGATGAAAGAAAACTATTTTCTCGACGATGGGGCTTACCTCGCTACCAAACTACTGAGCGAACTGGCTAAATTAAAGCTAGAAGGCAAATTTTTAACCGATTTAATTGCCAATTTAGTCGAACCAGTCGAAAGTGAAGAATTTCGTCTCAAGATTGAAGCTGATGACTTTAAAGCTTATGGCAATCGAGTAATCGCCAAACTACAAGAATTTGCGCGATCGCAACCAGATTGGCAAATTGTTCCCAACAATTATGAAGGAGTACGCATATCTTGCCAGTCACCTACTGAAGATGGCTGGTTTTTACTACGCCTATCTCTTCACGATCCGGTGCTACCATTGAACATTGAATCCAATGTTTCTGGTGGTGTTAGCCAAATAGTCAGCAGGCTACAGGAATTCTTCTCAACGTTTGACTCACTCGATCGCTCATCTTTTAAGAAAGTAATGTAGATATAGCTGAAAGCATCAATGCGAGCGACCAAATCATTAACAATTCTTTATTTCCTCAATTACCTATTTCCCTAAGCACCTATTTCTCATGATTTATCTAGAATGAGACAGCCCTACCCCCAATTCTGGGGTAGGTACACAAATCATCTCAAAAATCAATAACGCCCTAATTTTTACTAGACACTAAACTAGGCTCTACCTCTAATTTAGATTCTGGAGACTTTTCAGTGGGCAATCCTTCAATCGGACACTCTTTAGTACCGACAGTAGAACGAGTAATTTTCTCTGCGTTTTCCTTAGCTTTTTGCTCGTCTAACACCCAGTCGCGGTAAAAATCAAAAGGACAAGTTTGTACTCCTTCTGTTCCTTCGCCAGAGTTAATCATTCCCGTGTAGCCACGGTGCATTAGTTTGAATAGATGGTTTTGTGATTGAGCATTAGCGCGGAAGTCACGAATGGCAAATTTAGACAGATTGGCATACTGCACTCCGTTTTCTTCTTCGCCGCATTCTCCTAATGTCCGTCCGTCAAATCCGACAATCGCTGAATGTCCGAAGTAGCTATACACGCCGTCGAAACCAGAAGCATTAGCAACCGCAACGTAGGTATTATTCATCCACGCCATTGCCTTGGAAACATTAATCTGCTGCTCTTTAGCAGGATACATATACCCCTGACAGCGGACGATTAGCTCGGCTCCCTTCATCGCACAGTCGCGCCAAATTTCTGGATAGTTGCCATCATCGCAGATAATCAAGCTAATTTTTAGTCCTTTCGGACCTTCCGATACATAGGTGCAATTGCCTGGATACCACCCTTCAACGGGACACCAAGGCATAATTTTGCGATATTTCTGGACGATTTCGCCGCGATCGTTTATCAGAATTAAAGTATTGTAGGGAACTTTATGAGGATGCTCTTCATGCTTTTCTCCTGTAAGCGAAAATACACCCCAGGTTTTATTGCGTACGCAGGCTTCGGCAAAAATTTCGGTTTCTGCGCCAGGAATATCCACTGCCGTATCCATCATCTCTTTGAAGTCGTACATGATGCCGTGAGTCGAATATTCAGGAAAGATAACTAAGTCCATTCCTGGCAGACCGACTTTCATGCCGTCGATCGTTTTAGCGATATTATGACAGTTAGCAATTACCTCCTCTTTGGTATGGAGTCGAGGCATTTTGTAATTGACTACCGCAACGCCGACTGCATCGTTGCTAGAAGAAATATCTCCATGAAAAGCCATTTTTTGCTCCTAAATTTATCTCTACTTTTCTTTAGCAAGAACAAAAATTTAATATCTAGTATTTTATTCCTGGGATTATGTTATCGATTTGAATAACAGCAACCTGTAACTTTGACTACACCACATAGGGTAAATACCGAATATGTTAATTATTCAAAAAAAATTTGCTTGCTTTTAGCCCTAAAAGTAGGTCTATTATTAACAGTTATTAATATTTTTGAGACATCTTTTGAGTGATAGTTATGTTCTTTTGAAGAGTTAAAAGATTCTACCTTCACCAAATAGAGATGGTTATTTAAATTTATAAGTAAGTTTCAAAGAGTGATTCTATGGGAGAATAATCGAAGAAGCGTGCAACTTTTATGTCGATCGCATTCTAGACTAAAATTAAGTGCGGATGGCGAGAATCGAACTTGAAAACGCGAGGGTAAACCTCGCTTGTCGCAAGGCGTTCGCCGTTTTTACTCAGAGTAATTAACGTTACTTTTGAGTAAAAAATGAGTAAAGAAAATTACCCTATTGGATACGAAGCATTACTACTAGACTTTGAAAGATACCGTAAGCAGTCAACTAATGGTGTCACCTTAGCACGCAAACCAAGTGGTATCTACCTTCAATTCAAAACACCCAACAAACCTAGAAGGCAGTACCCATGTAACTGTAGTTTTTCCATAGACGGTATGCAGTCGGCATTAGTCAAAGCTAATAAAGTCACCGAAGCATTAAAGTCATTTGATACTGAATCTGAATTTTGGGAGTGGTACGACAGAGAGATAAGGGAAGAGTCACAGCTAGAAAATGACCTAGTAACGTTTGCTGAGACTATAGCCATCGTTGAAGAGGACTTTTGGAGTAGACCCAGTAGAACAGGTAGAAGGCGTAATAGGACGAATCCTAGTGACCACTCAAGCTATTACGACACTTATGGTAGGTTTTACAAGTACTTACCCCAGGACAAAGCAGTAACCCTGAAAACTATCATGGGGACTATCAATCGATGGGAGAAAGGGACTAAGAGTTATAAAGGTGTTGTCTCAGCAATGAAGCGTTTAACACGCATGGCGGGAAAGAGGAAAATACTTGATGAGCTGGACAACCTTAACATCACTCAAACCAAATTCCAGAACTTACAGTCAATTGACCTAGAGGAGTTCATAGAGTGGCGTGAGGCAGTATTAACGAATAATCACCCAAACGTTAATAAGGAGGTTAGACGAGCGTGGTTATGGGTGTTTAGCGTTCAGGTAGTTTACGGTCTGCGTGTACATGAGGTATTCGCGATACAGAATCTTGAGTGTCCCTTCGTAACCGTTGACCGTGTAACCATCCCACCAATGACTGAAGACGCTAGATTAATCGTTGTAGGGCAGTTTACGACACTGGGGACAACTACTAAAACTAATTACCGTTTAGCACGTTCTCTCGTCCCACCGAGTCACCCAGACCTAATCGAATTACTGGACATTAAAAAACCCCTACTACCAGGCAATAAACCCAGAAGTAGGAGTAATGACACGATTAGAAAGTTCTACTGTAATAAAGCCACTGAGCAGTTAAGACGCTGGAAATGTCCCGTAACTCAAACACACGCCTTTAGACATCTAGCGAACCATAACGGCATTATGGCAGGGATACCTAAAGAGATAAGGGCGTTGAGTATGGGACATACACCAGAGATGAATGAGAGTACTTACAAGAGGCGTAGAAGGACACAAACAACTATAGATTTATTGCTGCATTACACAAAAATAGTTCCTACAGAGTCCTAATTCTCTATTGGGGATGTTGGGGACATCAGGAATAGCGGTTTGCACGCCTACCGTAAATGTCCCCAGTAATTACTATTCTGATGAATTTGGAAATTTTTAGGTTTTTACATAGTCGGGTGCTAGCAACCACCATGAAGAGAAGGAGTTCTTTGAGTATTGTCTGTAGGATAAGCAGTTAGAATAACTCTGCCGTCCTTGGTTTTGATTACTCCTCTGGCAGGAATGATATCGCCATATTGGGTTTTGATGGGTTTAATATCAGGGTGCTGAGATTGTAAGTTTGGAGTAGTAGTTTGCTATTGCTTGAGTAATACGCGAATTGGTTTCATCTCGAAGGCCCTCAAACCACCTGACTTAATACAATAATAGAGAACTGAGGTTACTTCACTTACCTTTGCAGCCAGTTCGTTTGCCTAAAGCAGACAAACCGAGAATAGTTTCGGCAACCCGCCTTGCTGAAAGCTGCAATTAATTCGTCAGTTCTTACTACCAGCTACTACTGAGAACACTCTCTACTCAGCACTAACTTGCCATCGGTTAGACGATACACATTTTGCGGTTCTACTATCGGTTCTCCCCGCTTCCAGATGCTAGCAGTATTAGCTTCAGCGGGAATAGTTTGCACTTCCCCCGTAGCATAGTAAGTAACCGAAGTATCTCCAGGACCAACGGGTAAACCCCCACCGCCAGTAATTACAAAAGTACCGTTGTTTTCTCCACTGGGGACGACGCAGCTATTAGCAATTAATTCGTCTGTACCAATTAGATTATCAGGCAATTCTACCGCACCTTGAAGCGGATTTATATCCAAAATGTTCAGCGAAACATTACCATCTAATCCGAAATTAGAACTAGCATTAATATCGTTGGTTTGCGGACTTAGAGAGCGTTCTTCGATGCCAAACAAAGATTCGACAACAATGTTTATATTACCTCCAACTCCGTCTTCAGCACTGGCAATGATATCGTTATTTTGGGGGAAAGCAATGATGAAGTTGGCATTAATGTCTATATTGCCACCGTTAGCTTCACCAAAAGCTTGAGCAGAAATACGACTATTATCTCGTAAAGTTAAAGTATCGTCTACTGACAACACAATGCTGCCGCCGTTACTAGATTGGGTAGAGGCTAGAATAGTTCCTTGCTCGCTCAAATTTAATTGTCCCGTGTTCAATATTAAAAAACCAGCTTGGCCTGTAGAATTTGAGGTAGGATTTACGAACAAACCACTATTAGGACCAGGATCGCTAACAAAGTCTTCACCAAATTGAGCGCGCCGTTGGAAAAATGTTGGATCGCTGCCAGAAAGAGTAATATTATCAATGATATTTAAAATGATATTGCCAGCATTACCATCACTGCGAGTAGTAGCACGAACTTGTCCACCGCTAGCAGCCTCAAGTGTGTTGGCGTTAATAGTGATATCTCCTCCATTACTAGAATTACGAGTTGCAGCGTTCACATTCGCACTGTCGGATAGGCGTAAAACTCCAGTATTAATAATAATGTCTCCTGCATCTCCGTTTGCTCCTTGCTCAGTAATTGTCAGTATAGAACTAGAAAAACTTTGAGAACTAAATCCTGAAAGCTCTATAAAATCTCTAGAATTAATAACAATATTGCCTCCCTGACCCTGACCACCAGCAAGATCGTTTTCTTCGCGGAATACGGCAGCTTGTACTTGAGCTCCTTCTAATAAAGTCAGAGAATTAGAGTCAACAGTTATATTTCCACCATTTCCTATCGCTCCATTTCTAACAGTACTAAAAATTAAACTGTCATTAGACATAAAAATGGAGTCGTCAGCTTGAACAAATATATTGCCAGCATTTCCTTGTCCAAAAGTACTACTATTAACTACTGCGCGATTAGTTATCGATAGTGATGCAGTTTTGATATTAATTTCACCAGCATTACCTACCGCACCAGAAGCTACTGTATTAAAAAAGCCACTACTTCCTCCATCGCTAGCAATTCCATCAAGAAAGATATCGCTAGCCATGATATTTACTTTTCCTGCATTTCCCTGTCCTTGGGTTAAAGAATTGGCTTGACCTCCATCTCTAAGAACAAGTGACTCTGTTGTAATATTGACATCCCCGGCATTCCCAGTAGCCCCAGAAACCACTGCATTAGAAATAAAAGTATTTGTCCCAGAAATAGTTACTGTCTCAGTCGAATCAACATCGATATTTCCAGCCAGGCTTTCAGGTGAGCCTGACCCCGATGCTATTCCTGCTCTTACTTTGCTTCCTTCTAAAATCTCCAGATTTTGGGAGTTAATAGCAATACTACCTCCACTCCCGGCACGGACATTTATTTGCGCTTCATTAGTCAGCGATATATCGGCTCGCGGCACCTCTTCAGGGAAATTTAAACCTAGGTCATCGTTAAAGTTTACTGTTCCCTCTGTTGCTAATCCTCCTAACTCAACCCTTCCGCCTGGAGCAAAGATTACTCCGCCATCAAAAACGATATCGCCACCAACTAAAATTATATTATTTCCTGTATCAACCTGTAATCCCATATCATCAGTAATAGACCTGTTAGTAATAGGTTGAGGATTATCTCGAAAATTTAAACCTATGGGCGCATTAATCGTTAATACTGGTTGTGCTTGAGTATCAGTCGCACTGAACTCAATTCCGTCGGGGAAGAAAATACTGTCTGCGGTACTGCCATAGAAAGAACCACCAATATCTAACCTCGCACCTTCACCAAAGATAATTCCTGCGGGATTTAACAAAAATAAATTAGCCGAACCATTAGCACGAATCAAACCATCGATATTGGAAATATTGCCGCCTGTTACTCTAGAGAAAATATTAGAGATAGCCTCGGCATTATTAAACAAGGCTTCATTACCAGTCCGAACCGAAAACTCTCTGAAGCTATGAAACAGATTAGTTCCTCTAGTCTCGCCTCCAGTAATTTCTGAGACGTTTCCGCTTTCAGTGACTCGTGTATTAACCGTATCATCTGGAATTACTTGTGCTAAAGCTGAAGAACCAATCAAAATACCAGCAAGAGACAAGGAGAGAGATAAACCTTTTTTCACTGCAACGCCTCAAAACTAAAAAAGCTATCGTAGATTATTTTACAAATTATAATTATTATGTATGCAAAATCAATTGGTTACAAATAAGTCAAATATTATAATTATTTACAAACGTGCTAATTTCCAATTATGCATTTAACTCTTTGTAACCGAGAATAAAGTTAGAGGGGTTATGTTTCCACTTGTCCCGTATGTGAGTGTACACCTGGGTTGTTCTAAGGTCGGCGTGTCCTAGTGCATAAGAGACTTGTTGAATGTCTGCTCCGCCTCTAACTGCTAGCGTGGCAAACGAGTGTCTCAAACTATGCCCGCTCATACCAGGGCGTTTTAGTTTTGCTCGGTACAGGGTTCTATCAACTGCTTTACGAATGCCCCGTGTACTAATTGATGTCCCAGGTTTACGGGTACTACTGATTAGGGGACTATCGGGTTTAATCGTTTCACCGTCTGCAACTCGCTTGGCAATGTAGGCATTAATCAACTCAACTACAGGCGTAGGTAGGGCTATTACTCTAGTGCTGCGTTTTGATGTGACCTCCAGACCGTATTCCTTAGTACCGTACTGTTGAATGTTGCCGATACGAGACGTACTTACCTCTACCGTCCGCAGACCACAGAGACTCATCAATGACAAAATTAATCTTTTCTGTAAGTCGGGCGTAGTAGCGTACTCTGTACCGTCTAACAAATTGTTTAGATTAAGACATCTGCTTAATTCCTCCTTAGTGAATGCTTTTACTGTTGCTGCTCTATCCGTCCTGTGCGTAGGTGATTTTACGTTTTTAGCGGGGTTAGCGGGTAAAACGTGTTCAGTACCAAAGCCGTGTAGAAGCGGTTTACAATACGCAAATAGAGCTTAATGGTGTTAGGTTTGTAGCTCTTGTTTATCAGATGGCTTCTGTAAGATACGATGTCCTCTTCCGTACAAGTGCCAGGGTTAATGTTGTTGTCTAAGCACCATTGGATGAAGTAGCGTATTTTAGCAATGTAGGTTCTAACTGTGCTTTGTGATGGGTTGCCGTTGCTAACCCGTGTCCTAACAAACTTCTCAAAGCTATTGGTCAGGATGTCGATGTGGTTGGTTGTTGTAGTTGTTAATTGCATGGTCTTAAGGGGGACGTTGCCCCCGTGTAGTGTTTACTTATTAGTCGTTGCCAAAAATCTCGTTTAGTAGTTTGTCTTCTTCGTCGTCTTCGTCTTCTGGTGGTACGTAGTGACCGTTAGTCATAACGTTGTCGTGTATGTTGGTTAGACTATCTAATTCAGTGGTTAGAAGCTTTGCAATTTCTTTGTTTTTAAATCTGGCTTTGCGTAGGTACTGAACTAAAAAGTCATAGTCGGACTCATCTTGAGGTCTACCTTTTTCTATTAGCTCAATACATACCTTGTTAACTGCCATAGTCAATAGTCTTAATGTGTCGTCATCCATGATGTTTAATTGGTTGTAAGTGTGTGTACAGGACAGTTTTAGGACTTGTCCCAGGTCACGTGGTTTACTTTCTAGATAACTCTCGGCTATCTCTTCCCAATCAACAACAGCTAGTGAGTGATTAATAAGGTCAGCGAATAAGCTAGCGTCACTGCTACAGGGGTTCATCTCTTCTACAAGTGATTGAATCTCTTCTGCAATCTCTACGGTTAGCGTGTTGAGAGTGAGCATTAGGTTGTTAGGTTCTGTTGACACAATTAACGCAACCAAATTAAAGTCGAAGCAAATTCGGCAAATCCCAAATAACATTCGTCAGTTTTGTCAAAATGGCTGAAAACGCGACGATAGTATTTAAGTTTGTTAAAAAAGCACTCAACTAGATGTCGCTCCTTGTACAGATGTGAATCGTAATCTCTAGGGTTGAGGCGACCAGAACGAGGCGGAATCACGCCTTGAGCACCAGTTTCCTCAATCAAGACCACAAAAGCATCACAATCATAGCCTTTATCGGCAATTACCTGTTGAGCTCGATAACCAGCCACCAATGCCTCTCCTTGACTGATATCGGCGGTTTGCCCTGGAGTCAGAAGCAACCGCAGCGGATTGCCCAACGCATCTACCACAGCATGTAACTTGGTACTAAATCCGCCACAAGAACCTCCTAAAGAGTGTTTTTCTGACCCCCTTTTGCTCCTGCTGCACAGGGATGAGCACGAATCATGGTGCTATCGGGAATTAAACTTTCTAAGTCAGCAGAGTGGGACATTTCTTGCAAGAGACGATGCCAAACTCCCTTCTGACACCAACGCCGATATCGTTTGTAGAGGCTGTTCCAGTTGCCAAAACGTTTGGGTAATTCACGCCATTGAGCACCTGTGCGAGTAATCCAGAGAACCGCATTCAGAAAACGACGACAAGCTTTGGGGTCTTTGATACGGATGTCTTGTTGGTGGCTCAGAACAACGAAAATTTGCTGCCAAGCAGAATCGTCCAACTTAACACGAGATTTCATGAAGAATTTTTTGACTAAAATCAGCAACTTCAGGTACTTTCTTATCTTTGCCTCTTTACGTCAACAGAACCTAGGGTCGTCACTATCTCCATTAGCAGAATAGAGAATGTCCCATCTACAATCCTTGTACTGTTGAATTAGTTGTAGGAACTCTGTGAACTCATGGCGTTGTTTCTCTACTTCGTCCATAATCTCCGCCAATTCCGACCGTAGAACTATAGCCTTACTGTTTAACTTGACCTGGCAGAACTCGTTAAATGGATGCTTCTTAAGCCATGTTTGTAGCTGCTTATAGGTCAACCCATTAATCATGTCAGCGTCTAATAGGTCGTTATTGTTGGTTCTGTAATAGTCCTTGTGGAATTTCATAATTTTGTCCTTTTGAAAATGTGTCGGTGTTTGTGTGTTTAACTTTTTGCTCTTATCGTCACCGTTACTCTTCATTCGCGGCGGCTACTCGGTTTATTTGGTTGTCTGGGTGCTGTGTGGTGGATGGGCTTCTCTCTTGCCCCTTACTCAACCATGTATCTATAGTAACGTACTCTAGCGACAGTGTCAGCTATTTTCATGAGAAAGTTTTGTATAAGTAACTCAAAAGCTTATGGTGCAAGAATAAAATTATTTGGTAACAGATTGTAAAACTATGAATTACTGAAGCTACTCAAGCGGAAAAAGACAGCAAATGTTAGGATGGTAACGTACATTAGACTAACAGAGAGATAAAGTAAGTTATGTCAACGCAAAAGCCTAAAGTCTCGGTGTATCTCGCTGAAGACTTGAAGATAAAGTTACAGAGACTAGCTAATATTCAAAGCCGTTCTATGGCAAATATGGCTGAGGTTCTAATACAGGACGGTATAGAAAGAGCCGAAGAGTCAGGAGAACTACCCAAGAGATAAAAATTTTTGTAGGGCGTGAGCTTTGTGTTTCAGTAAAAGGAAAAAGAAATGATTAGACGACAAGAACAAATAGACTGGATAGAATCAATGGGGTTGTTACCCTTACCTGTAGTCCCACTAGACGCAATGGAAGGAGAAGCAATATTAGATGATAAAGGTGTACTTTGTAAGGTTGCCTTCTATGAGCCTAGAAATAATAAGCCAGTGTATCACCGAGGAAAAGCACCTAGTTACTTTAATGAGCGTGGCAAGTTTAGGTTTGCTACTTGGAAGGAGGCTGAAACAGTCGAGCCTGAATGGTTCATTAATGATTCGGTTGGCGTGGGTACTCGCTGCACGAACACTATTAGATACATTGATATCGACCAACACGCCGAGGCTGTATTCAATTTCTTTAAGGGACGGTTAGGGGATAGGCTTAACGGTGTGCGTGTCGAGCGTACCCCTAGCGGTGGCTATCATATACCGATTAAATTGATGTCCCCGTTATCAGAAGAAAAGGAGATAGATAACTATATTGTCCCTGATGTAGCAGGAAAAGAAAAGATAGGCGAATTACGCGGAGAGCATCAGATGGTTGTTAATGCTCCTACTACTGGATACGCACTACTAGATGAGTATACATTCGGTTTACTAACGTTAGAAGGATATGAATTGGAGGGACTATTAGGAATGTACGACCAAGGCAAATTTAATCAAGCAACACAGGACGCACTGAACAGTAAACAAGATGACGGTAGCCAAGCGACAGTAGCCGCATACAAAGAGATACAAGGTCACGTAAACGAAAGAGGCTTAGACCCTGCCGAGGCTGATGCACTGGTTCAGCGTGTGGCAGAGGTACAAGGCACAGCACATAAACTAGACCGTGTACTTAAGAACATTGACCCTGTTAGTTGTACTGCTAGTGGACACATTAACACCGTGAGTAACACTGAGGTTGACAGCAGTGTACACAACACAAGTAATGTCAACGTTGATGTAACTAGTAACACTGGTGATGTAACTGATGATGATGGTCTGTTAGTACCTATTGACTTTGAAAAGGAACGAGAGGAAAGGAACAACCGTAAGTATCTCGTTAGTGAGCTACTACCAAAAGGACAGTTAAACCTATTACACGGTGAGTCATCCGCAGGTAAAACTTTATTGATGCTTGACCTTATGATGTCGGTTATGTCTGGTCAAGACTTTCTAGGGCATCCAGTAGAGAAAGGGTTAGTAATGCACATCGACACCGACAGGGCAGAGAAAACAAGAGAGTATTTAGAATACAGGGGCTTTGATAAGGATGTATTAGGCGATGAGATTTGGAGTAATTATCTTATGTTTAATTCCCTTACCCTGCCGCAAAATATGGAAAAGCTTAAGAAGACTATCCAACATTACCAACCTGTTCTAGTAGTGTTCGACTCATTGACCACACTTACTACTATTGATGTCAATAAGGACGAGATAGCTACTAAGGTACTCCAACCATTGAAGGAGATATTTGAAACCTTAAAGACCACAGGAATAGTTATCCATCACGACAATAAGACTAAGGAAACCAACAGCCAAGGCAAGGTTAAAGGTAGTGCTTTAATCCCCGCCCGTGTTGATGCTAGATGGCACTTAGCAGTTAAACCTAGTGGTGTACGTGAGCTACGCTTTGAGGGACATATAGCCCATAAACTTTATGAATTAGACATCACTAACGGGTTTGATGAGTGGTACGAGAAAGGCTGCTTTACTCCTACTCTTGAGTTGTCCCGTAGTTTAGAAGAACTCAGCAGCAATAGAGATAAAGTAGTAGCCGTACTTCAAAACAACCCAGGTAGAAGATTTGATAACCCTGAACTGGCTAAACATATTGGTGTTAGTAATAGCACTGTTAGGGCGTTGACTCGTTCACTCGCTAGTGATGGGACTATCAATAAAGAACGTGACCCTGATAAAAAGAATGGTTGGGTTTACTTCATACCTTCTCCTGTTTCTTCTGTCGCTGATGAGGTCATGGAACAAAAAAAGCAGCAAAAGATAGCCATTGATGAGCTAGTTAATAGCACGTCAGCCGAGGAATGGGATAAGTTAGTTGACCGTCAGAGTTTGCATGATGAGTGGTCACTTGATGTTGATAATGTACCCTTCTAATTTCTAACTGATTAAGTGATGAGTTAAATCGTGTTCCCCAACTTTTTCTCATCATTTAAGCCTCTATCCCTTACATGACAAGGGTTTCCAAACTGATGGCTAACTGATGACCTAACTGATGAGTATCTGTTTAAACTGATTAGTGCTTGGCGTGTATTCCCGTTAAACTGACGACTCATCAGTTTAAAATCAGTAAAAAATCAGTTACAGGATGTATACTTAGTAAGGAATACAGACGAAATTACCCTCTTTTCTGTGGAGAACACAAACGAAGTGATGAGGGAGTTAAACGACAGTTTGACGAGTGAAGAAACGAAGTGACCCAGTATCACGTTATGTCATCAGTTAAATAAAATAGTCCCAAACCCTTGTCAGCTATACATTACGATAACTAATCAGTTTAATTTTGTACCTATATTTCCCCTATAATTAGAAACACAGACTAAGAAGAGAGAGAATAACCAATGTATTTGACTAAAGACTGTCAGCGTTTACTTTATTTACACAATTGGGTTAGTACCCACAGCCAAGAACTGTTTAATAAATATCGTGAGCAGCTATTCTCTCATCGCAATAACGCTCTGTTTATCATCTTTCCTGAGAGTCACGTTATCATCGACCCATTCACTAATGAAGAACACTTAAAGTTTAGGACTAGTTTACCTACCAAGGATGAAGCAGTACAACAGCTATTTATGCTCGGTGCTACTAAGAAAGAAAAGGATTTATTCTTAACAGCACTTACTACCTATCGCCAAGCTTATAGAGTTCATGGAAAAGAAGAGATACAGTTACCCGTTGTACTTGTTTATAACTCTTCATTTCTTATCGTTGAGATGCCAGTGTTAGTTAACTATCAACCTCAAGAAGCATACCTCGCTTTTAATAAGAGTAGCGAAGCTCTCGCTTCTTAACGCTGCTAAAACCGCTTGATTGTTGTAAATGGCTAAATCCCTGATGTATACCTAATACGCCTAATTACCCCCTTCACGCTGGGCTATCAGTACATCCTCTCTTTTCTCTTATCAAATACCTACAGACAAAGTAGTGGCGTATCAGCGATGCTTATAAAAAACATATGAACAGTTGTTCATCTATTGGTCATGGTGAATTCTACCATTCTTCTTTCATAATCTTCTTGTAATTCGTACCTCTACTACTTCTATCCGTCGTAGACGCTGCACTACATCTGGCGCAATTACGGCTGTATCTACGCATAGTACGCTAGCTCTAGTGTTATGTGATACCAGTAATACCTCTTATCACTGAGCCTGGTAATTACTATTACAGGAACTATCCCTCTTTCTCTAGCCCACAGCCCACAGAAAAAGTCCCTCCAGCACACCTGCTATTTATTCGCCTAACGGGGGTAACGGGTTCTGTATATATCTGTACCTCAGTAACAAAATTTTTGTAGCAAAAAACGAAGAATCCCGCGTATTTAAAACTGCTGCAAAGCCATTTAGCTTATAGAGGTACGATGCTATAATGATTATTTATCAATACTTGTAGAGTTTTACATGAGTTATGAAGATGGTCACGGTCTAAGCGGAAAAGAGCATAAGTTATTTTTACAGCGTAAGACCAATGAGAACGCCAGAGCGAAGCAAATGAGGATGAAGGGACAACAAGAGCAGAACAGCTTTAAGGTTGCCAGAGAGTTAGATGCAGACGCTTTGCGTGTGAAGATGGACGCTATCAAAGGCAACTCCTTAGTGTCCCAGAATACACGCGAAACTGAGGGACTAAAAAAACAGGGGATATTAAAGATGATGTGGCTTAACAGGCTAATTAAAAAGACTATTGACCAAAGAAGATTCAGTAAAAGAAGGAGGTGAATTAAATGAGCTTTACTTTCGTAATGCAATTCAGTAAGACCAACCAATTAAGTACAGGAGGACAAAAGTAAATGTCATATATCGGAGTACCAGCGAACAAGATACAGGTAGTAGACCAGGGACAAGAGGCAGACCTATCAACGGCTGTAAGTATCTCCCTAACTGGAGCGAACGGCATTATAGTAAGTGCAGAGACGGCTAGCGTGTACTTAAGCCTAGATGGTTCAACAGCTTCGGCTAGTAATGGGGTGTTATCCCTGCTGGAGTGTCCCCCATTAGGTTTGATTTAACTGCGAATAGTTCGGTATCAGCGTTTAGTAGTAGTGGTAGCCTGAACTACATCAAGATTAAGAGCTTATACGGGGACTAATGAAATTAACAACACGGCTTAACAAGTATCAACAAGCAGCAGCTAACAGGCGTACTACCTACACTAAGAACGTTATAGCGAACTCTAGTGGAGATGTACGGCTTAACACTATGCTTGGGCTTGTTTATGAGCAAGTTTGGATACCTGACTTAATGTTCACAACAGCAGGAGGAAAGATAGTTTTAGTTAGTGTTATCGACAGAATGAACGCTGACACTCGCAACAAGCTCTTAGCTATTGAGAAACGTAAAAAGGACATCCTAAACAACATGACGATGGGCAGAGATGCCAAGAGAGACACGGATTATAGGTTGTTGTTTCGTAATGCGTCGCGGCGAGTACGTAAAGACGGGACAATGTCTTATGGACAGTTCGCAGAACAGCATGGATTTAGGTACGCCGAAGGCGAGGAGATACCCTTAGAATGGCTGATAGAAGACTAAGTAACATAATCGTTGACCTTGGCGATATTGTTTCGTTTATTGTGAATGATGAGCCAACGGGCGAACATCTGATAAGTGTATTGGTGAGGTGTGGCTACGGCTATGACCAAGCAGCAATAGTAACTAATCGCTGTGCGCGTCTAGACGGTAAGAGAATTTACCAAGCTTCAGTATTTAGAAAGTTATGGGACACAGTATTTAATTACCTAACCACAGAGAAAGGATTTAAGACTGACAAGAAGTACAATTTTACTATGAATAATGAGGAACTCTATCTGATGAACGATGAGTATCAATGGTACTGTCCCTCAGAAGACACGCTAAACGCTATGTGTTGATATACATCCAATCCTCATGCAACTCCTAAACCTAAGCACGAAATTAGGCAAAGGGGTTTTTTATTTACAATTGCTACTCTGCATGTCCCCCCTAGCATACAACTTCGTACCCCTATAAAATGTTATGATGTAACGGTAATGGTCGTTAATACATCACACTTATATGGCAAAACTAAGCAGAGCTAATAAGCTGAAGTACGAGAAAAAGCTAAAGGATTACAAAGAGGAGTTAGAGACTAAGGAGGAAGAGGAAAAGATACTAGGTAAAAGGACTTACTTACATACCCCTTGTTCTAATGAGTTCAAGAGGATGATTGAGGCAGTAGCCCAGATTGAAAGTAGTTCAATGGCTGAAGTGGCGAGAAGAGTCTTAACCTCATATGCCAGAAAAGAGCATAACTTAGCCCCTCTGGACTTTCGGGCAGACAAGCTAGTAAACGCTATCGGGACACCAACAGAGCTAATTAAACAACGTCAGCAGTTGAAGCAGGAAGTAGAGAATTTGAAGCACTCCAACCTCGTGTATAAAAACAAAGTCGGGGAAGCACGCAAACTATTCCAACAAATTACAAACACATCAGCACCCTTTTAAACATCATGAGCAACAACGACAACATAGTAATTGGATACAAGTTTCAACACCACGAAACACCGAGGTTTAAGCTACTCCAGTCCTCATTAAATAAATTGGAGGCAGCTAAAATGAAGTGTCTAGACGAAGAGCTAAAGGAGGATATAGAGGAGTTATTGACCAAGTGGAGAGGAATTTACACCAAGTCCCAACGGAGGTTTAACGGATACGCAGATGAGTGAAGAAAACGTTTATTACGGAAGACGGGCGGAAGTTATTCAAACACCCCCACCAGAAAGCCCAGCAAAGCCTGTTGAAACTCAAGCAGGTAATAACAGTCAGGAAGGAAACAACGGGGCTGCTAGTGAGCCGTTTTACAGTGGTGCTTCGGCTGATGGGTATAGAGTTACTACTCGTAGTAACCAGAGTTACACGATAGGGGATGAGGGACAAACCTCGATGACTCCAGAGCCAATGCCTAGCATGCTAAACGCGGAGCAGGTTAGAGCTAGTCGCCCCGACCAATACATACAGATGGGCACTGAGTTAACAGACAGACTGAGAAGAGATGAAGGCTTCAAGCGGTACTATCAGCAGTTAGCTAGCGACGGCACTCTAGAGCAATTAGCAGATATCGGTGGTTTACCTGGAGTTGACCAACAGTTTACTGACATGATGTCCCAGACCTTTGGAGTATCAACGGCTGAGTTATTAGCTGCTAGCAAGTACTACGAAGGTCAATTAGCATCTGCCCAGGACAGTCCTGTACAAGTTGAGACACAAGAAAAAACCCCCACCTCAACACCCGAAGGTGAAGAAGCAGGGGGAGAAAGTGTTGATATCTATCCTGAGTTGATGGAGTATTACGAGACTGATGAAGCCACGGTTAACAGAATGATAGATGCTACTGAGGCATGGTTTCAGACAATTAGTAATGATGAAGCTGACCATCTCCTATCTATTAAAGATGAGGGTGAGAGGTTTAGAATTGCCTACAACCGTATGCGTCAAGACATGAAGGCTCAAGAGCGTGAGCAGCAGCAACGACAACAACAGCGGTCAAAGATGCCCACGTTTACCCAGGCTGAAATAGACAATATGTCCCAAGAAACTTACGCCAAGTACGCGGACAGAATTCTGAGAGCTTATCAATTAGGACTAGTTAAATAAAGGAGTAGATACCAATGACTGAAGTAATAGACTTTAACCAGCTAAGAGAAGGACAAAAAGAGGAAGTCAGACGCGGAAGCCGCCACACCGCTCAAGAGATAATGGCGAAGCGTCGAGCCAGAGAGAAAGAGGATAGAGACAGAAAGCGTCGCTTAACTCTGGAGGCGTGGGAAGCCGAAGACCAAAGAAGACCCTACATTAACCCAATGGATAGGATGTCTGCGGAGGAGCACGCAAAAATTAAACAAATGGTAAAACTCTCTAAAGAAAGGTCAGCACAAGCCAGAGAGGACGCTAGGAATAACGCCGCCGCTCAACGTGAAGCCGAAAGACTAGAGACGCTAAGGGGACGTAATAGAGAAGCCCTGGAGCTCACCAGAATTGAAGTGTCCCAGTTAGAGGAGCGCATGAATAAGAAATTTGACTTGATATTGGAGAAGTTAGAAAATGCCAGCAAATAAGACAAGTAAACAACCAGATGAGACACCCAAGCAGTTAGCCCAACCTTTACCTGTAAGTAGGGCGATGACGCTACGGGAGGAGATAGACAGACACCTTAGCCATAGACCTAAGAAGACCCCCTTGGAGTTAGAGCGTGAAGCCGAGGCTAAACGTAAGAAGCAGATAGCTGAGGAATTTAGTGATGAGCTTATAGACATTATTTCTACTTACATTCTTAACCTACGGGCTAAAGAGCTATCGGCTTGCGTGAATATCCTAGTTGAAGCGTTATACACCCTAGAGAAAAGTGGATGCGACATCAGTAAGATATCAACTGGTACGTCCCTTAAAGACCGTTTACATAGCTGGCTACAGCAGGAAGATAGGCTTAACTTTGGTATGGCTCTATTAGTTCGTGCAGGATTGGTAGAGCGAGGATAGAAGGTTGTGAAGTGGGTAAACTTACCAGGGTACGACTATGATTGTTTAGAGTCTGACTTGGAATATGTCTACTTTATCCGTCAAGGAGATACAGACGCATTCAAGATAGGACTTACAACGGTTGACTCTGTTAAGCGGCTTCTAGCACTCCAGACAGGAAATGCAGAAGAGTTATCCTTAGCCCACGTTATTTATTGCTTTGAGTTTCACGCGCAAGACGTAAAATTATTTTTACATTACACATTACACATTGTCCCACCGAAGAATCAGAGGCGAATGGTTCGATTTAGGGGACAGTTATTATTACTGGCTAGCCGAGTACGGAAGCAACCTTCAGCTATTTAAAGGGTTAGAATAAAGAGGTATAACTTATAAGCATTACGCAGTATGCGTTACTAAGTTTTTAAAGTTATTCATTATACGCGAGGCGAAGCCTCAACGGAACGAAGTTCCTACGCGAAAAGACCCACCTACAAACTACTGGGGGCAGTAGAAAGTAAGTGGGAATTTTTGTATGAAGTAGCACTCGCTACGCTTGTTTATGTATATATTTATTGCTTATTCTTGACCATTATTTAGGGACTGTCCTACTTTGAGTAAAATCTGAGTAAAAGCAGCTATTAACGTCCTTGTCGCAAACCTGTAACTCTCGCTGTTTTTGACATACGGAGATATGCGGATGGCGAGAATCGAACTCGCAAGGCGTGAGCCACACGCCCCTCAAGCGTGCGTGTCTACCAATTCCACCACATCCGCATGATGGCGATCTTTAATTTATCACACAATTTACATCTCGCGCTAGAGTTTTGCATCGCGATCGCGGTTGAGAGTTACAGTGCAATAGATTAAAGCTGCTGACGACGATCTTTGACAATTTCCATGAATTTTTGACGCTGTGGTAAGGTAAGTATTTCTCTGGCCGCCAACATACTCTCAAAGCGCAATTGTTCTATTTCTCGACGCAACACAATTAATTCTTGATTTTTGAGCCGAACTAACGCTGCGGGTTGTGCTCCTGCCATCATTTGTGATAGTTGTTGCTGAAGTGATTCGAGCTTGTCTTTACGCTTACCTATTTGTTGTTGGTAGTCTCGACGAATGCGGTTAATTTGCTGTTTTTGTTGTAGAGTAAGATTTAATTGTTCTAATAAACTTTTAGCGCTATTGTCTCGATCGTCTTTATTTTTTCGGAGCTTCTGATGGGGAGAATTTACAGTTGAAATAGAAGCAGAATTCACTTTTTCGGATTTAGAATCAACTATTGGAGCGGAAGTCGGCAGGGTGAATACAACTCCAACAGCGAGAGGTACAACTAAAGCCGATAACAGTAAATGTTGCCATCTAAGCATAATTTTTCTCTGAGACAGCTAGAGATATTTAGCGAGCAGATACTGATAGAGCTGGCTGGGGTGAAGCTTGCTCGAGAGAGCTGCCGGAGCTTCCTTCGGCAGATTCATGAGCTGGCTGTAGCTTAGGCAACAACCAATCCATTTCTGGTTCCTCTAAGATTTCCAAACTCCTAGCTTTTAAAGTTTCGTTCCAGCTATTGACCAGAAACTCCTCTAATTCAATCGCTTCTACAGCTAATTGAGGTTTTTTGAAGCTTAAACTGGCTGCAGATAATAAACAGCCAGCCGCGATCGCGCTATAGATTCCCCACCGATAATCGAAGTGCAATCGCGCCTTTTCTCTAGGTTCTTGACTCAGTTTTTCCATCAGTTGCAGATCGAGGTCTGCTTTAGGATTGGGAGCGGCAGGACGATTATCTCGTAGAAAATCAACAAATTTCCGATTGCGGTTATTTGGAGGTACAGACATAATTTATCATTTTATTAAAAAAAAAGCTTAGTTGACGATTAATCTCGAGTAATTAGAGCGAGATCCCCTGCTGGATTAAAAAGTTTTTCATTGAGTTTCTCGCGTGAAACAGCCGAGATTTTACGGTTCCTATGGGAATATCTAAAATTTTAGCGACCTGTTTTTGCGGCAGATCTTCTAAATCGTGTAACACTAGAACTGCACGATGATCGAAGCTTAAATTCTCTAAGCCTCTCTGTACTAAATCTTGATAGTGTAGCTGCATAATATCGGGAGAAGTTTGAAGGTTACTCGAGCTATTGGGTGAGTTAGATTCTTCTTCATATGAAGCTAGTTCGACAAGATTGCCCCGTTCGCGATTTTTTGCTAGTTTGCGTCGACGATCGATCGCCACATTCCAGCAAATACGATACAGCCAGGTGGCAAAATGTTCGTTTTTTCTGAGTTTAGGTAAACCTTTCCAAGCTTTGATAAATACTTCTTGTACGAGATCGTCTAAAAGTGAACCACCACACAATTGATAGAGAGTCGAACGCACCCGTTGCTGATAGCATTGATAGAGCAAATAAAAACTGGCGCGATCGCCTCGTTGACAGCGTAAAATTAATTCTAATTCAGTTTTAGAATCGAGCTTATGGAGAGATTTTAAATCTTTTGAGCTAGCTTGTTGGCTAGCGAACACCTCAATCATGTTCGTTAAATATTTAGTTTTGTTTTATAGACTTAAGTTCAGTACTTTTGGTTCAAAAAGGCAGTTGAGAATATTTAGATAGCATATCGGCAGGATCTCGGTAAATAGCGAAACATCCTGCTTCTGTTAGTTCTTTCTCGCTAAAGCCGCCACAGAGAACGCCAATAGTACGAAGAGGAACTTTAGCTGCGGCGATCGCATCATAAGGACTATCTCCGACCACAATTACTTCACTTTTGTCGATACCATCAAGTTTACTTAAGGCAGCGATAAAAATATCTGGTTCTGGTTTGGATTTGTCTACATCGTCTGTAGAAGTAGCACTTTCGATTAAATCTTCGATTTTGAGTATCTGCTTGTAGTGTTCGATAGTTTCTTGTCTGGCAGAAGATGCCAAAACTATTCTTTTACCGTCTTCTTCGATCTTTTCAAATAATTCTCTAACTTTAGGAAAAGGACGTACCCGTGCGAGAAGATGTTCTTGATAATATTGTTTGCGGTAGCTAGAAATATCGTCATAAAACTTTTCGTATTCCGACTGAGAAAGTAGCTCGCCGATAATATATTCGCTACCTTTACCAATCTGCTGTCTTAGCGTTTCAAAGGAAAAATCGTAACCGTATTGTTTAAATGCTTCTACCCAAGCTTGGGCGTGCAAGTCAACCGAATCGACTAAGGTACCATCTAAATCGAAAATTATCGCTTTAATCATTGAATTTGCGAGCGAGTGCCAATCTCGATTAAAACTCTATTTAATTTTTTAATCATCCTCTAAAAGCTAGAGATTGATTCTAAGCAGATGATAGAGAGTAGGCAGGAGCGATTATGCCGTTAAAGTGAGGATAAGCAACTGTGTCACAATTATTACCAAATAGTCGTAAATTGTCTCGACGATCGACTCTTAACCATCAACAGGAAATACTACCCAAAAATGTTCGGGAACGAACTTAACCCTGGATTAAATTATTTATTGCCCCAACCAAACGCTCGATTTCCTCTGGTAAGGTTAAATAATGAACGCAGGCGCGAATGCAGTCGGGGTTGGCAATCGTCCTTAAGAAAAATCCTTGCTTTTCTAGAGAACCAACTATCTTTTTATGTTCGATGTTGGCTATTTGAAAAGAAACCAATCCTGCTTGGGGGGGAGAATTTTTCAAACAACTAACCCGAGAGATTTGTTGTAGGCTTTCCCATAACTGTTGACTAGATTTACAGATAGCTCGGTAACGTTCTTCGGGAGTTTCCCAACTGCGATGAACGGCAATCGCGCTACGCAATCCTTCATATTCGGGATATGCTGAAGTAGCCACCTCAAACTTGCGTCCGTCGCGTTTCCAGGCTGCGGGTTGCCCTTGAGAATTAGTTTCTACACTGCGCCAACCAATAAAAGTCGGTTGCAAGCGAGCGAATGCGGCTTCGCTGATATAAAGTCCACCAACTCCAGCCGCACCACAAAACCATTTGTGTCCCGTAAAAGCGTAGTAATCTACCCCCGATTCTGGCAAGTTTAAAGCTAGAGAACCTGCAGACTGTGCTGCATCTGCTAAGACGCGAATCGGTTGATGATTGGCGGGATAGTTATGACAAACTTCGACTATTTCTTTTAAGGGCAATACCTGTCCTGTATTCCACAGTAAATGACTTAAAACTACCAAACGAGTATTAGAGGTCAAATGCTCTTGGATGACTTCTACCGCATTTCCGCCATTGAGAGTATCTAAAATCGGACAGATAGCAATTTCTACTTGAAAACGCCGCGCAATTTCTTCAACCGTAGCAATGACTCCGGGATGTTCGCAGTCCGTCATCAACAGGCGATCGCCAGGCTGCCAATTGGTTCCCCACAAAGCGATATTACAGCCTGCAGTTACATTTTCAGTTAGAGTAATAGTTGCCGCCATCGTACCCAATTCCTCTGCCAATGACTGACGCAACCATGCCGCTCTTTGATTCAGCCAAGCATTAATTTTTTCTGAAAAAGGTCCTACTTCTTGAATGTATTGATGAGTTTCTAAAATTGCCTCGATCGCAGCTTGAGGCATGGTACCCTGACCGCCAAAGTTAAAATAAAATTTATTTTTAAGTCCTGGAAATTGCTCTCGGTGTTTTTTTAAATCTATTTTGGGTAAACTATTAATCATATTAAAGTAGCTCGGTAGCGAACCCTTGTTAGTATATCTCGACTTGGAGAAGACAACAGCAGTCGATCGACATCAACTGGCAAAAAATCCAGCATTGGCATGGCAACCTCATATTCGGTATTGGTTGGTAACGAAACAATGCTGTTAACAGACCATCTTTTACTCAATTACAAACGCTGTCGCCGCCGCACTTTCTTGGATATTTATGGCAATCGAGAGCGACGAGATCCAGAAAAAGAATTTTTACTTAAATTAAAAAGAGAAAATCAAACTCACATACATCAGGTTTTGGCAGCGCGATCGCAAACTTACCAACAACCTGAGGTATCGAGGCAAGATTGGCAACTCAACTCGCAACAAACAGTTGCTTTGATGGCTGAGGGAGTAGATTGTATTTATGGTGGCATTTTAGCGATTAACTGCACGGAATGGCGATCGCAACTCGATCGCAATATTAGTGAGCTAGGATATAGTGACGACTGGGAAAGTGTCTTGGGCAATTTAACCTTTTTGGCTACTCCCACTTTACTGCTCAAACAGCCCGGATTTTCCAAATTTGGCAATTGGCAATATATACCCGTCAATATCAAACTAGGTCGTCGTCCCAAACCAGAATATAAATTAATTGCTGCCTATAACGGACAAGTTCTAGCCGCCATTCAACAAGCAGTACCTCTGAAGTCTCAGTTAATTTTGCGTCAAAGTAACGATTACAGCATTAATTTAGAATACTGGCTACCTAAAATGCAGCTGACTGTAGCTGATTGCTTGCAAATCTTGGCGGTAAAAGCTCAACCAGAAGTATTTATTTCTCGACAAAAATGCAGTCTTTGCCATTGGTATACTTACTGTTATAGTGTGGCTCATGCTCAGCAGCATCTGTCCCTAGTTCCTGGAATTACTCCCAAACGCTATCAATATTTACAAGCAATGGGAGTTAATAGTTTAAAATCTCTAGCCGCAGTTGCACCATCCCAGCTTGAAGAGATTATGGATGACGATAGTGCCGATCGCTTGAGACAACAGGTAACAGCAATTATCGAGCAGCGAGCCATACTAAGATCGAGTTATAGTTGCCACAACAATAATATATTGCTTCCTACTGGGGCAATCGAGCTTTATTTCGATATCGAAGCCGAACCAGAACGCCAAATTGATTATTTACTGGGAGTTTTAGTGGTCGATCGCATTCACGACAAACAGCAGTTTTATGGTTTTTTAGCCGAAAGTCTCGAAGATGAAGGCAAAATTTGGCAGCAGTTTTGGAATTTTGTCTCTCAATATCCAGACGCGCCAATCTTTCACTATTCCGAATATGAGGTAGATACCGTCAAACGATTGGCAAAATTATACGGAACTTCTAAAACAGAATCTAAAGCTCTACTTTCTCGTTTTGTAGATTTGCACCAGCAAATAATGGAGTCGGTAGTTTTTCCCGTCGAAAGTTATTCTTTAAAATCTCTAGCTAACTGGATCGGGTTCAACTGGCGCGAAACTGAGTCTAGCGGCGATCTTAGTGTCTGTTGGTATGATAACTGGTTGGCTACAGGCGATCGCGCTTGGTTAGAGTTAATTTTGCGCTACAACGAAGATGATTGTCTGGCTACCTATCATCTTAAAGACTGGCTAGTAAATTTTTTAGCCTTAACAGAAAAAGTTAAGTAGTGAAGCTTTCTATAGACCTCTTGCATGAATAGTCAGAAAATGAGAAAAGTAGGACAGTAGCGCGATCGCGAATAAAAATATGACCTACGAACAAATCAAAAATTTGAGAGCCAAAGAATTTAAGCGTTTATGTGGGGTCAAGCCTCAACTGTTTAAAAAGATTGGTAGAGCTATTAAAGCAACAAGTACCTGAATCGAGAACAAGAGGCGGTCAACCAAAACTGAGTATCGAAGACCAATTATTAATGACCTTAGAGTATTGGCGAGAGTATCGAACTTATTTTCACATAGCTCAGTCATGAGGAGTTCATGAATCGACAGTGTGCAGAATAGTTCATCGAGTAGAAGAGCGATTAATTAAATCAAGGAAATTCAGTTTGCCAGGAACAAAAGGACTTTCATCTTCTGAAAGGGAATGGTCAGCAGTAATTGTGGATGTGGGCGAAAGTCCGATTGAGCGTCCTATTGATTTGTTCTAAAATAATTGCAACTATCAATGGGACTTGAATCGATGCCAAAATCACTCATTTTGAAGCTTTATTTGAGTTCAGAAGAACTAAAACAGCGTTATCGAAACAGTAGTGACCCAGTGGAACGTTCTCATTATCAAATCATCTGGCTTTTAGCTAGTGGTAAAACTGTGCCAGAAGTAAGTAGTATTACTGGCTATAGTACAAAATGGATTTATCAGTTAGCTAGTCGCTATAACCAATCAGGAGCGCAAGGATTAAGCGATCGCCGACATCAAAATCAAGGATATGCCTTACGTTCAGTCTCTTTTCAGTCACCAATTTTTTCCATTATGCCGGGTTTTACGTCTGCTAATGCTCCTCGCTCCCGATGGCGATGTCATGCTTGGGCAGGGCCCGGCGAATGCGGAGACGCCATTCGCGACCGACTGCCCATTGTTGCGCTGGTTCGGTCTGAATAGAGGTCTTGAGGATCATACCTTTGTTAGAAATTCTGTCGATACCCAGCACTGTCGGTTCGGTCAACATTGTGCTGTGCCATTCGGGGTCGTTGTAAAATGTTTGGGCCATTTCTTTAAGCACATCCAGGCATCTGTCAGGGTCAGCTTCATAAGCCACATTAATACTGAAAGATACCCGCGACCAGTTACGGGTTGAATTTTTTACCTGGGTGATGCTGCTGTTGGGGATGCTCACCAGCTCACCGTTGTCGCTGCGCAGTTGGGTAATCCGCAGGTTGAAGTTTTCGACCAAACCGGCGGCGCTACCAATATCGATCACATCGCCAACCGCATACTGATCTTCCGCCAAAATAAACAAGCCATTTACCAGGTCTTTCACCAAGTTTTGCGAGCCAAATGTAATTGTTAGACCCGCCACACTGGTGATGGCGATCAACGACACGGTAGAGACCTTTAGAAAGTGCAGAGCCAACAGGATCCCAATCAGCAACAGCAACTGTTAAAACCCGCAAATTACGACGCTTGATATCCCCAAACGCCATCAGATTTCCCAAATATAGCCCTTCTCGTTCGGTGGCGAAGTGGTCAATCAGATGACGGCTAATTCGAATGGCAAGACCTATAAAAAACCAAACAGAGAGCAGGCCGACAATGACTTTAAGCGGCTCACCAATGGGAGAATTAAGCAGTATATAGGGAGATACCCAAGCTACCCAAGCTACCCCGCCATACCAAGCTAAAATAACGAGCCAAAACAGCAGCCACTGGATAAAGTCTAGGATTGAGAGTCGGCGGTCTAGGGTAGAGGTCTGCTGTAGCTCCCGCAGAAGATTAGCTCGCTTTTGCTCAACCTGTCTGCGGATAGTCTCTGGACTGGCTTTGGTTTGGAATTCTTCAGCTGAAGAAGCGTGCTCTACTTCGGCGTTAATGACTTTTTTGCGCTGTCGAAGCTGTTTTTGGCGTCGCGAAATCGCAAATTTTAAGCCAAATACAACCACCGACAAAATTATTAGGGAAGAAACAATAGTGTTGACCCGCTGTCTGCTTTCGGGCAGATTTTCGAGCCCGCTGCGCAGATCCTCTTCCAAGGCGTCGCGCCATTTCATCGCTAGCTCATCTACCGGTACGCCAGCGTAGTTATCATCATATTCTGTAACCGTTGCTAGAATTAGAGGTTCAGGAAATTCGGCGTCTCTAACGTCGATAACCGGTAAATTGTGGAGCATAGATACCTCGAACACCAAGGACTCTGGGTCCATAGGGCGCTTGATTAAAAGCAAGAGCTTATCCTGGATTGCTGCGGCCCGCTGCTCTACAGGCATTTGCTCACCAATGCTATCGGGGCTACGATCGTAAACGGTGGGTGAGGCGATTGTGAATAATTTTCGACTGCTCAGGGGAGATTTGACCACGATCGCTTCAATATTGCCGTAGCGAGTGACTCCAGACGATGGGTCGGCGGTGTCTTCTAGGGTCAAATCTTCTAATAGTAAAAACTGGGCTGAGCCAGGTTGACCTGCTGCAAAGCTTATTCCTAGAGCTAGTAAAAATGCCAGGATAAAGCTTA
Organism: Myxosarcina sp. GI1(2024); assembly: GCF_053543375.1. Classification (NCBI taxonomy): domain Bacteria; kingdom Bacillati; phylum Cyanobacteriota; class Cyanophyceae; order Pleurocapsales; family Pleurocapsaceae; genus Myxosarcina; species Myxosarcina sp. GI1(2024). Next base: position 467,559 of record NZ_JBKGTY010000002.1, on the reverse strand, counting down.
AGAGTCGAGCTCTAAGAATAGACATAGACTTTGAATTGATTTTACCTTTCATTGTAAGCGTCCTTCAGGGCCTCACGGGGTGGCAACATAGTCAAAAGGATGAAACGATAAGCTTTTTAGCTCTGATACCCTGTTGATAAAAAGGCAGCTTATTAGGAGTAAGTATCATTAGTCGTTCAACCCAACAGTGACACATTTGAAAATTCTCAATCCACAAACTACCGTATAAACCTATCCAAAAATTGCTATGCCTTTTATCTTTTCTCTGATTTTCTTTTAAGCGACAGATAAACTCTCAGGAGTTACGCAGTTGGTGAAAGAGTTAACCAAGGAGAAGCCAAATAGGAACAAACCGCCTCTCGGACAATACTAATTTTGGCTTCATACCAACTGATGCCCGTGTTGAACCAGTGATTTTCTAAACGTAAAAAGGCACGAATTGCTAAACCAATGTGGTTGCGCTGAGCGCGAGAAGAGAGTACTTGAGCCTTTTCGACTCCGCAACATTGCTTGAGTCCTCGATGATACTCTTCGAGCGCTCATTCAAACTCAGCATACTGCAATCTTTGAAGGGGATTCATTTGTAGGTTATTAGTAGCCCAGTAATCAATGTCACCAACGGACAGCTCACGGTGCTGAACTAAATTCAGCACCCGTGTCCTTGTCTATGGCAACTAACTTGAATAACTTAATCAAGCCATAACCTTTGAGATGAACAATAGTTCCCGTTTCACTCAAGTTAACTTCGTCTACTCGACGATTGCCAAGGCGCTCGGGATTGACCAAGCGATTGCGCTTCAGTCGAGTCAACCAAGTCCAGCCATAACTGCGAATTAACTTGAGATTGTCTAGAGCACTGAACCAACTAACGAGTAGTTTTGGCACTTGACAGAGAATCTGTTCACGTTAGCCAAAATTTAACAGTTCCTCAAGGCATACATTTAGTTTGGATGCCGCCCAAATCTCCAGAACTTCAGCCAGCCGAAAGGTTATGGCCTTTGACCAACGAAGCGCTCGCCAATCAAACTTTTGACAATCTCGACGGTTTGGAGGAAGTTATCGTTCAACGATGCCGTACTTTACTTCGGCAGCCAAAATTGGTTCGAGGATTGACTAACTATCATTGGTGACCTGAAGATTGAATTTAATTGGGCATTTAAACGGATTTGATATTACTAATTTTTCTTGGTGGCCACAGTCTAGTTTGACAACAGCAATTTAATTAGAACTAATCAAACGGACTTCATATCATTCGCTGCTTGAAAATTTTTTGGATTCTCGCTTACCCATATCGTAATCGTCGCCGTCGGTTTGGGTTACGCTTTAACCTAATTGCTGGGTTGTATAATTACGGTTTAGATTTAGCGATCGCCTCTGGCACTGCGCGGAGCGCAATCGCCTGATTCATGCAAGAGAGATGCCATGAACTAGCGTTCACAACCCAAGAATGAAAATAGAGTCCTCAACGAATTTGCGTTGTTTCAGCTTCTATTTTCAAGTCAGACACCATGCGCGATCGCGCACAACAAAGAAATGAAAATCTGGTACACTTCCTTCCAGGCAGTTGATCTAGTTGATCTAGAGGTCGAATCGATATTAGTGCTAGGAGCCTGAAAGTCAGACGGATCGGGATGCCGATACCTAGCTTCAGTTTAGGAAACACGTAGAGGAGAATCTCTAATTAAGGGCATCTGATTAGCTGCCATTTTAGATATGAGGAACTCCAAAATGGAAGTTAACTACAATCATGGTGCGGGTTTAGATGTTCACAAGAAGTCTGTAGTCGCTTGCTATCTCACCGCCGACCCAGGAAGTGAACCAGTGCGTCAAACAAGTAGCTTTGGTACCATGACCCAAGAGTTGTTGTCACTTTCCGACTGGCTTTTGGCTCATGGAATTACTCATGTGGCGATGGAAAGCACTGGAGAATATTGGAAGCCAGTATACAATCTCAAAGATAGCCAACTTCACCGTTTTGGTGGTCAATGCCCAACACATTAAAAATGTGCCTGGGCGTAAAACTGATGTTAAAGATGCTGAATGGATTGCCGATTTATTACGTCACGGCTTATTAAGAGGCAGCTTGATCCCGCCCCTACCTCAACGAGACTTAAGAGATTTAACTCGCCAACGTACTAACCTGGTCCGAGAGAGAGCAACGGTAATTAACCGTCTTCAGAAGGTGCTGGAGTGGGCCAACCTGAAACTTGCTTCCGTAGTCACCGATGTAACGGGTGTCTCTGCTCGGAAAATGCTCAAGGCGATCGCTCAAGGGGAGACAGATACCCAGACTTTGGCTGAATTAGCTAAGGGACGTTTGCGTCGGAAACTCCAGGAATTGAAACAAGCTCTTTTCGGTCAACTGCGCTCACACCATCGCTTTTTAATTTCCAATCACTTAACTCATCTCGATTTCCTGGAAGAGCAAATGGCTGTTTTTGATGCTCAAATTAGCGAACAGATCCGCGCACAGACCACCTCGGGACAACTGGAAGTAACAAATGCACTGCTCTCAACTGAGTCAACCGAACAAAACTTATCTCAACTAGAAAATTTATCCCAGAGCTGGGAACAGGCTGTTGTTTTATTGGATACCATTCCTGGGGTGGGACGTCAAACCGCAGAGTTGTTGCTGGCGGAAATTGGTATGGACATGAGTCGATTCAAAAGCGAAGCTCACTTAGCGCTCGTGGGCTAAACTCTGTCCTGGTAATCACGAAAGTGCGCCTTCTGCGTTACTCTGGTCGAACTGGTCAGGGCAACCGTTGGTTACGCAGTGGTTTAATTCAAGCAGCTCACGCTGCCGTGAGGTATAAAGGTACCTATCTCAAAGCAGTGTATCAACGTTTGGTTCGACGCCGAGGTCAAAAAAAAGCCATTATTGCTGTTGCCCATAAGATTTTAACGGCGGCTTACCATATTTTATCGAAACAGGAGCCTTACAGAGAATTAGGGGAAAATTATCTAGACCAGCATCGTACTGACAAAATGCTCAATCGCTTACGCCATCGCATTGAAAAACTTGGCTACCAAGTCTCTCTGGAGCCTAAACTCAAAGGAGCTGGTTAAGCTGCGATCGCTCCTGACTGATAACCCTACCTCAAGATCAAGTTTATTTTCAGAGGAGAGGAGGTCTTATGAATCTAGTTCAGATTTTAATTCAATCAATTTTTCATCAACCAAAAACCTGCAAAAGATTCTGAGTCAGGCGAAGACTGTACCGCTAAAAAGTGTACGCCGTTAGCCTGTTGTTTTGCAGCTTCAAATTGTTTACCTTCTTCGACAGTAGCACGATTGGTTAAATTGAGTAAAATCCAACTGTCACTTAAACCGGTTTCTAACTGTAGTTGAGGACGTATATCGGTTTCGAGCTTTAAAAAACCCATTTCCAAACCAGACATCCAAGCAGCGAGGGGAATGGCGCGGGGAGAAAAAATTATCAAGCCAGGAATTTTGGTACTGGGGGAAACATCCGCTATGGATATGGAAAAAGATTCTTCAAATGCAATCTCCCATTCGTCCATCTCGTCAAAAGCAGCTGCTTCTAAATTGACAAACATCCATTTATCACTCCTGTCACCCCTTACCGCATCGGGGAGAGGAACGGCATTGGAAACGGGATACTGCACCGATATAGATTTGGCAGCTTGGGGATCGTACCCAGTCTGATTGGGATAGACTCGTTCCATTCTCTCTTCAATCCAATTTTGTAAAGCATAAGTACGACGACTGGGAAGGGGAACGATCTCGGCATCCTCACAAGCTTTAACGATCATGTTGTTCATTTGGCGACGAAAGAAACGGATTTTTTGCGGTGGAGTTTGAGCCTTGGCGATCGCTCTGGCAATGGCTTCTCGCAACCAAATTGAATTTACTGTCTTACTCGAACAGTATTCAGCATACTTAAATAAAGTATCGGGCGATCGCTTTAAATTTGTGGGACTCTCGCAAATTAAAACTTCCCAAAGCTTTTTACCTTCATCATCTAGAACTGGACGAGAATAATAATCTAGTTCCCAAATAGTTTTACTCATAGCGGTTAATTATGCTCGATCGCTTTTATATTCACAGTATTGAGTATATTGATTAGTGGACGAACAGCCAAATTTGAAGTGGAGTAAACTCTAGTAGTAGCAAAAGCAACGAAAATTACTACTTAAGATTTAGTTTGAACTAATTTTTGACGAAGTGAAAGTCAGCCCTGCCCTAAAATGATAAGGTACTGTTCACATTTAAATCATTTTATGGATGCCAATTTTGGTTGACCTATGGCAAGATGAGATTGTGCCTCTATCTATCAAAGGGAATATTTAAAAATTATGAGTGAACCATTTTACTTTGCTAACGGTCAACAAGCTCATAACGCCGACGGTTTAATTAAATTATGCCAGCAATTCCCCTCCGAGAGCAGTCAACATTTAATCGGAGAAGATTTTGAAAAATGGCTGACTTATATTGGTGAAACCAAACTCGCACGGTTTGCTACAGAGGCGCGTCAATCTAATTTGGACAATCGCCAGAAGCTGACAGAATTTTTGACTAAGTGCGATCGCTACAAAAATTTGCCATCACCTGAAGATAAACTGGCTATAGAAGAAAGACCGGGCAATTTCGTGGATGCGATTAGAAATTTCTTTAAGCCCAAAAAAAATAAAGTCTAAATATTTCCAGCTCTTAATTTCTAAATTTTTTGGTAATAACACTATTAATTTAATTTAGCATTGACCGAGTTTGACGGTTTGGCACTATATGACCTGCAACCCCCTAACTCTTTGACATAAACTGAATTTCTGGAATTAGGGGATCTTTGACGATGCCAATTCCCTGATAACCCCAACGTTGCAGAACTCCTTTAACTTGAGTGGGAGAAACGGATTCTACCGTTAAGCGATCGCTCATAGATTTGCCATGAGTGTTGATGTAACTTAAAGCCTCGTGATCGGCTTGAAATAATAGCAAATAGCTAACCTCATCGGCGCGATCGTTTGGTATGCGGGCGACTAAGTATTTACCATTTTGTTTGGAACGAATTAAATAATTAATTTGTAACAGCATTTTTATTTACTTCAAATCTTCTAATTGAATCCGAGGATCGACAGCTTTTAGGAGCAAATCTGCCAACAAGTTACCAATAATTAACATTGCCGCACCCATCATTAAACTAGCCATCACTAAGTATTTATCTTGGGCAGTAACTGCTTGAAGAGTCAAAGTACCCAAACCGGGCCAGTTAAAGAAAAACTCGGCAATAAACGAACCGCCCAACAAACTAGCAAATTCAAAACCAATTATGGTGATGAGAGGATTGATCGCATTGCGTAGGGCATGAACGTAAATAACTTTATTTTCGGGCAGTCCTTTAGCACGAGCGGTTTGAATGTACTCTTGTCGCAAGACATCCAACAGTTGTCCTCTAGTGAGGCGTTGTAGCCCTGCAAAACTAGTAATACTCAAAGCAATAGTCGGCAAAATCATATGCCAACCAATGTCTATTATTTTACCAAAGGGCGTTAATTGCTGATGATAGATACTGGTCATACCTCCTACTGGAAAAAGAGGAGAAGTGTACTGAGCAAAAATGAGTAATGCCAAAGCGGTAATAAAGCTAGGAAAACCCTGACCTAGATAGCTCAATACTCGCAAAACTTTATCCAAAAGACTGTTTTGATGGACTGCGCTAATAATTCCCAAAGGAATTGCAATTGTCCAGGTAATAATAATTGAAGAGACGGCGAGTAATAAAGTAGCGGGAATTCTAGAAATTAGTAGCTCGGAGACGGGACGAAAGTAAACAAAACTAGTCCCAAAATCAAAGCGGGTCAATACTCTGACTAACCAACGCCAGTATTGTACCAACGGAGGCTGGTCTAACCCAAATTGCTGATTCAGTTGCGCGATCGTTTCTGGCGATATTTGAGGATTTTCTCTTAAGGTATCGAGGTAGTTACCCGGTGCTAGCTGAATGATTGCAAAACATAAAGCAGAAGCCAAAAACAAAGTCAAAACTGCTTGGAACAGTCGCTTGAAGATATATAGAGTAGTCTCGCCCGTCAACAAACTCTTGATGCCGGTAAGTGGCGAATCTGAACCCTTGGTGATACTTCTACTACTATTCATAGGTAGAGGGTCAATAAAAATTTACTATATTCTAGAAATCTAGAGTAATTTAAATGTTTTAATTTTAATCTGCAAACGAAAGGATTAGACCTAAGTTTGTTTTCTCTACTTATTTTAGTTTTTGACTTCTAAATTTTAGGTTTTTATCGTGGGATTTCTAAGCGAAATAAGCTGCAATCCAGAATAGGCTATCTACTAAAATCGTGCTCAATACCGCTCCTGAAAATGCCCACCAGTGAAGCTCTTTTTGCTTTAAAGACCAAAAACCCACTAACAGCAAGATGTTTACCAGAACAATTGCCCAACTAATACCCCAAAGAGATTGAATTTGAGTTAATGCTCCTCTGAAAATTGGCGAAGCTAACGCTGGTTCTACTCTCATCAATTCGCGCCAGTAAGGAATTAAATCAGTTAGGTAAAAATACAGGTCGGTAATTGCGGTTCCCAATAGAGAACCCAAATAAAAATAGTTGCCGACTAATCCCCAACCCCGCCAGATACACCAGAGAGCAAAAGGTACGCCAATGGATTCGACGGGAATATGAATCAGGGGTTCCCAACGCAACCAGCCCCAGTAAATCGAACCTGCCAGCCAACTCCAGCTAAATCCTAAGATGATATCTCCCCACCATTTGGTTTGAGGGCGACGATATAAACCCCAACCCAATCCCAACCAAACTAAAGTCAGAATTAAGCTCAGTTCGGGAAAGGTTCTAACTATCGGTGCTTGCAAAAATACGGGTATAGATACTAAAAAAGAAGCCCCACCGAAAACTCGCCAAGCTAGGGTTTCGCAACTATGATACGAACTAAGGTTAAAAACGCTTTCAGTTGTAGGTCGAGTGGAACAATCGGAGCTAGAAGAACACGACACGGGCAAATAAATAATTAAATGGACTTGAATTGCTAAAACTATTAATCAATCGCAGAGCGATTATTTTAAGTTTTGTTACTTATCTTCACATTAATTCACGATATCATAGTTTTTTGAAAAGAAGATCGCCCCTGAGAACTAAAATAATAATCTAAATAATAATCTTGAGTGGAAATAAACTAGCATAAAGAAAAAGTATATCGACCCGATCGCTTCTTTTAGCATTTAATTTAGATTTTTTTTGTTTTTTTTGCTAATTTAAGCGCAAAAATCCAGATTGCGACTTCGCGAGCGACTACGATCGCCGTAAGAAATTGTTAAGCTCTTTTTAAGATTTCTCTTTCGCTCGCTTCAAGGGTTTAAGCTACCTAAAATAACCTAGAATTCTCTGGGAGTTATGTTAGTAGCGTCATAGACCGCCCAATTACTAATCTGCCGATTTTTAAGAATCGCTTCAGCTCCATTAACTTCGGCTTCCGTACCCTCTACTACAATGACATAGCTACCTTGAGATAAAAGCTCTTGATAATGTTTAGCTTCTTCTTCGGGAATACCCCAGCCAATTAGAGCGCCAACTAACCCTCCTCCAGTCGCACCAATACCGCTACCTAATAAAGCATTGCCTAATATTACTCCTGCTTCTACTGCAGGTCCGACACCTGGAATAGCCAAAATACTCAAGCTGCCAATTATACCTAAAAAACCACCAGTTGCCGCTCCCATGCTTGCCCCCAAACCAGCACCACCTTTAGCACGATCGCCAACTGATTTTAATTCCACTTCTCCATTTGCTGCCTCACCTTCAGCAGTTTTGGCGATCGCCGAAACTCGATCCATATTAAATCCAGCATCTCGCAATTCGATTAAAGCTTTCTCGGCTCTAGAATGAGTAGGAAAAGTACCGACAGCACGTTTGAATTTATTTGCAGTCATCTTTGTTTGTTCTCCGCTGTTTGTTTTGTCGAACGCTTCTATTAATACCTCAAATTTTGCCTCGGCTTGGGTCTGTCTTGGAGTTAGCTTCCTCGCTAGTCGCGTCATCGCTAAATTCTGTTGCGGCAGTATATAGAACAAGGAACGCTGACGGTGAGTAAAGGATTTTCAGGCTCGAGGGCACTAAATACCGTGCCGTCTTCGAACGCCAAACTCTCTGCCCTAGTGGTTAAAAACAAACCACCGAGCTCTAATCTGGCATTCGCACCGAATTGTGCGATTTTTTGGGTTTCTTCACCGATAGTAACCTTAGTTTCGGTATAATTGTCTGCTTTTATCGACAATAAATATTAAATATACTTAAGGGATTACGAACGGCAGTCTTAGCTAGTTTTAATTTTTAATAGCGATCGCTCCGAGCTGGGTTTGACTGGGTAGATCTCATCTACGCTGAGAGCAGTTCTCTTACCAAGGAATGGTAGTATATTTAGTTAGCATTTTGGATAAACTTAAAGTTTGCCAGCGATTAAATCAAGTGCATTTCCTAGATAAAGACCATTTAAAATCTGTGGTCTAACTAGCTAGTTATTAACCCTCAAAAGAGCTGTTATTTTCGTCGGTATAATTTATGACAACTTACTATTACGTTTTAGCCAGCCAAAAGTTTTTGTTGGAAGAAGAGCCTTTAAACGAAGTTATCGAAGAGAGAAAGCGTAACTACCAAGAGCAAAATAAAGAAATCGATTTTTGGTTGGTCGAACAGCCCGCGTTTCTAGAAACCGATGAATTTGCCGAAATTAAATCTAAGGTTCCCCAACCTGCCGCAGCGGTTATTTCCACTAACTCTCAATTTATTACTTGGTTGAAACTCAGATTGGAGTACGTACTAACGGGAGAATTTGAAGCTCCTTCCTCGACTTTTTAAATAACATAAGCTTTTATGAATTTAGCGGAACTGAATTTTCATGCCGATCTAACAGAATATTTAATAGAATTAGATCCTGTAGAATGTTTATTGGGTTGCTTCGGTCGAAGATTTATCAGTCAATTGGATTTTATATTTAATAATATAGTCAACCAAAATGATAATCTCACCGGGACAAAAAGTGAGAAACCGATTGTGGGCGGTAGGGGAGACGATTGGTTAAAGGGAGGCGAGGGTCGAGAGCGGCTCATCGGGGGAAGGGGAGACGATACTCTCTTCGGCTATCGTGGGAATGACAAATTAATTGGTGGCGAGGGAGACGATTGGTTAGAGGGAGGCGAAGGTCGAGATTCGCTCATCGGGGGAAGAGGTGAAGATATTTTTGCGATCGCTCCAGGTTCTACTCTCGATACCGTCAAAGATTTTCAGGCTGGAAAGGACAAAATTGGACTAAAAGGCGGCTTGACCTATTTCGATCTCTCTATTATTCAGGATAAGAATAACGTTTTAATTAGAAATACTAAGACCGACGAAGCTTTATTAGATATAGGCAACTCCAAAATCGAGCAATTTAGTAAAGCAGACTTTGTCCTACCGATACCGGATATCGAGCGACTTGTTATTTTTGGCGATAGTTACTCCGATACCGATATTGCTGATAATTCAGGAAATTTATACGATTTACTAAATGGAATATATCCACCTAGTCCCCCTTACTTTAAAGGTAGGTTTTCCAATGGTCCAATTTGGGCCGATATTCTCAATTCTCGCTTCGATCCTGCCGAAGTTGAAGTTCGTAGCTTGGCTGTGGGGGGTGCCCAAACAGGGCGTGATAACAACAGTGAAGTTGATTTTAATGTAGATTTACCTGGCGTTCTCGACCAGATCGAAAACTTTGTTGATGAAACAGATCCGGCGGATATTACTGCTGATGACGCTTTTGTAGTTTGGGCGGGAGGCAATGATTTTTTTGGCGTTTTCGAGGAAGCTGAAAATCCGGTAGAGGTAATATCTGAAGCAGTAGGTAACATCGCTACTGCAGTTACAACTTTAAGCGGTATAGGTGCCGAGACAATTGTCGTCCCCAACTTGCCAGATTTAGGATTGCTACCTCTTACCAACAGTGCTGGTGTAGGATTTTTAGCAACTGAGGCTACTATAGCTTACAATCACGCATTAGCAGGAACTATATCCAATCTCGAGCATAAATTAGACCTCGATATCATTGAATTGGATCTTTTTAACCTAACAGAGCGAATTGAGGTAAATCCAGAGGAATTTGGTTTTACCAATATTAGCGATCCCCTTCTCGGTAACTCTACGGCGGCAAATCCCGAACAGTTTCTGTTTTGGGATGAAGTTCACCCTACAACCCAAGGACACGAAATTATTGCCGATGTTTTTCAAGCCACTTTAGTTGCTAATATAGGTGCCAACTCGATCGCCAGTCTTTGAAAAAACATGATGCTGTTTAAATTGGGTGACAAGCAGGGAATTAAAGCCGTTACGGTTGCAGCGATCGCTTTTTTTCTCACTACGTTATTTTTGACTCTCCATCGCCACTTTACTTTTTATTCTTCTTACGACCAAGGGATCTTCAATCAGGTTTTTTGGAATGGCATTCATGGTAATTTCTTTCAAAGCAGTCTTTCTTCTCAACTCTCGACTAATGTAGTTCATAGCGGTGAAGTTCCTGCCGTCGATTATCATCGTCTCGGACAGCATTTTACTCCTGCTTTGCTGTTGTGGTTGCCAATTTATTATCTGTTTCCCCATCCAGCCACCCTAACCGTCTTGCAGGTAACTTTTGTCACAGCTGCAGGTTTAGTCTTGTATGCCTTAGCAAGAGTTTATTTACAGCCGGCGATCGCTCTTTTAATTGTCATTAGCTTTTACTGTGCCAATGCCGTTTTAGGACCGACTCTGGCTAATTTTCACGATATTTCTCAAATTCCGCTATTTATCTTTGGGTTGCTCCTAGCAATGGAAAAACGCTGGTGGTGGCTATTTGGCATTTTACTAATCTGTATCTTGGCAGTTCGTGAAGACAGCGGCATTACTTTATTTGGGGTAGGGGTGTATCTAATTCTCAGTCGTCGCTATCCTCGTCTGGGTTTGGCTGTTTGTAGTTTGAGCGTGATTTACATTATCGTTCTGACCAATTTAGTCATGCCCTTATTTTCCGACGATATTGCCAAACGATTTATGTTGGAAAGATTCGGGCAGTATGCCGAGGGCGATGAAGCTTCGACCATAGAAATTATGGTTAACATGATCCGCAACCCAGGATTGTTGCTAGTCGAGTTATTTACCCCGTTTTTCGGTACGGTTAAATATTTACTGGGACAGTGGTTACCTCTAGCTTTTGTACCCGCAGTAGCCCCTGCTTCATGGGCGATCGCTTCTTTTCCCCTACTGAAGCTACTTTTGGGTAAAGGAGAATCGGTGTTGGCTATTTCTCTGCGTTACGCCATGAGTGTTACCCCCGGGTTGTTTTATGGGGCAATTTTGTGGTGGGCAGGACAGGGATTTGGCAACCTCGACAAACCTGTGGCTAGTTGCCAACCGCGTCGGCTTAGAGGCGGATTTCGTCGTTTTTGGATTATCTGCATCATTCTGTCTTTATTTTTCACCATTACTTCTAACCCCAGTCGTACCCTTTACTTCTCGATTCCCGACTCGATCCGACCCTGGGTATATGTTTGTGCTCCGGAACAATGGGCGAGAGTGCCGCAAATTCGCTCGCTTTTAGCTAAAATACCTGACGATGCCAGCGTTTCGGCTACTACCTATTTAATTCCCCATCTTGCTAGTAGAAGAGAAGTCATTCGGTTGACCGGACTAGAAATAAAAAACGATCGCCAAGAAATAGAGCGCGTAGACTATATTATCGCCGACCTCTGGCGGCTGCAACGCTATCAAAATGCCTTTGAAGACGATCGCCACAGACTTCAAGATTCGATCGTTTTATTTGACACGCTGACTGCTCGTCAGGAATACGGCATCATCGGCTTTAATAACGGCGTAATTTTGTTACAAAAAAATGCTACCTCTCTACCAGAAGCAGAGGCAGCCTGGCGAGCTTACCTCGAAGCAATCGCGAGTCAAGAATAGGAAAAGTATCAGAGTACGCTCTTATTCCACAGATGCTTCTGGCTGTAACTCAGGGGCGCTTGTGGGAGTCGAGGAAAGATATTTATCAGTTTCTCGGACTCTCTTACTCAAGAAACGGCAAATTTCTAGGATAATGTGGGGACGTTGCGAAATTAAACTAATAAACCGTTTCTTCTCTAGTTTGAGAAGGGTACAGTTAGTCAGAGCGATCGCGCCGTTCCAGCGAGGAGCATCATCAAACAGAGCAATTTCGCCGAAGTACTCTTCGGCAGCTAAGCGCTCGAGCTCTTGTTGTTTGCCATCAACCTGTTTGACGAGCCGAACTCTACCGTCGGCAATAATATAGAGGTGAGAACCCCAGCTTCCTTCGGTGTATATAGTTTCGCCGGCTAAAACTCGCTCCGTTTCTAGTGCTTTGTCGATTAAAAATAGTTCGTCTAAAGAGAGGTTCTTAAACAGAGCGACATTTTTAAGCAATAGTAGTCTGTTCATAGAAGTATTGCTAGGAGGCAGTAAATTGACTGAGTTAGAGGCAGCTAGATCGTCACAGGGCGGAGTCTCTCTATCTGGATATTGAGTAGCAGGAGACGGGATTAAATGAAGTTCGCCGTTCAAAGGTGCGATCGCTACTTGAGAATGGGATAACTGGTGTTGATGAGTGAAAAAAATTTCTCTAGCAACCAACCGGACTACGGGATCGCGATCCCCAATAAGTGCCGAGGGAATTGTTGCCAGAGGGATTAAGGCACCAGTTCTAATCCATCTATCTTTTGATTCTAGTGCTTCTAGTAAGATTTTGTAGCCTTTAGTTCTCAACCATTGATGAGTGGGATAAACTGAATTGGACGATGGTTTGGATTCGAGAATGGGAATTAAGGGAGCGATAAAACGACGTTCGCCGAGCGAAGCTAAAACTTCAATGGCGTTGGCTACTTTTTTAGTATCGGTAGTCGCCAAGATCCGGTTAACGATATTAACCGTTCGCGAGTATCCCAAACAGGACAAAATATACAGTACTTTCTGAATCAGACGCTGGTGATAGTCGGCGATCGCCACAGCTAACAACCGCCAGTTAAGATCCTGTTGGGGAATCTGTTGTTGCCACTTACGAGTCAGAGAAAGCTGCTCGAATTCGGGAGCTAGATGTTGGAACAAAATATCGCTGGCTTGTTTGGTGCGAATCCTACCGATTGCGGCGATCGTGGCACTGACTACTTCGGGATTGGTTGAGGCTAGACTTTCGGTTGCCAAAGCCAGTCCCGATTGACCGTATACCGCCAGAGTAAGTGCGGCTTGTTGTCTGACTCTTGGTTCCCTATCTGCCAAACCCTGCTTGAGATAGGACAGCATCGCTCCACAACGAGTAACCTGGAGTAGTTTATATGCTGCAACTCGAACTAGAGGTTCGGGATGTTGGAGTTCGGCTACCGCTAGTCTGGCTAATTCTATTTCTCCTGGAAGAGCCAGTTGAGTTAGAGCTTCTAAGGCTTCTTGTTTGGTTTCGCTATCGGCTCGTTCGAGAATTCCTCGCAGTAGAGGAATCAAATCGCGATCGCCTCGATGGGCGATAACTCTAATAACAGCTTTAACTGCCGTTCTGTCTAATTCTAATTGCCAAACCGTTTCTGACGCACTGGCAATTGGGGAATTCTCATTGTCGTTAGCAATTGCCGCTACTGCTGCTAACACCCTAATTTCTAAATGCTCGTCGGCAAGTAACTCGAGCAGTTGCTGCTCTGAAAAAGGGTAGCAATTGACAATTAGGATTTCTAAAGCCATGGCTCTTACCTGCGCTTCCGCATCTCTGGTTAAGAGCTCTTCCCACTCTTGTAAGGACGGCTCGCTATTGAGAAATAACTTTAGTACTGTTTGACGCAGTTGAGCATCGGCATTGGGTAGTAGTGCGAAAATTTCGCTCGAAAATTGACTGGGATGCCCCAAACTTGGAACTAGCTCTAAGCCTTTAATTTGTAAGTAGCGATCGCCACTGCTGAGAAACTCGCCAATGGTGCTGGCAGATTGAGGCGGTAACTGAATTCCCTCTTCGCCAAAATCATCTAAATTAATGCTGTCAGAGCGAATGATTTTCTCCAAACTTTGAGCATAAAATTTGCCCATCGGCAACCTTATCAACAACAGCAGGATAGTCAGGCTAGCCGCCAGCCAGGTAATTTGCACCAAATCGAGATAGAGATGGGCGAACCACAAGACAATTCCTGCTAGAGTCAAACCGATAGAGTAAACAATGCCATCGCTTACAGCTCGAACTCTACCGATAAATTCTTGAGGAATAGCATTGTAGTTAAGTTGGTGAACGGGGAGATTAATCGCCTTATATAGAGCATCACCATTGACATGAAGACTAATAGCAGCAGGTAAATTGAAATTGAGTAGTAGTCCTAAAAAGCTGAGTAAAGTAGTCAGAGGATAAACGGCATTAAGCCGCGCTACTCCCAACCAGTGCAGTAGGGGACGAGTAACGCCGTAAAGAACTGCTACCTGGATCGAACTAATGACAATTCGCATTAGTCCCAAAAAACCCGTTAAAGCTCGTTCGTCAAAGTTTTGACCGTAAATATTCAGCCAGAGAAATTCCGAACTGACATAAATAATTACCAGTAGAAAGCTACTGCTGGCTAACAAAAGTACTAGGGGATAGCCTTTGACTAAATCCGGAAATGTTTTTAGAGACTCGATTAGTCCTGCGGTTTTTTGCTCTCTAACTACATCGACCTGGCGTTGAGAACTTTCTAGATAGAGTAATTGTCCGAAAGCGATCGCCAAAAGTAAGAGTAAAGGCAACAGCAAGTCCTTCGTCGTCAAATAGCGAGACAGCAAAATCGTCAAACCACCACCGATTAGGGTTCCTGCTGCCTGTGCGATGCCGATAAAAGGAGCATATCGCTTGTATTCTAAAGTAGTAAAGTAATCCGTTAGCAGACTAGGATAGAGAATATTATTATGAAAATCCCATTGAAAAAAGATAAAAATTAGCAGGATATAGTAAATCCAAGTAGCATTTAAAGTTAACAAAAACCACAAGCTAAGAGAAATTGTGGCAAAACCCAACAAAGCATAGCGAAATAGCAGCGGACGACTATAGCGATCGATCGCCAGAGAAAAAATTCCATAAGCTGGTATGGAAAATAATCCAATCGAGATAAAAGCTAGAGGTAGGTTTCCCGCTCCTACGTTACTGATAAATAGGGAATTAGCGATCGCCATGGCAACCACACTATAGCTTAAAACTGTAGCTGCCAATAGTAATAACTGCGCTACGAGGGTTTGACCGACAGTTAAAGCAGGCAAAGTAAAACGCTCGAAGATCTGGCTAGCTTGGGTCTTGGGGCGACCTACTATTTGATAAACTCGATTAAACATAAATTTTTCTCTGAGGTTGCGCTTAGGTCGTTTGCGTTTTGGTATCTGGCTCTAGTGTTTTCTCCGTCTCTGGGCTTTCCTCAGTAGTTTCTACTTCTGCTACGGAGGTACTAGATTTGACGAATAGGGTCAAACCAGCAGCAACGATCATACACACTCCACCCACGACTACGGCAAGTAAGCGGTCTTCATGAAGCAAGTTAGTCATGATCCAGCCAAAACCTAAGGAAACAGCAATTTCTGGCAAAACGATAAAAAAGTTAAAAATACCTTGATAAATTCCGCGGCGCTCCGGGGGAATGGCTCCGGTCAGCATAGCGTAAGGCATAGTCATCGCACTCGCCCAAGCAATACCCAAACCGATCATCGCGACGAACAATAAATACTTATTTTCAATTCGCAATAGTAAAATCGCACTCAGACCGCCACAAAGCAAACAGAGAGCGTGAGTTTTCTGGCGACCGAGCCATTTACCTAAGTAAGGCAAGATAAAAGAAAATGCCACACAGACAGCATTGTAAACTGCAAAACACAGTCCAGCCCATTCGATACCATCGCTATAGAGCACTGAGTTTTGGCTAGTAGCACCAAAAATATTGCGAGCCACGGCAGGGGGAAAATAAAGAAAAAAGCAAAAAATACCCAACCAGGTAAAAAATTGCACTCTTGACAACTGCTGCATCGTGGTGGGTAAATGCTGTACGGTATGCCAAGTTTCGCGAATACTGCTACCGATGCCGCCGCGTTTTTGCTGCAGTTTTTCAAAATTTTGCAAGTTTTTAGGAGGTTTTTCTGGGGTAGTTATTACTGTCCAGACTACCGTTCCCAAAAATAAAATTCCGCCGACGTAAAACGAAATTTCTACGGTTAGAGGGATCTGGCGAACTGTACTGCTAGCGTTTGCAACCCCGAAAAAATGATTGAGCGACCAAGGTAGAACCGATGCCGTGACAGCACCAATGCCCACCATTACGCTCTGCATGGCAAATCCGCGGGTGCGTTGTTCGTTGGGCAGTAAGTCACCAATAAAAGCTCGAAAGGGAACCATGCTCACATTGGCACTGGTATCTAAAATCCAGAGCAATCCTGCAGCTATCCAGAGAGAAGAGCTATGGGGCATGAAAATCAGACCGATAAAGCCTAAAATTGCTCCCATTAAAAAATAAGGTCTTCTTCTGCCTAAGGGCGTCCAGGTATAGTCGCTGAGATTGCCAATAATTGGCTGAATCACTAAACCCGTTAGAGGAGCAGCAAGCCAAAGAATGGGAATTTGATGGGCATCTGCTCCTAAGTGTTCGAAAATGGCACTCATATTTGCCATTTGTAGTCCCCAAGCAAATTGGATTCCTAAAAAGCCGAGGTTCATATTCCAAAGTCGTCTAAAATTCCACTCTTCGGTCAAACTTCCCTCTTGCGTGTCTTCTGAAAATTCGATTTTTTGTTCCTGAATAGACATACGATAATAATTAATTTTTTTGGGCTGAAAAAGCCTACATGACGATCTTATCAACGATAAGAGATTGGCAAATGATTGCTATCCAACAGAAGCAGCCAAATCAAATCTTTGAACTGGGAATTTTTACCAGCCAACTGTGGGAGCAATTTTAACGGATTCAATTAATATTTGGCTCGCTCGAGAGTACAGTCTTCGAGAATCAATCCAAACTCGTCCCCTCCCAATCTTCCTAAAATATCTCCTTGAGCGATCGTGCTACCGAAGATTTGGGCTAATTCTGCTAGCAGGCGATCGCCGACTAGGTGTACTGCCGTATCGTTGACAATTTTGAACCGATCGAGGTCTAAATAACACAATACTTTGTCCGTGCCATCTTTTCGCACCTGCTTGACTGCTTCTTGGAGTTTTTCATCAAATTGGCGACGATCGATCCCGTCAGCGAATCGTAAGCTGCCTGATAGGTAATTTGTTTAGAAAGATTGTGTTCGGTGGTAATCTCCCGTTGAATGCCTCGATAACCGACGAATTGATGGTGGCGATCGAAAATTGGGAGAGCATCTCATTTTGGAAGAAAAACTGAAAAAGAGTAGAAATAATTAATCACAATGACAGTCAAACTGAAAGAAGACTTAAGTTGAAAGCAAGTAGAGTATGCAATACTTCTCGTTTAACGAATGCCAGTTAGCTGTTGATGTTACGGGAAGGGTAGGGTTAAAGGTGAAAGGAAAAAAGTCTACGCAAGTTGTCAGCTCTATCTTTTCCTTTTGTCTTTTTCCCTTTTTCCAGACGCAACCAATCGATCGTGATGGCTTAACCGAGAAGTATTGAGAGTATTTTTACTTGTCATAATACTAAAATAACCGTCTAGATAAACCTTTAAATAAAGGCGACCGCTAAAACACCTACCGATCTCGGCGCGATCGCTCCTAAAATAACTTATCCGCTCTCTCTGAGTTAATCGCTAAAAATTAGTATGAGATGCGATCACCTCAGTTAGCTTGGCAATAACTTCGTCTACGGCGAGCGCGCCTAATTCTCCTGAAGCACGGGTACGAATGCTCAAAGTATTGCTCTCGATCTCTTTATCTCCCACCACCGACATTACGGGAATTTTTTGCTTCTCAGCGTTGCGAATCATTTTACCCAGTCGTTCGCCGCTACTATCGACTTCGGCGCGAATCCCTACCGCCAGCATTTTAGTAACTACTCGATTGGCGAAATCAACATGGGCATGACTTATGGGCAACAGACGCACCTGGATTGGTGTCAACCAGAGAGGAAAATCGCCGGCATATTCTTCGATTAAAATGCCAATCAGTCTCTCTAAAGAACCAAAAGGAGCGCGATGAATCATAATCGGACGCTGGCGCGAACCGTCTTCAGCAACATACTCTAATTCAAAGCGTTCGGGCAAATTATAGTCTACCTGTACCGTACCCAACTGCCATTCCCGTTCGAGGGCATCTTCAAAAATAAAGTCGAGTTTCGGTCCATAAAATGCTGCTTCGCCAGTGGCTTCAAAATGTTCCATGCCCAGTTTTTCCACGGCACGACGAATAGCATTTTCAGCCTTTTGCCAAGCTTCGTCAGAACCAATATACTTATCGGATTCTGGGTCGTGAAAACTCAAACGGGCTTTAAAGTTGGTTAGCTGTAAGCTCTTAAATACAGCTAAAATCAAATCTACTACTTTTAAAAACTCTTCATCGAGCTGTTCTGGGGTGACGAATAAGTGAGAATCATCTACGGTAAAGCCTCGAACTCTAGTCAAGCCCCCTAACTCTCCCGACTGTTCGTAACGATAGACAGTACCAAATTCTGCCAGTCTCAGGGGCAACTCTCGATAAGAACGCAACTCGCTCTTATATATTTGAATGTGAAACGGACAGTTCATCGGTTTGAGTACGAACCCCTGTTCGGCAGCAGCAGAGCGTTCGTCTTCTGCCATCAACGGGAACATATCTTCTTGATAATTTTGCCAGTGTCCGGAAATTTTAAACAGATCGACTTTAGCCAGGTGAGGAGTAACCACGGGTAGATAACCCCGTTTGAGTTGTTCCTGTTTGAGAAAGTCTTCTAGCTGCGATCGCAAAATCGTTCCCTTAGGAGTCCACAACGGTAAACCAGGTCCCACCGGATCGGCAAAGATAAACAGTCCTAATTCTTTACCCAGCTTGCGATGATCTCTTTTTAATGCTTCTTGTTTGCGACGCTTGTATTCTGCTAATTGTTCGGGGGTTTCCCAAGCAGTACCGTAAATTCTCTGTAATTGGGCGTTATGTTCATCCCCCCGCCAGTATGCCCCTGCAACGCTTTCTAATTCGATCGCCTTTGGGTCGATTTCGGCAGTAGTTTCTACATGAGGTCCGGCACACAAATCCCACCACTGGTCTCCTAAGTGATAGATGGTAATCGGTTCTTTAATGTCTGCCAATATTTCTAATTTATAGGGTTCTCCTAAGTCTTCAATACGACTTTTAGCTTCTTCGCGGCTGACTTCTTCCCGCACTACTGGCAGCTTACGATTAATAATTTTAATCATTTCTTTTTTGATTTTCTTTAAATCCTTGTCCGTAAACGGTTCGGGATTGTCGAAATCATAGTAAAAGCCATTTTCCGTCCAAGGTCCTATAGTTACTTGGGCTTTGGGAAACAGCTTTTGCACTGCCATCGCCATAATATGTGATGTGGTGTGACGGATTTTTTGGAGAGATTTCGATTCGCTAGTGCGAGGTAATTTAATTGGTTCTAGTTTTGCTTTCAATTCTTTTTCTGCAGTGGTCATAAGCAGTTCGAGGATGCCAGTAAACTTGTTTTATTCTATCGATGGTAGGAATGTTTTGTGACTATATGGGACTATATTGACTACGGAGACTGCTTCGAGTCCCATTCGATAAGTCCTAATGTATTTGGCGACTGTGTCGTGCAGCGCAATTGTCATCAAATCTAGCTAAGGATATCGCTCATGCCAATCGTGCTTCGCTCGAGAGACTTGGAGGGGAAGAAGAGAGTTAAAATTTTATCTAATCTACCTTTTACCTTCAACCATCTCAACTTTTAATCGATTCATTGCTACCCCACTTCAAAATCTGTTTGCTGCTAGGCATCATCTACTGAAGCTTGGAGCAGGTCGTACTATTAGAGCGCCAACAGTAGTTAAATTAATCAAATCTCAATAACTGGACTCTATTCCTAGTAGTATATTTATAAGTTATTGCCATTTATTTTTAAGGGCAATAATACACTTTTATTCGATCGTGATAAATTTTAAATACAATCATTAAGTTTTGTCAAAAACGCTAAGATAAATAGTGAGATAATAAGTTATTTTTAAATTTATGCCTTCAGAACAACCTACGGAAAAAGAATTGCTGAAATCGGTCTTAGAGCCGCTTTTAGAAGATTTTCAGTATTGGTTCGGGCGATCGCGATCCTTATTAGAATCAGAACGTCTAGCTTTTTTGTCGGTCGAAGAACAAGCTCAATTTTTAAGAAGAATCGCACGAAGCCAGCAAGAAGTCGGTACGGCTCAAATCCTGTTTAAAGCGACTAATGGAGAAGCGGGAATCGATTCAAATATGCTTCCTCCATGGCATCAGCTAGTAGTTGAGTGCTGGGGCTTAGCCAAGAAAAGGCGAGAAATGAAACCGGATGAACAGCTTTCCGATTCTTAACTATAGATATAAATGAGATTTGTTTGACGATCGGACGATCGAATCAAAATAGACTAGTTAAATTGAGAAACAACTCTATGTTACATTTACTTTACATTCTGGCTTTTACTTTTATCGCCCTGCTTGCGGTTAGTAATTTGATTCGCAGTTTAATTACCATTAGTATGAATGCTTCGAAAGTTCATCCCGGTAATTCTCCAACTTCGAGATTTAAAAGAAACTCTTTTGAAGACCAACAACACAGTTCTCTTCGCCAAATTCATCCAGAGTTATTAGACGAACGGGGTAAAGTTATCGAAGAACCTTTATTGGTGATGCGTTCTGTATCTGTAGAAGATGCGCGGCAAAAACTTGACGCACTCTATGATTCTTCGCCGAGTAAAACCAATAATGATTCGGAAGAATAAAACTTATCTCCTAACATGATAAATTAATCGATTCATTTGATATCGATTGAGGCTTTCAGGGAACAATAAGCTGGTAGTTTCTCTAAAGCTTCTGATAATCTATGGTTAGAAAACCCGACGAATATGCCATTCACTTCCTAATTTCTGGCGGTCATAAAGAAGAGGTTAGATTTGGCAGCGTACAGGAATTTCAAAAGTGGTACAGTAATGAGTTGATGGCAAAATCAGATTCTTCAGAATTCGTTAATGTTCCCATTAAAAACATTCAGGGAGAATATATGGTAATTCGCCCTGCTAGTGTTTTAGCGATTCGAGTAGAACCCGTATTCTTGGGTAGTGTAGAACGGTTTTAGCCAGTAGGCGTTCTCTCTGAGTGAGGCTTCGCTCTGAGAAATTAAATATTTGACATTTAAGACATTACTGTAACCCAGAGGAGCAATGATTCCTTTGGTATTTTTTTGTGGATTAGAATAACCACACTGGCGATCGATTATCTAGTTAGCTAAATAGCAATTCCCCATAAAATGAAATTAACAACTTATTGCTAGTTAGCGATCGCTTTTTTCCAGTGAAACACGACTGCTATAGTATACCGTTCGTACTCATCTACCAGATCTCGAGCGACCATAAATAAATCGATAACTTGACTCAATTAATCATGGTGCATCAAGAGAAACTATATGAAGGAAAAGCTAAAATTCTTTATTTAACAGAAGATCCTGAGGTGGTGTTGACTGTTTATAAAGATGACGCTACGGCTTTTAACGCCCAAAAGCGAGGACAAATTCGAGGAAAAGGTGAGATTAACTGTACCATCGCCCAAGCTCTATTTAAGTTATTAGAAAAAGCGGGTATAGCCACTCACTACATCGATTGTCCGAAGCGCGATCGTATGAGAGTCAAGTCAGTAAAAATTATTCCTTTAGAAGTAGTGGTGAGAAATATCGCTGCAGGAAGTCTCTGTCGCCAAACTGGATTGCCAGAAGGAAAAATTTTACCTTTTCCCTTGGTAGAGTACTATTTGAAAAATGATGAGTTAGGAGATCCCCTATTAACTCGCGATCGCCTCAAAATTTTAGCAATTATTAGCGATAGGGAATTAGCCGCGATCGAACAATTGGCTTTAAAAATTAATCAGCATCTTCAAGAATTCTTTACTAAATGTAAAATCACCCTGGTAGATTTTAAACTTGAATTTGGCAAAGACTCGCAACAGCAAATAATCTTAGCCGATGAAATTAGTCCCGATACCTGTCGGCTTTGGGATGCAGGAGAAACAGACCCCGAAGCTAGAGTAATGGATAAAGATCGTTTTCGTCGGGACTTAGGCGGAGTCGAGTCGGCATATCAACAGGTGCAGCAGCGCATCTTATCACAGATTGTAGATAGTTAACTAACGCTACCCCGCCTGTCTTGGCGAGCCTGGCGTTTACTTCGTCAAACCCCGAGCACAGCTATCATAGCTGGGAACATCCACACATCTAACCAGTCAAATTCAAGCGTACGGTATTTTTAGTTAGTGATTCTTGAGTTACTAAATAAAAAAGTAGCGAGTGAATTTGTAAAAACTAAAACAAAAACTGTTATATTATCGATCGCTTTACTGGGTGTGTGGACGTGCTAGAAAAACAAAAAAACCTCTATCTCTGGTCAACTGCGATCACTGCATTGGCAACTTGGTTAACTCTTGGCTTATCTCTGCCAGTCAAAGCAGAGAATAAACAACAAATAGGCGATGAGCTAACCCCAGAACCAAAAAATCTACCGCTCGATTCAAAACAGTTCGAGCCAGAGGCATCATCGCAACTAGCTTTGAATCGGCAAAAGCGATCGCCGAGCGACCCAAAACCCAATTCGGTTCTGGGTGGAACCATAACCGCTCAGGAGGAATTTCCACCAGTTCCACCACCCCAACCCACTCTTCCACCAGAAACAGAAACAGAAACCGAGACACCGCTAGAAATCCCTGAGGATAGCGACGACGTTGGGGATCCGATACCGCAACCCACTCTTCCACCAGAAACGGAGACAGAAACGGAGACAGCGCCAGAAATCCCTGAGGATAGCGACGACGTTCCCGATTTTTCTCCACCCGCGCCGGAGCAACCCCAACCCGAGACTCCCCCTCAACCCGAATCGACCTCAGAACCTCGCGTTTTAGTAGCCGAAGTGAACGTAGAAGGTGCTGATGAAGAACTAGAAGACATTGTTTACGAAACTATCGCTACCGAACCCGGCAGAACTACCACTCGTTCTCAATTACAAGAAGATGTCAATGCGGTTTACGCTACGGGCTTTTTCCAAAACGTGGAGGTAACTCCCGAAGATACTCCCCTAGGCGTACGAATTACATACGAAGTACAACCAAATCCAATTTTGAGAGACGTATCTCTAGAAACTCTCCCCCGTGATGCAGAAACTAGAGTTTTGCCTCCAGAAGTAGTTGACGAAATTTTCCAAAGTAACTACGGTCAAATCCTCAATCTTCAGGAATTACAACAGGGCATTATTCAACTAAACGAATGGTATAGCGAACAGGGTTACGAGCTAGCACAAATCGTTGGCTCTCCAGAAGTTAGCCCCGATGGAGAAGTTACCTTAGTAGCTGCCGAAGGTATAATTGAAGACATTAATGTGCGCTTTTTGGATGAAGAGGACGAACCCGTAGAAGGAAATACCCGCGATTTTATCGTTACTAGAGAGATCGAGTTAGAGCCTGGAGATGTCTTTCAGCGAGAAACTGCCCAAAGGGACTTGCAGCGAGTCTTTGGCTTGGGAATTTTTGAAGATGCCCGTTTTTCTTTTAGTCCTGGAGAAGACCCTAGTAAAGTTGTCGTTAACGTCGAGGTCGTCGAAAGTAGTAGCGGTTCGATAGCTGCAGGAGCGGGGATTAGCTCTTCTAGTGGTCTATTCGGTACGGTTAGTTTTCAACAACAGAATTTAGGTGGTAACAATCAGACCTTAGGTACGGAAATTCAAGTCGGAGAACGAGAACTGTTATTCGATGTCAATTTTACCGATCCCTGGATTGCTGGGGATCCGGCACGTACCTCCTACACGGTTAATGCTTTCCGTCGTCGTTCCATATCGCTAGTTTTTGATGGTGATAATAACGATATTGAAGTTCCTCAAGGTGACGATCTTGATGAAGATGTGGACGATTTTTTTGATGATGACGATTTTGATGGTGATAGTCCTCGTGTAGTTCGTACTGGCGGTGGGATTAGTTTTTCTCGACCCTATCCTCGCGATCCTTTTGCTCGTCGGGAATGGACTCTATCAACTGGTTTTCAATATCAACACGTTGCGATCAAAAATGATGATGGCGATATAACTCCCAGGTCTGTAGGAGAGGGTGATAATCCCAGTATTAATCTTGCCTTTAGCGATAGTGGAGAAGATGATTTATTTATTTTTCGCTTTGGGGCGACTCGCGATTTTCGCAACAATGCTTTGCAACCGACAAGCGGTTCTTTATTACGCTTGGGAGTAGAGCAAACCGTGCCAATTGGTTCGGGAAGTATTCTTTACAATCGGCTTCGAGCTAACTATAGTCGTTATTTTCCCATCAACTTGATTAATTTTATTGACGGTCCCGAAACTCTGGCGTTTAACGTTCAAGCGGGAACGGTGCTCGGCGATTTACCTCCTTATGAAGCCTTTGTTTTAGGTGGTAGTAACTCGGTGCGGGGTTATGGTGATGGTGAATTAGGCAGTGGTCGCAGTTACGCTCAGGCAACGGCGGAGTATCGTTTTCCCATTTTCCGCATTGTCGGTGGTGCGCTCTTTTTCGATTACGGTACCGTGTTGGGTACCGATGATAATGTTCCCGGAGAACCGTCCATAATTAGAGGTTTACCTGGAAGTGGTTATGGCTATGGTATTGGGGTTCGAATTCAGTCTCCATTAGGTCCAATTCGGATCGATTACGCGATTAATGATGAAGGAGACAATGAGATTCAGTTTGGTATCGGAGAGAAATTTTAAAGTGAGCAGAGGTGATAGAGCGATCGCCATGAGTGAGCAGCTAAAAAATACCGTGGAACTTTCAGGAGTGGGACTGCACTCTGGTGTTACTACTAGAGTAAAAATTGAGTTTGGCGATCGCGCCAGGGGTCGTTATTTCGTACGAGTCGATCTGCCCGAGCGACCCATAATTCCAGCTACAGTCGCCGCAGTCAGTCAAACTACCCTTTCAACGGAGTTAGCCGTGGCTGGGGCAAAAGTGAGAACTGTAGAGCATTTGATGGCAGCTTTGGGAGCCAACTACATTGCCGATGCCAGAATCGAAATCGACGGTGCAGAATTACCCCTATTAGACGGTTCGGCAAAAATTTGGTCTGAGGCGATCGCCGAGATGGCAATTGCTCCTGCTACTCCGACACAAACCATTACTCTAACAGAGCCGATTTGGATTAGAGAGGGCGATGCTTTCGTGGCGGCTTTACCAGCTCCCGAAACTCGTTTTACATACGGTATTGACTTTAAGGGTTATCCAGCGATCGCCAATCAGTGGCATAGTTGGAGTCCCAGAGAAAATAATTTTAATACCGAAATTGCTCCTGCTCGTACTTTTGGTTTTGCCGAACAAATCGAACAGCTACGACAAGTAGATTTAATTAAAGGCGGTAACTTAGAAAACGCCTTAGTTTGCAGCCGAGATGGTTGGCTAAATCCTCCGTTAAGATTTACGAATGAGCCAGCCCGTCATAAACTATTAGATTTAGTAGGAGATATTAGTTTGCTAGGAGAATTTCCTCAAGCTCATTTTATTGCCTACAAAGCCAGTCATAAATTACACCTTCGACTTGCTAGCCAACTAGCCTTACTTAAAAATAGCGCTCGCGGCTAATAATCTCAGAAGTTACTAACGGCGATCGCTAGTTCTCATCTTGGATCCGATTCCTTTAAAATCTATATAATTCATCATGTCAACCGTTAGCCAAGCCAACACAGCC
Source organism: Myxosarcina sp. GI1(2024) (assembly GCF_053543375.1). NCBI lineage: Bacteria > Bacillati > Cyanobacteriota > Cyanophyceae > Pleurocapsales > Pleurocapsaceae > Myxosarcina > Myxosarcina sp. GI1(2024). The sequence continues at coordinate 441,720 of NZ_JBKGTY010000002.1, read as the reverse complement.
CAACAATCCCTTAATATCCAAGAAATTCACAACTTACTTCCCCATCGTTACCCTTTCGCTCTGGTAGATAGAATTATCGAGTACGTACCTGGAAAAAAAGCTGTGGGAATTAAAAACGTTACCTTCAACGAACCCTATTTTGCAGGGCATATTCCCAACCGTCCGATTATGCCAGGTGTTCTCATGGCAGAAGCAATGGCGCAGGTAGGAGGCATCGTTTTAGTGCAATTGCCAGAAATGACGGGTAAATTTTTTGCTTATGCAGGTATAGATAAGATGCGTTTTCGTCGTCAAGTCATTCCTGGCGACCAATTGATCCTCACCGTAGAACTGTTATCTTTAAAGCAAAATCGCATTGCTAAAATGCAGGGGAAAGGAGAAGTAGAAGGAGAACTTGCCGTTAAGGGAGAAATGCTATTTTCTCTAATTGATTGATAGCCGTCAATAGAAACGAAGATTATCTTGAGTGCCTTAATTCATCATACCGCCGTCATTCACCCCAATGCCGAACTCGCTCCGACAGTTCGAGTAGCTCCCTATGCTGTCATTGGGGAAAAAGTTAGAATAGGCGCGAATACCACAATTGGCAGTCATGTAGTTATTGATGGACTGACTCAAATAGGTAGGGATAATCAGATTTTTCCTGGGGCTGCTATCGGCTTAGAACCTCAAGACTTAAAATATCAAGGTGCCAATAGTGGCGTTAAAATTGGCGATCGCAACCGGATCCGCGAATACGTTACCATCAATCGCGCTACGGGTGAAGGAGAAGCCACAGTTATCGGTAACGATAATTTGTTTATGGCATATTCCCATGTCGGTCACAACTGCGCCATTGCTAACGAAGTGATTATTGCTAACAGTGTGGCGATCGCGGGTCACGTTAAGATCGATTCGATGGCGGTCATTAGTGGCGTATTGGGCATTCATCAGTTCGTTCATATCGGGCGACTGGCAATGATCGGCGGCATGAGCCGCATCAGTCGCGATGTAGCACCCTATATGTTGGTTGAAGGCAATCCCGCTAGAGTGCGATCGCTTAACTTAGTGGGATTAAAGCGCAGGGGATTCGCTTCGAGGCAAATCACTCAACTCAAACAAGCTTTTCGTCTACTGTTTCGCGATGGTTTGCCTCTCGATAAGGCGCTCGCTCAACTAGATTTATTAGCCGATAACGAACATGTTCGACATTTACAAGATTTTATCAAACAGTCTAGTTCTCCAGGAAGAAGAGGACTGATTGTGGGCAAATAATCATCCATAGCAATGCTAGACTCTATTAATACCAAACCACTTCGAAATATCCGCCCAGTTTAGTGCTAAAAGTTGTAACCCCAATATATTTTATCTATGCTTGGTTACATCTACCTGTCGACACATTTCCCGCAAACAACAGCTAGAACAGTAAGGCAATTTACCCGTACATATATGTTTGCCAAAAGGAACCAGTAAACTATTAAGCTCAATCCAATATTTTGAGGAAAGTTTGGTTTCCAAAACAGCAGTAGTTTGTTCTGGGGTTTTAGTTTGGACATAGCCCCAACGATTGGTAACTCGATGAACGTGAACGTCTACACTAATATGAGGTTCTCCGCAGGCAATACCTAAAGTGAGGTTAGCGCATTTGACTCCGACACCTTTGAAACTCAGCATTACTTCCTGGTTGCAGGGTAAATCGCCATCGTATTCCCTAACTATTCGTTCTGAGATAGCTTTGATCTGTACTGCTTTGCGCTTAGCGTAAGTGCTTGCCTCAATTAAAGTTTCGATTTTATCCGTACTCAAACGACTTATTTGAGTAGGAGTATTAGCTAGGGCAAATAGACGACGCGAAACTGGTAAACTGACCTCATCATAGGTGCGAATCGAAATAATGCAGGCGATTAACTGTTCGAAAACAGAAGTGTAGCCCTCTTCGGCTAAAGCGAACATGGCAGCTTTAGGAAAAGGGCGTACTGCCTCGCGTAGCTTTAATATTGCTGCTTCAATATCCATCCCTTGCTTTTCGCTCATTTTATTATTCCGATGTTCTCATATTGCTTACCATAGAAGTACGAGCAAACGTTAGAACATTTTTCAGAGTTTCTTTTTTCTACTCCCATTCTCGATTCCCGATTCCTTCTTTATTAGATTAGTATCCTAACCTGCTAACGCATTGCTATATATCGAGCGAGTCTCCGAAATTTATTTTACGTAGTTAAATCTAGCTGGGAGCTTAATTCCATCTTTGGTTATAGATTTCTGAAACATTCTTAACTTAGCGATCGCTTGTGGTAGAGTTCGAGCTTTCTTTCTCAACTATACCAGTCGAGTTCAAAATCTTTTATTTTGGCAACATAGAACCAAACAAGCGATAAAAATCTGCTCTTTGAAATTCGTAACACTCGCAACTAATCTCTTCGAGGAGCTGCAAATTTATAATTATAATACTGCCACGGGAATAAACGATCGCACCTGCTTTTTGTAAATTCTGTGCGGTTACAGTTACGCTAGCACGACGAACTCCAAGCATTTTGGCGAGAAATTCCTGAGTCAGGGGTAGCTCATCACATTGAATCAAACTTCTGACTTGTAGCAACCAACGAGCGAGACGTTGTTCGACTGTATGATGGCGATTGCAGATAGCAAGTTGCGAAATCTGCGTAATTCTATGTTCGGCGCTGAGTAGCAGTAGCTTCTGTAGCTTACCTCCTCTATAAAATTCGCGTTTTATGACCTCAGCAGAAATTTTAGTAAGCGAACCCGGCAACTGAATCAGGGCGCGGTGATGACTGCGATTACCGCCTAAAATAATCGGCAGACCGAGTAAGCTATTTCTGCCGACTATACCGACTTCAGTAGTAGAACCGTCTTCTAAATATGAGACTAAGGAAACAATCGCCTCGTTAGGAAAATAAACTGTTTCGATCTCATCTAAACTTTCATAGAGAACTGTTCCTCGAGGAAGATTGACTTTGGTTAGTTTGAGAGCGAGCCACTGATACTCTTCTTCTGGTAATGCCGCAAGAATTTGATTGATTGGACGCGACGGACTATCGAGCATTGAGAATTAACTTTTAATCCTAGTTAACTTAAAGATTATAAACTTTAAGCTCTGAGCTTGGACTTTGGCAAGAAAGTCGTTAAAAAGTTTATTTAGTTGCTTATTTTTGGATTATACATTTGAGAACACCAAAGAATTGCCCCGGGTCGATCTTCTCACTAGCTTGTCAAAACTAGATCGTGTAACTGCCAGTCAAATATCTCAACTATCTTAGAGGTTAAATCATCCAGATAGAATGGTTTGGTAATTGTTTTCAAGGCATAGGTATCATTTAATTTAGTGAGAGTATTTTTATTGACCATTGCCGTAATAAAAATTACGGGAATAGTGCAAGTAAATAGATTATTTTGCAACCTTTCGTAGACAGCCAAACCATCAACTTCAGGCATAACCAAATCTAAAAGAATCACATCGGGTCGTTCTAATTCGGCTTTGGCAATCCCTTCGATTCCATTTGAAGCTGTCAAAATTTCCCAGTTCGTGTTTAACTCAAAGGCAGTTTTTACCAAATCTCTACTATCATCATTATCATCAATTACGAGAATACGTTTGATAGCCATAAGGAGCTATAACCTACCGGGATAATGGTTTATTAATCTAAAAGCTTTACAATTTTTTACTATTGCAACCGTACGCTAGCAGACAAACACATTTAAATTACAATAGTAGTATGTAGAAGTTTTTTGAACTAGAGTAAAAATAAAAGATAACTACTACAGCAGTTGGTTGGACAGACCAATAAATAATATTTTTGGCAGGGGTACCAAAAAAGTGAATAATTCCTTACCCTTATAGTCGATCGATAGATCTGTCCTGAAAATAGAAGCTAAAACAACGCAAATTCTTTGAGGACTCTATTTTCATTCCTGGGTTGTGAACGTTAGTTAATGGCATCTCTTGCATGAATAAACGACCGAAACCCTTTTCCTTTGACCTTTACCCTTTTACCATTAGCTTATGTAGTTAATGATGATTCGTGCAAGAAGTCTAATAGTAACTTCTGTCGATCGTGGTTATTCAGCAAAGGTCGCTACTTCACCGTCGGGACTTAACATTAGGCGAACGGTAAGGTTTTGTCCTCGAGATGAAGGACTAATAAAACTTTCTCCCATCAAAGGAATATTAGTGCGATCTAAATATACTTCCGAAGCTTTACCAATGGGAAAAATACGAGCGATCGCGCCCTCACTACCGATAACTAAACGATATTCTATGGTTTCTGTTAGTTGTTCTGGTGGCTGCCATTTTTCCTGAAAGTATTGGTTTACCTGCTGCAATTGAGTTTGAGCGGTAGAACTACTCAAAGCAAGCTGGGAATTTTTGGGAATTTCCTCAGCTTCGGGTGTAGTTTCAGAAAAATTATTGCTATTCTCGCTATCGAGCGATCGCGCCGTAACATCCGTATCTAGATCGCTGCTAGCAATACTATCTTCTGGATTGGGCACTAGGTAGTTAGCCGCCGGAGAAGGATTAGGATTGGGGGACTTAGTTTCGGGTTGAGATGTACTAGCAGAAGTAGATTGCTGAGGTTCTGAAGTCATTTCGGGTAGAACAGTAATAGTCGATTCGGTTCGATCTGAAGGAGGGACTGGAGGTTCTAAAGCCGATAAATCTAATGGTTCTGAAGGAGGATAGTCCGCCGGATCGGGAATATCGGGTTGGGGTTTGGGGACATCCACCGGCAGCGGTGGTGGTAGTTTTTCGGCTGATGAAATCGGTTCGCTTAATTGCGGTTTGGCTCTTGGTTCTTCAGTTTTCGATACTTGAGGGGGAACTACCCGTTCAAATTCGGGAATGGTTTCAGTAGATTGTGGTTCGGAAGATGAAGCTCGTTCTGGTTCTACCTGTTGAGTATTTTTAATTTCTAAAGTTGCCAAACCGAGAACTAAAATTGCCCCAACAGCACAACTACCCCAAACCAGCAGATTTTTACTAGGTTTAGACGTTTTTGATAGGGTTGAATTAGTAATTTCTCTTTTGTAGGCTTCTAAGGCTGTAGTGAGATCGAAGAGCTGCACCGTAGTCAAGTTAATTTTTGAAACAGAATCCTTGTCTGAAGATTTAAATAACAGTTGATGGTTGAGTAAGCCTGGCGATCGCAAATCTAATTCGATTTCAGTCTCAGAAATGAGGTCATCTACCTTTAAAGTAGGTACGAATGATGAGCTTAAATATTTTTGCAAACGGTCGAAAACCAATCGGTCGAGCCGTTCTAACTGTTGGCGATCGCCCTGGATGGTTACCTGCTCTCTCTCTGGTATTCGCGGATCGTCAAAACTCAACCGAAAATACGATTTATCTGCGGTTCTGACTGAATAATTAATTTCTAAGGTGCAAGTAGGAGGTGTAAAACGACAGACCTTTGGTGGAGAAGACATAATAAGACCAGATCGAGATGTTGGTTCTGAACTAACTGGCAGCATCTAAGGTTGCTAGCCACAGTAGACGATGACCATTGCTACCACTGTAGAACAATAAGTCTGTCAAAAGCTTCCAAGCTAGTTTAGATAAATCAAAAGTAACTGGCGATCGCTCCTCGGTTTGGCTGCGATAGAGATTGATAAATTTATTGAGGTAATCTTTAAGAAGAGTAACGCTCTCGGGTTCTCGATGTTCGGCTTCTATCTGTTCGAGAAGACTGACAGCACGACGAATTAATTCTCGCTCTCGTTCGGCTATGTGACAAATAATTAATACCAGCGATCGCGCCTCTTCTACATCCAGCGATTTATTTGCCATACCCGATCGCCATCGACTTAGATGCTCGCCTACTATTGCAGTCAAGTTCAGTTCTTCAGCCGCCTGTAATAAAGTTTCAGAATTTAGTTTGGCGATCGCCACTAAAGCTAGCAAGACTAAATCTAAATAAGCCTCAATCCGATCTAACTGCTGTCTATCGGGCACTCGTAGTTGCTGCAAATCTTGCCATCTCGACTCAGAAGGAGACTGCATAATGTTTAGTACATGGTAATTGATATCATATCTTATTATGTTGTTTATCCCCGATTGTTTTAGTTTTTAATGGCAGAAACCTCCCAAACCATTCAGCTACCCAGTAACGAGAGTGCCATCGCGCTAGCAGGAGACAACGAAGAAAATCTGAAACTATTATCTCGTCGCACGGGAGTCAAAGTAGTCTTGCGGGGACAAGATTTGATGCTGTTCGGTCAAGAAAAAGCCGTGGCTCGCAGCCTCAAAGTTTTGCATTCCCTCAAGCCTTTATGGGAGTCGGGAAAAGCGATCGTCGAACCAGATATTCTTACGGCATTTCAAGCTGTAGATACCGGACGCATCGAAGAATACGGAGAATTGCAAAAAAACGTTATCGCTCGTACCAAAAGAGGAGAATTAATTAGAGCCAAAACGTTTAAGCAAAAACAGTATATCAAAGCAATTCAAAAACACGCCATTACCTTTGGTATCGGTCCTGCGGGAACGGGAAAAACGTTCCTTGCCACCGTATTAGCCGTAACCGCCTTACTTAACGACGAGTGCGACCGCATTATCCTGACTCGTCCGGCAGTAGAAGCGGGAGAAAAACTAGGTTTTTTACCGGGAGACTTACAGCAGAAAGTCAATCCTTTTTTGCGTCCGCTTTACGATGCTTTATACGAATTTATCGATGCCGAAAAAATACCAGATTTAATGGAAAGGGGTAAAATTGAAGTGGCACCACTCGCCTATATGCGGGGACGAACTCTTTCTAATGCCTTTGTCATTGTAGATGAAGCTCAAAACACTACTCCCGCACAGTTAAAAATGGTGCTGACTCGCTTGGGATTCAATGCCAAGATGGTAGTAACTGGCGACATTACCCAAACTGACTTACCAGCAAATCAAGATTCGGGGTTGATTGTCTCGCGGCGAATCTTGCGCAATGTTGAGGGAATTGCTTTTTGCGAATTAACCCAAGCCGATGTCGTCCGTCATCCTTTGGTACAAAAAATTGTCGCTGCTTACGAACAGTACGAGAAGTAATCAGTAGTATGAATTAGCTTTAAATCTTTTGATATCCTATCTTGATTTAATAAGCAGCCGCTTTACATGCGGGTTTACGACTGTCATTAACTCCCGTTAATAAGCCCGTTTCAGGATCGACTAAAATTGATTCGGCAGCACCCCAAGTATCGAAAGGAAAAATTTTATAGCCTCTCATTTTTAAACCTCTAATGGTTGCTGCATCTATAGCATTAGGTTCGCTAAGAATTCGGTTGGGAAAACCCTGGTAGTGGAGACGGGGAGTATTAACTGCGGTTTCAAGATCCATACCATAGTCGATCGTATTGATAATTACCTGCAACACTGTCGTAGGAATGGTCGAACCTCCAGGACTTCCAGTGACTAGATAAACTTTTCCATCTTTAGTAACAATTGTCGGCGACATAGAACTTAAAGGACGTTTGCCTGGTTCGATAAGATTGGCTTCTCCCTGACGCAAACCAAACTGATTGGCTTTCCCTAACTTGCTGGTAAAATCGTCCATTTCGTTGTTAAGCAAAAAACCCGTACCGGGTGCAACTACCCCCGCACCGAAGTAAGAATTAATCGTATAAATTACCGCTACGGCATTACCGGCTTTATCTACTACCGAATAGTGAGTCGTGTTGGTTCCTTCAGTTTGAGTCTGGGAATAGACCGATTCGGGAGGTATGGCTTGGTAGTCGGGAATTTTAGTTCTCAAGGCAGCCGCATAATCTTGAGACAGCAAACGCTCTATAGGAAGCTCGATAAAAGCGGGGTCGCCCAAATATTGATTGCGATCGCCAAAAGCAAGTAACATGGCTGAGAAAATGTAGTACAAACTTTTGGGAGTCCGCCAATCCAACTGGGGTAAATCGTAACCAGCCAAGATATTTAACATCTGACAGACGGTAGTACCACCCCCTGGAGGAGGTGCAGAAATTACTAGATAGCTTCGATAGTTGCACTGTACTGGTTCCCTTTCTCTAATTTCATAATTCGCGAAATCCGCTAGGCTCAAAATACCGCCATTAGCTTGACTAGCTGCGACGACTTGGCGAGCGATTTCACCTCGATAAAATGCATCCGTACCTTCTTCGGCAATTAATTCTAAGGTCCTGGCGAGATCGGTTTGAATTAGAACATCTCCAGGCTGATAAACTCGATCGCCCTCAGTTAAAAATATCTCGGCAACATTGGGTTCTAATAGCTTTTTTTTTCCCGCTTTAAAAATATCTACATCACCCGGTTGCAAAACAAAGCCGTTTTTGGCTAAGTCAATTGCAGGCGCGATCGCGCGATCGCGCTCTATGGCACCGTATTCGCTTAAAGCATAATCTAAACCTCTAACAGTTCCAGGAACCCCAACCGCCAAATAACCTTGAGTACTCAATCCTTTAATCAGATTACCTCGTTCGTCGAGATACATATCTCGCTCAGCAGCTAACGGCGCAGTTTCGCGAAAATCGATAAAAGTTGATTCCCCATCGGCAAAGCGAATCAGCATAAAGCCACCACCGCCTAAGTTACCACAACAAGGATCGCTAACGGCTAGAGCATATCCTATGGCAACGGCAGCATCGATCGCATTACCTCCATCTTTTAACACTTGCAAACCAATCTCCGATGCTTCTTGTTGGGTAGAGACAACTGCACCATTATTACCTGAAGCTTTAGAGTCGATATTTTCGGCATTAGCTGGGTTGCAAACTGGTAACCAAGAATTATTACAGTTCAACTTACTCACTAGCCGATAAACTAAAGGACTATCGATACTGCGGTAAACACCAAAACCCAGGATTGCGATCGAACTAACAGCTAGAATTAGGGTTTTTTTTACTGACATCTAACTTAAAACAACGCGAGGTCTAAAGTTACCAAATTAATAAATAGCTCGAAGACAGGCAATAAGCAATAGAAAACAGCAATAATTAATTATCTCCCAGTTTCTGCTGACAAGGGTAAGTTATTTTATCCAGAAGTGAGCCAAGACTCAAAAACTTTTCGTTCCCGTTCGCTCATGTCAAAGGAAAGTAACGCGATCGCTTGAAACGATTAATAATTAGACTTATACCGTAGCTGAGGGAAGCCAATAGGCATTTTGAAACCCGAGTAAATCATGTTCGGGATTGACCCAATGTGGTTGAACCAAATCGTCTTGCTGATAGGCAAATCCTATTGAAGTGGGTTCTGTAGTAATCACATCGAGTCCGTCATCTGCGGAGCCTACTTTACCCTCAATTTCCACCCCATTATCTAATCTCATTAGTTCGTCACCTCCTTTGCCACCGCTGTCTAATTCAACTGGCGAAAATTCAGCCGTTTCTTCAGCGGCGAAGACAGAAAGAGCCGTCTGGTGTAAGTTTCCATCCCCATTCCAACGAAACTCGATGGTTTCTGGGTCAGTTCCTCGACCGACGAATAAGCCCAGGTCTTTCCCCGATTCGAATGAAGGACGTGAGGGGAAGTCGTCAGAGTCAATAATCCATCCTGCTGGTGCCAGTCGCGAACCTTCACTGCCAACACTTAGCTGTCGCGGATTGGCAATACCATCTTGAGTCACGGACAAGAGAGCTTTTGCACCTGGTTCTAGAGAGAAATCGATGCCGTCTTGGCGGTCAATTACCTGAGAATTTAAAGAGAAGCCAAACTGATTTACTTCTAATTCGTCATTAGACTCTAGGTCGACGGATGAAGTTGACACTAACTCCTCGGTGGAATCAATTTTATTTCAAAATTTGTCGCCATATCCCCCCCATTAACGCGAAGATGGTAGGGACCGTCTGAGGAATCCTGCCATAGAAAAACGCCCTCTTGCTCCCCAACTTCATACTCAGGCTTTCCTAATGTAAATGAATCTGAAGGTTCGATAATTCTAATCAGTTGGTCGGCAGGAATATTTTCAATCCTTTGCTCTTTACCGCTCGGCCATTCCACCACTAACTCCTCTACTATAGTATTTTCAGCAAGTCCAAAATGAATGCGCTGGTGATTTTGCGAACGATGGTGCATTCCACCAGACTGTTCGCGAAGCTGCGTAACTCCACCTGCCGTAACAAAAACTCGTGCTCCAATGCCGTCGCGATTAGACTTTACCCCCTCAAGATCGATTTCGAGCCAGTGATGGTCATTCCCTTGATTTTGGAACAGCTGAGCAGGACCATCATTATTAAGCAGTGGCGGTCCCTCACCGTTTGTTACCAATAGATCGAGAAAACCGTCTAAGTCGTAATCAGCACTCATCACTTCCCCTGCTACTCCCAAGGTAGAACCAGCTGCTCCACCAGCGTCTGGAACTGCTGCAAAAGTTCCGTCACCCTGATTTTCATAGAGAATATTCGGTAGGTTTCCCGCCGCTTCTGACGTAACAATGTAAATGTCTACGTCCATATCATTGTCAAAGTCTCCGGCAACAACATTCTTTGATGCGGTTGGGACGCTATTAATTTGCGCTTCTTGGCTTTTATTTATAAATCCCTGACCGGTATTAATTAATAGTTGGTCATCATTAGGTAATTTGGTATCATCAAAGCCAATAGCAGTTAACCCAGAAATAGATTCGGTAGCTCGAACGATCGCGCTAAGATTGTTCTTCTCCTCGGTTCTGGATAACAAGAGTTGCCAACGCTCTAAAGTATGATCGTAGCTAATATCTATCCCTGGAGCCGTCTCAGGTATATTAGTGGGATTGTCTGGCGATAGGGTAAATTGAAAACTAGTCGGGTTGGCACCACCACCAGCAAAATGATTCAGCTTGAAGGTTACATCCCCGGTTGTCTTGAATTGCACTCCATCCGGCTCTTCTCCTGCTGACAGCCAGGTTCTAAAACCACCCGAACTATCTCGATGTAGACCTGAAGGTCTCAAACCGTTTCGTGGTAAATAGAGGTCTGACAAGAGGTCGCCATTAAAGTCGGCAATCGCTGCATCTACAAACCCAGGAATATTAGGTAAGAGAGTAGCGGATAAGTCTTCAAAAGGAATTGAGGTAGTATCATAGATGCGCCCTGTAATGAAAAGATCTAGATTCCCATCTCTAGACAAATCTGATAGTTGAGCATAGGCACTACTGGAAACTTCCCAACCCGTAGCAGTGCCAGCATCTACAAATTTATCGTCAGTCTGTCGAAAAATTGTGGTCGGTGCCTCACCGTCAGGTCTTTCTAGTCCAGTTACTACCAGATCGAGCCGACCATCTTTATCGTAGTCATGCCAAAGAGGAGTGCGTCCGCGATTCTGAGGATAATCGACTCCCAGTTCCTCAGCTCGGTCTAACAGTTCCTGACAGCCTACACAACAGCAAGCAGCAAGATGCAGTTCGGGCGCGACGGTACTCCTCGGTCTTCTAGTTTTTTTCCGGTGTTGACATACAGTCGGTTTGAGCCAGATCCCAGTCCTTGTTTTGCTCCTACCAACTGCACCAAATCTTGGTCGCCGTCGTTGTCAAAGTCTGCCCATGCTGCTCCGTGTGTATCCCCTCCCCGTTCTTCGAATAGTATTTCAGAGGTAGCGTCGGTAAAAGTTCCATCACCTTGGTTTAAGTATAAAATGTCGCGGTCATAGTGATTAGTTAGCCAGAGATCGGGTAAAGTATCACCATTAACATCACCCCAAGCACCACCATAACTTTGACCTACATAAGAAATTCCAGTTATATCTGTGACCTCTTTAAAGCGAGCTCGATCCATATCACTAACACCTAGTATTTCAAGTAAATTGCCGTTATTAAATTTAATGCAAGCTCTTTCTACAAGTCAGTTCGAAAGAGAAGTTTAGACACTATTGTTATTTAATTTGGCTTTTATCGATCGATTTAAAAATAGATCGTAAATTTGATGAAACTGTGAGTTTTTTTATTAGCAATCGGTAATTTAAAGTCGATTTTAAAAAGTTCAATAAAGCAATTGCGCCTCTAGCTATGAGAAAAAACAGAGAACTATTATATTAATTACCACTCAAAAGCGATCGCAATTTAGCATTAAAAAAGTTTTGCCGACTCAAGAAAACTCTGGCGCAGTTACGTCCGGGCATACCTGAAATCGAACCTCCTGGATGAGTTCCCGCCCCGGTTAAGTATAAGTTTTTAATCGGTGTAGTGTAGTTGGCAATTTCTGGCAGGGGACGTAAGAAAATCATCTGATCTAAACTCATATCGAGATGATAGTAATTTCCTTTGTACGAACCTAGTCTTACTCCCAGTTCTGCAGGACTTTCCACGCGACGAGCGATAACCGCATCTTTAATATTAGGTGCGTAATCTGCCAACTTGTCAATTACTCGGTCGGCTACTCGTTCTTTTAACTCATCAGTCCAACCAGTTCCGTTTAATCCCGTTTCTTCCTTTCCTGCTATTTGGTAGGGAGCAAAAAATTCAATCCAGAGAGTATGTTTGTCTGCCGGTGCGAGAGTAGGATCTAATACAGAAGGAATATCGAGATACATTGAAGGATCGCTATCGGGAATTTGTCCCATCGCTGCTAGAGAATGAGCCCGTTCTACATGGGCGACAGAATCGGCAATCAATACGGTTCCGATTAGATATTGGTTATCTGTTCCCTCATAAGCCGTAAAGTGAGGCGGTTCGGAGAGGGCACAGTCGATTTTGAGGATCGTTTCATTATTATTTACTAACCCGCGCTCGATTTTCCGTTCTAAGTTGGCAGATATCGTACCCGGTTCGATTAACTGTAAGAATAATCGCCGCACATCCAGGTTAGAAATTATTCCTTTATTGGCTCGATGTGCCTTACCGCCAGCTATCTTAACTCCTACGGCGCGATCGCCATCGATAATTACTTCTTCAACAGTTTGTTCGGTTAAAATTTTGCCTCCCAGACTAGTTACTAACTTAACTAATGCTTGAGTTAACGCTCCCGTACCTCCTTGTGGTCTGGCTACACCGGGGTGATGGCGCATCGCCAACATCATCAAGCCAGAAGTCATCCCTTTTTGGGAAGGTGCCGCTCCGATTTCAGCCGCTAATCTAGCTAGAGGAGCTTTGACAATCTCGGTGTCGAACCACTCGTCGAGCAGGTCTTCTGGAGCAGTAATCATCGTCCGAATAAAGTTTAAGGCTTTATTTTTAGAACCAGCGATCGCCAAAACATCGGCTAAGTTCTGGGGACGATAATTTTTAGCAATATCGATAATTGATTGTGGTGACGCATTAAAAAAAGGCGAGACTGCACTCAATAAACGCGACCAGTAACCGACAAACTCTACATATTTATCAGCATCTTGCTGACTGTAGCGAGCGATATTGACGGCAGTTTTAGTTAGAGATTGGTGTCCTAAAAAATATCTACCGTCGGGATGAGGACAAAAAGTATGAGGATCGCAAGTAAGGTACTTTAAGCCATATTTATGCAACTCTAGCTCTTCTATAATCGGTCCGAGAAAGATAAATTCATGATCGATGGCACAGAGATTGAATTTAAACCTGGGTGCTTTATCCGGCATGGCTTCTTCTGTAGTAGCCGCACCTCCAGGAACAGGACGCTTTTCTAGTAGTAAGACACTATATCCAGCTTTGAGCAAATATGCGGCGCAGACTAGACCATTGTGTCCCGCTCCGATAACGATCGCATCATAGGTTTCCATCTCAGTTTTAATTCCTCGGTTTGCTTGGTAAAAAAATACAGTCTATATTGTACTGTCGTTAAAAACTAGCCAAATCGATTGACAGTCAGAAATTATTAAGTCGTCTTACAGTGGAGTAATTCGTGACTCCCGCGCTCGAAAAACTCGCTCGAAAGTATTGAAGAGTATTGACAAAATTATCCACTCAATGGATCTTTTATCGCAGTTTTCTTTTGCTATACTGAACTGATGCTTGCAATCTAAAAAAATTTATCCTATGAGTTTTGTCGTTAGAGTAATCGAGCCTAAAGGTATTTTAGACGGCACCAAAACCACTGAATTTGACTATCAACTCAATAAAATTATTGAAAGTGGAGTACAAATCGTCTTGGTAGATTTCAAAGACGTTACTTTCATGGATAGTTCGGGATTGGGAGCTTTGGTTAAAGCTTTAAAAACGGTAGAAGCTGCTAATGTAAAGCTTTTTTTGTGTTCGATTAACGAGCAAATTAAAATACTGTTTGAATTAACCAGTGTCGATCGCTATTTCAAAATTTACAGCGATCGAGAAGAATTTAAACAACAACTTCAACAACAGCGAGGGGAACTCGATCGCTCGATTAATTGACCCCTAGACTGCGATCTGGCTCGATCTGAAGCAACAAGCTCTAACCTATAGTAGTAAATTAAATTTAGTCTAAGCCGTAATTTTTAGCTGAAAAAATCAATTTGCAAAATAGACAAATCGTCTTCAAAGCGATAATTGGGATGCCAAAGTTTGACGTGTTTGAGTAGCTCCTGCAAATTACGATGCGGCATGTATTGATATTTTCTCAACAGCCTGACCAGCATATTGATTCCTTGATACGAATTCTCTATAGTTGGTTCTACTTCATAAACTCCATCACTAAAGAGATAAAGGCTAGAATCCGGAGCTATTCTACAGATAGAATTTACGTACTTCACATCTGAAAACATGCCAATTGGCACCCCCGGCGTTTTCAGCCGTTTTTCCTCTAAGTCATAATTTCCCTTGGGAGTCAGCAAAATCGCCGGAGGATGACCCGCACTCGAATAAAACAGCGTTTTGTGTCGTCGATTGTAAACACCGTACCAAATAGTAAAATATCGATCGTTGCGAGCGCTCATTTGAAAAGTGCGATTCAAACCATCTAAAACCGTACTCGGTTGATAATAGTCGACATTGCTTAAATTGCGCGATCGCAGTAAGTTGATTACTGACAGAGAAGGCAGAAAAGCACGCAAACCATGTCCCGAAACATCTAATAAATAAAAAACTAAATTATTTTCATCCAGCCAAAAATAATCAAAACTGTCGCCTCCTAACTGTCGCGACGGAATAAAACACACATCGATCTTGAGCGAAGGATGAATTAAGGGTTCGGGTAACATCGTACTGACATACTCTGCTGCTTCTGCCAACTCTGCTTCGAGTAGCTGTTTTTGCCGGATGAGATCGCGATTGAGTTGATGGAGGCGCAATCCAGCTCTTACCCTAGCTTTAAGCTCGCTCATTTCAATTGGTTTGCACAAAAAATCATCCGCTCCTGTATCCAAACCTTTAACTCTGTCGGCGACCGAATCTAGTGAAGTCAACAAAATAAAAAAAGTCGTCGCTAGTTCGGGATCGGATTTGAGCTGACGGCATACTTCCAAACCATTTTTGCGAGGCATAATCCAATCGCAAATTACTAAAGCCGGACAAATCGCACTAGCTTTAATTATTCCTTCTTCGCCGTCGCTAGCTAGAGTAATGTCGTAACCTTGGGCGCGGAGAGTTCTCTCTAGTAATAATTGAGTCGCACAATCGTCGTCAATAATTAAAATTTGAGCCATAGTAAACTAAGATTATACATTTCCCACGACCGCTCGCTAAAGCCGACAAGTTTTACCACCTCACTGGTATGGAATTTAAGTAGGCAGTTTTTCGCTCTCATATCGAAGCCGCAAATATTTATTAGACTAACAATTCTACGATCGGCGACTATAGATCGTATTAAGCGTTAATATTAAATAGTTTTGTTTAGTCTGATATGGGTTTTATCATAGCTAAAAGCAATTCCCGTCTTCTGAAACGTTCAGCACCATGTTTCTCGTACTCGCAAAATATTCATTATATTCATTATATTTATTAGATAATACATTGCTTCAATTTAATTCAACTCTACCGAAAACACCTCTTTTAAGAAAGCTTACTGCTAATGTCAACCTCAACGGGTATTAGCGACCAGCGAGACTATTTTAATGCTATGTATGAAACAAAATTTATTACTAGCGATCGCGATATTTCTTACTAAATAAATTAGAGAAATTTAGAGCGGCAATTGAGGTCAACCTTTCAATTGCAAGGATTTTGGCAAGAAACACGAGTTGTTCGACCAACTGTTGCAGTTCAGCTTGTCTAGCTAAGATAATCGATAGTCCAAATTATTCTGGGATCGATCGAAGACAAAATCGAACCAAGAAAATCGTCAGAGTAAAAAGATCGAGATGAATTATTCTCACCTTCGCCGTCTTCGGGTCAGTTGTCAATGGCTAGCTCAAAACTTAGAAAACCCTCAGGTAGTTATCTGTGACTGTCGTTTTCAATTAAGCGATCCTGAGTGGGGATATCGTCAATATTGCTGCAGTCACATTAAAGGTGCTTACTATTTAGACTTAGATCGCGATTTATCTAGTCCAGTAGGAGTCCACGGCGGACGACATCCCTTGCCAGATGTCAACCAGTTGAGCCAAAAATTTACCGCTATGGGAATAGTTCGCGATCGCACTTTAGTGGTAGTATATGACGATTCTCGGCTAGCTTTTGCAGCCCGCTTGTGGTGGTTACTTAATTTTCTCGGTCATCAGTCTGTAGCGGTACTCGATGGTGGCTGGCCAGCGTGGCAAGCAGGAGGTTATGAGATAGAATCAGCCACACCAGAACCGGGTCAAGGTTCTTTTTCTCCTGAAATACAACCAGATAAAGTCGTCAATCGAGAAGAGGTCAAAATCCGTAAAGATCTGCCTTCAACTTTATTAATCGATTCACGCGCTCGCGAACGCTATCTGGGAATTAGAGAACCAATCGACCTAGTTGCAGGAAGCATTCCGGGGGCGATTAATGCTCCCTGGAAACAGGTTACCGACGATAAAGGTTACTTACAACCGATTGAGGCACAGCGGCAATTATGGTCTAACTGTGACTCAGCAGAAGAAATTATAGTTTATTGTGGCTCGGGAGTAACGGCTTGTGTTAACTTATTGTCTTTAGAATTAGCGGGAATCGAAGGCGCTAAACTCTACCTTGGAGGCTGGAGTGACTGGTGTTCTCACTTAATTCGAGACTGATAATTTTTTTGATGCATTTTTGGTAACTTAGTGCATAATGAATTAAGTACACTATCAATAGCGTGCGATCGCAAATATATTGCTGTCAAACTCTATATATAGTAGCTAGTTCGTTTATTCTATATAGAGATTCTATTGGTCATGAACTCGTCTGCTGTCGAACAAACAGAAACAACTAAAAATTTGCTCCTAAATCAATTAAAAAAAAGTCAAAGACCAATGAGTTTGCAACAACTAGAAAGCGATTTGGCTAAAACTAGAAGTTTGTCTCATCGTACTCTCAAAGAAGCTGCCTGGAAACTTGTAGAAGAAGGAAAAGTTAAGTTTAATTCTACTTGGGATCTCGAAATTCTTTAGGCATTATGCTCTGAGGAAGTAGTAAGTATTTCTTCCTCAAAGCCTCTACTGGCTCCACTCTTTTTGCTCGGATATTCCTCGACTGATCGCTAGTAAAAGAAGATCTGATTTGTCTGCCTTAATGCTAACCAGGTAAGTAATAATGAATAATGTCTTTTACGTTTTATTACGGGAGACATTTTAGTTAAGATTGAAATTTATTTATGGCTTCCTCCTATTTAGCAGAGGTAAACAGCGATCGCAAACAACGAGAAAACGACTGGAAATTATTTTTAAGGTTAGTTCCCTATACTCGTAAAAATCGTGGGATACTGTTAATTTGTTTGACCTTATTAGTTCCCTTGGCTGTAGCGGGTTCGATTCAGCCTTTAATTATCGGACAGGCAATATCTCTCCTTAAAAATGAACCTACTTGGTCTTTTTTAAACGATTTTTCGGTTGACAGAGGAATAAATATCCTAGCAGGTATTCTGCTACTAACCGTAATTCTACGCCTGATCTTTTCTTCGATTCAAGGCTATTTAGTGCAAAAAATCGGACAAGAAATAACCGCCGCGGTCCGCAAAGATTTGTTTACTCACGTTACTTCTCTAGGTGCTAGTTTTTTCGATCGCACCCCAGTCGGAAAATTAATCACTCGTATCACCAGCGACGTAGAAGCATTAGGAGACGTTTTTGCCAGTGGCGCGATCGGCATTATCAGCGATTCAATATCAATTGTCGCAATTATAGTTACAATTTATTTTATTGACTGGAAATTAGCCACCATGCTGGTGTTGATGCTAATTCCCGTCACGGGCTTAATTATTTATTTTCAACGGCAGTATCGTAAAGCCAATTATCGAGCTAGAGAAGAGCTTTCGAGGCTCAACTCGATGTTGCAAGAAAACATTGCCGGGATTAATATAGTTCAGCTTTTTCGTCGCGCTAGATACAACAGCGAGATGTACCGCACGGTTAACGAGCGCTACCGCCAACAGGTAGATAAAACTATTTTTCACGACTCGGCAGTATCGGCAACTTTAGAATGGATTTCCCTAGTGGCGATCGCAGGTGTCTTGTGGTTGGGCGGTTTCCTGGTACTGCAAGAAAATCTCACCTTTGGAACTCTATCGGCATTTATCTTATACGCTCAAAGATTATTCAATCCCTTGCGGCAGTTTGCCGACAAATTTACCATGTTCCAAGCAGGATTTACGGCGATCGAGCGGATTGACGATCTGATGAGCGAACCGATAGAGATTAGAGATAGAGTAGCGTATAAAGAAGGTCACGGTGCGAAGGGACTAATCAACCCCGACGTATCCCATAAAGGAGAAATTCGCTTTGAAAATGTCTGGTTTGGCTATAAAGAAGACGAATACGTCCTAAAAAATCTCAATTTCACCATTAATCCAGGTGAAAAAGTTGCTTTAGTAGGACCTACGGGAGCGGGCAAAAGTTCGATTATTCGCTTGCTCTGTCGTTTATACGAACCCGATCGAGGCAGAATTTTAGTCGATGGCATCGACATCCGCGATATAGCTCAAGCGGATCTGCGTCGCTACATCGGCGTAATTTTACAGGAAAGCTTTTTGTTTGCTGGGGATATTAAACGTAATATTACTTTGGGAGACGATTATTCTTTAGAGGAAATTCGTCGTGCTGCCAAACTAGTCAATATCGATCGCTTTATCGAACAATTACCTCAAGGTTACGATACGGTGTTGCGCGAAAGAGGAACCAACTTATCGGGAGGACAAAAACAACTCCTGGCTTTTGCTCGCGTCGCCATCCGCAACCCGGACGTTTTAGTTTTAGACGAAGCTACTTCTAGTCTGGACGTGGCAACTGAAGCAATGATTCAAGAAGCTTTAGAACATCTACTGATCGAGCGCACGGCAATTATTATCGCTCACCGCCTCTCAACTATTCGCAATGTGGATAAAATTTTCGTACTCAAACGTGGTGAGTTAATCGAGTCTGGCAGTCACGAAGAACTATTGGCGACAGATGGACTTTATGCCAGCCTCTATAAATTACAGATGTTGGGAACTTAAGATTAACCAGAGAGACTGCAAACTAGCTGATTAAAAAAGATGATGTCCCCCTGGTTGATAGAAACTGAGTCTTCCCGCTCCCAGATATAAACTATTAGCTCGCTTTCCCATCGGAAACACGGTTACGCCGAACAAATAAACTCCGCCAAAATCAGGGTTTCGTCTGGGCTTTAACCCGATGGTCACCGTATTTCCTGGAGGAACGGGTTTGTTTAAAGTTATGGTAATTGCTTGGGTTTCTTCGTTCTGAGTGGCAGAGATTGCCAATTGTTCGATCTTATTATCGTGAGTGCCCAGAAATGCTTTGGTTCGATCTATACGAAATTTAATTTCTTCTGCTCCCTGCCGCTGTTGGATGACAATTTTTTTTAAAGGTTCGCCGATATCTTCTGGTAACTCGATATCAAAATAATAGACTGCCTGTCTAACTCTGATGCCATTAAAAGTAGTATAAGCATCGAGCAAGCGGGGTGACTGTTCGAAGGAAACCGTGCCATCGGGAGAACGAACTGCAACCGCATCGGGGATAGCGATCGCTTCTAGGGTTAACATTGAAGACAGTAGACCGAGTAAAAAAAATTTTTTCATAAACGGAATATTTATGTTGTCTTTATTTTTATCCTAACCACCAATAGAAAATTCGACCTCAATTGCACACTTTAAAGATTCTTGCTGGAGTTTTCTTTTAAAAAGATAAAGTAAACTATGCCGAGCGCAAATAAACAGGTTCACTTTTGTACCGATAATGGTTAAGATTTGAGGACGATTACATACATTATTAATTGGGAGTAACAGCCAATGACTAATACGCAGACACGTAAAGCCGAACACTTGCGTATTTGTCTGGAGGAAGACGTACAGTTTTGTCAACTAACTAATGGGTTAAATTCCTATCGCTTTACTCATTGTTGTTTGCCAGAGTTAAACCTCAGCGAAGTAGATTTGTCCACTACTTTCTTGGGTAAAAAGTTGGGCGCACCTTTGTTAATTTCCTCAATGACGGGGGGAACTCAAGAAGCAAAAACAATTAACTGTCGTCTGGCTGAGGTGGCGCAAAACTATCGTTTGGCAATGGGAGTGGGTTCCCAAAGAATTGCCGTGGAAAATCCCAATGTCGCTCATACTTTTGCCATGCGATCGCTCGCTCCCGATGCAGTTTTATTTGCTAATCTCGGTGCGGTACAGCTCAACTATACCTACGGTACGGAGCAGTGTTTGCGAGTGGTAGATATTTTAGAAGCCGATGCCTTGATTCTCCATCTCAATCCTTTACAAGAGTGCATTCAACCCAAGGGCGACACCAATTTTAAAGGTTTGCTCGATAAGATTCATCTTTTGTGTCAGAAGCTGGAAGTTCCCGTAATTGTCAAAGAAGTGGGCAATGGTATTTCAGCAGCAATGGCAAACAAGCTTATTGAAGCCGGAGTGCAGGCGATCGATGTCGCCGGTGCGGGTGGTACTTCTTGGGCGAAAGTCGAAAGCGAAAGAGCGGAAAATAACTTACAACGCCGACTCGGTAAAACTTTCGCCGATTGGGGAATTCCCACTGCTGACTGTATTGTCAGTATTCGCCAACACTATCCCCAGATTCCTTTAATTGCTTCTGGTGGTTTGCGCGATGGGATGGAAGTAGCTAAAGCGATCGCTCTAGGAGCAGATTTGGCAGGGATGGCTTTTCCTTTTTTACAGACAGCTTCAGAATCTCCTCAAGCTCTAGACGAACTAGTACAGTTATTAATTGCTGAGATCGAGACGGTTTTATTCTGTACCGGTAATGCTAATTTATCGGATTTACAGCATTCTGGAATGCTTAAAAAAATTGCCTAGCAGCTAGGCGATCGCAGCTGCTTTAAGATATCTGAACCTTATTCTCTGGCGACTGCTATATAATCCTCGGTAGGATAAAGTTCCCAACTAGATCGATTTAAAAGTTGTAAAACTCGTTGATGATACTTTAACAGGCTAGAACGATGACCGACGCTGACAATGGTAGTATTTGCTTGCTGCAACAACTGATATAGTCTTTTTTCATTGTCTACATCTAAGGCTGAGGTGGATTCATCTAAAATGGCAAATTTAGGCTGAGTTAATAGCAACCTGGCAAAAGCCAACCGCTGTTGCTCTCCTAAAGATAAAACATCTCCCCAGCTTAATTCCACATCCAAGCCACCTACCTTTTCGGGTAGATTCGCCAGATTTACTAATTCCAAAACCCGGTAAAATTCTTCGTCGGGAAGTTTGCTGTCGGTATGGGGATAGAGCAACTGCTGTCGTAGGGTACCCAAAATCATGTATGGTTTTTGAGGTAAAAACAGCATCGAGTCCGAACTCGGTCTGGTAATCTCTCCCGAACCTTGATTCCACAGTCCGGCGATCGCTCTAAGTAGGGAACTTTTACCACAACCGCTAGGACCGACAATTGCCATACTTTGACCGGGGGAAACTGCTACTGAGAGATCTTCTACCAGGGTTCTCTGACGGTCGGGAGTTAACAAAGTAACGTCTTCTAATGCCAAATGGGAATCTAGTGACGTATCGATAGTTGTCTCTTCGGACTCTAAATGTCTTGCGGTGCTTAAATCGGTTAGGGTTTCGTCAAAAGCAGCCAGACGATTGATTCCTGCAGCAAAAGCAGTCAGGCTCTCAAACTGCTGAATGATAATGGCTAAAGCTCCAAAAACCTGTAGAAAAGCGACAGAAGCTTGACTAATCGCGCCAAAATCTATATTACCTGCTAAAAAAATTGGTCCTACGACTAAATAAGGCAGCATCCTGACAAAATAACTGTGTCCTGTAGTAAAGAAGTCGAGATTACGTTGCCAACCAATTAAAACGTGAAAATTTCTTAACACCCGACTAAATCTCTGTCCGACGCTGACTAACTCCTGTTCTTCTCCCCCATAAAAAGCGATCGACTCGGCATTGTTACGCAAATGTACTAAACCGTAGCGAAAGTCAGCTTCTCGCTGTAGTTGATTGTAGTTGAGTCCGATCAATCTTTTACCCAGCAGTATGGTTACTAACGTACCGAATAAAGAATAAGCAATTAACACTAAGGTTAAAACCTGAGAAATCGTCCACAGCACCCCGATGAATGCTACTAGGTCAATTAGTGAATTTAAAATTACCAGCAGAAAACTCAAGCTGCTACCAGTAAAGGATTTGATATCTTCGGCAATACGCTGGTCGGGGTTGTCAATTTGCTTGAGATCGTTAATTCGATAGTAAGCTCGATTTTGCAAGTATCGCTGCAAAAAATTATTCGTGAGCCACTCTCGCCAATAAACTCCCAGTAGTTTAGTGCAGTATTGAAAAATTACTACGATCGGCGTGCCAATAATAAAAACTGCGGCAAATACCCCCAAAAATAGCCAAAAGGTAGACACCTCTCGCTCTACCAATGAGGTTTCAATGAACCTTACCACATAGGATAGAACGACATTCAAACCGCTAACCGAGATCGACAACAAAAGCAGCACCGCAAGTAAACCCCATTGGGAAAATCGCGATCGCAACTGGGAAAATTGCCAGGCAAAGGTAGCCATGGGAATTATTAAGGCACAAGCTAAAGCGATTAAATAAGTAGGAGAGGCGATCGCCCGATCTTTCATGGCGACCAAACCAGAAGCAACTAGTTGGGTAAACTCTGGAGCGATTAACTGCCCCAACCAAACCGTTCCCGCCACGGCTACAAATAAAATAGCAAACAAAAATACTAGCAGCATTGCTAGCATAAATAAGAACAGACCTGCTTTTCCTTTACTCGGATACCAATATGGCAGAGCAACTTCGATAAAACGTCGCCAGAGACGGCGGTCAACTCGGTTAATTGGAGGTGTGGTCGATACCATAAATTTATAAATTTAACTATTGACTAAACAAAAACTACAATTGTCGATCCGGTCGAGGCATAGGTTCTAGACTAATATGTCATCTTTGCAAACAAAGATATGTTAAAGATATAGCTTAAGTTTTTTAAGGTTGCCAACTTAATCTCTAGTTGTAGATAATAAATTTCGGGCGTGAATAGGTGAATCTCAACCAAATGTCCAAAGGAAAAGAAAGACGACAGTTGGAGACGGCTTGCTTAGGGGTACTTCTTGCCTACTAGTCGGTCCTTCCGGCACCGGTAAAACTTCCATAGCAACTCTATTTGCCCACAATTTTGCCCGTCAGGGTGGAAAAGTTGCCATTTTTCTTTTCTACGAGCTGGCTAGCTAGCACTTTTGTCACTCGCTCTCAAGGCTTAGGGATGGATATCGAGCAATTGGTGCAGCGCAATCTGATAAGCATTGATGAAATGAGCTTAGGTAACATTAGCTCTGGGAAATTTGCCGATCTGGTGCGAAGGCAGGTTTTAGAATGGGGAGCTGGCATAGTGACGATCGATACCTCAGCTCCATGCCCAGTTCTAAAAAGCTATTGGCTCAGATGTATAACTTGCTCAACTATTTAAGTCGTCAGAACGTACTGTCATTTTTAGTGGTAGCTCAACATGGAGTCATCGGTTCCAATCTTGAAGTACCCGTAGATATTAGCTATTTGGCGGATATGGTGCTGCTGCTGCGACATTTTGAAGCAGAGGGAGAGCTCAAACAAGCTATCAATGTCTATAAAAAACGCTACGGCGATCACGAAAGGCGTATTCGCCAGCTTTGCTTCCGACCTGGCAAAATTGAGATTGGAGAGCCTCTCAATCAGTTCTCTGGCATTTTAACTGGAACGCCAAGCTATAACGGTAAGGTTCAAAATTTGCTCAATGCTGATGAATAGTAACTCTATTGCTAATTCCCGTTCTAACGTTAACGAACACGTCGTAGTATTTGCTCGCGTCGGACAAAACCTCACCGTATTGCGGCAGACTCTCGAATAATTAATAATTGGCGGTTTGACATCACTGATAATGGTGCTGGCATTTCTCCAGAAGATCGGCAAAAGATATTTACCCTATTCGAACGAACGGGCAAGCTCCCAGCAGAAGGCAGTGGTATTGGTCTGGCACTTTGTCGTCGCATTGTAGAACTGCATTAGGGATTTATTGGAGTTCGCTCGCAACCAAACTAGGGCAGTACCTTTTATTTTGAGCTCCCAGCAGATACTACATAGCAAACTGATAAGTTTTAATAACCATAGCAATGTTATTTACGATTCTTTGGTGTTTGCTCGTCGCCGCGATCGCCAGGACGATTGAATAGCTGTCCCAGAGGATGAAAGCGAAATCCCGGTATCCTATAGTTTTGAGGCAAATAATCTTCTGGTATCGTACTCTGATTGCCATCCCGGATCGCAGAGTATTGAGGAGACAGAATTTCGATACCAGCTTCGTTACACTTGTCCTGAATATTTTGGTGCAGTTGGGAATAAGTTTTAGACATCATCGATGGTCGATCGGTATAGGCATTTAGCTCATAACTTACGGCAAAATCACCCAGGCTAGTTTGTAGGACAAAGGGGGCAGGCTCTTTAAGAATCGATGGACAAAGACAAGCAGCTTGAATTAGGATTTGGTGAACTTTACGCCAGGGTACATCGTAACCAAGAGTAATGGTCGTATGAAGGATTAAATGCTGATTGACATCTCGAAAGCTAGTGGTGAAATTCTCGATATTACTAACTAGTAGGTTGGCGTTGGGAATGGTAATTATCTTATTTTTTGAGGTGCGAATTCGGGTCGAAAGAATAGTTTTTTCCAGAATATCGCCTTTAACATTATCTATTTGAACAAAATCTCCTACCCGAAAGGCACGAGTATAAATAATGACAACACCTCCTACTAAGTTAGCGATCGCACTAGCACCTCCTAAAGTAAATAGCGCACCGATAAAAATAGAGATTCCTTGAAATGCAGGAGATTGAGCACCAGGTAATAAGGGAAAGATCACAGTAAAAGCTAAAGCGGCAATTAAGAAGATCGCCAGTTTTTCTGTAGGTTTAGCCCATTCTCGATCGAATTTGGGTAAAGTAAGGGTTTGTCTGTCTATAGCACTAAAGAACAGCTGACAGAAGCGAATAATGTAGTAGGCAACAATAATCGTCAAAATAATGGTAAATAAGTTAGGCAAATAAGCGATCGCAGCTTTGCCTGCGGTTCTCATACCGCTTTCTAGATAGTTGAAAATACCTCTTCCCACTCCTCGCGTTTGGGGAAAATAACGGGTAAGCGAAGAAAGATAAATAAAGAGAATGACAACTACAATGACTCGATAGATGAGCTTAATCAAACCCTTTAATAAATTAGCTTCTTGCTCTACAGATAATAATTGCAAACTCTGAATTCTCAGAGGACGTAATAAAGTCGAACGCCAAGTGTCAATCTGTCGATTAACTCTGGTCAAAATTTTACCAAGCAGAATTAAAAGAACGATAGCGACTATTAATTCGACTACTGCTGACAAAGCCGGCAATAAAGAATTTTGCCAATTGTTTCGTTCGCGATATCGAGCGATTGCCTCTCTTACTTTTTGAAGATATTCCTCAGCAAGTTCATTTAATGGGAGATTAGCTGCTCTAGCATCAGCTTCTAGCAAAGTAACTATTGGTTCCTCTCGGGCAGTAATTACCCTTAATCCTTCAAGTTCGACAATTTTGAGAGAATCAATGGGAATAGCCGAATTTTTGGCAACCTCTTGGACTTTTTGGGCAGTTTGTCTCGCTCTAGCCTCGGCAGGAAAACCTTCAATCTCAGAACTATAGTTAAATAGAATTTCTCCATCTAAAACAACCGGAACCTCTTCCTTATTATTTACAGCAGAGGACTGCCGTTCTGGAATTTCCGGAGCGATTATTCGATCGCTTTGAGAGCCAGCTTGAGCTACTACAATTTCCAAAGTATTTTCAAGTTTGCTCGACCAATACTCAATAATTACCCTTTGAGAAGCTACCGATGGGGTTCTAATAATAATTAAAAATGTTATTAACCACAATAAGCTCAAAACTTGCCAATACTTTTTCATAGTCATTCAGCTATCATGGGTTAGCTGCTTTTGTTTTTCAGTTCTATGTAAGTTTCGCTAAACAAGAGATTATAAGTAGTTTAAATTGCTCGGAAGAATTTAAAAATTATTCAGTTTTATCTAGACCAACTCTACTATCTTTGTTTTGAGCGTCACTCGCTCCCAAATTTATGACAAGCTTACAACTACTCTAATCAAAAAATTTACATTAGTTTTACTAATAAAATTAAAATGTTTATAAAAATGTTATTTTGTCCTTAATTTGCTTTTATTTCTCGAACGGTATAAATAGGGTAAAGGGGAAGAGGAAAAGGTAGATTTGTAAATTTTTCGTTCTCACAATTGCTCGATTTCTTCAAATTGTCTCTGAAAAATCTTTGGTCGAACAGATGTTCATTTAAGGAGTAAAAACATCCTGACTGCAGCGCGCAGAGGACTAATGGGTCTTAGACATTTAACCCTAATTGCCAAGTCAAGTCATATTATCTAACCATAGTGGCTCCAGAATCAATCAAAAAATTTCCGTGTTTACACGGAGTGATTCCAGCGTTTTAAGTAAGGTAATATTCTCTTCGACCAGCTTAATTCTGAACTATGGAAAATTTACCAAGAATTCGGTTTGAATCTAAGAAATATCCTTACATCAATCAGCTACTGATAGACCGAA
The DNA here is from genome assembly GCF_053543375.1 of Myxosarcina sp. GI1(2024). Lineage (NCBI taxonomy): Bacteria > Bacillati > Cyanobacteriota > Cyanophyceae > Pleurocapsales > Pleurocapsaceae > Myxosarcina > Myxosarcina sp. GI1(2024). The sequence goes on along the minus strand of NZ_JBKGTY010000002.1, from coordinate 414,771 downwards.
GTGACCTGCGCGTTGAGATGAATACTAATCTCTATAACTCTTTTATTGTTAAGGGTTTAGCCGAATCGGTGTACCCTTGGGTTCTCGACAAACAGATCGAACTATTTCGCAAAGGATTAGAAGTAGCCGTAATGAATCGACAAAATTTAGATGACGGTCAGGTAGAAGTCCTTTTTGCAGCCAAATTTCCCAAAGAGAATTTGGGTAAATAAAATGTTATCCAACATTTTATTTAGCTCGACTTTTGTTTGATATCGAGCGCTCCCAAGCACATTATTGGGTACACAAATTACAGTCTGTGTTGGAAACGGCACTCGGTAAAAAAATGGACTTACCCAGCAATTCTCATTTTGAAACCTGAACGGAAGAAAATAGAGGGTAAAAGATAAAAATTGGGAACTTGTTCGCGAAACTTTTTCGCGAACAAAGTCGAAGAGTTAATTGATTGTGAGTCAAAGTAAGCTCCGGAGCAGCTATCATCCCTGAGCAAGTTCGTTTTGAGCCATGAAAAAGCCAAGTAATACTTGGAACAACCAGCTATTACTTTGTAGAGCTATAAGGGGCGCGAATTGGTTCAGGTTCAACAGTCGCGAAATTTAGCTAGAGTTAACCCCGTCAGGTGCTTTTCCCTCCCTCAGCATAAACTCGAACAAAGTCTGCCAACTCTCAAACCATAAATATCTGGTCAGTGCCCGAAGCTCGTTGAAGAAGGTTTGGCGAGTAACCAACATGGAGCGAACGGCACGATAAGTGATGTGGATTAAATCCAGAGTGGTGTGGAAGAGATAGGCTAATAAATTAAGGCAAAATAGAAGTTCTGCCTGGTGGTTTTGACCGTGACCAAAATTATGTTCGAGATGATAAACCTTAGTTTTGAGAATATTATTCCCTTCATTTTCTACCTTCCAGCGTGCACGAGCAGCAGTGACAATCTCGGACACATTCTGGGCATGAATTTCATGGCAAGTAGCAAAGGCATTGTAGTATAGAGTTTTCTGGTTGCTGGTATCTGTTACCGTCACCTCACACCAGTTTACGTCCAGGGCTGGTTGGGTGGCTCTGAGGGGAATTTTATTCACAAAACGATAGTGATCAGACAAACGCTTTCGTCCATGGAACTCAATCTCGGTCAGAGTTTGCACTTCACCGACTCGTTCGAGGTAATCCACCCAGTCATAAACTTCTGGATGGGAGCTTCGCTTACAGACGAAGATAAAATGATAGCCATGGTTCAAAGCCTTTTCACAGATGGGTTGGTTACAGTAGAGGTCATCCCCAAGTAAAGTTACAGGCGGGTCTTGTGGCTCACAGGCATGGGCAGCAATCCAACGCTTGGCAGCAGCGTTTTCACAATCTTGTTTGTCGTGACCATCTTGGGGAGTGATGAATTCAGGTTCTAAACTGATGACCTGTGGTCGTCCTGGAGCCACTAATACTGGTGTTACAGCAGCGTGAAAATAGGTGGTGCTGCCGTTTTTATGTGTCTGATGGCAACAGTGACAGCAGTGAATCTTCTTGGACGAGAAATATTCAGTGCCATCGAGAGTCAGTAAAAATTCTCCACCAAAGCACTGATAGGGCTTGAGATTTCCCGTTTTTGACAAACCGTCATAGACGGAGCGAAAGACCCCAAACACCGTTGAAGCTGGCACCGGGTCGAGCAGGGTACGAATCTGATTATCACAGGGGATGCGCTCGATCCCAAACAGACTAGCCGCATTATCTCTCCCTTTCTGGGTTTTCATCAAGCGTTGATGGTCTAAAAATGACCTCGATTGCATGAAAAAGACCGAAAAAGCACTTTTTATCGCTTCTTCAACCCTATATTTGGTGTTATTGCCCTGTTTTCTTTCATCGGGCAGCTCATCTAACTCGTCGGTTAGCATCGATAATAATTCAGGCATCCCTATTGCTAAACCCATGTTGCCACTCCAGCGAAGGTTAATGCCTTTTACTTTAAGCTAATTGCCCCTTCTTGTTTTAGTTCTCTATGTTGAATAGAGAACTAATTCCCAATTCTTCTGCTTGTAACGATTCTGGACTGGGTTTCAATGTCATGAAATCTTAAAATGAGAATTGCTGGGACTTACCAGCAAAGAAAATTCATAGCATTGAGCAGTTTATCGAGAAATTTCCTACCGTAAAACGAGTCATGATTGACGGTACAGAAAGACCAATTTCTAGACCAAAAGACCCCGAACAACAAAAATTAAATTATTCGGGAAAGAAAATCGCATTTTAAGAAGTTCTCGCGTTGTTTGTGAAAATGTCTTTGTAGGTGTCAAGGGTTACAATGCCGTGATTATCGTAATCGAATCGTTGATTTCGACGACTGCTTGATGCTTACCTGTGCAAGATTGTGGAATTTTTATTTCCTAACAAGTCTATTGACCCAACCAAAAAATGAGCAATTCAATTTTTATTCTTGAATTATTGGTTATTATTCATGCTCATTATGACTACGTATAAAATAGCAAATTATTTTAGCTGTTGGCAATGAAAGAGACAATTTGGCAAGTTGGCAAGGCAAAAGCAACTCACTTGAAAACTAAAGTAAAGTATAGTCAAATTTGGCAACTGCGACTAAAAGTTGATTTTCTTGTAATAACTGATGGAGATTTTAATTGTTGAAGATGAGCGCGAAATAGCGGAAATTATTCAAGAATGCTTGGAAGCTGAAGGATTTTACTGTCGCGTGTGTTATGAAGGTCATTCTGCTTTGCGACTCTTTTGCGAACGACAGCCCGATTTAATAATTCTCGATATCAGGTTACCTGGTATGGACGGTTTAGAAGTATGTACCCAAATTCGCCAAAAACTAGCAGCGAACGATCCCTATAATCCCTATATTTTAATGTTGACTTCTAGAGGAGAAGAAATCGATCGCATTATCGGTTTATCTACAGGCGCAGATGATTACTATGTCAAACCCTTTAGCCCTAGAGAATTAGTTGCTAGGGTGCGAGCTTTATTGCGTCGACGGCTGCGAGAAGGCGACCGCTCTTTATTGTTAAGAACTAAATCTTTTGCGCTCGACATCGAACAGCACAGTGTAAGTCGTTATCTCGATTCTGAAACGCCAGAACAGTTAGACTTATCTACTTCTGAGTTCAAATTAATGACTCTATTTGTTAAGTATCCAGGAAGAGTCTGGGAAAGAGGACAACTAATAGAAAAGCTGTGGGGAGACGATTTTTTCGGGGAAGAGCGAGTAATCGATACTCACATAGCCAGATTACGTAAAAAAGTAGAACCCCATCCTAGTAAGCCCAGATTTATTCAAACCGTAGTTGGCGTGGGTTATAAATTTGAAGATTCATAACGAAAAATGACCAAACTCAATCTACAAGCCCGACTCTTTTTTTCTCATATTTTGGTTACTACTGTCGCTGTAGTTGCCTCTTCTATAGTGGGTAATTTTTTTTCACCCCGATTTTTCCAAATCTATGTCAAAAATCTTGAAGTAACAGGGTTAACTATTTGCACTACTAACGTTCAACTGTTAGAAGTATTTAAAACAGCTTGGATTAGAAGCAACTTTTGGTCATTGTTAATCGGGACTTTAGCAGCAGCAATTCTCAGCTATTGGATTGCCAAACGGATCGTACGACCATTGAATCAATTGGAAACAATCGTCTATCAATTTGCCAACGGTAAACTAGATGAGCGAATGCCGAGTCTAGAGATTCCCGAACTAGATCGCCTAGCAACGAGTTTTAACCTCATGGCAGCTAGTTTAGAAGATGTAGAAGCAAAAAGACGGGAGATTATCGACGATCTAACTCATGAATTGCGAACTCCCCTAACGATTATTCGCGGACGTTTGGAAGAAATCGCCGATGGCATTATCGTTCCTAAGTCTCAAATTTATTTCCGATTAATTCGAGAAACTAAGCGTTTACAGCGATTAGTTAACGATTTACAAGAACTTTCCCAAGCTGAAGCGGGTAATTTAACTCTCAAGCTTCAGCCAACGAATCTGTGTTATATTTTCAAGCCGTTAATCGAGAGATTTACCGCTCAGCTACTAGATAGCGATCGCGTTTTGAATTTAGACTGTCCGACTAATTTACCTTCCGTCATGGCAGATAGCGATCGCCTCGAACAGATTTTAGTCAATTTACTTAGTAACGCTATTCGTCACACTCCTAAAGGCTCAATTACTCTCAAAGCTTGGTTCGATCTCAATCGAGTCTGGATATCTCTAACAGATACGGGGACGGGAATTCCTTCAGAAGAACTACCTCATATTTTCAAACGCTTCTGGCGATCGCATAAGTCCCGTTCTCAGAGATATAGCGGCATCTGTATTGGCTTGGCAATTTGTCGTCGTTTGGTAGAACTACATGGAGGGGAAATATTTGTCGAAAGTCAGTTGGGTGTGGGCACTACATTTAAATTTTACTTACCCAGGGGGGATTAACACAGTAAGCCGTTCCTCGCCCTTGGGGTTTACCGTTGGTCAATGTGCCAAGAGCGAACATATTCAATCACTATAGGTGCAGAGATAACTGCTCAAAATCGCTCGGCGTTTGTCAGAATTGTCATTAGACTGTCATAAACATGAAATAACTAACTGATAGATTATCGAGAGTTAAATATATAGATATTTGATTCTATTTGACCAAATAAACTTATGAATATTAATTCATCTCAGTTAAATATAGACAGTGAAATTTTAAATTTAAAACTTTTTACTAAAGCATTAGAGCACTTACACAATAAATCAGAATCATTACGACAGTCTTATATCGTTAGCAAACCCTATCCTCATTTGATTATTGATAATCTCTTCGAACCAGAATTACTCGATCGCTTGGTAGCAGAGTTTCCCAAAGCAGAATATCGAAATTGGCTAGTTTGGGATACTACTCATGAGTTAAAAACTACCTCCCGAGGTATTAATGGTTTATCAATATTTACCCAAATGTTTTGTCTATGGCTCAATTCCAGAGATGTTATCGATGCCATTGAACCAATTGTCGGTATTAATAATTTGGTAGGCGATCCCTTATTTCATGGTGCGGGATTACACGAAATGTATCAGGGCGGTTGGCTAGAGATGCACGCTGACTACACCAAACACTTTAATTTGCCTTTAATGCGACGCGTTAATCTGCTAATTTACTTAAACCGAGATTGGGATGCTAGCTGGGGAGGTGAACTAGCGTTACAAGATCCTAAAAATCCTCAAGTTCGAGTTAGCTACGCTCCTTACTTCAACCGTACTATTATTTTTCCTACTACTGCTAAAACATTTCACGGTGTACCTACTCCGCTATCTTGTCCACTCGATCGCAGTCGCAAACTACTTTCGATTTACTATTGGACTCCAGTTCCGATGCCTCTATTTCTAAAAGCTGGTACTCCTCTACTCTGGGCATCCCAACAGAAGCAGAATTTCAAGAAAATTTTGGGCAAAACTCTGGCTTCATAACTGAAACCGGTCTTTTTCGAGGCGATTAAACTAATAAAAAATCGCAATGGCGATCGCACTTAGAGCAAAACTCAAGGGGCGAGTAGCGATCTCTACAACTCTTTTAGCTTTGGCAATAACTGACCGAAGGCTATACCTCGATGACTTACTCTAGCTTTGGTTTCTGGAGTCATCTCGGCAAAGGTTTTTTGCTGTTGGGGAACAAAAAAAATCGGATCGTAGCCAAAACCATTATCGCCACGAGGAGCAGTGATGATTTCTCCCTGGCAGATTCCTTCTGTTTCGAGGGCAACCGAACCATCGGGACGAGCGATGGCGATCGCACAGATAAACTTAGCTTTTCGATGGGGATTATCTCCTAATTCTCTTAGCAATCTGGCAATTCGTTCCGCGTCGCTACTGCCATAACGAGCCGAATAAATACCTGGTGCGTCGTTGAGGGCATCTACTGCCAATCCCGAATCATCGGCGATCGCCCAGTGATTCATTGCTTTAGCTACTCCACAAGCTTTAAGACGGGCATTTTCGCTAAAAGTAGCTCCAGTTTCGGCAATCTCTATAGTCTTAGGTTTCAATTCTAATTGCCAATCCAAGCCTGTTAAATATTCCTCCATCTCCCGCAGTTTGCCAGGATTGCTGGTAGCTACAATTAATTTTCTCATTTCATCCCCAACCTCTCATTCTTGAGAAGAGATAACAAAAATCTTGACGTTATAACCCTCCCTTAAAAGTCTAATACCTAGGAGTTTGCCCAATCTTTTGCCCATTCCAAAATAAGGCGGACTTCTTGCAGATTGGGACCTTGGCAATAGAGGCGCAATACTGGTTCGGTACCGCTAAAACGAATCAATAACCAAGTATTTTCATCTAGCCTGAACTTGTAGCCATCCACATCCAAAAAATCTACCACCTTTTTACCTGCAACCTCAGTGGGAGTATTTTTTTGTAGGCGTTCGAGTAACTTGGCTCTGACATCCATATTTGCCAGGGGTAAATCGATGCGATCGTATTCACCATTAAAGTTAACTTTGTCGCACAAACGATTATAAATACGGTCTAATCCCTCACCAGATTGTACTACAGCTTCTAGTATATAGAGAGCCGATAATAGAGCGTCTCGTTCGGGAATGTGAGTTCCATACCCAATTCCGCCTGATTCTTCACCGCCGATGGTTACTTCGGCTTCAAGCATTCTTTCGGCAATGTATTTATAGCCGATGGGAGTTTGGTAGACGCTGCGACCATAAAACTCTGCCAGACGGGGAATTAAATCCGAACCGCTAACAGTTTTGACAATTTCTCCTTCAAAACCTTTGCGTTCTACTAAATGTTCGATCAAGATGGGAATTAAAATTTGAGAACTCAGAAAATTTCCTTCACCGTCAGCCGCCGCAATGCGATCGCTGTCGCCATCAAAAACTAAGCCTACTCTAATGCTGTTTGGGTAATTTTTAGCGGCTGCTTTGATGGTGCGAAATAAATCGGATAAATTTTTGGGTAGAGGTTCGGGGGCACTACCGCCAAATAGGGGATCGCGATCGCTGTTAATTTCCTCAATCGGACAACCCAAGAGACGTTCTAAACCTGTAGCTGCCGCACCGTGCATGACATCGGCAAATACTTTAACCTTTCCTGAAGATATTGCCCGATTAATTGCAGCGATATCGACTTTAGAGCGCAATCCCTGACAATAACTCTCCCAAGGATCGAAATACTCTAGTTTTCCAGGTACTTGAGCTTGAGGTAAGGATTTATCGAGTATGGCTTCAATCTGTTTAGTAATCTCTGGAGAAACGGAGCCACCATAGGCACTTTTAACTTTTAAGCCCAGATAGGCTGCAGGATTATGAGATGCAGTCATGACAATGGCTCCCAGCGCACCGCGAGTTTTTGTCGCCCAGCTAAAAGCAGGAGTTGGTGCATAAGAATCAGATAGTAAAACGTCAAATCCAGTTTCCTGTATTGCCTCTGCCGCTACTCTGGCAAAATCTTCCGCCATAAAACGGCGGTCGTAACCCACAATAATAGCTTCTTCGGTCGCTAAGTTACTATAATTATCAGCCAAAACTCTAGCAGCTAAAGGGGCTAGTAATGCCACTCGCTCGAAGGTAAAATCGGCGGCAATTACACCACGCCAGCCATCGGTACCGAATTTAATGGGATTGACAGTAAAAGCCATAATCTCAACTATGAATAATTTTTAGTATGACCACTTCAGATTAACCGCTTCTCAAAGCTTTGCAAACCTTTATTTAAAGCGATCGCGCTTCGAGAGAGTTTAAAACTGTTGCCTCAAATTCAGATCGAATTAGTTGACTGTAGAAGGCGGTGTATCGCTATTATCTTCTGGGTTATTATGAGCAATTGGTTCGATATTTTGAAGTAAATCCCGTAATTTCATCCGCTCGATATAGGGCCATCCTCCCTGTTCTTCAATATCTTTGACCAATTGATATAGTGCGTTCCGAGTTTCTGGTAAGGATAATTCGAAAAACTCGGTACGAATCTGACGATGAATTTTTTCTAGATTGCGCAATAGAGATAGCAGAAATAGAGTATCTTGTCGATGTTCTGCCGCTAAATTCCAGATATCGTTCGCAGTTTTCTGTAAAAGGGAATCGGAACTACTAACATTTGTGGTTTGGTTTTGATTCATGCGTCCAATATCTCATAGAAGTGAAGATTTATTTTTTTGAAGTTTAATTCTATATTATGCGGATTTAAGACACGATTACAGTTAGGGGAATTCGATCCCCAAATCGCTTTTCGATTGCATTATGGGTAGTGCTTATTTGGTACAGTAGATACCATCTGAAAAAATAGCTAAATTCTCAATATTAGCCTATTTATAAATTCGCACTCGATGTTAAATCGAAAATTGACAAAATGAGGTTAACCATGCGGTATCGTACTTTGATTGCTGCTTTTCTTGCAGTTTGTTTGGGTTTGCTTACAGCCTGTAGTGAAAAGCCTAGTGAGATTAATAGAAACGAACTAACATACGATGACATTGTCAATACTGGAATCGCCAATACCTGTCTGCAACTGCCAGAAAGTAGTCGCGGCACGATCGCGATCGAGCCAGGACAAACCTATACCTTACGAGATTTATGTTTGGAACCCAAAGAGTATTTTGTTAAGGAAGAACCAACTAATAGAAGACAAGAGACAGAGTTTATTGAGGGTAAATTATTAACCAGATTCACGACGACTCTCGACCAGGTTCGTGGTACGGTCGAAGCCAATGACGACGGTAGTTTAACTTTTACCGAACTCGATGGCATCGATTTCCAAGCCGCTACCGTTCAGCTTCCTGGAGGCAAAGAAGTACCTTTTCTGTTTACAATTAAAAACCTAGTAGCCACTACTAGACCAGGTTCGGGTTCGATCGATCCTTCTACCGATTTTGAAGGAGAATTTAAAGTTCCTTCCTATCGCGGACAAGTGTTTCTCGATCCTAAAGGTCGCAGTTTGGCTAGCGGTTATGATAATGCCGTAGCTCTACCTGCAAGAGCGGACGACGAAGAATTTATTCGCGCTAACGTCAAAGAATTCGTTGCTCGTCAAGGTACTATGTCTTTAAACGTAACTAAGGTAGATGGCGAAACTGGAGAAATTGCTGGCGTTTTTGAGAGCGAGCAGCCTTCAGCTACAGATTTGGGCGCAGAAGAACCAGAAGAAGTTAAGGTTCGCGGAATTTTTTACGGTAGAGTAGAACCAAAAGTATAAAAGTCCTCGACCGAGCCTGAGTAGCCAGGCGACTGAGAGAGAGATTTTTGATTCTAGCGGTAGCTAGCGATCGCTAACTCTCTCGATATAGCACGAAAACGCGGCGATGCTCGTGTTGTTTAGATATTAGATACGAGCATCGCCGCATTCTCATAAGACTTGTTTATCTAATTAATCAAATACACCAGTACAAAGAGTACCAGCCAGATAACATCGACAAAGTGCCAGTAAATTTCGGCTGCCTCTACCCCAAAATGGCTCCTGCTAGAGTAGCGATCTGATTTGCGCGATCGCCAGAGTACTGATAAAATTAGCAACACTCCTACCGTAACGTGCAAGCCGTGAAAGCCAGTGAGAACGTAAAAACAGCTAGCAAATAGGTTACTAGTTAAGCCAAACTCGGCATTAAAGTATTCATAAGCCTGTCCGCCTAAGAAAATAGCACCCATTAATGCCGTCAGTCCGAACCACACCTGTAAACCTCTAACATCGTCATTCTTGAGCGCGGTTTGTCCTCGGTGCATGACAAAACTACTGGCAACTAGAACCGAAGTATTGATGATGGGAACTAATAGTTCTAACTCAGGCATACCCTCAGGGGGCCAAATGGGCATAGTAGCACGATATATTAGTAAGGCGGCAAAAAAGCCCAAAAAAGTCATGCTGTCAGACACTAGAAAGACGTAAACACCAAACATCCGATGGTCGGGATGTCCGTGATGGCTCGCTTCTTGGTGAGAGTCGATCGCTATTTGAGATTGATTATCTAAAGCTGTTCCTTGCATAAATATTTCGAATAATTGATTTATTAGATGAAAATTTAGAGGGAGTTTCAACTGAAACTCCCTAGGGAATAAATTAACTTTCGGTGCTTACTGTTGCTAGCATTTCGTCTACATCTTCTTCGCCGTCGATACTTTCTGTATCGATACCATAGTCATAGGGACCTGCCCACAATACTGGTTCTTCTTCAAAGTTTTCAATTATCGGTGGTGAGGAAGTTTGCCATTCTAAGGTTAGGGCACGCCAGGGGTTACGACTGGCTTTTTTACCTTTAAGCAAACTCCAAATAACGTTGACAATAAAGGGAAAAGTAGAAAGAGCCAGGATATAAGAACCAATAGTACAAACTGTATTTAAAGCCTCAAACTGAGGATCGTAAAGCGCAATGCGGCGGTTCATTCCCTGAAGTCCTAATTGGTGCATGGGTAAAAAGGTAATATTAAACCCAATAAAGGTCATCACAAAATGCAATTGACCTAGGGTTTCATTCATCATACGTCCCGTCATCTTGGGAAACCAGTGATATACGGCTGCAAATAAGCCAAATACCGAGCCTCCAAAGAGAACGTAGTGGAAGTGAGCGACGATGAAATAAGTATCGTGGACGTGAATATCAAAAGGCACTGAAGCCACCATTACGCCACTCAAACCACCGATTAAGAAAGAAGAGAGAAAGCCGACACCAAAAAGCAAGGCACTGTTGAGGTCGAGTTTGCCGCCCCAAAGAGTAGCACACCAACTAAATACTTTAATTCCGGTTGGCACGGCGATAATCATCGTAGTCGCCATGAAGAACATTCGCAACCAACCAGGAGTACCACTTTCAAACATATGGTGTGCCCAGACGATTAAGCCCAAAAAGCTAATTGCCAAACTCGAATAGGCGATCGCGCGATAGCCAAAAACAGGTTTGCGTGAATGAACTGGTAATACTTCGGAAATTACCCCGAAGAAGGGCAAAATCATAATATATACCGCCGGATGGGAATAAAACCAAAACATATGTTGGTAGACGATGGGATCGCCTCCCCCCGAAGGATTAAAAAATGCCGTTCCGGCAATCAAATCGAAAGAAAGCAAGATTAAAGCTGCTGCCAATACGGGAGTGCCGAGTAAAATCAGTCCTGAAGTGGCCAACATCGACCAGCAAAACAGGGGCATACTATGAATATCCATTTCGGGCATCCGCATCAGCAAAATGGTAGTCAGAAAGTTAATAGCCCCTAAAATTGAAGAGGTTCCCAATAGTAAAATACTGAGTATCCAAATCTCTTCTCCCGATTTACCGCTAATTAGGCTCAAAGGTGGATAAGAAGTCCAACCCGCTTGCGGTGCACCGTCATAAAAACTACTCATCAGGAGAATCCCAGCAGGAGGAATCATCCAAAAAGCAACGGCATTTAGACGAGGAAATGCCATGTCTTCTGCACCAATCATCAAGGGGATCAAATAGTTAGCAAAACCAGCACCTGCAGGAATGATCCATAAAAACAGCATAATCGTGCCGTGCATAGTTAAAAGTTGGTTGTAAAATTCTGGCTGCACGAAATCTGGATCGGGAGTTGAAAGTTCGGTACGCATTACTTCGGCTAACGCGCCACCAATAAAATAGAAAAAGAACGCAGTAACTAAATATTGGATGCCGATTACTTTGTGATCGGTGCTAAAGCCAAAGTAATCTTGCCATTTCCTTTGAGGATGGACGCTTTGTTCGTTTTCGGTTACAGCGGTTTTTGCATCTGCTGTTGTACTCATGAAATCTCTAAATCTTGTCTAAATCTTGTTGCGTTGAAAATTATTTATTTTAATTGGGCGAGGGTATCATTAGCGATACCTACTTCCTCGGCGTAGCGAGCTAAAAATTCACTGTCAGTTTGTTGCCTAGAATTAACTGCTATGGGAGTTTGTCCGCGGTCGTTGACGGCAAAAGTGTTTTGTTCGATCCATTCTTGATATTCTGACTCTGTTTCTACGAATAGCTGAGACTTCATCCCACCGTGATAAGCACCGCATAGTTCGGCGCAAATAATAGGATATGTGCCTACTTTATTGGGTGTGAAAACCAAATTAGTTTCTCTGCCGGGGATTACATCTTGCTTGATTCGAAACTCTGGCAGCCAAAACGCATGAATAACGTCACCAGCACTCATGTTTAGCGAAACGGGACGATTGACGGGAACGTGCATTTCACCAGAAACCACACCACTCTCGCCATAGGTAAAAATCCAAGCGTACTGAATACCGTTGACGTTGATTTCTAATGGAGCGACATCTTGAGAACTTGCGGGTGATGCTCCCAAACCCAAAGCTACATCTTTATTAAGTTCTAAAGCGACTAACTTTTGCTGATGAAGTCCGTGATGGGAATGAGCGAGGTTTTGAGGACCGGGATCGCCCGACACCATTGGATCTAGTCCTCCCATAGTATTATATACTTCAAAACTATAGATAGCCAAAATTAAGACGATAACTGTCGGAATCGCCGTCCAAACAATTTCTAAAGGAACATTGCCTTCTATAGATGGTCCATCGGTGGTATCTCCTTTACGCTTGCGAAATTTAATTACCGAATAAAGCAATACTCCTTCAACTAATAAAAACAAGCCCGTAGCAATAGTCATCATTAAATTGAACAGACCGTCTACGTCGCTCGCTTCGGCAGAAGCCGCAGTAGGCATAAGTCCGTGATTTTGACCGTACCACAGACTTATTAGAGTCAGGGCGATCCCTGCGATCAGGGTAACGATATTACTAGGAATATTCACTGTAATTGATTTTTGGTATTGATATTATTTACGAAATTCAAGGAAGCTTGGAGGCTATGTTTGGAGTAGAAAGTCAATGGTAAGAGGATAATTTGAGATTGTCCTCAACATGCCAAACGCCGCTAACTCTCCTAAGTTTATCTGCCCCGTCTGTTTTGTCATAGCAGAGTCTCTCTAAAATAAAGCGCGATCGCCATAATCGACGCTCGATTACAAATGATTACACTCGATAAAAACTCCTATTGCTGATGCGATCGCTTGCCAAATAGTAGCTTCAAAATTATATCTTCTAGATTTTTCTGTGGTTTGAGATTTTAGGTTATTAATCTACTTACTAGGTTAAAACAAATTACAAATAGATCGCTAAGTTATCGAGTGGATAAAGAATTTCTTTATCTAAGCTCGCTAGATAGTATTAGTTTAAGTTGAATCTCTAACACAGTTTATTAGTAGCGCATAGCAGCAAACAGGTAGGGAAAGTTTAACTTTTTTTTAGGCACTATTAACTTTCGTTAAATGATTTTTAAATCAATCTGAAGAATGTCTAGATGCAGCTAACTCTAGGAAAAACGTCGCTAGAGTATTATATAGTGAAGCTGAAAAAATTATCTCTCGCTCTAGCTAGAATTCAACTCAAGCGCGATCGCTCCAGGGTTTTCTAAATTCATTCTATGTATCGCTCGCTATTATCTACACATCATATCAATCTACTATGACCGAATCAGTCTTCAAAACACAGATTCAAAACCACGAAACAATTGAAGTTACATTCTCTCCACAAGTAATGATTCGCCGTCTAGTCTGGAAAATGGCATTGGCCACACTCCTACTGATGGCGGTTGGCAGTGCCACGAGGGTAATGAATGCAGGTTTGGCCTGTCCTGATTGGCCTTTATGTTACGGTAAATTGGTACCGACCCAACAGATGAATCTTCAGGTCTTTTTAGAATGGTTTCATCGTTTAGATGCGGTCTTAATAGGGCTTAGCGCGGTCGCTTTTGTCGGTTTATCTTGGTGGTATCGGCGGCTGTTACCCAACTGGTTGCCAGGGGCAGCAATTTTTGCTTTGTTTCTAATTGTTTTTCAAGGAATCTTGGGAGGACTTACTGTAACCCAACTCTTACGTTTCGATATCGTTACCGCTCACCTAGGCACGGCACTGCTGTTTTTTAGTACTCTAGTAATTATTGCAACCGCTCTGATACCCTATAAAGGAACCCAAGCGGCAGGCAAGTTAAGCTGGATTGGTCTAACCGCAACAATTTTGGTCTATTTACAGAGTATTTTAGGCGGTTTAGTTGCCTCTCGTTGGGCACTGCATCAATGTTTTGGAAGCTTTCAACTTTGTAGCGTAATGAATGGTCACATCCTGGGAGTCGTACCCCCTACCCTCGCAACAATTGCTCTCGTTTGGTTTGCATGGCGGACTCCGGGACTGCACGCCACTCTTAGAAAATTAGCTAATGCTGCCGCTAGCTTGGTAACTCTGCAAATTCTACTCGGCATTGCTACTTTCAGGCTTCACTTACAGGTAGAACCGCTGACTGTAACTCATCAAGCAGTAGGAGCAAGTTTATTAGGAGTATGTATCGCTTTTACGGTTTTAGCAATACGAGATCGCCAAGAGCAAACTGCATAGAATCGATTTATTTTTTTGCCCTTCACTCAGACAATCAAAGTATATAGGAACAATCGTTATGACCGGGACAAGTATCGTCCGCAATAATCAAAATTGGCTGGAAGTTATTAAAAGTTACTATCAATTAACCAAACCGCGCATCATTCCCCTACTTTTAATTACCACTGCTGCCTCAATGTGGATCGCTTCGGCTGGTAGAGTAGATCCTTTCTTATTACTAGTTACCCTTACAGGCGGAACTCTAGCCGCCGCAGCTGCTCAGGTACTCAACTGCATTTACGATCGAGACATCGACTATACGATGACTAGAACTCGCAAACGTCCCATTCCTTCGGGTAGAGTTCGGTCAGTGCACGCTTTGATTTTTGCTATAGTTTTGGCAACTCTATCTTTTGCTCTTCTAACGACGTTTGTCAACTTACTGGCAGCCTTGTTGGCAATGTCTGGCATTGTGGTCTATATGCTGGTTTATACCCACTGTTTAAAACGTCATACTACTCAAAATATTGTCATCGGTGGTGCAGCAGGTTCAATTCCTCCCCTCGTTGGCTGGGCAGCAGTTACGGGAGATTTGAGCTTAACTTCCTGGCTATTATTTGCAATTATTTTTCTCTGGACTCCGCCACATTTTTGGGCTTTAGCCTTGATGATTAAAGATGATTATGCTGAAGTAGCAATTCCCATGTTACCCGTTGTAGAAGGAGAAGGAATTACAGCCAAACAAATTTGGTTCTATACTTTGCTGGTAATTCCCTGTACCTTCTTACTTATATATCCTTTGCATCAGTTAGGAATAATTTACGGTGCAATCGCCCTATATCTGGGATATATTTTTATTCGCAAAGCCTGGCAACTCAAACAAGCACCAGCAGATAAGCAGTTAGCCCGCTCTTTATTCAAGTATTCGATTTTTTACATGATGCTACTGTGTTTGGCAATGGTCATTGATAGCTTGCCGATTACTCGCAGTTTAATAGCTGGGATTGCGATTTAGAAGTTAGCCAGTTCCAACATTGAGCAAGGTTCTCGGCGCCAATAGTTCTGGCGAGCGGCATTCCGTTTTGCATCTATTCGTGCCGCGAGCGCCCAAGTATTTTTTAATTGCAATATAAGTGTCTATGTAGGTTGTTATTGTTTTGATAGACCGACAAAAAACCAGAGTCAAGTACTGACTCTGGTTTAGGGTTTAATCGCCCTCTGTATTCTTGATATTTTTTGATAGTTAAGATAGTTTAAGCTTCTGCTGGCTCGCTAGCTTCCGATTCTTCAGAAGAATCTGCCGTAACACCTAATTCTGCTTCAGCTAGTACTGTTTCCTCGGTTTCAGGTTCGGGTTCGCTAACAATTGCCGGAGTAACTATAGAAAGCACAGTACGCTCTGGATCTTCAAGTACAGTGGTGCCTTCTGGTAGAGTTAACTCCCCGACGTGTAAAGTTCTGCCGATTTCAAAATTAGAAATATCAACCTCAATAGTTTCGGGAATACTGTCGGCTTTACAGCTAATATTTAATTCTGTAATAACTTGTTCGACAATTCCGCCTTCTTTGGCACCCACCGCTTCTCCTATTAAGTTAACGGGTACGACAATTTCTACGGTTTGTTTGGCTGACACAGTAAAAAAGCTGAGATGATAGAGAGTTTTTTTCCAAGGATGAACCTGTACTTCTCTGATTAGTGCTTTGCCCGTCCAAGAAATGTCTGGTATTTTTAAATCGACGAGAGTATTGTTAATCGCCGCGTTTTTTAACAAGGTCTGAGCTTGTTTAGCGGGTATCACTAAAGATATGGACTCGCCTCCTTTATGACCATACAAGGAAGCGGGAATCGAGCCTTCGCGTCGTAAAGCTTTGGCTTTGCTACCTTCTGGTCTAGTTTGACATTCTACTGTAATATCCATGTTTTTTTAGGTACTGGTAACTAAATGATTGACGATAAAATTGAACGAATTATAGAGTCATAATGACAAAGTCAGAGGAAGCCTAGCCATCACTTGGTAAAGGAAAGATGACGGGATGTTGCCTCCTACAGGGCAGACTTTGTTCATAGGCTCATTCTCTTTTCCAGGGGTTGACACCTAAATAATACTTCAGTCGCTTCTAAGCCCCGCCCGCCCTCAATCTAAGCTAAAATTAAACTCTCAATCTGGCTTAAATCTTACTTCCCCATCGCCCGCAAGCTTACTTACATTTTTCTTCAATGGGAATACCATTAACATCGAGTAAAGCTCTTTTGGGTCCATGAATTGGATCTTCAACGATAATTGTTCGATCGCGACTAGCACCAACGGAAACGATCACGATCGGAACTTTCATAATTTCTGCTAAAAATTGAAGATAACGCAATGCTTCTTTGGGCAGATCTTCTAAAGAACGGCACTCTGTCGTCGGTTGCTGCCATCCTGGTAGAGTTTTATACACTGGTTCGCAAGTAGCAAAAGCACTGGCATTAGTGGGGAAATGATTACAAATAACGCCATTAATTTTATAGGCAACGCAGACCTTAATTTCCTCTAACTGGTCTAGGACATCCAGCTTGGTTATTGCCAGACAATCTAAACCATTAATGCGAACTGCATAGCGACCGATGACGGCATCGAACCAACCGCAACGCCGGCGACGACCTGTAGTAGTACCAAATTCTGCACCCCGATCGCACAATAAATTGCCAATTTCGCCTCCTAATTCGGTAGGAAAAGGTCCTTCACCAACGCGAGTGGTATAAGCTTTGGCTACGCCAATTACTCGGTCTATAGTGGTAGGACCAACTCCGGCTCCTACACACGCTCCTCCCGCAATCGGATTAGAAGAGGTAACGTAGGGATAGGTTCCGTGATCTAGATCGAGTAGAGTTCCCTGGGCTCCTTCAAACAAGATATTTTTTTTCTCTTGTACTGCCTCATAAATTTTGAGAGAGCTATCAACTACATGAGGGCGCAAACGCTCTGCATAAGTTAGATATTCTGCAATAATGAGTTCTGAGTCTAATGGAGGCAAATTATATAATTTTTCTAAAATTGCGTTTTTATAATCGATCGTCCACTTTAGCTGTTTGTGTAAATGTTCTTCGGAATTCATTAAATCTAAAACCCGAATTCCAGTTCTTTCTGATTTATCGGCATAGGTAGGACCGATCCCCCTACCAGTAGTACCGATTTTATATTCTCCTCGGCTCTCTTCCGACGCGCGATCGATCTGACGATGATAGGGCATCGTTACATGGGCGGTCTGTGAAATATATAAATTGTCTACCGATACGCCAAGAGCCTTGAGTTGGTCGATTTCCTCAATTAGCACTTGCGGATCGATTACCGTTCCCGAACCAATAATGCATTCTGTATTCGGATACAGAATACCAGAGGGGATCAAATGTAACTTAAAAGTTTGCCCCCGAACTACAACGGTATGTCCTGCATTAACTCCTCCTTGGGAGCGCACTACTACGTCTGCCGAGCGACTTAGCAGATCGGTTATTTTTCCTTTTCCTTCGTCACCCCATTGGGCACCGATAACGATAACGTTAGCCAAGGGTTTATTTACCAGCTAAAGTTTACACAAACTCTTATTATCTTCATTCATGGGTCAAACTGTCAACTTTTTTATTTTGCTGTTTGAACTAGAAATAACCGCACTTTACTTAGTAATAAAGCGCGGTAGCTCTTACGAGGGATAAATTTATAAATTTGAAGCAGTGGCGATTTGTTTAGTAAATTGCTGGATTGATCCGTTCTGCACCTTCAATCATCGAAGGAGCCGGTTCGGTAACGATAAAATTATCCAGATTAGCCTGCAAGCGTTCTTTTTGGCGTTCGCTCAAACCAGGAATGTTCAGTACGTCTTCTACGTTATCGTAAGGAGCATGTTGAATAATTTTGCTAGCCAGAGTAGGATAAAAACCTCTTAGCTGACGAAATTCTCTAACATTGCTGTTATTCAAATCTAGTTTTCCTCTTTCTAACTCGAGACGTTTGGCATCGGCACTGTTAACCCGTTCGGCAAGAATAGAGGGCGATCGCCAATTTAACAAATTTAATTCACTCGCTTGAGCTTGAGTAGCTTCCGTCAATGCCCAAGAACTAACAATTAGTAATAAGGCAGTAATAATACCTATTAATCTCTTCATCAACTTAATTCCTCCTAATTTAAACATATTTTACTTTCAGAGTCGCTCTCTGACTTAACAGCTTTGATGATTTTGTCAGAGATTACTTCGCCTCGACAGGGAGGGAGCGATTAGACGAGAGGATTCTCGCGATCGCCCACCAGCTTGCTTTGAGGCGGTTCTCGCTCTGACTTAGTCAGTTGTTGCCTTTAGATGGTTGTCAAGCCTCAAAAGACAAACTTAATTTTATTTAAAGATCTCCTTAATAATTATCATAATTGGTTCGAGTCACTTTTTGAACCACAATTTGCTGCCCGATCGGGATGCTCGACATGATGATAAATGTCGAGTACATTTTCGATTGAGCACATCAGCAACTAAAACCAATGAAACCAAATTATTGACAGCTAATAAATTGCTATTGAATTTACCCACAGACGCATTATCATTAAGTTCAGGATTGTTATTTTTTTATCAAAAGCCAGATTCTCAAAAATTACTAACCTTAAAAATTACTAACCTTAAAGGTTGTTTGAGAAGTCTACTTTGATATATTGAACCCCCCTAAATCCCCAAGATGAAGACCCCCTTCGGGTTCAGCAGTTTCGGGTTCAGCAGTTGCTCTTCAACAAAAATTCTCAAGATTAAGTCTTCGCACTGCTTCACCGTGCCACCTACAGGCACAAACGTCCGTACGTCGCCCAAACTTACGAATCCCCTTAAACTGCGCGTCAGTGTTCACAAATGCCTGTATCTCCAGGCAACGACCCCCTGAAAACTCACGCAGTTGCAGACCTGGAAATGGGCGTGTGGAGAACTTCCAACTATTCCCCCAGACTTTGAGGACTGGGGAGTAAAGATTCAGTAATAAACAAGTGGATATCACTTTTCAGATATCCTGTTAACAACAGAGCTTTGCAATAGATAGTCTAAAAATCGCTATGAGTAGTCGTTATCAACAAAAATCAGCTCCAAAAAAGTCAATCGTTCGGGAATTGACCATTTTAACTATTTCGATCGCCATATTTTGGGTCTTAGAAATTCTCGATTTTTTTGTATTTAGAGGTAGTTTAGATCGATACGGGATTCAACCTCAAGAATTTATCGGACTGCGCGGGATTATTTTCGCTCCCTTTCTGCACGGTGGATTCGGTCATCTAATCGCCAATACCATACCCTTTTTGGTTTTGGGGTGGTTAACTATGATCCAGGAAACCAGTGATTTTATTATCGTTTCTCTAATATCGGCAGTAGTGGGAGGCCTCGGAGTTTGGTTGTTCGCTCCTGCTAACTCAATTCATATCGGTGCGAGTATTTTAATTTACGGCTATCTTGGTTTCTTATTATTCAGGGGATACTTTCAAAAAAACATCCCTTCAGTCATTCTCTCCATAATCGTCTTTTTCGTTTATGGTGGCTATGTCTGGGGAGTTTTACCCTCTCAAATGGGTATTTCCTGGCAGGGACATTTGTTCGGTTTTATCGGTGGAGTAATTGCCGCTAGAGCGATCGCCAAAGAGAAGAAATATTACAAGTAAATTTGTCGCCATTTATAGCGATCGCTAGTTTTAATTGAGAACTTTATTTGCTTTATTGTTTCTCTCGATGGACAATGTTCGAAATTGAGCGTATCGATCTCATCCACCGCTGATTTTGGCTTTATAACCCAACTCAGTCAGGGTGTTCAACAGCTTTTGTTTGTGGTCGCCTTGAATTTCTAAAGTATCGTCTTTGATGGTACCGCCACTACCGCACTGACTTTTTAACTGCTTGAGCAATTTGCTTAGAGTTTCCGAATTGTGCTGAAATCTGGTCATTACGGTAACGGTTTTACCCTTACGTCCCGATCTCGTCGTCTGAATTCTAATATCTTGTTTTTCCGGGGGTAAATCGGGAACGGCTCTTTCTAATGCTGGGGAATTGTCAGTGCTTCCAAACTCCTGATAGACGATACGATTTTTTCCAGAATTGCGTTTAGTAGCCATTATTCCATCTAAAATGCTTTCTTTAATAGATTAGCAAGATTGGCAGTACTAATCATTGACGATCGCTAACCTCATTCCAATTATGCTATGGTGTCGCTCGAGCTTCTCAATGATGAAACTAGACTTACTGGTAAGCTAATATGTTGAAGAGCTTCCCGTAGTCAGTAAATAATTAGGTTGCTTGCTGCCAAGGTCGATAGCGTTGGGCGTAATAATCCAAAATTTGCTCGATTTGTTTCTGGTGGCGATCGCTTAGATTCTGGGGATATTCGAGCCATAAAGCTTCAATCTGACTTTTAGCGTAATCAAATTGCTCGCTCTCACTGCTTAGAGGACGGATAATCAATCCAGCCTCTACTTTCTCTACTTGTCGCAAATGAGCCGCTACTTCTCGATATACTGCTAGAGGTAGTTCGGGATTTACCAATCGATATTTAATTTTATTTTCCGTAACTGATGAGCGCATTCTGTTAACTCCATTGCACTATTAGCAATTGTTAGTATTGATATTCTGTATGCTCAGTTATTTAATCTGCCAAAATTCCTATTTTAGCGAGCGAAATCGTTGCATAATATAAAGATATACTAAGTATTTGACTAAGGGGGATCGTCAAAAAATTTGCCTAAATTACCCCATGTTATTGCGATCGCCATTCTAAAAACAAAATTGTAAGCTTAAAAATCGATTTAATATGAAAACTGTTTCCGATAGTAAAAGAGCTTTTTATACTCACCATACTCGACCAATTAATTCAGTTTACCGCAGGGTAATTGAAGAATTGTTAGTAGAAATGCATCTGCTGTCAGTTAATGCTGATTTTAAACCCGATCCTATTTATTACTTGGGAGTGGTGACTTCTTTCGAACGTTTGATGCAAGGTTATCAGCCAGAAAAAGATAAAGAGTCTATTTTTAATGCACTTTGCAAATCTACTGAGGGCAATCCTGAAGTTTATAAAGCCCAAGCGGGAACATTATTATCTCTGGCCCAAGATAAATCTTTTGAAGAGTTAATTGTTTGGTTGAGCAATCCTACCAGCGTAGAAGGCGTAGAAAATATTGTCGAACCGATTGAAGCGATCGCCAAAAATCCAAATTTTAAGTACAGTCGTCCTTTTGGAATCGGTTTGTATACTCTTTTAGAAGAAGCGAATTTAGAGTTACTTCAAGATGAAAAGAAACGCAACGAAGCTTTAGAAGCACTTGCAGAAAAACTCAATTTACCAGAAGAAAAATTAAAAAAAGACTTAGAACTTTACCGCAGCAATTTAGAAAAAATGGAACAGCTTCTGAAAGTAATTGAAGACGTTCTCCAAGCAGGTCGCAAGCAAAGGGAAAGACGAGAAAAAGACAAGCAAGCTAAAGAAACCGCTACTGAATGATTATCTTTGGTTTTGTGAGGTGAGCGCCTCTCACCTCGAGCGATTATCTTGAATTAGTTTTTCAATTAAGAACTGAATCAACTATTATTCAGACACCTTGCGTTCTACTTCAGTTAATCGGCGATCGATATTTCTCACGTCTTCTTTGAGTTCGATTAACAATGTAGCCAAGCGTTCGTAAAGGGGATCGCTAGGTCCAATGGCTTCTCCGGCGACTATTGGGGGATTGCCCGATCTAGATCTGGGTTCGGCTTGTAATTTATTAGGTCTAGAAAGATCGCTGCGTCTCGATTGTCTCAAACGGGCGATTTCTCCTTCCAATCGATTGATTCTAGTTCGTAAGCTACTAATTTCGGCATTTATACCAGTAATACTTTGTGCCGATGCTCTGGGATGAGTAATCAGTTGAATAGAAATAAATATGCTGGCAATTGATAATAGGCTAATACCAATACGGCTTAGAGAGCGCGTTTTAAACAAAGGTTTCATGGTTTTATTTCAACTAGAAGTTTACGATATCTAGTAGCTATTTTTCGAGCAATTTTAGATATCATTGAGAATTTTTTATACAGCGGCGTGTCATACTAATTACTATTGTGACAACCGTTTATTTTTGAGTGAATTAAGTTTTTATGTGCTTAATATCTCTAGATACCACTGTATTTCCTCTTTCTAATTTTAATATTTTAGTTATAAAGCGAGCGGCCGTCTCTTGGAGGAAACGGCTGATAACTATGGGCTAATAATTTCTAACTTTTGAGCGATGCGATCGCATCTTGGTTTGCATCGCCCTAAAAATTTGTTGTTAAAGGGTCAAAGATTGAGCGTCGGTTTCGATTAATTTAGCTAGATCTTGTAAGAAAGCAGCAGCTTGCACGCCGTAGATGATGCGGTGATCGCAGGTGATATTAACTTTCATCTGTCGCCGTACGCCAAACATTCCCGCTTCATTGGCTACGAGTTGCGGACGAGAGCCGCCAATAGCAAGAATAGAGCCTTGTCCGGGAGGTAAAATGGCATCAAAATTATCCACGCCAAACATTCCCAAGTTGGACAGAGTAAAAGTACCGGTGTTATACTCTTCTGGCTGGAGTTGTTTGGCTCTGGCACGAGCTACTAAGTCTTTCCAAGTACGAGACAAAGAATAGATATCCACTTCATCGGCACGACGCAGCACGGGCGTAATCAAACCTCCGTCGGGCATTGCTACGGCTAGGGCAATATTAATTTCCGAACTATATTTAATCGCACTATCGCCATATCCGGCATTGAGGATAGAATGCTGTTGCAAAGTTACCGCAACTGCTTTGGCTAGTAGAGCAGTCATGGTTACTCCTTTGGGTTTGATTTTTTTATAGAGTTCGTCTAAAGCGTCGGTAAAGATCGTATAGGAGACATGGTATGTCGGAACTTCCAGACTAGCTACCATATTTTGCACCACCGCTTTTTGTAAAGTATTTAGCGGTACGGTTTCTCCAGGAGTTACTCTTTCCGATTGAGATGTGGTCTGGGGTGCGGTTACTGCTGGAGAAAAAGTACGAGGAACCGATCGCTCGTCGGTTTTTTGAGGTTGGGAGATAGTAGGCTGTGGTTTTTTTTGTTCTGTGGTGGTTTTACCTGCGGCTCGTTCGATGTCAGTTGCCACAATACGTCCATAGGGACCGCTACCTTTACCTTGTAAGGTTTGTAAATCTACCTTAAGCTCTTTAGCTAGCTTTTTCGCTCGAGGAGAGGCAACGAGCCTGTCACTTTTGCCATTACTGCCATTGCTGCTAGGAGGAGCTGTAGTAGCCGTAGTAGCAGCTGCGGCAACAGGTGGGGTTTCTGGTGGTGGAGTTGGAGCAGAAGTGCTGGTTTCTCCGGATTTCGCTTGTTGTTGAGCCGCTTCAATTTCGTCTTCGGTTTCGGCAATCAAAGCGATCGCTTCACCTACAGGAGCTTCATTTCCCGCTTCAACTAAAATTGCCGCTAAATAACCTTCATTAAAAGATTCGACATCCATGTCGGCTTTGTCCGACTCGACCACTACCACTGTCTCTCCTTTTTCAACCTTATCTCCAGGAGATTTTACCCATTCGACAATTTTACCTTCGGTCATCGTGGAGCTAAGTGCGGGCATAAAAATATCGTGAATCATGGTAGCAGTCTATTTCCTGAATAATTACTAAATAAATAATATAGTTGTCTCAAACAAGATTGAATATAAACTCAATCGTACCATTTAGCGTCGGGCTAGCTGGGGAGTTTTTCCCGTCAGACCCGTCATGAACTTGAGAGCGAAAATTTTCAGAGGTTGGAAATGATTCATTAAGAATAAACCCCAACGGCGGATAGTAACTACAGGCAACCAGTTGTTAGAAAACAGGCGGTCTAACAAATCGGTAAACCCCAAAACGACAAGATTTTCCAGCTTACGCCAGTTCTGATAACGCTGTAGCACTTTCGGCGTGCCGATGTCTTCACCTTTGCTAGTAGCCAGCATCAGGATCTGTGCCAAACTAGCCGCATCTCTAATACCTAAATTCAAACCCTGTCCGCCAACTGGATGGCAGCAGTGAGCCGCATCGCCAATTAAAGCTAGTCGCGAATCGATGTAGCGAGCGCATTGCATTAACTGTACCGGGAATAAAAAGCGATCGCTGACTAATTGTAAGTCTCCCAATGCTCCTCCAGTATGTTTTTGCAGTTCGGACAAAAATTCCGTTGCTTCCAACTGCTGTAGAGCTTTGGCTCTAGCATGAGGATTAGTCCAGACGATCTGACAGCGATTTCCTAGCAACGGTAAAACTCCCATCGGTCCGGTAGTGTGAAATTTTTCAAAAGCAATATCGTTGCGCGCTGCGGTATGTTTGACCGTAAAAGCTACGCAAGACTGCCAGTATTTCCAACCGCGAGTTTTAATTCCTGCTAGAGTGCGAATGCGCGATCGCGCTCCGTCAGCACCGATAACTAACTTGGTTTTAATCGACTGGGATTTTTCCTCTAGTTTTACTTCAACAGTAGCAACGGAGCGATCGGTTTCTACATTGATTACTTCAGCAGGAGACAACCAACTAACATTGGGACAGTTTGCCTTGAGATGATCTTGTAGAGCGGTTAGTACGATATTGTGCTGGGCAACATATCCTAAATGTTCCGTATTTAAATCTCGAGTGTTAAATTTAACCGCCGAGATGCGATCGCCGTCAGAAAGGTCGATTTGAGTAAATTTGCCTAAATGAGGAAAAATTTCATCCCATACGCCAATTCCCTGATAGATGCGACTAGAAAGCAGAGAAAAAGCATATGCCTGCTGCTTAGCGGCAGCGGCAGCTAGAGTTTTGGCTTCAATAATAATTATTTTTAGTCCAGAATCTTTAAGGGCTGAAGCTATTGTCGTGCCGACGATTCCGCCACCGACTATAACTATATCTGATTCTAAGTGATTAATATTTTTGTATTGCTCTTGGGTCTGTTCTAAAAGCATTACTGAGGAAGATTTAAGAAAATGATATATATGTTTACATTTTCTCTTATTTTGACGCGCTCATCACCAGAGAACAAGAAACTAATTATTAAATTGCCATTTGTCACTCGTTAATAGTGCACTAAAAGATCGAACACAACAATTAGAGGAGCTTACCTGGTAAATCTTTATTACTGTCCGAATTCCAAACGAGCCCTTTCGACAATTGTCGAGGTGACTTCTTCCGACTCCGCAGTGCGGGCTAACTCCTCGATGCGTTGGCGTGCTTGGGGACGAACGAAGAAAGGAATTTTTCTCAGTTTTTCCTTTGCTTCCGGTGTCCAATGCAAATCGTCCATTAAATTGAAATTATTCATCGCTATTTTTGATTTTTGATATTGTAGACCTACTGCGATCTTACACTTCAAAACTCTCTAAACCTACTCGAGCTTAGGCAAAATTAACTATGAAACAGTAGGAGTAAATAAGAATTACTTGCTACTAACGATATACAATTTGACATTGCTGAGTAAATAATCGCCGCTTAAACGCTCATCAGCTTGAAATTCACGACTAACGACTCACTGATAACAATTATCTATCTCAATTTTTACGGAAAGCACGAGCTTTTACCATTTTCGCAAAAGACCTATCCTTACTTATTAAGCAACACCGATAATTTAATCTAATTTTCCATCAACCAATCCATTAAAACCATAAACTTCTCGATTACCAGCATAAGCTACTAACTCTACTTCTTTTTCATCTCCTGGTTCAAAGCGTACGGCAGTACCTGCGGGAATGTTAAGACGCATTCCTTTAGTGGCCTCGCGATCGAATTTTAGAGCCGAATTGACTTCATAAAAATGAAAGTGAGAACCCACTTGAATTGGACGATCGCCCGTACTAACTACACGAATCGTTTTAGTTTCTTTTCCAGCATTGAGTTCGATTTCACCTTCGGGAGTAAAAATTTCACCTGGAATCATGATATTTGTTAATAGTCGATTGTCGTTATTAGTCCTCAGCTTTTATTGAATCGGATGGTGAACGGTGACTAATTTCGTACCGTCGGGAAAAGTTGCTTCTACCTGAACTTCAGAGATCATTTCGGGAATTCCTTCCATTACCTCATCGGCAGAAAGTAAAGTCTTGCCAAAACTCATCAATTCGCTGACGCTCTTGCCTTCTCTAGCCCCTTCTAAAATTGCTGCCGAAATGTAGGCGATCGCTTCTGGATAGTTTAATTTCAGTCCTTTGTCTTTGCGCCTTTCGGCTAGTAGGGCAACAGTAAAAATAGTCAGTTTATCTTGTTCTTGAGGAGAAAGTTTCATCGGCGTAGTTATCGAGCGGAAAATACTAGTGAATAACAGTATAAAACAGCATTCGAGAAAACTAATTCGATTCTGTTTCTAATTGTTGCCGGGCTTTTTCCCATCTTTCTTCCGCATTCGCCATAACCTGTTCTAGTTTTTCGGTTATTTCTCCAGGATATTCCTCTAAAACTCTAGTTGAAAGAGACATCCGATTTTTGTATTCGTCAATTTCTTTGATAACTACTTTAATTTCCTGACCTACTTTGAAAAGTGTAGTTAGAGATTCAATGTGAGTATTGCTGACTTCGCGGATATGCAGCAAACCAGTCGCGCCACCGAGATCGACAAACACCCCATAGGGCTTAATATTGACAATTTTACCCGTCATCAGTTCTCCCTGGGCGATTTTAGTCATAGCCACAGCACGCATGGCATCCCGTTGAGAGAGGACTAACTTTCTTTGTTCGGGATTGACCTCTAAAAAAGTAGCGGTTAATAGTTGACCGACAAGGGATTCGAGATGATCTCGCTGTTGCAAGTGCGATCGCGGGATAAATGCTCTCAGTCCTTCAACTTCTCCCGTAATTCCGCCTTTATTAACTCCCGTAACTCTTATCTGAGTAGATTTACCGCTTTCGGCAATTTCAGCTATTCTTTCCCAGGCCTTATCGATCTCTAGTTGACGGACTGAAAGAGTAACTTGACCATCGGAGTTTTGTTCTCTGATAATCAGAAATTCTCGTTCTCGATTGAGAGGTAAAATTTCTGCTAAGTTATCGACTACGTCCAAAGCAGCTTCTCGAGCAGGTACGAAACCAGGTGACTTACCACCAATATCTACATACGCACCTTCAGGAGCGATTTGAATTACTTTGCCTCTTATTTTTTGCCCTTTAGCAAAATCATAATCGTATTGTTCGAGAGCATTGGCAAAATCTTCCATCGAGAAGGATTGAGAGGATTTGGCAGAGGAAGTAAAATCGGAATTCATGTTAAGTTCGATTGTTCGACAGTACGGCAGTAAAAATTCTTCAGGATTGAGAATTATTAATTTGGCTAAATAAGTCTAACACTTTTCCCCAGGCATCTTCTGCTGCTTCTGGACTATAACTGTCTCGGCGATCGCACATAAAGCCGTGAGTCGCACCTTCGTAGCGAAATACTTTATGGGAAATATTTCGAGCTTGTAATTCGGCTTCGATTTGCTGAGTTTGTTCGTTGGGAATTAAAGGATCTTCCGTACCGAAAAAGAGATAAATAGTTCCTGTAATGTTTTTAGTGCGAGTTATGGTTGGTTGTTCTTCTCCGGGACACCAAGTGGCAATTTGTGCGCCATAAAAAGAAGCAGTTACTCTCACCTCAGGTAAAGTAGCGGCTAGGTAAACTACATGACCGCCAAAGCAAAAGCCAATAGTGCCTACTCCTCCCGATTGTATTTGGGGCAAAGTGTAAAGATAGTTAATGGTAGCTTGAATATCGTTGAGTAATTCCGTCACCGAGGTTTGATTTTTATATTTTCTGCCGATCTCCATGTCTTTATCGGTATAACCCGTTTCAAACCCCGGTGCTTGACGCTGATATATGGCTGGAGCGATCGCGATATATCCTTCTTTGGCGATTCTTTCGGTAATATCTCGGATATGTTCGTTTACACCAAAGATTTCCTGAATCACGATGATGCCGGGATAAGTTCCTTCTGCTTCTGGCTGAGCTAAATAGGCATCGATCGCAACATCGACACTTTGAACTTTGATAGATTCAGTAGAAATTGCTGTAGTCATGGGATTAATCCTAGATACTCTTGCTGTCTAAATTCTAGAGCGATTGCCACCTCAAACCGAGATAAAATTCGTTTCTTTATTGTTAATTAAGAATTTAAAATTGCTCTGGTATCAAACTTCACTGCAAATCAAATTATTTTAGCTGTATCTTCGATCGGCATAAACGAGCAATTGTCTTGCTGGAATCGTCAAGAGTTGAGCTCTAACTAGCGATCGCTCGCAATAACTCGATATGGGAACTGCGCCGCGAGAACGCTTATGAACGCTTTAAATTTAACCGTCAAACAAAAAGACTTTCCAACCGAGGGAGCCATCGAAACTTACAGCCAACTCGATGAGTTTCTCGATATTTTGCAACTACTAATTCGCGAACCTTCGGTAGTTGATAGTGAAGACTCTTTTTTTCGCGTACTCCGTCGAGAATTAGAATAAGCGTGTAGATGTTAGTTACTATCATGGCGTTCTCGTCTACTTAACAAAGACGTTTTTGTCGCGGCTCAAAACCGAGAACGAAGTAAAACCTTATCTTTGGGTCGGACTGAATTGGGTCGTCTAGTTGCAGCAACCGAAGGACAAATTAACGGTACTACTTTGCAAATTCCCACCACTGGCTATTATACTCCTAACGAAACTGCCTCGCTGTCATCGATCGCCGCAGCAATTGAGTTATTAATGTCTTATCTCAATTAATCTTTTTCCAAATTAATAATTTCCACGGGTTCGATCGCCTCTGCTGGCTCAAAGCTAAATATACGAGAGTAAAAGTAAAATTCGCCGTCTAATGCCCTTTTAATATTTTCCGCACTGCGAAATCCGTGTCCTTCATTGGGAAAGGTCACGTAAGCTACGGGTAATCCTTTGGCTTTAATAGCCTCAAACATCATCTCGGCTTGATTGGGAGGAACGACTTTATCCTCTAATCCCTGAAAAAAGATAACGGGACATTCTAAACTGTCTGTATGATATATTGGCGAGCGCGCTTGATAAATTTCTCGCTCTTGAGGATATTGACCGACTAACCTATCGAAATAACGAGATTCAAACTTGTGAGTATCTCTGGCTAAAATCTCTAGGTCACACACGCCATAATGACTGGCACCTGCCTTAAAAGTATCGCGAAAAGTTAATACTGCCAGCGTCGTATACCCCCCCGCACTACCACCGGTAATAACTAATCTGTCTTTATCGACTCTACCGCGAGCGACTAAATATTTAGCTGCATTAACGCAATCATCTACATCAACAATGCCCCAATTATCCTCTAGTCGTTGACGATATTCACGACCATAACCAATACTGCCGCCATAGTTAACATCTAAATAGCCAAAACCCCGACTCGTCCAATACTGAATTCTCAAATTGAGATTGACCGAAGCGGCAGCGGTAGGACCGCCATGACTTTTGACTATCAGTGGCGGTAATTCTCCCTCTGGTGCGGTGTAATCTTTATTTTGCGGTGGATAGTACCAAGCGTAAGCGGTTAAATCATTTTCCGTGGGAAAAGCAATTGCCTCTGGTTGAGACAAATAGCCAGCATCGATTTCTAGTTGGCTGCTGCGTTTGAGGATCTGGGTTTCTAAAGTATTTAGGTTTAGTTTTACTACAGCTGTGGTTTCCGTAGGGGAACCACCGATAAAGACCACCTCACCATTACCGGTAGTTTGTAAGTCGGAAATACTGCTATAAGGAGTGGCGATTTCCTCAAATTGTTTGGTTTTGGTACGGATTTTACCTAAGTGCCAGCTGCCGTTGGCAGAATAAGCACATACCAAACAATCCGCACCGCTAAAAGCATAGGTAGATAAACCAAATACCCAGTGCGGATAGGCGAACTCCGCTGCCATCTCGTGTAGAATTTCTACCTTACCGTCTGGGTTGCGGCGATACAAGTTCCACCAATTAGTGCGATCGCTAGAAAAATATAATCTACCATCATCAGACCATTTGGGTTCGCAGATCGATTCAGCTCGATCTCCTGCCACTAGTTGGGGTTGACCTAAAGAGCCGTCTGAGTTTACCTCTGCCAACCACAAATAAGTACCATCCCAAGGCATATCGGGATGATTCCAACTCAACCAAGCGAGTTGTTTGCCATTTCGACTCAAACGAGGTGCGGCATAAAAATCATCACCACTAACTAAATTCTGAACTTTTCCCGTAGTTAGATCGATAGTGACTATAGTATTAACTGCCTCCCGATCTTGCTGAGAATGGTCTTCACAAATAGCAATTAGGCGATGGTTTTGGCGGTCTAAAATTAAATCTGCGTAGCGCAATGATGATTCTGTTGTTAATGCTTGGGGTGATTCTCCTTCTCTCTGTCGATAGAGACGATTATCTCCATAATGAGAAAAATAAATGTTCTCATCGGCAACTAAAAATGCACCACCTCCATATTCATGTACTTTGGTTCGGACATTATAAGGTGCTGGAGTAACATCGCTTACCCCTTCATTTCGCCAGTGGACTAAGACGTTGCGTCCTTTTTCTGTAGGACGTTTTTCTAACCAATAGATTTGAGTTCCATCTACAGCAACATTACTAAGTCCAATAGTTTGAGAGACAATTAGATCGGAGCTAATTGGCGATCTCCAAGAGCCGGAAGGGGCGACATTCATAAGTTTGAGCTATTAACGGACAACTAAAGTTTGAATTGAGATTAGCAATCCAATACTTAATTATTTTTACAGTTTGTGCGAGCAATTATTATAGTACTATCGCTAGTATGTTAAGTAAGATAGAAAAAATTGACTGTAGCACGACAATAGCATAAAATGAAGCGATATTTATGGAATCAGTCTAATTTATTGTGCTAACAATCGCTATCGTACTCAGGATTAATTGGCGATTGACACCAGACTAACAAAAATTTGTTCTCATCCAGCAATTTAGTTTTTGCAGTTTTTGTTGTTTGAGATTCACTTACTCATAAGTTGCTACGATCGATTATCTTAAAAGATCGTGTTAACTACATTTGGAGAGACAAATAAACAGTTCACTCGCGGACTTGTTGGGCTTTTATGAAAATTAGCCACAATTTTTGTTACAATAGTTAACAAATTAAGGTATTCTAGATTTAGTCGGAATCTAGTGACACGACAAGAAGCGGCTTAAATACATCTAGATATAGCAGCTGCAAAGTCCAAACTAAAGAGCCATAGCTCGAGGTAAGTCACATTTGACGAACTGTAACGATTCGGCAAAATATTTGTTTCTAAAATTTCTAGTTAACAAAAGTACAACAAAATCTCATTAACTAGACCGCAATCCAGTTTAAATTGAATGCCACTCCCGCAACTCAACTGCTGGTAGTTCCAACCAACTTCACTCAATCTCGGAAACTAACAACGCGTCATGAAAACAGCCAAAAAATCTAACGACCTGGTTAGAAGTTATTTGAAAGAAATAGGTCGCGTTCCTCTACTAACTCACGAGGAAGAAATTCTCTATTCTAAAAGAGTTCAAAAAGCGATCGCCATCGAAAGAATTAAAGAATCCCTTCAGGAAAAGCTAGGTCAAGAACCCACAGAAGAACAATGGGCACAAGCAGCAGAAATATCTCCCAAGCAGTTGCGTTCGATAATCGAAGCAGGCGAAGCCGCCAAACGCAAAATGGTAGAAGCTAATCTTCGCTTGGTAGTCTCTGTTGCTAAAAAATACCTCAAGCGCAATCTCGACCTTCTCGATTTAATTCAGGAAGGAACCATCGGCATGCAAAGAGGTGTAGAAAAATTCGATCCGACCAAAGGTTATCGTTTTTCAACTTATGCCTATTGGTGGATTCGTCAAGCGATTACCAGAGCGATCGCCGAAAAAGGTAGAACGATTCGTCTGCCAATTCATATTACCGAAAAGCTCAACAAAATTAAAAAAGCCCAGCGACAATTAGCACAACAAAAAGGCAGAACGGCAAGTATCGGGGAGCTAGCTGAAGAATTGGACTTAACTCCAAAACAGGTGCGCGACTATTTAGAAAAGTCCCGCCAACCAATATCACTCGATGTTAGAGTCGGTGATAATAATGACACCGAACTAGGCGACATGTTAGAAGATACGGGACAATCTCCAGAAGATTTTGCCACCTATTCTTCATTACAAAGAGACCTAGATAGGTTGATGGGAGATTTGACTAGTCAACAGCGAGAAGTAATTTCGTTGCGTTTTGGTTTAAATGACGGTAAACCCATGACTCTAGCTAAAATTGGTGATTGTTTGAGCATTAGTAGAGAACGGGTGCGGCAGATAGAACGGGAAGCACTTTCAAAACTACGCAAGCGCAAAACTGCAATTCGTGAATACTTGGCAAGTTAAAAAGCGACATCGCACTGCTGGTAGTTCGGAAAATTCGATTCCGGCAGTTCGGTAAGATCGACATAGACAAAAGACTATAATTGCTAAATTATGGATGTAAGTTTCAATGTATTGATGTAATCACTCTATTAAGAGTATTTTGCTTTGTTTGAGCTTGCTAGTTCGTATCAACACAATAGGAGCTGTATAGTGAATCAATCAAACCATTCTCAAGGTATTTATAACGCAAAGGGAGAAAATAACCAACTTTGGCAGTACGTACAATCTCTAAGTCCCGAAACTATTGCTCAGCTTTCTCAACCAGAATCACAGGAAGTATTTCAGGTAATCGAACGCAACATTATTGGAATGCTGGGTAGTCTTCCCTCAGAACAATTTGATGTAGCCATTAGCACTAATCGCGAAAACTTGGGACGTTTATTGGCATCAGCTATGATGAGTGGCTATTTTTTACACAAGGCAGAACAGAGAATGACCTTTGAAAAATCCGTGTCGGGACATCAAAACCACTCTTAAACGACAAACTAGAAATAGTAAAAAACAGATCGAGTGTGTCTGCTTAGGCAATCTATAAGGGTATAATTATTTGCTTAGTTCGTACGTGTATCGTGTTCGCCGAACTAAGTATTTTTTTGTGGAAGTTATTACGTATGCTAATAAGTAGGTAAGCATATTTATTTATAAAATAGCCAACGAGTAAATAAGTACAGGCTGAGACAATTAGACCAAGCAATAGCTCTGATGAAGATTTTATATTTAATTACGCCCACCTACTTAGCAATCTGTAGCTTTTTTTTTGCAATTTATTTAGGATAGCTGGTTCATGTTAGAAAGCTCATCTCTTCCCCACAAGCTAATCGGAGTAGGAGTAATTCGAAACAGTCGAGGAAAAATACTCATAGCTCGTAGACGCAACCGTGGAGAAATGGCTGGACTCTGGGAATTTCCAGGAGGCAAAATCGAATCGGGCGAAACCGTAGAGCAATGTATTCAGCGTGAAATTGAAGAAGAGTTAGCCATAAAAGTTAAGGTAAACCATCGCTTGTTAACCGTAGAGCATACTTACAAAACCTTTAAAATTACTCTGTACGTACACGACTGCCAATATATACATGGAGAACCACAACCCCTAGAATCAGAAGAAATTGTTTGGGCAGAAATAGTGGATCTCAATCAGTATCAGTTTCCTCAAGCGAATATTCAAATTATTAATGTTTTACAACAGAAAGATAACGTCGTGTAAATGCTAACGAAAATAGCAAGAATTTCTAAAATATAAAATAAATTTGTAAATTTCTTCTATAGAGCGACTAGGTTGGATTAAGTGAGATTTACTCTAGGCAAACGATGTTTGAATCCACAGATAATTTCCCAAGAAATAGTCTTTACCGCATTAGCCCAATCCTCAACGGAAATGACTGTCTGTCCCTCTGCGCCAATTAGAGTAACGACTTCTCCCGCTTGCAAATCGGCGATTTCGCTGACATCGAGGATTAATTGATCCATGGTAATCGTACCAATTTGAGATACTAATTGTCCCCGAACGATCACCTGTAAGCGATTAGAAAGTAGCCGAGGAACTCCATCGGCATAACCAATACCTACCACGGCAATTTTAGTTTCTCGTCGAGCGACAAATTGATGGTTGTAACTCACTCCCGTACCTGGGGCTATAGTTTTAACCTGAGTAACTCTCGATTTAACCGCCATAACTGGTTGGAGAGTGATTTTAGAAGTTAGATGACTGGCGGGATAGAGTCCGTAAAGAGCTAGCCCGACCCGAACCAAATCGTAATGCAGGGTGCGATCGCTCAACATTGCGGCAGAATTAGATATGTGAAGATAGGGAGGAATTAAATTCGCTGCTTTAAGCTGACTTACCACCTGAGAAAAACGCCGATGTTGTAGATTCATGACTCGATTGTCTGGGTCATCGGCAGTAGCCAAGTGAGAATAAACACTTTTAATGTTTAAATGGGGTAATTTACGTACGAACTCGACGAATTCCAAACCTCGTTGCCAGTCCGTTCCCAAACGAGACATTCCGGTGTCTAGTTTGAGATGAACTGCTAAGGTCTGTCCGACTTCAGCTAGAGTTTCAGCAAAAACTGAGGCTTGGTGAAAACTACAAATAGTCGGTTCCAAATGCCAAGCAGCGATCGCTTTGATATCTTCAGAGGCATTCACCGCACCTAAAATCAAAATCGGAGCTTTAATTCCTGCCTGACGTAGTTCGACTCCTTCGGCTAGAGTGGCGATCGCTAGAGAGCTAGCACCGTTGGCTAAAACAGTTTGAGCGACCATTACTGCACCATGACCGTAGGCATCGGCCTTGACAACTGCCATTAATTCAGTTTGAGGTGAAATAAACCTAGTTAAAGCCCGTGTATTGTCTGCTAGAGCCCGAAGATCTATTTCCACCCAGGCACGTTGACGATTTACCAACCAAGACAAGCGATCGTCTTCTCGTGAAAAATTTGTAGTTTTTTGCCAGCTCAGCATAGCCAGTTTTGTTCCTGATGAGGTTGCTATCCCCAAATATTAAACTAGATATTAATAAGGTCAAGAGAGTACTATTTGCTCTCGAGCAGATCGCATCAAATATCCAAGCTAAACTTCAGCAATTTAGTTCGTTT
The DNA here is from genome assembly GCF_053543375.1 of Myxosarcina sp. GI1(2024). NCBI lineage: Bacteria > Bacillati > Cyanobacteriota > Cyanophyceae > Pleurocapsales > Pleurocapsaceae > Myxosarcina > Myxosarcina sp. GI1(2024). Next base: position 379,463 of record NZ_JBKGTY010000002.1, on the reverse strand, counting down.
GTGTTACTATCTCAGATAAATAATAAAAATTAAGAGCATGGGCAAGGTTCTGGTATTAAATGCCTCCTATGAGCCGCTCAACATTACCAGTTGGCGCAGAGCGGTAGTTTTACTATTAAAAGGCAAAGCCGAGCAACTCGAATATAAAGGCAGACAAATCTATTCGGATTTCCCCCTTCCTACAGTAATTAGGCTACGCTATTATGTTCGAGTCCCCTATAAAGAAATCCCCCTAACTCGTCGCAATGTTCTAGAGCGCGATCGCCATACTTGCCAATACTGTAGAACCAAAGGAGATCAGTTAACTATAGATCACGTCATTCCCCGTTCTCGCGGTGGTGGTGATACTTGGGAAAATTTAGTCGGTGCTTGCGTTCGTTGCAATGTTAGAAAAGGCAACCGTACTCCCAAAGAAGCCAATATGAGTCTATTAACTCAGCCCCGTCGTCCTTATAGTAGCCTTCATTTTGAGATTATCAAACACACTAAAGGTAATTCCAATCAAGAATGGAAAAAATATGTCATTGGAATCTAACTGAAAACAGAGTTCCTCTGAGTAATTTTGTGGCAAATTAGATCTATATAATCTAATAATCTACTAATCTACTGTCCAGCAAGCTAAATAACTTGCAAGATCGACCATCTCATATTCTAAATAAACAACCGAATTGCGGCATGCCTCGTCATGGGCTAATTTTTATTTTATATAATTTGTATATGTCTTTAAATAACAATACTGCTCTAGAAAATTATTTAGTCGATCGACCAGAATCCGAATCGTCACAACAAAGCGATCGACTTTCTCACACCTCTGCTAAAGAAACTAAAGAAGAGCGAGAAGTAAAAAAGAACGGCAGCATCAAAGCTATAGTCCGCAAATTACAAAAGGTATTAGAGGATCGCAAGGGAGAACGTCAGATTATCGTCATTCAAGATTTTCCCGACCCAGATGCTCTCTCCAGTGCGTGGGCGTATCAGTTAATAGCAGAAAATTACAATATTAGCTGCGATATCGTTTACGGAGGAACTGTATCCCATCAGGAAAATATTGCCCTAGTCAGATTAACTGGTTTGCCGGCTCAAAGAATTTTAAACAATGCTTTACAGGCTAAAGATCTATCGGTTTACCAAGGCTGTGTATTGATCGATAGTCAGGGAACGAATAGTCAGCTATATCCGATAGTAGAACTGGCTAAAATTCCTTTAGTCGTAGTAATAGACCACCACAGCAAACAAAAAGAACTCGAAGCCGACTTTATCGACCTAAGACCTCAAACTAGAGCCACCGCCACCATTTTGACTCAATATATTAAGGAAGGAATGCTCGAATTTGATAGCAGCAACGACAATCACGTCAAATGTGCTACTGCTTTGATGCATGGTTTACGCTCTGATACCAATCGCTTGATGCAGGCAAAAGAAGAAGATTTTCTAGCCGCAGCTTATTTAAGTCGCTTTTACGATTCTCAATTGCTCAATGCTGTTCTACAATCGGCAAGATCCCGCCGAGTAATGGACGTAATCGAGCGGGCTTTAAGAAACAGAATTATTAAAAATAACTTTTCGATTTCTGGCGTTGGCTACCTACGTTACGATGACCGCGATGCTATTCCGCAGGCAGCCGATTTCTTAGTTACCGAAGAAGATATTCATACGGCGGTGGTTTATGGTATCGTCCATGATGAAGACGAAGATATCGAGCTGGTAATCGGTTCTCTAAGAACAGCCAAACTAACTCTCGATCCGGATGAATTTATTAAGGAAACTTTCGGTAAAGATACTCACGGTCGCTTTTTCGGCGGCGGTCGCTACATGGCGGGAGGATTCGAGATCCCCATCGGTTTTTTGGGGAGTTTTAATGATAATTCCGATTATGCCAGACTCAAGTGGGAAGTATTTGATATTCAAATCAAGCAAAAATTATTCCGCTTAGTACAGCCAGAAGATAATCTAATTCAAACCGATTAATAATAACACTCTCGTTCTGGAGACGAATTGAGTTGTTTGTAAGAGGTATTTAATGGAAATATATTTAATTCGTCACGGTATCGCTGCAGCCAGAGGAACCTATAGAGATGACGAACGACGCCCCTTAACAGAGATCGGACAGATTAAAACAACTCAAGTAGCCCAACGCTTATTGTCTATCGGAATAAAATTCGACTCGATTCTAACTAGTCCACTAGTGCGAGCTTATCAAACTGCAGAAATTTTACAACAAGTAGGATTGAGTTCCCAAATAGAAAGACACGAGCCACTCAAACCTAACGGAGAGCTTCAACAGTGCCTCAAGTATCTTCAGCAATGGCATCTAACTCATCAAGATGCCAATTTAGCTTTGGTCGGTCATCAGCCCGATTTAGCCCATTGGGCAGAAATATTGGTGTGGGGAAGCGTTAAAAATCAGTTGACTCTTAAAAAAGCCGGTATCATTGGTCTACAAATTCCGGCTGTCGGTACGCCAATCGCTAGAAGCAAGCTATTCGTCTTAACTTCCCCAAAGTGGTTAATCTAAATTAGTTATTTAAATTTTCATTTCTACGAAGCGCCGAAATTTGCCAATTAAGTGTTAGTTTGGTAAAAGCCGCCACTTAAGAACTTTATTATCTACGGTAGCTTCAGATATATTATCCTTATCAAAATATAGGAAAATTTATGACAGCTACAATTTGTGAATATAAGCCAGGTTTAGAAGGGATTCCCGCTACAAAATCTAGTATCAGTCATGTAGACGGTCAAAAAGGCGTATTAGAATATCGTGGGATCGATATTAAAGAACTGGCACAGAAAGGAAGTTTTTTAGAAACCTCATACTTACTTATCTGGGGAAAATTACCTAATAGAGAACAACTTCAAGAGTTTGAAAACGACATTCTGTTTCATCGGCGGATTAAATATCGCATTCGGGACATGATGAAATGTTTTCCTGAAAGCGGACACCCGATGGATGCATTGCAAACTTCAGCCGCAGCATTAGGATTATTTTATTCTCGTCGTGCCCTAGACGATCCAGAGTATATTCGCAAAGCGGTAGTACGCCTGATGGCAAAAATACCGACAATGGTGGCGGCTTTTCATCAAATGCGCCGAGGAAATGATGCAATTAAGCCTAACGACGAACTAGACTATGCTGCTAACTTTCTGTATATGTTGACCGAAAGAGAACCCGATCCTTTAGCAGCTAAAGTTTTTGATGTGTGTTTGACCCTTCATGCAGAACATACGATTAATGCCTCTACCTTTTCAGCCATGGTTACTGCTTCTACCCTTACCGATCCTTATGGGGTAGTAGCTTCTGCTGTAGGAACTCTAGCAGGTCCCTTACATGGAGGAGCAAATGAAGAGGTACTATTAATGCTAGAGGAGATTGGCTCGGTAGAAAATGTTCGTGCTTTTGTCGAAGAGCATGTAGCTCAGAAAAAAAGAATTATGGGTTTTGGGCATCGGGTTTATAAAGTGAAAGATCCGCGAGCCACAATTTTACAGGATTTAGCCGAACAACTGTTTAGCTCTACAGGCTACGATCGCTATTACGATATTGCTTTAGAGTTAGAAAGATTAATTGCCGAAAAGCTGGCGCACAAGGGTATTTATCCCAATGTGGATTTTTATTCGGGCTTGGTTTACCGCAAACTAGGTATTCCGACCGATTTGTTTACACCGGTATTTGCCATTGCTCGCGTAGCGGGGTGGTTGGCACACTGGAAAGAACAGTTAGCCGTCAATCGGATTTTTCGCCCCACCCAAGTTTATGCTGGAGAACACAATGCTCCCTACATTCCCATAGAAGAAAGATAAAATATCTATCCTCGGCAAGATATCCTTAGCAAGGTGGTTAAAAGTTGCTAAATTTGTATTATGGCGAATTCTCGGCTGCAAAAACTCTTTAACTACCTTCGTCCCCATTGGCGAATGGTTTCTGTTGGTATCATTGCACTGCTAATAGTCAATTTTTTGGGAGCTAAAATTCCCCGCTTAATTGGCGACAGTATCGATCGCCTCAGTAACGATTTTGATTTTTCCGAGCTATCCCGCTTTGCCTTGCTACTTTTGTTGTTTTCAGCATTAATGTGGATTTTTCGGATGCTGTCTCGCCTGTCAATTTTTGGCGTAGGCAGACAAGTAGAGTTTGGCTTGAAGCAAAAAATTTTTCAGCATCTATTGGGTATAGAACCCTCGTACTTTGTCAGCAATACTTCTGGAGATGTAATTAGCCGTGCTACCAGCGATGTTGACAACATTAGACGCTTAGTAGGTTTCGCGTTGCTCAGTATAATTAACGTTATTTTTGCCTATACCCTAACTTTACGGGAAATGTTGCCCATCAGCGTGCGCTTGACTTTAATTGCCATCGCCGTTTATCCCGTAATGATTATTACCGTACAGCTATTTAGCGGACAGTTGCGCGATCGCCAAAAAGAAGTACAAGAAAAGCTTGCCGATCTGAGCGAACTGATTCAGGAAGATATGAGCGGTATGGCGTTAATTAGAGTTTACGCCCAAGAAACTCAAGAAAGACTGGCTTTCGAAGGCAAAAATCGACAGTTATTACGAGCCAATCTCAAACTGGCAAAAATTAGAAATGTTCTCTTTCCCATCATTGAAGGTATTTCCTATATTAGCTTGCTGGTTCTACTCTGGTTGGGAACCGAAGCGATCGCCAACGGTGAGATTACTGTGGGAAATTTGGTGGCGTTAATCTTACTCGTCGAGCGTTTGGTGTTTCCCACAGCTCTGTTGGGATTTACCATCACTGCCTATCAACGAGGAGAGGTTAGTATCGATCGCGTCGAAGCCATTTTTCAAGCCGAACCTAAAATTAAAAATATTCCCCAACCAGTCGCCTTATCTAAAAAAGCGATCGCCGGCAAAATTACCGCTCGCAATCTTACCTATACTTACCCTGATAGCAATACTCCCGCTTTAGATCGGCTCAACTTTACCATCGAACCAGGAGAAACCGTTGCTATTGTCGGGGCAATTGGTTCGGGAAAATCCACTTTGGCTAACGCTATTCCTAGGTTGTTAAATATCGAACCAGGACAACTATTTTTAGACGATCGCGATATTACTCAGTTAGATTTGAATACATTACGCGGAGCGGTGGCTTATGTACCTCAAGATAGTTTTCTCTTCAGTAGTTCGATAAAAGACAACATTCGCTACGGCGAACCTTTAGTCGAATCTCCAGAAATAATGTATGCCGCCAAACAAGCTCAAATTCATCCCGAAATTATTAACTTCCCCCAACAATATGACACCCTAGTGGGAGAAAGAGGAATCACCCTTTCGGGCGGACAGAGACAGCGTACATCTCTAGCCAGAGCTTTACTTATAGATGCACCAGTGCTGATTTTAGACGATGCCCTTTCCAGCGTCGATAACGAAACAGCAACAGAAATTTTAAACAATCTTTCTCCTGAACGAGAACGCAGAACCGTGATTTTTATTTCCCATCAGCTATCGGCTGCGGCTACTTGCGATCGCATTCTGGTAATGGAGCGAGGCAAAATCGTTCAAGAAGGAACTCATCAACAACTCTTACAACAGCCTGGAATGTATCGCTCACTTTGGCAGCAGCATCAGTTAAAAGAAGTATTGAATTGAGGAAGAAAAGCATGAAGTAAAAATCAGCCTGAATGAGAATTAAACCGCTTTCTATTACTGTTGACGGCTCTTGTTTAGATAATTATCGATAATTGTTTATTGTTTACCATCCCGATTATGTAGCACCAATGCCCGTCGGTCATCGTTTTCCGATGGCTAAATTTCAGTTATTGAAAGATCTGTTAATTAAAGATGAAATAGTTACACCAGAACAAATCTATCAACCGCAACTTGGCGATCGTGCTTTGCTAGAGTTAGTTCATACTTCCGATTATGTTAGAGCCTATTGCGAAGGAAAATTAGACTACAAAGCCCAACGTCGTATCGGCTTGCCTTGGAGTCCAGAAATCGTTCGTCGTACTCGTATTGCCGTTAGCGGAACGGTTTTAGCCGCGCAACTAGCTCTCAAACATGGGTGTGTTTGTAATACGGCTGGTGGAACCCATCATGCTTTTTCTGGTTATGGTTCGGGATTCTGCATTTTTAACGACCTGGCGATCGCCGCTCGCGAATTACAGCGTCGGGGTTTAGTCAAAAAAATTTTAATCGTCGATCTCGACGTACACCAGGGGGACGGCACGGCACGTATTTTTCAGGATGACGATAGCGTATTTACTTTTTCGATGCACTGTGAAGCTAATTTTCCAGGAACCAAACAAAAAAGCGATTTAGATCTGCCGTTACCTATTGGGTTAGACGATGATGGTTACCTGCAATTACTCGCTAAATACCTCCCAGATTTGCTTTCTGAGGTCAAACCCGACCTGGTTTTATATGATGCGGGAGTAGATGTCCATACTGACGATGTCTTGGGAAAACTAGCTCTCAGCGACTGGGGAATTTATCGGCGCGATCGCCTAGTTTTAAGTACCTGCTTGGCAGGTGGTTATCCTGTTGCAGCAACTATTGGGGGTGGTTATGGCAAAGATATGTCGGCTTTGGTTTATCGTCATTCTGTATTATACCGTACAGCTAAAGAACAACTAGTAATTAATAATTAAGATGAAAAGTGAACGAGCCACATTTGGTGCAGGTTGTTTTTGGAAAACCGAAGATAAGTTTTTGGGGGTAAAAGGAGTGATTAAAACCTCCGTTGGCTATATGGGAGGAGATTTTCCCGATCCATCATATCTAGACGTTCTCGCGCGAATTACGGGTCATGCAGAAGTAGCGCAAATCGAGTACGACTGTTCGTTAGTCAGTTACGAGCAGTTATTGATGGTTTTTTGGCAAATCCACGACCCTACTAGTTTCAATCGCCAGGGAGCCGATCGTGGCGAACAGTATCGTTCGGTAATTTTCTATCACACTCCCGAACAGGAAATGATTGCCAGAAAATCCCAACGGCAAGTACAATTATCCGGTCATTACCAAAAAGATCTTGTGACAGAAATAAAACCTGCTACTGATTATTATTTAGCGGCAGAATTTCATCAACAATATTTGGCAAAACAGCGTCAAAAAACAGCCAGTCGCCAAACATCAACAGAATAAACAATTTATTAAGAAAGACAATCAATAGATAGCGGAAAAAAATTTTAAAGTTATTTGTGTATATTTGCTTATAGTGTGACAAACAAATTTATAACTAAGTTTGCCTCCCTCGAAACTACATTGGTAAGGATTCAGGTATCAGGGTTGACAAAAAGGAAAAAGAGATTAAAGTAGCCAATAATGAGCGAAGCTAATCACCCCTTCAAAGCCGAAGAACTGCGCCAGTTGTCCAATGAGAAACTGGCAGAAATCGTGACTACCCAACAAAAGCTGATTGAGAAGCTAGAAAAAAGAATAGAACAACTGGAACAGAGCCTCAACCTCGACAGCCAAACCTCATCGAAACCCCCTTCAACTGACTTGCTGAAAAAAAGCGAGAGAAAACCAGAAGTAGGGTTGGAAGAAGCCAAAAAAGAGACAAAAAGAAAACCAGGAGGACAACCAGGACATCAAGGGAAGACGAGAAAAGGATTTGGGCGTGTAGACCGCTACGAAGTATTGAAACCGACCATCTGCTCCAACTGTGGAAATCAACAATGGAAGACTAAGGGGGTACGAGTAGATACTCAACAGGTAGCCCAGTTGGTGGCAAAACCGATACAAGTCGTAGAGTACCAACGTCATCACTGTCAATGCGGCAAGTGTGGAGCAATAGAGGCAGCTCGACGGTCTCCCACAATGATTCCAGGTCAAGACTTGGGAGTCAGACTACAGGGGTTACTTTCCTGGCTGGGAAACTATGCTCATATGTCCTATGCTAAACAGCAAGAACTGTTGTGGGAACTGGGAGCAATAGAAATTAGTAGGGGAACTTTAGTTGCCACCAATGAACGAACGAGTACAACAAGCGAGTATCAACAGTGTTGAAGGGTTGAAAAAGTCGATTAATTCAGAGCATCCTCCTCTACATTGTGACGAAACCCCCTGCTCAGTTAAAGGAGTCAAAGAATGGCTCTGGGTTTTAGCTGGGTCAGAGTTCTGCCTGTTTCATGCCGGCGATACTAGAAAACGCAGAGAATTGGAAGCTGTATTAGGAGTATTCTATGATGGAGTTTTGATTAGCGACGATTTTAGTGTCTACAACGGCTATTCAGTAGCAGGACAACAAAAGTGTTTGGCTCATCTACGTCGTCATTTTCAAAAACTGTTAAAGACTAAAGGGGTAGATAACCAAGAAATTGCTACCACCTTTCTGTCTCTAATTGATGAGGCATTTAAGCAACATCGGGTTTGGCGACAGACCCATCAGGAAAGCCACTATCGAGATTGGGCAGAGGATTTCCGAAGGCGAGTGACTAGCGCAATTAAGACTTGGCTCAAGAATGCTGGTCATGAAGCTGGAAAACTGCTACGTTCGCTGCGTGATAAGGCGGAGCAATGGTGGTATTTTCTGACACATCCTCAGATACCCCCCGACAATAATCTAGCTGAACGATGTTTGAGAACTGCTGTAACCAAGCGGAAAGTTTGTGGTGGCTCTCGTTCCATCGAACGGTTTCAACATACAGCCAACCTGCTGAGTGCAATTCAATCTTGTCGTTTGCAAGGACGTTCGGTGATTACTTTTTTTCAACAGACTTTACAAGCTACAGTTGGACATTGTTCTTATCCTTCTCTTATTCCTCATGCTTGCACCTGAATCCTTACCTACATTGTATTGTATTAGTAAGTACTTTTTTTTTTGAACTCATTTTGTATTCTAGAATAGATTGCTTAAACTTAATCAAAATATCATTATTGTTAATTATCCTAACTAACTCTTATGTACACTACCTTAGATACAGTCAATTTACTCAATGTATCTATTCATAATATTACGACTAACGAGTTGTTAGCAGATTTAAGTATTAATGGTGGAGTAGTGGTGACTCCCAACGTAGATCACCTAGTAAAATTACAGAGCGACCGCGAATTACTCAAAGCATATTACCATTCTGAATATCGAGTCTGTGACAGTAAAATAATTCAATTTATTTCTTATTTTCTCGGCAATCCCATTAAAGAAAAAATTTCTGGTTCGGACTTTTTTCCTGCTTTTTGCGAGTACAATAAATACAACGAAAACATCAAAATATTTCTTTTAGGTAGTAAACCAGGAGTCGCACGACAAGCACAAGCCAAAATCAATCAAAGAATCGGCAGAGAGATAATTATCGATACTTTATCTCCCTCATTTGGCTTTGAAAAGGACGAAACAGAATGTCAAGAAATCATCGATCGCATTAATTCCTCATCAGCCACCGTGTTAGCAATTGGCGTCGGTGCGCCTAAACAAGAAAAATGGATCGCCAAATACAGAAATCGTTTGTCTGAGATCGAAATTTTCCTGGCAATTGGCGCGACAATAGATTTTGAAGCGGGATACAAACTGAGAGCTCCCCGGTGGATGAGTGAATGTGGCTTAGAATGGCTCTATCGCCTGCAAAGCGAACCGTATCGCCTCTGGAAAAGATATTCCATTGATAGCTTGCCTTTTTTCTGGTCGATCGCCAAACAAAAATTCGCTTGCTATCAGTTCCCCTATAGCGAGCGAATCAATTGTCTACCTCTAGGAGAAAAGTTACAACAGGCAGGCTTGCTATCTTCTCAACAAATCAGACAAACTTTGCGCCTGCAAGCTAATAGTAGGGGTGATCGCTTTGGCGAACTTTTGGTTCGACAAGGATATCTCAACTCCAAAACCGTTAATTTTTTTGCCGATGAATTACCCCAACTACTCAAGCTCTATCGCCAATTACGTTTGGGAGAATATTTGGATAGTGCGGGTTTGCTCGATAAAAAACAAATCGCAGAGGCTTTGCATCAGCAATTACTAGACAAAAAAAAGTTTGGTGAAATTGTCATGCAAAAAGGTTGGATTAATTTTACTACTCTCAAATGGTTTGTCGAACTACAAAAACAGCTCGCTCGAGTTTCAGCTTACAAAGATGCAAAAATTCATCAAATGTTCAGAGCAACTGTCGATAACCGTTGATAACCATGGTTAAATTGCTCCCATTTAAGCATTAAAGTTATCCCTAGTCTCAAAGCTAAGCTCTCGAAGCAATACTGAAATTTGGTCGCTAGTAGCCCGCTTGGCAATGCTAGATTTCTAACTGCCGTTGATAAAATTGACAAGATAATATTTCTGCTACAAATTTGATGAGTAAGGAATTAAAATTATTACGGCAAATCAGAACGCTAGATCCAGTCACCAATAGCGATCGCCGTCAAGATGTATTGCTCGTAGATGGTAGAATTGCAGCGATCGACGTTTGCTTAGCAAATTATCCTCAAGACACAGAAATAGTTGACGCTAGAGATTTAGTTCTGGGAACTGGACTAGTAGATCTTTACAGTCACAGTGCAGAACCCGGCAATGAAGCCAGAGAAACTTTACGCGACTTAGCAGAAGCATCCGCTGCGGGCGGATTTACTCAAATAGCGATTCTTCCCGATACGATTCCTGCCATCGATAATCCAGAGATACTTACCTCGCTGCGCCAGAAAAGCAAAAATTTACGGTACGCTGAACAATACTCTGGCGTAGAACCACTGGACTTAGATTCACATCCTGAAATAACCTTACCTCAGATTCATTTTTGGGCGGCTTCTGATGTAGCCAATACCCAAAAAATGAACGAACTAGCCGATTTAAAAGCAGATGCCGTCGGCTTTACCGGCGAATATAACCTGAGTAACCTACGTTCCCTCAAACAACTGTTGGAATACGTCAAACCCTGGCAAAAGCCAGTAGCGATCGCTTTGAGAGATGAGGGACTTATGAATCAGGGTGTAACTAGAGAAGGAGTGGCTTCGGTTCGTCAGGGTTTGCCTGGTAATCCCAGTTATTCCGAAACAGCAGCGATCGCTGCTGCCTTAGAGATTATCGCCGCCATCGGTACCCCCGTACATATTATGCGCGTTTCCACTCAGCGCAGTGTCGAGTTAATCGCCGCTGCCAAACAACGAGGAGTACCAGTTACTGCTAGTACTACCTGGATGCATCTCTTATTAGACAGTGAAGCAATTGACAGCTACGACCCTAATTTACGTCTCGAACCACCACTGGGAAACAAAAATGACCGTATGACTCTGGCTGAGGGAGTTAGAGAGGGAGTCATCGATGTGATCGCCATCGACCGATGTGCCTACACCTACGAAGAAAAAACCGTAGCATTTGGTGAGTCGCCACCAGGGGTAATTGGCACCGAATTAGCTCTACCGTTACTCTGGCAGAGATTCGTCAATAGTGGAGAATGGACGGCGTTAGAGTTGTGGCAAGCACTTAGTAGTCGTCCTCGTAATTGTCTACAGCAACCTAGTTTATCGATATCTGCTTCAGATAAAACCGAACTAGTTTTATTTGCACCACAACAAACTTGGATCGCCGATCGCACTAATCTCAAATCTCCTGCAAGCAATACCCCTTGGTGGAATCGGGAAATTAAGGGGAAAACGCTCCAGATCTGGACATCTTACTAATGTTAGTTGGATGGTCAACTTGGGTACTCTAAATTTACTATTTTAATTTAAATGTCGCATTTAGTTTGCCTAATTAAATGTCTAATTTGGAAAACGAAGTTTTGCTCCAGCAAAATGCGCTTTTCGAACGTATACAAAGCGTACTGCAAGAAAATCATCAGTTAAAGCAAGAGCTATCCCAACTAGAAGCCAGAGAAGAACTGTTTCGGGAAATTGCCGAAAACGTACGAGAAGTTTTTTTTGTTATCTCGGCGCAAACTGACGAAATACTCTACATTTCTCCAGCATACGAAAAAATTTGGGGTAGAACTCGCCAGAGTTTATATGAAAATCCTCAGTCGTGGTTAATGGCAATTCACATTGAAGATTCGCGACAGGCGATCGCTACGATCGAAACTCAATTTAGAACTGGAGATGAATTCGAAGAGCAATATCGTATTGTTAGACCAGACAACACCATTCGCTGGGTTAGAGTTCGGGCTTTTCCCGTGCGGGATGTAATGGGCAAAGTCAGTCGCTTCGTCGGTATTGCCGAAGATATTACCCAACGTTACGAGGCAGAATTAGCCATGAAAAAAAGTGAGGAGTAATTTCGCCTGACTTTTGAGATGGCACCTATTGGCATGGCAATTACCGACCTTAACGGCAAATTAAAAAAAGTCAATCAGTCTTTGTGTAAGGCGTTAGGTTATTCCCAAGCCGAACTATTAAATAAAACTTTCTCTGATCGAGATTGCCCATCCAGAAGATTGGGAGTTACAACGTAACTTACAGCAAGAGCTGATTGAAAAGCAAGACTCCGATTTACACATTGAAACTCGATATCTTACCAAAGATGGACGAATAATGAACGCGCTACTGAAAATAGTAATTATTCGTGACTCTATGGGCAAGGTACTTCATTTTAACAACCAAATTGTCGATATTAGCGATCGCGTTTCCATAGAGCAGCAGCTACTACACGATGCTCTACACGATGCTCTACACGATGCACTGACGGGATTACCCAATCGTGTCTTGTTTATGGATCGTCTGGCTCAACAGCTAAAAAAAGTCAAGAGCGGTGCGATGGCGGTGGAGTTTAATCGCTTGAGAGATCCTCGCCAAAACCCCAGTACCAACTCGCGCCAAGCTCCCGGCCTAGATAGTCAAGTCTATTTGTTTGCGGTCTTGTTTCTCGATCTAGACCGATTTAAAGTAGTTAACGATAGTGCGGGACATTCAATCGGCGATCGATTACTGGTTCAAATTGCCAGAAGATTGGAAAAATCCATCGCTCCTACCGATACGGTAGCTCGTTTGGGTGGAGATGAGTTCGTAATTCTGTTAGAAGACATCAGAGGTATAGAAGATGCTACTCTGGTCGCCAGAAGCATTCATCAAACTCTCACTTTTCCGTTTAAAATTGACAATTACGAACTGTTTAGTACTGCTAGTATTGGTGTTGCTCTTTCCGACCCAGATTACGAAAAACCAGAGGATATTTTACGCGATGCCGACTTGGCTATGTATAGCGCCAAACAGCAGGGTAAAGCTTGCTATGAAGTTTTCGCTCGCTCGCTGCGGGTTAGTGCTTGCTTGCAACTCCAGTTAGAAATGGATTTGAGACGGGCACTCGAACGGCAAGAACTTGAAGTATACTATCAGCCAATTACCTGCTTGAAATTAGGAACTCTTGCTGGTTTTGAAGCTTTAGCAAGATGGCGACATCCCCTTCAAGGCTACATCGCTCCCTTAGACTTTATCCCCCTTGCCGAAGAGACTAGTCTGATCGTTCCTCTAGGTAATTGGCTACTTCGAGAAGCTTGTCAACAACTCCACACTTGGCAGAATAAATATCCTCAAGATACACATTTAAGCATTAGTATCAATCTTTCAGGCAAACAATTTCGGCAGCCTCAACTAGTAAAAACTATCAATAGTATCTTAGATGAAACTGGTTTAGACGGTAAATATCTCAAGCTCGAAATTACTGAAAGTATCTTGATCGATAATTTAGAAACCGTCACCAAAATTATTTTGGAGTTGAAACAAAGACAAATTCAGTTTAGTATTGACGATTTTGGCACGGGTTATTCATCTTTGAGCTATTTACATCGTTTTCCTGTCGATACTATCAAAATAGACCGCTCTTTTATCCAGCGAATGCAGACTAATTTGGAAAATTCGGCAATTGTTAAAGCGATCGTCACTTTAGCTCATATCCTTAACATGGATGTTGTCGCCGAAGGAATTGAAACTACTGCCCAACTAGCTCAACTCAAACTATTAGAATGCGAATACGGACAGGGTTTCTTTTTTTCACCGCCACTTTGTAGAATAGAAGTTGAAACCCTAATTGCTAGTTTTCCACGCTGGTAAAGCTACAAAGCTAAAATTCAATTTCAATCAATATGCGGAAAACCGTATTTTACTAGGGTTTTCTGCTGCTTTATTATATTAAGATAGAAAATATAAGATAGAAAAAAATAAAAAATAAAAACTTATTAAGTCATAGCTAAATTTACTGTCAGTTGGCAGAACCAAGATAACAATTATGGGATTTTTCGATTCTCAGGTAGTTCAACAAGAAGCCAAGCAGTTGTTTGAAGACTATCAGTCTTTGATGCAGCTCGGAAGTGAATACGGCAAATTCGACCGCGAAGGTAAAAAACTGTATATCGAACGCATGGAACAGTTAATGGAACGCTACCGCATTTTTATGAAGCGTTTCGAGCTTTCTGAAGATTTTATGGCACAAATGACCGTACAGCAGCTAAAAACTCAACTCAATCAGTTTGGGATTACACCTCAGCAAATGTTCGAGCGAATGGAGATGACTCTGAAGAGAATGAAATCGGAAATTGAACCTTAAGCTTGAGTCTGACTGAGTTAGCATCAATCTTGGTAGTTGAGTCGAATATTATTACAGCTTTTTTAGCGATTAAAATTTGATTATTGCTCTGTATTGTTAGGGACTAGGAAACTTGGAAGCCGCAGGAAAATGCTGAACTGGTTCGTTTTTTAATGCCTCCAACATGAAAGAACGCCAAACTGGTGCGGCAAAATCTCCTCCAGTAATGCCCCTTCCCATGCTTTGATAGTCGTCATTTCCCACCCAAACCGCTGTTGCCAGCTGAGGTACGTAACCTACAAACCAAACATCTCGCTCGGATGAAGTAGTTCCAGTTTTACCCGCTGCAGGTCTACCGATATTGGCTTTTTTACCGGTGCCTTCATTAATTACTCCTTGTAACATAGCAGTGAGATTAGCAGTCGCCCATGGGTCTAATAGCTGTTGAGGTTTGGGAAGATTGGATAACAATACATTGCCCTGACTATCTGTTACTTGAATAATTGCTGTAGGTTCAGAATGCCAACCGTTACTAGCAAAAGTAGCAAAAGAACTAGCCATTTCTAGAGGAGTTACGCCGATCGAACCTAAAGGCAAAGATATTACTGGCTGAAGGGGACTTTCAATCCCTAAAGCCCGACAGATTTCAATTACTTTCTCTAAACCCACAGCCTTACCCAACTTGACCGCAGGAATGTTACGGGATTGGATTAAAGAATTGGCAATTGACATCGCACCGCCGTAATCTCCTTTCCCGCCATAATTTTGTGGACGATAGTAACCCCCAGGAACGCGATAGCGAACCGGCTCGTCGATAATAGTCGTACTAGGAGTATATTTGCCGCTTGCTAAGGCAGCATAGTAGACAAAAGGTTTAAAGGAAGAACCAGGCTGTCGGCGAGACTGAACTGCACGATTGAATTGGCTACGATCGTAATTAACTCCTCCTACTAAGGCTTTAACAAAGTGAGTACGCGGATCTACCGCCGCTAAAGCGATTTGATCGGCTCGTAAACCCCAATTTTGCAGTCGGCGATGGCTATTTCTGACCGATTGTTCCGCCATTTTTTGAAATTCAAGATCGACGGTGGTTTGAACCCGAATACCTCCTTGCAGAACTTTGTCTTTGCCAAAACGTTCTTCTAGTTCTGTAACTACAGCTTCGGTAATAAAAGGTAGTTTACTTTTGCGCCAAGCTGTTGGTTTTCCGACTAATAGTGGTTCATTTTTGGCTCGAGCCTCTTGTTCTGGGGTAATCCAGCCTAGTGCTTGCATTCGTCCTAATACCACCGCCTGTCTTTGTTTGGTCTGGGAGTAATTGAGAAAAGGACTGTACTGCTGTGGTGCTTGAATCAGACCGGCTAACACCGCCGCTTCTGCCAGACTCAACTCTGAACCATTTTTATTAAAGTAGGTTTCGGCTGCAGTTTGAATACCATAGTTATTATGACCCCAATAAATAGTATTGAGATACATTTCTAAAATTTCGTCTTTAGTAAAAACCTGTTCTAGTCTCAAGGCCAAAATTGCTTCAGCTAGCTTGCGGCTGTAAGTGCGTTCGCTAGTGAGAAACAAGTTTTTAACCAACTGCATCGTAATCGTCGAAGCTCCTTCACTAACTCCTCGATTGCGAAAATTTACTAAAGCCGCACGTCCGATACTGTAGGGATTGAGTCCTGGGTGGCGGTAAAAATTACTATCTTCAATCGCCAGTACTGCTCTTTTTAAATGTGGGGAGATTTGTTCTAGTGAGGCAATTTCTCGGTTAGCTTCCCCATGCAGACTAGTGAGCAGTCTACCTTTGATATCGTAAATATAGCTTGTTTCCGAAGGAACATAATTACGCAACACTCGAACGTCAGGAAGATTGCGAAAGCTAAAAGCTAGCCCGACTAATCCTCCAGAGACAATAGAAGTGGTAATCATGGCAATTCCCAGTATGGTACCGCCCGTTGCTTGAGCGACACCAGATACAAACTTGAGGGCGACCGCCGCTTTACCAAAAATTTTTGATTTTTGTCTAAATGTTCTAGACGACACGATATTTCAATTTCCTCCAGAAGCTCGAGATGCGCCGACCTTTATAATTTACTCTGCCGTGAGACGACGGAGCGTTCTGTAACTAAAGATAATAGATAATTGTTGGAAATAGCAGACTAACTTAAATCGGGCAAAAAAGTCGATAACTATCATTTAGTTGCGATCGAGATCGAGCAGAGCGACTATTTTAGAATAATTTAAGTTTTGTCGATCTAATTCGATAATCATAGCGATCGCAATTTTATTTTATTTTGCTCGTTAAAACTGCAACCTACCATTTAGTCTTTTGGGAGTCTAGTAAAATAAAGATCTCTCATCCCCTTAGCCAGTCATGTCCACTATAACCATTAACCTACCCCAGTCCTCCTACAACATTAATATAGCTTCTGGAAGTCTTTCCCAACTGGGGAACCAGATGAAAGAACTAAGGGTAGGGACTAAAGTTTTGGTCGTCTCCAACCCAGAAGTCTTTGACTATTATGGTCAAATCTGTCTGAAATCTCTACAGTCGGCTGGCTTTGAAACTGCCGTTCATTTAATTCCCGCAGGAGAACGGTATAAAAACCTTCAGTCTATCGAACAAGTATACGATACTGCCTTAGCTAATCGCCTCGAGCGTTCTTCTACTTTGGTTGCTTTGGGAGGAGGGGTAATTGGAGACATGACGGGTTTTGCCGCAGCAACCTGGTTGAGAGGAGTAAACTTCGTACAAGTACCAACTACTTTACTGGCAATGGTAGATGCTTCGGTTGGTGGTAAAACAGGAGTTAACCATCCTCAAGGAAAAAATCTCATCGGTGCTTTCTACCAACCGAAGTTAGTGGCGATTGACCCTAATGTTTTAGAAACTCTACCAGAAAAAGAGTTTCGGGCGGGAATGGCAGAAGTAATTAAGTATGGCATTATTTGGGATGAGGATTTATTTACTAAATTAGAACGAGCTGAAGATATAGATAGTTTTACCGCGGTCGCACCCGAATTGCTGCAAACAATTTTAGTTCGTTCTTGCCAGGCTAAAGCCGATGTTGTCAGCCAAGACGAAAAAGAAGCGGGTTTGCGAGCAATTTTAAACTATGGACACACTATGGGTCATGCCGTAGAAAGTTTGACTAACTATCAACAGTTCGTTCATGGTGAAGCAGTGGCAATAGGCATGGTAGCGGCGGGCAAAATTGCGGTTCGTATGGGATTATGGACGAAAGAAGAAACCGCACGACAGAATAAATTAATTGCTAAAGCCAGTTTACCTTTAGATATTCCTTCCGAGCTAAATATCGACGACATTTTAGAAACTTTAAAAAGCGATAAAAAAGTTAACGCAGGAAAAGTACGCTTTATTCTTCCGACTAAAATTGGTGCAGTGACGATTACCGACAAGGTGACTTCTAGAATCATTAAAGAGGCTTTGCTTTAATTTGTTGGGTACTGGAAATTAATATAAATCCCTAACTCCCAACTTGCGCCTTCCTGAGTCCGCGTCTTCTGGGGAAACATTTATCCTTAATTCAATAAATTTACCGAGTTACTTTAAATTGCCATCGCTCTAACTATCATTTCTACATCATTTATTACTGAATTTGTTCTCTAACGGTACTTAAACAAAAATCAAGCCCAAACAAAGCCCAAACTAGCTTTAT
>NZ_JBKGTY010000002.1:95266-360144 GCF_053543375.1 Myxosarcina sp. GI1(2024) | reverse complement strand
AAGTGCGATCGGGCTTTAGAATAATGTTAAAGTTAATCAGCAAAGGTATTCTATCTTATTTTGTCTGTTTAAATTGTTTAAGTACCGCTAAGAGCGATCGCCCAAAACGAGTCTTTTATAAATCCCTTAACTTTTAATAAGATCTCACTTTTTTTCTTAACGACCCCGTTATACGACGATCTCTAGTGGTTTTTCGACCAGATTCATATCACGAGGCGAGGCAACATAAATGAGTCGATCGATCCATTGCTTATTTTGGTAGAGGAAGCCGCGACGAATACACTCCTTTTGCATTCCGACACTTTCAGCCAGTACAATGGATGCTTGATTATCTAGATTGATGATAGCTTCGATCCGGTGATAGCCAAGCGACTTAAACTCTGCAATTAAAGCGGCTCGAACTGCTTCCTTGCCAATGCCTTTCCGCGAATATTGATTGTGAATTTCGTATCCGATCGCTGCCCACTGATAGTTTTATATGTACCTTGCCACATGCTCTTGAATCTCGCTGTCCGTCCAGTTCTCAATATCAAGGACCGCTGTGAATGGTTCTCCGGAAATCTCCAAAACACGACAAATAGCCGGCTCTGTTTTTATACCACTTTCCTTTAGCTTTCGAACTTTCTCTGTAAAATCACTTCCTCCAATAGCTACCAAGCGCTTCATCACCTGATAATGGCGATATGCCGGCTGCTGCTTTACGGGAATTTCGGTAGCATATATCTCAAACATAAATTCATTAAAATGGAATTTTCCAACCACACGATTTTCGTACGATCGCATGCCATAGGAATCGTAGCTGGACAAGACCTTATTAAGATCTCTAATAAAAGTTTCTTGCTCCAGATAGGTACACACAATATCAATATCACTTTTATGCGTATCGAGACGGACAAAGATCGTGCTTACCACTTCCGGAGAGTAGCTCTTAAGCTTACTTAGAATTCTTGATTCTTCTATCGCTTTTTCAGCCCGAGCTATTTTGCTATTCATTCCGACCGATACCTCGATACATATAACACTACCCTTCAGCGGCAGAAGGGAGCGACCGAAATAACCGCAACTCTCAATCGTCCGCTGCAAGGAGCTTGTTGGGTGCCTAGATGGACAAATAAGCGCCTCAATATCGGGATACGAAATCATTAAAACGGAGCGCTGGCAGCCGTATTGAAATCGTCCGTCACGTTACCCGATAGCTCGATGGTGTCCGGATCTAGGACCATCACCGGGGCACCCTCTGCGAGCTCGAACTCGTCTAAATCAACCCAGATAACGTTCGGACTAGTAGTCAGCTCGAAGAAGTAGCGCTTGTTAGTGAGATTGATAGCCGTACGATACTCGGTATTGTAAATGCCAAAATCTTTGTAGGGGGCTCCGAAGGGAACAGACACATTGCGTGCGATGGCTAGGATCCCGGCAACGGCTTCACGCTCACTCGTAGGTTCTGGCAACATTGCCAAATAGTATGCAGCTCTTTGGAAGCGATCGACAGCCCTGACGTTTCCCGGCAATGGCGTCTCGCTACTGGGGTTGGAGAAATCCCGCTCCTCGAGAAGTTCAAGCTGCTCATCGTAAGTCGGATCATTCGTCATAATTTGATATTCACGCCCATGATGTACGACCGGCTTACCATCCAGGTATTCAATGATGGCGGAGTCACCATTTGCATCTTCGAGCGCCAGGTGAACCGTCGCCTTATGTCCACGGGCCTCAGCCATCACGACCTGCACAGTTTCGAGCAGAGCTAGGGCTTCGTCAACCGTTGCCGCATTATCTAAAACGAACTGCAGCCATAGCGCCGCCGTTAACCCGGGCTTACTCGAATCGCGAGTACCAAAGTCAGTAGCATTAAGGTAAAGCAGATGACCAGCCAAACCACGCTCGTTGAAGCCGTCTACGGCACCAATTCCATATACGGTGGTGACCAGACTACCGTACTTGGAGGTCCACATCGCTGGATTCTCGGTGATTACTGTCTCAGAACCTACACGGCCTCCATTGCGCTGCATACCACGGGGCAGGACAGTCAAAATGGGTTCAGTTGACTCTGGCCAGTCCATCGTTCGTCCGACTAGGACTGCCATTTCGTTGTCATTCCACAATATGCGGGTACAAGCTTCAACAGGCTGGGCGGGGACAAGTCCCACTATTAGGGATGTGAATATACCACTGATAGCTTGACAAATACCAAATCTTTTCATCATTAGTTAATATTAATGTCAATCAAGGACTATATTTGTTGTTTATTGGGCTAACTTGTGTTTGGATTTATCTTTTACACCAGTGACACAGAGGTTTATCTCAGACTGAGATAGAGAGCGAATCCCATGCACACTTCTGAGAAACTAATCAGCAACTAAGCCTATTTAACTAGCTTACTAGCAACAAAAGCAACAAAAGCAACAAAAGTAGTATACCACTATTCAAACTTAAATATATGAAGATATTCTGTCCAAATTGTAAAGTTCGATTCATCCCACCAGTCAACTGGGGACTTCTCTCACACTAAGTTAAGAATTGTGAGTGGTTGGCAAGACTGGTCAGGTTGACGCCCAACTTTATGCGGCGTTTTCAAATAGGTTGAATATCTCTGGCTGAACTGCCAATATGAGCTAGTAATAGCTCCACATCTTTATTCTGCATACCTATCAGTGCCCATTGTAACCAAACCACTCCTGCTCGAAACCGAGCTTGCTCAATTAAAGCTTCAACGCCTGAGTAGTATTTCGACATTCGTTTTAAGACTGCTTCACCGTGATTATCCAACAATGCTGCCAAATCAATCGCTGGATTACCAATTCCTGCTGTACCAAAGTCAATAGTCCCAGTGATTGCCTGTTTATCAGGATTGAACAGTATGTGGTAACAACCCAAATCACCATGAATTAGAACATTGGAGGTATCAAGGTTCAGTGTTCCGTTCACCAATGGCTCAAAATGCTCATGAACCCAATTACGTTGGTGCTTCCAAAGTTATGGAAAGACAACTTGCTGAACCTGTTCATAAAGGTCAAGCATTTCTTTTTGACTTCGCTCAGCAACGGAAGGCAGAACATTAGAGGCTGCTAGCACATCTTCAGGAATAGAGTGAAGTTGATGAAGAAATTGCCCTAACTGCTCAATTACTTTCTCTTGAACTAGGGAATTCAATTTGAATAACTGATGCCGTGAGAGGGGTTCACCCTGAATGAAGGGATAACTTATAAAATCATCCTCCACACACTTTAGTTGGGGAATCGGCAAATCAACAAATTTTTGAGCGGCCTGAAGGATTTTGATTTCTTTTTTGAGGTCTTCTCTTGCCCAGTCCGTTATTCCAAAATGACTTAATCCCAAGAGTCATCGAGGATACTGCTCTTAGCCTTGTGTCCGAAAATTGAGGTTCACTTCAACCCTCGCTTACCGGATGCGGGCGACCCTGGCATCCTAGTGATAGATTATGTTCATTCCGGTGCAGTGGGGTTGTCATACTGTGCTCCATAGATAGCAGTTGATTAATACCCAGAAGGCTTTTGAAACATACCGATAACTCGATCTATGCTCTGAGCGATCGCCAACAATTCCATTTCACGCCAACGTTTTCCCACAATTTGTATTCCAATTGGTAATCCATCCTGAGTCTGGCCAATCGGCATGATCGCAGCAGGATGCCCGCTCAGATTAAAAGGCATTGTGTAAGCTCCATTGGCAACGGCGTGGGGATAGGGTTTACCATCAACATCAACTGCACTCCATGCACGGCAATGGGTAAACGCCACAGTCGCAGCAACTGGGGTCAACCAGACATGCCACGGCTCCAACGCTTTATCCAATTGAGTGGTAAAGCGATCTCGCTCAGTCAATACCTCAAAGTATACTTTCAAACTGGGATTTAACAATTCTGGGAGAAGACGGCTGAAGTCACCTAACTTACGAAGTGAGCGATCGCCTTGAGTAGCCGTGCGAAAGATTTGGGTTAAGCTTCGACGAACGTTGTAGCGATCTACAGGTTGAGCATAGATGTTAATGTAAGCTGTCAATCGTCCATACAGATTTAATATCTGGGAAAGGTCAAAGTCTTGGGGCAGTCAAGGGTTAATTTGGACATTAGCTTGAACCAGCTTTTGCCTCGCCGCTTGCATTGCGACTCGAATTTCAGAGGCAACTGGCACCTCAGTCCATCGATCGATCCAAGCGATTTTGAGATTTGGCAGAGCCTTACCCGCAGGAATATCCAGCGGCAGAGGGGGAACATCGGGGCGGCGATCGTCGGCTCCTGCAATCAACGAAAAGCAGAGTTGCAAGTCTTCAAGCGATCGAGCAAAACAACCCACGGTAATCATTTGTCGAATACAAACTGGCATTCCAGGGACTTCTGGAATTTGTCCTGCGGTAGAAATACGGCGATCGGTCGGCTTTAGACCGTACACACCACAGAAATGAGCAGGCTGCCGAACCGAACCTGCAATATCATTCCCTAAATCTAAAGGCGATAGGCCAGCGGCAACAGCAGCAGCGCTGCCTCCGGAACTTCCTCCTGGGGTGTAGTCGAGATTCCAGGGATTATTCACCCGTGGGAAGAGGGAATTGGTGCTTTGGTAATCCCCTGCCAATTCTGCCATGTTGATTTTGACCATAATAATGGCTCCAGTTGAGCGCAACTTGGCAACAACGGTTGCATCGTGCTGGGGAATATAGTCTTTGAGGGGAATATATCCTGCCGTAGTGCGGAGTCCTGCGGTTTCAAAAATGTCCTTAATGGTGACTGGTACCCCATGTAAAGCGCCCCAGATTTCTCCATGTCCTAACGCTTCATCTGCCTGCCTGGCTCTGTCACGGGCGTTTTCTGCGTCCAGGATACAGATAGCATTCAGTTTCGAGTTATGCCTGTCAATCTGAGCAAGATGAGCATCCAGAACTTCAACCGCAGAGACTTGGCGATCGCGGATCAGCCGAGCAAGTTGATGAGCAGAGAGAAAAACCAAGTCACTCATGACTAATTTGCACCTCACCTATGGACTCTATGGCTTGATAAAGTTAATTATATTCATTTTTAGTTAAAGGTGTTAACTAAACTGTCAGCTATGGGTCGTCCTGTCAAAGAAAAATCACTCTCCCGTCAAGATGTCATTGCCGCTGCAATTTGCTGTATTGACCAAGAAGGTGCAGCAGCACTTGGAGTTAGTCGAGTGGCTCGATACTTAGGGATTAAACCTCCTGCGATCTATAAACATTTGGAAAATGGCGCAGCACTGCAACGAGCAACTGCGATCGAACTTTGGCAACAATACTTAACCCAGTTTCAGCAAACCCTCTCTGGCCAATCCATCACAACCGATTTGTTGAAACAGTTAGGGCATTTCACCCGTAGCTTTGCCAAAACTTATCCCGCTCGTTATCAAGTCATGATGCAAGTGCAACTTCGACCAACTGAGCCAGCGCAGCTGTCATCATTCAGCAAATCCTGGAGTTCCTTCGCCTCGCCTTGAATGCCTTTGAACTCAATGAGACTCAACTGATTGATGTGATGCGGATGTTAAATGCTGCAATCTATGGATTCATTGCCATTGAGCAAGCAGGGTTAATGACTTTAGAACGCTCTACCGACCAAAGCTACGATGTCATGCTAGAAGCAATAATTGCTGCGATTGAACACATTCAGAAGGGTCACGCTTGATTCCAATGAATAATCTTCCAATATTGGTTTAACCAACAAATTGGTGCAGCCCAATGCCCCCATTCATCCACCGTTAGTAACCTCTTGGACTTAGCCAACAGACTTGATGCGGCGGCGTGCAAGGGCTTGTTATGCGGCGTTTCGAGTTTACGACCCTGAGCTTACCCTTCGCCAAGATTAGACGATGGAATCACACCCAACTGCTGCATCATCGCAAAGATATCTCCTTGTCCCCAATGTTCTACGATTTTACCGTCAAAAACACGGTCAATATGGAATACTGAGAAACTAACCTGTTTTCCTGTCGGTGGAATTCCCATTAACTCTCCCCGATGGGTTCCACTAAAGGTTCCACGGGTAACAACTTTATCGACTTCGGCAATGATTTCCTCTAAACTATGGCGACCGTCCGGAAAAGCAGTAAACATCATCATTCCATACTGCATGAACGCATCATAACCATTAAGGGTATCTGTTCCCATGTCCCGACCCTTAATATCGGCAGACATCAATTTTCGCCCTAGTTCAACATCCTTCTGGTCAAAGGCTTCGTAGAATTTGAGAACAAGTGCCTTATTCTGCTCCAGTGACATAACGTTCCTCTGCGACGAAAGTGTATGCTTAGTGACTTTACTGGGCAGAAAAATCAGATTCATTGACTTGGGTTAAGTCGCTCCTTTCTCATGCACTCTTCGCTTCAATCGACTTAAGGATTCTGGCTCAATTCCCAAATGTGATGCCAAGTAGTGCTGTGGAATCCGCTGCAATAGTTCAGGTTCGTTCTTCAGGAAATTAAGGTAACGTTGCTCAGGGGAATCTCGGTAGAAGGTAAGTAGGCGATCGCGCAACTGAAATGCTAAGTCTTCCACAACAAGTCTCAGTAATTTCTGACCGTCTGGCAGGGTTTCTACAACTTCGATAGCTTGTGAATTCAGGATAAGTACCTCTGAGTCTTCGATCGCCTGACAGGAAAAGTAAGCAGGAATTTGCCGTCGAAAACTTTCGTAGTCCCCCAGCGTCGAGTGCTCAGGATGAAAAAACAATGTCAGTTCTTTGCCCTCTTTGAGAAAAAAGCTCCTCAAGCATCCGCTCACTGTTAACCCGACGAAAGGACAGATGTCACCTTCCCGAAATAGACAGTCTCCTTTCAGCACCCTTTTCGACTCCAACAGAGGTTCAATCAGTGTTGCGTCAACTTGACTTTGTGGGAAAATCTGCTGAATGAATGAGTGTAGCAGTTCATACATTTAAAGTCTGATTTAAATTTTAGTCGCTGGTATACTCCTTATTTTCTCACGGTTGTTCCAGAACTTGCTTAACGCTGACTGTCTCATCGATAACTTTCAACCTACTGCCCTGAACCAGAATTTAAGCCGCATAACGACCAAGATAACCAGTAATTCCGAAGGAATTGCCTGGTTCATCGCTTAGTTAGCAGATCTCTCGAATTCCATGAAATAATTATCTCCTTCTCCAGTATAATCAGATTTGAAATCATACCCTAAATTGCCTAGAACCTGTATATAATTACTCTTCCCAAGAGACCAATGCTCAATCACTTCGCCGCAGACCTTTCCCGTACCATATCCTTCACTCTCTCCGGTGGTGAAGACCAAAATACCGCCAATGCGAACAGATTTCGCCACTGCCGTGAATAATTTTTTTTGTTCTTTAGGTGTTAAGTGAAAAATGGATCCGAATGAAAACGCCAAATCAAATTTATCATCTGGATAGGATAAAGAAGACATAGAACCTAAAGCGCAATCAGCACCTGGGACATTTTTCTTAAATTCATCAACCATCTTACCGGACGAATCAACGCCCATATAGTATGATGAGCGATCGAAGATTCCCACTGCAATTGGAAAACCGGTTCCACACCCCAAATCAAGTATTGATAATTCACCACCAATTCTGCGCACGATCTTGAGAATTTCGGTCAGACCAATACTTGGTGACCTTTGTCCCGAATAAATTCCTGCGACTCGATTATAGACTTCAATGTTCATCACTATTTGCTAACGCTTGAGCTAAGGGGCGGCCAGCAAAGCTGGGCGTCCCGTGCGCAGCAAAAACTTGAGCGAATTGTTATGTTTCAAGTTTTTTATACATGACATAGGCATCAACCAAACCTTGCGTTGGATGATTGAAAGCTTCGGGTAATGTGCCAACTATTTCAAAGCCCAGCTTTTGCCAAAGCCTAACCGCACCATTATTGGTTGAAACTACCAAGTGTATGCATTGACCGAAACCCACGTACCAGGGCCTCTTTCTGCGAGTGCTCACACATGAGTGAGTTTTGGAACATAACGACCAAGCTCACCGGACACAGATAATCTTTGCAACTCATCAGTTAACTTGTAGCGTTCCGGTGCAGCGACCTGTTAAGTTGCGCTTCTACTCGATAGATTACTTAAGATTCTACTCATTGCATTGTCGATCATGTCAAAATTATCATTTCTTAGTAACATTTCCTCTGGCTTCTGGATATATTTGCCTTCTACTAACTCATCCGTACAATTTTTAATGATTTGCTGCACGCTGACCTTGGTTGATTCAAGGTAAAACTGCAAACCTAAGATCTTCTCGTTGTAGACAAACGCCTGGTTTTGGCAACCCTCGCTGTATGCTAGACGAGTCGCACCTTGTGGAAGGTCAAACGTATCGCCATGCCAATGAAAGACTGTAAGCTTTTGTGGTAGCGAGTCAAAGACAACAGAATTCTCAGCTTCATCAGTTATCTCAATGGGAAACCAACCAATCTCTTTATGCTGACCTTGATAAACTTTTGCACCTAAAATATCGGCAATTAACTGCGACCCAAGACAAATGCCAACGACTGTTTTATCTTGTTTAATTGCCTGTTCAATGAAGCGTTTCTCCTCGGTCAGCCAAGGGTATTTGTCATCTTCATAAATATTCATTGGTCCACCCATCACAATCAGCCAATCAATATCCTTGATTGAAGGCAAAGTCTCGTTACTATAAAATTTGGTGGCTGACAACGAGTGATTTTGATTGATTGCCCAAGATTCAATGCTGGCAAGTCCTTCAAAAGGAACGTGCTGTAAGTAATGGATTTTCACCGTATCACTCCTTCAGATCACAGACTTTTATCTTAGCGCTCCCCTAACGCCCGTACCAACTTGAACTTGAACCCTTACATGGAGCCTCAAGCTACTACCCTCATCAGCTTTCCAAGCAGCCTAACGTCTGAGATGAGTCGCCGCAGATAACCTAGAACACTCAACACATAATCTATCGGCGGTCGGCTCCATTGATTTTGTTATGCCGCGATCGCGCATTTCACTGCATGTGCTTGTTGAAGAAGGCAATGACTTTTTCAGGATCCTTTCCGAAGTAATTGTAGCCATCCTTAAAATGCCTCGTGGTGTTCTCGATCCAGAACAGTTCCTTGTCCTTACTCCCGAGGAGATCAAACGTCTTTTGGGCATCTTCTGTATTACGTGTCCAAGCATCCTCCAAGACTTGAACCATCAAAACCGGCATTTTCACTGCCGGAGCCCAATGATGAGGGGTCATCTCGGCAGCCACAAAACCGCCCATCTTTACCAATTCTAAGTCGATCGCTCCTGATATTGGCTGACTCCCTGGATCTCCGAAAATGCGTCATATATCGCCGTCATGGAAACAACCATCGGGCTGACCATGCATCTTACATTTTCAAAAAGCTCGGGCCGCTGTTGAATCGCATGGTATTGAGAGTTTCCGCCCATACACTGACTGTATAGTCCAACGGTCATCTTGCCAAGTTATGGTTGAAGATAATCAGCTTGTCGCTCCGTCCACCTTTCGCCGGAATGTACCATGCTTCCAGCGGCACGCCATCATCGGATGGTATGACTAGATCATCCCACTTAGTCATCCCGTGGTCGGCAGGATTTTTGAATATTACGCTCCTCAGCGGCTTACACACTGCGGCAAGACCTTTAACTTTTTCATAGTCTTCTTGGGAATTCGTTTAAAGCATTATTCCTATAAAACTGAAAAAAGCTACGTTAAGAAAAAAGCTACGTTAATTGGATTAAGCGCTACATCTTATTTCATAATAGACTTTATCGGAATTAATGGAGAAAGTGAGGTGAAAGCTTTACTAGCCAAGGCTTTTGAGTTTTTGACATTAATAATAGCGAAAAGCCTTGTCCAGCAAGGAAATTAGGCAAATTTTTTGGTTATTTCCGATAAAGTCTAATAAACGGCATCCTAGAGAAATGAGTGGAAGAGAAATTGAAGAATTTTTAACTCATTTAGCAGTCAAAGAAAACGTAGCTGCATCTACTCAAAATCAAGCTTTAAATGCAATTTTATTTTTGTATAGAGAAGTTCTCAAGCAAGAATTAGATTTAAAAGTTAATGTTTTTCCCCAATATTTGACCATTTAAAACCAGTTACAAGAGTGCGAACATGAATACAGAGGCGATCGCCTTATCAAATAAATGTAACTAAGTGTTAAGAAAAGCGGATTTTTCTACACGAATTAGCTGAAAGTATGTAAAAACCAGTAGTGTTTGCAGAAGTCTAGCTGTCAACTAGTATATTAATACTCTATAAACCAACTACTGAGTCAAAATCTAGTACATGGTTCATATCAAGCGCATTGAACTATCCCATTTTAAATCTTTTGGCGGTACGACAAAAATACCGATATTACCTGGTTTTACGGTGGTTTCGGGACCAAATGGTTCGGGAAAGTCTAATATCTTAGATGCGCTGCTATTTTGTCTCGGTTTGGCTAGTTCTAAGGGGATGCGCGCCGATCGTTTGCCCGATTTGATCAATCACAAGCAGATTAGTAACGGCAATGGCAAAGCCGCGGAAACCATTGTTTCGGTAACCTTCGATCTTTCAGATTTAGGAGACTTGACGGATACGGTTACTACGGCTTCAGAAATAGATCTCGTATCTTCAGCAGAGTTAGAAGCATTGGAAAGTAGCACTAACGGCAAGGAGAATGGCAATGGTTATCATCAGGATCTCGAACTAGATTTAGAACAGGATGAGCCAGAAGTTGAGACGGCCAATGAAGATAAAAAACTAGTGGCGATCGCCAATGACGGTGCTTGGGAATGGAAGGTAACGAGGCGGTTGCGGGTAGGTAGAAAGGGTAATTACTCTTCGACTTTTTATATTAACGACGCAGTGGCTTCGGCTACAGAAGTACACGAACAGTTAGAGAAATTAAGAATTTATCCCGAAGGATACAACGTCGTGCTGCAAGGAGACGTTACTCGGATTATTACAATGAATTCGCGGGAGAGACGAGAAATTATCGACGAACTGGCGGGAGTCGCAGCATTCGATCGCAAAATCGAGCAGACGCGGCATACATTAGATAAAGTGCGGGAAAGAGCTGAAAAATGCCAAATTATCGCTCAAGAACTCGTTGTCAATCGCGATCGCCTGGCTGCAGATCGGGTAAAAGCTGAAAAATACCGCAAGCTGAAAGAGAAAATTCAGCAGCTGCAACAGCAGGAAATAGTGCTCGAGTGGCGATCGCTTCTACAGCAGCAGCAAGAGGTACAAGAAGCATTTAATGATGGAGAAACCATAGCAGTAGGGTTAAAGGCAGAGTTAGATCGACTCGATACCGAGATTCTGGAAAAGACGAGAGAACTAGAAGAATTAAATGCACGAGTAAAAGCATTAGGAGAAGACGAACAGTTATCGGTAGCTTCAGACTTGGCAACTCAAAAAGCCAAACGCCATCAGCTACAGCAACAACGAGACGAGTTAGCCAATACCAGCCAACAAAAACAGTTATCTCTAGTACAAACCCAACAAAATTTAGAAGAATATCGACGGGAAATAATTCAAATAACCAGTGAGAAAAACAAATTTAGCCAACAAACTATTCCCGTGCTGGCAAATGAAGTAACTGAGGCTAGGGCAACCGTCGCTAAAAGCAAAGAAAATGCCAATGCGATCGCCGCCGCTTCTGAAACCTGGGTACGAGAACAAGCCAATCTTACCCGTCAGGTTACGGCAATTCAAAATACCCTCAATCCCCAACAGACAGAACGAGCCAGAATTAGTGAAAGATTAGATCGCTTGGAACAAGGTATTAGCCAGCAAAGCGAGTTATTGGCAGCTACAGAAGGCGAACTGGCTACCAAACAAGCAGAGTTAACCACTTTATCGAATCAGCTAGAGCGATCGACAATAACCATTACAGAACTAGCCCAACAGCTAGCTGATGCCGAAAGCGATCGCAGCATTCGCGAAGCAACCCAACAGCGTCTTGTAAACGAACAACGAGACAAACAGCGTTTCTTAGACAAATTAGAAGCAACTAAGCAAGCGCAGCAAGAAATACAGGGAACCTATGCCAGCAAAATTATTTTAAACTCTAGTTTATCTGGAGTTCATGGTTTGGTAGTGCATTTAGGACAGGTAGAGTCTCGTTACCAACTGGCTTTAGAAACAGCTGCGGGGGGAAGACTGGGTTTTATCGTCGTGGAAAACGATCGCGTTGCCGCAGAAGGGATCGAATTATTAAAAAGACAGCGTGGCGGCAGGGCAACTTTTTTACCCCTCAATAAAATAAATCCTCCGAGTCTGGGCAATACGGCAACGATGCGCTTCGGCAGGGGATTTATCGATCTGGCGGTTAATTTGGTTAACTGTGACTCTCGCTACGACCAGATCTTTGCTTACGTTTTTGGCAATACTGTAGTTTTTGATACTCTCGATAACGCGCGATCGCAGCTAGGAAAATATCGTATCGTCACTTTAGAAGGGGAAATCTTAGAGGCTAGCGGCGCAATGACGGGAGGAAGTAAATCTTCTCGCTCTAGTTTACACTTTGGTAATGTTGCGACCAAAGAAACCGATGCGGCAGAAGCAATCAAAGGTCGCTTGACAGAACTAGACTCCATCATATCAGCTAACGATCGAACAATAGCCGAACTTACGGTTCGAGTCAAGAATCTCGGCGAAAATTTAACCGAAGTCAGACAATTTGCCAGAGAACAACAGCTACGGCAACAACAGTTAGAAACCGAAATTAACAGGCTGACCCAACAGAAAAAATTATCGACCGACCAGTTATATTTAAATCGTCAGGAAAGAGAATCTATCCAGTCGCGCTTACAGATTTTAGCAACGACTATTGCCGACAATGAAGCTCAATTACAAAAATACCAGCAGCAGCTAGTTAAGTTAGAAGAATCTCATTCACAAAGTGAATGGCAACAGGTTCAAGCATTAATTAATAGTCAGGAAAATGATTTACAGCAACGCGAACGGAATCTCAGACAGGCAGAAGATCGACTTCGAGATTTGAGCGAGCGAGAACAGCGACATAGCGACAAGTCTGCCGCAGCAGAAAATTATATCTCCGAACTACAAACAGAGCGAGAAACAATTAACCAACGTCGAGCGGCGATCGAGCAAGAACTAAGCGAAATCGAACGAAAAATAACCGCAGCCGAAGCCGAACTGCAACAGCTATCAGAGAAGTTAGGAACTACCAAACAAAAACGCGATCGCAGCGAACAAACTCTCAAACAATCGCGCGAGTCTCATCAACAGCGAACCTGGCAATTAGAAAAGTTACGAGAAACACAACGAGAAAGACAAACTACCTTACAGGCTCTGCAGCAACAAATAGCCGAAAAAGAAAAAGAATTACCGGATCCAATTCCCGAATTTCAGTTAGAAAACCAAACAGAAGAAGCGATCTCTAATAATTTATCAGAAAGACTAGAACAGCTACAAAAACAAATTCGCAACGGACAAAAACGCCTCGAAGCAATGGAACCTGTAAATATGTTGGCGTTGGAAGAATACGAACAAACCGAAGCCAGATTACAGGAATTATCGGAAAAATTAGATACTATCGAAGCAGAAAGAACCGAATTATTACTTCGAGTAGAAAAATTTACTACTTTACGGATGCAGGCTTTTAAAGAAGCCTTTGATGCTGTCAATGAAAACTTTAAGACTATTTATGCCGAACTATCCGATGGTGACGGACACCTACAATTAGAAGACGAAAACGATCCTTTTAACGGTGGTTTAAATCTCGTCGCCCATCCCAAAGGCAAACCCGTACAAAGACTTAGCTCCATGTCTGGAGGAGAAAAATCTCTAACTGCTTTGGGCTTTATTTTTTCCCTACAAAAATATCGTCCATCGCCTTTTTATGCCTTCGATGAAGTCGATATGTTTCTCGATGGAGCTAATGTTGAAAAACTATCTCGCATGGTAAAAAAACAGGCGCAAGAAGCACAGTTTATCGTCGTAAGTTTGCGTCGTCCGATGATTGAGGCTTCGGAAAGAACTATCGGCGTAACCCAAGCTAGAGGCGCACA
The DNA here is from genome assembly GCF_053543375.1 of Myxosarcina sp. GI1(2024). Taxonomy (NCBI): domain Bacteria; kingdom Bacillati; phylum Cyanobacteriota; class Cyanophyceae; order Pleurocapsales; family Pleurocapsaceae; genus Myxosarcina; species Myxosarcina sp. GI1(2024). The sequence continues at coordinate 346,155 of NZ_JBKGTY010000002.1, read as the reverse complement.
TACTCAGGTATTGGGAATTAAAATGAAGTAATCTCTGAAAGGTAAAATACCGCTGAGAGTCAGAGGTTACTCCGCCGTGGAACGACGAGCCTGTCTTGACGGACGTTCCCGTATCGGAGGAAACCGAGTTGCTCCGCAAACGCAACCATCGGGCTTCCGTCGCTGCTCTGACCGTTGGTCAAGTTTTGAGTCAAAAATTTGGTGCTATGTTTGCGTTTTCAAGACTAGTATCAATTGAGCACATTGAGAAAAATAGATAGGAATGAGCAAACCGCCGCTCTTAGTAGGCTATTGGCTTGTTAGACGGCAAGATTGAGGTTCAAACATTTGACTTAAACAACAATAATGTTGTTAAACTAAGAACTAATTACTTAAACAACAAAAATATTGTTTAAGTCTGCAACGATAACTTTTAGCAACTTCACAGAAAAACAGGCTGTATTTTGTTGCTCTAGCTTCAAACATTCAAATCGATAATTATTCCCCGATGGTCAGGAGGATTTCATTCAATGAGCGAGTTACAGAATTCTAATCTAGCTACAGAACGTAGTTTAAAAACCATGAAAAACTTTGCCCAAAAGTATGCAGAACGAACTAACACCTACTTTTGTGTCGATTCATCGATTACGGCTGTCGTCATTGAAGGACTAGCCAAACACAAAGACGATTTTGGCTCTCCATTGTGTCCCTGTCGTCATTATGAGGACAAAGAAGCCGAAGTAAAAAGCACCTATTGGAACTGTCCCTGTGTTCCCATGCAAGAACGTAAAGAATGTCACTGTATGTTGTTTTTGACTCCAGATAACGAGTTTGCTGGCGATCGCCAAGACATTACCCTTGAGGAAATTAGAGCAACTACAAACGGCGAGTTTTAACCCCTAAAACTTAAGGCATCAGGCGATTTAGATATGTAGCAAAAAGAAACCAAATAAGAAATTAACTAATCGTAGCGTAAAAGCTATTAGCAATCGCCAAAGTTTGAATTTACGTCTCTCGATTGAATTTACCGACAAAATGACACCGATTGACAATACGATCGACAATTCTCACCAGGCTCTCGACCAAAATAACTCCTACCAAATTACCAACAAGCAAACTACTGAAGACAAAAAAAGATTAGCCAATGTTGAATCTAATTATTCTCGAATACTCACTGAGAATCATCAATCTTCTCAAGATTTAGTTGGCAATTATTTACGAACCATTGGTCGGATTCCCTTGTTGAGTGGAGAAGAAGAAATCGAACTCAGTCGCCAAGTTGCAGATTTGCTCGAATTCGAACGAATTCGTCAACAATTAATTGAAAAATTAGGGCGACAGCCAAGCGATCGCGAATGGGCGCAAGCAATGAATATGATGCTGCCCGAATTTCATCGTCGTTTGCACCGATCGCGACGTGCGAAAAACAAAATGATTAGTGCAAATTTGCGCTTGGTAGTTTTTATTGCCAAAAAATATCTTCGGCGCGGACTTTCGTTAGAAGATTCGATCCAGGAAGGTAATTTGGGTCTGATTCGAGCAGTGGAAAAATTCGACCCAGAGAAAGGTTATAAGTTTTCTACCTATGCTTACTGGTGGATTCGCCAATCGATAACCAAAGCTACTGCCGAACAATCTCGAACTATTCGTCTGCCGAGTCATATTTACGATAAGCTCGCGTCGATTAGAAAAGCCTTCAAGCTTTTGTCTCAAAAACTCAAGCGTCAACCCGATGAAGTAGAAATGGCAGAATATCTCGATATAACTGTTAAAAAATTAAGATTTCTGCTGAGAGTGACTCAAGCTCCTTTTTCTCTGGAAAATCCCATCGATCGCGATGAAGATTCTCGACTGCTGGGTGAAGGTATTGAATCAGAACTACCAACACCAGAAGAGTGGATCGTCAAAGAACTAATCCGTGAAGAAGTAGCAAGTATTTTGGATTGTCTTAGCGATCGAGAACGAGATGTTCTACGTCTGCGTTATGGTCTCGATGGCGGAATGATTATGACCCCGTCAGAAGTAGCTCGGATGCTCGATTTAAGTCAAAAAGAGGTTAACCGAATTAGAGCAGGAGCTATGAACAAGCTGCGCTGTCTCTACGGTGATTCTGACAGCAAAGATTACTTAGTTTAACTTTGCAAGAATCAAAAATATCATTTAGACTCTACAGTTCCTGAATATAGCGATCGCCGCTTACCGATTGTTTTGGCTGAACCCCAATCGCTGTTTGCCAGTGCTTTAAATGCGATCGTTTGGGCAGTAGCCTCAAAAACAACCATTGCCTCGCTCAAATCATGTTAATGCGGATATATAGTATTATTCACATATCTCCCTTGCTTCTTGTAAATCGAGAAAACTTTCAGCTCTAAATTGGAGACAAGAATGTCAATTCAATTGCCATCAAATTCCGACACCGACCGGGGCAATTACTCTTATCATCAACTTGCCGCCACAGAAGTTGTCGAACATTTCAGTAGTGATGCGGAACGAGGCTTATCGCCAGAAGAAGTTGCCAGTCGCTACGAAAAGTATGGCTGGAACGAACTGAAATTTAAGTCTGGGAAACCAGCATGGCTGAAATTTTTGTTGCAGTTTCATCAACCATTACTTTATATCTTGTTGCTGGCAGGAGCTATTAAAGCAATCTTAGGTTCGTGGACAAATGCTGCGGTTATCTGGGGTGTAACGGTAATTAATGCAATTATTGGCTACGTACAGGAAGCTCAAGCGGAAGGAGCGATCGCTTCTTTGGCTAAAACCGTAACTACAGAAGTAAATGTGCTGCGAGAGGGGCAAACCTTACGGATTCCTTCTCAGGATTTAGTACCGGGAGATATAGTCTTGTTGGCATCTGGGGATAAAGTTCCCGCGGACCTAAGACTGCTAAAGATTCGTAATTTACAGGTGGATGAGTCTGCCCTCACAGGAGAATCAGTACCAGTCACTAAATCAACTCAACTCATATCACCAGATACTCCTCTCGCAGAAAGAACTAACATGGCTTATGCGGGAAGTTTTGTTACCTTTGGGCAGGGTAAGGGAATAGTTGTCGCCACCGCAAATGATACCGAAGTCGGGAAAATCTCTCAGGCAATGGAAAATCGAGTCAGTCTCAGTACGCCCCTAACTCGTAAGTTTGCCAAATTTAGCCGTACTCTTCTATATGCAGTGCTGACTCTGGCAACTCTGACTTTGGCGGTTGGTTTGGGGCAGGGAGAATCATGGCTCTATATGTTTGAAGCGACTGTAGCACTAGCGGTCAGTGCCATTCCCGAAGGATTACCCGCAGTAGTCACTATTACCCTAGCAATTGGAGTCAATCGTATGGCACGTCGTCATGCCATCATTCGCAAATTACCAGCAGTGGAAGCTTTGGGGAGTGCTACCGTTATTTGTTCCGATAAAACGGGAACTTTGACGGAAAATCAAATGACAGTTCAGAGTATTTACTTGAGAGATGAGTATTATACCGTCAGTGGTAGTGGCTATAGTCCCAAAGGAGAAATTTGTTTGTTAGTTGCTGGTAAGCGTACCAGCCCCCTTGTAGATGGACTACCACCAGGCTTAGAAGAATGTCTGGTGGCGGGGGTACTCTGTAATGATTCCCAATTAAAACATACTGGCGAAGATTGGTCGGTTGTCGGGGATCCCACCGAAGGGGCACTAATTGCCGCAGCAGCAAAAGCCAGTTTGAGCCAGTCTGGTCTAAATTCTGCCAAACCGCGATTGGACTCGATTCCCTTTGAATCGGAATATCAATACATGGCAACGTTGCACGATACCGCAACTCCTGTAATTTATGTTAAAGGGTCGGTAGAGTCGTTAATCGGTCGTTGTACTCAGATGCTCGACAGCAATGGTCAGATTGTGGCGTTCGCTCCTCAAAAAATCGAGCGATCAGTCGAAGCTATGGCACAACAAGGATTACGGGTGCTAGCCTTTGCCAAAAAAGAACCTTTGCCCCATCAACATTCATTAGAACACGAAGATATCGCAACAGACCTGGTATTTTTGGGATTGCAAGGAATGATCGATCCGCCTCGTCCAGAAGCGATTGCTGCCGTCCATGCCTGTCAGGCTGCCGGTATCAACGTAAAAATGATCACTGGCGATCATATCACTACCGCACGAGCGATCGCCGAACGGATGGGTCTGCAAAAATCTGGGCGAGTTTTAGCTTTTGAAGGGCAACAATTATTACAAATGGAGAAGCATGAAATTGCTAGAGCAGTAGAAGATGGAGTTGTGTTTGCCAGAGTTGCCCCTGCCCAGAAACTGCAATTAGTCGAAGCACTCCAGTCTAAGGGCGAAATTGTGGCAATGACTGGAGATGGAGTCAATGATGCTCCCGCTCTCAAGCAAGCAGATATTGGGATTGCGATGGGGAAGGGAGGGACGGAAGTGGCACGAGAATCGGCGGATATGCTCTTGACAGACGATAACTTTGCCTCTATCGAGGCTGCGGTAGAGGAAGGTCGTACGGTCTACCGCAATCTGCGTAAAGCGATCGCTTTTCTTTTACCGGTTAATGGTGGTGAATCCATGACCATTCTAATTAGTGCTTTGCTAGCCAGGGATTTACCAATTCTCTCCCTACAAGTACTCTGGCTCAACATGATTAACTCCATTACCATGACTGTTCCCCTCGCTTTTGAACCCAAATCTCAGGGAATTATGCAACAGCCACCGAATAATCCCCACGAACCCTTGCTCAACCGTAAATTATTCAGCCGTATCTTAGTCGTGTCAATCTTTAACTGGATTTTGATTTTTGGGATGTTTGAGTGGGCTAAATCCGTCACGGGAGATATTACGGTTGCTCGTACCATGGCAATTCAAGCACTGGTGGCAGCTAGGATTGTCTATCTGGTAAGTATTAGCCAATTGGGAATTAGTCTAGCCGCCTGGATCCGCCGTAGGAGGACATCTATTATTAACGCACCGATTCTAATTATCGGTATTTTGGCTGCTGTTATCTTACAAATTATTTTTAGTCAGTGGGGAGTGATGAACGCTCTCTTTGAAACCGCACCACTAACCTTAGATCGTTGGTTGGTCTGTTTGCTACCTATGCTTCCTATGATACCGATGGCAATTTGGGCACACTTTATCGATCCACCTCAAACAAAAACCGCAGCTAATCGATAATAATTTAATTATTAGAATCAAAGCGATCGCGCTATAAATATAAACAACTAGCAAAATTCTGAGCTCACCATACTATGGTTGGATCGTCATCTAAACTAATCACTCTGAAAGAGTTTTTGGAACTACCCGAAACTAAACCTCCTAGTGAATATATTGGCAGACAAATTATTCAAAAACCAATGCCTCAAGGAGAACATAGCGCGATTCAAACTGAACTGGCTGCGGCACTTAATGCTAATTTCAAAACTCAAAAAATTGCTCGTGCTTTCTGCGAACTTAGATGTACATTTGGCGATCGCTCTATCGTACCCGATATAACCATATTTGTTTGGGACAGAATACCTCGCCAAGAAAATGGCAGAATACTCAATGCTTTTGACATAGCCACTAATTGGACTATTGAAATTTTATCTCCTCAGCAAAGCCAAACCAAAGTTACTCGAAACATTATTCACTGTTTGCGCAATGGTACACAACTAGGATGGCTAATCGACCCTCGAGAACAGTCCGTACTAGTTTCGTACTAGTTTATTATCCTCAGCAACTACCTGAGTTTTTTGAAGCCGAAAACGATATTTTGCCCGTTCCAGAATTTGCTAAAAGTTTTCGATTAAAGTTAAAAGAATTATTTAGTTGGCTACAGCAGTAGTATACTAGTAGTATAATTTTAAATTTATTACTCATCAAACAGAATCATCATCGCTTTTCAAGTTTTCTAATAATTCTCTCCAATTAGTTTCACCAACGTTTTCAGTTTCGCTAACTTCAAAAGTTTTATTAACCGCTTCGGGTATGGTAATTGCTTCGGTACACAGTTGCGCGATCGCATCTCGACTTACTTGTCCGGTTAAATTATCCCCTTGTTCGGCATATAAAATTTTGTCTCCAGGTTTTTCCGTTAGGGCGCAAGGACGTATTATCGTATAGGTAAGTCCGCTAGATTTAATTATTTCTTCTCCTCGTAACTTCCAGGTTAGAATTCCTCCCAATTGCTCGTTCATTCTTACGGCTGGTGGTTGAGATTCTAAGTCGATTCCAGGGCGATTGGGGCGGGTTACTCCTGCCGAACTAACCATGACAAACTGAGGTGTAGCTTTACTGCCATAGGCTTTAATATGCTCTACTTCTATAGCGAAATTCCCCGCTTCAAACTTAGGATTTAATTCCCCGTCATATTCAAACTTACTCAACATCAACTGCATCGCATAAATCTTGCTCGTATTTAATTTTGCTTCGGGTACGGTTTTGGCACGAAATACGGGTATTAAATCTGCAAAAGGAATCCGAACTGTGGTTGGATAATTATGTACCGTGTCAAAAGAATAGCTGTAGCCAATTCCATCCCAGTTATCTTCACCGCGCAGGATAAACTTGTAGCGTAAGCCATCTCCCCTTACTTTGAGTTCTATTCCTTCATAGTCCGATAAATTGAAGGGGGGTTCAAAATTGCGCGTGCGGGTAGAGGCAAAACCACCATTGTTATCGGTAGAAACGATTCCTGAAAAGACTGCTTTGCCATCTACTAGACGAATCTTACTTTGGCTGACTCCTCCCATAACCCCATCATTAACTATCCCCCAGTCTTGAACGTTGACAGCAGGATCGGCAAAATCAAAAATAACTCGATCTCTAGAGTTTGGCAGATGTTGTTTCACTACTTCTACTAAGTTTTTTATCCCCCGATACTCCACTTGTTCGGGACTGTCAGCAACTTCGGGCAGATAAAATTTGATTCCCTGATAGTATTTCTCTCGCGTTGAAGTATCCCCTTCAACTGGCTGTACTTTCGTTCCCGTACAACAAATGACTGCTGTAACTCCAGCCATCATCTCTGGTTTGAGAGTTACGGGAATGGTAATATCGGCTTCAAATAGGTTTACCTGGCTAGCCAACATTTCTTTAGCTTTTGCTGCGTCTCTGACTAAAGCCGTTACCGAATAACCATCGTTCAAAAGGCGACTTACTACGCGTTTGCCTACGCCACCAGTGGCACCTGCTACTAATACTCTGTTCATTGCTACCTTATGTATCTTTTGCCTCTCATCTTCAGCTTAGGATACTTTAGTAAGTTTTGAAGCTTTTGCCGCGATCGCGCGACTTTACTGATTTTATTCGCCTAGGTCACATAAAATCAAACAGTCGAATTAATACCGATCGAGGTAGAAATTTTTTTGAATATCGTTGCTATAAGTAAATAAATAAACAAGATTGCTAGAATCATGACTATTGTTGTTGCCTTTTTCTCGCTTCGTCCACTCAACGACCCCGTAGCGGTTTTTCTTTCGATTTTAGTAATCATGTTAGTTGCGCCTCTGTTATTCGAGCGGCTACAGCTTCCTGGAATTGTGGGCTTGATTATAGCGGGGGTAGTGGTCGGTCCTGAAGGCATTGGGCTTCTAGAACGCAGTAGTAATATTATTCTTCTAGGTACGGTGGGCTTGTTGTTTCTCATGTTTATGGCAGGGTTGGAAACTAGCCTAGACAACCTCAAAAATAATGGAGATAAAGCAGTTGTTTTTGGCATGGCAACTTTTATCGCACCCATGATTCTGGGGACAGTTGCCATGATGCTAGTTGGCTATGGTTTTTTAGCGGCGGTTTTAGTAGCTTCCTGTTTTGCTTCCCATACTCTGCTGGCGTTACCCATTCTTTCTAAACTAGGGATTATGCGTACTCCTGCGGTCAATATGACTTTGGGAGGAACTTTAATTACTAATGTTTTAGGTTTATTAGTACTGGCGATCGTCGTCAAAGCCCACTCTGGAGAATTAACCCTCGGTTTTTGGCTCTTTCTCATCCCTGCCCTGACAATTTTACCTTGGCGACTTTATGGAGCGTACCCAAAATTGGTCGCTGGTTTTTTCATCGATTCGGACATGATGAAAGTGCCGAGTTTATTTTTGTACTGGCTAGTTTGTTTGTCGTATCATACGTTGCCGGACTAATCGAAATCGAACCAATTATCGGAGCATTTCTCGCCGGAATTGCTCTGACCCCCTTGATTCCCCAATTGAGTCCGTTGATGAATCGAATTCAATTTATTGGTAATACTCTATTCGTGCCGTTTTTCTTAATTTCGGTAGGAATGTTAATCGATCCTGCAATTTTAATTCGCGAACCACAATCGTTGCTAATTGCAGGAGTAATGATTGCTGCCGAATTAATTGCTAAGTTTATCGCCGCTTGGGGTGCAGGTAAATGGTTCAAACTCAAGTTTCCAGGCGTGATGGTAATGTTTGGTCTATCCATCGCTCAAGCCGCCTCTACTCTGGCTGCTGCCACAGTTGCCTATGAAATCGAACTAATCGATCGCGCTACCGTTAACGGAATTGTGGCGATGATCCTTTTTACCTGTATTGCTTCTCCCTGGATTACTGAAAAGTGGGGCAAACAGCTTAACCCAGCCACAGACAATACTCCTGTACCCCAAAAAAGTTCATCAATCTCTCAAAGAGTTCTAATCCCCGTCTCCAGCCCCAACACGGAGGACAACTTATTAAATTTGGCTTTAATTTTATCCAAAGCAGCCCAAGGCACTCTCCTACCTCTCCATGTCTTGAGCGATCGCGAAGCACTAGGGGACAATCTGACTAATCCGATTACTCCAGAAGCGCGGCTACAACAAACACAGCTACTTGCCGCAGCCGAAACTATCGCTCATGCTGCTAACGCTAAGGTAGAAACTATCGGTAGAGTTGACGATCGCATCGATCGCGGTATCGTACGTACCGCAGTAGAACGCAATGCCTCTCTGATTGTTTGTGGTTGGAAAGGTTACTCTACCTATCGGGAAAACTTTTTTGGCGGAACTCTCGATAATGTAGCGATGAGAGCTTCCGTACCAGTTTTAATTGCTCGTTTCACCCAACCGATTGCCACTACCGCTAGAGTTTTTCTAGCCATAACTAAACGACAAGCTCTTTCTACAGAATTCGAGTCAATTCTTAACATTGCTAAACTCATGGCTGCCGAACTTAAAGCTAGTCTTCAAATTTTAGTAATATTTAACCACAAGCAAAGCCAACTATCGCCAGTAGCAAGAGCTCAACTTACCCAAAATACTTTTATCGCTCAGGCGCAGGGTAACTTTATCGAACAAGTTTCCAGTCGAATTCATCGCAACGATCTATTACTCCTAGTGGTCAATACTTCCAAACAAAAATTACATGGACGCTCGGCAGTAGGAGCAATTCCCGAAGCACCCGCCCGTTCTCATCGCGATAACTCGGTTGTAGTGCTGCATTTTGCGAATTAATACCAAAGGCAAAAAAATATCCGATCGCGATCAAGTTAGCGATAATAGGTAATGCCGCGATATTTTAACTGGATACTTTGAGATTTTTGGCGATCGTTACCAATTAATTCGCAAGAATTTTTATCGAGTTTTGCTTCTAAATGCCAACAAAACTCGAACAGTTCGACGCGAAAATCTAATTGCCACAAACTTTCTAATTTTGAAACTTTATATTGATGCCAAAATTTAGCAGGATGAAAAAAAATTTTAGAGCTATCTCGGTAAAATAATTGCTTGATATATTGGCAGAGGGGAAACTTAATCGTGTTTCGGTCAAAAGCGATCGAGTAACTTTGTCTGTCAGTAGGCATCAAATTGCCTTTGTTTTTCGGGGAATGGCTAGTATAGCGCACTCCTCGATATCTTAATTCCATGATACTCACCTTAAGATATTTTGGCTTAGAGGCACGTTCCTTCGGGATTATTCCTTACTTCCGTCTCCAGGCTATTTTGCCTTTCCAAGAGATGAACGATATGATAAATATTTCATTACTATGCTATGCGATCTCCAAACACTTTTGGTATCAATCATAAGGTGGAAAAAAAGCCATATTTATGACAATTTTACCTAGCTAAAAAATTCAGATTAATTTAATTATTTGCTACACACGAGCCAAGTATGAAAGTCAGTATAGAGTCAGCCCTTAGTGATGCTCATCTCGACGCACGGCAGAAAAATACTCAGCGTCAGTTATCCCTGGCGATCTCGGCAATTGCTGAAGAGCAAGATTATCGGCTTCCTCTCAATCTCTGCTTAGTTCTCGATCGCAGTGGTTCGATGGCAGAAAAGCCTTTAGAATCAGTCAAACAAGCGGCGATCGCCATTAGCCAACGACTCGAACCGAGCGATCGTTTGAGTGTGGTTTCCTTCAATCATCAAGCTAAAGTTATAGTTTCCAATCAGTTAGTTAATAACTCCGCTCAAATCGCACGGCAAATAAATCTCATGGTGGCGGATGGAGGAACGGCGATCGATGAGGGAATGCTGTTAGGCATTCAGCAAGCTGCCAAGGGCAAACAAAATTGTCACACTCGGATTTTTTTACTCACCGATGGAGAAAACGAACATGGCAATAGTGAACGCTGTTTAAAATTGGCGCAGCTCGCCTCAGAGTACCAGATGACTATCGACACCTTGGGATTTGGAGAACACTGGAATCCCAGCTTACTAGAACGAATTGCGGACTCGGCAAAAGGAACTTTGGTATATATCGAGCAGCCAGAACTAGCACTAACTGAATTTGAAAAGCTATTTATGCGCGCTCGTTCCGTCGGTCCGATCGATGCTAATTTAAATGTAGAGTTAATGCCCAGAGTTAGGCTGGCTGAATTTAAACCAGTGGCACAGGTGGCACCAGAAATTATCGAACTGCCTGTAAAATTAGAAGGCAATCATTTTGGCTTGCATCTAGGAGACTTAAACTTCGATCGCCCGCGAGTAATCTTAATGAATCTATATATCGACCGACTGTCTCCAGGAACCTATCAAATTGCTTCTGTTCGTCTGTGCTATGACGATCTAATTTCAGGTCGCGAGCGAGTCTACTCGGATTTAATCCCCATAGCGATAGAATCTCAAGCCAAATACGAGCCTGCTATTAGCCAATCGGTTCGTAACTCAATTCTAACTCTAGCTAAATACCGCCAGACTCAAATAGCCGAAACCAAACTACAACAGGGAGATCTTATAGGAGCCGCTACTATGCTTGAAACTGCAGCTAAAACCTGTTTACAGTTGGGAGATGAATCGGGGGCTACGATTTTACAATTTAATTCTACTTGTCTACAACAGGGTAATGAACTATCATTAGGCGATCGCAAAAAAAACTTGATGGTTGCTAAAACCATTCTCGAACCATAAAAGAACCATAAAAAAAGTAGAAAGTAGCAACTAGCAAGTTAAGCTAATGTACCTTTTACCTCCGATTATTTTTTCCCATCGATACTATGTCTCGCGCTAAAGCCCTACAGTCATATATCCTAGTCCGTTTGCTGCTCGCTCCTTTAATGTTACTGACCATCGCTACTTTAGTATTCTTATTATTGAGAGCGACACCGGGAGATCCTGCCGATGCTATTTTGGGCACTCGCGCACCCGAAGTCGCCAAAGCCGCATTGCGATCGCAACTGGGTCTAGACGAGCCGCTCTGGCAACAGTATTTGGATTACCTCAAAAGTTTGCTAGGTTTCGATTTGGGTAGTTCTCTTACCAGTCGGGGTTTGTCGGTATGGGAAGTCATCAAAGAATATTTTCCTGCTACTGTCGAACTAACTTTTTGCAGCATGGTAGTAGCGGTAATTATTGGGGTAGGAGTCGGGGTGATTTCTGCTGCGTTACCAGGCACTTGGTTCGATGTCGGCGGTAGATTATTTGGCATTATTACTTATTCTTTACCCTTGTTTTGGGTGGGAATGGTATTACAGTTAATTTTTGCCGTTCGCTTGGGTTGGTTTCCCCTAGGTACGCGCTTTCCCGTCAATGCTGGCACTCCCCCTACAGTGACCGGTTTATATCTGCTCGATAGCGCGCTCGCCGGTAACTGGGAAATGTTAGGCAATACTCTGTATTATTTGGCATTACCCAGCATTACTTTGGGAGTTTTACTGAGTGGCATCTTCGAGCGGATCGTCAGAGTCAACCTCAGACAAACCCTCCAAGCTGATTATGTCGAGGCAGCTAGAGCTCGAGGCATTCCCGAACCGACGATTTTGCTCGCGCATGCTTTGAAAAATGCGATGATTCCCGTGATTACCGTCTTGGGGTTAACTTTTGCCGCACTCCTGAGCGGTGCGGTATTGACTGAAGTAACTTTTTCTTGGCCGGGATTGGGCAATCGTTTGTATGAGGCGATTTCTTTACGAGATTATCCCACAGTACAGGGCATAATGGTATTTTTTGGCGCGATCGTAGTGGTTGCCAGTATTGCGATCGATATTATCAACGCCTGCATCGATCCGCGAATACGTTACTAACTGCAGAAACAATGGAGTAAAAAATAAACACAGTATTACTTCTGCGCCATTTTATATAATTTTTCTTTAACCGCTAGATTCATTAGCGATCGCAACAACAAGATAAACCAGAAACCCGAAAAACAAAATAGAGCAATTGCCGCTCCTTCAAGACTACCGACGAGTAAAATCGTTCCCGACAACAAACTGAATCCCGATAGACAAGTATAAATTAAGCTTTTAATTCCCAACTGAATTTGTTTGAGAGATCTTTCGCTTTCTAGGGAACGAACTTTAATTTGCAATTCTCCCAAATCCAGTCGAGACTCCATACGCAAAATAGAACGCTCGATTTTACCTGGTTGCTTGAGCTTGTCGCGAACCAGATCTCTTGCCTGTAGGGCAATGGTGCCGAGAATGTTACCTTGCTGTTGGGAAAAAGCGATATTTTTAATAAATGGTTGTGCCGCCGCCAGTAAATTATATTGGGGATCGAGAGCGCGAGCTATACCATCTAAAGTAGTCAGAGATTTGACGATAAAAGTCATTTGTGGCGGCAAGCGAAATGGCTGTTGCTCGAAGATTAAATAAATTTCATCTGAAATGCGATCGAAAGCATTGACATCTATAGGTTTATCGCGAAACTCTTCTAAGAGAAAATTAATCATTCTTCTCACGGGAGTCATGTCGGCAACGGGTTCGATCAGTCCCATATAAATCAGAGTTTCAATAACTTTATCGGTGTCTTTTCTCAGCACTGCAAAAAAAGTTTTCACCATCTGATCTTTGGCGATCGCTTTAACCTCTGCCATGGTACCAAAATCATAAAAAATAATTTCTCCCCGCTGGCTGACTGCCATATTGCCTGGATGGGGATCGGATTGAAAAAAACCGTCTTCTAAGAGTTGTTTTAGATAACAGGTAATTCCCAGTTTGATAATTTCTTGAGTATTAATTCGGTTGGCTTCTAAAGAATCGCGATCGTTTATCTTAATGCCTGGTAAATATTCTAAAGTGAGAATTCTTGAAGTTGTATATTGCCAATAAACCTTGGGAACGGCGACGCGATGATAAGTGCGAAAATTTTGTCGAAAACGCTCGGCATTTTTTCCTTCATGAATATAGTCAATTTCTAAATATAAAAGTTCGAAAAATTCGCGATAAATTGCTTCTAAATTAAACTTTCTAAGGTCGGGTAAAAAACGATTGCCCAATCTTACCAATCGATGCAGAATTTCAAAATCTAAGTTAAATAGAGCCGCTAAACCAGGACGCTGTACCTTAACTACCACATCTTCTCCGGTATGGAGTCTGGCTTTATGAACCTGTCCCAAACTAGCTGCAGCCAGAGGAATTGGATTAAAATCTCGAAATAAACTGTCGACCGGCTTACCCAATTCGGTTTCGATCGCCAAAATTGCTAGTTCGGAACTAAAGGGTGGTACTCGATCCTGTAATTTACTAAATTCTTCGACGTATTCTAAAGGAATTAGATCGGCGCGAGTAGATAGAGCCTGTCCGATTTTAATATAGGTAGGTCCTAGTTCTAGGAGTTTAGCAACTAACCAACTAGCGCGACGGTGTTTCTGCCGAGATGAATTTTTACGCCAGAGGCGATCGTTCCAGATAAAAAATAATAGTCTAACTGCAATTCCAAAAACTTTTAACTGACGAAAAAATGGCGAATAATTAAAGCTACTTCTAGATAATCGAGCTGAGTCGGTACGTTTGAGCATCTTTTCTACAGATCGAACACTTTTTAATTTCGCGCTTTTTCACCTTACTCTCGTCGCTCATCTAGTATAACTCTGGTTATGGTCAAAAAATTTTATCGCGCTCTCATTGCCGAAGCTTAAGACTGGGGTAATTTAATCGTAAAGGTCGTTCTAAACATTCGCGATTCTGCTACTGGTTCGCTAGTTACTTCGATAGTGCCATTGAGGTGCTCGACTAAATATTTAACCAGAGCCAAACCCAGACCAGTACCTTGTACGGCTCGGTCGGTTACACCTTTACCGCGACGAAATTTCTCGAAAACATATGGTAATTCTTCAGCTAAGATCCCCGCACCATAATTAGAAACTGCGATCGCTACTACTGCATCTCTCTGGCGATCGCATTGGACAGAAAACTCGACATTAGTATCTGGAGCGGAATATTTACCAGCATTAGTCAGCAATTCTTCGACTATATACTGCAAACTATCGGCATCGCTATAGAGATTCAAAGCCGAATCAGATAAATCGATCTTTAAGCTCAAGCCCTTGTCAGATTGCCATTTATCGAGAAAAGAATTAGCTAGTGGTTCGATTAGATGAGCCAGATTTAATTCCTGCGGACTGAAGGCAAACTCTCCCGATTCAACCTGTTGTAGAGTTAGTAGATCTTTAATTAGATTGTATTCTCGATTCCACTCTTGTTCGAGAATATTGAGATATTTTTCCTGGGTAGTCGGGGGCAGTCGCTCCTGACGCAGCATTTTTATCGCCATTTTCATGCTGGTGAGTGGGGTTTTAAGCTCGTGACTCATGCTATTGAGAAAATCGTCTTTCAACTGGTTGAGTTTCTGTAGCTGATCGATTTGCTGACGCATCTTTTCGGTGAGCTTGGCTTGAAATTCCAGAGCATGAGTTAGTTGAGCGGTGCGCTCGTCTACAATTGATTGAACGCGACTTAAGGTTTGATGATGAATCATAGCTGTAGCAATTTGAACGCTTACCCAATTAATTAAATCCAATTCATCATCGCTCCAAAATCGAGGAGAGTCGTGTTGCAGAACTAAAAAACCCAGTACTAACCTGGATTTTAAATCGCCAGAGGTTTTGCCCATCAGGGGCATCATCAGCAATGCTGACGAGTTTGGATTACTCTCATCACCAAGCTGTTCTAAAGGCAAATCGGGAAAAGCCACCAGTTCGCTTCTGGTTAGAGGCTGGGGGGCTAGCTCTAGAGCTTTCTGACATAGCTGGGAATCTTGAAGATTAAAGCTAGGTTCCCTAGAACTTGGTTCGGTTCGATCTCCCCTCCACTGGCAGGTAATTTTTACCGTTCCACGTACTACTTTCTGCCTAGATTGTTGAGTCCGCAACGGATTTTGATATTTAAGTTGGAGAATTAAACCCCTACTAACCTGAAGCGCATTACCAATTTCGGACAAACAGGCATCGAATAGAACATCGGGAGCAGAATTTTGACCGATCTCTTTACTTATACGATTGAGTACGGTTTGAAATCTAGTTTTGGTTTGGACTTGCTGCTGAAGCTGTATCTGAGAAATGATTAGCCCAATTGAGTCTGAAATGCGAGCGAATAATTGTTGTTGGGAGTCAGTCCACAAAGTAGACTGAGATTTCAATAATAAAATTATCGCAGCGATTTCTTGACGATTTGAAATTAAAGTCCCCAAGCAAATTTTGGTTGGCAGAATTTCTCTAACTAAATTTTTTAGAGGTTGGAAATAAGAAGAGCAGGTTTCATTGCTCGAATTAAAATTACGACTGAGACTTTCACCATCATGCAGTTGAGCTTTGCTTCGATTGGAAAATAACAATTGAGATAATTTTTCCACCAGTCGTTCTTGGTTCTCTACTAAAAAACTCTCTTCCTGCCACCAACCAATAGCTCTAGGTTCCAACGAGTTCAGCTTGTCGGTCACGATTCCACAAGCTTCTGCTTGAAAAAATTCTGCTACTTTTGCCGCTATGTTTGACAGCATAGTTTGAGAACTACAGTCAGAGATTGCTATCCGGGTGATTTCTCGTTCGATTGAATCAAATGTAACTGGATACTGCATAGTTTCAGGCAATTATTTCTGCTCTACAACCAGGTAAACTACTTAACTAGCAAACAATTCCCTCGAACGCGACCGATAGCATAATGACTAGTTCGAGTGAGTTTGTCTAAGATCCTTCTTCGATCTTTGAGTAATTCTCCTGTTAACTGCGAACAGACAACTTAAAGGCAAGAGAAGCTGGTACAGTATAGCCCAAACCAATCTCTTCCTTCGACGATCGAAACTGTTCCGCACAAAGATATCATTCCCATTTTGGTTAATTTTCTACCAGTACAATTAATTTTGGCTTAAAATTTTCTCGACTCGCTCCTTAAATATAGATAATGATGCTCGAAGTTAAGCTGAAAAAACTAAAAATGGCTGAAACCTTTAGTAAAATTTGAGAGTGACAATTGACAACTATCTTTATTTACTAAGATACTTTCAGAATTAGCAGTAACCCTACCGATAATCGCCGCTTCTCCTCCTAAATATTTAACTAAATCTTTGGCTACTGCTAGAGGCATGGTCAATACAAGCTCGAAGTCTTCTCCACCGTACAGCATCCAATCCCAAGCTGTTTCTGCTCCTGTTATTTCGACCAAAGCAGAGGGAATTTCGAGTGCACCAAATTCAATTTTCGCTCCTACCCCACTACACCGGCAAATTTGCTCGATCGCATCGGCTAGACCATCACTGCTATCCATACCGCCAATTGAGATTTGGTCGGGAAGCCATTCGAGAAAAGGTAAAATATCCAGTCTGGGTAAAGGTCGTTGATGAGCTTCGATTAGGCTATTTCTTTCCCGAGCATTCAAGCGATCGCCCAAGTGGGGATTAGTTAATAGTTCTAGTCCTCCTCGCGCCAGTCCGTGGAGTCCCGTAGTAACGATCGCATCGCCCGAGCGAGCGTTACTACGTAGAATAGAGCGATGGGGGTTAACCTGACCGAAAGCGGTAATGGCGAGACTGATTACCTGAGAGCGACAAATATCGCCACCGACGACAGGAGTTTGATATCGGTTCAAACACTCGTTCATACCCCGGTACAGTTCTTCTACCCACGATACCGCTACTGCTCCGGGCAAGGACAGACCGATAGTAATACCGAGAGGTTTTGCTCCCATTGCAGCCAAGTCGGACAAGTTAGCCGTTACCCCCCGCCAACCTACATCATAGGGGCTAGTAGTGCGATCGCTAAAATGTACCCCATCAACCAATACATCAGTAGTAACTACTAGAGATTTGTTTGGTTCTAGAGGTAAAATTGCTCCATCATCCCCTACCATCCCTTCGGGACAAAAAGGCTGGAGTTTGCTCAACAAACCCCGCTCTCCGAGAGCGCTAACTAGCTGTGTCATTCTTTAAAGTAGGAAGTAGAAAGTTATTTAAGGCACTAGGTAATTGGTGAACGGGCAAGGGGTAAAGGGAGAACGTTTGAGAACTCCCTTTTTACCTTTTACCTTTTTTCTTCTGCTTTCTCCGCTCTATGCTTCTCCTGCTCTAGCTTGGTTCGACTAGATTTTCTAGTCCTTCTACGACTCTAGCAGAAACAATTTTGTCTCCCGCTCCAAGTTTTTCTAAAATTTCTTCACCTTTTACGACGTAACCAAATACAGAATATCTACCGTCCATTAAATTGTAGCCAGGAGGAGTTAATTCGCGGTCGAATTTAAAGAAAAAGAATTGTGAAGAACCGCCATTGGGGTCATTAGCAGGACGAGCCAAAGCGATCGCACCATAGGCGTTAAAAGGAATAACGGGTGTATCTAAATAACGTCCTAAGTTTTCCAAAGTCTCGCCATAAACTGGTTCCGAATCTCCCCGTACCAGTACCTCTAGGGGAATTGCGCGATACTCTCCCGTCTCGGGATCGATAAATCCTTCTGCTTCTCCTGGGGGATCCCCTGCCTGCAAAATGTAGAAATCTTCGGCTCGATTGAACTCCATACCATCGTAAAAGCCACGATGTACTAAATCGACAAAGTTCCCTCCGTTAACTGGCGCACTATAACCATCGATAACAATTTCTAAAGTACCTCGGTTGGTTTCCATTTCTACTGTGGCACGACCGAGCAGCTGTGGTAAATCGGCATATTCCTCTGGTACTTCAAAAGGAAACCCTACTACCATTAATTCTTCTAGCTGTCCTACCTTTGCCAGCAATTCCTCTCGTTTGAGGTAAACAGCTTCTTTGTCTTTGGTGTCAGCTGTCGTTTTAAGTTCGTTAACTCCCTCATCGATCTGGTTTAGTAATGCTTCGGCTTGAGGTTGACGCTCTTCGGAAACCGCAGCCAAAATGTCACCGCGATGGATTTCCAACACGAAATTACTATCTTTAATATCGCGTTTGATGTTGCCCCAACGCTTGCCCCGAAGTTGATAGCCAATATCTTCTAAATCTGCTTGTAGTTTTCTTACCCAATCATTATCTATAGGTAGAGAATATCTCAGAATGGCTTTAGGGTCGGTAATCGCATCTCCCTGAGCTAAAAACGCTAGTGCCTGAGGTTGGGGTAGAACGATCGCACTACTACAAAACAAGACCACAGCTAACCAAATAGCCATAATACTTCGAGAAAATCGGCAATCGGATTTGTTATTAATAAGATTTGCTACAGTTTTCATAAATTAAACCACGCCATCGCGTTCTGTAAATCAGTCCGTCGCTCGAATTTATTTCAGACGAGTACCACTGACCGTTGGACAAAACATATCTACTGTGTATGTTCTTAGCGATCGATCTCCCTTGTCAACATTTCTACACGACTTAGTTTATCCTGAGGTTCTCTTTGCTCCTCTTTTTTTATCCCTCACCCTTCATCAGGTAAAATTAAATGTCGTTCTCTCTAGAAGATTTTTGGTTCCATGATTTCTAGTAATGACTTTCGCACCGGGGTGACCATTGAGTTAGATGGCTCGGTCTGGCGAGTAGTAGAGTTTCTGCACGTCAAACCAGGTAAAGGCTCGGCTTTTGTGCGAACCAAGCTAAAAAACGTCCAGACAGGCAATACCGTCGAACGTACTTTCCGAGCGGGAGAAACCTTACCCCAAGCCAACTTGGAAAAACGTACCATGCAACATACCTACAAAGAGGGAGACCAATATGTCTTTATGGATATGGAAACCTATGAAGAAACCCGTTTGACAGCAGAGCAAATGGGTGATCGCGTTCAGTATCTCAAAGAAGAAATGGAAGTAAACGTAATCTTTTGGGAAGACCAGGTATTGGAAGTGGAGTTACCAACTTCAGTGACTTTAGAAGTTACCGATACCGATCCTGGAGTCAAAGGAGATACGGCTACGGGAGGAACAAAACCCGCTACCGTTGAAACGGGAGCGCAGGTAATGGTACCTTTATTTATTTCTATCGGCGAAAAAATCAAGGTAGATACCAGAGATAGTTCCTACTTAGGTCGAGAAAACTAAACCTATCGTCGGTAAATTGTCGAACTCATAGGCGATAAAAACCAGTATTGCTGTTAAATTACGTAAATAACTGCTCGAGATCGGATTGTATAGTTTGTGTCTATAAATTTTCAAGAACTTCGCGAATTATTAGGGGCGATCGCCAAAACTGACATTACTGAGTTAACTCTCAAAAGCGATCAGTTTACCTTGACGGTACGCCAAGAGAGAAATATAGTAGCTTCGAAAGTCATGCCTGAAATTGCAGCCGAGCCAGTAATGGCTCCTTCGGGTACGGAAAGACCTACTACTCCTCCAGATACTACTACCACCGTAGACGACCGCTCTTGGATTGAAATTACTTCGCCAATGGTGGGAACATTTTATCGTGCTCCTGCACCAGACGAGGAGCCTTTTGTAGAAGTAGGCGATCGCATCAATCCAGGGGATACCGTTTGTATTATTGAGGCGATGAAATTAATGAATGAAATCGAAGGAGAAGTTGCGGGAAAAATCATGGAAATTGCCGTTCAAAATGGAGAACCAGTAGAGTTCGGACAAACCCTGATGCGAATCGATCCTAGTTAATCAAAATTGGGTTTGAGTATGGAAATTTTCACCATTGCTCTGTTGGGTCTATTGGGAACTTTATCGAGTGGAGGATTGATTGTCGATTTCCTAGTGGATAAGAATCTGCGCTCGCAAATAGTTAGTGTAGAAGAACGGGCAATTCGGATCGACAATCTACCCAACTATCAAATTGCTGGCGGTAAATTACAAAAAGTTCGGCTAGCTGCTAGGGGTGTCGAACTCGAACCCATCAGAATTGAAGTTTTAGAGCTAGAAACAGATGGAATTGCCTTAAAACGTTCGAAATTAAACTCGCTAAAAACCGCTGTCGAAGATTCTTCCGAGAGCTCGAGTCTCGACAGTACGAGTGAATTTAGAGAGGCTTTAGGACAGCCCTTGCAAGGAGCGTTCAAAATTGTTTTAACTGAAAGCGATCTCAATCGCGCCTTAAGCTCACCACAATTTCAACAACGGCTACAGAAAACTTTAAATCGTCTGGTGGCTCATAAAGGAGGTTCATCTAACCTGGCTTACGAGCTGCTCGCTCCTAGCTTAGAGTTCAGTTCTCCAAATCACCTCCAAATAAATTTTACCTTACGTCGTTCTAGCAATACCTATCGCTCCCGAGACCTAGCTATGGCTATAGAATTGAGAGTGACATCAGACGGTAGACAAATTTATTTGTCCGAACTAAAGGGAACTGTCAATCGGCGTCCCATGTCTTCTAGATTGCTGAGAGGTTTTGCCGATGGCATTAGCGATCGCCTCAATCTTGAAGTCTTTGAGGCTGACGGAATCTTAGCTCGGCTTCTACAATTAGAGATAGATGAAAATAACCTCAAACTAACGGGTTTTGCACGGGTGGAAACAAAATAACTAAAAATGTCTTCAACCAAGCAAAAAAAGCTAACTAAATATTTTTGGAAAAACTTCCTCTAAATCAGGAGAATTACTTATGCAAGATCGCAAACAAAATAAACGTTTTTCTCTCCCTTTAGTGGCGATCGCCGCCGGAGTAATTTTAGCTGCGGGAGGAGGTGCTGCTTGGTGGGCAAAGCACAGTCTAGAACGCACCAGTCAAACTGCCATACCGACTTTTCCTCCCGTCGCCGAGCAAACCAAGCCAATTCAACCAGAACCAATTACTCAAGAAGAAACTATTGAAGTTTGGTGGCTCGATCCTCAAGATAATTCAATCGAACTCGTTACTAGCACGCTGAATTTTCAAAAGTCGACTCAACCAAAGCGCATCTTGACAGTTGCCTTCGACCGTCTACTGGCAGGACCGGAAAATTCTAACTACACTACTAGCATTCCCGAAAATACGAAATTGCTTGGTTTGTCCCTAGACCGAAAAGGAGTTCATGTTGATTTGTCTCGAGAGTTTGTCTTTGGTGGAGGAAGTGCGTCGATGACTAGCAGATTAGCACAAGTAGTCTATACCGCGACGAGTTTCAATCGCAGCGATAAAGTTTGGATTAGTGTAGAAGGGGAGCCTCTAGAAACTCTGGGGGGAGAAGGTCTTTTAATCGGTCAACCGATGACGCGGGAAACTTTTGAAGCCAACTTCGAGCTTTAGTTTGTTGTTATTCATTAGTCATAAGTCATTAATTAAATTAATTATTAACAGTAGACTGCTAAAAGCTAATGACAAAGGACAAACAAAAAAAATTGTAACTAATTATCGTTCGCTGCCGAGGCGTTTAATTGCTCGATCGAAAGACCAATTTAATATGGGTGCAATTAAACTATGAAATCGATGCAGCAGTCTCATGATCGAGCCTGGGGCGATCGCCGCTCGCCCGGTTTCGATTCCTTGGAGAATCTCTGCCGCCACTGCTGCTGCAGTCCAAGTTGCGGCTGTTTCAGTTATCATTTTCGTTTGGGGAGGCTTAGTTTTATTTTCCCTGGCTAGCTGGGGAGTTTGGGTATCGGGAGGATAAACTACACAAACCTGAATACCTTTGGGTTTTAGTTCGGCTCTTAGGCTTTCTCCTAGCCCGCGGATGGCGAATTTGCTAGGAGAATAGGCGCTATAGCCATAAATACCGATTAAACCCGCTCCAGAAGAGATTAAGACTATGCTACCTTGCCGTTGCCGTTCCATAGCTGGTAGCGCGGCTCTAATGGTATGGAGAGTTCCAAAATAATTGACCGCCATGGTGGTTTCAAAAACTTCCAGGGAAAGTTCCTGAAAATAACCGGGAATTGCCATGCCTGCAGAGGCGATCAACATACTAGGAGTTCCCAATCTGGCGATCGCCGTAGAAATTGCAGCGGTAATTTCCGGTTCGTGGGCGACATCGGCAGCTAGGGTAATTATTTGCTGAGTCGGGGTAACTACTTCTGCCTCTAGTTCTCGTTTGGCGCTCTCTAGCTTGTGGCGATCGCGTGCGATTAGGGTGAGATTGGCACCCTGTCGTGCTAGAAGTTGCGCTGTAGCTTTGCCAATACCGCTAGAACCACCGGTGACGATCGCGTGTTGCTGTTGATATTTCATCGAGTCGGGCATTGATTGACACCTCATTACTGAATTTATCGATTACGACCAACGAGGGGATACCCGTGTGAAGAAGATTAAGAAGACGAGCGCGAGTTTTTAGTTTTGGCAGCAATTTGAATCACCTGCATTAAATCTCTAATACTTCTAGATTTTGCCGGCAATAGACAAGGATATACTGTTAAGTTATCGATTTGATTGGCTGCTGCACTGGTTTTAGAATCGAGAATTATTAAAGGCAGAGAAGCTAGATAAGACGATTGTCGTAACGAGCGCAAGTAGTCGAGGGGTTCTTTAATTGCCACACTATCTAGAATGACCACATCTAGCTGCCAAATTCGCGCCAACATCTGAGCTTGTTCCAAACCATCAGCTTCAATAATACGGTAACCAACGTTATCTCTCGATTGGTCTCGATCTTCCCTACCAGCGCTCCAATCTCTTTCCGCCCAATCTTTAAGGCTAAAATCTAAATTTTCCGCTTCCCGTGTTTGGTCAATAACTTTTAGTTCGGGATAGATACACAAAATAGTGATATTTTGAGGAATGACTGGTGGGGCAAAGTCTTTAACTGGTAGAATCTGCGCCAGAGTAGCTCGGTCGAATGGTTCGCAGATAACTCCCTGTGCCTGTCGAAATGTTTGACTATCTTCTAATTTATGCTGCGGTGTAGTCAGCACGAATACGGGAATATTTTGCGTACTGGAGTCCGACTCGAGCAGAGTAAGTAAATCTTTACCACCTAGCAGGGAACAAGCAGGATTCATCAAGATGTAGCTGGGTTTTAGGCGTCGAGCTTGTTGTAGGGCTTCAATTCCGCTACGAGCCACTACTAAATAGTAGCCTAGATCCTCAATCGTCGAGGCAATCCGAGCAATCCGATGGGGAAGGGTTTCAATGATTAGCACCAGTAAACGTTTGCCATTAGATTTCGAGTTACTAGATTCTAAGCGATCGCCAACGGCAACATGAGGTAATAGTAAAGTAAATTCATTTCTGCCGCTGGCTGTTGAGACCGAACTCAGCTCTCCCCCGTGAGCTTTAGCTAACTGTCGAGCGATCGCTAAATTTAAATTCTTATTGTATTCTGCTTTTGAGTCGTTAGTTTCCGCTTCTTGGCAGCCATCGGTTGGCGTTGCTGAGACTGCAACCTCCTCAGTTTGGTGCCAGACTACAATAGTAATCCAATCAGTCCAAGAGTTAACCTTAATTCCGATTCGTTTGGCCTGAGATTGAACGGCTCGTTCGAGCAAGCAAGACAGTATTTGAGTCAAACAGGATTTATCGAAAAAGGCTGTTTCCGAGCCTGGGGCGATCGCCAATTCTAACTGAGGATAGGCTGAAATTTCAGATGAATCTGTTTCTGCTGTAGTTTCTAATTCAGTTAGAGTATGTCTGTATGTTTGTCGGCACAGAGGTTCGAGTTCGAGTGGCTCGACAAAAAAACTTTGTTTGTCAGGGGTCAACCCGGTCAACTTTAATAAGTCATTGACCATCTTGGTCAGTCGTTTGCCGCTACGATAGATTAATTCGACATAGCGGATCTGACGCTGATTGAGATTGCCTAATTTTTGGGCTTTGAGTAAATTTGACAGACCGACAATTCCCGTTAGGGGAGATTTCAATTCATGGGTGATATAGGCTAAAAACTCGTCTTTTAAGCGGCTCCAGTCGGCATCTGCTGAGATTGTTTGTCGGCTTTGTTCATTTTCAGCTGCGATCGCCACTACTAACCAATGCTGTCTTGTCTGACTAGTAGCAAAATCTAGGGGCATTTTGACGTAGTACCAGCCATTTATATAACTAATCTGCAGCCCAGAAGCGGTAAAGATCGACCGCTCGGCATAGGTGGCCGCAGAATTTGAATTTGAGGAGCTGTCTGTGGGGATTTCGCCAGCAGTTGCAGAGTCTGCCAATACAAGGGGTAAATCATTTCGCTCCCTCGAATTTGACTCCGATGAAAGTTGGTTTGGTTGACTCGTCAGTTGTCCTAACCACCACTGAGCGAGCTGCGAACTATAATCTATCGCATCGCGGTCTCGTAATTCGCTGAGATGTTGTTGCCAATAATGATTTTGATATAAGATTTTGCCTCCGCCCTCTTGGATCGTTAAGGGGAGAGGAATCTTTTCCATGAGGCTAAATAAGTAGAAACTCAATTCTGAGCCTAATGCTTGAGGCTGTGGTTGGTTATTTTCAAGCAAAAACTCAAACAGCTTTTGAGTATCTAACATGCCCAAAAATTTTTCCCGCTCGTCTACGAGCGCGTAGCTCGAACCCCGGCGATCGTTACCGTTGCTGGAATAGTCTAAAAACTCTGAAATGCTTGCTTGATAATTTACAATTTTTACTGGTTCGATGAGACTCTGTAAGTTGGTGGTTGCCATCAAAGCGGCTCGATCTTCAAAATACTTTTGAGAACCAACTAAAGTAGTAATCCGGCAATTGTGCTGGTATTGGACTAATAAAGACAGCAAACTATGTGCCGTGACTACTCCGAGGGGAAACTGTTGGCGATCGACTATGGCAATAGTTCCATTTTGGCTACTTTGAGATGCATTGAGGATTGTTTCCAAAGCACATCCATGTTGGCAGATGGGAATTGGACTAATAAATTCTTCTAAGCTAATTTGATAAGAACTATACATGGAGTTTTGGATAATTACTTCAAAAGCATTTTTGTTGCCAGCGCTATTACGTTAGAGCAGTTTAAGGTAGAATAATATATTTAGCTCTTGGCGATATTTTCCATGTTTCCAACCAAATTTAGGCTTAAAATTGGCTAGCGAAGCTGACAAATACCTTTTTTGATGTTTAGTCTATCAATCAATTTATATGAAAAAAGCTTGAAAGTTTTTCTACCAGATGGCATTCAAGATTTTCAAAGTCATTCAACTAATTGAACGAGCTACACCTCTATTATTATCTCAAACTTAAATTGTTTTAAAGCTCTGTTTCTTACAAATAATTACAATTTTCACGCTGAGGCAATAAATGTTAATTTTTTATAATATAAGATTTTGGATGTTAATTCCTGAAAAGGAGGAAGTTTCAATAGATCAATTTTGTTAAACTTGTCATACAATGTCAATGTCCGAGATTAAAAATAAAACTGTCAATCAATATTCTAAACTTCGTATTTGTCTTTTTCCTGGGCGACAAACCTCAGTCGAATCTTTAGCGGCATTACTAAATAACGATCGCTACGAGGCGACTATATTAAATTGTCCCGAAGAGTTAATTGAGTTCGTTAAAGACGAAGGAGAAAACGTAGATTGTTTGATTTTATTACGTAACTTAGCTTTTAATTCAATAATTAAGCAGTTATCTCAACTAAATATTCTCCTACCAATTGTAATTGTCGAAAAAACAGGAGAGAATAGCGAAAATAGTAACGATTTATTAAATTTTGTTCTGTATCATAGTGCTGAGGTGAGACTATATCCAATTCAATTAGAACAAATTAATTCTTTTATTAATTTGGCAATTAGTAGGTTTTTACACTTGAGTCCTAGCTGTTCTTTGAGCGATCGCTCCGTTACCTCTAAAAATAGTAGTGAGATAGCTCGAAGCGAGTGGCTGCTAGACCAACAGCGTAGATTAACGGAAAAACTCAAAGAAAGACTGGGATATCTAGGGGTATACTATAAACGTAATTCAAAAAATTTTTATCGTCATCTTTCCGAAGCGCAAAAAGAAGATTTACTAAAAAAATTAGTAGCCGATTATAGCGAAATTATTCTCGGTTATTTTGCCGACAATTCTCAAGCAAATCAGTATATCGATAAATTTGTCAATCGCGCTTTTTTTGCTGATATTTCTGTGTCGCAAATTTTAGAAATACACATGGAACTAATCGATGAATTTTCCCAGCAACTAAAAGCAGAAGGAAGAAATGAAGAAATTTTACTCGATTATCGTTTGGCTTTAATCGATACCATTGCTAATTTATGTGAAATGTACCGGCGCTCTATCCCTAGAGAAGATTTGTCTTTAGAGTTGCTGTTTGGAGTAGAATAAAACCTAAAAGGTAAGGTTATTAAAAATAATTTACTATTCTTAAGAATATTTTTATATTTCTAGCTCTAAATCGATTGACAAAATTTTATTTAATGCTGTGAATAAACTAGGAAAAACTTACGTATTAAAACTATATGTTGCCGGTAACACGCCCAATTCAATCAGAGCCTTGAAAACCCTCAAGCATATTTTAGAAAAAGATTTTCAAGGAGTTTACGCTTTAAAAGTTATTGACGTTCTTAAAAGTCCTCAGTTAGCTGAAGAAGATAAAATTTTAGCGACACCTACTCTATCTAAAGTGTTACCTCCACCAGTAAGGAAAATTATTGGCGATCTTTCAGACCGAGAAAAAGTATTAATTGGCTTAGATTTGTTATATCAAGAAATTCGGGAACGAGAAGTTTAAATTCAATTCGATTGAAAAATTCTTTTCGAAGATTAAACGTTTGAATAACTAGCGATCGCCTTGAAGTAAATTAATTACAGTTTACTGTTAAAAGTTTTGTTATAAAAGTATAGATGAATCAGTCAACTCCCAATCAATTACAGCCAGAAGAACTTTCCAGTAAAGGAGTTCGGAAAAACCGAACTATGATCGAAGGATTTGATGAAATTACTCATGGTGGTCTACCAATGGGTAGAACTACCCTAGTTAGCGGCACATCTGGTACGGGAAAAACCTTGCTCGCAGTCCAGTTTTTGTACCACGGCATCAAATACTTCGATGCTTCGGGTATCTTCGTAACTTTTGAAGAATCTCCCAAAGATATTATTGAAAATGCCTATAGTTTTGGTTGGGATCTGCAAGCGGCGATCAACAGCGGAAGATTATTTATCCTCGATGCTTCTCCCGATCCTGAAGGTCAAGAAGTAGTGGGAAATTTCGATCTTTCAGCCTTAATCGAGCGAATTCAATACGCGGTAAATAAATATAAAGCCAAATTAGTCTCAATCGATTCAGTTACTGCAGTTTTTCAACAGTACGATGCGGCATCGGTAGTCAGAAAAGAAATTTTCCGCCTAGTAGCACGACTAAAACAATTGCAAGTGACTTCAATTTTAACCACCGAGCGCGTAGATGAGTATGGAGCGATCGCTCGTTTTGGAGTTGAAGAATTCGTCTCCGACAACGTAATTATCATTCGCAACGTTTTAGAAGGAGAGCGTCGTCGTCGTACCATTGAAATTCTTAAGCTTCGAGGTACTACCCACATGAAGGGAGAATATCCCTTTACCATTACCAACGACGGGATTAATATTTTTCCTCTCGGTGCCATGCAGCTCACCCAACGCTCTTCAAACATTCGCATCTCTTCTGGCATTAAAAGCTTGGATGAACTTTGCGGCGGTGGCTTTTTCAAGGATTCGATTATTTTGGCTACTGGTGCGACGGGTACGGGTAAGACTTTGCTGGTTAGTAAATTTTTACAAGAAGCCTGCAACCAGGGAGAAAAAGCCTTATTGTTTGCCTATGAAGAATCGCGAGCGCAACTATCTCGAAATGCTTTTTCTTGGGGAATCGATTTTGAAGCTATGGAACAGAAAGGGT
This sequence comes from Myxosarcina sp. GI1(2024), assembly GCF_053543375.1. Lineage (NCBI taxonomy): Bacteria > Bacillati > Cyanobacteriota > Cyanophyceae > Pleurocapsales > Pleurocapsaceae > Myxosarcina > Myxosarcina sp. GI1(2024). Next base: position 317,960 of record NZ_JBKGTY010000002.1, on the reverse strand, counting down.
TGCTCAGGCTGCTTTGTTCTTACCCCGAATCAGCAGGTTTAGAAGATCATCTACAAAAAATTAAGTCAGAAATTGCCGAATTCAAACCGTCTCGAATTGCGATCGACTCTCTATCGGCTCTAGCTAGAGGCGTTACTAACAATGCCTTTCGTCAGTTTGTCATCGGCGTAACGGGATACGCCAAACAAGAAGAAATTACTGGCTTTTTTACCAATACCACCGATCGCTTCATGGGTTCTAATTCGATTACCGAATCCCATATATCTACTATTACCGATACGATTTTGCTACTACAATATGTAGAAATTCGCGGCGAAATGTCACGAGCGATGAACGTCTTTAAAATGCGGGGTTCGTGGCACGATAAAGGTATTCGGGAATATATTATTAGTGCCGATGCACCTGAAATTCCCTACATTAAAGAATCCTTCCGCAACTACGAAAATATCATTAGTGGTTCTCCCTCGCGCACTTCAGTAGACGAAAAAAGCGAAATATCGCGGATCGCTCGCAGTGTTAAAGATAAAAACATCGAGTAAACAAGAACAAGAAATACAAGAAATACAAGAAATAGATTTTCAGAGAGCGTCGCAACCAAGAGGCGGCAATCGCTCGAATAATTCTAAGTCAGCAGTAACAAGCGATGTTGCTGCGAATTAACTAGGTTCTATTCTTCTGAAAATAGCTAGAAATCAAACCTTTTTTGCTTTAGTTGGATCTACCTTCTCAATCGCCTCTGGCAAAAGCAGCTCGATCTTATCTTATTTGCTAGAAGTCTACTGCGAACTAACCTCGGCAGCAAAACTTTGGGTGGGTTGAAAGTGAAAAGCGCCAGCTACCGAACCCCAAACTAGTTCGTTTGTTTCGGGATCGAGTCCCCGGTCTATACTAATTAGCTTTTCGGGGTCGATTTCAAAGCTGTTATCTAAGTAAGTCGTTTTGCCATTGCGTTCGACGATGCAGGATTTTCCCGGCTCGATCGCTCCTTTAAAACTACGACCCGTCCATTCTACATTCATATCGCAGCCAGACATCTTTTCAATCAGATCGGCGGTGAGCTTTTCTAGCTTTTGGCGATCGCGCGATGCACCATAAAATTTTTCTGCATCTTTGACCTTATAATTTTCTAGCTTGATACGTCCGTCAATTAAATTAAACTTTAATACCCGCAAACGGTAGGGTTGATTCAGCGCGAAATCATAAGCTTGTTCTAAAAAGAGACTTTTACCATCCAATAAATCCTCGGGAAGAGGACGCATACACACGCGAATATGGGCAAAAAATGGAGGATTAGCGTAGGCTTGCTCGTGATTGCTAAAGTCTGCTGCCATCCAGCGTACTAGAGTAGTTATATCTTGAGAGTGTGACATAAATGTAATCTAAGATCGAATAGTATCAGTTATCCGCCGACCAAGCGAAATAACAAAAATTGAGTTATTTGTTCTCGATTAAAATTGTCATCGCTTACTAATAATAAACTTTGACTGCCATCTGGTAAGCGGGGACCCAAGGTCATTCCTTCTAAATTGTCTAGGTAAATACCTAATTCACTGAGGTCTAACAGTAGTTTCTTTTTAAGTGGTTTGATTTGTCCCAGTTCGCCTTTAAGACTAGCAACATTAGTAATATCAGTAGCGTCGCCAACGACAACCTGAAATATCTTTGCTCCCGCACCAGTAAAACCAAAACTTCGTTCCAAACTGAGAAAATGTCCTTCGAGATTTAAAGCTACTAGTTCGGTCAGTCCGTTAGTAAATATCTCTGGAGGTGCTGGTTCTAATAAGTAAAGGTGTTCGGCTAAGAGTAGGGGATTGCTAAAAGAATCAATTACATAATGCAATAAGCGAATTCTCGTCTCGGCATCAGCAGAATCAATTTTGTCTTGTGTCAATGCCGACTCAGTGGCGACGAACAGACGAAAGGGGTCTTCTGAAAGTAGACCCCTTCTACTTAAAGTCAAAGATTCGAAAGCCAAATTTTCTTGGATGCCTTGGGGTTCGGTCGTGCTGTCGTCTGGTAAGTAACCTTTGGGAAGAGTTACCTCTAATTTTTTTTCCCCTGTTTCGAGATCGAATTCGCCAATAAAAGGGGCAACTTGTTGTTTGGGATCGCCTTCACTGGCAATAAATAGGGTTTTTCGGGGAGAGATACCGATTCCTTCAGCATCTATAGTGCCTTGAGGGTAAAACTCGCCGTTTTCATTATGCAGAAAAGTTACATCCTTAATGTCTAAGTTACTAATTTTTATTGCCGTGCGATCGTTCTCGGGCTGAAAATTTAGATTTAAAGTATAGAATCGAGCGGGAGCGCGTTGACTGCGGTCGTCTGAGAGCGCATAGAAGCAACCTAAATTGCGGTCATAAGCGATCGCCGATAGACCTCCTACGGGAGTATTTTCAAAGGCTGTTTTTGGTAGTTCGTAGCGATCGAGATATTCTAGGGAGAGATCGCTAAAGATTCTCTCCGATGCTGCTAATCTTTTAGGAGGACTGCAGGCTGTCAGGGATAAGAATAAGACCAAGCTAATCAGTAAATTGATTGAGATTTTTTTAAGTAAAGGGGATTGGCGATCTCTCACTGCTATTTTCTTCTGCCAGAAACTTACAATTTAATGTAGCAGTCTTCGATTTTAGAAACATCATTTATTTAGCACTCGTAGTGTTTAGTAACGAGAACAAATATTTCAAGTCTGGCAAATTTATCAAAATCTTATCGGTTTTATTAACGATAGCTGTCGGCTTGGACACTGGGAGATTTAGGGCGATCGCCCTGGCGACTACTCCCCATCCCCTAGAAGTTCCTCAGTCCGATCCTCTATTACCGGCAAGTTCAAACGACCGTCCTCTGTCTGCTTTTGAAATCGGTCGCATCGAACGAGAAATCGAGCGAATTAACCAAAAAGCCGAAGCTCAACTAGCGGCTGGCAAGATTGATGAGGCATTTAACCTTTGGTATCGAGAATTAAGATTGCAGCGGGCAATTGGTACTTTAGAGGAGGTAGCCGCTTTGGGCAGAATTGGCAATCTTGCTTGGCAACAAAATCGCGGTTTGGATACCAGAGCGATCGCCAAGCGTTTGGCAGAAATTCGCACCAATGCCGCAGCAGAAGATAAGCTCAATCTTCCACTTTTAAAGCAGTTAGGAATGGCTTACCAACAAGTTCGCTATCTCGATCGCGCCATCGAGATTTACCAGCAAATTGTAGTCAACGCCAGACAAACAGATGCCCTGACCAGGGTGAACGAAAATCTCCAAATTTTAGCAGAACTATATCTAGATTTGTTTGACTACCCTCAAGCTGCCGAAGTCTACCAAGAACTATTAGTGCGTCGGGATTCTGGGGTTTCCTCAGAATTAAGAGACGCAGTGATTTCACCCATAACTCAACTCAATCCCGACGATGAAGTAATTTATTTAACCAAACTAGCGACAATTTACGATCGCATCCCACAAATTGAAAAGGCGATCGAGATTAAGCACCGTTTGGCAAAAAGATATTTACAGGTAGAAAACATTGAAAATCTAAGCGCAGTATACTTAGCCATCGCCAGAGACTATAAAGAACTAAATAATTACAGCGAAGCAAGCAACTATTACCAGCAAGCTTACAATTTAGCGACTAATGCTCGACAATTAGCTTCAGCTATAGAAATCTTAGCCGAGTTGGCTCATCTCTATCGACAGGAGGGAAGACTAGAAGAAGCGATCGCCACATACAAACGGCAAATCGAACTCCAACAACAAGCTTACGATTATTATGGCTGGATGGAAACTTGCGATCTTTTGGGAAAGATCTATTGGGATTTAAAAAACTATTCTCAAGCTCAAACTTTTTATCGACAGGGTTTAGAATTGGCTCGTACTTTAAACTATCGCGTCGGCTATTTTACCGAACAGCTCGAACAAATAGAACAGTTGTAGTATTAGTTGAAGACTGTATTTTAGCAGTTGTTATCTTAGCTCGAATTATACTCATTCTCGAGAAAAATTACCTATTACTTATTTATCAGTCTCTTGCTATGTTAGCCCTTATGGTATTAGTAGCGACTGGTAAAAATTTTGCTCTAACCTCATTTAGAGCTGCGGTATTATTGGGTCACAAAGGGGTTTTTAGTGGAAAGTAAGTAAATTCTCGTAAACTGCTACTATTAAAAAATACCAACTAGTCTATTCGAGCGATTTTTTCAGTTTTAAGTTTTTAAATTTTTATCTAAAGTTTGAAATTACCCAAGACAAATGCTAGTATACTAAACCTGTAATTAGCAGGCAATCGAGCGGCACAAAACGCTATGAAGCGACGACAAATAATTGTATTTATTTTATTAACAATATTAACTTCCTGTAAGGCAACTAGCAGTTCCTTAAACGAAGCGAAAATCGCCGCAAATCGGTCGAATAATCGTAAAAAAACTATTATTACCAAACCACTACAGCCCGAACCAATTAGAATAACCATCGATGAATTACCCAAACCATACGCTACTAAAAGTGCCTCTGCAAGTCCAAAAGTAATTCCCATTCCCGTTAATCCGATCCTAAATGTTCCTACTGGTTTTAAAGTTAATGTTTTTGCCGAAAATTTAGATCGTCCTCGTTGGTTGAGTCTGACACCTAATGGAGATGTTTTGGTAGCTCAAAGCAAAGCTAATAAAATTACTATATTACAAGATGGCAATCGCGATGGAGTAGCCGAACGTTCACGAGTCTTTACCGATACTAGTAACGGTTTAGATTTATTTACTCTTTGGAATGGCATTTACTAACAATTATTTCTTTTTAGGAAATCAAAACGAAGTTCGTCGCTATGCTTATGATTCGGTAAAAGGAGAGATTACTGGAAAAGGCGAACAAATCACCACCCTTTCCGGTGGAGGCTATAATCAGCACTGGACGAGAAATGTCGTTGTTTCACCAAATAGACAAAAACTTTATGTTTCCATAGGTTCTCGTTCTAGTGCTAGTACAGAACCATTGCCGAGAGCATCGGTACAAATTATGAATCTAGATGGTTCGCAGCAAGAAACCTTTGCTTACGGCTTGCTTAATCCCGTCGGATTCGATTTTCATCCTCAAACGAGAGAACTATGAACTATACAGAAGAAGCTAACGGTCGTATTTATCGCGTTCGATATACTGGTTGAGTTTTTTTAAGTGTGTCTTTAAAACTTAATTTGTGGTCCAATATAACTTGAGAGAGAAGATCGAAAAAATTTTGATTGATAAATATTGCTAAATTTTATTGAGAACACGAACTTTTCGAGTTGGGACGATAAATGGAAATACAATAAAAATGTTTCAAGATTAATTTAAAAAATTAAAATCTACAAAAAAAGTTGTGACATTTTAGAGAAATAACGGTATATTTTTTATAATGTAAATTAGAATTAAATAGTTCTGTTCTCAATTAAGTGAAAAATCAAGGAAAAATTTAGAAATTATGAGTGAAACGGCTACTGCTGCCCTAACAGGAAAAGCACTACTTCAAAAAGTTAAAGAGTTATCTCATTTGCCAAGAAGAGAAACAGCAAAACGCTGTGGATATTACACTACTACAAAAGATAATCAAGTTCGTGTAAATTTAACTGATTTTTATGATGCAGTGCTGGCTGCAAAAGGTGTTCCTCTCGATCCCGAAGGTACTAAAGATGGTCGAGGACGCGAACCTACATATCGGGTAAGCGTCCATAAAAATGGGCAAATAGTCATCGGTTCTACCTATACTCAAGCTATGGGATTGAAGGAAGGGGATAAATTTGAAATTAAATTAGGCTACAAGCACATTCACCTCAAACAAATTGATGGTGACGAAAATGGAGTATCGGAAAATTAGTCTTCCATCAATAGATTATCGGTTATAAATCGCCCTAGTTAGCAAGGGCGGATACATCCTATTTAAATAGTTTCGATGTTCCCTGCCTCATTATTAAAGGTAGCTGTTTTCTTCGGTACCTGGGCGATTATTTGGTTACCAATTGCCGCGTCGATTTCGCGACAAATCCAATGGCAGCCCAATCAGTCTCTAACCACAGAAAAAAAGTTAGTTTTAATAGTATCTCTCTATCTTCTCGCTCCCGCCATTCTTTGGTGGCAAACCAAATTAGAAGGACTATCTTTTCAAGATTTGGGTTTAGATTGGTGCTTAAGCTTGGCAATTTCTTTTGGCTGGGGTTTGATTATTAGTTTGGTAGAGTTGGCAATAGTTTTTAGTTTAGAATTTAAATTCGATTTAATTGTCTGGCATTGGCAAAATTGGCAACTTTTACCATCCTTGTTTTTATCCATTTTCTGCTTGAGTTTAGGTATAAGCTTTATCGAAGAATTAGTCTTTCGCGGTTATGTAATTCAAGAACTAATTGTAGATTTTCCCTACTGGTTAGCTGCTACAATTACGAGCATTATTTTCGCGCTGTTGCATTTAGTGTGGGAAAGAAAACAGACTGTTCCTCAGTTACCTGGTTTATGGCTGATGGGAATGGTGTTAATCTTTGCCAAGATAGCCGATCGCGGCAGTTTGGGTTTGGCTTGGGGACTACATACAGGCTGGAACTTGGGATTAACCTGTATTGACTCGGCTCAGTTAATAACTTACAAAGGAAAAGACTGGATAACGGGTATCAATGGACAACCACTAGCGGGAATTGCAGGTATTTTTTGTCTGTTAGCTACTGCGATCGCCCTATGGGTACTAAATGTACTTTCAGATACAGTCGTTTGATTGACGGTTGCTTTCGGATAGATAGACTCGAAGTTGCAGACGATTGACAACTCGCCTCGAGCGCCCTCAACCAGCCACAGTGGCGATCGCCCCAGGTAAATAAATGCACAGACACATCGTAACTGAGATTTCCGCAACTGCTCTAAATGACAATTTATCAATTATTACTCCCACTAAAGCGATTGCCAATTATCTTCAAGCACCATACTACAGTTTGGAAAGTTTGGCTCAAAATACAGTATGTCGTCAGAGATGGAGCATTGCTTCAGCTTTACTCAGTCGTCGCCTATTCCAAGATGCCGTCAGAGAAATAGTGGCAACCAAAGATATTATCGGTGCGGCGAGGGTTTTTTTTACTACAATTCGCGAATTATTTCACGACAATATCGATTTAAGTGCATTACGACAAAATTCATCACCGAGAGTAACCCAGTTGGCGAATTTGGCATCAGCCTATCGACAGCGTTTGCGTAATCAAAATTCCCTCGATCCTGCAGAAGTATTTTGGCAGTGCCAAAGCGATCGCCGCTTTGCCTACTTATTTTACGGCTATTTCATTCCTGCCAGAGGTGAGTTGGCATTTATCGATGCCGTTGCCGGAAACGGTAGTATTTTGGTATTACCTGAGGGAAACGAAGCGATCGCCTGGTTACGGGAAAAGGGTTGGGATATAGAAAGTACCAACTCTCCATTGCCCTATTTTGCCACTGAAAGGCTATCTGATGCTTCACTAGAGAAAATGGTTTTACATTGTTATCCAGATCTCGATAGAGAAGTCAGGGGAGTTTTGACTCAAATTAAAACTTTGTTGAGTGAGGGGGTAAAAGCTAAAGATATCGTTTTGGTAGCCAGAGATGAACGGCTATACGGAGAAACGCTGATTGATGTTGCTTGGGAATATCAGCTAACGGTAAGAGTCTGGTATGAAGTCGCTCTAGAATCGACTCGCATCGGTGCCTGGTTACAGCTGCTGATGGAGGTAATCGAAACTGATTTTGCTTTTGAAGCTACCGCCAAATTACTGTCTCATCCACTAGTAAAACTAATGACGACAGATATTTGGGTAAAAGCTAGAACTACTCATCCTCAAGGCTTGGCGGCTTGGCAGGAATTGGGATTAGATTTGAGTTTATTAAACTTTCCTCAAACTATCAGTCGTCGCGATTGGATCTGGCGTTTGCAAGAGATCTTTTCTAGCTGGCAAATCTTAGAAAATAGCAACAGATGGGCGCGGGAAATTATTGCTTTTTATCGGGTTCGGGAAGCTTTAATCGAGTTAGGCAAACCAGAACGAGCGCGGATAAGCAAAACTACTTTCATCCGAGAGATTAAAGAGACTTTGACTTTGTTATGCGTACCCGCACAACCTGGTAGAGGTGGGGTAGAGCTACACGCACCGACATCCTTACTTGGTACCAAGTATCGCTATGTTTTCGTTCTAGGTATGGCAGAAGGTATCTTTCCCCCCTGTCTGAGTGACGATCCAGTTTTAGATTTTAGCGATCGCCGAGAGCTAGCCCAACGGGGATTTAACCTTGATACTGCCGTTGCCATAGCCCGCAGAGAAGCATTTATTTGTTCTAGTTTGCTAGAAATCCCGCAAGAGCGAATTATCTTTTCTTATCCCCAGTCGATTGCTAACAATAACATTTTACCCAGTCCCAAACTTACTCGTTGGGGCTTACAGCCCGAAGCCCTTCCTAGCTTACCCCTTGCCAGCATTGAAGCCGCCCGTCGCCTAGATCTGCGTCGTCAGTCGGGGCAATTAAGCGACCGCCTCCTACCTCAAATTACTAAAGCCTGGCAGGTAGAACTCAGTCGCGAAACCCAACCAAGACCAGATGAGTATGATGGAGTTATCGGTATGGCGATCGCACCAGAGAGTAAAATATTGAGTGCTTCACAACTAACTCAATTGGGACAATGTCCGTTTAAATGGTTTAGCGCGCGGTTGTTGAGAGTTCAAGAATTACCCGAAGCAGAACTGGATTTAAGTTCGGCTCATCGAGGAAATTTGTATCATCGGTGTCTGGAATTATCTTTAGAAAATATTACTACTGCTGCTGACTTAGAAAAGTTCAATTTAGAACAGTTAGAACGGGCATTTACTCAAGCCGAAACGGAATTAGAATTAACTCAATTACCCGGTTGGGAAGTTCGACGGCAACAACATCTAGAATTACTGGCTTTAAATCTAGTTGCCTCGGAATTTTTACCACCAGATAGACAAGTCATTGCCAGAGAAACCGAATTTGAAACAAAATGGTATGGTTTGCAGGTACGGGGAAAAGTAGACCGAATCGAGCGCACTGCTGAAGGATTGGCGATTATTGACTATAAAACTAGCAGTAGTAAACCTACGGGAGTCAAAGATGAAACGGGTAAAGCTAATTTAGATATTCAATTGGCATTGTATAGTGATGCCATCGAACGGTCTTATCCCCAAGAAACTATAGCCACCGCAACTTATTATTCTCTGACCAAACGCCAACCTTTTAAACGTACTAAAACCAATCCAGAGAAACTAGCCGTCTTTGCTGACAAAGTTAAAACTTACTTGGAACGCGGATATTATCCCGTCGCGCCCGATGTAGATAATAAAGCCTGTAATTATTGTCCTTTCGATCTAGTCTGTCGTAAAGGAGCTCGTCTCAGCCGCAAACAGTTCTTTCCAAACGGATAGATTATTTTATCTAGAAATTTTTGGCTCGCCCAGTATTTTATCCCACCAACGAGCTAGAGGATAATAAAAAATCGGACTCCAAAGACTGCTGAGAATAGCCGAAGCGATCGCAATCTGCTGATAATTTTGCCAAATTTCGGCAATAGGAAGTAGTTTCATCCAGCTATACTGAATCCCATAGACGGTTTCTGCTATGACGGTCATAAAAAAGACAATTAAAGCTATGGAAATAAAGTCTTCGCCAATATATTTCTGTTTTTGCAGACTAGACGTCACTACTCCGACAATAACTAAGCTCAAGACATGAGACGGTGGAGACACTGTAATGCTGTCATAAATCCAACCCATTCCCACTCCGGCGATCGCTCCTTGCCAAACACCACGTTTGGTACTCCAGGCAACCACCCAAATTAACATCCAATTGGGACTGATTCCTAGCAGTTCCATGCCCGGAAGACGAAGAAACATTAAAGTGCTGCAAATAGCAACAGAAATAGTAATTATCAGAATATCTAAAATTTTGAGCCAACTCATGGTTCGTTGTCGAGGGGTTTAACCTCAAAGGGCTTAACTGTTACCCATTCCAATAGCTCGATCGGTGCGGATAATTCGATTTCTGCTTCTGGGGCGGGAGTTTGTTCGAGGTTTACCGATTTAACTTTACCTATAGGCAAACCAGCAGGATATAAGTTGCTTAACGGAGAAGTGGCAATGGTATCTCCGCGTTTGACATCGACGACTTTAGTAAAAAAACGCAGCACTACGGTTTGAGTGTTTTTACCGCGAATAAATCCTAGATTGCGATTGCGACTGACGATCGCGCCAACCCGACTGCTAGGATCGCTAATTAACAATACTCGACTGGTATGAGGAGTAACATTGACAACTCTACCAATTACTCCACCGATACCCATGACGATATAATCTTCCTCAATACCATCGAGGCTTCCTTTACCGAGAGTTACCTGATTCCACCAGCGATCGGCACTGCGTCCTACGATCGGAGCGACAACCCCCGTTGGTTGTTGAGCTTGGGAATAATCTAAAACTTGCTTGAGGTTTTGGTTTTGCTGTTCTAACTCGGTTACTCGTTGTTCTAACTGTAAAATACGAGCATTAGTCAGTTTGTCAACTAACTTTAGCTGCTGTTGGGATTGAAAGGGACTGACTAGAAAATAATAGACTTCGGCAATTGCACTACCTTGAGTTTGTCTAATTATTAAAGCTGCACTCAGAGCTAAAAGTGTTAGAGTTGCTTGAAAACTATTTTTTGACCACCAACGATACATAATTTCTAATTTTATTTAGCTGCAACTCAGTTCAGTTATCAGTTACTTTCTCGATCTAGTTCTCTGCTAATTAGGTTAGTAAAGAGCGATCGCAAAAAACCCGATCCAGTGCTTTATCTTCTAAAACTCTACCAGTACCGAGCACGACACATCTTAAAGGCTCGGCAGCGATGTGGGTTACTATACCCGTTTCATGACCGATCAAAGTATCTAATCCTCTAAGCATCGCGCCGCCTCCTGCCAGCATAATGCCACGGTCGATAATATCGGCAGCTAAATCGGGAGGGGTTTGCTCCAGAGTCCTTTTTATGGCATCAACAATGTTGTTAATCGGTTCTGAGATAAATCTCCGAACTTCTGATTCAGCGAGTGTTATCGTTCTCGGTAGACCAGTCAAGATGTGCAAGCCTCTGACTTCCATAGTTTGTTCTTCATGCTCTAATGGATAGAGAGAGGCAAGTCTAAATTTAATATTTTCGGCGGTATTTTCGCCCACCGATAACTTGTGTTCTTTCTTAATCTGATTGGCGATCGCTTGGGTTAATTCGTCCCCTGCAATTCTTACCGACTCGCTGAGTACTTTTCCTTGAGAACTAATTACCGCTACTTCTGTAGTTCCCCCACCAATATCGACGATCATATTACCCGTTGGTTCTGCTACGGGCAATCCCGCTCCAATAGCTGCAGCGATTGGTTCTTCAATTAAGTCTACCTCTCTAGCACCAGCTTGTGCTGCCGCCTCCATTACGGCGCGTCGCTCGACCTTGGTTACGCCACTAGGAATACCAATTACCATACGGGGATGAACTAGGGGATTTCCTTCATAAACTCGTCGCACGAATTCTTTGAGCATTGCTTCTGTCGCTTCAAAATCGGCAATTACGCCGTCTTTTAGGGGTCGAAGAGCTTCAATATTTTCAGGAGCGCGTCCTAGTAACAATTTTGCTTCTTTGCCTACTGCTCTTACTTCTTCTGTTTGGCGCTCGATCGCTACTACAGAAGGTTCTTCCAAGACAATTCCTTTACCAGAGACATATACTAATGTATTTGCCGTTCCCAAATCTATGCCCATATCCCTTGACAGGGAAAAACGATTGAAAAAACGCACTTTAGTTTACCGTTCCTAAAAGAGTACTGCTAGTTTGCCCCAGCCTAGTCCAATTTATACTCAATATAGCAATTATGTCGAAGCGGATTATACTTACTTATTTATACTTATTTATTAAATTAAGTATAATTACTGTTTAATCAATCAGATTTATCTACGGCTATAAGCTAGGGCAATTTTAAATAAAATAAAAGCAAGTGCGATACTTCATTTATAACTCTCTTAAATTAAAGTGCAATTCGAGCGAAAATTATAGTTTTATTAATGCTACTCACCTTAAGAAATAAAGGCTCTTGACAGAATAAAACAGTTATATAAAATTAAGGAGTGATCGGTCTATGAATCACCGACGAAATGAGCGCTCGGCAATTTTGCCGGAAGCCCCCGACATAGTTACAGATGTTAAAGGCGATCGAGTCATAGAAAATCCTAATTTGAATATATTGAGATTAAAAAGTTTAAAAACTATTCGTTCCAATAGCTCGCTTCTAAAACAAAATTAGCAGCAAAGAATGCTCGCCTTTAAAGATTAATTTGGACAGTTTTTTAGTTTTCCGAGTAATAAAACTATCTCATCGATCGCCCGTCGTAATTCTTGACTAGAGCGGTCGGAATTGTTAATAATAATACTAAATATTAGAGGCTTGTATTGAGTGGGATAGAGATAACCAGAGAGGGCAGCAACACCAGTTAGCGTTCCTGTTTTACCCCAAAGATTATTGTGAATTAGTGTATTTTGGAAACGATTTTTAAGAGTTCCGTTCGTCCCTGCTACGGCTAGAGAGTTGTGATAGATATTAAATAGTGGCGATCGCGACATAGCAATTAAAACGTCGTTTAAAGCTTGAGGCGTAATCAAATTATGACGAGACAAACCAGAACCATCTACTAATTGATAGTCGTGGGAATTAATTCCTAGTTTAGTCAAACTAGTTGCTATGGCTTCTCTAGTTTTATCTTGACGATTATTTTCTAAAACTTTTCTGAGGCTTTCAGCATAAAGATTATTACTTTCTCTATTAATTGCGGTAATTATTTCTGCCAGGGGTGGTGAAATAATTGTAGTTATTTTTGAGGCTGAGATATTTTGAATTTTACTGGAAGCGACCGTAGTTTTAGTAACTTCAATACCTTCAGTAGTTAGTAAATGTCGTAAAGTGTCTAAAAAATACTGCTGCGGATCGGCTACGGCTAAATCCCAAATATCTGGCGGTTCATTCGTTGCCAATTCTCCTCGAATATTTAGTACTGGTTTTCCTACGACTCCTACGATTGCCAGATTGTAAGGAGTATTTTTAGGTGCGGTTATGGCATTATTTTCAACTCGCCATTGTCTAGCGGCGATCGCATCACTCCATTTTAGTTTTACCTTTTGCCCTAGTTGTTGGGGTAATACAGTTAAAGTCACGCTATTTTGATTGAGCATCAAACTGGTGACGGAGGTGCCGTAATAACTATAAATATCCGACCATTCCCAAGTAGGATTAATAACTGGGGGTGTAAAATAACTGTCTTCAATTATTAAGTTTTCTATATGTTCGATCTGCTTGGATTGCAACACCCGTACTATCTTTTTAAGAGATTTAGTTGATATTGTGGGATCTCCATGACCATTTATCCGTAAGTAAGTTAGCTTGGGTGGTTCTCCCAACCCATAAACGGGAGTATAAATTCTATAGTCCGCACCGAGTTCGCTAAGCGCGGCGGCAGTAGTTAGCAATTTGGCAGTAGAAGCAGGAATAAAAAATTTGTCGGCTTGACGACTGTAGAGAGTACGCCGAGAGTTTAAAGTTTGAATGGCAATTCCCCAACGCGATCGCCGTAGCTGCCAGCCATGAAGCGCTCGATTGATGGCTGTAGGTAGGTTCTGGGGACAAACAAATTGAGAACTGTCTGAGAGAGATTGAGCGATCTCCGAACTGTTTTCGATGTTCGCTGCTACCGATTCTATCGATAAGCCTAGCAGCAAACTAATTAATCCTAAATTAAACCAGCGCAATAGACTTTTTGCACGAATCATTATTAACTACATAAGCTAATGGTAAAAGGATAAAGGTCAAAGGAAAAAGGGTTCGATCGTTTATTCATGGAAGAGATCTAATGTTTATTAAGCCAATTCGTTCAACTGCGTAAGTCCTGACTGAAAAAGAAACACAAAGCTGTCGTTATTAATCAACTCGTCTGACAGTATCGTTTTCGCTTCTCCTCAAAAAAATCTGTTCCACTAATTGGCAAGAGTCAAGATGGCACCTTTGCCATTGCCAGTGAAAACATTAACAGTTAATTATAATGAAAAAAATTTAGTATCTTGGCGCAAACTTAATGAAAATAGCCATAGCCCAACTCAACCCCACTATCGGCGATATTTCCCACAACGCCAAACAAATACTAGCAACAGCAGAAACAGCAGCCCAACAACAAGCGCGGTTGCTACTTACACCAGAATTATCCCTGTGCGGCTATCCTCCCAGAGACTTGCTACTGTATCCAGGTTTTGTTAAGTTGATTTCGCGGGAATTAAAGGCGATCGCAGCATCATTACCGAGAGGATTAGCGGTTTTAATCGGTACGGTAGAAAACAACCGCCAGGCAACTTATAAAGGGCAAAAACCATTATTTAACAGTATTGCTTTACTAGATGCCGGAGAAATCAAGCAAATTTTTCACAAACGCCTGCTGCCTACTTACGATGTGTTCGATGAAGATCGTTATTTTCAACCAGGATATGAAGCCAATTATTTTACCCTCGATGGGCTAAAAGTAGGGGTGACTATCTGCGAAGACTTGTGGAATGACGAACAATTTTGGGGCAAACGCAGCTATGAAATCAATCCACTTGAAGAGTTAGCGCAGTTGAATGTGGATTTTATGGTTAACCTGTCGGCATCACCCTATACCGTAGGCAAACAAAAGCTGCGGGAGTCAATGCTAAAACATGGAACGACTTCTTATCGAAAGCCGATCGTTTATGTCAATCAGGTAGGGGGAAATGACGATCTAATTTTTGATGGCAGTAGCTTGGTATTAAATAACGCAGGAGAAGTAGTTTATCGCGCTAAAAGCTTTGAGTCGGATTTAGCAGTAATCGAACTGGATGAGTTGCGATCGCCATTGCCTTCATCCCCAAACGTCTATGACATCGATGTAAATGAAGAGATCTATCGAGGGTTAATCTTAGGAGTGCGAGATTATGTCAGAAAATGTGGGTTTAAGTCGGCTTTATTGGGTTTGAGTGGCGGAGTTGATTCGGCTTTGGTAGCAGCGATCGCCACAGCCGCCTTGGGTGCCGAAAATGTTTTGGCGGTTTTGATGCCTTCTCCCTACAGTTCCGATAGTTCCATTAGCGATGCCCTAAAATTAATCGCAAATTTGGGAATTAACAGCCAGCAAATTGAGATTAGCAAAGCGATGACGGCTTACGATGAACTACTGACACCAATGTTTGAGGGTACGGAATTTGGAGTCGCCGAAGAAAACATTCAATCGCGGATCCGGGGTAACTTATTAATGGCGATCGCCAATAAGTTCGGACACCTACTCTTGTCTACGGGAAATAAATCGGAGTTGGCTGTAGGTTACTGTACCCTATATGGCGATATGAATGGAGGATTGGCAGTTATTGCTGACGTGCCCAAAACTCGCGTTTTTAGTATTTGTCAGTGGTTAAATCGTCACGAGGAGGTTATTCCCAACAACATTATTACCAAACCCCCCAGTGCAGAATTGAAGCCAGGACAACAAGATAGTGATTCTCTGCCTCCCTACGAAATTCTAGACGAGATTCTCGAACGGATTATTACTCACCATCAATCGGAATCAGAGATCGTATCGGCGGGATACGATTCAGACACAGTAGCTAAAGTTATTAAGTTGTTAACCCGCGCAGAATTTAAACGCCGCCAGGCACCTCCGGGGATTAAAATAACCGATCGCGCTTTTGGTACTGGTTGGCGTATGCCAATTGCCAGTAGTTGGACGGCAATGTATCAATAGTTTAGGCACTAGGCTCTAGGATGTATGGTAGTTTCTAGTGAGATAATTTATGGTTCGAGATCTTGGTTTTGGTTGATTGTCGATCGTTAATGGTTAATTGTCTCTCGAAGCTACTACATGAGAAAAGGTAAATGCTGAAAAAAATAAATTTGGATCGTCAAGGATTAATTCCCTATCTTTTTTTACTACCAGCGATCGCGCTGCTTTGTCTGACGGTATTTTTACCAGCAATTCAGGCTTTTTCTCTCAGCTTTACCGAATACGAATACGATCTAACTCAAGCACCAGAATGGGTTGGTTGGGCTAATTTTCAGCGGTTACTTGAAGATCGGGTTTTTTGGCAAACGATCGTCAACACGATTATCTATCTAATAGGTGTAGTACCTATTTTAGTCATCGTACCGTTATTTTTAGCGATTTTAGTCAATCAAAAATTAACAGGAATCAACTGGTTTCGCACGGCATTCTATACACCAGTAGTTATCTCTATGGTAGTAGCGGGAATTGCTTGGAAAGCCCTATATACTCAAAACGGTTTACTCAATCAATTTCTCCAGCAAATTGGCTTTACTGACGGTATTCCCTGGCTAACCAGTCCGCAACTAGCGATTTGGAGTGTGATGTTAGTTACGATCTGGAAAGGATTGGGTTACTATATGGTAATTTATCTGGCTGGTTTACAGGCGATCGCTCCAGAATTATACGAAGCAGCAGCGATCGACGGTTCCGATGGTTGGCAAAAACACTTTGATATTACCATTCCCCTAATGCGTCCCTATTTATTTTTGGTTGGGGTAATTTCGGCAATTTCGGCAACTAAAGTCTTTGAAGAGATTTACGTAATGACTCAAGGAGGACCACGCAATAGCACTAAAACTGTAGTTTACTATCTCTACGAGCGGGCTTTTCAAGATTTAGATATTAGCTATGCTTGTACCATTGGATTAGTCTTATTTTTAGGTATCTTGGGACTTTCAATTGCCAATTTATATCTCTCTAGTGCTCAAATCGATTGAACTAAAAATCGTATCCCAAACTTATTTGACCTGGAGTTAAATAAATTTCTGTAGTTGTTAAGGGCGATCGCTTTAGCCTAACAATTAATTTTCCCTCTGGGGTTACTCCCGTTACCTTTCCCTTGTCTCCCTCTACCGTAATTTGCTGTCCCAAATTAATTAGTAAATCTGAATAGTTAGCCACAAGCGTTTCTATTCCATCTTCAAGATAATCTCGATATCCTGAGAGAATACCGTAAGTTGCGATGGCAACTAACTGTTCTAATAAAGATATTCGCTCTCGATCGGCTAACAGGTTAATTCCTACTTCGGGAACGGGATTTTTCCAGTTGATACCCACCCCAACAACAGCCAGTGTGATACGTTGCCGTGAAACGCGAGTTTCGATTTTTATGCCTCCTAGTTTGCGTCCCCTCAGAATCAAATCGTTAGACCATTTGAGTAACACTAGTACGTCGTAGCGACGTAAAGCTGAGGCAACCCCATAAACAGTAGCCATAACCAAGTGGAAACTATCGTTCGAGGGAATACCAGGTGATATTGCCACCGAAAGATACATTCCCCCCGAAGGAGATAACCATTGCTTGCCCCATTGTCCTTTTCCTGCAGTCTGACGTAGTGCGATTACGGCTAAAGGAATGGTCGCTCCTTTATCGATTAATTCCCAGAGTTTTTGGTTAGTAGACGGTAGAGTTTCAAAAATATGTAAGGGAACGGGTAGAATTGAATTATTTCGATCTAACTTTAAAAAAGTTTGTCGATAAATTTTGACATCAAATGCCATCTTAAATTAAATAGAGTTTATCTACTTCGAGCTAGATAATTCTACTAAAAAACCGAGGCACAATATTAAATATTGTACCTCGATTAACAAACTATATTATGTAGTTAATTAAAAGATAGATATACTAGTCAATTGCTTTCTTGACTTCATCTTTAGCATTCTCTACTGAATGTTGAGCTGAAGCTTCAGCTTGTTTTTCTTTTCCTTCTACTTTATCTTCAGGATCGCCAGTTACTTTACCCATAGCTTCCTGAGCTTTACCTTCGATATTTTTAGCTGTAGCATTTGCTCTATCTTCGGTACTCATTTTTTTTCTCCCGATCTATATTTTTTATCTATATTTGAATAATAGATCGAACAACCAATTGCGATCGTCCACCAAAAGTGTTATTATGAAACACTTAACAAAACTATTGATACCAAAGCAATCTGACTAAAGATATAGCATTTCTGACTAGAATGAGTCGCTTGCGATCGCCAGAGCCAAGATCTTACCTATTCTTCATTTTTTATTATCTAACCCTATCCCAAATAAATTTTTAAAACTATATAGTATCCACTTAGTTAGTCAAACATAAAAAAACAGAGATTAATTGCATTAAACCTCTGCCTTGAATATTTTTATAAGTTTAACTGTTGATTGTCGATCGTTCTCAACTACTTACTTTTACCTGAGAATAGACTCCGTTTTCATCTTCATCGTACTTATCTTTGATTTTGTTCCAAGCTGCTTGTTCGGCTTTGATTTCGTCTTCAGTCTCGTTCAAAGCATCATTGTAAAACTTGACAAAATCTTGCTGCGCTTCAGTAGATAAGTGAGTTCGAATTTCAGGGGATAAATCCTCAGGGCTATTACATCCTTCGGCACAAGGGCGGGGTAAAGTAGTTTCGCTGACGTGAATATCTTCACCACCCGCGCTTTCAATTAGCATTTGGTACTCGCCCGTTTTGTCAGCAGGGACTTCAGCCATAACCAAAAAATCTCCAGCTTTAAGACGAGTTTCGTAAACTGCCGCTTTATCTTCAGGCATACCCAGGGTAGATAAGGCAGAAGCCAAGCCTCCACCAGCACCACCAGCGATCGCACCGGTTGCTGCACCGAGAAGTACGGAACCAATAGGACCAGCGGCAACTACCGAACCAACGAAAGGAATAAACAATACCCCTACGCCCGTTAGCAGGCTGAGTAACGAACCAAACAAAGAACCAAAGATTGCACCGGTACGTAGACCGCCTAAAATCACGTCTTTTTTAGAGATAAATCCGGCAATACGGGTTTGAGACTGAAAGTCTCTCCCCATTACCGAAATATGTTCGCTGTCCACGCCACGATCTATCAAGCGTCGAACCACATTGTCTATTTGTTCTTCTTCTTTAAGAACTGCGGTGATAGTTCGTTCTGCTTTATATTCTGTTTCTGCCATTCTTAAATTATTCGAGTATTTTTTCTGGTTTTAGGCTTTAACTGCGGGCTTAGTATCGGCACCTGGACGATCTCCACTAGGCTCGATTTCTTGTCCTTCTAGGAAAGAACGCAGCATCCAAGCCATTTCTTCGTGCTGTTCCATCAAACCAGTCAGAAAATCAGCAGTTCCTTCATCGTGAAACTCATCGGTGCACTTGTCAATGTGTTCTCTAAGATTGCGAATGATTTGTTCGTGATCGACGACTAGACGTTCTACCATCTTATTAGCATCGGGTAGATCGTTGGGATGTTCGCGAATCGTTCCTAGCTTGACAAAGCCTTCTGCAGTTCCTACGGGATAGCCGCCTAAAGCACGAATTCTTTCAGCGGTTTCATCAATATTAATTGTAATGGCTTCGTATTGTTCTTCCCAAAGCTCGTGAAGAGTGCGGAACTGAGGTCCGATTACATCCCAGTGATACTTTTTGGTTTTAATAATCAGTAAGTATTGATCGGCTAAATCTCGATTTAATAGCTCGATAACGCCATGAAGTTGCTCTTCTGTTAATCCAATGTTTATCTTAGGCATAATGAAGTGAGTTATAATTGATTATTGCTTGGGTTACGTTTTTATTAAAACAATATAAGTTTTAGAGATACATCTATTAAATGTAGTAATTACCAGGATTTTTTTCTAATCAGCTCTATCTAAAGTTAGATGTAAAAAAATAGAGCCAAATTGAGATTTTGACTCTACTTAAAATAAAAATTTAAAAAATTAGCAATAGATGCAACTGAGGTTTTACCGACTGATTAACCCGAGCTTACTACAGTTTAATATCTAGACCCTACCGTACTAATAGCAGTAGAGCGTCTCCTTTTTCGCGATGATAATTTGGGTTGAGGTTGTTCTGGAGTTTGCAGTAAGAAGACTACCGAAGGACGACTGCGTAATTCTCTTCTCATTAGTCTTTGTAAACTAGCTTCAATTTCCAGCCTAATTCCAGTCCAGTCTACTTCTAGTTGGTCATTGCTGTCGCCACTGAACTCATCCCAGCGATCGCGCAAAAGCGTTTCTAGGGTTTTGACGGTTAACTGATGCAGCAAAGATTTTTCCGCCGCTGTCACCACACCCTGTAGATGTAATGTAGGAGTAGCAAGTAGTTTGCCCGACCAGTCGACCGCCGCAGCGATAGTCACCACTCCGTCTTCGGCCAGCTGTTGTCTTTCTTTCATCACGTTATCTTGGACGATGCCAGCACGATCGACCAGTTCGATTCCCGAAGGTACTTCGCCATTAATGCCGATGCTGTCTTGGGTTAATTCGATGATATGTCCGTTTTTAATAATTACAATATTTTCTGCGAGCATTCCCATTGCCCGAGCCATTTCGGCGTGTTTGACGAGCATGCGATGTTCGCCGTGAACGGGAATAAAAAATTTGGGTTTGGTTAGAGCCAGCATCAATTTGTGGTCTTCCCGGGAGCCGTGACCTGAAACATGAATGCCTTCACTTTTACCGTAAACTACTTTGGCTCCCTGCATCATCAAGCGATCTATAGTATTAACCACGGCAATAGTGTTACCGGGAATGGGGTTGGCAGAAAAGACAATGGTATCTCCTTGTTTGACCTGAATGTGTCGGTGTTCGCCGTTGGAAATACGAGTCATGGCAGCTAGTGTTTCCCCTTGAGAACCCGTAGTCAAAATGAGCACTTTTTCATCCGGCAGACGATCGATCGCTTTTAAAGGCTCAAACAGCTCGTCGCGACATTTAATGTAACCCAGTTTGCGGGCATGAGCGATTACGTTGAGCATCGATCGCCCGATTACGGCTACTTTACGTCCGTGTTTTTCTGCCAACTCGAGAATCATATTCACGCGATGGACGGAAGAAGAAAAGGTAGTAACCATTAAGCGTCCTTCTGCTCGAGCGAATATCCGGTCTAGGTTGGGATATACCGAACGCTCTGAGGGAGTATGTCCCGG
The DNA here is from genome assembly GCF_053543375.1 of Myxosarcina sp. GI1(2024). NCBI lineage: Bacteria > Bacillati > Cyanobacteriota > Cyanophyceae > Pleurocapsales > Pleurocapsaceae > Myxosarcina > Myxosarcina sp. GI1(2024). The sequence goes on along the minus strand of NZ_JBKGTY010000002.1, from coordinate 296,978 downwards.
TACTTCGGCATTAGTCGAGTCACTCATCAGACATAAAACACCTTTTTCTCCATATTCAGCTAGTTTTTGCAGGTCGTAGTGTTCGCCGTCTACTGGAGTATGGTCGATTTTGAAGTCTCCTGTATGAATTAAAACTCCCAAAGGCGTGTGAATGGCAACGCTAAAGCTATCTGCGATCGAGTGGGTATTGCGAATATACTGTACCGAGAAGAATTTACCAATACGTACCGTGTCTCTTGGTAATACGCTCTTGAGAGTAGTGCGATCGCTTACTCCTGCTTCTTCTAATTTGTCTCTTAGTAAAGACATTGCCAAACGAGGACCGTAGATTACGGGAATATCGAATTGCTTGAGATGGTAGGCAATTCCGCCAATGTGATCTTCATGTCCGTGAGTGACAATCATACCCTTGATGCGCTCGGAGTTTTCCCTAAGATAGGTTATGTCGGGCAAAACGATATTGATACCGTGCATTCCATCTGAGGGGAAACCCAAACCCGCGTCTAAAAGAATAATTTCGTCTTCATACTCAAACACGCAGGTATTTTTGCCAATTTCGTGCAGTCCCCCTAAAGGAATAATTTTTAGAGTTGGTTTGTTTTCAATTTTGCTCATATGTTTTCTAGTATTTGTTGTTTAATTAATTAATCAAACTGTAAATTTGCTTGGTTAATATATAAATGTTTACGGTCGATTTTTTTGGTTGGAAGTACTCGAAATAAATTTCAAATTTATTTTTAATAGTTACTGCAGTGAGATAAAAATTAGATAGTTTTTGCTAAATATTATTAGCAAATTCATTATATTATTAGCAAATTCATTATTCATAAGTTTCTTAAATTATATAAATTTTTACATTACCTAAAAATTAAACATAATATATTTTGTATTGTAAATATATACTATAAATTCTAATAAGCTATTTTAATAGCTCGACATTCGAGTATTTAAGCGAACACTTAATAATAACAATAAAAATACTAAATTAGGTTTGAATTAGCCAAAATTGATTGCAACTTTTCAGTTAAATTCAATTCTAACTCGCTAAGAGGAGGGCGCAATCCACCTACATTCCACCCTTGTAGATTTAATGCAGCTTTGACGGGAATGGGATTAGTGGTCATGAATAAAGCTTCAAATAAAGGCAAAAGTTCAATTTGAATTGCAGTCGCTACTTGATTTTTGCCTTGTTTGAAGGCTCGAATCATTTCCTGGATTTGTTTTCCCACCAGATGGGAAGCTACGCTGACCACTCCTACTCCTCCTACAGCTAGTAGAGGTAGAGTCAACACATCTTCACCAGAATAAATCGCCAAATCGGAGCTCAGACGACGAATATTACAGGCTTGTTCGATACTACCGCTCGCTTCTTTAATCGCTACTATATTATCTATTTTTGCCAGCTTAGCTACCGTTGCCGCTTGGAGATTGCAGCTCGTGCGTCCTGGAACATTATAGAGCATCATTGGTAGCTCGGGACAGGCTTCGGCGATCGCCCGAAAATGGTGGTATAGTCCCGTCTGAGTAGGCTTATTGTAATAAGGTACTACCTGTAAAGAACCATCTAAATCTAGTTTAGCAGCTTTTTGGGTTGCAGCGATCGCTTCTGAGGTAGAGTTCGACCCGGTACCGGCAACGATCTTCGCTTTATTTCCTACCGCTCGTTTGACTACCCGAAACAACTCGTATTCTTCTGACCAACTCAAAGTAGGAGACTCGCCAGTAGTACCGCAAACTACTAAACCGTCGCTGCCAGATTCGACTAAATGAATGGCTAATTTTTCGGCAACTGCATAATTAACGCTGCCATCTTCAGCAAAGGGAGTCACCATTGCCGTTATTACTCTACCAAAAGGTTCATTAGTCATGGCGCGATCTGCTCCGTGAGGATTAAATAATAATATGATTAAATCTCGAATAGATTAAATTGCAACCGCTGAGGTAGAAGCAGTTAAAAGATCCTCAGCTAAAAGTAATTCTGCGATTTGTACGGCATTTAAAGCCGCGCCCTTACGAATTTGATCGCCACACAACCATAGTTCTATACTATTGGGATGAGAAATATCTTGGCGAATTCGTCCTACCAACACTGGATCTTTTCCCGTAGCATCGATGGGCATAGGAAAATAATTATTTTGCCAATCTTCGACTAATTTTACTCCCGGGGCAGCAGCCAGAATTTCTCTGGCACGTTCGACGCTAAAAGGACGTTCGAACTCGAGATTGACGGTCTCCGAATGGGCTCTTAACACCGGTACCCGCACGCAGGTCGCACTAATTTTTAGTTCCGGGGCAGCAAAAATTTTTCGCGTCTCATTGACCATTTTCATTTCTTCTTCACAATAGCCCTCTTGGTTGAGAGGAGAATTGTGGGGAAATAGATTAAAGGCAATGGGATGGGGTAAAACTTCGGTTTGAGGAGTTTCTCCCGCTAAAATCGCTCGGGCTTGGGCTTTTAACTCTGACATTGCCTTAGCACCGGCACCCGAAGCAGATTGATAGGTTGCTACGACAACTCGCTGGAGAGACTGTTCTCGATGCAGAGGATAAATTGCTAACCCCATTAAAATTGTCGTACAGTTGGGATTGGCAATAATACCCCGATGACGAGCTGCCGCTTGAGGATTAATTTCAGGCACCACCAAAGGTATGTCTGGATTCATCCGAAAGGCGCTGGAATTATCGATTACTACTGCTCCTGCAGCAACTGCAGTTTTTGCCCAGCTTTTAGCAGTGGAACTTCCTGCCGATGCCAAAACTAAGTCTATATTGTCGAATGAGTCTGGTGTAACCTCTGCTACATTTAACTTGGTGCCTTGAAACTCAATCTTGCTGCCTGCAGAACGAGCAGAAGCTAGTAATTTTAAATTTTTAATCGGAAATTGACGCTCTGCCAGCAATTCGAGTAATTCTCGTCCTACAGCCCCAGTCGCGCCCAAAATAGCGATATTTATTGCTTTTGACAATTGTTTATTTACCTCCAAACTTTTGCCTCACTGGTTTCGGCGATCGCGCGTAGATCGCTTTAAAAAAGTTAATTGTTAATTTGTTAATTCAACTAATCTTAATGTAGTCCCGATCGTACCATAAGGGATGGTTGTCAGTAGGTAATAAAATGTTGCAGACTGCAAGGTGGTGCCCGCGTACTTAAAGAAACATCAAGAAACATCAATCGAGCGAATTTACTTACCGACATAAAAAAGTTTTAATTTTATCTTTAAGTCACATTTGCGCTACTGAGATTCATAATAATAAAGAAAGAACGAGTAATTTAAATTATAAGCATCGATGAAAATATCCCAGGAAAAACTTCCCGACAGCCAAATCAGCTTGGAAATAGAAATTCCCGCCGAAGCATCGGGTAATGCCTACGAAGAAATGGTACGAAACCTTGCTAGTTCCAGTAATATTCCTGGGTTTCGCAAAGGAAAAGTACCCCGGCAGATTTTGCTTCAGAGAATTGGCAAGCAAAGAATTAAAGCTGCAGCCTTAGAAGAACTAATTCAAAAAACCATCCCTCAGGCGATCGAGCAGGAAGCGATTAATGCCCTCGGCAACTACAATTTACGCTCCAATTTTGAGGTACTACTAGAGCAGTACAATCCAGGGGATAGTTTGACCTTTGAAATCGCTGTAGACGTTCCTCCCACAGTAGAACTGGGAGAGTACCACAACCTCAAGGTTACTGCCGAAGAAATCGTCTACGATCCTCAGCAGGTAGAAGATAGTATCGAACAGCGTCGCCAACAACAGGCAGACTTAGTGCCAGTAGAAGAACGTGCTGCTGAAATGGGGGATGTCGCGCTAGTGGATTTTAAAGGTATGCTAGTCGGCGAAGATGAAGAAACCCAAGAAATCGAAGGAGGAAGTGCCACTGATTTTCAGGTGGAGTTAGTAGAAGGTAAACTGATTTCTGGCATGGTAGAAGGAATTGTCGGCATGAAGCCCGAAGATACTAAAGAAGTTGCGGTAACCTTTCCCGAAGATTATCCTCAAGAAGACTTGGCAGGAAAACCAGCTGTATTTAGCATTACTCTTAAGGAACTGAAAACTAAAGAGTTACCAGAATTAGACGATGACTTTGCCGAAGAAGCCAGTAATGGTGAATTCGAGACGATGGAGGCACTGCGAGAAGCTTTAGTCAAACAATTTCAAGAACAGGCAGAAAATCGCACCAAAGCCAATATCGATGAGGCGATCGCCCTAGCTTTACTAGAGCAAAGTAACGTCGAGGTACCAGAAACTCTAGTGCAGGAGGAAGTTACTGACGTTTTAACCAAAACCGTCGTGCAAATGCAGCAAATGGGACTGGATGTCAAGCAATTAATAACTCCAGACCGAGTACCGCAAATGCGAGACAGTGCCAAACCAGAGGCAATTGAAAACCTCAAAAAATCCCAAATTATCGAGGCAATAGCCGAACGAGAAAATCTCAAACCAGATGAAGGGTCGATCGCCGCAAAAATGGCGGAAGTCGAGGAAAACCTAGCAGGACAAGACCTCGATCGCGACAAACTGAGAAAGATGGTTACAGAAGACTTAACCAAGGAAAAAACTTTTGACTGGCTGCGAGATAAAGCAACGGTTGAGTTGGTTCCAGAAGGTTCTTTGAGCGAATCTCAAACCGAAACTGAGTCAGAAAGTACGGCTACCTCAGAAAGCACTGACGAAACTGAGGCGATCGAAGTAACAGCTTCTACAGTGAGTGAAGGCGAAACCTCAACCGAATCTGAATCAATTGAGTGATTCGATTTTGGGCGATTAACAGCTTGGTTTATCCCCAGCATCACCTTTTAAGACGAGAAAGCCTGCGGCGATGAGCGTCGATCGATTTCAACATCTCTCGAGCAGGCTGGCTCAAACCTTTAATTTTAGAGTGTAAGGCATAATAGTTATATAGAATTAAATCTGACTCTAAACTTAACTCAAGAAAAATGAAAGGTTAGAAAGACTCCGTCGAATTCGTCATCAACGCAACAAGCTGTAACTAGAAGTAATTAAAGTCTTGAAAAGCCCAACTTGTGGTTTTACTCGACGAGGCGGACTTGTCAAAGGAAAAAGGAAGTTGGCCGTTTCACTGAGATTAGATGATCGGCTTGGAGAGCAATCCTCATCCCTATTTGCTTTAAGTTAGTAAAGTATATAATTACAGCAATAAATCTATGATAGAATCCTACCTACCCTACAATCTTATTAGTAAAAATCGACCCGAAATTCAATCTCTGTATATAGACAACCCAATTAATGTTATTCCGATGGTCGTCGAGCAATCGGGCATCGGGGAACGAGCATTTGATATTTATTCTCGATTATTGAGAGAGCGAATCGTGTTTTTAGGTACGCCTATCGATGACAAAGTTGCCGACTCAATCGTCGCTCAGTTACTCTACCTAGAAGCAGAAGACCCAGAAAAGGATATTCAAATTTATATCAACTCTCCAGGAGGCTCTGTCTATGCGGGGATGGCCATATATGACACCATGCAACAAATTCAACCAGATGTGGTGACGATCTGTTATGGTATTGCTGCTAGCATGGGTGCCTTCCTGCTATCGGGTGGCACCAAAGGAAAACGAATGGCACTACCAAGCGCGAGAATTATGATTCACCAACCTCTAGGTGGGGCGCAAGGACAAGCAGTAGATATCGAAATCCAGGCGAGAGAAATTCTTTACATCAAAAAGAGACTCAACGAGCTAATTGCAGACCACACAGGTCAGCCTTTTGATAAAATCGCTGCCGATACCGAACGAGATTTTTATATGTCTTCGGAGGAAGCAAAAGAATACGGTTTAATCGATCGCACGATCTCTAAGTCGGTAACGGCAGAACTAACTAGCTAAAAAATTGCAATTCAAATCAGAGGTATAGGTATAAATGTCTAAGTACGACTCCCATTTAAAATGTTCGTTTTGCGGCAAATCCCAGGAACAAGTTAGAAAACTGATCGCAGGTCCCGGAGTATATATTTGTGATGAATGCGTCGAGTTGTGTAACGAGATTTTAGATGAGGAGTTGATGGAAGAGGGGACAGTAATGTCTTCTCCTGCCGTGCCCAATGGGGCAGAAAATAGACCCAGAACCAGAAAATCGCGCTCGGGCGGTATATCTTTTAACGATATCCCCAAGCCAAGAGAAATTAAGAATTGTCTGGACGAACACGTAATCGGACAAGAAGATGCAAAAAAAGTGCTTTCGGTGGGAGTGTACAATCATTACAAGCGGCTGAGCCTTACCAATGGCGGTCGCGACACCGACGATGCTGTAGAGCTACAAAAATCTAACGTCTTGCTAATCGGACCTACAGGCTGTGGTAAGACTCTATTGGCACAAACTCTAGCCAAGATCCTCCAAGTACCTTTTGCCGTGGCAGATGCTACTACTCTGACCGAAGCGGGATATGTGGGAGAAGACGTAGAAAATATCTTGCTGCGATTGCTTCAGGTAGCGGATTTAGACGTAGAGGAAGCCCAACGAGGGATTATTTACATCGACGAAATCGATAAAATTGCTCGCAAAAGCGAAAACCCTTCTATTACTCGCGACGTATCGGGAGAAGGGGTACAGCAGGCACTGTTAAAAATGCTAGAGGGTACGGTTGCTAATGTACCGCCTCAAGGAGGAAGAAAACATCCCTATCAAGACTGCATTCAAATCGATACCAAAAATATCCTCTTTATTTGTGGTGGTGCCTTTGTCGGTCTCGATAAAGTAGTCGAACGCCGCATCGGTAAAAAATCAATGGGCTTTATTCAACAAGGCGAAACTCCTGCTGCTCGAGGCAAACGAACTGCCGATATTTTGCAGAAGCTCGAGTTAGACGATTTGGTTAAATTTGGGATGATCCCCGAATTTGTCGGACGGATTCCCGTAACTGCAGCTTTAGAGCCCCTCGACGAGGATACTTTGGTTCAAATCTTGACCAAACCGCGTAATGCTCTAGTCAAGCAATATCAAAAGCTGCTGAGTATGGATAAGATCGAATTAGAATTTACCGAAGATGCCATTAGAGCGATCGCCAAAGAAGCTTACCGTCGTAAAACAGGAGCGAGAGCTTTGCGAGGCATCGTTGAAGAATTGATGTTGGAAGTAATGTACGAACTGCCCTCTCGTAAGGATGTCGCTCGCTGTACTATTACCCAAGAAATGGTCGAACAACGTTCTACCGCCGAGCTGTTGGTTCATCCTACTTCTTATCCCAAGCCTGAGTCTGCTTAAAACTTAGAACGCGAAACGATTAATTATAAATAAATATATATTAAATGGACTTAAGTAAAAAAGCTTTAATAGGTTTGAGAGCCGATCGCTTTCGTCACCCTTTAGATTTACAGGCAACCACTGCCCTTAAACAGGTGCCCGGCTTAGATATTGCGATTCGCAGTATACTCGGTTCGGTTGCCGAACAATTTTTCTATCTTAATAACATTGCTTCTAGCGTTTTAGTCAGCGAAAAACAGCTACCCGATCTTTACAAACTACTGTTAGAAGCCTGTCAAATTCTCGATCTCGAACCACCTCAACTATACGTACAGCAAAACCCGGTTCCTAACGCCTACACTTTTGCCATGCGAGGAAAACAGCCTTTCATCATGCTGCATACCTCCTTGATTGAGATGCTAACACCAGAAGAAATTCAGGCAGTAATCGCCCATGAATTGGGACATCTCAAGTGCGAACATGGAGTTTATCTAACCATTGCCAATATTATGATTTTGGCGGCAAATCTCTTGCCAACTTGGGGTGCGCTATTGGCTCAATCCTTACAGGAACAAATGTTACAGTGGGTACGCTGCGCCGAATTTAGCTGCGATCGCGCCGCTTTACTCGCCATACAAGACCCGAAAGTAATCATGTCGGTGCTCATGAAGTTAGCAGGGGGTTCTCCGACACTCGCTCCTCAGCTAAACCTAGATGCCTTTATCGAACAGGCTAAATCTTACGACGACATTGCCAAAAATGGTCTGGGAGAAGTGCTGCAAACCGCACAAAATGCCCAGCTCACCCATCCAGTTCCCGTAATTCGCGCCAGAGAAATCTACCGCTGGGCGAGTTCGTCTCAATATCAAGAGATTATCCAAGCTACAGGCGATCGGGCTGTGGAACAGAGTAAGGGTGGCTGGCGCAACTGGTAGAATTACTCATTACCTTTATTACCTGCATAGAATGAAAGGAAATTTTCTGCAGATTGTTGAGTGGTGATGGTCGTTCGAACTTCTATCAACAACGAACCGAATAACGAGCGAGGGAAAACTAACTAATGATCGACGAACGCAACGAACCCTATGAACTATCAACAAAATCGAAGTAAACTCACCTCATCGCTTTTATTACTTCGGCTTCGCTGTCGAATTTAAGTTTTGCCAGAATAGATAGTTATTAGACTGCATAAATGTGTTAGGATCGGTAATGATTCGGACTCGTGCGGTCATAACGCCCAAACCTTGTCAGGACCGGAAGGTAGCAGCAATACGGGATGCTTATGACAGGCGCGATATCCGGATCGCTATGAGCGTTACTCTACGAGCTACAGCACTAAGAACTTCTACCAACTTTAATATTGCGAACGCGGACGGGAACGCAGCCATGAGTCATTTGGGCAATTTGGATGGGTTCTCCTTTCCCACACATATTCGTACCGTACTGCATCCATTCTGACTTATTTCCTATAGCATCAACGCTATTCCAGAAGTCTGTAGTCATGCTGTGATAGGTAACATTTTTCAGCATGCCTACCACCTTCCCCTTCTTAACCTGCCAAAAAGCATCGCCCCCAAACTGAAAGTTACGTCGCTGTTGATCGATAGAATAACTGCCGATGCCGTCGATTAAAATTCCCTCTTCCGTATCGGCAATCATCTCGGCAAGAGTAGCAGTGTGGCTACCTCCAGCTTTTCCCGGTTCTAAACTCAGATTGGGAATACGTACCATTGGAATACTAGACCAGCTATCGGCGAAAGCACTACCATTACTACTATCTCTTCCAAGACGATAGGCGGTTTCTCGATCGGTGAGATAATCGTTGAGAATACCATCTTTAACTACGTACCACTCTTGGGCTGGTACACCTTCGTCATCGTAAGCCATAGTGCTACGTCCCTTTGGTTGGGTGCGATCGGCGACAAAATTGACCCAGGGGGCAGCATACTGTAATTTACCTAGTTTATCGGTAGTAGCAAAACTCGTTCCCGCGAAGTTAGCTTCGTAGCCATAAACTCGGTCTAATTCGGTTGGATGTCCGACAGATTCGTGGATAGTTAGAAATAGGTTGGTGGGTTTGAGAATTAATGTCGTCTCAGTATCAGCAGTTAGTTCTGGTGCGTTGAGCTTGGCGATCGCCTCAGTGGCAATTCGGTCGATGTTGTTTAATAAATCTTGTTTGTCGATGTGTTCGTAACCGACGTTTAGCGGGGGCAGTTCGTAACTTCTACCCTGTGCGTCGCCATTGGCGATGGCAGTACAACCCATACCGGCATAGCTGCGATAAATGGTTTGTTCGATATTAGAACCGACAGTAGAGGCAAAAATTTTATCTTCTCTAGTAAAGCGCAAGAAGGAAGAAGCTTTCTTAATACCGCGATCGCCATAAGCTAATAATTTATCGGTAATATCTAATAATAGTTCTGCTTTCTCGCCGATGGAGATCTCGAAAGGATCGATTTCGATTGGCGTAATGTATTTATCTTGATAGGCAGCAACGGGAACTAACTTTACCGGTTCTTGCTGAGTTAGATGGCTTCCCTTAGCAGTTGCTACTGCCAAATTAACAATTCTGGTTACTTCTTCTGGTGTTTTGTGATAGGAAGCGGCAAAACCCCACGCGCCATTTAGAAGTACTCTAATGCCAAAGCCAGAACTAACATTATCAGAAAGCCGTTTTAAAGAGCGATCGCTAGCGGAGAGATTTTGGTGACGATAATTGCCAATGCGAATATCGCCATATTCACAATCAGCTTGGCAAATTAAATCTATAGCTAAAGCTGTTAATTCTCGGTTAGTAGTCTTGGCGACAGGAGCTTGTACCATGTTAAATTATGCGATTAATTAGTAAGTTAAGTTAATTTTTTTTATTGTAAACAAAACCAGCGACCGACATAATGAATTAGGTTTTTTCTGTATGTGGCGAGTAGATTCGAGCGAGTTGACCTGCTTATAACCCGCAGTAATAGATAGAATTTTGTTAAGGAACTAATTTACTAGTCGATAGATTTATGACTGCTAGCAGCGATCGCCCGAAAATCATTAATTTTTATACTTCTCCTATTGGTAAAAAAATCGTTACGGGATTTACGGGTTTGGGATTAACTCTCTTCGTCCTGTTTCACATGACGGGTAATTTGGTATTGCTCAGTGATTCCCAAGCCTATAATCGGTTAGCGCATTTTCTCAACAGTTGGGGAATTTTTCTGTACGCCATTGAATTTGTCTTATTAGGGTTGGCTATTTTTCATATTGCGAGCGCCATTACTGTTAAGCTCAATAGCTACCAAGCTAGAGATACTAGATACAGCCAGTTTAAAAGTACGGGTACTCCCAGCAAACAATCCCTTAGTTCTCGTTCTATGGTGATTACGGGACTGGTATTATTAGCGTTTTTAATTTTTCACTTGCAGACGTTTAAATTTGGGACTTACTATTCTACTTCTATAGATGGTGTTGAAATGCGAGATTTGGCAAAATTAGTCATTGAAAAATTTCAACATCCTGCTTACGCCTTTGGTTACGCCGGAGTAATGATTTTTTTGGGATTTCACTTACGCCACGGTGTCTGGAGTGGGTTTCAATCTTTGGGATTGCTAAATTCTCGTCTCAGTCCTTCGATCTATACGATCGCCCTAATTTTAGCCGTCTTGATTACGATTGGTTTTATCGTTCTGCCCCTGGCAATTTATTTCGGATATTTGTAGCTTAGTGAATGTTCGAGCCTCGGTAACGCATTTTACTCTTCAATTCATTAGCTCTGGCAAAATGGGGAATATCGCTTTGATGACCGATAACAATCACTCTGTCTCCTGGGTGCAAAATAGTATGGCGGTCGGGATTTTTAATTACCGTACCGTCATGGCGACGTATAGCGATAATGATAAAAGCACTCTTGCCACGAACTTCTAGGCGATCGATAGTTTTGCCTATCAAGTTAGAACTCTGAGAAACTGCCAATTCGTCAATTTTTAAGTCGATTTGACTCAGCAATTCGTCTAGATAATCCCTTTCGTCTCGGTGTTCTAAATAGTTAGTTACGACGGGGCGAGTCATTAAATTAGCCATCCTCATTCCGCCAATGATTGCGGGTAACACCACCCGATCCGCTCCTGCTAATTTTAGTTTTTTTTCCGTAGTGGGTAACTCTCCCCGCGCTAAAATTGTCAATTTGGGATTGAGACCGCGAGCGGTCAGAGTAATAAAGACATTAACCGCATCATCGGGTAATACTGTCGCCAGCATTTTAGCGCGCTTAATTCCCACGCTTTGCAGGATATTTTCGTCAGCAGCATTGCCAGTTTGAGTTAAGTAACCCATTTGTTCGGCTTTAGCAACGCGATCGCTATCTAGATCGATAATTACGAATTCTAGTTTGGCTTGTTTTAGCTGTTGGGCTAAGATTTGTCCCATACGCCCGAATCCGCAAATAATGGCATGATTTTTCAAAGCATCAATTCCTCGCGATTTTCTATGTGCATCTAAAGCACGATGAATTTCTCCTTCAGTAATCATCTGTATAAAACCTCCTACGGTATATACTGCTGATGAAGTCCCAGCTAAAATCACTCCCATCGTAAAAATTTTCTCGGTTGGTGTTTCTAACGGTTCGACTTCGCCATAGCCAACCCCAAAGATAGTAATCACCACCATATAAACTGAGTCCATCACAGTCCAACCAAACGAGACATAGCCAATAATCGCAGCTACGAGCGTAATCGCAAAAAATATCCCTCCGATCCAAATTCGTTTGAAAGATGACATCTCGATTCGTCTTGGGTTAAATAAGGCGGCGATCGCTAAGGAAACTTTTAACATCATTAGCTATGCGACCTTATCGATTTAATCTCACTACCCGACAAGAATGCTGTGTTCGAGCATACGATAAATAAAATTTTTACTTTTAAGATTGGAACGGGGCGATCGCAAGTACTTACTAAAGTTAATAGTATACGGAGACTAAGCTGAGAACTTTTGAATTTGAAATAGATAAAATATTTTCAGTATTTTTATTGATTTGCTAGTTACTGAAAAAGATCGTCTTACAGAGAATAATGGCGAAATTACATTTTACAGCTCGCCTATAAAACTTTTTATCTAACTAGATTTATAAGCAAGAAAATCTAGAAATAATATATCGTTTTAATTGTTCAATCGCGATCGCACCAATCCAATAACCGTTTGTTTGAATATTTCTAGTTGTTCGGCTTTAGGCTGAGTTTCTTGCCAGACTTGTCTTTGCATCAGGCGATCGCACCAAGCTTCTATTTCAGGAAACCGACTCAGATCGTAACCCAGTTTAGCAATTAGAATTACTCCATTTCCCGCTACGATATCTCCCAAAGACAAGAGATCGCCACCAAAGTAAGGTTTATCTGCTAATAGTTCGACAAATAATTTTACTACTCTATCTAGTTTGCGTTTTGCCTGTTTCAGCTTGGGTGAATCTGGTTCTTCTACAATTAATGGAATTACCTCTGAACCTAGTTCGTTGGTCGTTACCATCTGCGCCATACGTACTATGGCTAATCTCTCTAATTCTTTTGGCAGTAATGCAGGTTGGGGATATTTGTGTTCGAGATAGTCTAATATTGCTAGAGATTCTAAGACACGAAAACCATCGTCTACGATTAAGGGGACATGATGAAATGGGTTTAATTTTAGATACTCTGGTTTGAACTGTTCGCCGTCTTTTAGATTGATAATAATGGGTTCAAAAGCGATCTCTTTCTCTAATAATGCGATCCAGACGCGACGAGCTAGAGGCGATAGGGGATGATAGTAAAACTGCAGCATAATATTTAAGGGGGTAGGAAATGGGGAATAGGGAATAAGATAATTCCTAGATTTATTCAGCGTGCTTGGCTATTTTCTATGGTGTTGATGTCGTGTATAAATTTTCTTCAGTTGTTCGGGTATGGCTAAAGGACGCATGGTATCTAGATTCATAAAAAATCCCACTTGAGTTGCCGTAGCTACTAACCGTTCTTTTAGATAAATTTCGGCTTGAAGAGTACAGCGAACCCGATCTAACTTAGAGATCCACATCTTAGCTATAGGGCGATCGCCCAATCTTAAGGCTCTTTTATACTCGATTTGAGTAGATGTAATTGTCGGACAGTAGCCTCGCTCTAACAGTTCTTCTAAAGGCAAATAGGTTGCTAGTATTTTGAGTCTTAAATCTTCTAGCCAGCGAATGTATACGATATTGCTCACAATTCCCGCAAAGTCGATATCGTAAGTCTGAATCAGCAGTGGAATCTCTACTTCAAAAGCTTTTTGAGATTGTGACATTAACATTATTTGTTTGCTGAATTTTTCAATAAGCGATCGCTCTCGACAAATTATTAGACTTGTTGCGAAATAGGCTTTAAAATTGCTTGAAACCTAGACACAGCAAATGTTTTAAGCGATCGGTATCTTTGAGAGCTGTAAGCTATATAGAATAAGCAGTTCAGCGACTTTTTCCGTTATTACGCAACAAGTCTATTAAGTATCAGTTGCCTTTTCCCAAAGAGCCTTTTTTAGTAATTCTGAAACTACAAATCCTATTACTAAAGCTCCTGCCATAAAATCAAACCAGATAAAAGTATGCATTTTAGGCAAAAACTTCGACATTTCACCGTAAAAATAATGCGTCGGACTAGATAAACCAGTCAAAGAGTAAATATTAAGACACAAATAACTCAAACATCGTTTTTCCTGGCTATAGAGCCAATAGCCAATCATACCCAGTAAGCTCATCGCACCCCAAGTAAGGTAAATTCCAGATGCCTTTATCCATTCTGGTTCCGGATATTTATCAATAAAGATGGCGTTATCCGTATAGTGAATGCTGGTAATGATAATGCTGACAATTATGATCGAAAGTAGTAGGTTTTGACTTTTCATAAATTATTCCTCAACTTGTATCTGGCTGCTATTTTTTAAGACCGTTCGGTCTGATTTGGGCTAAAAAATTTTGCTAATTACACTAGACTATCTAAGTAATCGTGAAGGCGATCGACAACTCGAACCATATGAACCCCATCTCGCTCTAGTTTGCTCATCATAATTGCCCCTTCTATAGTAGAAATAATCACCGTAGCCACTACATCAGGTTCTATTTGCAATCGCACCTCGCCTTTTTTGATTCCTTTTTCGACAATACGGACGATTAAACTGCGCCAAGAGTTCATTGCTTGTAAGGCGCGATCGCGTAAAGGAGAATCGGTATCATCGGTTTCTATAGCTGTGTTTAGTATGGGGCATCCTCCTGCAATTGGAGGATCGTCAATATAGTCGAGATAGCTAGATACCATCGCCTGCAATCTTTCTATAGCGTTAGTTTTAGTACGTACCGCCTGCCAGATTTTTTGACTCATAAGTGCATAAGCATAATCAAAAGCTTCTATAGCTAATCGATCTTTACTCGAAAAATGATTGTAAATTCCTCCTTTTTTTAATCCAGTCGCCTGCATAATATCGGCAATAGAGGAACCCGCATATCCTTTTTGGTTAAACAGTTTCGCTGCTTGTCGAATAATTTTGGCTTTAGTTGCTTCTGCTTTTGTCATAAGTAAATTAGTTATTAAGACCGTTCGGTCTTTAAATAGAATATCTCAATCTGGAACTTTTGCCTAATTAACTTTTTATGTCTCAAGACTTATTTATACTGGCGGCTAATTCGGTGATTGCGATCGGTTGTTCCAACTCTAGATAGTTTGTTCTATGAAAAAATAGGGTTATAAAGTAAATTAGATGCGGTCAACAAAGTGACTACTAAGAGTAGTAAGGAGGTATGAAACCCAGTTAGCTTTATAGCTATCAAGTAGAGGAGACAAATTATGAAATTTACCACAGCAACTATTTTGGGATTATTCGCCACATTAACCTTAGTTAATCCCCTTAAAGCAGAAAACCCCGCTCAAGTAGAACAGCTATTAAATACAGGTGAATGTCGGGGATGCGATCTTTCAAGCGCAAACTTACAGAATAGCCATCTAATCGGTGTAGATCTTCGAGATGCCAATTTAGAAGGAGCGAATTTATTCGGTGCTAATTTAGAAGGTGCAGATTTGACTGGTGCAGATTTAGAAGATGCAAATTTGGAATCTGCTTTCCTTACCAATGCCGTTTTAGATGAAGCTGATTTAGACAATGCAAATCTTACTGCTGCGACTATATACGATGCCAGCGTTACTGGTGCATCAATGGCTAATTTAGATCTGACTAAAGCCAAAATTTTTAACACTGGTATTGCCATTGGTGGTGGAGAAGAATAAGTTAATCGCGCTTTGAAAGTCTGGCTATGAAATAAGTTTTAGCTGAAAATAGCGTATAGACTTGGGAAGAGCGATCGCTTTAAAGTTTCTCTTTACCTCAGGCGATCGTCTTGCTAGAAAAGTAATTGTTATTTTTAGAGGAGAAATTCCCAAATCCGTAAAGAATTTTATCCTACTATTTCATGGGATTGAAAGTAATTCAATCTAAGTTCAGCATTAGTTTTATTCAAACAATTTGCTAGCGGTGAAATAAACGAGGTTGAATTAGATAATTGGATTGAGGAAAAATCTATAGAAAGTGAGTAGCGATTGCATTCATAACAGATAATATTCGGTCATTTTTGTTAAGCGATTGCATTAGCTATAAAAGTAAAGTAAATTTACCTCTCAAACTATTGCTCGTATTTACACGTTATCAATAGTAGCTTTTCAAAAGCTTGTCTAAAAGCAATCTTAAACTATTAGAGACTAGCGATTAATTGATGGAATACAGTTTGTACAAATCGCAGAAGAAATTCTTTACTATTTGCTGTGCTTTCTTATGTTCTAGAAACTCATATCCATCGAATCTATATAACTCATATCCTGAAAGTTTTAACCGTCTATCCTCTGCAACCATCTCGGCATAAAGATAAGGACTTGCTCGCTCATTTTCGGAATAATGTTGTTTACCGTCTATTTCAATTATGATATTTTTACCATATGGAAGCAATAATAAAAAATCCATTCTTTGCCGAACTAATCGCTTCAAACCGTTTAGTTGCTTGCACGTATAAGGATCGTAGTGCAAGTAGACTTGTGGAATTAACGCAGGAAGTTTATCTCCTAACTTGTCAAAAAAAGTTTTGTAATATATTGAAAATAAGAGTTTTTCTGAATTGTTATTTTCAATAGATGCTTGCAGCCTTTGGAAAAGGCTACGACGTTGTTCGGAACGAGTTTTAGAAATTAAATTTTCACGATCTCGCCACCAATCTACTAACTCTTCCCACAAAAGCCCTTTTTCTGGAAGTGGTCTGTCATATACGAGACAGTATTCTTCATTTCTAACAATTTTAATATCATTGGTAGTCGCATCAGTTAAAACAATTTCAGGTTTGAGTCCATTTGCGGCAAAAATTAGATTTTTAAACTTACCGCTATTGCCGCGATGACAAGCTTCAAGTTTTAAAATTATTGCTTGATACTCATCGTAAATTTCTTGTTTTCTATCCTTATCTTGTACATCAAAAGATGAAATAGGAAATTTTTTAAATACTCCTTTCAAAATCTTAGCTTGTTCCAAAGAATTTACTTCTTCAAGAATACGAATAAACTTTTCTCTCGTAGTGCCAGGTTCATAATTTGCCACGTCAATATCTAAATCGCAGTAGTAAGAATAGAACTCGTAATGTTTCTTATAAGAAAAGCCATTAAGATATCCTTCAGATACTTCAATATAATCATTAACTAATCTACAATATAATCATTAACTAATCTATATATTTCAGAAACTAATCTATATATTTCAGATTGTTTGAGCATTCCCAGTTGAGCAAACTACTAAACTTAACATATTAGTTATCACGCCAAGATTCGGACTGTACTATCCTAACCTCAGTTTCTTTAATAAAAAACCCATCTTTACTAAACTGCGATTTTAATAAATAGGCAGTGAAAACAAAATAAATATAAAAAGGATCCCACAAATTAATTCATCGTAGATTGCCTAATCAATCTACACTTTTACCTTGAGGCAAGAGTAAGTTTAAAATCACGCCTACGATACTGCATAACCCAATTCCCTCTAACGCAAACGCTCCTGCCTCAAAGCTCATTCCGCCTACTCCTAGTACCAAAATTGTTGCCATAATTACGGTGTTACGTGGCTGGAGTAAATCATCTCCAGAACGCACCAGAGTATTAACGCCGATAGTTACAATCGTACCAAACAAAATAATTAAGATTCCGCCCATTATTGGGGTGGGAATTGTTTGTAGTAAAGCTCCTAGTTTACCTGCAAAGGAAAGCAGAATTGCAAATAGTGCAGCCCAAGTCATAATGGCAGGATTAAATATTTTAGTTAGGGCTACTGCGCCAGTGACTTCAGAATAAGTCGTATTGGGAGGACCTCCTAAAAATGCTGCCAGAGTTGTTGCCAAGCCATCTCCTAATAAAGTGCGATGAATGCCAGGATCGCGGAGAAAATCTTGTTTACTGACGGAAGAAATCGCCAGGATATCGCCAAAATGTTCTACCGCAGGTGCGATCGCTACTGGTAGGATAAATAAGATTGCAGGTAAACTAAAAGTCGGTAGGGTAAACGGCGGCACTGCTAACCAGGAAGCTTCGCCTACAGGAGTAAAATCGACAATTCCTAAAAGCAAAGATATTACATAACCGACGGTAATACCAATCAAAATTGGTATCAAACGCAGCAAACCCCGTGCCAAGATAGCTGCCAACATAGTCGTTAGCAAGGAAACAGCTGCAACTATTAAGGCTACAGTTTCACTATAATTATCCCCGGCTGTAGTTGCCATTTCTACTGCAGTTGGAGCTAATGCTAAACCTATAACCATAATTACGGAACCAGTAACTATAGGGGGTAGTATTCTGACTATAATTTGCGAACCGCGCCAAAAAATAATTAAGCTGAAAACTAAATAAAGCAATCCTGCTGCTGCTAGTCCAGATAGAGTAGCCGACACGCCGTATTCTTCGACGCTAAAAGTAATTGGGGCAACAAAGGCAAAGGAAGATGCCAGATATACGGGCACTTTTCCTCCTGTAACCAACTGAAAAAATAGCGTTCCCAATCCAGAAGTAAACAGAGCCACGTTGGGATCTAGTCCCACTAAAATAGGCACTAACACTAAAGCTCCAAACGCAACAAACAGCATTTGCAAACCCAAGCCGATATCTCTGAAACGCAGCTTGTAAGTAGTAGACATTAATCTTTGCGGTGCCGAGTCGGTAGATTGAGTAGCTTTGCTCATAATCGATTGGTTTTGTCTGAAGAGAGACAGGCAGAAAATTAAATTAAAGTTGTTAACTATTCAATATCATCTCTTCTACTCTCCAAACTAGGCAGTATTGGTCGTAACCGAATACAATCGCGATCGCAACTACGATCGAGAATAGTTTGTCAAATTGAGTTTTAACTTACAGTGTTTTTTAGTTGAACAGAACATAACTCATAACATTTTTCTACTTCATAGAGGCGATCGCCTTTAACTTTATAATTTAGATATTCTGCTATAGAGGAATCGCCAGCTCATAGCAGAGAAAACCTCGTGTTTCCTTCTCTCTTCTGCCCTCAGGAGGAAAGCGACATTAAACTGGTTTAATTTCAGCCAAATCTAAAATCTTAGGAATTAATTCTTCTTTTTTAACCGCCATCATGTGGATTCCCCGACACAGAGTTTTAGCTAGTTTTACCTGTTCGGCAGCAATTTTCATGCCTTCTTGTAGTGGTTTTTTGGCGTTAGCCAAGCGTTCGATGGTTGAGTCGGGAATATTAACTCCAGGAACGTATTTGTTGATAAATTGAGCATTTTTGGCTGATTTGAGCAGAAATATGCCTGCTAAGATTGGTTTGTTGTCAATACTGGCAATTTGATTCATAAATTTGTCCAGTTTGTCAAAATCAGTAATCATTTGACTTTGAAAGAACTGCGCACCTGCTGCCAATTTTTTCTCGAAGCGTTTTTGCAAACCAGACCAACTTTTTAGTTGTGGATCGACAGCCGCACCTGGAAATAAATCTAACGGCTTGTCTGGCAACGATTTATCGTTGAAATCTACACCGCTATTGAGTTTGGCGATTAGCTTCAGCAATCTAACTGATTCTAGTTCGAACACCGCTTTCGACTCTTTATGATCTCCGGCTTTAATCGGATCGCCAGTTAGGGCAAGAATATTGCGAATGCCCAAACCGTAAGCACCCATCAAGTCTGCCTGTAAGCCAATGCAGTTGCGATCGCGACAAGCTATTTGGCATATTGGTTCGATACCGTGTTGTAATAAGATGGTGGAAGCTGCCACAGAAGACATCCGCAACACGGCGCGACTACCATCGGTGACGTTGACGGCATGAACTCTGCCCTGAAGTTTTTTTGCTACCTCTAGCATTCTGGCAGGGCTACCACCTTTAGGAGGTGCAACTTCAGCCGTAACTAAAAAATGTCCCTGGGCTACGGCTTGACGAAAATTATCGGTCATATCAATTGGTTTTATAGTGAATTTTTCATTACTGGAGGATTAAATTGCCCGTTAGTTAATCGCTGCGATCGCCAATACCTATTTAACACTCTACAACGGTGGTAAATAACCCATAGCATCTTTTACTCTAGCTAAAGTTTTGTTAGCTACGGATGCTGCTCTAGTCGCACCATCTCGCAATACGGAGTTGAGGTAATCTCGATTATCCATAATTTCACGATACTTTTCTTGGATTGGTCGCAGAGTTTCGATAGTAGTTTCGGTTAACAATGGCTTAAACTGTCCCCAGCCCATATCCTGACATTCAGCGGTTACTTCAGCTTTGGTTTTTCCCGAAAGAAGCTGATATAAGCTAAGTAAATTATGACATTCTGGGCGTTCTGGGTCGTCAAAAGTCAATCCTTTAATAGGATCGGTTTTACATTTTTTAATTTTCTTTTTAATTATCTCAGGCGGATCGAGAAGTTCGATGCGACTTAATTCAGAAGGATCGGATTTAGACATTTTTTTCGTACCGTCTGCCAGACTCATTACTCGCGCTCCTTCAGAACGTATTAAAGGCTCTGGTACTTTTAGTATGGGTTCTTTTTTCTTGCCAAATTTGTCGTTAATTCTACCTGCAATATCTCTAGTTAATTCTAAATGTTGTTTTTGATCTTCTCCCACCGGTACTTTATCGGCATCGTAGAGTAAAATATCGGCTGCCATTAAGACCGGATAATCGAGTAAGCCAACTCCAACGTTTTCTCCTTGTTTGACTGCTTTTTCTTTAAACTGAATCATTCTTTCTAGCCAGTTTAAAGGCGTGACACAATTGAGCAGCCAAGTGAGTTCGCTGTGTGCGCTGACGTGTGACTGGACGAAGATAGTAGAGCAGTTTAAGTCTATGCCACAAGCTAAGTAAATTGCCGCCATGTTGTAGGTATTTTTGGCGAGAACTTTGGGATCGTGGGGAACGGTAATGGCGTGTAAGTCAGCAAAAAAGAAAAAGTTTTCGTATTGGTTTTGAATTTTTACCCAATTGGCGATCGCCCCTAAATAGTTACCCAAATGTAAATTACCAGTAGACTGAATTCCAGATAAGACGCGCTGTTTACTCATGTTAAAAAATTTGTCCGATTACGAACTTGCCGTCAGTTTGGCAAAAGACAGAAAATCTCCACAATAACCTAGTATGACATCATTTTATTATTCTTCGAGGGTTCCAACTTCGACCACGATTTAACTCGCTGCGCTCGAAGTAAGAAGGAAGAGGGAAGAAGTTACCCTTCTTCCCTCTTCCTTCTGTTTAATCTAAAATTTATTTCAGCCCAATTTTTTACCAAACAGCAATATGATTTATCTCGACTCGGCGCTCGTGGAAGAAGCGAAAATAGCTGTAGGCTTAGGCTGGATCGAAGGCATTACTACCAATCCTACTTTATTGGCAAAAAGTGATTTATCTCCTGAAACTACTCTCAGCCAGTTAGCCACAATTTGCCCCGGTAAATTATACTACCAACTCTGCGCTACAGACTTTGAGGACATGGTAGCAGAAGGAAGAAAAGCTAGAGAAATTATTGGTAATAAAACAGTCTTAAAAATTCCCGCTACGACCTTGGGTTTTCAGGTAACTGCACATTTAGCTTCGGAAATTACCTGTGCGGTGACGGCTATTTACAGTGCGGCTCAGGCTGCAATTGCTGCTGAAGCGGGAGCAAAATATGCGATCGCCTATGTCAATCGCGCTACGAGGTTACTGGGTGATGGTTTGGCATTGGTTAGAGAGATGTCAGAGATTTTAAAAGGTAGCGATACTACTATTCTTGCCGCCAGTCTCAAATCCCCCCATGAAGCTGCCGCGACTTTAAGAGCAGGAGCGCACCATCTTACCATTCCCCTATCAATTTTACAGCAAATGACCGTTCACGAACTATCAGAAAAAACTGTAGTGGAGTTTCAAGAAAAAGGAACGGGAATCAGTTATTAAGGTTTTAGTAGCTGGGCAGATTTATTTATAATACGCCAGCAATTATCGATTTATGGAGAAGTGATGGAATTAAGCTGTAGAACATCTTCTGAGCTGAGTTGCCAGTTGGCTGCTTCTGCATTATCTCGCGCTTGGCGAGGATTTTTAGCTCCAGGAATGGGGATAACGTTGCCTTGAGCGATGAGCCAGTTAAGCGCTACCTGAGCGGGAGTTTTGTCATATTTGGCTCCCAGTTGCCCTAGCAGAGTTATTATGGGTTCGAGTTTTCTCAATCCTGCCGAGGAAAAGCGACGATCTAATTTTCTAGCACCTTGTATGGAGTTTGAATTGTCAGCGGTATATTTTCCCGTAAGTAATCCTTGAGCTAAAGGGCTATACGCCAAAATGGTAATTCCTAATTGACGAGCTAGATCGAGAATACCATTTTGTTCGATTTGGCGCGTAATCAATGAATAGCGTACTTGATTGACGGCAAGAGGAACCTCATACTCTGCCAACAGAGTGTGAGCTTGCTTCATCTGTTCTGCCGAGTAGTTGCTAACTCCCACAGCCTGAATACGTCCACGTTTGACTTCTGAGGCGAGAGCTTCCATCAAAGTAGACTGTCCCATAAAAAAGCTAAAGGGCGTATGAACCTGATAGAGAGCGATTTGCTCTACTTGCAATCGTTCTAAGCTGCCAGTTAAAGCCTCAGCTACTGCTTCTTTACCAAACCGCCAAGGTAGTGGAAAATATTTAGTGGCGATTTTTACCGGAGAGTCCGTTTGTTTTAAAAATTTTCCGATTAATCGTTCTGATTCTCCCAAACCATAAACTTCGGCGGTGTCAAAAAAAGGAACCCCACCAGCAACCGCAGCCTGAAAAGCCCGAGCTACATCGGATTCATCGTAGTCATTGCCATAGCTCCAAAACAGGCGATCGCCCCATGCCCAAGTTCCAATGCCCAAGGCGGGAAGAGAAATATTGCCGACGGAAAGTGATAGTGTTTTCATTGGTTACTAATTGTTTTGTTGATTTCTCGAGCTTAAATCACTTGAAGTCTAAAATAAGACTTGTCATAATTTATACGCTGCACTGAGAAGCGACAAAAAGACATCAACAAATGCAAATTGTCTGTTTTATCTAGGGAACTATATTTACTGTAGAAGAATAATTTTTAGTTCTCTATCAATTCACATTTTGGCGAATGATTTTAGGAAAAAATAAAAGCTTCAGAAAACAAAACATAGGTATTTTAGCTCCACCCGAACTCAGGTGAGATTAATTTATACTGCGGATTTCTGGTCGGTAACTGTCTAAGATGTCCTGAATCCGATCTCTTTGTTGCTCAGTAAGCTCTAGGCTGTCGATAAACTCTTCTGACGATGATGGTTCTTGCTGCGATTGAGCTAGAAGTCTAGCACCGATGTATTATTAATAAGCTGGCTAAATTTAATTGATATAGTTTACAACTCAAACAATAAGATAAAACTTGCGGATATTGTTTATTCTGAAATCTAAATTAAACTTTTGGTTAAGCCTAAGTATTACAGTAGCATTATTATTTAGTGTGGCTGGATTGATGCTAGCTTTTGCTCCTCATACCATTCAAGATGATGCTCGACAGCACGTATTTTGGATGCAACAGTTTAACGATGCAGATTTATTTAGCCAAGATTTAATTGCTAATTACTTTATTTCTGTTGCGCCTTGGGGTTATAAGGTTTTATATCAACTGGTTAATAATTTGGGGATCAAACCTTTTCTATTTAGTAAAACTTTGCCAGTGCTTATTGGTGTAGTTACCACAGTTTATTTATTTTTAGTTTGTCTAGAAATTTTTCCCGTTCCCTTCGCTGGATTTGTAGCAAGTTTGCTATTAAATCAAAATCTCTGGATGCTAGACGATCTTTCTTCTGGTACGCCTAGAGCTTTTTTTTATCCCTTATTTCTGGGGTTTGTTTATTATTTAATACGACGGAGTTTTTTGGCTTATTTTGCAATTATTTTTCAGGGTTTATTTTATCCACAAACCGTCTTGATTTCGTTGATAATATTAGCGGTCAATTGTTGGCGCGATTCTATATATCGCTGGTTTTATTTAATAGGTTTATTAGTTGCGATAGTTATACTGGGAATTTATGCTTTGCAGACTTCTGAATTTAGTCAAGTTGTTAGTTTGGCAACTGCTAAAACTCTACCAGAATTTTATTCGGGTGGAAGAAACGAGTTCTTTCTCGATAATTCTCTAGTATTTTGGCTGTATGCACCAAGAAGTGGTTTTTTTCCTCGCGAATGGCAATATGTTTTGTTGTGTTCTTTCGGTTTATGTTTGCCAATTTTACGAGTATTTCCTCGACAATTTCCTTTAGTAACTAAGATAAATAAAAATATTAAAGTTATTTGGCAGATATTTTTAGCCTCTTTAATTATGTTTGCTTTAGCCCATATATTCTTATATAAACTACATTTACCAAGCCGTTATTCTCAGCATACATTGAGAATTATTATTGCTCTGGTAAATGGCATGACGATCGCAATTATTTTAAACCCTATTTTCAATCGTATTACTAAATATCAAAAATTTCTCAAACCCCTACTTACTATCATCATAGTCAGCGCATTATTATATCCAACTTATGCGGTACGAGCATATCCCTATCGACTCGGTTACGTTACGGGAAAATCCCCCCAACTCTATCAGTTTTTGCAGCAACAGCCAAAAGATATTTTAATTGCATCTTTGAGTCAGGAAGCCGATTTTATTCCCAGTTTGGCAGAGCGTTCTGTTTTGACGGCAGCAGAATATAGCATTCCCTATCATTTAGATTATTATCAGCCTCTTCGCCAACGAACTCAAGATTTAATTGCGGCGCAGTATAGTAACAACTTAGAAGTAATTCAAACTTTTATCGATAAATATAATTTAGATATGTGGTTATTAGATCGTGATGCTTTTACAGTAAATTATCTGGAAAATAATAATTGGTTAATGCAGTTTCAACCACAAGCAAAAAGAGCGATCGCTTTTCTCCAGCAAAATTCTCAGCCAGTTCTAATAACTAAGTTTGAAGGCTGTCGTATGTTTGAGAACGATAATTTAATTCTTTTAAGTGCCAAATGTATCGAGAACGAGATTATCGACAACAGAGCGAGATCTGATTAGACTAGAGGATTGTCAATTTTGTATACTTGCTGAGAAATATAGTTTTTTTCCGTCTGCTAGATAAAAATTTGCTAAGCGATCGAGTACAGTTGGAGATTAGAAATATACCTTGGTTCGATCTGTTGCTCCTGCTGCTGACACTAATCATCATGCTCTTAGGTATTGGCAACTATGGCTTATACGAACCGCACGAAGCTCATTTTGCTATGGTTGGTAGAGAAATGGTGTTGCGCGATGACTGGATAACCCCACATCTCAACGGCGCACCATATTTAAACAAACCACCTCTACTATACTTATCGATCGCTTTTACTACTCGTTTATTTGGCGATAGTGAATTTGCGGCGCGACTTCCTGTAGCTTTGGCTGGTTGGTTGGCAATAATTATCGCTTGGAAATGGACGAGACAGCTATGGGGAGTTTATGCCAGTCGTCTTACGGCTTTAATGCTTTCGGTTACTTTAGGCTGGTTTACTTTTACTCATCAAATTCTCATTGATGTGTTACTCGGAACTTTACTGTTAGCCAGTTACTATTGTTTGTGGCGATCGCTCCATAGTAACAAAACTTGGTTTTATAGCTGCGCTTTTTATGTGTTTGTTAGTTTGTGTCTGCTAACGAAAGGATTAATTGGGATCGCCTTTCCTTTGGTTAGCTGGTTTATTGTAGTAGTTCTCAGACGAGAATGGAAGCTACTAAAGCCCATTTATTGGTTTACGGGTTTATCGATCTTATTAGCTGTAGTGTTACCCTGGTTTATTGCCGTAGAAAGAAATAATCCAGGTTTTCTGCACTATTTTATCATCAACGAACATTTCGATCGCCTGCTCGATCGCCGTTTTCCTCCAGACTACGAAGTTGTCAAAATTAGTATCTTCGGTTATTTGGCAGTTACCGCTTTGTGGTGTTTCCCCTGGAGCTTGTTTTTTCCTTCTGTAGTTAGGTTTACCTGGCAGGAGTGGCACAAAGGTTTGTCAAAAGGAACTCCAACTAATAATCGAGAACGTAGCGACGGTGTCTTGCTAATCGCGATCGCTGCTATGCTACCGGTGGTTGTATTTTTGCCTGTATCTTCCAGATTAGTTTACTATAGTATCCCCGCAGTTCCCCCTTACCTTATGCTCTGTGGAGGATGGTGGAGTAAAACTTGGTACTCTAATAAAATTATCAAGAAAACTACGATAGGAGCAATTTCTTCTTTAGTTGTCTATGGTTCGAGCGCAATTTTAATTGGTTTGGGTTTTGCTAGTGCGATCGCTGTTATTCCTCAAACTGTTACTAACGCCGAAATCGATCGCCTATTAAGGTTCGTAGCGTTCGCCTTAGCTTTAGGATGGTTGGGCTTGGGGGTGGCAATGTTAAAGCGATATCGTTTGACTTGGCTGCCGATGTTGCTCGCGCTGCTGATTACCTATGCTGCTGTTATCAGAGGTTTTGTTATCTATCAAGATGTTCGTTCTTCTAAAACCCTGGTGCAGCAAGCCAATACTTGTTTGAATATCAATACTCTGTGGACTTTTGAAGGTTCCAGAGAAATTGGTGCGGCTGGTGGAATTAGCTACTATCTCAATCAAAATAAACAGTATTCTCGTAGAGAATTATTTAGCGAGCGGATATCTCTGCCGGCAGGATGGCAGCCAGGGGAAGGCGATCGCCTATATCGCACGGTAAAGGTTCTGTCCGACGGAGGCAAAAATCGCATTCCCCCTAACTTTCCGGGTTCTCCACCATCCTATTTAATTACCAAACAACAGCTACAGAGATATTGGGAAAGCGATCGCCCGGTAGTTTTTGTCACTGACTTTATGCGTCAACCAGATGATGTCAGCGATCCGCTAGCCAGAAATTTACCTGAGAATGCAGGAGATCCTTTATTGGTAGTTGAGACAAGAAAGCTTTATGGTAATGCTGCTGCTAAACAGATTTGGTGTTCGGAGTAAAGATATATTCACTTCATAATGAACCCCATCCAGCCCCAGCCTCGTAGCGTAGGTAATGACCGCAGTTTGTTAGGCAAGAATATATAAAGCAGATAGCTTAAACTTATGGAGCTTATTAAAAGCCATCTCAAATAGCAGTCAACAGTTGGCTAGATGATGCCGCAAATAATGTCAATGTTACCTACTACAATAATCGAGTTGAAGACCCACAATCTCGCAATCAATTGTTAAGGCGCGGTCTAAATCGGCTAAGGTAAGACAAGGGCGTTTGAGATGTAGCGCTGTTTCTAAATGGCTGACTTTTTTTCGAATATCCATTATTTAATATCTGAAGAAATCTATCGTACCTCTTGAGATTCAGTTGGGGTTGAAGGTTGACGAGGTTGTACTTGTAGTTTGGATAATGCAGCAACAGCGTAATATATTTCCTCGGCAACTTGTTGATTTGCCTCATCGGTTAGATGGATGGGATCGATAAAACTTGGTGAAGGATACTTGTCGCTGAGATCGTACGAGTTAACCGCTCTGACGTTTTGGGGAAAAGCATCAGCTAGTTTTTGATTGACAGCGCGAAATTGAGGATAAATATTTTTAACTGTTTGAATGTATTCTCTGCCCAATTGAGACGCGATCGCGCCTTCTGCTTCTGTGAGCTGTTTGGGATTTTGTCCCGTAATTTCTGGCTGGGTAACCATGATTAAGGGAATTTGTGCCGCCGTACAAAGCTTGAGAATTTGGAAATGATTCTCATAGTAGCGGTTTACTCTTTTTTCTAGTTCCACTTCATCTTCTGGTAGATAGTTAACCAAATTATCTAAATCTTCATTAAGGTAAAACTTAGAACTCTGCTGAAAATTTTGCGGATCTAGCCAGCGGTTGCTAACTATTTGAACTAATTGGCTGTTGTCGGCTACGGGTTCTAAAAAACGATTGAGGTAAGCTCGAAAGTAGGTAGGCGCACTATCGAGATATTCTTCTAACTGGGGAATCTCCGCTGCTTGTTCGCCACTAGGAAGCATTAAATCGGCATAGCCATCTACAATAACCACTACGTCGGGTTTATATCTGAGAATTTGCAGGGCTAACTGTGCCAACTGATTACCAGAGGCATAGCCAGGAACGGCAGCATTAATCGTTCGGTATTGTTTGGGTTGGAGCTTAGCTGGTTTGGCTAAAGCCAATTGACGTTGCTTGGCATCTGCTGGTAAGACATCGGGTTGATAGAGTTGAGGTAGATTTTTTTGCTGTTCCAACCGCTGCTGTAGTCTGGCTTCTAACTGTTCGCTAATGGTTGTTTCATTGCTAGAGCTACCATAACCAAAAGCTGTCGAGCCACCGAGAAGAAAAATTCTCATTTCGTCTTCAGGTTTAGTCGTGGCAACTGGTTGGCGATCGCGAAAACCCTGTTGGTTGATTTGCCAATATTGGTTGTTTTGGGACTGCTGCAACTGATAACCGACAGACAGGCTACGTTTGACCACCAGAGTCCCTTCTGTCTCCAGTGTCTCGTAAGGTTCTCCCGTTTCGCTAACAAATTTAAGCTGATAGGCTCTAGCCAAATCTGGTTCTACTGTAGCTGGAGTAAACTTAGGGCGATCGCCGCTAATATCGACTACAACCCGAGTTAAAAGTTCTAACACTACCAGAAATAAAACCAGAGACACAATCGTCCACACCCAGGAAAATTTCGGACTCCGCTTGGGTTTGCGTCTGGTAAAAATTAAACGTTTTTGAGGTCGTTTGAACATAGACCAACTTGTTTGTATGTATTTTCTTATTATCTAATAAATAAAAAATTGCTAGCGATTGTATTTATTTTAAGTATTACAACAGTCTATAATCGATTCTTGGGCGTTAGAATTCAGTTTATTTTTCGTTTTCTAGCTTGCCTTCTTTTGTTTTACTCTTTAATTTATTTACCCCAATCTGTTTTTTTGCCAACAACGAAAGCCGGTCACAATACATTAATTAACTATGACTTACAAATTACTATTTGTGTGTTTGGGTAACATCTGTCGCTCTCCGTCGGCAGAGAATATCATGAATCATCTAATCGAACGGGCAGGATTACAAACTAAAATTGTTTGTGATTCTGCAGGAACTTCTGGCTACCATATTGGCGCTTCTCCAGACCGCCGCATGAGTACTGCCGCTTTCCAAAGAGGCTTACAACTTCGAGGTCGTTCGCGTAAATTACATCCCTCCGATCTTCAACGATTTGACCTGATTTTAGCTATGGATCGGGAAAATTACCAGGACATTTTATATTTGGATCGAGAGGGTAAATATGAAGATAAAGTCTATTTAATCTGTGATTTTGCGACTAATTATCAAGAGCGAGAAGTTCCCGATCCCTATTATGGGGGACAAGAGGGTTTCGAGCGAGTAATGGATCTTTTGTTCGATGCCTGTGAGGGATTGTTAAATTATGTAATTAACTCCGAAGCTTATCAAAGCAAATAATAATCTAACTTAAATTATAATGAATCGATTCAATTTGAAAATTTTTTCAAAGTTTTGGGAAATTGCCAAACTTTATTGGTTGGGAAATGAAAAAAAAGGTGCGCTGACTCTTTTAGGTCTACTTTTTGTTCTATTAATTGCTTATACGCAACTCAGCGTCGTACTGACTCAAAAACAAGGAGAAATTATTTCTTCTTTATCTGCTAAAGACGTAGCTCGATTTTGGAATACAATTAAAATTTTTCTAATTGTATTAATTTTATACGTACCGTTATTTGCTGGATTTAACTATCTTCAAGAAAAAGTAGGTATTTACTGGCGTCGATGGCTGACTTATTATTTTTTGAATCGTTATTTGAGTAACCGCTCTTTCTATGAATTGGGAAATTTCAATACAGCTATAGATAACCCCGATCAGCGTATCGCTGAAGATGTTAGAGGTTTTACTCAAGATTCTTTATTATTTTTATTAGTTATAGTTAACTCAATCTTCCAAATTATTGCCTTTAGTGTCGTTCTTTGGACTATTTCTTCTAATCTAGTCTTAATCTTAGTTATATATGGCGTAGGGGGAACCCTAATAACTATAGGAGTGTTTGGGAAAAAACTAGTTAAAATTAATTTCGGTCAATTAAGAAAAGAAGCGAATTTTAGATATGGCTTAGTAAGAATTAGAGAAAATTCCGAATCTATTGCTTTTTATCGCGGGGAATCTCAAGAAAACAACAAATTAAGAAATATATTTAGTGAGGCTTTTCGTAACTATAATTTATTGATTATTTGGCGAGAATTATATTTAGGATTGTTTACGAACGCCTATGAATTTTTACCCTACATTATTCCCGCTATAGTTGTCGCTCCCAGTGTTTTTTCTGGAGAATTTGAAGTCGGAAAAGTTACCGAAGCTCAAATAGCTTTTGCTCGTGTTTTTACTGCCTTAAACTTAATCGTAGCTCGCTTTCAATCTCTAACGGCATTTGCGGCAGGAGTCGAGCGTTTGTCCGATTTTGAAGATTATTTAGATCGTTCTAAGAAAGGTACTGCTGCGCTTAAGCTCTCAGAGCGACCCACTATTGAAACTATTATTGAAGAACGTCTGGCTGCCGCACGCTTAACTTTACAAACGCCCAATTATCAAAAGACATTAGTAGAAGATTTAACTGTAAATCTGAAACTCGGACAGGGTTTATTGATCGTAGGAGCGAGTGGCTGCGGAAAAAGCTCTCTATTAAGAGCGATCGCCGGTTTGTGGAATTCTGGTAAAGGTACCATATATCGTCCTGCTTTAGAAAAAATGCTTTTTCTACCCCAAAAACCTTACATGATTCTGGGAACTCTCCGCAATCAGTTAACTTATCCCCATCCCAACTTAGAAATTACCGACGAAGAAATTGCTAGAGTTTTACAAGCAGTTAACCTAGCCGACCTGGCAGAGCGTTTTGGTGGTCTCGATCTAGAAAGAGACTGGGCTGAAGTTCTATCTTTAGGAGAACAACAGCGACTGGCATTTGCCCGAATTTTAATTAACCAACCAGAATACGTTATTCTCGATGAAGCGACCAGTGCTCTAGATATAGATAACGAAGCAAGTTTATATCACCGCTTACAACAAAGCCAAGCTACTTACGTCAGCGTCGGTCATCGTCCTACTCTGGTAAAATACCATCACCTAGTTTTAGAAATGACCGAGGGCAACCACTGGCAATTAAAAGATCCCTCTCAGATGTACTCTGAGTGAGAAGTTGCCTATTTACAAGGTGTCACACGAGTTTGGGCTCGCCTCTAACAGTTAATGTAAGCTAGATATTTATTCACCATTAGCGCATGAGGACAAAGACTTAATTTTTCATTTAAGACTTCAAGGCATAAGATATGGTGTAAATTGATTTAAAAAATCAAAAGTGAATGAGTGGTTTAAAAAATACGATTAAAGCAGCTACCTTAGTCGATATTCTCCGTTATCGGGCGATCGAGCGTCCAAATCAAACCGTTTACACCCTATTAGTCGATGGAGAAACTGAAGCGAGCGATCTTACTTATGGAGAATTGGAACGAAAGGCTCGAGAAATTGCAGGTTATCTTCAATCGCTCTGTCGTCCTCAAGAAAGAGTTTTATTACTGTATCCACCTGGTTTAGAGTATATTCAGGCTTTTGTTGGCTGTCTCTATGCTGGAGTTATTGCGATTCCCGCCTATCCTCCCCGACCCAATCGCTCTCTATCGCGCCTCCAAAGTATTATTCGAGATGCCGAGGCAACCGTAGCTCTAACCACTCATTGCATACTAACAAATTTGGAGCGCAAACTAGACCAGTATCCCGAACTCAATAGCTTGCGTTGGCTGACGAGCGATCGCCTCGATAATGATTTCTCCCAACACTGGCAACAACCCGAATTATCAGGGGATACTATCGCTTTCTTGCAATATACCTCTGGTTCTACTGCCGAACCCAAGGGAGTCAAAATAGCTTATCGTAATTTACTCCACAATCTCGAATCAATTTATCGTTGCTTTCGCCATTCCACCGAGAGTAGAGGAGTTATTTGGCTACCTCCCTATCACGATATGGGATTAATTGGTGGTATTTTACAGCCTTTATATGGGGATTTTCCCGTTACTTTAATGTCTCCCCTGATGTTCCTGCAAAATCCCATGCGCTGGTTAGAAGCCATCTCGCGGTATCGAGCGACCACCAGTGGTGGTCCCAATTTTGCCTACGATCTCTGCGTGCGTAAGTTTAAACCAAAACAGCTATCAGGTCTCGATCTCAGTAGTTGGGAAATCGCTTTTAACGGCGCAGAACCAATAAATTATGAAACTATTGAAAAATTCACCCATACTTTTGCTCCCTATGGATTTCGGCAAGCAGCTTTTTACCCTTGCTATGGTATGGCAGAAGCTACTCTAATTATTTCTGGAGGCTCGGCAACTACTGGAGTGACTACTAAAACAGTCAAGGGCAAAGCTTTAGAACAAAATCGAGTGGTGCTCGCAGAGCCTACAGAAGAAAATGCTCGCGTCATCGTTGGTTGTGGACAGAGTTTGCCCGACCAAAAAATCGCCATTGTCAATCCCGAAACTCTAACTTCTTGTCAGCCTGGAGAAGTAGGAGAGATTTGGGTGGCTGGTAGTAGCGTGGCTTGCGGCTACTGGAATCAACCTCTACAGACAGAATGTACTTTTAATGCCTATCTTGAAGATCTTAAGCTCGGAGGATTTCTGCGTACTGGGGATTTGGGTTTTATCGAGAACGGCGAGCTATTTGTTACTGGTCGCCTTAAAGATTTGATTATTATCAAAGGGCGCAATCACTATCCGCAAGATATCGAACGTACGGTAGAAGAAAGTCATCCCCTAATTAGACCGAGCTGCGCGGCCAGCTTTTCGGTAAATATTGAAGGTGAAGAAAAGCTAATTATTTTGGCTGAAATAGATCGTTATTACTGGAGCAGCAACCGTTCTAGTAAAGCCAACGGCAAGCAAGAACCGGACAATAATCCAGATGCTAGGGAGCTTATTCAATCAATTCGCCGTGAGGTTTCTAAAAATCACGAGCTGCAGATCCACAGTGCTCTGTTGTTAAAACCAGGTAGTCTTCCCAAAACTTCTAGCGGCAAAATCCAACGCCATATTTGTCGTGCGGGATTTTTAGCTGGAACTTTAGGGGCATTACCAGTGGATTAGTCGAGGGATAATTAATAATTAATCGCCGCTTTCACGGTTTATCATTTAACCCTCAGTGTACTATGCAATCCTATTCTCTAATTGCTCCAGCTAAGATTAATCTTTATTTAGAAATTATTGGCGATCGCGCCGATGGTTTTCACGAACTGGTAATGATCCTCCAGAGTATTGCTCTGGCAGATCGCATTACCATCGAACCCAACGACACTCAAAAAATTAGCTTGCGCTGTGACTCGGCTCAAATACCAGCAGACGAAACCAATCTGGCATATCGTGCGGCTAAGTTAATGTGTGAGGTTTTTTCCGAGGTTTATGCTAATTATGGCGGGATGAATATTGCCATCGAAAAAAATATTCCCGTAGCTGCGGGTTTGGGCGGTGGTTCGGCAGATGCCGCAGCAGTATTAGTGGGAATCAATCTAATGTGGGAATTGGGTTTGACTTCTCCGGAACTTCACGAACTGGCAGC
The DNA here is from genome assembly GCF_053543375.1 of Myxosarcina sp. GI1(2024). Classification (NCBI taxonomy): domain Bacteria; kingdom Bacillati; phylum Cyanobacteriota; class Cyanophyceae; order Pleurocapsales; family Pleurocapsaceae; genus Myxosarcina; species Myxosarcina sp. GI1(2024). The sequence goes on along the minus strand of NZ_JBKGTY010000002.1, from coordinate 263,644 downwards.
TCAATTGGGTTCGGACATTCCTTTCTGTATTTCTGGCGGCACAGCGATCGCCACGGGGAGAGGAGAAAAATTGGACTTAATTCAGGATTTGGATAACTTGTGGGTAGTTTTAGCAAAATATAGTGGCTTGAACGTTTCTACTTCCTGGGCCTATCAAACCTATCGTCATCAGTATGGCGATACCTACAAGCGCGATCGTGCTGAGGTTCGAGCTCGTACGGCGGAAGTCCACGCTGGTCCTTTGGTTAGTGCCATAATAAAAAGGCAGGGAGCAGATGTCGGTAAATTACTACGCAACGACTTAGAAAAGGTAGTTTTGCCTGCATATCCCCAAATAAAAAAATTGCGTGATGCTTTTGCCGAACTAGGAGTATTGGGAACGATGATGTCTGGTAGTGGTTCTGCGGTTTTTGCTCTTTGCGAGTCAGAAACACGAGCCGTCTCCATCGAAAGACAAATGCGTACTAAAATTCCCAATCCCGAATTGGGTTTGTGGGTTACTCAGCTTTTTACTAGCGGCATTCATCTTGGAGTTTAACTAACCTCAACCGAACACAATGACCGAACCTGAAGCCATCAAGGCGTTATTAGAAGCGATCGCCGCAGGCAAAATTAGTCCCGAAACCGCCTTAGAAAAACTCAAACACCTTCCTTTTGAAGCTGTTGCCGACTTTGCCAAGATCGATCGCCACCGCCAGTTAAGAACGGGATTTCCCGAAGTGATTTGGGGTTTGGGTAAAACTCCCCAACAGATAATTAAAATTATCCAAGCCATGAGACAAGATACGCCTGTAGTCATGGCAACTCGCATCGAACCAGAAGTGTACCGACAGGTAAAAGCTAAAGTTGACGATTTGAACTACTACCCTGCGGCGCGAATTTGTGCTCTTTCCCAATCTAATGCAATTAAACATCCCGGTAAGATCTCGATTTTGTCGGCTGGTACTGCCGATCTTCCCGTTGCCGAAGAAGCAGCAGTTACTGCCGAACTTTGCGGTTTTACCGTCAACCGTCTTTGGGATGTGGGCGTAGCGGGAATTCATCGCCTCTTAAGTCACCGCGAACTGATATATGAAGCCGATGTATTAATCGTGGTTGCGGGGATGGAAGGTGCATTACCTAGCGTAGTGGCAGGAATGGCAGATTGCCCGGTAATTGGGGTTCCCACCAGTATCGGTTATGGAACTAGTTTTTCGGGAGTTTCGGCATTATTAACTATGCTTAATTCTTGTGCGGTTGGTATCGGTGTGGTTAATATTGATAATGGATTTGGTGCGGCAATTTTGGCAGGACAAATTCTGCGTACTGCAGATAAATTGAATAATCGCTCTCTCAAGGGTCAAACAAACTAACTTCAAATATCTGTAGTGGCTCTACTTAGTCTAGTTGATGGGTTAATTCATAAAGCCAAGCCACTCCAGCAGCAATCGCCTCGGCTAAAATACTAATGACGCGAAAAAAAGCAACTGTAGTTAACATTATTGCGGTCGGAAATTGTGGTCTATCGAGAGCAGCAATAATTGTTGCTTCAAAAACGCCAATTCCTCCAGGTGCACCGGGAACGATCAATCCCAATAGCCAAGCAAAACTAAAAGCACTAATCAACTGAGGTATTTGTGCGATCGCTACAGTTTTAAACGCCATCAATGTAGCTAAAAAACCAGTTCCCCGAAATAATAAAAAGCCAATTTCTCCTAAAAAAGGCGAGATTGGATAGTGTTGCAGTCTAGATTTAATTCGAGGAATTTTACTTTTACTGCGGCTCAACCGCAGCAATATGAAATTAAGAAAAAAGGGGTGAATCCCAACTAAAACTATCAATAAACTAGCAATTTGTAGCCCAATAACTTTGAAGTCGAAACCAGACGAAAGCCAACCTAGTCCAGTACTAATAAGACACAAAGATAATGCTGCAGCTGCTAACAATAATGGTTCTAACAAAACGCTAAAACTTGCCGTACCTAGAGAACCTCCATTTCGGGCAACCGCGGTAATTCTACCATAAAAATGCCAGATATTTCCAGGTAAATATTTAGCAATATTAGTAATTAAATAAATTCTAATTCCCTGCCAAGTTTTTAAAGTATGCTGAAAAATATTGAGTATCCAGATCCAAACCCAGCCAGACCACAGATGAGCTAATAAAGTTACCAACAAAGCAATTAATAACAAAAAATAATCTCCATCGCTTAGTTCGACGGCGATTATTTCTTGCCAGCGTTCTTTGAAAGTTTTACCCAAAAAAAAGAGCGTGCCTCCCAAAATAAACCAACGTAGATATGGTTTGATTGCTGACAGAATTTGCTGCATTACTTAAAGAGTAACTTGACTATTAATAAAATTAAGAACCGATTTTTCTTTCTACTCTTTGTAAAGCCTTGATTACAGTTTCCCAATCTGGTTTTAAACTAAAGGCTTTTTGGTAGGCTTTTCTAGCTTCTCGATATTGTTGTAGTGATTCTTCGACTAAACCCTTACCATACCAAGCTTCATAAGAGTTACTATCCAACTCGATCGCTTTATTGTAAGATTGCAATGCTTCTGAATATTCACCTTGATTTTTTTTAGCATTGCCCATACCAATTATGGCTGGAAGATAATCTTCTTTAATAAGTAATGCCTGTTGATAAGCTTCGATCGCTCGCTGATAGTCTTTTTGCTGATAATGCAGCCTACCCAGGTTATTCCAGGGAACAAAACTTCTCTCAGCATCTAACTCGATCGCTTTTTGAAAATCAGCGATCGCCGCTCGATTATTTCCTATCTCAGCATATACTTCACCGCGATTGTTCCAAACCCAAGGAGAGTCGCTATTCAAAGCAAGCGCTCTATTGTAAGCATCTAAAGCCGCTTCGTAATGTTTGAGACTATCTAAAGCTAAAGCTTTACAGTTCCACAATCGATGACTTTGATAATATTTTAGAGCGTTACTACAGGTATCTATTACTGCTTCGTAGTTGTTTAACTGATTTAATGCCCGAGCTTTTTTCAACCATACTTGCTCGAAATTCTTGACTATGCCGCGGGTTTTGAGGAGTTTTTCCAAACCATTATCGTAATACTCGATCGCTTCTCTGTATTGTTTGGCTTCTAACTTAATGTCTCCTTTATAAAATTCTAAAATAGCTACTCGTTGCGCCCATTGAACTAGTCCAAACCAGGTTACTCCCGATAATACGGTAACGATTAAAATGTATTTCAACCAAGACCTAAAGCTCGATTTATCTTTGATTTTGTTTAAATCTCGAATCAGTTTGGTAGCTGAATGGTATCGCTTGCGTTTATCCAAACAAACCATTTTATTTAAAATTTCGGCAAACCTGGAATCAATCGAAGCCTGCTTTTGCCACAACATTTCCCCAGTGCGAGGATTTTTAGGCAAATTAGACGGCGCAACTCCTGTCAACAGATGAATAGCCGTCATACCCAAAGCATAGATGTCGCTGGCAAAAACTTTACTACCGGCAATTTGTTCGGGAGCAATGTAGTCTGTTTGACCGAGGGGAACCGCAGGCAAATCATTCCTAGAGAAAGGATGATGTCGCGATCTTGCCTCGAAACTCTCAAAGTCCGATAGATCTGAAGTTGTTGCTGTCGAATTGACTTGAGGATCTTCCTCAAAGGAGCGAAATAAATTCGCCTCAAACAACTCATTTTGTAATGCTCGCTGAGATAGCAAATCCCATTCTAAATACCCATCGTCTGGTCGGACCGCCCGCTTGGCGAAGTTCCAAAATTCGTGTCCTTTGTGGAAGTTAGTCCTGCTGGAGTGAGGCGGTTGTTTTGAAGATGCAAATTCTGAGGAAACTTCATCGCGAGACCGATGTTTTCCCCTGGCATCGAGGTCTAACCTTAGATTGGGTTTCTTTGCCTGGGTTTTATCTCTGTCTTGGGGAATTAAACTCTGGTTACCTGGAAATAAATTGAGAACTTCATGAATCGAGCCAAAATCCATTAGTATTAGTTTGCCGTCACTACTGCGTTGGATCAGGCTTGCAGGGTTGATATTACCATGAATGATATTTTGTTGATGAATGGTCGCTAAAATTTCAGCAGCATCGATTATCAGGTCGATAATTTCTGTTTCTGACACTTTCTGCTGGCGAGCGATTATTTCTTCTAAAGATTCACCCTCCACATATTCTTGAATTAAATATAAATTTTGGCGATCGGTTAAATATTCGATAATTTTAGGAACTCTTGCTAGATCTTCTAACTTGGCTAGATTGGCTATTTCGCAATCTATCTGCTCGAGTGCGGAGTTCCAATTAATCAAAGGCTTTTGAGGCTGCAAAATTTCTAAGTTATATAGAGACGGATTATCTGGTTCTAAATTTCTAACTAGATAAGAGTAAACTCCGTGTCTACTACCTAAATACTCATTAATGTAATAATGTTCGGCAAGAATTTTTCCTACCGCTAACATCGGTTTTAAATCTTGTAATACTTTATTTGCGCTATGATAGCGATCTGCTATTTTAGGCGCGGTCATCCGCTCGATAACTGTCGTTAGTGCTTTACCGATGGTAATTTCATCTCGCCAGTTAGGTGTTTCCTGAGTTTCTGAAAATTCCCATTCAATGGGCGACCGCCCAGTTAAAGCAAAGATGGCGGTTTTGCCCAAAGCATAGAGGTCGCTACTATAGATTGGCTTACCGTGGTGCTGTTCCGGAGGCATATAGCCGGGGGTACCAATAATCTGAGTTTCAATCGGCTTGTGATGGGAATCAAACGAAAGAGTGCCAATTTCTTTAACTGCGCCAAAATCAATCAAGGTAAATTTTCCATCTTTCCTGCGCCTAATTAAGTTGGAGGGCTTGATATCGCGATGAATTACTCCCTGTTGGTGTACGAAACTTAGTATTTTTAAAACTTCAATTAGAAACTCCACTACTTCAGGTTCTGTCAAAACCTGTCGTTGAACCTCTTGCTCTAACTCTTCTCCTTCGATAAACTCTAAGACTAAGTAAAACTGTTTGTTTTCTTCAAAATGAGCCAAGAGTTGGGGAATGCGATCGTGATTTCCTAACCACCGTAAAACCGTTGCTTCTGTGGTCAAACGTTCTTTGGCATTAGCCCACACGACAGGACTATTAATTCTCGGTTGTAGCTGTTTGACCACACATCTAGTTTTAGTTTTCGACTTTTGGTCGATCGCCAGATATGTCGTAGCAAATCCACCGCTACCAATCTCTCTAAGGATAGAGTATCTTTCTCGTAATAAATCTCCCGATCTCAAGATTTTATAGCCACTGTCGTTCCCAAGCTCTGTATTAGACTCTTGGGTATGAGATATTGGAATAGTAAAGTCTGAGTCTGACATAACTTGACATAAAAGTTTAAACTGTAGCGAAAATCGGCTAACGCTTCAAGATCGATGTATCTTACAAAACATTATCTATCCAATTCAATTGATTTTATAATTATTGTATAATTAAAAACCACTTAAAGAAAAAATCAAATCAATCGATTTGACAATTAAAACCTTCCCCTTTTTACCCCAAAAAAAATTCAAGTTTCAATGAACTTTTTTCGCCAATATATAACTCCTTTAATTGTAGTAGCAATTTTCTTGTTAGCATTAGTAGTAGTGAGCGCACGTATTTTTTTGCCATCCGATATGGCTGCACCCGCACCGGTGGCTAGTGAAGCAGCCGTTTTATTCAAAGTTTAACTCTATTTGCCTTTCTCTACTGGCTCGTTCCGTAGTAAATAATATCGGTTTGATTTAGGAGAAATTAACTAAAAGATCGCAAAAATAGCTTAATACTTCTAGCTAACCTACTAAATTGCGCCTTTAGCTCATTACATAATCCAGTTATCATTCAAAATGTAACTAGGAAGCAAATTGGAAAAAACTCTCGCTCCAAAATTAGTAGATCTTAATTGAAGGAAACAAAACCGCAGAATCGGATGCTCTTCGCTGGTTTAGATACCGAATTACCCATTTTGAGACACTCGAATTCTTCTGATGAGGTTTTCGTCTGATATCGAATCTTGGGGAAAGGCTGCGCCACAGCACAGGGCACTATTCGAAAAAAACTTCCTCAGTCGGATCGACGACAGTACGAGTTCATATCCGAATATTGGCAGTAAAATCCGTTCTGAGCATTGGTTAATATTTGAGAAATTGCCGCGAATGAGATAAATTAAGCAATTATGCAAGATGACGAATTGAGCCTACTATCAACTGAAGAACTCACCAGTCCGCTTGATGAGATGGAGTCCGCTGCCTCTGAAGCTGAAGTTCCACCTCCCGATCCCGAACAAATGCTCGAGCTACTACAATCTTCCCAAGCATCGCAAAGAACGATCGCTGCTAGGGCTTTTTGCGAATTAGAAGACCGACGCTCAATTGCCCTTTTGATTGAATTGCTCAAAGATGACTGCCCTTTAGTCAGAGTCAGTACTGCCTATGCCTTGGGAAGAAATACTTCATCTGAGGCAGTAGAGCCTCTAATCGACTTGTTGCGCGAAGACTGGAATGGATACGTGCGTAAAGGTATAGTTTGGGCATTAGGTAATAGTCGCGATCGCCGGGCGCTGCAACCACTGATCCATACTCTCAAAACTGATATTTCGGCGGTGCGACTTTGGGCAGCTAGTGCTTTGGCGCAAATAGCTACCATAGAATACGAGGATGTAATTACTGCCATGCCACCTTTAATTGAAGCTTTGAGAAGAGATAGCATAGCAGCGGTAAGAAGCAACTGTGCTTGGGCAATCGGGCAGTTATGTCGCGAACTTCCCTCTAATGTAGTTTATGCTACGGCGATCGATGCACTAATTGAAGCGTTGGTAGAAGATGACGATTATGGTGTCAAAGACGACGCTAGAACCGCTATTCTCAAGGTCGGCGATCCTCAAGGTTTACAAACTATTGAAGAGTTAGAGTTTGAAGGATTAATTTAATCTGATTATTACATTTACATGACCAAACCTTTAATTGTTGGGGTTAGCGGTGCTTCTGGACTAATCTATGCCGTACGCGCCCTCAAATTTCTCTTAGCCGCAGATTATGAAATCGAGCTTGTCGCCTCAAGGGCTTCATACATGGTGTGGCAAGCTGAAAACCAAATTCGAATGCCGGTAGATTCTCAACAGCAGGCAGATTTTTGGCGAGCTAGAGCGGATGTAAGCGCTCGCGGCAAACTACGCTGTCATCACTGGGGTGATTTAGGAGCTAATCTTGCCAGTGGCTCATTTAGAACTTTGGGTATGGTTATAATACCCTGCAGCATGAGTACGGTAGCCAAAATAGCTAATGGTTTGAGCGGCGATTTGCTCGAACGAGCTGCTGATGTTCAAATTAAAGAAGCTAAACCCCTCATCGTCGTACCCAGAGAAACACCTTTTAGTTTAATTCATCTGCGTAACCTAACTACCTTAGCCGAGGCAGGAGTCAAAATCGTTCCTGCCATTCCCGCTTGGTATCATCATCCTCAAACCATTGAAGATTTAGTCGATTTTGTCGTCGCTCGTACCCTAGACGTGTTAGATATCGATTGCGTTCCTTTGAAACGTTGGCAAGCAGATTAATTGTTTCTTTGGAGATGGTAACCAACTCGGCAGTAAAATAACAGCATGATAATTTCCGGCACAATCAATCAAAATTTATGAATCGCTTCAAATTGCTACTGCTGTTGTTGTTGGCGATCGCCTTTGGCGTTTTATGGCTCCAAAATCGACAACCTCTATCTCTAAAGTTACTCTGCCCGGATACCGCTACTTCCTGTTGGTATCGAACGCCCTCATTGCCTTTAGCTTTATGGATTGCTTTGTTTGTCCTAGGAGGTGTTCTTAGTAGTTTAATCTGGCAATCTTTAAATAGTTTTGCTTACGCTTCTAGAAGAAAGAGTGGCTATACTCCCGCTGAATTCCCAGAAGAACCCAGTACTGGAGAAGGGAACTTTACTACACCATCAACCTTCGCCAGTAGTACTGAGGCTGAGAATACAGCAACCACCTCATCCTCCTATGAAGTCGAGCGAGAACCAGAAACCATTCGTCGTTCTGGCTCTACCTATTCCTATAAATTTAAAGATAAAGCTAAGAGGGATCGGACTGACGAATCAGTAGCAGGAGAACCAGACAACCAGAAACATGAAGACGATGAAGATTGGATCTAGGCTTTACTGTTTATTGTCGTAATTTATGAGTATTTTGTTGGTAAGAATGTTTCTCGGGATTCTTGTTTAACTCTACCGAGCATAGCTTCACGCTGCAGAGCGAGAAAAGCCTCTAAATCCTCTAACTCGTATTTACCCTTAAGCATGATTCTCAGCTTTTCTTCTGCTTCAATAGTCAAGTATCCTGTCTTCAAAGCCTGACTGACAATTTCTCTAATCATTGTTGAAATATCGCTTTTACTTTAACTAGTCTTAAAATAATCGACCGAAAACTAACAAATTTAGCAAAAAATACCTATAAATTGACCGTTCTTAGCTCAAAATACCTTCTTGTCGTGTTTTGTGACCTCGCCAAAAAAAATTTTGTAGTTTTACCTCATAAATCTTAATTTATAACCAACGATTTCTCTGTAATTTCGATCGCAAAATATTTTTTTGATGAAGTTTGACAGTAACCGAGTGACAACCTTAAGTAACCTTATCGTCTTTTTTAAATAGTTAAGATAAAAATTTATTGTTTAAATTATAAACAAAGAACACTGGATCTAGTTGAAAACCCGTAGATGAACAATAAAATTTAATAGATCGCTGACATTAAGACATAGTGGTGTTTCTTTCAAAAAACGATCGAGGTAAAAACATTCTCAAGAATTAAAATGAATAATTTACTCCAAGGAGTTAACGTCTATCTAATTGGCATGATGGGAACGGGTAAAACTACGGTAGGCAAACATTTAGCTAGCAAACTAAATTACCGTTTTATCGATATGGATACAGTCGTGGTCCAAGTAGCAGGGCGATCGATTGCCGAAATATTTGCCACTGAAGGTGAACCATATTTTCGAGAACTAGAAACTCAGATTTTAGCCGAATCATCTCTCTACACCAGATGCGTTATATCCACTGGAGGAGGAGTTATCGAACAACCGTTCAACTGGAGCTACTTACATCATGGGTTAGTTGTTTGGCTAGATACCGATTTAGCAATTTTGCAGAATCGTCTGGCGGCAGATGACAGTAGACCTTTAGCCGGGCAATTAAAAACTTTGTTTGCAGCTCGTCGACCCCTATATGCTCAAGCCGATCTTAGATTAGAAATTGCCACAGAAAAATCTCCAGAAACAATAACTGCCGAGATTATCAATATCATTCCCAAAATCTTCAAGCCATCAGTTGCAAGGGAATAGCTCCAGCTAGTTTTAGTAGCCAAAGATACAGCAAGCTTACCGCCTTGAGATTGATAAAAGATAAGTTAACAATCTGATTGAATATGGCTATCGAAAGCGAATACATTAAAGAAACAGAAGCTACCCGCGTCCGGGTACTTAGCGAAGCTCTTCCCTACATTCAAAAGTTCGCAAATCGAACGCTTGTAATCAAGTACGGTGGCGCGGCCATGAAAGATAAAAATCTCAAAGCGGGCGTAATCCGCGATATTGTATTTTTATCCTGCGTGGGAGTGCGTCCCGTAGTAGTCCACGGTGGGGGTCCAGAAATTAATAGCTGGCTGAGTAAATTAAACATCGAACCTCAGTTTAAAGACGGCTTGCGCGTTACCGATGCCGACACTATGGATGTAGTAGAGATGGTTTTAGTAGGAAGAGTAAATAAAGAATTAGTCTCTTTGATCAATCGAGCGGGAACTCCTGCTGTAGGACTTTGTGGCAAAGACGCCAACTTAATTAAAGCTCGCCCCGTAGGTAGAGAGGGTGTGGGTTTTGTCGGGGAAGTAACCAATATAGATACGGGATTGGTCGAATCTTTGGTTAATAGCGGCTACGTGCCCGTTATCTCTAGCGTCGCTGCTGACGACAATGGACAGGCATACAATATCAATGCCGATACAGTTGCCGGGGAAATAGCTGCGGCTTTACAGGCAGAAAAACTAATTCTATTAACCGATACTCCAGGTATTTTAGAAGACTACCACGACCCTTCGACCTTACTGACTAAACTAGACATTCAAAAAGCCAGAAACCTGATCGATCGCGGCATCGTATCGGGAGGTATGATTCCTAAAGTTAACTGTTGCGTTCGCTCTCTAGCCCAAGGAGTTAGAGCCGCCCACATCTTAGACGGTCGCCTACCGCACTCTTTACTACTGGAAATTCTGACCGATGAGGGTATCGGTTCGATGATCGTTGCTTCGGAGTACCGAATCTGAGATCTGATTAGGGACGAATAACTCTGACGCGCTCGCCTCGGCGACTGACGGAGTATTTATCTATATTGTCTGGATTGATGATAATTATCGTGGTATCACCTCTAGAAGGTCTACTTCGACGATAATAAATAGCGGTGACGAAAACGGCGATTGAGGTCGTAGCCGCGATAGTAATCTCTGTAGCTGCTTCTGTCTCGCGGTAGAGAAATATGTCTTCCGGGAAGAGGAGTTATATTTAAAGGAGTAGGGGCGATCGCTCTACTACGAACTTGGGCAAGTTGTTGGGGAATTTCGGGAAGGGCATTTGCTGGCAGGGTGGTACTTAAAAATGCCCCAAAAGTGAGCATACAACCGCCTATCACTTGATGCCAATTAGCTTTATGCTTGTGTTTATCGAGCATGATTTATATTTATAAAAATTATCGAATCAAAATCTTAATCTTCTAAGATTAAATTAGGTCAGAAAGACTTCCCGTATAACGACGGAGCTGCCTCTGACTTTCGTAGTTACCATGGTATATAGATCTAGTGACGACAGATAATCGAGAAAAGTTTCGCCTCAAATTTCAGGCAGGTAAACAAGCTTTAGAAAGAGGAAAATATCGTCTAAGCGTAGAAAATTTAAAAGCTGCTACAGAATTAGTCGCTCCTACTTCGCCTCAAGGTGGAGAAGCGCAAATTTGGTTGGTTACTGCATATCAAGCCGCCAACTTAATTACCGAGGCAGTAGCCTTGGCTAAGCAATTGACAAATCATCCCGATGCCGAGACTCGCGAGCGAGCCAAGCGTTTGCTCTACATAATTCAAGCACCGCAGCTATCGAGACCCAAAGAATGGATGAGCGAAATCCCCGAGCTTGCTAGTACAGAAAGCAGCATAGCTAAGTACGTTACGGCAAAAACCCAAAATAACGCTCGCAACATCGATCGAACTGAGACAAAAGTAGATTTATCCAGGGTAGATACTCAAGATAATCAATTTGTCTGGTTTGCCTTACTAATAACTATACTGACCGTCGGCGGTCTGTTTTGGTTTGCTAATTAATCGCCAGGCAACTAAAGCGACATCGAGTCAAATATCGAGGATTTTCTGCCACTATTAGGCTAAATTGACATTTTTACCAACGAAACGAGCTTAGGTATCTCTTTTCCGGTCAGACAACGCCAGTGACAGGCAAATAAATTGGGTTGTTGAGTTCTTAAAGTCACTAGAGCAGGAGCGGCAGGGAAAGGCCAAAAGCGATCGAAGACAATTTCGCCACCATACAAACTAAACTGTAATAAATAAACTGCCGGAGGAGCAGATAGAGAGCTAAGTAATTCATCAGCTAGACGGTGAAGCGATTTGTAGTGACGCCTATGTAGCTCTACAGGCTGTTCGTATGAGTTAGGCATTTCTCCTTCACCAATTATTTCACCATACATAGTCTCGTGTGGTGTCAGAATTACTGGTAACCATAAATGGCCCAACCAAGAATCTCCAACGCTGGTTTTAAATCCTAGTTTTTGTTCTACCCAAAGCCGACGCTCGCCAATATTCTTACAGGCGATAAATGTTTGGCGAGCGGGAAAGTCAAAGTATTCTGGTAATTGGATTGTCAGAGGACAATAGGTAATTGACGCATCTTCGGCAGTTGGTTTAAACGAATTCGACCATAAAGTAGCGGCTGATATTACCTCTACCATTGTCGAGTCCGAATCTTCGGCGATGCTTTGTTTTAAAGCTTCGACCATTTTTTGTGTTACTGGAGAAACAGCAAAAAGCTGTCCTTGTTCGTTAACCTCAGCGTTGATAATGATGACGACTTTTTTCATTCCCCTTCTATAATTGTAAAATCTTGCCATAAATGTATTGGAGCAAACACTGAACTCGAGCTTTTATAGAACTCAAAATTCAATATCAGAACTCTTTAGTATTTGTTAGTTGTTGCCATAGCAAAGCTTTGAGATTGTATTGTAGGGCATAGTTAAATAGTTTATGAGCTATAGATTGCAGACCCATGAATGTTCTGGACTTACGAAACGAAGCTTAATTTTAGGGCTATCGAACATAGTCGAACACAATTATAAAATACACTTATGAAGTTCTGAAGCGATCGCACTGCCCGACATTGTGAAAAAATTGTAAAAAGATTTGCTTCAATTTTTTTTTAACCATTCGGAGTTTCTAACAATATTCATCATAGTTGTTTCTGGGCTTGGTTTTCAACAAATCAAACAAAATTATTACGTTTTATTTGCTAGAAGTAAGATTAAAATACAGAGCTTATTGGTTTAAATTCGGTCGGCTTCAATCGCGCCAAAATAAAACTACGGGGTCTTTCCAACTAAAATATCAATAAGAGCAAATGTGGTTTTGGCGAATTAAGGGTTTTTATACTAAAAAATACGCAACAATGTTTATTTAACAACCATTAATCCATAATCGAACATGGATTTACTCGAATATCAAGCCAAAGAGTTATTTCGCAGAGTCGGTATTCCCACATTACCCTCTCAGACCATCGCCGAACCCAGACAAATTAAGCAGTTACGTATTCCCTATCCAGTAGTATTAAAGTCTCAAGTACGAGCGGGAGGAAGAGGTAAAGCAGGAGGGGTACGCTTTGTTGCCAATACCATCGACGCGATCGCTGCTGCGAGATCGATTTTTAATTTATCGATTTTGCGAGAATATCCCGAAGTTATCCTGGCAGAAGCCCACTATAATGCCGAGCGGGAATTTTTTCTAGCGGTTGTCTTGGACTACAACCTAAAATGTCCCGTATTGCTTGGTTCGGCATACGGAGGAATGAATCTCGAACCTTTACTGGCAAATTTACAACAGGTAGCGATCGATGCTGAATTTTCTTCGTTTTATGCTCGTCGTTTGGCTGCCAAAATGGGACTGACGGGTGAGTTAATTCCATCTGTCAGTCATATAATCGAGAATATGTACCGTCTGTTTATTGCCAAAGATCTCGAATCAATTGAGATCAATCCCTTGGGGGTTAACAGTCAAGGAAAGTTAATGGCATTAGATGGCAAAATTACCGTTAACGATTCGGCCTTAGGAAGACATCCAGACATTATCAGTCTGATTAATCTCGATCGCCAGGCAGTATCTGCTCTTTGCGCTCAGTCTCCTCAACAACGCCTACACCAATCGAACCTGCGCTGGCTCAATTGGCAAGAGCCAAATGACAAAATTGGTATCATTAGCAATAGCTTCGATTCGATCCTCTTGGTTTGGGATTCCCTCTGTCAAAGTAAAGTACAACCTGCTTGTGGAGTAGTCATCGAACCAGAACCAAATGCTACTAAAGTGGATACAAGACAACTGGAACTTTCCCTTAACGAACTAGTATCCAGTAATAAAATCCAAGTTATTTTGGTCAATATTTGGGAAACGGTAATAACTAGTTCCGAAATTGTCCAAGCGATCGCCAGTTGCTACGGTAAACAGGGTCAGCTTTTGTCTGAAGCATCATCGATTAAATTCGTGCTGCGGTTGCTAAACTGCGAAAATGTCGAAGCTCTCCACCATGTGATACCTACAGGAACTATCTATCTGACAACTAGTTTGGAGGAGACCATATCCCGAACCATTGCTTTAGTAGGAAAATAAATAGCGAGCCTAAAGTCAAAGCAATCGGTAGGGTGACGGGCGATCGCGCTTATTAAAATTTTTGTTTGAATAAATTTTACTACTATGAATTGGTCATTTTCTCAGCGCAGTCAGGTCATCGTTCAAGGAATTGGCGAACCAGGAATTAGCGATTGTGCTATGAAGCTCAAAGCTTACGGAACCAATATCGTAGCTGGTGTCAGTCCGGGCAAAAGTCAAACTAAACTGGGGAACATTCCCGTTTTCGATTTAGTAGAAATGGTGGTTACGGAAATGGGAGCAATAGAAACGAGTTTGATTTTCGTTCCTCCCTATCAAGTGCTCGATGCTGGACTTGAAGCAATTGCTGCAGGAATTCGCCATTTAATCATTTTTACTACAGGTGTGCCTCCGTTAGATACTATTGCTCTAATAAAGTACGCCAAATCTAATTGCGTCTCTATCTTAGGACCAGGTAGTCGAGGTTTGATTATTCCCGAGGGAGTTTGGTTGGGAACGCTGCAACCTAAATTCTATCAACCTGGAAAGGTGGGTTTGATTGGCATTAGCCCATACTTAAGCTATGAAGTAGCTTGGGAGTTAAATCAAGCTCAAATAGGACAGTCAATTGTAGTTTGTTTGGGAGAAGACAAAATTTTGGGTTCGAATCTAAATCGATGGTTGAGTTTTCTAGATTCCGATGCCAATACTCAGGCAATCGTTTTATTAGGGCGAACCCCCATCGAAGTCGAGGAGGTATTGACTTGCCAACGCCACAATGACTCTAATAAACCATTAATTATTTATTTGGCTGGACTGCAAGCACCTCAAGAAAAATTACTGCGCAATGCCGTGACGATTATTACCAACCATTTGTCTTCCTCAGTTCCAGCACTCGATACCAACACGCGTATCATTCATCAACTAAAACAGGCGGGAATGCAAATTGCTCGCAAACCCTGTGAAATTCCGCTAATACTCAAAGATACTCTATTTAACTAATTAATTAAGTTTTTTGCCTTTTCAGCAGCAATCTGTGTAGCCGACCCACATTTAGTAGTTAATGAGTTAGCTTATACCTAATTTAACTCAATTTAATTTTGCCAAATTAAATCAAAAGTTATACGTCTATTTTCGCTTTTTTTGACAAGATGCTACCATTAAGACGCGCTAGGGCTTAGGGCATTTTTTTGAATTCGTTTTTAACTTGTTAAAATCCCAGCCTTAACCTGGCATCTAAACCTGAAAGCGTAGTGCTATACATCCTACAAAACTCTTCTTACTACTACTCAGTTACACACGCTAAAATAAATAAAATAATGAAACAATGAAACAAAAAAACTACTGCAGTTTTTGGAGTGTGCTTCATTTTTTAATACTTATTAATATTTGGTTATATCCTGCGGTCGCTAAACAAAATCCTCTCTTAGCTGCCGAGAAAATCAAATTGATTTATGGACCTTTTAATGGCAAAATCTCAGTTGAGTGTTTGAAAACTTATGCTGATACTGGAGAAATAACCCGAGAATTTCGCCTTTATGCCAGATTCATCGACAAACAAACTTTAAGAAAATTACGCTTTTGGCTACAAAGAAGTTTTAACAGCGATCGTGTCGAGTTATATAAATATACTCAAACAACAGAAGGAGAAAAGTTTCTTCAACAATTAGGAACTGCAGTAAAAACCCATCCTCAGCGCAATGGTTTTTATGCAATTCGTTCGGCTTTAATAGAAGCCGCTCCTAAACCTAGTAATACTCAAGGCTGGACGCTGATCGATGTCATGGAAAAATTTCCTACTAATAACCTTCAGATTAATACAGGTGAGTTGTTCAAACTCAATAAATTTTGGCAGCAAAATGCCGACACTACAGTTAATTTAAATTGAACGGAATATTTCAGTTTAAAGTCTAAACTAAAGCCTAGCAAGTACAAACTCCAAGAGTTATTTTCTCAAATTGTCTGCCAAACCTCATCTACTCTTTAGTTTTACATAATAAATCGCCGCCAACAGATCGAACTAACTATCAACTAGACCGATCTAAATTATTATTCCAAAATATATTAATGTCTTAATTTAATTGGTTAAATATTACGCTGGCGATCGCCTCAGCTAATCTTTTTTCTCGAGCCTCTATCCTCCCGCCCCTACACCCTACTATAATCACTTTCGATGCCATAATAGCGAGGAAGCACAAAAGAAGCAGATGCGAATTTTATTTGTAGCAGCAGAGGTCGCACCTATAGCCAAAGTGGGTGGAATGGGAGATGTAGTTGGTGCGCTGCCCAGAATGTTGCGGAAATTAGGTCACGATGTCCGCATTTTTATGCCCTACTACGGCTTTCTTAACCAAACGATACAGCTTCCTAGTGAGCCAATTTGGTGGGGATACGCCATGTTTAATAGTTTTGCCATCTATGAAACCGTACTGCCAGATACCGATGTGCCTCTCTATTTATTCGGTCATCCTGCTTTCGACCCCCATCGTATTTATGCAGGGGAAGATGAAGCATGGCGATTTACCTTTTTTGCCAATGGTGCGGCGGAGTTTTGCTGGAATTACTGGAAACCAGAAATCGTTCACTGTCATGACTGGCATACAGGAATGATTCCCGTCTGGATGCATCAATCCCCCGAGATTACTAGCGTATTCACCATTCACAACCTAGCTTATCAAGGACCGTGGCGATGGTATTTAGAGCGAATCACCTGGTGTCCTTGGTACATGGAAGGTCACAATACCATGGCGGCTGCGGTTCAGTTCGCCGATCGCGTCAATACAGTTTCTCCTACCTACGCCCAACAAATTCAAACTGCAGAATACGGCGAAAAGTTAGAGGGTTTACTTTCGTTTATTAGCGGTAAAATTTCTGGTATTCTCAATGGCATTGATGTGGAGGTTTACGATCCAGCCACGGATAAATGTCTTCAGCAGAATTTTACTGCCGAGCTGTTGGAAAAACGCAGCCCTAATAAAGCTGCACTGCAGAAAGAATTAGGTTTAAATGTCAACGAAGATGCGCTGCTCATGGGTGTAGTCTCTCGACTAGTCGAACAAAAAGGAATCGGTCTACTCTTGCAAATTTTAGACCGCTTTATGGCTTACAGTAACGCTCAATTAGTAGTTTTGGGTACGGGCGATCGCAATTTGGAAACTCAGTTATGGCAGACTGCAACTCGTTTTCCAGGTCGAATGTCGGTTCAGCTACTATATAGCGACGCTCTCTCGAGAAGAATCTACGGTGGTTGTGATGTATTTTTAATGCCTTCAAAATTCGAACCATGTGGCATTAGTCAGATGTTAGCCATGCGCTATGGCTGCATTCCCATTGTCAGACGTACGGGTGGCTTGGTAGATACCGTATCCCATCACGATCCGATTCGCGAGGCGGGGACTGGTTACTGCTTCGATCGCTACGAACCTTTAGATCTTTACACCTGCATGGTTAGAGCTTGGGAAGGGTTTCAATATAAAGATAAATGGCGAGAATTACAGCAACGAGCCATGAAGCAAGACTTTAGCTGGCTGCGATCGACTATAGAATACATCAAGCTATACAAACAAGTCACGGGACAGGGGAGCGAGCTTACCTCAGAAGAGCGAGAAAAATTTGCAGCTTTGGCTGCTATAGGAGGGTACGATTCTACCGAATAAAGTTAGTGCAGTCAGAGTTTACAAGCCACTTTCGCGCATCGCTTGTAAATAGTCAATCGCCGCATCTAACTGAGAATCATAGGAATAAGCAAATTCTTCAAACCACCTACCCTCTTCCGAATCGAAATCGAGATTTTGCAACCATTGCCGAGCTTTTTCTTTTAAAGCTGCTTTGCGTCTCAATTCTCTGTGTTCTGCTCTTTTTTTTGCCGCTGTTTCTGCCTCTTGCTGTTGTCGAGCGGCAGCTTGTCTTTCTCTAAATTGCTGTTGTTGCCGTAGTTCTTCATAAAATTCACCTCGATCCACTGCCTTGGTTTCTGAAACCGAAGGTTCGTGGTGGTTTATCGATGCTCTCTCGACGGTACTTGGTTTAGTTTCTGCCTCGATTTCACTTTTGACATCTGCGAGTAATTCATCGAATTCCGATTTTTCAGCATCAGTCGTTGGCGATGAGGATTTTGGCGGTGGCGTAGACTGAGATTTAGCTCTAGTTGCTTTTTGTTTGGGTTGGTATTCTGCTTTTAACTGAGCTAACAGTTCGTCCATTTCATTCGCCATAACCGCCTCTCGATTTCAGTATCTACTTCTAGCTAAGATTTAGGCAATCTCAGTTTTTATTATAAAACTCAAATCGTTACTGCTTCCAGACTATGCAGCTTCGATCGCCTCTGCCAGAGGTTTCCAGTTAACATAGCGATCGCCACCCATTTCTAAAACCACTTTGATTCGCGGTTCTATTTTTGGTAGATCGACCAAATATTCGATCTCTTGACGGGACAAAATTTGCCCTTCGATAATCCATAACACTAATCCTTTAGCATTAGCTGGCAAACTTGCCAATTCATAACTAGCAATTGGCGGTACGAAAAAAATATCTCCTACCGCAGCATTTTGCCCGATATCTTTTTTGCCCAAGTGAGGCGGACGAACGCCATGAAAACTGGTTAAATATGCCGCTGGATCTCCCAAACCTCTGGCAGTAAGATTAATCGTATGATAGCCATAAGTTCGCAACCTTCTTTGGTAGCGTCCTTCTGCCCCTCCTTCTAAAGGCACGTATAAACTTAAGGCACCGACTCGTTCGAGTGCGCGAATAAATGATTTACCAGTAGTAATTAATGCCATAGTTTCCTCTAATAGATATTGCTTGCCCAAGAAAAATTTATCTAAATTATATTTGATTCACGGTAAGAAACCCGAGCCACCGCAATTTTTGCTCTTCAATTGCTTTAAAGTCTGGGCTTTTTACGAGCCTGTGAATAAAAATTTTTTATTTCCTTGCCAACTAAAGTATAAATCCTGTATAGTAAATGATTGTGGCTTATTGCCTGTTTGAGTCTCGTAACTCGTCGATGACTTTTAGCAGCAAAAAGCGATAGCTCTGATGCGATTTGGGTAATTTTATTAAGCATCAGATTTTAATCTAAAATCTGATTGCTGTAGAAATTACATCTTCTGCCTCTTTAAAAGATACTGAAGAAAAAAATTCTTTAAGTCTTTGAAGGCTAAAGGCAGCAACAACCACCCTCAAATAGAAGTGGTATTTTCTGAGTCTATAGAGGTGGTAAATCTTAAAAAACAACACTAAATATATATATTTACTGCTATGTATTTAACTCGCTAGTGGTGCAAATCCAGTCTGGCTGCTTTTTTCTGTCAAACCGAGCGACTGCGATCGAGTTGAGTGGCTGTTTTTTATCAATTAAAAATGTTAATCGAAGTCAGCATCTTGCGACTTAATTAATTTTAATCAACGTAGTTTAACGATAGAGAGGAGAAAATCCGTGTCTGTTGGCATTCTTGGCACAAAACTAGGCATGACCCAAATTTTCGATCGCGAAACCGGGGCAGCTATCCCCGTAACTGTGGTTCAGGCAGGACCTTGTGTCGTAACTCAAATCAAAACCCAAGAAACCGATGGCTATAGTTCGGTTCAAATTGGCTATCAAGAAGTTAAAGAAAAAGCTTTAACCAAGCCAGAACTCGGACATCTCCGCAAAGCTGGAGTAGCACCATTACGCCATCTCAAAGAATATCGAACTGAATCTACTTTAGAGTACGAACTAGGTCAAACTCTCGACATCGCGGCGATTTTTAGTACTGAAATTAAAGTTGACGTGACTGGTAATACTATCGGTCGCGGTTTTGCTGGCTATCAGAAAAGACATAATTTCCGACGAGGTTCGATGTCTCACGGTTCTAAAAATCATCGTGCTCCTGGTTCGACTGGAGCGGGTACCACTCCAGGAAGGGTCTATCCAGGAAAAAAGATGGCAGGAAGATATGGCGCCAGCCAAATAACTATTCGGAAATTGCAGGTAGTAAAAGTAGATTCCGAACAAAATTTACTGTTGCTTGGAGGTTCGGTACCGGGAAAACCAGGAAGCTTACTCAGCATTGCTCCGAGCTAGGCGCTCTTAACTAGGTAGAGCGCCAATAGCGATGTCGTTGCAAATATTTATTAGATAACTATGGTTAATTGTGTAGTCAAAAATTGGCAAGGGGAAAATGTCGGAGAGACTACCCTAGAACTAAAGATTGCCAAAGCCGAAAATGCCGAGCACATCGTTCATCGAGCCTTGGTCAGACAAATGAATAATGCTCGCCAGGGAACGGCTTCGAGTAAAACCAGAGCCGAAGTTCGTGGCGGGGGACGCAAACCTTGGCGTCAAAAAGGAACGGGACGCGCTCGAGCTGGTTCGAGCCGTTCGCCCTTGTGGCGGGGAGGTGGAGTCATCTTCGGACCCAAACCCAGAGACTTGAGCCTCAAGATGAATCGCAAAGAGCGTCGTTTGGCATTGAGAACGGCACTAGACTCTCGGCTAGAGGATACGGTTGCCGTAGAAAACTTTGCCGACCAGCTAGATCGACCCAAAACCAAAGAAATAATTGCCGCTTTAGAACGCTGGGAAATCGACAGCGAACGCAAAATATTGCTAATTATGCGAGAAATTCCCGAAAATATCTATTTATCGACCAGAAATATCAGCAATTTAAAAGTTATTAAAGCGACAAATTTGAATATTTACGACCTCTTGCAAGCAAGCAAAATTGTCGTGACTACTGACGCTTTAGAACAAATCGAGGAGGTATACGGTGATTAAAAATTACGATCCTAGAGATTTAGCCGATCTAATCCTCAAGCCAATTATTACCGAAAAGGCAACGATTCAGATGGAGCTTGGCAAGTACGTTTTTGACGTTTTGCCTAAAGCTACCAAGCCCGAAATTAAAGCAGCCATCGAAAGTTTATTTGATGTCACCGTGGTCAAAGTCAATACGTTGACTTTACCCCGTAAAAAACGTCGGGTAGGTAGGTTTATTGGCTACAAACCTCAGTACAAGAGGGCGATTGTCACTTTAAAAGAAGGAGATTCAATCGTTCTGTTCCCCGATGTCTAAATTTTAATCAAATTAGCCAAGCTCGGTTTTAAACCAAGCCTTAGCAAACCTTTAAAGTAAGAGCCAACTATGGGTACTCGTTCTTTTCGACCATATACACCAGGAACCCGCCAAGCGGTCATTTCCGATTTTGCCGATATTACCAAAAGCAAACCAGAAAAATCTCTAACTAAATACAAGCATCGTAAAAAAGGACGCAATAATCGCGGCGTAATTACCAGTCGCCGTCGCGGTGGAGGTCACAAACGCCTGTATAGAGTTATCGATTTTCGACGCGACAAACGCAATATTCCCGGTGAAGTCATCGCCATCGAATACGACCCCAACCGTAATGCTCGCATTGCCCTAGTGCAGTATGAAGATGGCGAAAAGCGTTATATTCTTGCTGCGGTTGGTATGAAAGTAGGCACCCCAATTCTTGCCAGTCCCAACGCTCCTATTGAAGTAGGAAATGCCTTACCGTTAGATAATATTCCCTTAGGAGAAACTATTCACAATATCGAATTAGTAGCAGGAAGAGGCGGTCAAATCGTACGTGCTGCTGGCACTGCAGCCAAATTGATGGCAAAAGAAGGAGGGTATGTAACTATTGGACTTCCCTCCAAAGAAGTCAGAATGGTTCGCAAAGAATGTTACGCCACCATCGGACAGGTAGGTAATGTCGAAGCTAGAAACCTCAAATTAGGTAAAGCAGGTAAATCTCGTCACCTCGGTAGAAGACCCCAAGTAAGAGGTAGCGTGATGAACCCCGTCGATCACCCTCATGGTGGTGGAGAAGGACGCGCTCCAATTGGCAGAAGCGGTCCCGTTACACCTTGGGGAAAACCAACTCTGGGTTTAAAAACTCGCAAGAAGAAAAAAGTAAGCGACAAATTAATCGTGCGTCGCCGTCGTTAATAGCTAATAACCGCATCCTGAGATTACTGATATGAGCCGTTCTCTAAAAAAAGGACCATTTATAGCCGATAGTTTACTTAGCAAAATAGAAAAGTTAAATGCGACCAATAAAAAAGAAGTGATCAAAACTTGGTCGCGCTCTTCTACAATTCTGCCCCAGATGGTCGGTCATACGATCGCCGTTCATAATGGTCGCCAGCACATTCCCGTCTTTATTAGCGATCAAATGGTCGGTCACAAACTAGGCGAATTTGCCCCGACTCGTACCTTTAGAGGTCATGCCAAAGGCGACAAAAAAGGCAGACGCTAAAATCGATCGTCATTTTTATTTTATAAATCTCAAATATAAAAACTCATGGCAGTAGATACCAACAATGAAGTTAAGGCGATCGCCCGCTATATTCGGATGTCGCCATTTAAGGTTAGGCGAGTCCTAGACCAAATTCGAGGTCGTCAATATCGAGAAGCTCTAATTATTCTCGAATTTATGCCCTATAAAGCCTGTGAACCAGTGCTCAAGACCCTGCGTTCTGCCGTAGCTAACGCCGAGCACAATAACGGACTAGACCCTGCAAGTTTGGTAATCAGTCAGGCTTATGCCGATGGCGGCCCCGTTCTCAAACGCTATCGTCCCAGAGCACAAGGTCGAGCTTATCAAATTCGCAAGCCGACCTGTCATATTACCGTAGCAGTGGCTCCCGACGTGACGGAATAGCTAGAGGCGATCGCTACTAGAAACTAACTATCAAACCAACTATGAGGAAACATTAGTGGGACAAAAGATACATCCAACAGGCTTTCGGTTGGGAATTACCAAAGAACATCAATCTCGGTGGTATGCCGACACCAAACGCTATCCCGAATTATTACAAGAAGACCACTTAATCAGAGAGCATATAAGTAAAGAACTCAGTAACGCGGGAATTTCTCAAATCAAAATCGAACGTAAAGCCGATCAAATCGATCTCGGCATTCATACCGCTCGTCCTGGAGTAGTTGTCGGTCGTGGTGGTTCGGGGATCGAAAAACTGCGTACCGAACTACAGGCAGCCGTCAGTAACAATCGCCAGATTCGCATTAATGTTATCGAAGTTCCCCGAGTCGATGCCGATGCTGCCCTAATTGCTGAATATATTACCCAGCAGCTAGAGCGCCGAGTTTCTTTTCGCCGCGTCGTGCGTCAGGCAATCCAGAGAGCACAAAGAGCTGAAGTTAAGGGAATTAAAATTCAAATTGGCGGTCGCTTAAACGGTGCAGAAATTGCTCGTACCGAATGGGTGCGGGAAGGAAGAGTCCCCCTACACACCTTACGAGCGGATATCGATTACGCCTACCGTACGGCTTTAACTATCTACGGGATTTTGGGAGTTAAAGTTTGGATTTTTAAAGGAGAAATTATTCCCGGACAGGAAGAAGCAACAGCAGCAGTTCCCAGCCAAGCACCTCGCCGGCAGCGTCGTCGCCAAAAATTTGAAGACCGTTCGGAATAATTTTTAATCGTACGAATTTAAAATATTATGCTCAGTCCTAGAAGAACCAAATTTCGCAAACAGCATCGCGGTCGCATGAGAGGTATGGCTCAACGAGGCAATACTTTAAACTTTGGCGACTTTGGACTCCAAGCCACCGAACCATCCTGGATTACTTCCCGCCAAATTGAAGCTGCTAGACGAGCGATGACTCGCTATATCAAAAGGGGCGGTAAAATTTGGATTCGGATTTTTCCCGATAAGCCAGTAACCATGCGTCCTGCCGAAACTCGTATGGGTTCGGGTAAAGGTAACCCCGAATTTTGGGTGGCAGTGGTCAAACCAGGAAGAATCATGTTTGAAATGGCGGGAGTGGCAGAACCAATTGCCAGAGAAGCAATGCGTCTAGCCGCTCAAAAGCTACCTATTAAAACCAAGTTTATCAACCGCGAGGAGGAATTTTAGTCGTGGCTCTACCCAAAATAACCGATGCCAGAAACTTGAGCGATGAAGAGCTGGCAGAAGAAATTTTAACCGTAAAGCGAGAGTTATTTCAGTTGAGATTAGAACAGGCAACTCGTCGCCTGGAAAAACCCCATTTGTTCAAACACAGCAAACATCGACTCGCTCAATTACTAACCGTAGAACGAGAGCGAGAACTAGCAGCCGCTCGAGCCGAATCTGAAACAGAATCGACCGCTGCCACTCAAACAACATCAGCAACAGCAGAAGAATAGCTTAAATTATGGCAACCAAAGAAAGAGTAGGAGAAGTAGTTAGCGACAAAATGGACAAAACCATTGTCGTCGCCATCGAAAACCGCTCTCCCCATCCTAAATACGGCAAAATCGTGGTCAGAACCAAAAAATACAAGGTTCACGACGCTGAGAATCAGTGTAAAGTTGGAGACCGCGTTCGCATCCACGAAACTAGACCCCTCAGCCGTACCAAACGCTGGACATTAGCAGAAGTTATAGAAACCAGAAATTAATATTTACGGTCGCGCTCGAACATGATTCAACAACAGACCTATTTAAATGTTGCCGATAACAGTGGGGCACGTCGGCTTATGTGCCTGCGTGTTGTCGGTAAAGGTAATAGTCCCTATGCTTTTATCGGCGATGTCGTTATCGCCGTAGTCAAAGATGCTCTGCCGAACATGGGTGTCAAAAAATCCGAAGTAGTTAGAGCTGTTATCGTACGTACCAAACAAGCAGTACGTCGAGAAAGCGGCATGAGTATTCGCTTCGACGATAATGCAGCAGTAATTATCAACCAAGAAGGCAATCCGAGAGGAACTCGGGTTTTCGGACCTGTAGCACGGGAATTGAGAGAGAAAAACTTTACCAAAATAGTTTCTCTAGCTCCGGAGGTAATCTAATGGCAAAAACTAAGAAACTAGCTAGAAATCCCAAAATGCATGTTAAAAAAGGAGACACCGTTCAGGTGATTTCTGGGAGCGATAAAGGTAAAGTAGGCGAAATTCTGCAGGTAATCCCTAAAACCAGTCAAGCAGTCGTGCAAGGAGTTAATATCAAAACCAAACACGTCAAACCCCAACAAGAAGGGGAATCTGGACAAATTGTTACTTTTGAAGCTCCCATTCACAGTTCTAACTTAATGCTTTATTCAAAAAAGCAAGAGGTTGCTAGTCGAATTAGCTACACTTTCACCGAAGATGGTCGCAAAGTTAGGCTGCTGAAGAAAACTGGTGAAATAATCGATTGACCGGCATTTATAGCATTTGTTAGCTCGATTTTGTCTTATAGTTTTGCCTGACCAAGCCCAGGAAGAAATATTAAAACACTCACTATGCCAAAACCACTAAAAACTAGATACGCGGAAGATATCGTTCCCAAACTAAAAGAGCAATTTAACTACAGCAATATTCACCAAGTACCAAAAGTAGTCAAAGTAATTCTCAACCGAGGTTTGGGAGAAGCATCACAAAATGCCAAAGCTCTAGAATCTTCAATTAGCGAACTAGCGACAATTGCAGGACAAAAGCCAGTGGTAACCAGAGCGAAAAAAGCGATCGCTGGATTTAAAATTCGTCAGGGAATGCCCGTCGGAGTCATGGTTACCCTTCGAGGCGAACGGATGTATGCTTTTCTCGATCGCTTAATCTGTCTAGCTCTACCTCGCATTCGTGACTTTCGCGGTATTAGCCCTAAAAGCTTCGACGGCAGAGGTAACTACAGTCTTGGCGTTAGAGAACAGCTAATCTTCCCCGAAATTGACTATGACAGCATCGACCAAATTAGAGGAATGGATATTTCCATCGTTACTTCAGCAAATACGGACGAAGAAGGACGTGCCTTACTTAGGGAAATGGGAATGCCCTTCCGCAATAGTTAAATTTTTAGGAGCGACAAACAATAGGAAATAATGGCGGCAAACGATACTATTTCAGATATGCTGACCCGCATCCGCAATGCCTGCCTGGTCAAGCATCAAACCACACTAGTACCTTCTACTAAAATGACTCGTAGCATTGCACGAGTATTAGAAAGCGAAGGATTTATTGGCGGCTACGAAGAAACTGAGGAAGAATTAAAGAAAAATATCGTCATTACCCTCAAATACAAAGGCAGAAATCGCCAGCCAATTATCAACACTCTCAAACGAGTTAGCAAACCAGGTTTGCGAGTGTACTCCAAACGCAAAGATATTCCTCGCGTCCTGGGTGGTATTGGTATTGCGATCGTTTCTACCTCTCACGGCGTAATGACCGATAGGGAAGCTCGTCGTCAGGGTGTTGGGGGCGAAATTCTCTGTTACGTCTGGTAATTTACAAGGAGTATTACGATCTATGTCTCGTATTGGTAAGCGTCCCATCCCTATTCCTGCCAAGGTGACTGCAGAAATCAAGGGGCAGCAAGTTACAATTAAAGGTCCCAAGGGCACTCTAGAAAGAGTAATTCCTACTGCGATCTCTGTCAAACAAGAGGGAGAAAATATCGAGGTCACCCCAAAAGATGACTCGCGCCTTGCCCGCCAACGTCATGGACTCTGCCGAACTTTAGTTGCCAATATGGTAGTAGGCGTATCTCAAGGATTCCAAAAACGCCTTCAGGTTCAAGGCGTGGGTTATCGGGCACAAGCTCAAGGGAAAACTTTAACGCTTAATGTTGGCTACAGCCAGCCGATAGAAATGACTATGCCCGACGGTATTGACGTAGCGATTGACAATCGCAACACCGAGATCGTTGTCAGCGGCATCGACAAAGAGTTAGTAGGTAACATTGCCGCTAAAATCAGAAGTGTCCGTCCCCCAGAACCCTATAAAGGAAAAGGAATTCGCTATTTTGGCGAACAAATTAGACGCAAAGCAGGTAAAACAGGTAAGAAATAAACTACGCTTATGAAACCTCCTCGCAAAGAATTAGTCAAACGCCGTCATCAGCGCATCCGCAAAAAAGTAGAAGGTACGCCAGAGCGTCCTCGTCTCTGTGTGTTTCGTTCTAATAAACATATTTACGCCCAGCTAATTGATGATGTAGCGCAACACACTCTAGTTGCCGCTTCTACCATCGACAAGGAATTCAACTCAGAGCTGTCTTCTGGTGCGACTCGTTCTAGTTCGGCTGCGGTGGGACGACTAGTTGCTCAAAGAGCTTTAGACAAAGGGATTTCCAAAGTGGTATTCGATCGCGGCGGCAATCTCTATCACGGTCGTATCGCCGCCCTAGCTGAAGCCGCTCGAGAAGCTGGGTTAGACTTTTAATTAATATAATGTTGTAGTTCAAATAATTTATTATGCCTAAATCGAAGTCGCGTCGTCGAGGACGTGCCAAAGAAAAAGATACCAACTGGCAAGAGCGAGTCGTACAGATTCGCCGCGTTAGCAAAGTAGTTAAAGGTGGTAAAAAATTAAGCTTCAGAGCGATCGTGGTAGTTGGCAATGAAAACGGTCAGGTAGGAGTAGGAGTAGGTAAAGCTGCTGACGTAATTGGAGCGGTACGCAAAGGCGTGGCCGATGCTAAAAAACAGCTAGTTGATGTCGCTCTAACTAAATCAAGCTCGATTACCCACGTCAGTAACGGTGTTGCCGGAGGAGCTAAAGTCTTCATGCGACCGGCCGCTCCCGGTACGGGAGTAATTGCTGGTGGTGCGGTACGTACCGTACTAGAATTGGCAGGAGTCAAAAACATTCTAGCCAAACAACTAGGTTCTAATAATCCTCTAAATAATGCCAGAGCCACCATAGATGCTCTCGATGGACTGCGAACTTTTTCAGAAGTCGCCAAAGAAAGAGGCATTTCCTTAGAACAAGTGTACGCTTAATTGAGGTGAATTTCGATGAAATTAGAAAATCTCAGCCCCAAAGTAGGGTCAAAAAGCCGCAGACGCAGAGTCGGACGTGGTATAGCCGCAGGTCAGGGTGCTAGTTGTGGCTATGGAATGCGGGGGCAAAAATCTCGTTCTGGTACGGGCACCAAAGCTGGTTTTGAAGGCGGACAAATGCCACTCTATCGGCGTGTCCCCAAGCTAAAATATTTTCCTTTAGTCAATCAAAAGCATTATACTATTGTCAACGTCGAACAGTTAGCTACTCTCGAGGCAAACTCAGAAGTGACTAAAGCCTCTTTGTTGGCAAGGGGAATTTCTACTACCGATGACGGACCGCTAAAAATCCTCGGTCGTGGAGATATAAATGTACCTTTGAGTGTAACCGCAGCAGCTTTTACTAAGGGAGCGCGTCAGAAAATTGAAGCCGCTGGTGGTAGCTGCATTCTCGAATCTCAAGCCGATAAAACTGAAACCAGCGAACCAACAGAGGAGTCTACATAAGTTGCTCCCGAGTAGCAAAAGTGAAAAAATTAGATCTAGATCGCAATTTTAAAGCGCGGTTGGCAAACTAAGTGCTACGGGCGATCGCCTAGCAAATTTATCTAGCTCCTAACCACCAAAAAAATAACTATGGTTCGAGAAAAAACTCCATCGGCACAAGAAACCTTTTTACAGATGGCGCAAGCAGCAGGTCTTAGAGGTCGGTTGCTGGTTACCATCGGTCTTTTAGTCCTAGTTCGCTTGGGAGTATTCATTCCCATTCCAGGAATAGATCGCCAAAGATTTGGCAATTTGCTCGGTAATACCACCAATGCTTCGATTGTCGGCTTTTTAGATATTTTTACCGGGGGCGGTATTTCAGCGCTGGGAATTTTTGCCCTGGGCATTTTACCGTTTATTAATGCTTCGATCATCATGCAGTTACTCGCCTCTGCCATTCCTTCTTTGGAAGATTTACAGAAAAATGAGGGAGAAGCAGGCAGACGGAAAATTTCTCAAATCACGCGTTATGTAGCTCTGGGCTGGGCTGTCATTCAGAGTCTGGGGATTACTTTAGGTCTGCTAGTAACAAATGGCATCATTGCTAGAAGCTTTTTTCCCATTGCCGAAACAGTTCTCGCTTTGACTGCGGGTTCGATGTTTGTCATGTGGGTTTCCGAATTAATTACCGAACGAGGTATCGGTAACGGAGCTTCTTTATTGATTTTTGTCAATATCGTCGCCGTATTACCCAAAACCTTGGGCAACACCATAAGTTACGCTCAAGAGGGAGGTAGAGAAGCCATTGCCCAGGTCATCGTCCTACTTTTAGTTTTTTTGGCAATGATCGTCGGTATTGTCTTTATTCAAGAAGGAACCCGTCGCATTCCAATTATTTCGGCTCGTCGTCAGGTGGGAAGAAGGGTTTACCGCGAGAGAACTAATTATCTGCCTCTAAGACTTAACCAAGGTGGAGTAATGCCGATTATTTTTGCTTCGGCAGTTTTGTTTTTGCCAGCTTCCTTATCTGGATTTATTCCTGGCAATGGCACTACCAAGAACATTATTAACCGTGTTGCACTGGCACTCCAACCCGGTAGTTGGCTCTATATCGTCGTATATCTCTTGCTAATATTATTTTTTAGCTATTTTTATACGAGTTTGATTAGCAATCCTGATGATATGTCGCAAAATCTCAAAAAAATGGGTGCCTCCATCCCCAGTATTCGCCCCGGGAAAGCTACCAGAGATTATTTAGAAAAAGTTCTCAACCGTCTGACTTTTTTGGGTGCGATTTTCTTAGGTCTAGTAGCTACCATACCCACTTTAGTCGAAAGCGCGATCCCGGCAGGAACTACCGTGTTTAGCGGTTTTGGAGCAACATCTCTGTTGATTTTAGTCGGAGTAGCCATCGATACTGCCAAACAAATTCAGACTTATGTAATTTCTCAGCGATATGAAGGTATGGTCAAGCAGTAATAAAAAACTCTACTGTCAAAATTTATTTAATCCGGAGGACACAAGTTTTTTAAGATGACAAAAAGATTGATTTTTTTAGGTCCTCCTGGGGCGGGAAAGGGAACTCAAGCAAAAATTTTATCCCAAGAGTATGAGATTCCTCATATATCTACCGGTGACATCCTGAGAAATGCTGTTGCTCAGCAGACTCCATTAGGAAATAAAGCCAAAGATTATATGGAGCGTGGTGAATTGGTACCTGACGATCTGATTCTCAATTTGATTAAAGAGAGACTATTAGAGTCAGATACCGAGCACGGCTGGATTTTGGATGGTTTCCCTCGCAATCTCGCTCAGGCAAAATTTTTGGATAGTTTGCTCGCACAATTAAATTTAGCTGCCGATCGCGTTTTATATTTAGCAGTACCCGACGAAGTATTAATTTCTAGGCTACTCTCGCGCCAGCGTCGTGACGACAATGAAGGCACTATTCGCCGTCGTCTAGAAGTCTATCGTCGAGACACGATGCCCGTGATTGACTTTTATCAAAAACAAAGCACTTTAAAAACTATTGACGGCAACGATTCAATGGAAGCGGTAACTGCGGCTTTGAAAAAGGCGATCTCCTGATGCCTATGGGGCAAACACATCTAAATTGCGAAATCCTTATCTAATAAGGATTTTATCGATTAATTAAAAACAGAACTCAATTCCTGAAATTCTCAGTCCCTCTACCCTTCCACAAATAGGATGTGTTTAGCCGTTGATGCCGACCGTTTTCTTGCCAAAAATCACTTTTTTTGATAAAGACGGCTAAAAAGTGTAAGATAAACTATTGGACGATAAAAATATCGATCGAGATGGAATGACGAGCTTGCAAATCATGCGCTTTGCCGTCAGCTATTTCTGGACCCAATAGCGGAGAAATTTTAAATTGTCTAAACAAGATCTAATTGAAATGGAAGGAACTGTAACAGAGTCTCTTCCGAACGCCATGTTCCGTGTCGATCTTGACAACGGATTTAACGTTTTAGCTCATATTTCTGGCAAAATCAGACGTAACTACATCAAAATTTTACCTGGCGATCGCGTTAAAGTCGAGTTAACTCCTTACGATCTTACTAAGGGTAGAATTACCTATCGCCTTAAAAATAAATAAAATCAATAGTCGAGTTCGTCAGTAAAATACCAAAGCTATAATTTCTTGACATAGTAAGATATTATAAAATATAATTATAAGCTTGCAGTGTTGCCAAAAGAGGCATGAAAGTTAGACCATCAGTTAAAAAAATGTGTGAAAGATGCCGCGTCATTCGTCGTCGCGGTCGTGTTATGGTGATTTGCAAAAGTAACCCCAAGCATAAACAGCGTCAGGGATAGACAAAAAAAATCGCTAAAGAACAAAATTAATAGTAGTACGCCAACATAAAAGATAAGGAGAAAGTAGCGTGGCACGGATTTCTGGTGTAGACCTTCCCCGTGACAAGCGCATAGAAATTGCGCTGACATATATTTTTGGGATTGGTTTATCAAGAGCGCAAGACATTCTCTCAGCAACAGGAGTCGATCCAGACACTAGAGTTAGAGACCTGGCTGACGAAGATGTAGTCAAACTGCGTTCTTATATTGAAGACAACTATCGAGTTGAAGGCGATCTGAGACGATGGGAGGCCATGAATATCAAACGCCTGGCTGATATCGGTACTTATCGAGGTCGTCGGCATCGCATGGGTTTACCCCTAAGAGGACAAAGAACTCGCACTAACGCTCGAACTCGTCGCGGTAGACGCTTGACTGTAGCAGGTAAGAAAAAAGCTCCAGGGAAAAAATAAATAATTACCTCCAGCTAACCTCAGTCATCGATTACTTGGCTACGGTTGCTTTTGGAAGCAGTGGGGAGCCCCCTCGGTGAAAGAGTATATGGGTTATTGAGGTACTATCGTCTCAAAAATACCAAGAAGCTAGCTGGAGCGCTCGGCTTTAAAGTAAATATTTAGAGACTAACTTTTCCTCACCATCAACGTAAATTGACCAAATTAAAGAAAGTTCCGTCTTTTCGAGACGGAGTCGAATTGACCTTAGTTGTAATAGTAATTTAAGTAAATAATAGAGTACCATGGCGCAACCGAAAAGAAGAAGCGGCGCAAAAAAATCTAAAAAAAACGTTCCTAACGGAGTAGCTCATATTCAATCGACTTTCAACAACACTATTGTTACTATCTCCGATACTAGAGGTGACGTGGTGTCTTGGGCTTCGGCAGGTTCGAGCGGTTTTAAAGGAGCCAAAAAAGGAACTCCGTTTGCAGCTCAAACAGCAGCAGACAGTGCGGCTAGAAGTGCGATCGATCAAGGTATGCGTCAGCTAGAAGTAATGGTTAGCGGACCGGGAGCTGGTCGAGAAACCGCAATTCGAGCTCTCCAGGGAGCGGGGTTAGAAATTACTTTGATTCGCGATGTTACGCCAATACCTCACAACGGGTGTCGTCCACCCAAACGGCGTAGGGTATAAGCTTATCAACCAACACAATTAGAAAGCCAAGCGATTGGCAAAGTTATTTCGGTCATTACAAACTTCCAATCGCTGTCGAATAGTAGGGAGATCGGTCTGTGGCGCAATTTCAAATTGAATGTATAGAGTCAAAAACTCTCAAAAATCAGCATCAGTATAGTAAGTTTGTCTTAGAACCTCTCGATCGGGGACAGGGAACGACCTTGGGTAATGCCCTCAGAAGAGTATTACTGTCAAATTTAGAAGGGGCTGCGGTAACTGCAATTCGCATCGGCGGAGGTATGGCTAAAGATAAGGATAAACCAGAACACAAATTTGGTTTTGCTACCCATGAATTTGCCACCATCGAAGGAGTTAGGGAGGATGTTTTAGAAATTATTCTTAATATGAAAGAAATCGTCCTCAAAAGCCACTCCAATCAGCCAGAAATAGGACGCTTGGTTGCCAATGGACCGGGAACGGTGACTGCGGCTCAGTTCGTGCTGCCCGATGGAATAGAAACAGTAGATTCTAGCCAATATGTCGCTACTCTCGCCGAGGGAACCAGCTTGGAAATGGAGTTCCGCGTCGAAAAAGGCAAAGGCTATCGCTCCGTCGAAAAAGGACGCGAAGAGGGTAGTTCTCTGGATTTTTTACAGGTTGATGCGGTATTCATGCCGGTTACCAAGGTCAACTACAGTGTTGAAACTGCTCGTATCGACGGCAGCGGGATTAAAGAAAGGTTAATCATCGAGATTTGGACTAACGGTAGCATCAAACCAGAAGAAGCTCTGTCTCAAGCGGCAGGTATCGTGGTCGATTTATTCAATCCTCTTAAAGATTTGACTTTAGAGGAAATTCAAGAAGATTACGTAGAAGACGAAGATCCTACCAGCCAAATACCTATCGAAGAATTACAGCTATCGGTTAGAGCTTATAACTGCCTCAAACGGGCGCAAATCAATTCGGTATCCGACTTACTCGATTATACTCAAGAAGACCTCTTAGAAATCAAAAATTTCGGGCAAAAATCTGCCGACGAGGTTATTGAAGCCCTGCAAAAACGCTTGGGCATTACTCTGTCTCAAGAAAAAACTAGTAAAACCATATAGATTAAACTTATCAATCATGCGTCATCGATGTAAAGTACCTCAATTAGGTTTACCAGCCGACCAAAGAAAAGCTTTGTTACGCTCGCTGGCAACCCAAATTATCCGCCACGGTCAAATCAGAACTACTAAGGCTCGAGCTAAAGCAGTACGTAGCGAAGTAGATAAAATGATTACCCTAGCCAAAGACGGTTCCCTTGCTGCCAGAAGACAGGCAGCGGGATATCTTTACGACCAAGAACTAGTTGGCGAATTATTTAAAGCAGTTGGAGACCGGTACGGCAACCGCCAGGGAGGATATACCCGGATCGTGAGAACTCAAAACCGACGTGGGGACAATGCTGAAATGGCAATTATTGAATTAGTATAGTCTAGTCGCTCGATGGTTGTCAGCTCAGTTGACTCTCAATTGGTAAAACAGCGGATCGCTCTAGTAATTCAATATCTAGGGACAAATTATTCTGGCTGGCAGCGACAACCCGATCGCAGTACCATCCAGTCAGAGTTCGAACGGGCGATCGCTTCAGTAGTAGGTCGACCCGTGAACGTTCACGGTGCAGGAAGAACCGATTCTGGAGTACACGCGGCCGCACAAGTGGCACATTTCGATTATACGGGACCGATTCCCCCTGACAAATGGTCGAAAATTCTCAATACCAAACTTCCTGAAGGTATATTAGTTAGAGCTTCAGCCAGGGTACTGCCTGATTGGCACGCTCGTTTTTCGGCGATTTGGCGGCGTTATCGCTATACAATTTATACCGACAAACTTCCCAACTTATTCCTTAGTAGCTTGAGCTGGCACTACTATCACGCTAAGATACAAGAATCACTAATTCAAGCTGCTCTCGCTCCTCTAGTGGGAAAACACGATTTAGCAGCATTTAGAAGAGCGGGGTCTTCGAGAAACCATTCTTGGGTAGAAATTCAGGCTGCCGAATGTTATCGGAATAATTCTATTCTCTGTATAGAAATTCAGGCTGATGGTTTTTTGTACGGTATGGTGCGTCTGCTAGTAGGAATGCTGGTGGAGGTGGGAACTCAAGCACGATCGCTAGAAAGTTTTAATCGACTGTGGCGCGAGAGACGACGGGACTTAGTCAAATATTCTGCCCCTGCCAAAGGGTTGTGTTTGTTAAGAGTCGGTTATCCAAATCATCCCTTTCCCAAACGAGTGTGGTTCGATACTCAGCCCAGTTTTGTTTTGACCTAACTTTTGAGATCGACTTGTTGGGCATTTACCGAAGATAGAGCTTCAGCATTCGTAGCGGTTTTTCACCGTTCCAACCGCAGTCTTACTCAGACAAAACATAATAATCTATATAAAAACAATCTCGAAATTACTATTTGTTAAATTTTGTCGATGAATAAAACACCTATACCTACTTCAGAAACTCTCAGCCAGAAATGGTACGTAGTCGACGCGGCAGGACAGCGTCTAGGACGATTGGCTACAGAAATTGCTACGATCCTACGAGGCAAAAATAAACCTTCTTTTACCCCTCATATGGATACTGGCGATTTCGTAATCGTCGTTAATGCCGAAAAGGTAGTCGTTACCGGCAGAAAAAACGAGCAAAAATTATATCGCCGTCACTCTGGAAGACCTGGCGGGATGAAAACCGAAACTTTCGACCAGCTACAGACGCGAATTCCCAATCGCATCGTGGAAAAAGCAGTCAAAGGAATGCTGCCTAAAAATGCTTTGGGTCGCAAATTGTTTACCAAACTCAAAGTCTATTCTGGTGCAGAACATCCTCACCAAGCACAGCAGCCAGAACCTCTAAACATTAATACTATTCCCGCAGGAGATAACTAATGGAAGCAACAGCAACTCAAGACAAGGCAGTATACTGGGGTACCGGTCGGCGGAAATCGGCGATAGCCAGAGTACGCCTCGTACCTGGAGAAGGCAACTTAGTGGTTAACGGCAAACCCGGTGTGGATTATTTCAGCCGCATTCCTGGTTACTTAACCGCAATCAAAGCTCCTTTAGAAACTCTAGGTTTCGAAAATGAATATGACATTTTAGTCAATGCTAATGGTGGTGGTTTAACCGGTCAAGCTGATGCTGTTAAACTAGGAGTAGCTAGAGCTTTGTGTCAACAAGACCCTAACAACCGCCAGCCGCTCAAAATTGAAGGTTATCTCACTCGCGATCCTCGTTGTAAAGAGCGGAAAAAATACGGTTTACATAAAGCTCGTAAAGCTCCTCAATTCTCCAAACGATAATCTTACCAATAACTTCGAATTTACTACAGCAGCAGAACTTAGTAGAGGAAAAAATGCCCAAACCCGATATTCATCCCACCTGGTATCCAGAAGCCAAAGTCATCTGTAATGGAGAAGTTGTCATGACTGTAGGCTCGACTCAGCCAGAAATCCATGTCGATGTTTGGTCAGGGAATCATCCCTATTATACGGGTACGCAGAAAATTATCGACACTGAAGGTAGAGTCGATCGCTTTTTACGTAAATATGGGATGTTAGATTCTAGTAACGATTCCAATTCTGACCAGAAAGATAATAAAAAATAGCAATTGGTGCGATTTTTTAACCCAGCAGTTAGTTTTTTCAACTGCTGGGTTTGTTTTATTCTAATTTCCCTCATAAATTTTCAGGAGTTTAGGTCATGGCAGAAGCCTATTTATTAGAAAAACTTAAATCTGTAGAACAAACTTTTAAAGAATTAACCCATCGTTTAGCCGATCCCGACATCGCTACTAACCCTGACGAACTGCAAAAAATTGCTAAAGCTCGCTCTTCACTAGAAGAAACCGTCAATGCTTTTAGACAATGGCAACGGACTACAGAAGAGTTAAGCGGAGCTAAAGAAATTTATCGCGAAGCTAGCGATCCCGAAATGAAGGAAATGGCAACTTTAGAAGTAGAAGAGTTAGAAGCCAAACTCGAACAACTCGAAGAGCGACTAAAAATTCTACTTTTACCAAGCGATCCTAACGACGACAAAAATATTATGTTAGAAATTCGCGCTGGTACTGGTGGAGACGAAGCCAGTATTTGGGCAGGAGATCTGGTGCGAATGTATTCCCGTTACGCAGAATCTCAAAATTGGAACGTCAAGCTACTGAGCGAGTCATTGGCAGATATGGGTGGCTTTAAAGAGGCAATTTTGGAGATTCAAGGAGACTCGGTTTATAGTAAACTTAAGTTTGAAGCTGGAGTACACCGCGTGCAACGGGTTCCCCTAACTGAAGCTGGAGGTAGAGTTCATACTTCTACGGCAACCGTAGCGGTAATGCCAGAAGTAGATGACGTAGAAGTCCAAGTCGATCCAGCCGATATCGAGGTGAAAACCGCTCGTTCTGGCGGTGCTGGAGGACAGAACGTCAATAAAGTTGAAACTGCCGTCGATTTATATCACAAACCAACCGGGATCAGAATTTTCTGTACGGAGGAGCGATCGCAATTACAAAACCGCGAACGCGCCATGCAAATTCTACGCGCCAAACTCTACGAAATGAAACTTGCCGAACAGCAGCAAGAAGTGAGAGGTATGCGGCGATCGCAGGTAGGTACGGGAGCGCGGTCTGAAAAAATTCGTACTTATAACTATAAAGATAATCGTATTACCGATCATCGTTTGGGACAAAACTTCACTTTAGCCGATGCTCTTGAAGGAGATATCGAAACTATCATTCAATCCTGCATCTCTCAAGATCAACAGGAAAGACTAGCAGAACTAGCAGACTCACCAAACACCGCAGAAGCCCTGACTTAATACAAATAGGCGACAAGAAACGCTCGGAGTTCAAAGTTTGGCACTAAAAGTTTTTAGCTGAGAACTATCAACTGTAAACTCTAAACTTTTAACTTCAAGTGTACTTTTTATCGCTCGGTCTTAAAACCGTTGCCTGGAAACCTAGAAAATCGAACTAGAATAATAAGTAGAAACTACTAGGATAAATAATTAGGTTAGTTGGCAGACGACGATATACTTAGCATGGAGCAGTGTAAAAAAAATTTACGAAGTCAGAGCCAGCTCCGTCATTCTACGATGCAGTCTCTCTGATAAAAATAAGCTGCATCAAATTTATATTGCCCTAATCTAACACGACATACCACAATGAACTTAGGAATTGACCTACAAGGAAGATTTATCCAGACTCTACGAGAATTTGGACTTCCCTCCGACTTAGCTAAAGCAATTTGGTTACCCCTACCGATGATTTTGATGATTATCGGTGCCACTGTAGGAGTTTTAGTAGTAGTTTGGCTAGAGAGAAAAATATCTGCCGCAGCACAACAACGTATCGGTCCAGAATATACTGGTCCTTTAGGAGTTTTGCAGCCAGTAGCCGATGGCATCAAACTGGTGTTCAAAGAAGATGTGATTCCTGCTAAATCAGATCCCTGGCTATTTACCTTAGGTCCCGTACTAGTTGTAGTGCCAGTGTTTCTGTCTTATCTCATCGTGCCTTTTGGACAAAACCTAGTAATCACAGATCTAAACGTCGGTATTTTTATCTGGATTTCTCTATCCAGTATTGCTCCTATCGGATTGTTAATGGCTGGTTATGCTTCCAACAATAAATATTCTTTGCTCGGTGGTTTGAGGGCGGCAGCCCAATCGATCAGTTATGAAATTCCTTTAGCTCTCTCCGTACTGGCGATCGCGATGATGTCGAATAGTCTCAGTACCATCGATATCGTCGAACAACAATCTGGCTACGGTATTTTAGGCTGGAATGTGTGGCGGCAGCCCGTAGGATTTATTGTTTTTTGGATCGCGGCTCTAGCCGAATGCGAACGTCTTCCCTTTGATTTGCCAGAAGCAGAAGAAGAACTGGTTGCTGGCTATCAAACCGAATATACCGGCATGAAGTTCGCCTTGTTTTATCTCGGTTCTTACGTCAACCTAGTATTGTCGGCATTAATTTTTGCCGTTCTCTACCTTGGCGGTTGGGAATTTATAGTGCCTTTGAATAGCTTGGCTGATTGGCTGGGTGTTAGTGAAACTACACCTTGGCTGCAAGTATTAACTGCTGCTTTGGGCATTACTATGACCTTGATTAAAGCTTATTTTCTAGTATTTATCGCGATCCTGTTACGTTGGACAGTGCCTCGGGTACGAATCGACCAACTACTAGATCTCGGTTGGAAATTTTTATTACCAGTTTCTCTAGCCAATCTTTTGATTACTGCCGCTCTAAAATTATCTTTTCCTATAGCATTCGGCGGTTAACCCCATTTTGTAGGTTATTAACTCGATCAGATTATTATTTATTATGTTCGACATTCTCAAACAAGTAGGAGATTACGCCAAAGAAAGTTGGCAAGCAGCAAAATTTATCGGTCAAGGACTCTCTGTTACCTTTGACCATATGCAACGGCGACCCGTTACCGTTCAATATCCATACGAAAAACTCATTCCTTCCGAACGCTATCGCGGTAGAATTCACTTTGAATTCGATAAATGTATTGCTTGTGAGGTTTGCGTGCGCGTCTGTCCGATTAATCTGCCAGTAGTCGATTGGGAGTTTAATAAACAAGCCAAGAAGAAAAAACTCAATCACTATAGTATTGATTTTGGCGTTTGTATTTTCTGTGGTAATTGCGTAGAGTACTGCCCTACCAACTGTCTCTCGATGACCGAAGAATACGAACTGGCTTCTTACGATCGCCACGAACTCAACTACGATAACGTAGCCTTGGGACGCTTGCCTTACAAAGTAACACAAGACCCAATGGTTAAACCTTTACGAGAAATGGCTTACCTTCCTAAAGGAATAGTTGAAGCCCATGGATTACCTGTTGGTTCGCAGCGTGCTGGCAAACGACCTGAAGAAATTCAGCAAGAAATTGAAGCTTCTCAACCAAAAGAAAAAGAAGAAGCAGCCAGTGAGTAAATGGTAAGCACTAAGTTTGAAGATGAGGGATCGAAAACGCGAGCGCTCGTTCTTTCATCCCTCTAAAATTTCTCAATCGTTTCAAAAAAGAGCAGAAGTAGAAGATAAAATCGGTCACAGATTACTTTCCCACGTTTATCATCAACGTAAGGGGCTGTGACTTAAATTTATGTAAGAGGAGACAATATCCGGCGAGCATTGAGGACGCATCTGTTAAGGTTTCCTCGCCATCTTTAGCCGACCTTTTTGGCTAGAGAACTCGTGTTAGCCATCCTCCGAACTAGGTAACTCGCTAAGACGAAACGAAGACAGTAGTGACCGTCGGTCAATTAGACAAAATTTAAGGAGAACAAGCGTGAATTTAGCCGAAGGAGTTCAAATAGTTGCTTTTGGTATTTTAGCGGTGATGATGTTGGGTGCAGCTTTAGGAGTGGTTCTGCTCTCTAATATCGTTCACTCAGCTTTTTTATTGGCAGGAGTCTTTCTTAGCATTTCTGGTTTGTATATTTTACTTAACGCCGATTTCGTAGCTGCAGCTCAAATTCTGATTTACGTCGGTGCGGTCAACGTATTAATTTTGTTTGCCATTATGTTGGTAAACAAGCAAGAAAACTTTTCCGAGCTTCCTCGCCGCTGGATTCGCAAACTAGCAACTGGAGTAGTTTGTCTCGGATTGTTTGCCCTCTTAGGAACCATGGTTTTGGTAACCCCTTGGTCACTTGCCAGTACTTCTCCAGCCGTAATAGACAATACAATTGTAGCAATTGGCGAACATTTTTTTAGCGATTATTTATTGCCTTTCGAACTAGCTTCAGTGCTATTACTGATGGCGATGGTAGGAGCGATTATTCTTGCCCGTCGTGATTTCATTCCCGATACCGTATCGATACAAGAAACTGTATCTACCAGCCTGACATTGCCAGAACGTCCCCGGGAGTTAGTTGCTTCTGGCGATCGCGCCAGCGATGAAAGTAAATAAATTGCAATAGAAAAAATTAGGCAAGATTTTTAAACTAAAGGAGATAGAGACAGTGCAAATTGAATATTTTTTATTATTGGCTGCGGCATTATTTTGTATTGGTATTTATGGTTTAATTAGTAGCCGCAATGCTGTTAGGGTGTTAATGTCAATCGAGTTGATGCTCAATGCAGTCAATCTCAACTTAATGGGATTTTCTAATTATTTAGACCCCAGTGCCATCAAAGGACAAGTATTTACCGTTTTCGTGATTACCGTTGCTGCTGCTGAAGCCGCAGTTGGTTTGGCAATTGTTTTAGCAATCTACCGTAACCGTGAAACTATTGATATGGAACAGTTTAATTTGCTTAAATGGTAGTTTTTTTACTATGAGATGAGAGAAAATATCTAGGAAAAGAAAAGTTTGACCAAAGTGAGGGGAAAGTTGTTTCTTATTAATAGCTAATAGTCGATGTGTTTAATCTACTGTCAACGAGCGACAATTCACGAGCCATAAGAAATCCTCCATCTCCTAGATTTTCTCTTGCTCTACCAAGGTAGGAGAGTACCATCCCACGAAAAGAACTTACCGCTATCTTTAATATTCAAGTCTTTAAGTACCGCTAACAGTAAATTAACCGTATAGTCTACGGAAAATAATTTCTCTGGTGGAAGATTTTTTTGAAAAGGTCGAGAAAGGCGAGTATCGGTCGTGCCTGGATGTAAGGCAACGACAATTGTGTTAGGGCATCTCCGGCTATATTCAATCGCGGTAGTGCGCAAGAGCATATTTAAAGACGCTTTCGAAGCTCGATAACCGTACCAACCACCCAGACGATTATCACCAATGCTGCCGACTTTGGCAGAAATGCTGGCAAAAACGCTGCGATCGCCATGTCGTAACAAGGGCATTAAATGTTTGGCGAGTAGTACCGCACCAATACTATTTACCTGAAAATAATATAGTAAGTTCTTTGAATCGATCTGTCTGAGACTTTTTTCTGGAGTTAATTTCCCTTCGTGTAATACTCCTACGCAGTAAATAACCAGATGCAGTTGGTTAGCAGTGGTGCTAATTTGCCTTATTGCTGTGGCTATCTGAGATTCATCTGTAACATTGACTTGTAGCAACAACAATCGCTGGGGATGTTTCTGACCGAGAGCAATTAATTCTGTTGCCGATGCTTCGTGACGATAGGTAGCATGAATTTTGGCGATCGCCTCATTTTGAAGTAAAGCACGAACGAAACCCAGACCGATTCCCTGACTCGCCCCTACGATTAACACATTATTATTACTTTCTAGCACTTGTATTCTAATCCGAATTTGTTTAGGGAAATCATTGATTTTCTAGGTAAACAAGAGATAAAATTCCAAAAACCCAGAAATATTGGTATTTAATCTTTTTGGTATTTAATCTTTTAGTATCGTTTACTTTATTTTTTATGTAGGGAGCAAATAACTAGTCCATTCTCTACTGTTGGTTGTTTTATCTTTTCTCAACAGTCGCCAAGTTTTCCCCTCTACTTGTCGCTGTAAATAAACGTCAAAATCACGATTTTTTTGTTCGATCTGGCGACGAGATAATTTAAGTTTAAAATTATATTTTCCTTGTAGATGATATGTTGGTAATTTAGCTACGAATAGAGGCTGTAACTTTTCGATCCGAATATTATCGATTTTAACGCTAGGAGATGCTAAGTCTAATTGTCGTGCTAGAGTTTCTTCTGTTGCCTCTAGTTCGAAAGCGAGCGCCTGTTTAATTATTTCTCCTGAAGGTGCTAATTCTTTGGGTGGAGCTAAATAACCACAGCTATTGAGGAGCAATAAAATAATCGCTACCCAGTAAATTTTACCAAGCCAGCTAAAAATACTGTTTATCGCTCGATTGGTTTCGCCGTTCATCAAGTTTTAGATAATTCTTTACTATACTCCAAACAGAGACTTGATTGCCGTGTATTTCGATACATTTACTTAAATATCGCAGCAGTTAATTCGTGATAGTTTACAATTATCGGCAAACTTTATGGTTTATTATAGTGGTTTTTGGAGAATTGCTGCATATTATAAAGCGTTACCCCCAAAGCTAGAGGTAACGCTTTATAGTTATAGAATTTTATTATATTTAGGGTCTTTATCTCGGCTGACCCCATTTGAATTTAAATAAATAGTCCCAGATTTTAGTGATTAAATTTATTTTCATAATATTTTTTTAATATTTAGCATTATTGCGAGTACTTACTTTTTGTTGAGTTTTGTTGCGTTACGGCCAAAGACACTCCTAACAACTGAGAAATCCAGGCTTCAAAGTTATGAATCGAGAAATTATTGGCAAAGGGGGACAAATTACTCATCGGTTTGACCAAGATAGTAAACATTCCCAAACGGTTACCTGCCAATACGTCGGTGAACAAGCGATCGCCTATCATGGCAACACTTTCTACAGGTAAATTCATTTCTCGTGCGGCCTGTCTTAGTTTGCGTCGAGAAGGTTTGAGGGCTGCTGAAATATAGGGAAGTTTGAGCGAGTCGGCAATGCCACCAATACGACTTTCACTAATATTGTTACTCACGAGCCAGATTGGCACAATCTCTCTGACTTCTTTTATCCATTGTTGTAGCTCGGTAGAAACTGTACTATTTTGATATGAAACCAAAGTTTCATCTACGTCTAAAATTAAACCTCGAATTCGATAATCTTGAAAAACTTGAGGATTTAGATCGACTATCGTTCCTCCAAGAATTAAATCTGGCTGTAACAAATTTGTTTTAAACACGACTGAATATTAAAAGTAAATAGAGATTTAAAGTAGAAATTGATTCATTTTCTAGTTTGGTGCAATTATGGCAAGTTCGGTCGAAGTTTTAACATAGTGCAATTTGCTTAGCAACTTACCTGTAATTTTCGATCGCTAAGTTTAGATTTCTATTTTCTGAGTAAATCATCTCTATAAAGACAGCAACACCGTAAAACCATCAGGCGGATAAATCTACTGAGTAGTACGAAATCTAACTTTAGGTAATTGATAGTAGATTTTGCCACTCCTACAGAGCTCAAAGTTCATCCACGTATTGTTTGTAAGCTTTTATCTTCTCACATAGATAGCTTCAGTCATTAGTTAAGTTCTGTATATTCAAACAAATGGAAACCCAAGAAAAGATATATTGTTAAAATTAGTAAAGAATGTGAAAATTTATATAAAATATCAAAGCTATGGGTCGTGTTGGAGTTTTATTACTCAATCTTGGCGGACCCGATAAACTCAAAGATGTCCGTCCCTTCTTATACAATCTGTTTTCCGATCCCGAAATAATTCGGCTGCCAGTTAAAGCATTGCAAAAGCCTTTGGCATGGTTGATTTCTACCCTGAGAGCCAAAAAATCTCAGGCAAATTATTTAGAAATTGGGGGCGGCTCGCCTTTAAGAAGAATTACAGAAGCACAAAGTAAAGCTTTAGAAGCTAAGCTGAGAGAACTAGGGCAAGAAGCCAAAATTTATATTGGAATGCGCTATTGGCATCCATTTACCGAAGAAGCGATCGCTCATATCAAAAATGACGGTATTGAAGAGCTGGTGATTCTTCCTTTATATCCCCAGTTTTCGATTAGCACCAGTGGTTCGAGTTTCCGCTTACTCGAAGAGATGTGGGCAAAAGATAAAACTCTACAGCAAATTAAATACACGGTTATCACTTCTTGGTACGACCGCCCAGGCTATTTACAGGCAATGGCAGATTTAATTGCCGAAGAATTGACTAAATTCGAACGACCAGATGAAGTGCATATCTTTTTCAGCGCACACGGAGTTCCCATTAGTTATGTAGAAGAAGCAGGAGATCCCTACCAGCGTGAAATTGAAGAATGCACTCGTTTAATTATGCAGACTCTCAATAGACCTAACGAATACACTTTAGCCTATCAAAGTCGAGTTGGTCCTGTCGAATGGCTCAAACCATATACGGAAGGAGCTTTACAAGAATTAGGCTCTCGAGGTGTTAAAAATTTACTAGTAGTACCAATTAGCTTTGTTTCCGAACATATAGAAACTTTACAAGAAATCGATTTAGAATATCGTGAAATAGCTCAGGAAGCAGGAATTACTAATTTTCAGCGAGTTCCTGCCTTAAATATTCATCCTGGCTTTATCGATTCTTTGGCAAATTTAGTCATTGAATCTTTAAATTCTCAATCTCATACTTTTGCCGAGATCGTTCATCCAACAAAAAATATGAAAATGTATCCTCAGGAGAAATGGCAGTGGGGTATGACTAGTGCGGCTGAAGTCTGGAATGGTCGTTTGGCAATGCTAGGTTTTATCGCCTTACTGATTGAATTAATTAGTGGTAACGGTCCTTTGCATTTGGTAGGGATACTTTGAAAAAAATCGCCTCAAGTTAAATATCTTTAAAAAACCTAAAATAATGGGAATTTAGTCGTGAGTTAGACCAAATTCCCAGAGTTCTATTTGTTTATTTTCAGCATTTTATAAACAACCAATTGTAATAATTTAGTTGTTTAATTTAGATTTTTGCTTACAGACTTCTCCTTTGCTCCGGAAAATGCCTCTAACCTATAAATTAAAAGTAAGCTTTTCCGCCTCCCCAGGAAGAACCTCGAACATCAGGCTGAATCAAAATATGTCCGG
This sequence comes from Myxosarcina sp. GI1(2024), assembly GCF_053543375.1. Lineage (NCBI taxonomy): Bacteria > Bacillati > Cyanobacteriota > Cyanophyceae > Pleurocapsales > Pleurocapsaceae > Myxosarcina > Myxosarcina sp. GI1(2024). Next base: position 219,041 of record NZ_JBKGTY010000002.1, on the reverse strand, counting down.
CGATCGCTTTTAAATCCTCGTCGGTCAGGTTACGCATGATCGGATAGAGATCGGAACGAGTAGTATTAGGATGGAATTCATAGATGTCTCGTTCGCCATCATAGGTAGTAGGATGTTTTAAATAATCTACGATGCCTTCAATATTGTCTCTCGGTGGTTCGGCATTAGCTAAAGCATCTAATCCTAAGTTGATGTTGGGATTAGTTTTGGTGTTTCCCCCTTTATGACAGTAGGTACAGCTATTAACAAACAGTTCTTGACCTTCTTTAACTTGTTTATTAGAAAGAACTATTTTATCTCCCTGTTCGTTTAGTTTAACTGTGCGAATGCTTTCGTCTAGATCGACAGCATTAGCACTATTGATGTTAAATTGAATGGCAAAAAATAAAGTTGCTACAACAGCAAATAATAATCGCTTCAACATTGTTCTCCTTAAAAGTTTTGGGTTGTTCGTGGCGTATAATTAATTAAATTGCGCCACTAACGAGTATTTACTTAATTGTTAGTTATCGCTCTCGATCTAAATTCAGCACTCCGACCTCATCAAGAATTAAGATCTATGCTTTGCTTTATCGAGCTTTATCGATCGCCAGAGCGGAACTTATCGAACCCAAGCTAGGTATTTAAATTATTTATCTCGCTCGGCAAGAATAGAGGTAATAACTGCTTTGGCATCTTCTAATGCTAAATAAGTTCGTTCGTTTTTATAGGCGATATTCAAGCGATCGCAAAGAGCAAAAATCCTCTCCACTGGAAGATCGTACTCTGCTGCTATTTCACTAATAGATAAATCGGCAAAACCCATAGACTGTAAATGTGGTCGAAATTTAGTCGATCGAGAGAATTCAATAATCTTCAAAGATTATTTTTTTGATTGAGATTGGACTAGCATTTACTTCATCAACGACCGCAACTTAGTAACTGTGTATTATATAGTAAATTTTTTCACCAATTACTCTTCTTATGACGTTGATGAACGGTTTTGCTAAGCATAAGTATTACTACTCATTTTGCTTCAATCAAACTCATCTCATCATAAATATCATGCCATTCAATAGCCACAATTGAACAATTAACCACCTGTAACTAGCCAAAGTTGAGTTCGGACTGTCGAAATATGGAAGAAGAACATTTTTTGCCAATACAGTTATTCGAAAAATAATAACTGAAAATAAATTCAAAAACTAAGTTAGCTCTGATATAGCGCAACTAAATTTTAATTTCCAATGATTCTTTAGCTAGAATCGATCTCCAATGCCGATGGAACTCGGTTTGCTCGAAGTGTGACTAAAACTCGTTCTTGCCGATCCCCGAGCTGCGGACGGGCAATTTTTGTCCCAACTCTACTCCCGGTAGCTTAAAGTTTTTGAGTATTAGCATCGATAAACCAAAAAACAGCAAACATCAGTTAATTTTAACTTCCAACAAATAAATTTTTAAAGCAAGTTGTCAACTGTTATGTCGCTCGGGAACGAGTTGAGAATGGAGAGAAACAACTTTACCAATTATGGTGATCGCCGGAGCTTCAAATTCTACTGCTGCCATTTGAGCGATAATTGTAGCTAAAGTGCCAATTAATTGAGTTTGTTCTGGTCGCGTTCCCCAACGAATCATCGCAATCGGTGTATCCCAACCCATTCCGCCAGCCACCAGTTGGGGAATAATTTTCGACAGATTATGCACCCCCATATAAATCACGATTGTTTCCGAACCCATAGCGATCGCCTGCCAGTTGACTTGAGGACGATATTTTTCCGTAGCTTCGTGTCCTGTAACGAAAGTAACTGAAGAATTGTACTGTCGGTGAGTCAGGGGAATTCCCGCATAGGCAGGAGCGGCAATACCCGAAGTGACTCCTGGTACTACTTCTACCGCTATTCCTGCCCTAACTAAACCTGCCATTTCTTCTCCGCCTCGCCCAAATACAAAAGGATCTCCTCCTTTGAGCCTCACCACGACCGCATTAGTCTTTGCCTTTTTCTTGAGTAATTCAGTAGTTTCTGCCTGAAGTTTGGAGTGACGACCCCGACGTTTACCGGCATTAATTTTTTCTGCCCGAGGAGAGATCGTTTGCAAAATTGCCTCACTTACCAGAGCGTCGTAAATAACTACGTCAGCGTGTTCTAATAAAGTTTTACCCTTAACAGTCATCAAACCGGGATCTCCCGGTCCTGCACCTACCAAATAAACCTTTCCTGGATACAAAATATTTTTTCGATTCATTGAGATATCACCTCCGCAATTAAGGCGGCTAATTCTGGTGTCGCACCTAAAGGCTTACCGAGAATTAAAGTTGTCTGGGGAAAAAGATGGCGCAATCGTTCTACTTCACTGGCGATCGCCTCGAAGATTTTGCCTGTAAACAAAAAGTAAGGCAAAATGGCAATCTTCGATCTACCTGCAGCAATTAAAGCTTTAACGCGGTCGCTTAAGTTGGGAGTAACCGACCAATATGCTGCTTCTGCCTGCACTTGGGTCGCCAGACTTTGAGTCGAGGCATTACCTGCAACCGAACGACTGCCGTGAGCTAATAGAATTCGCCCTTCTCCAGATAATTGAATAAATCTATCGCTTAATAGACGCGACATTGCCGTATAATCACCTAAATATGTAGTTGATTTAATCGATATTGCTTCACCAATAGTCTCCTTGGCACGAGCGATCTCCCGAGGAATATCTTGCCTAACGTGGACACCCGCACCTAAAAATAACGGTATGAGTTTTATTTGCTTGTAGCCATTTTTTTGAGCTATTTGTGCGAATTTAATAATGCTTTGGTGCAGAGGTAATCTAGCTAATTCTAATGCAGCAATATCCACTAAGGGTTTAACAGAACTCCTACCAGTTACTGAGATTTTGTTGGCTAAAAACGGCGATTGTGGTGATAACTCATTTCTCTGAGGTAAGATTATTTTAGAATTTAGTTGCTTGACGGTTAACCGCGCTAATTGAGAGGCAGCCGAGAGCGAACGCGAGTCGCGGCTGCCATGAAATACTAATAAGTAAGCAGAAGTTAAACTCAAGAAGTTCCCCAACAAATTATCAATGAAGTAGTTGTAAAGCTGGTCGACTGTTTTTCAAATTATAGCTATTTGAACTCTACCTTTCGGTAATAAATGATATAACCCAACAAAAATGTCAGTATCAATACTAAAAGACTGCAAACAAAAACTAAAATATTCAAAAGTTCTAAATTTATTGGACTATGTCAAGCAATAATTTTCAAGAGCCTAATGTCAACAATTCCCTCAACGGTAAATCCCACCAGTCTTCAGACTCTATAGACTTAAATCTGACCGAATATTTTCTCAAAGTAAAACGCCGTTGGAAACCTGCTCTGGCAATCTTTCTGCTTACTATAGGAGCGGCAGTCATCTTAAGCTTCTTACAAAGAAAATCCTATCAAGCTGAAGGAAAATTGCTCTTCAAACAGAACAGCGCCGCAGCTTTAACCGGTGTGGTAGGAGAAAATGTAGGAACTTTAGAACCTTTACTACTTAACCAGACTCCCCTCAGCACTCAGATAGAAGTTATTACCTCCGAGCCAGTGCTACAACAGGTGATTGACAAGTTGAAACTCAAAGACGATGAAGGAGAACCAGTAGACCCTCAAGATTTAGAAAAAAAGCTCAAGATCGATCTAATTGGGGGTAGCGATGTGGTTGATATTAGCTATAGAGATCCCGACCCCAAACAAGCTTCAGATGTAGTTAATACTCTCATGGACGTTTACGTTCGAGAGCAAATTCGTAACAATCAATCAGAACCCGCTACGGCCAAAGAATTTATCAATCAGCAGCTACCCAACGTTGAAACTAAAGTATCCCAAGCCGAATCACAACTAGAAAATTTTCGCTCGAAGAACAATATTGTCGATATTAAAGAAGAGAAAAAGAATTTAGTGGCAGACTTGAGTACTCTCAATCAGCAGATCTCGACTTCTGGTTCTCAGCTACAAGGAGTTCAGTCTCAGGCATCTGCCTTACAGAGTCAGTTGGGCTTGAATCTCGAACAAGCGATCGCCATCGATCAGTTAGGAAGTTCTCCTGTGGTCACTAGTATTCTCGACCAGTTGACAAAAACAGAAACTCAACTAGCTCAAGAAAGACAAAGATTTAAAGATAATCATCCCCGTATCGCTAGCTTAGAAGAAAAAAAAGCTAGCCTTAACAATCAACTGCAGGGGCTAATCGCTCAAAGTGTCGGTCAGGGAGTAAATGTCTCTCAAGGTGTGTTTCCAGGAAGCGAGCTCAAAGAAAATCAGTTAGAAACCTTTATTAATTTAAAAATTGAAGAACTGAGTCTGCAAAGACAAGTTAGCGCACTATACGAGTATCAACAAGCTTATTTACAGAGAGCCAAACAGTTACCTCGTCTAGAAAAAAGAGAACAAGAACTACTGCGTCAGGTAGAGACATCGGCTAAAACCTACACTAATTTACTCGATAGCCTGCAGGAAGTCGAACTAGCTGAAAATCAACAGAGCGGTAATGCTGAAATAGTAGAGCTAGCGGCAGTTCCCCGTACCGGAAGTTCGGGACAGCTACTTTTATTGGCATCAGGAGTAATCTTGGGCGCATTTTTGTCTAATCTGTCGGTAATTTTTCTGGAGATGCAGGATCGCAGTCTCAAAAGTGTGGCCGAAATCAAGAAAAAATTTCCCTTCAACGTTTTGGGCATAACTCGTATCGATCCGATGTACGGTCGTGGTGGAATTATCGTTCGCGAAGAACCTGATTCCTACAGCAGCGAAGTCTATCGGATGATTCAGGCCAACTTAAAATTTCTCACTGTCAAAAAAGCTCCAAAAGTAATGTTGGTTACCAGCTCGGTACCCGAAGAAGGTAAATCTACGGTTTCTGCCAACTTAGCTGCAGCAATGGCTCAACTAGGACGCAAAGTGCTACTGATCGATGGAGATTTACGGCGACCTTCCCAACCTCATTTATGGGAAATTGACGGACGAATCGGTCTGCGAGAAATTTTAGCTGGCGAACGAGAGTTAGTTACAGCAGTGTCGCGACCCATGGCAAAACTAGAAGTACTTGCCACGGGAAAAATTAGCTCTAATCCTCTAGCTTTAATTGATTCTTCAGAAATGGAACATTTAGTTGCTAATGCTCGAAGAGAATATGACACGATTGTTATTGATGCCCCCCCCCTACCCGTAACGGCAGACGTGCTTACTCTAAGCAAGTTAGTTGACGGTATTTTGTTTATTACTAGACCGGGAATAGTCGATCGCGAGAGTGCCGATATGGCTCTAGAAACCTTAGAAGCTACAGGACAAAAAGTTTTTGGTATGGTGATTAATGGCGTTAAGTCCAATGAATTCGACCGCTATTCCTACCACGCTCGCTATGGCAAGCGTTATTTTAATAACGTCAGGGACAACACCAAAAAGGATAATCTTAGTCGAGCTAGAATCTAGACCTCAAACGAGGTATTATTGGTCAGAGATCGCTCTGCTTAGAAAACAGATTGTGGTTAACTAAATCGGTCGCTCCGGTCTCAGTTTTCGAACTATAGTCATTTCAATTTAGATTGAGACAACTATTTATTGCTATGAGAGTGGTTTAGCCGAAAAAGTGTTCCATTGTTATTTGAAATGACTATAATAGCCGAGTCAATTTTGCCTGAGAGCAAAAAACTGAGGTCTCTGATTGGGTTTAAAAATAGATCTCTATGACTTTACAACTTCGCGTTTACGTTCCCGAGCATCCTTTGATCGAGCACTGGCTTGCAGTTGCTCGCGATGCTAATACCCCATCAGTACTGTTTAAGAGCGCGATGACCGAGTTAGGGCGTTGGTTAACTTATGAAGCGACTAGAACTTGGTTGCCTACTCTCAAAACCATGGTACAAACTCCCTTAACTGAATGTAGCGCCACTTATGTCAATCCCGAAATTCCCATCGGCGTAGTGCCAATTTTGAGAGCGGGTTTAGTATTGTTAGATGGAGCCCAAAACATCTTACCTCTGGCAGCCATCTATCATCTGGGTTTAGCTCGTAATGAGGAAACTTTAGAACCCACTTGCTACTTAAATAGATTACCCGTTCAGTTTTCACCACAGACGAGAATTTTAATTCTCGAACCGATGTTAGCCACGGGAGGCTCGATTATGCTAGCAATGCAGGAAATAACTAGTCGAGGAGTTCGAGCAGATTTAGTTCGCATTGTTTCTATTGTTGCTGCACCTCCGGCTTTAAAAAAACTCGGCGAACATTATCCTAAACTAGAGATCTATACCGCTATTATTGATGAAGGTCTTAATAGCAAAGGCTATATTGTCCCAGGTCTCGGAGATGCAGGCGATCGCGCTTTTGGTACGTAGTATTTTAGTATTTTAGGTCGTTCAAATGAGTAGGTAAAAAAAATTATGAGTCAACGTAATGGTTTTGGCAGTGGGTTTGTCCTCGGTTCGATTGTCGGAGGAGTAGTGGGAGGAATCTTAGGAACCATACTCGCAACCCGTAAAGAGCAATTACCCCAAGATAATAATTCGGTATTACAAGAAGGAAAAGCTCAATTCAACACCGAAGAAAATATCGAACTAGCTCGTCAGGGCTTAGAGGATAAAATTGCCCAGCTAAATCTAGCAATTGATGACATTCGCCAACAGTTAGGAACTGTCAATAGTAATATTTCCGAAGCAGATTGAGATTTTATTACTCAATTCAAAGCAGCCAAAAAATTACCAGCAACTAGTAGTTGGCGAGTCAGAAGACTAGAACAAATGACTAGAGCCAATTCAAAAATAAAAATAATAGTTGTGTTGTAGAGAAACTTGAGTTAGCTCATATTAATTTAAATCTCTGGGAAAAGATTGAATCCTATTCGGCACGGGTTGTGCATTGCTACTGAAAGGAGAATAGTAAGCAATCATTACAAGCGGTAAAGTTAAAGTAATTACCGCGACTATTGTTCCCAATATTCCAGCCCACCTATGAGCGGGGGAATCGTCAGCTTTACTGGGACGCTGGCTTAATTCCATATATGAAGTTAGTTAATTCAACTTTACGAGCGTCAAAAAAGCGGTTGGTTGTAAAAACCTTTGCTGCTTTATACTATAATTTTAACCTCAGATCGTAATTAATTTAGTATTTTTAATGACTAAGTTTATAAAAACTTAATTCAGAATTGAAAAGCGCAACCATTAGTACAGATAGTAATGACAAATTTTAATCATCAATCTGTGCTGAGTCGAGAGCTAATTGCTGGATTGGAAATTGTTCCTCACGGAAAATATTTAGATGCTACAGTAGGCGGAGGAGGGCACAGTCAAGCCCTTCTAGATACTGGCAAAGCAATAAAAATAGTAGCCATAGATCGAGACGAAATCGCGGTCGCCGCAGCCAAAAACAGATTGTCCCACTATTACCCCCAACAGCTGGAGTTTTGGCAGGGAAATTTTGCCGACTACCAGCCCGAAGATTTATCATTCGATGGCATCTTTGCCGATCTCGGAGTTAGCTCGCCTCAGCTCGATGTTCCCCAAAGAGGATTTAGTTTTCGCCACAGCGCTCCTTTAGATATGCGAATGGATCGCTCCCAGACTCTTAGTGCAGCAGAAATTGTCAATCATTGGACAGAAGTAGCTCTTGCCGATTTAATCTATCAGTATGGAGAAGAAAGATTTTCCCGACGCATTGCCAAACGGATTGTCAGCACCCGTCCTTTTCAAACCACGACTGAATTAGCCGCAGCGATCGCCTATGCCGTACCCAGTAAATATCGTTATGGCAGAATTCATCCTGCTACTCGTACCTTCCAAGCCTTGCGAATTGAAGTCAATCAAGAACTTCAATCTTTAGAGCGTTTACTCGACAAAGCGCAGACTTGGCTCAAACCTGGAGGAATCATCGGTATTATTAGCTTTCACAGCTTAGAAGATCGGATTGTCAAACATGGCTATCGCGAGCGCGAGTTATTTCAAGTGCTTACTAAAAAGCCAATCGTGGCTGGAGATGAAGAACGAAAATTAAATCCGCGAGCGCGCTCGGCTAAGTTGCGATTTGCTCGACGGATTAGTAGTAGTTAGTTACTAACGTAGAATTTGGTAAGTGTATTTACGATATTTACCTTAAAAATAAGTTAGTTTAGCTCTATCTTCACTTAAAATTGACGAAGCGAACTAATGCTACGTTTGGTGCAAGCGGAGTAAGGTGCGCTAAAAATAATAAGGTTTAGGCGTTCTTGTTAAAAATGCGAATTATAGCCCTCGTTCCCGGTGGAGTCGGCAATCAACTTCTTTTTTTTCCAACCTTGCAAACTCTAAGACAGCAATATCCTCAAGCCGCAATTGACGTTTTAGTCGAACCTCGCGCTAAAGCCGCTTATCGAGTCTGCAAAAATGTAGACAATGTTCTAATATTTGACTATCGAGACCGAAGCAGTCTTGCCGATTATCTCAACTTGCTAGGAATTATTCGCGATCGCGAATACGATGCCTCTCTGAGTTTGGGTACTGCGTGGGTAGTAGAGCTGATAATGTGGCTTAATGGTATTCCCACGCGGGTTGGCTATCAGGGAAATTCTTCTTTTTATCTCTCTAATCCCGTGGTTCCCAAACCCGACGGCTACTTGCCCCATATGTATCACGATTTGCTGCGAGGATTGCAGATCGACACCCCTTGTCCTCCGCTAAAAATCAACGTACCAAAAGAAGATATTGATTGGGCCGAAACCGAGCAACAGCGTTTGAACATCAAAGATAGCGGTTATATTTTGATTTATGGTGAAGACGTAGGTATTTCAGGGGATGAGGATACTTATCCTTTAGCAAGTTGGCAGCAAATAATTGAAAATATTCAACACAAAGCCGCCGGTTTACCTGCAGTACTACTGCAAACCGCAGAAAACTCAGAATGGAATACGTCGATGATGTCTATGGGTAAAAACCTCATGGCGATCGCCCCACGAGATATCGGAAAACTAGCAGCCATTATTGCTGGAGCAAATGTAATTTTATGTACCAATAGTACTCCCATGCAGTTAGCCATAGCAGTAGGTACTTATACCGTTGCCTTGCTAGGAGAGGAAGAAGCTCTTAAGTATTTATCCCCCTCCAGCGAAAACTGCATTGCTATTCACTCATCTAGCGGCAAAATAGGGGATATCGAACCACAAACAGTTCTCAAACAAATGTGGCAAGGTTAGTTATGAATATATTTAGGGCGTGTTTCTTACGCCCTATTATGTCGATTTTCGTTCTTTACTACTACTCAATCGTTGATTATTTTTATTTTTTAGGTATAATTTAAAGTTGTTATATAACTTATTTCAAATATACAAAGTACGTACGAGTTTGTTCCCAAACCAAAATTTCTGTTGTGTAGTTTGTCGGTAGGCGAGCATTCGAAATTGATTTTAACCGAAGTGTAGTTCATCAATTTAAAAACCGCTATATTACCTCGACTCTTGTTGTTTTGCTAATATTTCAACCAATCTTTTGTTGATGGTCGACAATGCCGAGCGAAAAATACCAAATACCTTTGCAGAAACGGTTCGATTGGTAGAACGATATGCTTTAGAGCAAATCGCAAGTGAGACAGTCAACAAACAGCTTTACTATCACACTGTAGCTCATGCATTAGCAGTCAAACGTAGGGCTAATTTTATATTTGGGGCAATAGAACCAGTTTTAAAAGAAGAGAGAAAATCGTTAGACTATAGTAGACTTAACAACCTGCTCGAGCTTTGTGCCATCGCCCATGATATGGTACAAAACTTTATCGAGTCGAGCCAACTGCATACTTCGAGAAAACGCCCCGTAGGAGTTAGCGAAACAAAAACCATAGCCAAATTAATTAAATATATCCAGGACTTAGATCGAAAATTATCAACTTGGAAAGTCCCCAATTCGGTAAGATTTACTAGTTCCGATCTAGAAACCATTCAAGAGTCGATCTCCGCTACTATTTGCGAACGAGATCCCCTAGCTGGTAAGACAGACTATAGTTTTTCAGAATATTCGATTTATCAACCATACCTTTACAATTCGATTGATAACAACTCGATAGTAGCTCAAATTATTGCTCTAGCCGATCTCGGTACCTTGGGAATAGATGGCATCGAATCTTATCTTCAAGAAGGAGTATTGATTCTGTTAGAAGATAATCCCGATCTAGTCAGGTTAATTTTAAATCGCGAACTTGCCGATCTTACTAATGATTTAGAGCAGGTAACCAAATTTAGACTGGTCGAAATGACTCGGTTTATGGTCAATTTCGCTAAAGAAAGATACTCTCGTTTTCCACGAGAAATTGCTGGATTTAGCACTCGCGCCCAAGATATTCTGCGGCATCGAGTGTTTAAACATCTAACTTTAGAAAACGTTCGTCAAATCGAACGGTTAACGCCAACCAAAACAGACACCAGTTTAACCGAGTTACTGAGTTTTTTTAGCGAGAAATTAGAAAAGACCAGCTTAGATCCGTTTAGAAACCTCTAATAGCAGTCAATTGTCCCCCAGGACTTTACTCAGAGAAGACGATTGAGAAATATATTGAGTAAAATTGAACTTATATATATGAAATGGTTTATTAAACAAATTAAATGCTTACTTGGGTTAGGTTAGGCGGGTAGAAAATAGCATAAATCTTCGCTAGCAAAATTTATCTTTCAGGTTACCGTTTGCCGTCACCCAAAATTTATTAGATACTCTAATATGACATCTATTGGTTCTTATTCTAAAAAAGAGCGAGAAAATAGCCTTACTGTCGGTAAACAATATCAATCGCTTTCAATTATTTTAGCAATTAGCTTACTACTGTTTGGCGGTATTGGTTGGCGTTTGAGCTATTTGCAACTAGATCGAGGAAAAATCAACTTAGCTAAAGCTGAAAATAATCGCATTCGGATCGTTCCCAAACCTCCCGTAAGAGGTAGTATTTTAGACCGTCAGGGAAAAATTTTAGCCACAACTCGCTTATCTCACTCAGCTTATTTGTGGCCTAAAGCACAAAAACAGGAAAATTGGTTGGAGATTAAAGCACTGCTCGCCCAAATCTTAGCAATTCCCGCTTCAGAGCTACAGCAACGAGTAGAGAGCGCAGGTTACAACTATCCTAGCTTAATTCCTATCGCTCGCAATCTTAGCCCCGCCCAAGTAACGGCGATCGAGGAATATCGTCCTCAATTACAGTGGGTAGAAGTGGATATCGACAAAGTACGCTATTATCCCCAGAAAAATCTAGCCGCTCATATTCTAGGTTATACCGGAGAACTAGATCGAGAAGAACTAGCCCTCAAGAAGCCAGAAGGTTATCGTCTGGGAGATGTGACGGGTAAAATGGGAGTAGAAGCTGCCTACGAACACTTGCTCAGAGGCGAATGGGGCGGCTTAAAATTAGAAGTCGACGGAACGGGAAGTGTCTTAAGCTTTTTAGGAGAACGTCCTGCTAGATCGGGACGAGATATTACTCTTACAGTTGATGCCAAAGTGCAGCAAGCTGCTGAAGCTGCCCTAGGAACGCAAAAAGGGGCGATCGTCGCTCTAGATCCTAATAATGGTGCAGTATTAGCAATGGCTAGCTATCCTAGTTTCGATCCTAATATTTTTTCCTCTCGCGTTACGCCTGAAATTTGGCAAGAATTACAAGCTCAAGGCAATCCTTTCTTAAATCTAGCTTTACGGGGCTTCCCCCCCGCTTCTACTTTTAAAATTGTCACCGCTACAGCAGGAATAGAATCTGGTAAATATCCTTCTAATACTTTGTTGTACACTGGTGCTTATTTATCCGTAGGAGGAACGAGATTTGGCGAGTGGAATAAAGCGGGCTTTGGTACGATTGGTTATGTGACGGCTTTGGCTTGGAGTAGCAATACTTTTCACGGTCAAATCGGGCGAGGAGTCGGTGGTGAAACTTTGATTAAATGGGCACGGCTATATGGTTTTGGAGAAAAAACCGGCATAGAAATCAATGGAGAAACCCCTGGGTTGATTGCAGATGATGCTTGGAAACGCCGTAACTTTAAAGATTGGGGTTGGACTGTAGGAGATACCGTAAATATGTCCATCGGACAAGGTTTTACTCTAGCAACTCCATTACAAGTGGCGGTAATGTTTGCCGCAGTTGCTAATGGCGGCTATAAAGTGCAGCCACATTTGTTACAAGCCGACAATCCAATTTACCAACAGCAAAAAGTAAGCTTGAATCTTCAGCCAGAAACCATATCCACCCTGAGAAAAGGTTTGAGAGCAGTGATAACTAACGGTACGGGAAGTAGACTTAACGTCCCAGAATTACCTCCCATAGCCGGAAAAAGTGGTACGGCAGAAGCTCCTCCGAGAGAATCTCATGCTTGGTTCGGGGGTTTTGCGCCCTTTGACAAACCAGAAATTGTCGTAGTGGCTTTTGCCGAACACTCTGGTGGTGGTGGTAGTTCTATGGCTGCACCATTGGTACGTCAAGTTATGGAAGCTTATTTCCAAGAGTAAGACAAATCTAGGGTTCTCCTAACAAAATTACCGAACACTTCAAACTTTCCAATAGGGGTTTAGTGGCAGCATTTAACGCCAAACCATCGGCACCAATACGCTGACGTTGCGATCGCAATATTACCAGTTGTTGGTTTTGGCTGGCATTCAAAATTGCCATAACATAGAAATTCTGAGCGGTTACTCTAACATCTACAGTGGTTTCGCCAGAAAAACGAGTAGCTAATTGCTGTAATTGACTATACAGTCTCTCTCTGCGCTCTTTAGAAGTTCCCGAAGAACAAACGTGGAGTAGGGTTATTTCCTTTCCTGGGGTTGTAGCTAGTTTTTGTGCTAAACCCAGTGGATGCAGTCCCTCAGATGACATATTTTCTATGGGAACTAAAATTCGTTTGATTTTCAATGGTGAGTCTAGTAAACGCGCTACGGCAACCGAGCAGTGAGCCGACCACAACACGCTGTCGGCGATCGAGCCAAACAATCGATATTGAAGCATATTACGAGATCCAAAACCGAGAAGAATTAGATTGGCATTGACTTCACGGCTAGTATGACTGATACTCTGAGCTACATCATAATCAATTCTCAGTTCCGATCTGACGGTAGTATTTAATTCTTCGCCAATCTCTCTGGCTTGAGTCAGCAGTTTTTGACTGCGTTCGACCGCTTTATCTAATTGAGGAGAGTCGAGACGAGCTTGCGCTTTGGCGATCGCTAGAGTAATAATTTCACCTTTTTCACCTTGAACTAGTAAAGATGCTAATTCTAATAAGTAACGCTGTGTCTGAGGATTGTAGACGGGGACGACTACTCGCACCGATTCGACGTTGCCAGACAAACTATCTGCTTCAGATTCGGGATCGCTATCTGAAGTAAAAGTTAGCCTTTCGGCAGCCCGAGCCGTAATTAACGGTCCTGCAACTGCGGTCACCAGCATGAGCAAGATAACGCTATTGAAAACTCTTTCGTTAATAATTTGGGCTTGAAACCCGACTAAAGCTGCAGCTAGAGTAGCGGCCACTTGAGGCAAAGATAGCGACCACATAGTCAAAGTTTGCTGCCAACTGTAGCGATAAAGTATCTTAGCTACATATGCGGCTAAAAACTTACTGACGATTAAAACAGCCAAAATTGACAGAGGAATACCGACCGAGCGAAAGATATCTTCAAAAGCCTGGAGATCGAGCAGCAATCCCATCTGCACGAAAAAGATCGGGATAAACAAAACCGACCCAAAAAACTCAGTTTTTTCTTTTACTGCACCTTCGCCAACCACATCGTTAACCGCCAATCCTGCCAAAAAGGCACCGACAATTTTTTCAATCCCAATTAATTCGGCAGTTACAGAGGAGAGAAATACGGCGAGAAGCACGAAGAGAAACTGATTCCCCCCCTGTTTCGAGCGACGAAAAAATGCTCTGCCTAAACTATCCAAGCCAAATAAGACTACCGAAGCGTAGATAATCAAAGATATAAATAGCTTTGCCAAGTCAAAAGCAGTAAAATTACCTTGATTGACTCCTATACAAATTGCTAGCATTAGCAAAGCACCGATATCAGTAAAAATTGTCGCTCCTATAGTAACGGTGACTGCTTCATCTTTGACCACTCCTAACCGTTGGACAATTGGGTAAGCCAGCAATGTATGAGAAGCTAACAACGAACCGATTAACACCGAGGTATTCCAGCCAAAATCAAACCAGCGTCCGACTAAAATTCCTGCGATTAAAGGTATGGCAAAAGTTGCCGCCCCAAAACCAAGAGAGCGATTTTTAGTTCTGCGGAACTGCTCTAAATCGATTTCTAGTCCCGCTACGAACATGAGGTAAATCTTACCAATGTCTGAAAGCAGTACCATAGTTTCCGACTTACTGTTGAGAAAGCCCAGTCCGCTAGAGCCCAATACGACTCCTGCTGCTAGCAATCCCACTAATCCAGGTAACCGCAGTTTTTCAAATACAGGAGGCACTAGCAAAATTACAGCCAAAAGTAACGCAAAGGTAACAATTGGTTCTCGTATAGCAGCAGTAATTGTTTCCATAGTTTCTCTTCCAAGGATTTAAATATCGAGCACTTACCTGCTCGTGGCATTGCTCGAGTCGCTGGTTGGATATGCCTCACTCTAGATCCCACTCAAATTTTCACAAACCTGCTGAGTAGAAAAGTTACAACTTTCTACCAGTACCTCTGAAAACGTCAGTTCGATAAATTCTGAAACTTGAATGGTGTAGATGGTTAAAGGGTAAAGGAGAAAGGGAAAAGGTATATTTTTCGTTCTAACAATTACTCCATTTCCTCAAATTGTCTCTGAAAAATCTTTCGTCGAATTGACGTTCTGAAAGATTTGGCATCGATCTCAAAATAGCAATGAGATCGCAAAGCATCAAAATACTATTGCTGCTAAGAACCTTAAAATGGGAAGAATTGACCCTTTTATTTTTATTTACTGTTGCTGGATATTCGATCGCTCTCCTAATAGTATTAAAAGCGATCGAATTAAATAAATATTTCATTTGCCATGTCTCCACTCAAAAAGCAGACCGTTTGAAATAAACTGGTATCGTTGAGAATTCCGTCGAGTTAGACATTGCAGGCAAATGTTCCCTCTTCAGTCTTCTCTCAAAGCTGACGAAGTTAGCTGAAGGGCTAGGATTGAGAGATCTCCCCTTCTTACTTCTATTTAAGACACTAAATATAAAGATAAGAAGTGCGCCCCGAATTTTGGATCCTCCGCTCTAGCCAACCTTCGATCGGGCAAAGTTCGCTAGATTAAGCTGACCGATGCTCCAAGATTAAATCTTTGATTCAAAAAAAAATACACTTTGTCTAAGCAAAATGTTAACTCATTCTAAAAAATAATTTTAGTATTATTATAAAATTTTTATGTAGTATAAAATTGTAGCTATAAGTAGGGTTGCTTTATGGCAATCATCCTCTAACAGAGGCACTGGCTACAAACCTTTAAAAAAGTAAACAGACAGTAGAAATTTCAACTAAACTTGCGTTTTGTAACGATAAGAAAAGTTCGAGCCTGGAAGTTTGAAGCAAGAAGAGAAAAGTTTTTGCCTTCTTACTTCTTTCTTCCTACTTCTTACTTTGGTGTCAATTATCGTACCTTGATTCAGCAACGCTAGACATCGTTTATCTTGCCTTACTCACTGAATGTATTCACTAATATCTTCACCGCATTCATCTGCTAAATACGATAGTGAACGAAAGCGTAAAGTTGTAAATTGTTCGTAAAGTGGGTTTAATTTGCACAACGGCGGGATATGAGCGATGGTACGCCCAAAAAGATTAATGTCTCTCTCAAAAGGACATTGAGGCGGAATTACCTTACACACGAAACGAGCTAGACGGGGATCTTTGATTTCCATGTCGTCTAGCCAGTCTTTAACGGGATGGAGTAAATCTGGACGACTTTTCGATCTATCGTGAGAAGGTGGAGATAAAGGAGATGCAGTGGAGCTTGTTTGCGATTCTGGATGATAGAGGGTTTGTTCTAGAGATTTGAGTGCCTCTACTTTAATTTCTAAAGCCTCACTAAACTGATAGAGCAGTTTGTATTCGGGAGTAGAATAAACCCCGTCGGCGACAGCTACCAGTACAGCGGTTCTGAGAAAGTTTTCCGCGGTTTCGGATTCTTTTCCCAAAGCAGTTGCCAATTCCTGGGGATTAATTGGCTTGAGACCGTCTATATCGTCAATTTCGGCTAATTCTTTGGTCAATTGGGCGATTAATTCTTCTTCTTCTGGGTCGTAATTTCCATCTGCCCAAGCTACTGTATATAAACCTCGTAGCCAAGCAGAGATTTGACTATCGGTGTAAATAGATTTTGTAGTGTCGATCATCAGAATTGATTGAATTTTGATATTTAGCTAATTCGAATGTAAATGAGCTCTTTTAAGAAAGTTTTAATAACATTATTTATTGTAAACTCTAGTTTGTCCTAGGTAGCTTAGTTTTCAGTTCGGTTATTTCCCTCCCCATTTTCTCTAAAATGGAAACATAGGAACAGTAGAGTTTAATGTACCAACTATTATTCAAGAAATTAATTTACAAGTAGCAAGGGGCGATCGCCTCGATCGCTGGCTGTCGCAACAACTACCCGATCTTTCTCGCTCGCGCCTACAAAAACTCATTGAGGAAGGCAAGATTGACCTCAACGGTAAAGTATGTACCAGCAAAAAAACTAAGTTAGTTACTGGCGATCGCCTAAAACTAACCATTCCCCCACCACAACCGCTAAATCTAACCCCAGAAACTATTCCTTTAGATGTTCTCTATGAAGACGAGCATCTAATTATTATTAATAAGCCTGCTGGTTTAGTAGTCCATCCCGCACCAGGACATCCTACAGGCACCCTGGTTCATGCTTTATTGGCTCGCTGCGATCGCCTGGCGGGAATTGGGGGAGTAGAACGCCCAGGTATCGTACATAGACTCGATAAAGACACCACCGGAGCAATTGTCGTGGCTAAAAGCGATCGCGTCCATCAAGATTTACGAAGTCAAATTCAAGCCAAGACTGCAGTCCGAGAATATTGGGGAATAGTTTGTGGTTCCTTTACAGCGAACGAGGGGACGATCGACTTGCCTATTGGTCGTCATCCTGTAGACCGAAAAAAAATGGCTGTAGTTCCTTTAGATGGCGGCGGTAGAGCTGCAACCACTCACTGGAAAATTCTCGAAAGATTGGGCAACTACACCTTAATGCAATTTTGTTTAGCAACGGGACGTACTCATCAAATTCGAGTTCACTGTAGCCATACAGGACATCCTATCGTCGGCGACCCTTTATACAGTTCTGGTCGCGGTATTAAGGTCAATTTATCCGGTCAGGCTCTCCACGCCCGTCAACTCAGTCTAGTGCATCCAGTATCGGGGGAGTTAATTGAAGCGATCGCCCCTTTACCCGCAGAATTTGTCAAGCTGTTAAAGGTGCTGCGAAACAGAATAAATAAGTAGATCTTGAGGGAAGCTAAAAGGCAGCAGGTCACAGACAATAAGTTTTATAGTTTTTGGGTCTACCTACAACTATTTAGAATTCCTTAACCCAAGAGAGATCGCAAATTAACAACGCAATCTAGCTTTAATGCCAAACTACTCTGCTAATCTCCAATCTCTCTAGCTGAATCAGTTAAATAGTATAACGTAACTATTATTTTTTGCGATAGGGAACTTTGTCCAAGCTAATATTCATTGCCGAGACTCTAGGAGGCATATTGCCTTTGTTAGAACCAATGCTACGCGCCATATTTAAATATAGAGCGGGACTTCCCGGACGGGTCTGTTGTTCCTGGGGAGTAAAACGACGAACTTCGGTTTGCCAAATAATTTGAGGAAAACCTAAAATACTCCGATAGTATTCGTCATAACGAGGAGATTTAATATTAAAAGGTCTTTCTCCTTCTTGACGACCTGCTAGAATGCGACGGCGTTGGAAAGGTACGACATCGTAACCAAAGTTTTCCATGTACTCATCGCTGTCTAAAAGAGCATCGATAAAGCCTTCATAACCTAAAGTCGCAATTTTGATCGACCAGGCAATTTTTTCTCTTTCGTTATAGGGATCGCGTCCTAGAGCGCGTTGGATACACTGTTCGACGAAACGATAGTTACTGTTTTTCTCGTAAAAGCTATTTCTAAAAGTAGAAGAAAGCATCAAGCCGCGAATAAAGTCACGAACTGTAATTTGACCATCGCGTAATTGAGATTCGAGAAAAGTTTCGCGATCGCTCTTAAAAGCGTAGAAAAACATCTGACGATAGGCTGCATCAATCAACTCGTTTTTTTCTGTTGATGAGAGCAAATTTTCCGCAGAATAAATTCTAGGTTGGTCGTCAGTGCCGACTTCAAATCCTTCGACACGAGTGTTCTGGGATCTGGGTTTGTATTCTAATAGAGGGATAGACAAATTGAAACCTCCGTTTATTTTTGTCAAATATTAAAAAAAGGCTTAATCCCAATCATACGGCAGTTTGGGACTATAAATTAAGGAAAGTAACAAACTATTACAGAACCTGGCGTTAGAACACGGCGAAAAGCAGAGCGAGTAGGATAAATCTAACAATCTAGAATTATGAGCAGTCAGAACTTAATCTAAGGAGCGAGTAGCAACCATTTCTGCTTTTACTCTTGCTTGCTCCTCAGTCAAATTATCTGGCAAGCGTAATTTATCAACTACCCAAAACCATCAGAGCGACTATTTTTGCCACGAAACTACAATACTGTTGGGTTGACCGAGATTACCTTCAACAATTAAACTGCGATCGTTAGCATCGAGATGGCGGATTATCTGATAAATAGTTTCAATCTGGTCTTCGGATTTAGCGGTTGCTGCGAGTTCGGCTAGGGATAGAGAAGACTCTGTGTGTTTTAAGATATCGACGATGCGATCTTGGAGTTTGAGTACTGAATTAGCAGCTTTTTTGCCTGCTTCTACTCCTGGTTGATGATAGGCATTAATATTAATTAGAGCAGCGTAGATGCTCACCGTACGTTCGTAAAGAGCGATTAGAGCACCGACATTTTTTTCATCCACTTTAGGAATGGTAATCGTAACTGACTCTCTTTGCTTATCGTACAGTGCTTTACGAGTTCCCAATAAAAATCCTAGTAAATAGTCTCCTGAAGTAATTCCTGGTTCGATTTCTACTGGTTCGCCTTCTCTGTCTTGCAGCACCTCGATAAAGGTTACGAAGAAATTATTTATCCCTTCTCTTAACTGCTGAACGTAGGCGTGTTGGTCGGTAGAACCCTTATTACCATACACGGCGATTCCCTGATTGACTACGTTGCCATCGAGGTCTCGTTCTTTGCCTAAAGACTCCATGACCAACTGCTGGAGATAGCGGCTAAACAGCAAGAGGCTATCTTTGTAGGGTAAGATAACCATGTCTTTTTCTCCCTTGCCATTTCCTTCATAATACCAAGCCATAGCTAATAAAGCGGCGGGATTGTCTTTGAGGTCATGTTTTCTGGTGAGAGCATCCATAGCTTTGGCTCCTGCCAGCATTTGCCTGATGTCGATGTCTTGAAGCGCTGCGGCGACTAGACCTACAGCCGATAATTCAGAAGTACGACCGCCTACCCAATCGTGCATGGGAAAAATATCCAACCAACCTTCTTTTTTAGCAATCGCTTCTAATTTGCTTCCTCTACCGGTAATTGCGACGGCATGGGCGGCAAAGTCTAAATTTCTGTCCTGATAGGCTTTTTCGACTTCTAACATCCCGTTGCGGGTTTCTGCGGTTCCTCCCGATTTAGAAATTGTTAAGACTAAAGTAGTATCTAAGCGATCGCCAAGTTGAGCTAGAACCGTATCGATGCCTTGAGGATCGCTGTTATCGATAAAGTAAATGTCTAGAGGTGCATCTAGGGGAGCTAAAGCCTGAGCAACAAACTGAGGACCTAATGCCGAACCTCCGATACCGATGGAGAGAATATCGGTAAATTTGCCGCCTGTAGGCGCCGCAATTGCACCACTGTGAACTTTTTGGGCAAACTCGAGAATATGGTCTAGAGTCTCGATAATGTCTTCTTTAAGTTCGGAAGTAGGAGAGAGATCGGGGTCTCTCAACCAATAGTGACCGACCATCCGGTTTTCGTCTGGATTGGCAATTTCACCTGCTTCAATAGCGTCGATCGCTTTAAATGCCCGCTCGAATTTAGGTTTCATTTCTCTGACAAAGCCATCGTCAAAGCTAATCCGGCTAATGTCCAAGTAAAACTCTAAATCTTTGTCGTAGTAAAGCCAATCTTGGTAGCGTTGCCAAAGTTTAGCAGTATCCATAAATTTCTCGTAGTCTCAGCAAGCAGTTCAATAGTTAAGTGTAGTAGAAGCTATCTCGACTTCTCTAGCTACTTTAGATTTTCTCTAATTTTGAGCAATGGCAATAATTAATTACCTATGACTCCTTCGATAATTGTTTTGCCACTATTAGAGTCGAAGAGAAATAATTTGTCTGCATCAAATTGAACTTTTAACAGATCGCCTTTACTTCCTTGCCAGTTAGGAGTTGCAATCAGATTGAGGTTTAGAGGACAGTGAGGCAAACTAGCTTTAATCAAAGTTTCTCTGCCCAAAGGTTCGATTAAGTCTACGATTAGAATAATCCCCGAGGAAGATTCTGGCGGCAATACGGTAATATGTTCTGGTCGAATGCCCAATTCGAAAGTCTGTTCCCTCAAGCTCTGTAGTCGATGAGCGATCGCTGAGTAAACTGGGATTTTTTGCTCTTGGAAACCGTTAGAGGATAATTCTCGATCCCTAGTAGCATTTGAGCGGCGATTGAGAATAATCAACTGATTATCTCGATAGGTTGCTGGCAAAATATTCATCGGTGGATTACCCAAAAAGCTAGCTACCATGCGATTGGCAGGATGAGCGTAAACTGCTTGAGGACTACCGATCTGCTGAATTTTACCGTTTTCTAATACTACAACGCGATCGGCTAGAGTCATAGCTTCTACCTGGTCGTGAGTGACATAGACTGTAGTAATGCCAACGCGATCGTGTAAGCGTTTTAATTCGGCTCTAGTATCGTCTCTTAATTGAGCATCTAGGTTAGATAGAGGTTCGTCTAGTAAAAATACTTGGGGTTGACGGGCGATCGCTCTACCCAATGCCACTCGCTGCTGTTGTCCCCCCGATAGTTGTTTGGGTTTGCGCTTGAGCAAATGTTCGATATTGAGCGTTTGCGCTACTTCTTCGATTCTGGTCGTGATTTTACTCTGGCTCTCATTACGCATCTTTAAACCAAAAGCGAGGTTTTCTGCTACGGTCAAATGGGGATAGAGGGCATAGTTTTGAAACACCATCGCTACATCTCGCTGTCTGGCAGGAACTTGGTTAACTAAGCGATCGCCAATATAGAGTTTGCCACTGGTAATCGATTCTAATCCCGCGATAGTTCTTAAAATAGTCGATTTACCACAGCCCGAAGGACCGACTAAAACCCAAAAAGCGCGATCTTCTATATCAAAAGTTATATCTTCGATCGCCGTTACATTTCCAAATTTACGAGTAATTCCTTGCAAGCTAACTTTTGCCATCTGCGATCTAACTTAGTTATCTATTTTCAGTTACTTATTATCGACGATCCCTACCTCCGGTACTCAAAACCGTAGCATCAAAAACTCGTGCCATTTAGATCGATAATTTACTTGCAGAGCAGAGCGATTTGCCGATTATTTGATTAAACTGAAGTTAGCTTGACGAGTATAGCAATCCATACCCTAAGCAGTAGCCTAATCGCGTCCAAAAAAACAAAAAACATTTTTTATTTCGCTCGTAATTTTCTCTCGATGAAAGACAAAATTAGTCAATCGCAACCGCTCTTACATCGTAGCTGGATACGTTTTTTACCTTATACAGCTTTGGGAGCTTTTTTAATTTCTGTTAAATCTGCTGCTAATTTGAGTTCTTTAATGACGATTTATTTGTCACTAATGGGAGTACAGCTAGGAGCAATCGCCATTTATTTTTTGCTCAATTGGACAAAAGAGCGTCAAAAATAAATTAGTTGACCACGTTTGACTCATCCCTCACCGAAAATAACTCTTTAAGAGTAAAGAGTTGGCTATCTTCTCTGCTTCCATCACCTTCTCTAATGATTTTGTACTCCTCATTAAATGTCAAAGTAATAGCGTACTGCTCCCGTGTCGCGATCGTTGTCAATATAAGCTAAGCCTTCTTTTAAGGCTCTTTGTAATAGTTTTTCAACTGTTTCTACGGAAAGTTCTGTAGCAATGATTGCTTGTCCGATTGATAGTACATTATTATGAGCCTCAGCAGCTTTGAGTAAAATTAACATGGGATCTGTTTCGGATTGGGCTTGTTGATCTGTAGTCGCAACGACATGCTGCTCGAGCATTGCTTTTTGGGTATTAACTAAATTTGTTAGCTCGTCGATTGCCGCGTGGTGTAAGAGATGGCGATTTCTTTCCGCGGTCATCCCAGGTATCAAAAATAAGTCGATAAATTGACCGAAGCCGAATAAACCAAAAGTAAACAGATATAGTAAACCACTAACAATTTTTCCCAGATAAAAACGATGAATTCCACAAATTCCAAAACAGCCAAAAATCCAAAGAATATAAGCCGTTCCTATATTAAGCTTTTGTTGTCGATAATTCATTATTAAGCCGATACAATTTATCCTTAATCTTATTTATAGCTTGTTTAAATTTATTTAGTACGGTGGTTTTTGCTCTACGTCGCCCAAAATGTAGTATACTGTCTATAATACGAGCTTATTTTTAAAGTTATTTTAAAGTTAATAGTTTAGACTATATGGATTTTAATTATTTAATTAGTTAAATTTTAAGCTAAAAACAAAGAATTCAACCTAAATTTTGTAAAAAAAATTATTATTTAAATTTGTAATTAGCGCTCGATTTAAATAAATATTTACAACCCTAAAATTGTCTTGGCAATATTGAAGTAAATAAGTACCCCCAAGACATCGACGGCAGTAGTAATAAAAGGCGCAGACATCAAAGCGGGATCGAGACTGAGAGAACGAAATAAAAATGGTAAAGCCGAACCTGCTACCGAAGCTAGAAGAGCAATCGCGACTAAACTAGTGCCTACGGAGATCGCAACAGCTAGATCTCCCTGTAAAAAATACGCCCAAACAGTCGTTATGATTCCCAAAACTAGTCCTAGCAGTATTCCTGCTAAAGCTTCGCGGAAAACTACTTTTCCCGCTCCCATACCTCTAATTTCTTCCGTATTTAAACCGCGAATTACGACTGTAGAAGACTGGGCACCGACGTTACCACCAGTGCCTGTTAGTAAGGGAATAAAAGCAGCTAAAATTACTGCTTGTTGTAACAAACTTTCTTGAGAACGAATGATTGCTCCAGTAACCGTATTAGTAATTAACAAGACAAACAACCAAACCACGCGCCTGCGGGCTACAGTTAATAAATTAGTTTGAAAATAACTATCATCGTCTGACTGCAATCCACCCAGGGCATAAATGTCTTCTGTCGCTTCTTTTTCCAAGATATCGATCACATCGTCTACAGTAACCACTCCAACCAGGCGTTCTTCTTTGTCAACTACTGGCACTGCTAATAAATCGTAGCGTTGTATAGTTCGAGCCACATCTTCTCGGTCGGTATCGGTATAAACAAAGACCACATCGCGAGTCATGATTTCACCTAGCCTTTTTTCTGGGGAAGCCGTTACCAAATCCCGTAAAGAAACGATTCCCGTTAACCGCCGCAAGGCATCGGTAACATATAAATAGTAAACAACCTCTGAAGCATTAGCCAAACTGCGAATTCTCTCTATAGTTTGACTGACAGTTAAGTTTTCTTTTAAAGAAATATACTCAGGGGTCATAATGCGCCCCGCTCGATCCTCTTCATAGCCAAGTAGAATATTGGTAGCCTGTCTTTCTTGAGGACTGAGCTGTGCTAGGAGGCGACTGACAACCTTAGCTGGCAGTTCGTCGAACATTCTGGCGCGGTCATCTGGAGACATTTTATCGACCACATCTAACACTTCTTGACGCTTGAATTTTTGGATCAAAGCCTGTTGTACGTCAGAATTAAGGTATTCATATACTTGAATTGCTTCCGATTTAGACAATAAACGAAAAGCGATTACTTGCATCGATTCTGGCAAACCTTCGATCGCTTCAGCTATGTCTACAGGCTGTACGGGAACCAACAGGGCTTTTGCGCCCTCTAAATTGCCGCGATCGAGTAATAATTCTAACTGAGAACGAACTAACTGCCGTAGTTCGTTATGTTTGACTCCATTTGCTGTCATAGATTTATCCCAATAATATCTATATTGTGGTCAGAATTTTAACTTTCTCAAATTTGCCTCTAGACATATAAAAGTTATGGGTATTATACATTTTTGTATTTTTTAACATTGTTTTCCATCTTCCTATTCTTCGTTTCAATCTTGCTGTGTTAACCTACTAGAAAAAGAGATTTGTTCGGTAAGCGTGTTTGCCCTGAGGTGTCATGACTTTTAGGCTATTAATAGATTGGCAAGCTAGTTTCCGCAATACATATCTCGAAGCAATTAGATCCAAGGAGACAATCGATGTCAATCTACGTTGGAAATCTTTCTTATCAAGTTACCAAGGAAGATCTCACTAGTGTATTTGCGGAATACGGAACTGTAACTCGTGTTGCTCTACCTTCCGATCGCGAAACTGGTCGTCCACGAGGCTTTGGTTTTGTCGAAATGAGCAGTGAAGAGGAAGAAGCTCAGGCAATTGAAAGTTTGGATGGTGCAGAATGGATGGGAAGAGAATTAAAGGTAAACAAAGCTAGACCCCGGGAAAATAACAAAGGCGGCGGCAGTGGTAACTATCGCGGTAGCAACAGCTTTTCTCGCAATTATTAAACTAATAAACAAGACGATCGATTTGTAATAGTTTATTTAACAATCACCTATATTCTCTATCGATAATTCAACAATTTTAGCGATAAATCGGCGAGCGGTCTAACTCTATCGTTGATTTTTAGGGCTCTCAAGTGTTTTTTTGACTGACTTTGCCTCCTCATATCCATTGTTTGACCATTCCTAAAGAGGGGGATAAGTTTTTCTTTCTTGTAGTAGCAACAGACAGGCGGACTAGCTGTTGGTGTAAACGAGGAATTGAAGCATGAGTTAGTTGGGATAGGGAAACTATTCCCGAATGAAGTACCAGTCCACAGTATTGGCAATTAATGCTAGGTACCCGAGCTAAATCTGCCAAAGCTAGCCATTTGTTGACAGATTCTAGTCTTAACTTCAAACTATTGGCTAAATTTTGCCTGTCTCGAAAGGTAGCAGCTCGTTCGATTAGTTCTTTAGAACTTACGATACCATAAGATTTAAGCAATTCAATTTCTGTGGGTTTTAATCCTGGTAATTCCTCAATCCCACAATAGTAAGGCTGCATAAAGAACGAAAATTGAGCGAGAAACCGTAAACGATGACTAGCGATCGCCAGATAAATCTCTTTCTATTAAAACATAGAAGACAAAAATTAGCAGAGGCGGTTAAAGCTCCAATTATTCTGTGGTCTGGTAGTTCTATTGGACGTAATTTTCCCGCTAATACTTTTCCCTTTCGGTGTAGCAGCCACTTTCTCTACTTTACTGGCTTACCCTTAGAAAATGCGGCAATTAGGATTATTGACGGTAAATTCGAGCTATTTATCGAAGAGCCACCGCCTCAAGCAACTCTCTGGCAAGGAGCAGTGCCGACACGAGAACAAGTTGCTACTATTATTGATGCAGATGATGCCTACCCCTTATCGGAGTTACCCTCAAAAGCAGCCAATGCTGCTACAGTCGCAGTACAGGATTTAGCCACCTATCAGCAGCAGTGTCGGGTCTTAAATCGAATCGTTCCCAGTGGTAAAGAATTGACAGGAAGCGAACAGCCCAAAGGCGATCGCGATTTGGCTTACGCCATCGTAAAATTACGACTACAACACGATGAACTAGCAGTACGAGAATTACGCAAGGCTACTGCTGTAACGATAAAAGCCCATCAGGCGGGTATGAAGGCAACGTTGACTGCTAAAACCGAAGCGGAAATACGCGCAGCAATGGAAGGTATCATTATCGCTCATAACTTGAGTTGTGCCTATAATAGTATAGTTACCGTACACGGAGAAGTACTGCACGACCAGACTTATAATAATGACCTAGAGCCTGGAAATTTGTTACTTGCCGATGTGGGTGCCGAAACTGCTGGGGGTTGGGCTAGCGATATTACTCGTACTTGGGCGGTTTCTGGTAAATTTTCCCCCACTCAAGCAGATATCTATGAAATAGTTTTAGCTGCCCACGATCGCTGCATTGCTAACATGCAACCTGGGGTTGAATATCGTGAAATTCACTTACTGGCAGCAACTACAATAGCAGAGGGGTTAGTAGATATCGGTATTTTGCGGGGAAATCCTGAAAATTTGGTGGATCTAGACGCTCATGCTTTGTTTTTCCCCCACGGTGTCGGACATCTACTCGGACTAGACGTTCACGATATGGAAGACTTAGGAGATCTAGCGGGATATGCGACGGGTAGAAAGAGAAGCGATCGCTTTGGTTTGGGCTATTTAAGATTAGATCGTCCTTTACAGACAGGAATGCTCGTCACCATCGAACCGGGTTTCTATCAAGTACCTGCAATTCTGAACGATTCTCGTTTTCGCGATCTGTATCGAGATGTAGTAAATTGGGAACGCTTGACCCAGTTTGCCGATGTTAGAGGGATTAGAATCGAAGACGATGTGTTGATAACCGCATCAGGAACGGAGGTGTTAACTGCCGATTTACCCACTAAAAGAGCGCAAATAGAACAATTAGTAATTAATGATTAGCCAATGTCAGCTATTGTCAGTCGAGAGAGAGAACTCAGTGATGTCATCAGTCAGAAGGTATTAATTACTCGATTTATCTAACGTCGGTTCGGGTTAAGATATTCAACGGGAAGAGAAGTGTTTTAGTCTATCTCGAACTCGGGTTATCTGAGTTATCTAAAGCTTTAATTTTTTCAATTACTCGAACGGAATCCATGGTTTCTAACAAATAATCCTCGACTCCGTTGTCAAAAAAATCTTGCCATTCTCTAGCAGTTAACTGAGAACACCATAAAAGCAATCTCAAGCGATCGCTTTGAGATTTTTGTTGGTTTTTATGATTTAATATTTCAATAATTTCGGCATTATTTTTATCTACAATTACTATTTTGGGGTCTAATAATTCAGTTTGATTTACAGCTGTATCCCCATCGAATAGCCAAACTACCTTAAAACCAATTACCGTAAGTAAGTTACAAATAAAAGTAGCATTGGATTCATTTTCTGTGATTAACACAACTCGATCGCCTTCGGGGAAATGATGACATGTAGATTTCGAGCGAACTTTCCTCAGCTGCTGTAAATTTCTGTCTGGTAAATAAACAGTAAATATCGAGCCTTTCTTAGGTTTAGATCGCACTTCTATAGTGCCACTATGCAGCTCGATCAGTTGTTTGGTTAAAGCCAAACCCAAACCAGTTCCACCATGAGTGCGCCGCCGAAAATCTTCTAATTGTTTGAATTTTTCGAACAATAAGGGAATTTCTCGTTCGGCAATACCTATTCCAGTATCTTCAATTTGAAAAATCACTCGTTCGGTTTCGCGCCAAATTCTTAAAGTTACCTTACCTCCAGAATTAGTAAATTTAATGCCATTATCAATTAAGTTGAGTAAGATTTCTGAGAGTTTTTTTCCATCGCCGTTGAATAAATCTTGTTGGGCATCAATGTTTTTTAGCTCCAAGCACAGTTCGATTTGCTTTTCTCGAGCATTTTGTTCTAGGGTTTGCAATACTTTATTCGCCAAATTACTAAGAGAAATTTGCTCGATATTTAATAAATAATTACCAGATTCTACTTCTGAAAAATCTAAAATACTGTCAATCAACGCGAGTAAATGCTTGCCGCTTTCGTTAATAATTTTTAGATATTGCTGTTGTTTTTCTACAGCTAAGGGAACGCGATCTCTTGCCGATGATGACTGTAGCAAAGTGCTAGATAAACCAATTACCCTAGTTAGGGGAGTACGTAGTTCGTGACTCATGCTGCCGAGAAATTCGTGTTTGGTTCTAGCAGCAGTCTGTGCGGCAATAAGAGCATTCTTAATCTGCTGTTCTTGAATCTTAACTCGTCTTTCGAGGAATCCTTTTTGCTGTTTGAGCATTTGATATGATTGACTGTGTTCCACGGCAACTGCTAATTGCTGGCTCAGATGACGCAAAAATTTAATTTCATCGCCCCGCCACTCTCTAGGTAAAAAGCATTGATGGGCGATCGCCAAACCCCATAATTTACCCTGTACGTTAATTGGGATGACAACTTCAGCCTTTACCTGCAGTTTCTGCATTAAAGATTGCAGACAAGTAGATAGATGAGAACGATCTACATCATTAATAATTAGACTAAAACCCTGATGATATTTATGCCTACACTGCTCGGAACTGCGAAAACAACTTTCTTCTTGAAAATATAAAGTAGACAAAATATCTTGTCTGGATTTAGCTTCATAAGTTACGACATCAACAAGCTGATTCGGTTGGCAATTAGTATAGTATGAATCGAAAGAAACGTTTAGCTGGTAAATTAGCAAACGGTCTAGCTGTAGTAATTTACATCCATCTTCGATTGCCGTTTGAATAATTTGCCAGAGGTCAATACCTTTGGCGATTTGAAACTTGAGTCGAGTGAGCAACTGCTGTTGCTCTGTTTGACGATATAATAATTCTTCCATTGGATGTGTGCTATGAAAAACAAGTCGCTATCGTTGTCGTCTTCGCTAGTTAATTAATCAATTGTTTTTGTTGAGTAGCAAACTCTTATAAACAATCGGGATTGCCATCGGGTTTATTTGTTACATTTTTTTGTAAATCTTGAATGACAGTAAAATTCGATCGATTAAATTCATCTAATTTTTGTACATATGCCATTATTTTTTTGCCAGGATCGAGCAATTTTTGTTAGGTATTTGTTACTAAGTAATTTAAATTCACTGCAGAATAAGACAAAAAAGTCTGCAGTCATTAATAGACAAAACTTTTGTGTCTTAGATTGTCTATTTAAATTGGCTTTTCTATACTGTTGAATCGAACCAGATCCTCTTACTTCTATATTTAATCTTGTGTCTTCTAAAATTGCTTCTGCTGTTTTATACCATAACGAATATAGCGGTACAAAGACTCGTTCGTTAATAGCTCGTTCGACCACTAAAGAAAACTGAATTAGACACACAAAATTTTATTAAGGATTACATGACTCGTTTACTATTATCTAGCTTCTCTTATTTTTATTCGTCTATAGGGATCCGTAATTATTTCTCAAGATTAGATTAAAAACGATATACAAAAGTTTAATTACCGATTGAGACTAAAAATTAATTATGCACAAATTAGCTACAATTCCTGGCGGTTGGAATCCTAATGTCGAAGGTGTTGTATTTGTCGAACAGAATCCCGCACCAATTGTATTTATTACTGCGGCAGATAGCGATATTCAAACCCTCGCCCATTCGCTTCCCGAGTTACTCGCAGAACCAGATTTTCCTCAAATTAGAGTAGTCAATCTGTTAAATTTACAGCAACAATTAAGTATCGATGCTTATGTTGATACTGTACTATCAAAAGCTCGGATAATTATCTTACGTCTTTTGGGTGGAAGCAGTTATTGGTCTTATGGTCTAGAAGCGATTAAAGAAACAGCCAAGCTTCATAATATTGTTTTATTTGTGCTACCGGGTGATGACACTCCCGATCTCGATTTAATCGATCATTCTACTGTAAGTTTGCCGGCGGTCAATCGACTATGGCGTTATTTTGTCGAAGGCGGCAAGCAAAATTATCTTAACGGACTAAAATTTGCTAGCGATCTAGGTTTAAATACTAACTACAATCCTTCCCAACCAAAACCCGTACCCAATATCGGTCTATACGATTTGGAGCGTTGCGATCGTCATCTAGGATTTACTTCAGCGATCGCCATACTATTTTATCGCTCCCATTATTTAGCCGGCAATACTTTACCCATAGACTACTTGAATCGAGCTTTAATAGCCAGAAATATCCAGCCAATACCGATATTTATTACCTCGTTGCGAAAACCAGAACTTCAGTCCGAATTACTAACGCTACTACAACAAAGAGCGGTTGAAGTATTGCTCAATACTACCAGTTTTTCTCTAGCCAAAATAAGCGATCGCCTGGGAGTAAAGTTTTGGCAAGAACTAGATCTACCAGTTCTACAGGCTATTCTTAGCGGCAGTAGTAAAGAACAATGGCAATCGAGTTGGCAGGGGTTGACTCCTAGAGATGTAGCGATGAATGTGGCTCTTCCCGAAGTTGACGGTAGAATCATTACCCGCGCTATCTCTTTTAAATCGGTACAAACTTGGAACCAAGAATTAGAGACTAATGTAATCGTCTATCAACCAGAAAGCGATCGCGTTGAATATGTCGCCGAACTTGCCGCCAACTGGGTTAAACTCCGACAAACTCCCAACCGAGATAAAAAAATTGCGATAATTTTAGCTAACTATCCCAACAAAGATGGCAGAATCGCTAACGGAGTCGGTTTGGATACTCCTGCAAGCTGCATTAAAATTTTACAGGCATTAAGGGAAGCCGGATACTTGGTCGAGGATCTTCCCAGTACGGGAGAAGAATTAATCCGACGTTTGACGGCAAATATTACCAACGATCCTGAAAGCAGAAAACGTCCCGTGCCGCAATTTTTGTCTGTAGCAGAATACGAGCAATATTTTCAAAGTTTACCCCCCCAAGTACGGCAAGCAATTGGCGATCGCTGGGGAAAAATTGAAAATTGCCAGACTATCACCCAATCGACAATTCCAATTCCCGGTCTTCAGCTAGGAAATATTTTTGTCGGTATTCAACCATCGAGGGGATACGATCGCGATCCCAGTTTAAACTATCACGCCCCAGACCTAGAACCAACCCACGAATATTTAGCTTACTATTACTGGTTGCGAACCAAATTTCAGGTTCGAGCCATAGTACATTTAGGCAAACACGGTAACTTGGAATGGCTGCCGGGAAAAAGCCTGACTTTATCCGCCAACTGCTATCCAGAAATTGCCCTACAAACTATCCCTAATATTTATCCTTTTATCGTCAACGATCCTGGAGAAGGTTCTCAAGCCAAAAGGCGATCGCAAGCGGTAATTATCGATCATCTTACCCCACCGTTGACCCGCGCCGAACTCTACGGCAGTTTGGTCAAACTCGAAGCTTTAATCGATGAATATTATGAGGCTCAAAGTCTCGACCCCTCACGCTTGAGCGCGATTGGCGATCGCATTACTAACTTAGTTCGAGAAGAACACCTCGACCGCGATTTGGGGATCGAACCGACTAATAGTAAATCCATTATCGAATTCCTTAGCGTTGCCGACGGCTATCTTTGCGAATTAAAAGAAGCCCAAATTAGAGACGGCTTGCATATTTTCGGGCAATGTCCTCAAGGAACTCAACTGAGGGATTTAACTGTAGCGATCGCCCGTTCTCCCCGTTTTAACCGCCTCGGACTTACTCAAGCTCTAGCCAAAGACTTAAACTTAGACCTCGATCCTCTCGTAGATCTAGAAGCAACCCCGAGCGACTCTTCTCAAACCATCGCAACTTTAAGCTCTCTGTTGACATTATTTCAACTCGAGCCACTAGCTAACATCCGCAACACCTCTGACATCATCGCAACTTTAGAACAAATCGCCACCGAACTAGTAGCACAAATTATCGCTGCTACTCCACTCCCAATTACAGCATCTCAATTTCCCCATACTCATCGACAACTGCAATGGATCGCCGATAACTTACTGCCCAATTTGAGGCAAAGCGATCGCGAAATTGTTAACTTAATTAGAGCGTTAGATGGCAAATATATTCCTAGTGGCGCGTCGGGTGCTCCCACTAGAGGTAGACCAGAAGTCTTACCTACAGGACGCAACTTTTATTCGGTAGATATCCGCAGTATTCCGACCGAAACTGCTTGGGATGTGGGACGCAAAGCCGCCGAAGCCGTTATCGAACGCTACACCCAAGAACATGGAGAATACCCCCAAACTCTAGCTATTTCTATCTGGGGAACTTCCACCATGCGTACTGGGGGTGACGATATCGCTCAGGTTATGGCTTTAATGGGAGTCCAGCCAGTCTGGGATGGAATGTCTCGCCGAGTGGTAGACTTCGAGATTCTCGATGAATCGATTCTCCAACGTCCTCGAGTTGATGTTACCGTTCGAGTGTCGGGCTTTTTTCGCGACTCTTTTCCCAACTTAATTAATTTACTGAATAATATCGTTCGGGCGATCGCCAAGTTACCAGAATCGCCAGCAATCAATCCTCTGGCAGAACGGGTCGAAAATGAAACTCGGCTTTGGCAACAACAGGGATTGGAAGAAAATATGGCATTTACTAAAGCTAGCTATCGCATCTTCGGCTCTAAACCAGGTGCTTATGGCGCTGGTTTACAAGGTTTAATTGAGGCGCAAAATTGGCAAAATGAAAAGGATCTCGCTCGTGCTTACCTCAGCTGGAGTGCTTACGCCTATGATGGCAGTGGCAAAGGTTATGCCACACCAGAGTCTTTCAAGCGGAGACTCAAACAACTACAGGTAGTTTTGCACAATCAGGATAACCGAGAACACGATTTATTAGACTCTGACGACTACTATCAATTTCAAGGGGGAATAACTGCAGCGGTACGTAGTTTAACTGGTAAAAATCCCGAAGTTTATTTCGGCGACAATTCAATCCCTGCCAACCCTAGAGTTAGAAAGCTAAGCGAAGAAATAGCCAGAGTATATCGCTCTCGCGTTATCAACCCTAAATGGATTAAAGGAGTAATGCGTCACGGTTATAAAGGTGCCTTTGAAATGTCGGCAACCGTTGACTACCTATTTGCTTACGATGCTACTACTAAATGCGTACCAGACCACATGTATGAAGGTATTGCCGAGGCTTATGTTTTAGATGAAGCAGTCCAGCAGTTCGTTCGCGATAACAATCCTTGGGCATTGAGAGATATGGCAGAGAGATTGCTAGAAGCCAATCAACGCCGAATGTGGGACAATGCTAACTTACAAAA
This sequence comes from Myxosarcina sp. GI1(2024), assembly GCF_053543375.1. Taxonomy (NCBI): domain Bacteria; kingdom Bacillati; phylum Cyanobacteriota; class Cyanophyceae; order Pleurocapsales; family Pleurocapsaceae; genus Myxosarcina; species Myxosarcina sp. GI1(2024). The sequence goes on along the minus strand of NZ_JBKGTY010000002.1, from coordinate 185,955 downwards.
ACTCGAAAAGTTAAAAGCTGTGGTCAACAGTGCAGAAGGAATTATTGAAGAAATTTAAAACTTTAGATAAACAAATATTATCTATTACAAATTCTTATCACATTTAGTGTATTTTCAAAAACAATTTTGACTAACTTTGCATCTTTGCTAACATCCAACCAACTTAGATTGAGCCATTATGAGTAAATATGGGGTCTAAATTCAGTTAAGAACTAATACATCTAGTTAAATTTAAGTTATAAGATTGGTTAGATTTATCTATATAGTTTTTTGGGGTTATGTGTTAGTCTGAAACAGTCCACCTTGACTGAATGAAGGACGGCTTTATCTACCGCTCGATAGATAGACTACCAATCAATAGTAAGTAGATTAATCTAAAACGCTGAAAAAAAAATCTTAAAAAAATATTAAACTGTATACAATAATGACGTGGTGTTCGGAGGAACAAAGTGTTTATCAGACTCGCACAGCAACACCGTCAATTCGTTCGCGATTTGGTGATGACGCTTAAAGCTCTAGCGATCGCGCTAGAAAATAAAGGTTATTTGGCTTCTTGCTATACCTGTGGTGGAGAAATGAATAGTGCTTCGTTTATGGTGAGTTTAAAAGACGAGCATTTAATTCGTTTTTTGGTTTCTGACTATGGAATTACCTGGACAGAAATGCGTGACGACCGCGAACTCATGAAGCTAGAAGGTGCAGAAGCGATCGCCCAACTACAGGATTTAGCCGATTTAATTAAATATCAAATTCAACCGCCTCAGTCTCAATCTCAAAACGTAGAACGGCAAACAGAGTATCTGCCTTCTTTGTAAATAAAAAAGCGATGGAAGCGAGGTTAATTACTACTAAAAACTCTTAATTTTTTAGCTTTCCGATAGCAGTACTAACGACTAAATTCGATATTTCTCGCTCTTAATTGCTGCATAAAAAACTCTTCGAGAGAATGACGTGCTAGTTGCAAGCTTACCAATCTTGCATCGATTCGATTGAGATGCGCCACGAATTTATCTAGTTCTCCCGTCAGTTGACCAGAAGCGCGACCGTTTTCCCAATTCAAATCGCTCATCCAAGGTGCTAAAGTTTCGGGATCGCCTCCTTTGACAATTGCTTGGTAGGCATCGGACGTACCTAAAAGTTCGTCGAGAGAACCCTGGCAGATTAATTCTCCTAAAGCCAAAAAAGCAATACGATCGCATATTTGTTCGATGTCTGAGAGGACATGAGAATTAAAAAAGATCGTCTTTCCCTGGCGTTTTAAAGATAAAACTATTTCTCGCATCCGGTAACGTCCCATAGGATCGAGTCCCGACATCGGTTCGTCGAGGAAAACTACTTCGGGATCGTTAATTAATGCTTGCGCCATTCCTACTCGTTGCCGCATCCCTTTAGAATATTGCTTGAGCTTTTTGCGGCGAGCAGTAGATGTTGCCAATCCTACTAAATCCAATAGTTCGGCAATGCGCTGGCGTTTTTGAACTCGAGGAATTTCAAACAGTCCGCCGACAAAATCTAGAAATTCCCAGACGGTCAAATGCTCGTAAAGATAGGCATTTTCTGGTAAATAACCGATTTTTTGTTTGACTTGGCGATCGCCGATTGGTTTTCCTAAAATTGCACCTTTGCCGGCTGTGGGATTGACGATCCCCAATAGGGTTTTTAACAAAGTGGTTTTTCCCGCGCCGTTAGGACCTAGTAAACCAAAAGTTTCGCCTTGGTAGACAGTTATGGAACAGTTTTTCAAAGATTCTATTTTTTGATTCATCCAAAAGCCAGTGCGATACACTTTTTGGAGATTCCAAGTTTGAATCACTGGTGTCGAATCAACTTGGGGAGACTGAGTTGATAAATCAGCTACGTGTTGCATAGATAGCAATCTCGGAGAACAAAAACTATAGTTGCATAACTATAATTCCCAGATGTCTACAGTTTTTTAACAATTTAGTTTAATGGCGATGTATTCCACTTATCTCCCGTGACGGTGGTATGTACTTGCCATTGGGGATCCCGATTGGGATAGTCCAAACGATAATGTCCGCCGCGACTTTCGGTACGAAAAGCAGCACTGTTAAGAATTAAATAGCCGATATCGAGCAAGTTGAGGGTTTCGGCGTAAAGTCTCAGTTGAACTTCGGCTAAAGCGGATTTAAACTTAATGCGATCGCTCGGTGCTAAATCCAAGACATATCTACCTAAAGAAAGAGAATGCAATTGCTCGCGCCACTCTGCTACTTGGGCGATTCCCCGTTCCATAATTGCCTTGGTACGACAAATCCCCGCACTTTGCCAAACTAAATCTGGTAAAGCTTTTCTAACTGAAGTGACGAGCTCGATTTCTGTTGCCCAGTCTCCTTCGATTTCTACAATCGAAGCGGTTTCAATCTGAGTAACTGACTCGACTTTCAAGTTACTCAATTGCGCGGCGTACACCACGCATTCCAGTAAAGAATTACTTGCCAAGCGGTTGGCACCATGAACCCCCGTACTGGCTGTTTCTCCCACCGCATACAAACCAGGAATAGAAGTACGATTCATTGTATCCACAGCAATGCCACCCATCCAATAATGCGCCGCAGGTGCTACGGGAATGGGTTGCTCAAACAAATCTACCCCCCAGTGCTGGCAGACGCGAATGATGTTGGGAAAGCGGTAACGAATTTTAGCTTCTGGGATCGTTCTTAAATCTAGATAGACATTACTGAATTGCGTATTTTGGAGGTGAGTAAAAATTGCTCTACTGACTATATCTCTGGGTGCTAATTCCCCTTGAGGATGATAGTCAAAAGCAAATCGCTTGCCCTCCTTATCGACCAAATGTGCCCCTTCTCCCCTAACGGCTTCGCTGATTAAAAAACGCGGTGCTCCTGGTTTGGTCAAGGCTGTAGGATGAAACTGCACGAATTCTAAATCTCTGACTGTAGCACCACTACGCCAGGCGATCGCTACCCCATCTCCCGTACTCACCGGCGGGTTAGTAGTGCGGGCAAATACCTGTCCGCCTCCTCCTGTAGCTAAAATCACTGCCCCCGCGGCAATCGAGATAATTTCTCCCTGGTATAAAATACTAATGCCCTGGCAATTGCCCGTAGCCGGATTGCGCCACAAACTCAGCGCGAAAGCCTGAGACATTACTTCAATGTTGGGTCGTTCCAGTACTTTTTGAGTTAGAGTGTTGACGATCGCCCTGCCCGTAGTGTCGGCAGCATGAAGTACGCGAGGACGGGAATGTGCCGCTTCTAAAGTCATTGCCAGTTGGTTATCGCGGCGGTCGAAAGCCACTCCCATTTCTACTAGAGAAGCGATCGAACTAGAGGCGTGTTCTACTAAAAATTCCACGGCAGTGCGATCGCACAATCCCGCACCAGCCTTTAAAGTATCTTCTAGATGTAGCTGAGTCGAATCTTCAGGGGCGATCGCTGCAGCTATCCCTCCTTGCGCCCAGTCACTAGCCCCTGTCTGCAATTTCTCTTTGGTAATCAAACCAACACGATAGGAACTATTCAAACAAAGAGCCGCATACAATCCTGCCGCCCCAGATCCAATTACAACAACATCAAACTGAGAATAATCTTTCAACTTAAATTATTTTAAATTATTTTATTTGGAAATATTTTATTGGATTTTATGATGACACAAATTGCTGAGTTACGTAAAATACCGCTCGTTGCTTAATCCCCTATTTCTATCCCGCGTCGGATTTGCCGAGTGCGATGAGATAGCTAATGTTTAAAAAGTAGCGATCGCCGCTAAGCATAACAAAAAATATTTTATATTGACGAATGACGGTTTCCCATGCAAATTCCACCATCTGTAACCTATCGCAATCTCGAAAAAACTCCCGCGATCGAGGCTTTGGTTGAAGAAAAAATTGCCAAACTCGAACGGTTTTGCGACTACATCAATAGCTGCAGAGTTGTAGTGGACAAAGTGAAAGAACATCCCGATAGTGGTTCTCCCTATCGAGTCAGCATCGACATTACCATACCCAATAGTCGGGAAATAGCGGTAAACTATAGCCCTGACACGGGTAAACAATATGCACCACTAGAGGCGGTAATTCGCGATGCGTTTGAGGCAGCTATCCGTCAGATCAAAGATCTGAGTGACGAACAGCAGGGTGAAAGAAAAATCCATCCCCAACAGGAAATGGACGCAGTGGTAACTAAATTATTTGCCGAACAAGATTATGGTTTCTTAAAAACTATCGATACTGGGAAAGAAGTTTATTTTCACCGCAATAGCGTTATTCATGATGATTTCGATCGCATAACTGTCGGTACTGGAGTTAGATATCGCGAAACTCAAGGAGAGATGGGACCTCAAGCAACTACAGTTCAGATAGTCGACAAACAAGGATCGCCAGAAGAAACTGAGGAAACGCCAGACGCAGCAGAAAAACCGCTAGGCTGGAGTTAAATAAATATTAAAATTACTAGCTCGGATATCTACTTACACTAGGTTCTGTTGACACAATTAACGCAACCAAATTAAAGCCGAAGCAAATTCGGCAAATCCCAAATAACATTCGTCAGTTTTGTCAAAACGGCTGAAAACGCGACGATAGTATTTAAGTTTGTTAAAAAAGCACTCAACTAGATGTCGCTCCTTGTACAGATGTGAATCGTAATCTCTAGGGTTGAGGCGACCAGAACGAGGCGGAATCACGCCTTGAGCACCAGTTTCCTCAATCAAGACCACAAAAGCATCACAATCATAGCCTTTATCGGCAATTACCTGTTGAGCTCGATAACCAGCCACCAATGCCTCTCCTTGACTGATATCGGCGGTTTGCCCTGGAGTCAGAAGCAACCGCAGCGGATTGCCCAACGCATCTACCACAGCATGTAACTTGGTACTAAATCCGCCACAAGAACCTCCTAAAGAGTGTTTTTCTGACCCCCTTTTGCTCCTGCTGCACAGGGATGAGCACGAATCATGGTGCTATCGGGAATTAAACTTTCTAAGTCAGCAGAGTGGGACATTTCTTGCAAGAGACGATGCCAAACTCCCTTCTGACACCAACGCCGATATCGTTTGTAGAGGCTGTTCCAGTTGCCAAAACGTTTGGGTAATTCACGCCATTGAGCACCTGTGCGAGTAATCCAGAGAACCGCATTCAGAAAACGACGACAAGCTTTGGGGTCTTTGATACGGATGTCTTGTTGGTGGCTCAGAACAACGAAAATTTGCTGCCAAGCAGAATCGTCCAACTTAACACGAGATTTCATGAAGAATTTTTTGACTAAAATCAGCAACTTCAGGTACTTTCTCATCTTTGCCTCTTTACGTCAACAGAACCTAGTGTTTATCCAAATCGAAAACAAGCTTTGAATAATTCGCCAAGCAAACCCACAATCCAGAGTAATGAGTAATATCGATTGAGAATAAGGAGTAAAGAATAAAGAGTATTTTACTTATTACTCCTTACTTATTACTTAAACTCTGGCGTAGCTAAGATCCAGCACTCGAGCTTGCCGATCGTTTACTCTTGATAAACAGTCTCTTAAGTAAGTTTTATCGGCGCTACCGATCTAGATCGATGTTTTCTTATCTCAAACCCGCCTATGTAACCATTGCTCGTCGCCGATATTTTAATTTTGCAGGACAAATCTATCCCTCAGTAAGTAAAATTTTAGCCGCCACTAAACCACAAAAAGACCGAGAGGCATTGCAAAGGTGGCGCAAAAAAGTAGGCTACCGACAAGCAAAACAAATTAGCACTGCTGCTTGCAAGCGAGGTACTTCCTTGCATACGGCAATAAAATATTATTTCGAACGACAGCCTCTACCAGAAGATATCCAAGATAATGATTTTTGGCACTCAATCGAGCCAGTGTTAGCTGCAGTAGAGCAGGTTCATTTAATTGAATCTGGAGTTTACCATTCACAGTGTCAGTATGCTGGAGTGGTTGACTGTCTGGGAGAATGGCAAGGCAAACTATGCGTGTTTGAATGAAAAACAGCTTCTAAGCCCAAAAAAGTTGAATGGATAACTGACTATTGTTTACAGGTGACGGCATACACCGCAGCCATCAATCACCTATATAACGCCAATATCGATCGCGCTACTATCGTCATTGCTCTGAGCGATCGCCAGGCACAGACTTTTCATTTAAATAGTGACGAGCTTAATAACTATTGGCAACAGTTTCAAGAGAAATTGCGCCTCTATCAACAACTAACAGTTACTCACTGATGCGATCGCCTGCTAAAAATATAAATTCATCTTATCTTAAATATAAGATTTAAATATAGTAAGCTCATCGGGATCTTATTACTTCTATGAACTTTTTCACTAATATCTTGCACGTCCTCGGTTCTGGGGCAACTGCTTATATTTTGGCAAATCGGTTGCGGGATCGCGCTACTCGTGCCAATACTCTAGCGGGTTTTCAATTAGCCGAATCGGGTTCGGTACCTTTTTTGACTACTCTTTCTGAAAGAGCCGCCACTGAGGGAGATACTTGGCTTGCAGAAAAATTAGCCATTCACGCTGCCGACGAAAAACGTCACGGTCAAATATTCGCTCATGGACTCAAACAAATGGGAAAACAGGTGATGGATACTGAAGAACTGAAGCAACAAAAGACATCCCAGACAGAAGCAGAAAAACCCAGCCCTTTTTTTTCTAACTACTTTCGCGATTACACTCCAGAAGATTTAAAAGCTGAAAACATCGACTGGATCGTATTTATGGGCAGTACCTATATTCTCGAATTGGATGCTAGTAAAGACTTCATGCGGATGGCGCGAGCTTTACCTGAAAACGAGCCACAAAGCCACAATCTCAAACATGGCATTCTCAGCATTGCTCGAGACGAAACCAGACACGCAGCCTATCTTTATCAAGCCTTACACCGTCGTTTGCCAGCTACTCAGGTAGAATCAATTGTAGGGGAATGGCGCAAACGCAAGATAGATTCTATGTTCGCCATGGTAAGTAACATGATTACCAATGGCGGTAATTCCCGCTCGTTAGTTAAAGACGGCGCATCAACTGAAATCGAGGAGAAAACACTAGAATTAGTCGAAGCATAGAGATAGACGATCTATATTGGTAATTATGCGATCGCGTCAATCGTATCATTACCAGACCCGAAAATATGAAGCTAGCTAACAAGAAACTACGGCGTACGATTAATCGAATTGCGATCTCAATTGGAGGAACGACGGGATTAATCGCGCTAATTCTAGTTATCGAACATTTTTTCGGCGGCGAACCAACCTGTAACCCTACTGAGACTTGGATTCTCTGCCAAATTAGAGAATCGACACTGCTAAGCTTGGTAGAAGGCTTTAGTATTTTGGTAGCAGTGTGGCTCTTTTTTCTCGAAGCTCCAGAGCGCAATAAACAAGCGCATTACGAAGCCTGGAAAACTATCGATGCAGCAAATGGATTGAGAACCAGCTATGCGAGATTTCAAGCTCTACAAGACTTAAATGAAGATGGGATTAGTATTAGAGGGTTAAGCGCGCCAGAAGCAGACCTGAGAGGAATTAATCTAGCAGGAGCCGATCTAAGCAATGCCTATTTGTCTGGTGCCGATCTTAGCTTCGCCAATCTCGCTCATGCTAATCTGAGTCACGCCAATCTAGTTGAAGCCAAATTAAATAATGCTAATTTAAGCTACACTCATCTAACTGCGGCAGATTTGACTTATACGGATTTAATCGAAGCAAATCTACAACATACAGATTGTGTCGGTGCAAATTGTTTGGGGACTAATTTTATTAGAGCCGATTTATCTCAGGCTTATTTTGGCGATATCAACTTTAGTGAAGCTTGTTTTCAAGATGCCAATCTCAGACAAACTAAATTCTTCGGGATTGAATATTTAGATGTAGCACAAGTTAAAGCCGCCAGAAATTGGCAAGAAGCTATTTTTGATATCAAAATGACTGCCAAGCTGAGTAAAGGATAATTGAGTGGCGATCGCAAATCATCCTACTACTCTCTAGGTTTTACTCCCGCCATAATTAATTCAATTGACTGTTGAGTGTGTAATTCGAGCATCTGCTTGCCTAACATTCGTTTACCAGGGTAAAGATGACTTAGACCTTCTCTACTTAAGAAATAAAATACACAAATACCAATAATATCGTTGGCGGTCATCTTGGGTTCGAGAGAACGAAAGCTATTATCAGCGATACCACGCTCCAAGATACCAATCAATATTTCATCGATGCTGTGAATCTTAATTTGTTTATAATACTTACCCTGATTTTGCAGTGCTTCGTAGCACATAATCAGCGGCCAGTTGGGATTTTTGACTAAATTTGCCAGAAGACAACTTACATAATGTTCTAAAGCCTTTTCGGGAGAAAGATTATCTAAAGAAAGTTGTTGAAGTGGTCGCATATAGCTATTAAATCCTCGTTCTAGCACCGCTATATACAAACCCTCTTTACTTTTGAAGTAGTAGTAAATCATCGCTTTAGTAACACCAGTATTAGCTGCGATGGTTTCAATACGAGCGTTATTCAGACCATGTAAGGCAAACTCTTCTACTGCTGCATCTAGAATTTCTGCTTGAGTAGCTTCGCTATCTCGACTACGAACGGGCTTGTTTGACGAAGAATTTTTCTTCTTTGAGTCAGCCATAGACAAATTTTTAATTGACCATCGGGTTAATTAGCATAAAGAGAAGTTCCTTTTTGTGTCAATCTACAAAAACAGAAAACTGACCCAATTGCAAAACTTGACAGAGCAACTAAACTTCGCGTAAGTTGATTGACAACTAAATAACGCGTAAGTTAGTTATTGAGTAAGATATAGTCTTTAAGAAAATGCATTCGGCTAAAAAAAAAATCATTGTGATTGGTGGAGGGATCGGAGGAGCAGCAACAGCTTTAGCTCTTCAGTGTAAAGGCTTCTACCCGCTTGTTTACGAGCGTGTCAAAGAACTAAAATAGGCAGAAAAAAAGAGTTGGAAAATATGTTTCAAGATTGATTCTACTCAATTCCTGAATTAATTGCTACCACGGACGAATCTAATATTATCAAAACCGATCTTTATGACCGAGTACCAGCTTTACCTTGGAGTAAACAAAATATAACTTTACTGGGTGATGCTGCACATCCTACCCTACCAACTTTGGGACAGGGTGCTTGTATGGCACTAGAAGATGCTCTGGTCGTAACTAAATGTTTATCAGAATACTCATCACCAACAAAAGCTTTTCAAAATTATGAATTCCAAAGATTTTCACGTACCAAGTCAATTGTCGAACAGTCTTTACGTTCTGCTCGAATGGGGCAGTTGGCGCATCCACTTGCGGTCAAGTTACGAGAAATATTAATGAAAGTAATGAAACCAGCAATTGCGAATAGTTTTAAGAATTTTCATGCTTACAGAGCTTAATCCTAATAGCTATCGATCTAAAAAAAAAATGAGAAGATCGGGAACGAGGTGATTTTATTCTTACTATATTTGCCAAAGGCTTGAATTGAGTTTTAATTGCTTTCGCCAACAGTATCTTCGCGCTTGTCGATCCCTACTCAAAACGGCTAGTAACTTTACCCAGAATATGTTTCAAATTTACTGCACCAAAAGTTCTACTGTCGCTACTCTCAGCAGGATTGTCTCCTTGCAAAAACAAATTGCCATCTGCTCTTACTAAAATAACTCGCTTAACTATGATTAATTCTGGACGTAAGGGATGAGTGGCAATTACGATATCTCCAACTTGAGGCAAAGACTTTTGATAGGCATGGCGATCGAGCAAGATTTCCTCTCCTGGTTGCAACAGTGGCTGCATCGAATTTCCCGTAACTCGAAACCTTTTGCGACGACGCAACAGCCAAAATAATAATTCTCGGTAACCAGTTGCAGGTAATTGCTCCATAACTTCTTGAGAATAAATAAGTTTTGCTACTCAAGATTGCTAAGCAGCAAAATTCCTAGATCTTGACGATCGCTACACGCCAAACAGTCTTAGATATTGTATCTTGAGGTTTGTAGATGAAAACTTATAAAAATTGTTATGAGCGCAACTGACTTTCGCATCGAAAAAGACTCGATGGGCGAAAAACCAATTCCTGCCGATGTCTATTATGGAATACAAACTCTACGAGCGACGGAAAATTTTCCGATTAGCGGGATTAAACCCCTACCTACTTATGTCGATGCTTGTCTGTTAATTAAAAAAGCCACGGCGATCGCCAATGGCGAATTAGACTGTATTCCTCAAGATATCAGTCGAGCGATCGTTACTGCTGCCGATGAAATTTTAAAAGGAAAATTACGCGATCAGTTTGTGGTCGATGTCTATCAAGCAGGTGCGGGGACATCCCATCACATGAATGTTAATGAGGTGTTGGCAAACCGCGCCTTAGAAATTTTAGGCGATCGCAAGGGAAATTACCAACGAGTTAGTCCCAACGACCACGTTAATTACGGTCAGTCTACCAACGATATCATACCTACTGCGATTAGGATTGGGGCATTATTAGCACTAGAACATACTTTCTATCCTAGTTTAAAAGCTGCGATCGCTACAGTTAACCAGAAAGCCGACGAGTTTCAAGATGTGGTTAAATCTGGACGGACTCATATGCAGGATGCCGTTCCAGTTCGGCTAGGAGAAGGATTTAGAGCCTGGAGTCAGATTCTTGGCGATCACCTTAACAGAATTGAAACCGCCGCCCAAGACCTTTATGCTTTGGGTTTGGGAGGTAGCGCTACTGGTACTGGTTTGAACACCCATCCCCGATACCGCGATCGCGTCGCTCAATTACTTTCAGAATTTATCGGTAAGCCTTTATATCCTGCGCCGCACTTAATGGCAGCAATGCAGAGTATGAGTCCTTTTGTTAGCATTTCTGGTTCTCTACGCAATTTAGCCCAAGATTTAGTTAAAATATCTCACGATTTGCGCCTTATGGATTCGGGACCTCAAACGGGATTTAAAGAAATTCAACTGCCACCCGTACAGCCAGGATCGTCAATCATGCCAGGGAAATACAATCCCGTAATGGCGGAAATGACTTCAATGGTTTGTTTTCAGGTGATGGGTTACGACACGGCGATCGCTTTTGCCGCACAAGCAGGACAATTAGAGTTAAATGTGATGATGCCTTTAATTGCCTACGATTTAATTCACAGTATCGAAATCTTAGGTAACACTGTCGCCAGCCTGAGTAAACGTTGTTTGGCGGGAATTACGGCGCGGCGCGATCGCTGTCTGCAATATGCGGAAGGAAGTCTGGCTTTAGTTACAGCCTTAAATCCTCATATCGGCTATCTTCAAGCGGCTGAGGTAGCGAAAAACTCTCTAGAGACGGGAAAGTCAATTCGGAAAATAGTTTTAGAACGGGGTTTGATGGATGAAGCTCAATTAGCGCAAATTCTCGATCTCGGCAAAATGAGTAGTCTGCCTAAAGAGTAAGATCTTGACTAAATGAAATTTATCGGAATTGATTTGGGTTGGGTGTCGGGTGCTAGCGGGTTATGTTGTTTGGAGTGGCAAAATAATCGTTTAGAAATACTCGAACTAACAACCGAAAGAGAAATCGCTCTCATCTTAAACTGGATCGATAACTTACTTACTGCAGACGAACCGGCTTTAATCGCTGTAGATGCACCGACGATTATTCCCAATCAAACGGGAACTAGATTACCAGATAAACTAACCCACAAATATTTCGGTCGCTATCATGCGGGTTGCTATCCGGCGAATTTAAATCGTCCTTTTGCCCAGCGTACCGTTGATTTTGGTCTGAGTCTAGCCGCCAGGGAATTTATGCACGCGCCGACAATTGAAGCGCGAAAATTAGGTAGATATCAAATCGAAGTATTTCCCCATCCCGCCATAGTAAATTTATTTAGTTTAGAGAAAATTTTAAAATATAAAAAAGGAAAACTCGCAGAGCGTCAAGCCGAATTAATCGAACTACACGGCTATATTTTCAATCGCTTACCGCAATTGGAACCGTCTCTAGCAATTCCTAGTACAGAACGAGTAGCATCGTTGCTGCCCGAATTGAACAGCTTACTGACGATTCCCGGCAAAATAACCGGAAAAGAACTCAAAGCGATCGAAGACCGATTAGACAGTCTCATCTGTGCCTATGTGGGTACCTACTGGTGGTATTGGGGTGAGGCTAAAAATTTGGTTTTGGGAGATGTAAATACCGGCTACATCGTCGTTCCCGCATCGCAGTAAGATTAAAACATGGCACAATAAAAAACGTTTCTTAAAAAAATCCTTAATCACACTAGAAGCAATTCTCTCCTAGTAATTTTTATTTACAGTTAGACAAAAATTAATATGACTGCAACATTACCCGCACCTGCCAGAACTCGCCGCATAGTTTTTCCCTTTACTGCAATTGTCGGTCAAGAAGAGATGAAGCTAGCACTGTTACTTAATGTTATCGATCCCAAAATCGGCGGTGTAATGATTATGGGCGATCGCGGTACGGGCAAATCAACTACCATTCGTGCTTTAGCCGACCTCTTACCAGAAATTGAAGTGGTAGCAGGAGATCCCTTTAATAGCGATCCGCAAGATTCTGACTTAATGAGCGAAGAAGTCAAGGATAAAATCGAACGGCAACTTCCTATTGAAATCGTTAAGAAAAAAGTTCAAATGGTCGATTTGCCCTTAGGTGCAACTGAAGACCGCGTCTGTGGCACGATTGATATTGAAAAAGCTCTAGCAGAAGGGGTAAAAGCTTTCGAACCGGGATTATTAGCTAAAGCCAATCGCGGTATTCTCTATGTAGATGAAGTGAATCTTTTAGACGACCATTTAGTAGACGTTCTGCTCGATTCGGCTGCTGGCGGTTGGAACACCGTCGAAAGAGAAGGAATTTCCGTGCGACACCCCGCTCGTTTTGTCATGGTCGGTTCGGGAAACCCCGAAGAAGGAGAATTGCGTCCCCAACTATTAGACCGTTTTGGCATGCACGCCGAAATCCATACAGTCAAAGAACCAGAACTAAGAGTCCAAATAGTCGAACAACGAGCCGAATTCGATCGCGATCCCGACGCTTTCGGTCGAAAATATTCGGAGGAACAAGAAGAACTCCAGGCTCAAATCGTACGGGCGCAAGAATTACTACCTCAAGTTATTATAGACCGAGATTTACAGGTTAAAATTTCCGAGATTTGTTCCGAACTAGATGTAGACGGATTGCGGGGTGATATCGTAACCAACCGTGCTGCTAAAGCACTTGCCGCTTTTGAAGGTCGTACCGAAGTAACGATTGAGGATATTCGTCGGGTAATCGTCCTCTGTCTGCGCCATCGCCTACGCAAAGATCCTTTAGAAACCATCGACTCTGGCTACAAAGTAGAAAAATCCGTAGCGCGAGTGTTCGGTTTGGAGGTTGCCGAATGAAATTGAAAACTTAAATTACTCTATTCTCAAACAGCTATGGTCGATACTAATAACGGCAAAGAACCTCCCTTAATCGAACTCAGAAATGTCAGCAAATCTTTTGGTAATAAAGTAATTCTAGAGCGAGTGGATTTGCAGGTCGAGCGGGGTGAAGCCTTGGTAATTATCGGTCCTTCTGGTACTGGTAAATCTACCATTTTGAGAATGATTGCCGGTTTGCTTCCAATAGATAGCGGCGAAATTTACATCAAAGGAAAAAAACGTAGGGGCTTAATTGAAGATGAAGAAGACCCCATTGGAATTAGTATGGTTTTTCAACAAGCAGCACTGTTCGATTCTTTAACTGTAGAGCAAAACGTCGGCTTTTATTTATTCGAGCATTCCGCTCTCAGCTATCACGAAATTAGAAAATTAGTTGACGAAAAGTTGGAAATGGTAGGTCTATCGGGAACTAACGACAAATATCCCGCAGAATTATCTGGCGGTATGCGTAAACGCGTTAGCTTTGCCCGTGCCGTTATGTCCAATCCTCAAGATGAAAAAAGCAAAGCCGAAGTGGTGCTTTATGACGAACCGACGGCAGGATTAGATCCGATCGCTTCCACCGTAATTGAAGATTTGGTGCGCGATCTACAGTGTACTGAAAGAGGTTGTGGCACTTATTTAATGGTTTCCCATCAAAATAGCACCATCCGTCGTACTGCCGATCGCGTTATCTTTTTATATGGAGGCAAAATCCAATGGAAAGGAAACGTAGAAGATATCGATACTACTGATAACCCTTTAGTTAGGCAATTTTTTAGTGCCAGTATCGAAGGACCAATTGGCATTGGCGATTAAACCATAGTTCAATAGAGTGAGAGGATAACAGATATCATGCGATCGCGCACAGTAAGAGAGGGTTCTGTCGGTTTGTTAATTATTGTCGGCGTTGCTTTGGTGGCAGGAATTGCTTTTTGGTTGAGAGGTATTAGATTTGGTAGCCAAAGTTACCAAATAGCTGTAGAATTTCCCGATGTTAACGGCATTCAAGTAGGGGATGCAGTTCGCTATCGTGGATTGAGGGTAGGTAAAATTGAGAGTATTCGACCGAGTAGCAATGGGGTTGACGTGATCCTGGAAATTACTTCCTCCGATTTGGTCATTCCCCAAGAAGTTACTATTAAAGCTACCAGTTCTGGCTTAATTGGCGAAACTTTTATCGATATCATTCCCGAAACTCAATTATCTGCGGCGCAATTAGAATTAAACCCCGTTGCTAGCGACTGTAATCCCGAGGAAATTTTGTGTGACGATCAGCGTCTTTCTGGAGAAAAAGGTTTAACTCTCGACGATTTACTACCATTAACTTATCGTTTTAGCGAGCTTTACGGCGACCCAGAATTTTTTGCCAAAATTGACTCGGTAGTAGTTAATGCCTCTCGAGCTGCATCGGGAGTAGCCGATCTTTCTCAAGATGTTTCCCTATTAGTCAAAGATGTCGAGCGCGAACTAGCGCAAGTTTCAGATATAACTGACAATTTAAATGATATTGCCAATAATACTTCTAGCGAATTAATTACCACTGCTCAAAAATATCAGACTACTGCCGATAGCGTCAGCCAATTAGCTAGTAACGTCAATCGCCTGCTAGAAGAAAATCAGGGCAGTTTGACCGCTACTTTGAACAATATTAGTGCTACTAGCGATCGCTTGCAAACCTTAGTTAGTAATCTAGACGAAGTTCTTGGTACTACCGACACTCAGCAGTTAGCACGAAATTTAGAGACTTTATCGGCTAATGCTGCAACCGCTTCAGAAAACCTCAAAGATATTTCGGAAACATTTAACGATCCCGACAACTTAGTCACAATTCAACAAACTCTAGATTCGGCAAGAGTCACTTTTGCCAATGCTCAAAAGATCACTTCGGATTTAGAGGCTTTTACTGGCGATCCAGCGTTCTTAGAAAATGTTAGAAATTTAGTTAATGGCTTGAGCAATTTGGTTTCTTCTACCGACAACTTAGAACGACAAGTTATTCTTGGCAGCGAGAGTCAACTAATGAAGCAAGCTCGATCTTTTTCCGATTTTTCTTTCGGTTTCGAGCAAGAAGACGGACAAACAAATTATTTTTGGCAGGAAAACTAAGCTTATTTTTGATAGCCAGAGTTGCTATTCCATACCGAACTAGATTTGCAAGTTATTTTATCTAAGCGAGTAGAATTTAGACTTTTAAGCTTAGCTTGTGCCAAATAAGGTTCGATCAATTTAACAATTTCTGTCCAAGAAAATTTGCCATTGGGCAAGTATTCAGATAACTCTTCGAGGGCTTGTCTTGCTTGGGCGATGTTTTCTAGTTCGTCTTTTATAGTCGGCTCTGCTGTTTCCACTAAAGGAGTAGAATAGCGCAATAGATCCTGTTGTACAGCAGCAAATCCACGTCGAACCGCTTGAGTGATTTCGATGCCATGTTGCGAACGTCCTTTAATTTTTTGTCTGTTAAATCCCTGCTGAGAAGAAGCATATAAAGCTGGCAATCTATTTAAAGCATAGGTAGCTACTTCTAGAAGGTTAATATGCTTAACAATATTAGCTGGATAACGACCGATCTGTCTGTCAATTTCTTCTTTAACTAAAATTTCCATGACATTACGATTAACCCAGTCTTGATTTGGCGTTTTTATTTTCATTTATTTCTCTCTCACTTAAATGGTTTAGTTTAGTAATTAAAATTAAAAGTAGATTATTATTTTTAGTTGACCTATCCTCGAATAATTAGCTTATTACACATTTAAATTAAATGACTTCTTCTCTCTATATAGCCATAAATAATTGTTAATGGCTAGATATGCTGACATAAAACGGTCAAACTTCATCTAAGTTTTATTTACTGGGATTTGAAATCAAATTTACTTAATAAAAGCCTCACATTAGTTCTGTAAATGTAACTAAAAGGTTTTATTCTAAAATAAAAATTCTTAAGTTCAGACCAAAGAGAAAACAATGCGCTTACAACAAATGCTATTTGTCACGTTGCGAGAAGATCCAGCGGAGGCAGAAATCCCCAGTCATCAGTTACTGTTACGTGCCGGTTACATTCGCCGTATCGGTAGCGGCATTTATGCTTATTTACCCTTAATGTGGCGGGTTTTGCAGAAAATATCTCAGATCGTACGAGAAGAGATGGATAAAACAGGAGCAGAAGAATGCTTGCTCCCCCAGCTACAACCTGCTCAACTATGGCAAGAATCAGGACGTTGGGATACCTATACTAAAGCCGAAGGAATTATGTTTTCCCTAGTCGATCGCCAGGAAAGAAAGTTGGGTTTGGGTCCTACCCACGAAGAAATAATTACCGCAATTGCCAGAGAGCTAATTCGTTCTTATCGTCAGCTACCCCTAAATTTATATCAGATTCAAACTAAATTCCGCGATGAAATTCGTCCCCGTTTCGGTTTGATGCGGGGCAGAGAATTTATCATGAAAGATGCTTATTCATTTCATGCTGACGAAGCCAGTCTCAAACAAACCTATCGAGAAATGGATCGCGCCTATCGCAATATTCTCCAGCGTTGCGGTTTGCAGTTTCGGGCAGTAGAAGCAGATTCTGGAGCGATCGGTGGTTCTGGTTCTCAGGAGTTTATGATTTTAGCTGAAGCGGGAGAAGATGAGATACTTTACACCGAAGACGGCAACTATGCGGCTAATGTTGAAAAAGCAGTCTCTCTCGCCATCGATCCTATAGCTTCTCCTTTCACTAGCTATGAGAAGGTAGCAACACCAGACACAGCAACTATCGCTAAATTAGCGCAGAAGTTGGAATGTTCTCCTACTGCCATAGTCAAAAACGTTCTTTACGAAACTATTTATGACAACGGCATCAAAGTCCTAGTTTTAATCAGCATTCGCGGTGATTTAGACATTAATGAAGTCAAATTACAAAACGAATTAGTTCAACTCGCACCCCAATATAATGCCAATACTCTCATCAGCTTAAGCGTGCCTGACGAAACTGCTCAAAAGAAATGGGCAGCTAAACTAATACCTCTGGGTTATATTGCTCCCGATCTCGATGATGACTATATCAGTCCCACCAAAGAGGTTGTACCAAAGTTTGTCCGAATAGCTGATAAATCGGTAGTAGATTTAAAGAATTTTATCACCGGTGCCAATGAATCTGGCTATCACTTCGTGGGAGCAAATTGGGGTCGGAATTTCATTCTTCCAGAGCTAGTGGTAGACATTAAGGCCGCCCAAGCTGGCGATCGCTCGATTCTCGATCCCAGTCAAACACTTAAGAGTGCCAGGGGAATAGAAGCAGGACATATTTTCCAATTGGGTACCAAATATTCTCAGGCGATGGATGCTACTTACGCCAGCGAAGCAGGTCGTGAAGAACCTTTATGGATGGGATGTTATGGTATTGGAGTTTCTCGCCTAGCTCAAGCTGCGGTGGAACAATCCTACGATAAAGACGGCATTATTTGGCCTGTGGCGATCGCACCATATCAGGTAATTATCGTCATTCCTAACGTTTCCGATCCTCAACAGGTAGGTGCTGCTGAAAGACTCTATCGGGAACTGAACCAAGCAGGCGTAGAAACTTTGCTCGACGATCGCCAAGAAAGAGCGGGAACTAAATTTAAAGACAGCGAACTCATTGGTATTCCCTATCGGATCGTGACCGGACGCTCGCTAAAATCGGGAAAAGTTGAGGTAGTCAAAAGAGCCAACAGAGAATCGCAAGACATACCGCTAGAAGAAGTAGTTGCCACGATTAAACAGTGGCTGAAAACTGATTTGGGAAAGTAGGAAGAGCAAATTAAAAGTAGAAAGTTTCAAGGCGATAGGGAGTGGGTAATTGGAGATTGGGAATTAGAATAGAGTGCGATCTCAATTCTAGCTCTTAGTCACCAATCCCCAGTTTTCCGTTGTTAGTTTATTAGGTTCTCTGGTGTTTCTAAGCTCTCAGATTTTTTATTCATAACAAACTGGAATTAAAAAAATATTTAATAGTAAATTTTGATTCTTAGTTTGAATTTAAGATGAATTAACTATGAAGTGGATGAAGTTTTGGTGAATAAATAAATTGCCGTGAGTGCTAAGCAAAATTCTACAATCTTTACCATATATATAATTCAGGCGTTCGAGCTATAAACTTACCTTTTCAGAAGCAATTTTTTAAATCAGGTCAGCTAATAAAAACTATGGCAGTATGGGTGTAATTACGTAAGTAAAAGCACTTGCTTTTAATAATTTAGTTTTTATTTATTAGTTGAATATGTTTTTTCTTCGCCTACTTAAACTAATTCCAACTTTACCTTTTGCTTGGTTTATTTGTCTGACTGGAGTAATTACCTTACAAATTCAACAAGATCGTCATTCCTTAACTCAATCATCAAACAATTATCAGCAGCAAGAACGAGCACAACAAAGTTTGCTGAAAGCACAACGACAAATTCCTGCTTTAGATTACGATAATTTAGTTGCTAATTGGACTTATTTGAATTTTATTCAATATTTTGGCGATAGAGCTGCTAGAGAACGAACGGGGCATTCATTAATTACCGATTATTTCGAAACGATTAGCACTTTCGATCCTCGTTTTACTCAAGCTTATTTAACTCTAGCTACCGCAAATACAATTCATGCTGGTAAGCCAGAAGAAACAGTCATTTTAATGGAGAAAGTATTAAAGTCAGTTGCTCCCCAATCTCCCGATGGTTCTTTACTTTGGACAGCCAAGGGTTTAGATGAATTGTTATATTTAGGAGATATTAAAGCGGCTCAAAATTCCTATCAAACAGCAGCTAATGTAGCATCTCGTCAAGGCGATCGCGGTGCCGATTTAGCTAAACGCTATCGGAATACTGCCAAGTTTTTAGCACAGAATCCCGATATCACCGAAGCCCAAGTTCTTGCTTGGTCGATGGTTTTACCTAATATTAAAGACGCGCAGCATCGACAAGAAATTATCGCCAAAATAGATGAACTAAAAGCCAAATTGCCGTCTGCAAAAGAAACTCCATAAAAAAATGAGTTGTTGGTTACTAAGTAGCTAAGATAGTTGTTATCAGAATATAGCGCTCGCAACGCGACACTAACTTTAAATCCGATAGACGTACAGAGCCAAATTGCCACTCTCGATGAAAATGTAGAGTTTGTCGATAGCTAAAGATTAGATAGCGATTTTGACCGGGATCGAATAGACTTTAATCGAGATTGTCATCCTCCACTTACTATGCTAACTACTACTACACCATCACAACTAAGTGCCCTCACTACCGATAACTTGTTAGTAGTATTTGCCGAGTTTCTCGACATCGATGTCAGTGCGGGAGATGCAGCTTCTGATACGCTTAAGACTTATCGCCGTCAGCTAGAGCAGTTTTTGACCTGGTGCGATCGCCAGGAATTAAATCCTGCTGCCGTTACCAAAGACGATCTTAAAAAATATCGTCACTGGATGGTAAGCAAAAAGCAATACAAACCTGCTACAGTCGCTTTAAAATTGGCAGTGGTCAGAAGATTTTATCAAGCGGCAGTAGAAAAAGGACTTATCGCCTTTAATCCCGCTACGGGAGTTAAGCCACCGAGGGAAAAGCGCGATCCCGCTGAGAAAATCACCTATCTAGAACGCGCCGAAGTAGAAACTTTACTGCGAACTATACCCCAAGATGGCACTTTAAAAGCCGCTAGAGATAAAGCCATAATTGCAATCATGGCTTTAGAAGGTACGCGAACGATCGAGCTACATCGCGCCAATATTAGCGACTTAGTAAGACAGGGAAGAAATTTGGGGGTGAGGGTAGAAGGAAAGAGAAGTATTCGAGTGGTGCCTTTAACGTCGGATATTGCCAACTCGTTAGTGGATTATTTGCATCTTAGAGAAACATCGGGAGAAGTATTAAAGCCAAACTCGCCAATATTTATCGGTGTAGGGAACAGATCGAAAGGCAAAAGAATCTCTCGTCGCGGAATTAGACTAATCGTAGATCGCTACCTAGAACGAGCGGCTTTAAAATATACTCCTGGTAGAACTATTTCTGCTCATAGCTTAAGACATACTGCAGGTACCCTAGCTTTGCGTTCGGGAGCAGAATTAAGACAGGTACAAGATTTATTGGGACATAGCGATCCGCGCACTACTTGTATTTATGCTCACGTAGCCGATCGCTGGGAAAATAACCCCGCTTTAAAACTTAATATTGAAATTTAATATAAATACTTCTGGAAAAAAAGAGGGATTACAACGGAAATAAATTCCGCAGACAATTTTTCACGAATCGGCTGTATACATTTTAGTCACACAATCTTTATGTACCAATGGTTTTAACTTTTGTATAATTTATGTAGTTTGACATAATTAAACTTCAAATTGAATTGATATTAACGTTCGACCACCGCATCCATCATAGAAGCAACTAAGCGACTAGAGCTTTTAAAGTAAATAATTTATTTGGGTACTGAATAATGATGATGATTCAAGGTACGACCTTTAACGATTTTTTAATGTACGCTAGCGAACCACAAATAGTAGTTATAGCAGGAAAAGGAAACGATATTGTTGATTCTTCTATGTATTTCAAAGATACATCTGACAACACGACAGCCACTTTACACGGTGAAGCGGGAAACGATTTGTTAATGGGTAGAGATGGTGGAGAAACTATTCGCGGTGGTTTGGTAGATGATAATTTACTTGCCGATAGTAGCGACGATTTTTTAGTTGGGAATAATGGTAATGACTATCGTCGTGGAGACGATTGTGATGACACTCTATACAGAGGAAATCAACAAGACAATCTTGTCGGTAGTTCGGGAAACGGCAAGCTATTTGGTGGTGGAGATGATTATCTCAATGGCAATAGTGGGAACGATTATCTAAAAGGTGGTATCGGTAGTGGCACCTTAATTGGAGAACATGGTGCAAATATACTAGTAGTTACTAATGATGATTTAATCAATATTGAAAATACTGATTTAGCTGAAGATACCATACTTTTTCGTACTGACGGGCAAGCTCCAGAATCGATTTATGCCACAGTAGAAGGATTTTCAGCTGAAGATTGCATAAAATTAGAAGCTATAAACTCTGGAAGTATTACCAGTCATTTCACTACTAACAATGGTTTAGGTGATACTTTACTATACATTTCTCATGATGAGGGATACTTGTCTGTAATTAAATTTAATGGCGTTGAAGAAAGCTTGGTGAGTGACAAAATTAAGGTTTTATATTAATTACAGCAGTTTGCTATTAGGTAGTCAAGATCTAAATCATTGAAGGAGAGCCATCGCACCACGAAACTATTTCAGAACTGGGACTAGAAACAATTTTTCGGGCAGTGAGGTATTCTTGAAAAGTCAAAGAGTAAATGCCCTGACTGCCTGACACATCTTAGGAAAAGTCAATTGGAATAACATTTGATTTCCTGAATACGACTGAACCAGATAGCATCATATTGGTGTTTCTTAGCTTTTAGAGAAGCAAAACAAGGTTGAACATCTTGAGATAACAAAGCACTAGGAAAGAACAAATCGCGACCTTTATGCAAAACGCCCTTGAGCCATCGCCAACCAATTTTGAGATAGCTTAGGCCTCTTTTCCAGTGAGGGTCTACCTGAGTTCTAAGTCCTTTTAATTGAAGCGTTATACCATGACAAGTGGCAAAAAGAAGAGCCAGTGCGACAATTAAATATAGACGTTCTAAAGCTTTAGCATGGCGGATTTTCGAGTCTTCCAACTGAAATACTCCTGATTGAGAATCTAAAAATAATTCTTCAACACGGAAACGCAGTCCGTATTGCCAAAGAGTCTGTAAGGATGGATTTTCATCGGTAATCATAGCCCAAGGCTCTTTGACTCCTTTAACGTTTGCCAGGACAACGTTGCAACGGTATTTACCATCGAGCCATAAACCAACGTCATGACACAGAACTGCTTGAGCTTTTGGCGGACAGAGATACTTTAATTCAATTGGATGCTTTCTGACTCCGTGTAGAATGACATCGCAGGGTAATCGCAGACAGTAATGCCACTTACTATCTTGCAGCCAATTGACTAATTCATGATTAGCGAAACCACGGTCAGCTAAGAGCATGATATTGGAATAATCAGATAGTAATTTTGCGGCTAATCTCAACATTAGTTTGTATTCGGTAAAAGCGACTGTCGAACTTTTGTGTTCTAATACTTTCCACAAGAATGGTCTTGCCCTTCCACCGCAAACAATTGAAAGGTGAATGTAGAGGTAGACATGGAATACAAAGCTTAAAAACATCTATTTTTAGCTAACCATGAATTCTCTCCCTTTTCTTTTCAGTTACCGTATATCAGTACTTTTAGTTACTTGTGTCAGGCAGTCAGGTAAATGCCTCTGGCTCTTTCGACTAATAATCCGTGCTGAAATTCAATCACTCTCAAGCTGGCTTCGCTATCCAAGCGAAGAGTTTCTCGATCTTTGGGAGTATCGGGTAGAGTCGCTAAATAGTCGGCAATTGTTTGTAAAAGCCGATTTTTTTAAAAAGTAGTTACCCCGCCCGAACTTAACTGCAGCAATTTGACTCACGGTTCGCTCATTTAGAAAATCACTAGAGAAATAAAGAAGCTAGAATCAAGTGAAGATAGGGGGTTGAGCGATTAAGGTCAGTCAGGAACTAGCTGAGGAACTATGTAAATAGATTCGGGGATTTTCATCAGCTGTAAAATTTGTCTTTGAAGAGAGTTGAGAGAGGTAATTTCTCTTGAGCCATCAGGATAAAGATACAAAGTCAGCCCTGAAAAAGCAGCTCACAACTTTTCTGCGGTAGGACGAGAAGTACTACGTTTAGGTAATCCAGGATAAAGTCCCGAAAGAGATTGCTGTGTCACCGCTAATTGGCGACGTACCACAAATTCCATTAAGGTGAAAAGCGTTAAAGCGATCGTGAGCAAAAACATCAACCCTAGAATCCGCTCTTCATCCGTTCTGACCAACAATACCACTGTCGATCTTCTTTGTCATAGCAGAGACTAGCCAAAGGAACTTCAAACCCCTTACCAATAGGAGATTTGGAGTCAGCTTCTTTCGAGTCAAGGCAAATGTCTTCTAGGGCAGTTGGGGGATTAGCTACCCATTGCGATAACAATTTGGGACGAGGTTGATGCATCGCTAAAGGAAAGCAGTAAATTCTTCCTTCTTGGTTAATTTTAGCCCGATTATTCCATGTTGAACCTTTAGAATCGGCTAGAAACAAGAAATCTTTGTGACCAATAATCTCTACCAATTTCTGCCATGTCGGTAGATAATGAGACTCATCTGTCCCATTTCCTGATAATGTAGCCCCCAATCGCGGCATTCCCATGGGGTCTAATGTAGCGAGCAGCTGACGGTATTGAACACGATCGGGGCGACGCTCTTTGCTATAACCAAAATTCAGCAAGTTATTTGCTTCTGTTTCTTTTGTGGGCTGATGATAAACACTAAAACTTGTAGTATCGCTTCTCGCTTTGTCCGTTGGCAATTCATAAGCTCTGATTGTACTTTGTCCTAATCTAAGAGCTATTCTGTCTCGTCTCTCTTGTTCCGATGACCCGATTACACTTAACAAGTTCGCTAGTCGGTCATCGGTAGCATCTTTGACCCCAATGTTCCATCCTGTAGCCATTTCTAAGGTTTGCCGATGTTTTTCTACCCATGGTTCTACTGCACATAATCGGGGATCTGATTGACTTGCTACATAAGCTAACAATAACACCGCTAGTTGACCATAACTTAGCCCCTGTCGATTCCCATGAGGAGGAGCTAGCTCTTGGTCGATGATTGATGCTATTTCCATTTGCTTTAGCCAATGGATAATTAGAGGTAGATCCTCTGCTCTTTCTGAGTTGGTTCCTTTCAAGAATATTGGTCTCTCTATTCTCTCAACTTCTTTCTCAGCATACACTTGAGCTATTTTATTTCCTTAGCAATTTTTGATTTGACTCCTCAGTCCGTCTCACCCTCTGTGACTGATTTTGTTTCTTAGGAGAGGGTTAATACCCTACATTTATTCTTCAACCTGCGAAATGCCCGTTTGGCATTGCTAGAAGAACTATTAGCGATATTAAGGCGAACAAAAAATGGAGACATGTAACCCTCTATCAAAACCAGGGAAATATCGCCAGTTAATATCAACCAAAAAATAAAAAATAATTATATTCAGTTAAGAATAGATAAGTTAATCAAATTTGGTTCTTATTTGGTTCTACACTGGATTTTATTTGTAAACGCCAGATAAGACCAAGTGACTAAAGTATTGACTATATATAATATCGGGATGACAGGATTTGAACCTGCGGCATCCTGCTCCCAAAGCAGGCGCGCTACCAAGCTGCGCTACATCCCGTTGCGATATAAATATCTATATCCTGAATTAATTTAACACAAAACCCTGTTAATAGGTAATTACGGAGTAATCAAGCGTTCTAGGATTCAAGTAAAGTAGATAAAAAATTTTTACTTATAGAGTCACACGATTGTAACCAATAGGCTTAAATTAGCTTTCTCTCTAAAAATTGGTGCGGAATTGGTGCGGTTTTTATTAATCGCTCAAAGCCATGTATATCAACAACAAAGAGAGAAAAGCCAGGATTGGAAAAATTGAAGCATCCATGATGGTTTATTTTAGAGAAAGAATAGGGATAAATTTGGTTAAGAAAATTAATTCATATATGGTAAAAGATTTCACTGAAAAAGACGAAGAGTCCAAATCAGAAAAAAAAACGAAGAATCAGAAGTTGAAGAAACCCAAAATAAAGGGAAGCTAATATTAGATGCTACGGCTGCGCCTGCTGATATAACTTACCCTTCAGACCTAGGAATGTTAAATTAATCCAGAATTCAGACTGAAAAAATCATAGATTCTCTTTATAAAGCTTGTCAAACAAAGCGAGAAAAAAAGCCAATAACTTATAAAAAGAAAGCTAAAAAAGATTACTTAAAAGATTATTTAAAAGTAGCCAAAAAACGTCGTCCGACTCGAAAAGAGAAAAGAAATGCTCTTGTCAAACAACTACAATATATCAAAAGAAATTTATCTCACATAGACAATTTAATTAGAGGTAGCTAAATGGGTCAATAGAGTCTCAGTTGTCCAAGTTGCTATACCACAACCAAGAAAATCATTATCTGTAGTCCAAATATCTCCTACTATAGCTAACGCTAATGCTACGGTAAACCAATCATTAGGATCGTGGGGGATACGTTGTCTGCCAATGTTTTCGTATGCTGCATAAACTTCATGGGGTATTATAGATACTTTGGCTTCAGCTAGAGCGATCGCATCGGCTAATAAACTCTTTCCAACTTGTTGAGAAAATACCCCTTTTTGTATCATTTTCTCAATTCTCTTATTCAGTTCATAAGTCGCTTCATCCCAAGCTGTTTCAGCCATATGAAGTTCCAATTCTGGACGAACGATTAACTTTCTGCCTCTTACTCTAATTAGTTCGGCAACCAAAATATTGGCATCTACAACCAAGCGCATTGCTTATTTCTCTTGCTGAGATAAATCTAAAGCACGACTGATAGCAATTTCATCCAGTCCACTTTCAGCTATAGCTGTCTCTACAGTCTGAGAAAGTCTTTGTAATGCCCGTTCTATTTCTATCTCGTCAGATTGTTCGACGGGAACATAAAAACCAACCAACTTGCCATGACGTTTTACGGCAACAACTTCTTTGCTAGCCAAGTATTGAGTAGCTTTATCTCTAAACTCTCGTATTCCGACACTTTTCATAACCATGCCTGTTTTTAATGTGGTCATTATGTGGTCACACTTTAATTATAAGTTTATTCAAAATTAGTACACTAAAACTTAAGCAAATTATAGACTGCTGATGAAAGCTTCTTGATAGTTCGCCGTCGTTTATTCAAAAATGTTGAAGATACTACTTTGTTTACTGCTCGTGACTCCGTAATTAGAGCTTTCAGCCAAATGTACCGCGACCAAAAAGGGGATTTTACAGCAGAATGCCGCGACAAAGATTATGAAAGGCGGATGAAAGAGGCTTATCCAATTCATCCCGAACTATTTGAACGTTTGTACGAAGATTGGTCGAGTTTGGAGAAATTTCAACGTACTCGCGGAGTTTTGCGTTTAATGGCTAAGGTTAGTAGTTACCTATGACAAGAGAATGATAAAAACTTAATGATTTTGCCTGCTAATATACCGATGATGGCAGACTCTCAGGTACAGTCAGAATTAAATCAATATTTAGACGATAATTGGCAATCCATCATCGATAAAGACGTAGATGGCACTAACTCCCTTCCCATGTGTCTCCGATCGTCAACATTCAAATTTAGGACGCTATTCTGCCTGTCGTCGGGTAGCTCGAACTATCTTTATGGGTTCGGCACCATTACGACAAGCAGCAAACATAAGAAATACAAATCACGCACTTTGCCTAGTTCGCTCCATTCTAGGCAAAGTATCATGAGAATATAAACGCAGGCATGAGGACTTGACCCATGCTATTATTCACTGCCCAACTTCCATTGAATTAGTGGCTCTCAAGTGGACGCAGATTGATTTAGCAGGTGGCTACATCGAAATTCATCGAGTCAAACATGGTCGTGACAGCATTCATCCTTTACGTTCTCCCGAACTCAGAGCTTTACGTGCTCTCCAGAGAGATTATACCGATACGAGCTATGTTTTTGTCTCAGAACGCCAAGCTCCTTTATCAACCCGTTCCATTCGCCACATCATAGCTAGAGCAGGAGAACTAGCGGGTATTCCCTTTCAGGTTCATCCCCATCAACTGCGCCATGGGTGCGGTTATTATTTAGCTGCGAGCGGTCATGATACGAGAGCGATTCAGGATTACTTGGGTCATAAAAACATCCACCACACGGTTCGCTATACTCAAATGTCACCCCAAAGGTTTGAAAATTTCTGGATGGATTAGGTCATATATTTATTGATTTTAGGCATTCTAAGCCACTAATGGTTGCGATAACCTAGAAATTCTCTCATTACGGGTTCTAAATTGGGATAAGCATTGGTTTGACCAGCATGAGGGCGATAGAGCTTCTGCACCTTGATTCTTTTCAGCCTGGGCATTAACTGAAACCCTAATAAGTGCGTATTTGTGGATATAGCGACGGCGGACATAAACTAAATCTTGATAATTTTCCCCATCTATTCCCGTGTTGATTCTTTTTAATCCTGTATTCGTCCCCATACCAAACAGACAGAGTAGCAATCGCTTTTGTAAGGTTTCTCTGTCTAGTATTTCTTCTGAGAAGATAGGGAGTTTCTGTCGCTGCCCTATGACGATAGGTTTTGAGCAGTTTGGACGATTTAAGAGAGAAATTACAGTTGAAGAAAAGCATAAATGGATGAAGAGTTTCGTCCGAAAAAGTTTATTAAAAATGCAGATTTGTCATTTCATTTATTGTCAAATAAGCTTAAAAAGATATATTTGGAAAACTTATAAATTTAAGGATGAATGAGCAGGGTAAGCGCAAGAAAAATGAAGCTGTAATATGCTAAGAGAATCCATTGATAATAAGGATTGTCGATGGCTAAAGGTTTCGCTGAAGCATCTCTCAACAACCAAAAAAATAGCAAATCCTCGTCAATCAAGCCGAATATTGATTGTGAGCAAATACAGAAACAATGGGCAAAGCATTTTGAGGATTTAACAGATCCCAGAGGTTCTCAGGGTGTTCTTCATCCGTTTATGAGCATTGTGATGATTGCCCTCTTGGCTACAATTGGCGGAGCTAAGGGATGGGAAGATATTGAGACTATGTACTGGCACTTAAAACTAATCATCCCACCTTGTACCAAGAGGTTGCACAATGGTTTGAAAATGCTGAAGCTTCAGACTTTCAAGGTATTGATTACAGCTATGATGTTCGGATTGAATCGGGACATCATCGCCGTGAAAAACGTCAAGTTACAGCAGTACCTCTTAAGCAAATGGGGGATCTATACAAGCAGACTCAATGGTCTGGTTTGCAAACCATAGTTCGAGTTGTTCGCACTCGTCACCTCTGGAACAAAACTACTACCGAAGTGATGTTTTATCTCAGTTCCTTGCCACCTGATGCTCAACAGTTAGGCAAAGCAATCCGACAGCATTGGTCGATTGAGAACCAACTCCATAGGGTATTGGATGTAACTTTTGGGGAAGATGCCTCTCGTGTTCGTCAAGGCAATGCTCCAGAAAATGTGGCTTGACTCAAGCGATGGAGCATTAATCTCCTCAATCAAGAAACGAGTTTTAAGCGTAGCACTCGTCAAAAGGCGAAGCGAGCCAGCATGGATGTAACGTATTTGCTGAAAGTTCTTAACGCTTCGATTCCCTTATAGTCTAACCCATCTAATGTCTGAATTTTCTTGCGCTTACCCTGTGATTGATGGTTTCTACAGCATTGATTTTTAACAGATACAAAGTCTGTGCTTTGGCATATCCCAATCCAGTTTTTTGTGCTTCATCAGAGATTTTAGTTGCTCTACTGATTCAGCAATTCCTATCTTAGAAACTCCTGGCATTGACAAACACTCTAGGTTTTTGTTAGTTTACCAAGTCTCTCGCTACTTTTTCAAATTGGTATTACGTGCCTCGGTATTACGTGCCTCGCTCTTCTCGGTCTTCTTTATTAGCGGAAATGTAATTGGCTACCTCATCCAAAAAGAAAAAATCAGGAATGAGCAAACTAAAACTATGACGGTACGAGAGTTTAATCGATACGTAGACGTACTTGAATACATTGTTAATGAGAAAATAATCCTACTAATGGCAAATGTACTCAAGGCGGTCGTTACGTTAATTTGCCTGAGTATAAAAGGGATTGTACTGTCACTAAACTTTGCCTATAAAATTACTGGCGGTGATAGAGTTGATGCTGCCAAGGAATTTGCGAAGAACGTCAAGGAAAATTCCGAATCAAGATCGCAAGATGATGTTTGAGCAATTGGTATTTCTTACTTGAAAAAACAGGGTCGAAATATTCTACAAGTCTTAACACAAGTTCTCAATGGCGAAGTCATTGTTTTTTCCTAGATGTAACTAACCTCGGCAGTTACGAAGAGACTGAGAACGGGAAATGTGTAATCAAATAGAGATTTTCAGCTTGAAATTAAATTTGTGGTTTTCTCTCCCATAGAAATTTCCTTTCTGATTCTTTAATCGGAACATCGTTGATACTGGCTTCTCTTCTTCTCATTAAGCCATTTTCGGCAAATTCCCAGTTTTCGTTACCGTAGGCACGATACCAAAAGCCACTATCATCATGCCACTCGTATTCAAAACAAACGGAGATGCGATTATCCATAAAACTCCAGAGTCTTTTTTTAAGGCGATAATCTAATTCTTTTGCCCACTTACGTTTTAAAAAGGCAATAATTTCTTCTCTACCGTTGATAAACTCAGCGCGGTTGCGCCATTGAGAATCGACAGTGTAGGCTAAGGCAACTTTTTCTGGGTTGCGCGTGTTCCAGGCATCTTCTGCACCTTGAACTTTGACTTTAGCAGTTTCGAGGGTAAATGGCGGTAGGGGTGGTTTGGTTTCCATTTTGGTGAATAGGTAAAACTACACGAATAAAATCAACTTGATGCAGTCGATCTTTAGTGGTTAATGGTTAGTAGGAAATCGTAACAACATCACTAGAACAATTTGAAGCGTTAAACCAAACAAGCCTTAAAATTTTGTCGTAACTGGTCTGGCTCGAGATCGCGACCGATAAATACTAATTCATTTTTACGAAATTCTTCTGGTTTCCAAGGACGATCTGGTCTGCCATCGAAGATCATGTGGACTCCCTGAAAGACAAAGCGGTTATCTTCTCCAGCGACATTGAGAATTCCTTTCATACGAAAAATATTAGGACCTTGAGTTTGCAATAACTCCGTTAACCACTTATTTAATTTTTCCAGGTTGACTTCTCCTGGTTCGACTATGGCAAAAGAGAAGACCGATTCGTCGTGTTCGTGTGCGTCTACTCCCAAAAGTTCTGGATCGATTTCTAAAGCTTGTTCGAGATTGAAGGCTTTGACTCCCAACACAGAATCCATATCGATCGCGGAATTTTGAGTACGATAAATTTTTACCATACCGTTCATCGCGCGAATACGCCGTTCTAGTTCTTCTAGCTGTTGCGGTTCGACTAAATCTGTTTTATTGAGCAGAATTACATTGGCAAAAGCAATTTGTTCTTGTGCTTCATCGCTGTCCCAGTGGGACCAGATATGTTTGGCATCGACTACAGTGACTACCGCATCTAAATTTAACTGAGTTTGAATTTCTTCATCGACAAAAAAAGTTTGAATCACTGGTGCGGGGTCAGCAAGTCCTGTGGTTTCTATGACTAGGTGGTCAAACTTGTCGCGCCGACGCATCAAATTGCCAATAATTCGAATTAAATCGCCTCTCACCGTACAGCAAATACAGCCGTTATTCATTTCAAAGATTTCTTCATCGGCATCGATGACTAACTGATTATCAATGCCAACTTCACCAAATTCATTGACGATGACGGCGACTTTTTTCCCGTGTTCGTGAGTCAAAATACGATTTAATAAAGTGGTTTTACCCGCACCGAGATAGCCAGTTAAGACAGTGACGGGAACAGTTTTAGTTTCAATGGCTGCAATCATGTATATGTATATGCTTATTTGTTAGTAGTTAGCTGTTTTTTAGATTTCTTATTCACAAACTGCTACTTCCTGATTTTTTGAGGGTTATTATATCTGCTTCGGCAATTTGAGATAGTGGTTTGTGTATTTTGTATTGTTCTGAGGGACTAGTCATTACGGCAATGAAAGTTTCTAGAGGAGGACAACCTGGTTCGTGACATTGAAGTTGATTTATAGAAATAGCTATTTGTGTATCTATTTCTAACTTGTGGTAAATCCAAGCTTTAATTTGTTTGAGGGTGTGGGCATCGGTTTTATAAGCAGACTTGGTAAATAAATTCATAATCTCGATTTGAAACTAAACATAATTTTTGTTGAGTGGTGCTACTGCTAACTCAACCTACAAAAAACTGTCTTTTTTAACCAAACCCTTTACTAGCAAAAGATTGCTGCCAAATAGTTAATTCCCCATCCCGACTTCCTGCTGCCAGATATTTTCCCGTAGGATGCCAAAGCAAACAAGAAAATCCCACTTCTCCTGAAAGAGTTTGTATGAGTTTTTTTCCTTGCTGCCAAAGTCGGACACAGCCATCATCACCGGCAGAAGCTAGTAGTGAAGAATTGGGGGCAAAAGCGATCGCCCTCACCGTTTTTTGATGTTGGAGGATCTGACTCTGCCATTTTTTTTGTGTTTCATTAAACTGCCAGATAATAATCCCCTCCTGACAGGAAGTCGCCAGCAATGGTTTATCGCCGTTCTGCGACCAGGCTACCTGACTGACTTTGCCTGGAAAACCCTGC
Source organism: Myxosarcina sp. GI1(2024) (assembly GCF_053543375.1). Taxonomy (NCBI): domain Bacteria; kingdom Bacillati; phylum Cyanobacteriota; class Cyanophyceae; order Pleurocapsales; family Pleurocapsaceae; genus Myxosarcina; species Myxosarcina sp. GI1(2024). Next base: position 154,214 of record NZ_JBKGTY010000002.1, on the reverse strand, counting down.
ATCAACCAGGGGGGAGGATTATTCCAGTGGAGTATGGACATCGTGCGATCGAGATTGCCAGAAGCTAAATATTTGCCTTGGTACGACCAGGCACAGTCAAGACTGGCACCAGGAACTTCTAACAAATAGGGTTTTTGTAACCAGTTACCCACCTGCCAAACTTTTACGCCACCATGTCCGCTAGCGGCGAGCAAATGTCCTTGAGGATGCCAAGCCAAGCTAAAAACAGAAGAAGCCTCAAAATTGAGATCGGCAACTATCTGTTGAGTTTCAGCATCCCAAATTTTTATTTCACGGTTTATCGCAACGGCTAAAAGATTCTTTTGGGGATGCCAAGTCAGCGAATCGATCCAAGCAGAACCACCATCAATAGTAGCAGTCAACTCAAATTTACCAGAGGTGGCAGAGTGCCAAATTTTAACCCTACCTGCTTGTCCTGCTACAGCTAACCATCTTCCATCACCAGAAAAATCCACACAGTCTAGAGAATTATTAGGATCTAAAGCTAGTAAATTGACGGTTTCCTCCTGCCGTAAAGCTAATTCTCCACCTGCCGAGACAATAGCCAGGCAATTACTATCGGGCGACCAGGCTAATGCTCTAAGATACTCAGTAAACTGCTGTTTACTTTGTAATTCGAACGATCTTTTGGCAGTGGATTTAACGATTTTTCTCAACTCGTCTATCTTGCTCGCTGTGGTTTACCCATAGGTTAGATAACCCGAAACCGCCGTAGAGAGAAACACTATACCCAGCGCCGCGATCGCACCGCCTGCAAAACGAGTCAAATATTTTACAGGAATACTAGCGATCGCTCGACTGGCAACTAGATATACACCTAAAGAGATTACCAGTTGAATCACTGTAAAACCGATGAGATAAGCGACTAAAGGAGTTGGTTCCGCGCCAAAAATTCCCTCACCGTAGGCGTGACCGTGAAAAATACCCGCCAGTGCTGCCAATCCCGTTACCGTAAGTGTGTAGTTAGCAGCCTGCTGTCTTTGGTTACGCAAGATGAGTAAAACTCCAAACAGTACTACTGAAGCAGCAATGATGATTTCGGGGACGGGCAAATCGATAGCGAGTAAATGAATGAACGCACCGATACCCGTAGCCAAGACAAAAGCCACGGGAATTAAAAATCCTCCAGCTATCCCTACGGCGATTAAACCGCTAGCAACGATAAAAGCTAAATGGTCTAAGCCAATCGTGGGATGTCCGAAGCCAGACATAATGCCTTCAAAGAAATTGGCTGGAAGCTCGCCCTCAAGAGGATGATGAGCAAAAGCAGGGGCGGCGAGCGCCATTTTGGTGCCAACGATTGCGGTGGCAATTGCTAAATTACGCAGCAGCGAATTATGTCTTACTGTTTTCATGTTTGTATCTCTTTAAATTAAACAAGTGAGAAAGCCTTCTCGAAGTTCAGACTCATTGAGGTTGCGTCCGATAAATACCAGTTCGTTGGTTTTGGTTTCATTTGGTTTCCAGGGTTTTCCCGGTCTACCATCGAGGGTCATATGTACTCCTTGGAACACAAATCGTCGCTCTTCATCATCTACATTGAGGATACCTTTCATACGAAAAATATCCTGTCCGATCGCCTGAACTAATTGATACAGCCAGCGATTGAGCCGTTCGCCATTGACGACACCACTGTGCTTAATAGCAATAGAACCGACTGATTCATCGTGTTGGTGTGCGTCTTCTTCTAGAAATTGAGGATCGATCGCCAGAGCATTTTTAAGATCGAATGCTTGTCTATTCAAAATTGAATCGATCTCGATCTTACAGTTTTGGGTTGAGTGAATTTGCGCGATCGCATTGATGCTACGAATCTTGGTAGTTAATTCTTGTATTTGTTCGGTAGTAACTAAGTCGGTTTTATTGAGTAAAATTACATCGGCAAAAGCAATTTGTTCTCCTGCTTCATCGCTATCCCAATGGTTTTGAATGTGTTTGGCATCGACCACGGTAACAATAGCATCTAATTGGGTTCGTTTATATAAAATTTCATCTACAAAAAAAGATTGAATTACGGGTGCGGGGTCGGCAAGACCAGTAGTTTCAATTACTATACAATCGAAGCGGTCGCGACGAGCGAGTAATTTACCAATTAGACGAATGAGATCGCCCCTTACGGTACAGCAGATGCAGCCGTTGTTCATTTCCAAGATTTCTTCATTGGCATCGATAACTAACTGATTGTCAATGCCTATTTCACCAAATTCATTGACGATGACCGCTACTTTTTTACCGTGTTCTTGGGTAAGAATCTGATTGAGCAAGGTGGTTTTACCCGCTCCTAAATATCCCGTCAGGACGGTTACAGGTATTTTACTTAGTCGATTACTTCGTCTCATAATGCTGACAATGAATTATCTCATTGGTGCGTCGTTCTAATTCGGCAGGGTCGATTAGTTCTGCCTCAATTGCCATTTGTTCTAAAGCCTCTAACCAGCGTTGATAGTAATCCCAACTAGGATCGTCGCGGTCGTGTTCTGATTCCCATTCGGCGATCACGGTAATTAGTTCTTGGCGAAAATCTTCCCATTCATAATGACCTTGTTTGGCTAGAGCGAGCGCCATCCCAAAAGCCAAACCTTCCCAGTCGCGATCAAACTTAAGTTCTCCGTTAGTTCTTGGGGGAGATTCTTCACTCCCCATTAAGCTGGTTGCAGCAAAATGTTCGAATTTGAGTTGCATTTTGGTGGTTAGTAGTTAGTGGTTTTGGTTAGTTGTAATCCATACTTTGTCTATGCTGAAGGTGATTCCACTAAAGCCACACCCATCATCGTTTCGGGTGTGACTAAGGCTGCTAATTCTGCTTCGCTCATGCCTTCCGTACCAGCTGGTCTTTGGGGCAAAACAAACCAGCGAATCTGTGCGCTACTATCCCAGAGGCGGATTTCTACATCGTCAGATAGTTCTACGCCAAATTCTGCTAAAACGGCTCTTGGCTCTCTGACAGCTCTAGCGCGAAATGTGGGGTCTTTGTACCAGTATGGAGGTAAACCTAGAGTGGGCCAGGGATAACAGGAGCAGAGAGTACAGATAATTAGATTGTGGACTTTAGGGGTGTTTTCCACTACTTTCATGTGTTCCCCTTCCGCTCCAGACATCCCAGGCGGCAAACCAATGTTAGAAACCGCAGCATTACAATCTTCTAGGAGACTGGCTTTAAACTCCGGGTTAGTCCAAGCTTTCGCCACAATTTTTGCCCCGTTAAATGGTCCCATTTCCGTCTCAAAATAGTTGAGAACTTTATCGATGGTTTCACTGGAGATAATGCCTTTTTCAATTAACAGAGATTCTAAAGCGCGAACGCGAGCGGCACTATAAATTTCGCGATCGCTGTCGTAACTAAAGCCGTCATATGTGGTCATAAATCATTGCTCCTCTACGCTGCTTCCAAATAGGTTTCAAATAAATCGTTATAGTAAACGTTATTTGGTTCTGCTAACTCTCCCCATAACTCGGTGGCTGCAAACTTGACGTTGTAGACTGGCATCGGTTCGCCTAAGCCGTCGGTAGTAGGAAAGAAGTAAGTGTAGGGTGCATCGTAAACTACCTCGATGGTGCCAGTTTTGCCCCTCAGGTTTCCTGGTAAACGAGTATGTTCTGTAGGTGGAATATCTTTGACTCGAATTTTGTCCCCTACCGAAAATTTTGGCGCAAACCCTACATCCCTTTGGGGCGAATCTCCCTCTCGCAAATATTTAATTACTTGTTCGTCGATCGCAGGTTCTTTTTTATCGGGTAAGGGCGCGTTATCTAAATTACCGTCTTCTAAATAGAGTGCGGTTTTGGCATCTAGCTCTGCTTCGGTGATGTAACCCTCTTCAATAAAATAGCTAGAAATTCCGCTCAACCATTTTTCGTAATAGCGGTATTTAAAGTAGTCAAAGGGATTCATTGCCTCGGCACCCTGACGCAAATGTCCCCAACTCCAGAAACTTTCAAAAGAGGTGGGTACTATACTCAAGGAATAATCGGGTAAAGCATCTGTTTCTAAATGGTTGCTCAATCCCATCATCGCTACATGAATGCCAAAAATTCTTTCTTCCCAGGGAACGACAAAGACTCGTTTTTGAAAATCAATTGCTCCTAATCCTTCTAGTCCTGCTAGATTGTGCTGTAGTTTCATACTTGTTTGTCATTAGTCATTGGTTTTTCGCTTTTGTATCAAGTTAGTAGTAATAACTTTTTCTTCTCGATTCTCTATTTCTCAGTCCTGACTTCTGCTTGCCTCTGCCGAGAACATATCTATTGAAGAGAACAAGACTTTAAAGACTCATTGCTACTCGAAACCCTACCGCTCGATTTAAAGAGTCTGCTGGATAGCCAGAACGATGTGCGGAACGACAGTGGGCTGGTTTGTTTGCCCAAGAGCCACCGCGCAGCACTCGCCATTGCGATCTGCCACCACGCTGCCAAACCGAACCGTTAGTGGGTGCGCCACCATAGTTTTCGTGCCAGGGATCGGCACACCACTCGCAGACGTTGCCGTGAAGGTCGTACAAACCAAAGGCATTAGGTAGAAACCTCCCCACCTCGGTGGTTTGATGACGATAGAAAGTTTCTGTTTCGGAGGCATAAGCATAGGTACTGCCATAGTCGGCTAATTGCCCAGTTAGAGTAGCTCCGTAGGCAAAAGGTGTTTGGGTATTTGCCCTGCAAGCGTATTCCCACTCAGCTTCACTGGGTAAGCGGTATTGCTTTCCCATATGTTGAGAAAGGCGATCGCAAAACTCTACCGCATTTAACCAGGAAACACATTCAACAGGCTGGCGATCGCTTTGGAAGTGTGAAGGATTGGGGTTTAGTTCCCGTTTGATTTTCGGTAGATTAGCTACCGTACGCCACTGTGCCTGAGTTACGGGATACTTACCTATCAAAAAATTCGGTATTCTCACTTCATGTAAGGGGCGTTCGCGATCGCTACTGAATTTCTCACTCGCTGGCGCACCCATAGTAAATTTACCACTAGGAATCTCAACCATAGCCAGAGTTTGGTAGTTGCCCAAAGGCTCGATGTAAAGACGGGCTTGATGGTAACTGTGCCTCTTGATTTCTCCCTGGCAATCGACTTTTATAGTTGCAAAATCAAAGCTCGTTTGAGTCAAATCAGAATTGGGTGCAGAAGCTATAGAACGAGTCGCCCCTATCGCCGTTGCCAAACCCGCTCCACTATAACCCGTTAGCTTAAAAAAGTTCCGTCTTTTCATTTTGAATGCGAGCTTTTATCAAAAGTAATTAGTTTTTTATAGTTATCAACAATTATAAAAACAACGCTAATACCAAAATTTTGTTAGGTGTAGCTTGCTATACCAAAAACAATAGCATTAGTGTAAAAAACTGTTAATTTTAACTATAAAAGTATTAGTTATTTTGCTTATGAAAACCAACGTTAGACTTTTTGTTAAAGTGACTAAGGAAAATTTATCAAGAAGCGATCTAACAATATAGACCTGTATTTTTAACAAATACTAACAAGCTGAAACGATCAAATGTTTCAACTTGCTAGGTATTTATCAAAGTCAGCAACTTACCATTTCTTATATGGTAAAAACTTACCACACATCACAATCTGTACGCGGTCGCCTTTGGGATCTTCTACTCTTTCTACTTCAATAGAAAAGTCGATAGCACTCATAATTCCATCGCCGAATTTTTCGTGAACCACTGCTTTTACGGGCATTCCGTAAACCTGCATGATTTCGTAAAACCGATAGATCATCGGATCGGTAGGAATTAAAGGATCGAGCGAGCCTTTTAAGGGGGCCACGGTGAGGGTTTCTGCCATCGATTCTGGTAAACCTAATGCCGTAACGATCTTGGTAGCTTCATCCATACTGGCACTGGCTTGACGATAGATTACCGAAGCAATCCAAGTTTCGTCCATACCTACAGCTTTTTCGAGATCTTCAAAAGTCATGCCTTTTTCTTTTTTGGCATCTAGTAGTTTATAGGTGATTTCGGGAAATTCTTTCATGATTTAATTCTTGCTTTATGTTTGTAATTGGTATTTGATAGGCGGGGCAGGGCGTGCCTTGCCCCTACCTGATTCTGGCTTCCTCTACGGCTTTAGTTTCGCGATATAGATGGTCTTCCATTTCTTTTTTCAATCTCATATAGTCGGGATGATTTTCCACTTCGGCGCGATCGCGAGGACGGGGAAAAGGCACTTCTAAAACCTTGGCAATATGGGCGGCAGGACCTTTGGTCATCATGGCGATGCGATCGGACAGGAGCAAAGCTTCATCGATGCTGTGGGTAATCATCACTGCCGTTTTGCGCTGCTGCTCCCAAATTCGCTCGATCTCATCTTGCAGAAAGCCGCGTGTTAGGGCATCTAAGGCACCAAATGGCTCGTCCATCAGTAAAATCTGAGGATTTATCGCTAATGCTCTGGCAATCCCTACCCTTTGACGCATTCCTCCCGATAGTTCGTGGGGATGCTTCTTTTCTGCTCCAGTCAAACCCACAAGCTGAATGTTTTCTTTGATTACTCGCTTTTGTTGTCTAACTGGCATTTTGGGATAGACCGTTTTTACGGCAAAGCCGATGTTGTCTTCTACAGTCATCCAGGGCATTAGGGCATAATTTTGAAACACCATACCGCGATCGGGTCCTGGTTTAGTTACTACGTTGCCGTTTATAGTAACGCTGCCCGTCGTTGCCGAACTCAGCCCAGCAATAATATCCAGCATGGTCGATTTGCCACAGCCAGAAGGACCGATAATCGTGACAAAGGTATTGTGAGCGATATCGAGATTAATATCCTTGAGCGCTGTAAAATCGGCTTTGGTTTTTCCCGTTAGCTTGTCTAGCAAGCCATTTTTACCAGGAAAAGTTTTAGAAACATTCCTTAGAGAAATTTCATAGGTAGTCTCCCCGTCTGTTGTGGCAGTTTCGGTGTGGTTGAGAGAAGTGTCGGTCGTCATTTTTTACCAAAAGATACTAATTTTTCTAGATAAGCAAAGATTTGGTCGAGGATAACGCCCACAATACCAATGATGAAGATAGTCACAAAAATATTCGGGATATAAAGGTTATTCCACTCGTTCCAGATAAAGTAGCCTAACCCCGTTCCCAGCAACATTTCTGCCGCTACAATTACCAGCCAAGCAATACCCATACTGATCCGTAGCCCAGAGATAATGTTGGGTAAAGCCGCAGGGATAATTACTTTAAATATGGTTCGCCACCTAGATGCGCCGAGGGTTTTGGCAACATCGAGATAATCCGAACTGACGTTAGCAACTCCAAAGGCGGTGTTGTTGAGGGTGGGCCAAATGCTGGCAATGGCAATGATAAATACTCCCGTTAATTCCGAGTCGCGGAATAAGTACAGTCCGATGGGCAGCCAAGCCAGAGGGGAGACTGGTTTTAATAATTGAAAGTAAGGGTTGAAGGCTTTAAAAGCGACTTCGGAAATGCCGACCAAAATCCCCAAAGGTACGGCAATTATAGAAGCTATAGTGTAGCCGATCGCAACTCTTCTCAAGCTAATTAGCAGATTCCAACCAATACCCAAATCGTTGGGACCGTTGTTGTAGAAAGGATGAGTTACCCAATACCACAATTCTTTGATAGTTAGAGAGGCAGTAGGCATCCCTACGGACAAGATTTTCATTCTCGCCCCTATTTCCCAAATTCCCAAGAATAGTGTTAATGAAAGAAAAAATAGCAGCAACGCTTGGACGTTTTTGTTGTCTAGGAAATTATTTTCCTGGTTACTGGCGATCGCTTTTTCTCTTACTGCGGTCATTTTTTTTGTTGGTTGTTTGACAGTTGTTGGGGTTTGGCAATGCCAAACCCTGAAAGACATTGCCGCATCCCAGCAGAATCACACGCCATATTTTTTGATTTGCTGTTGGACGTATTCCTGGGGATTTTGCGGGTCGAAGGTATCGAATTCTAGGTTTTCAGTACGATAAATATCGTCTGGTGGAGTTTGTCCCAATTCACGGGCTAACTCTCTAGCTAAATCGGTTAGAAATATATCTTTGCCAACCTCTTCATACTTACCTTCACCGAGTACTTCTTTTACTTCGCCAGTGCCTTGCAGATCCCACCGTACTAACTGGGAAGAAATCCAGTTGGCAAAACTCTGCCAGGGATAGGGATCGAAATCGATGCGATCGGGTACTACTCTTTCGTTGCCCAAACCGTCTTGGAAGTTACCAGTAAGTACTGCCTCAACAACTTCTACTGGCTGATTGAGAAACGCCCTTTCTGAGATAGCTCGAGCAATTTCAGGACGATTGGCGGGATTTTGGGCATAGCCAGCGGCTTCGATGATGGCTTTGTTCAATGCTCTAAAGGTGTTGGGATTAGAAGTTATCCAATCATCACTAGCGGTAAAGGCGCAGCAGGGATGTCCGGGCCACAATTCCTTAGTCAGTTTGTGGATGAATCCTGTATTTTCGTATACTGCCCGTTGATTGAACGGATCTGGCATCAGGTAAGCATCGATATCTCCTGCAATTAGCTGGGCAACGCTATCTGGAGGCGGTACTGGGCGAATTTTAACATCCGTATCAGGGTTGATGCCTCCCGTCGCTAAGTAGTAGCGCAGCAGGAGATTGTGCATGGAGTAGGGGAAAGGGACACCAATGTTAAAGCCGTTGAAGTCAGCAGGACCATTAATTTGCCCCTTGTATTTATTAGAGACGGTAATCGCTTGTCCGTTGATGTTTTCAATACTGGCGAGCTTAATGCCAAAGGAAGCCGAACCCAAGCCCAAAGTCATAGCGATAGGCATCGGTGCCAGCATATGATAGGCATCTAATTCTCCCGCGATCGCTGAGTCTCTTACCGCTCCCCAACTGGGCATTTTAACCACCTCTGCATCAAAACCATACTTGGAATAAAAGCCCAAAGGTTGGGACATAATAATAGGCGTAGCGCAGGTAATAGGAATAAAGCCAATTCGTAGATTTTGCTTTTCTAAGTTGGCTACGTCTTCTGGCGGCAGCGCATCAGTATCCGTTGCCTGTTGGTCATCTTCAGTAGGGGCGCAGTTGGTCAATGCCACCAAAGCCGCACCTACAGCTAAATTCTTCAAGAAGCGACGGCGGCTGAACCGACCGTAATAAATCACATCGCCAAAAAATTCTCCTGCCTTTGGACCAAAAGCGGCGGCAAAAGCATTTTCCATACCACCAGCCTGTTTTGCTAGTTCCAATACCAGTCGTTCCCGTTGGGGATCACCCTTGCCTGCTGCCTTGAGTAACAAGGTTTTACGTAAGTCGGCGGCGTTTACAGTATCGGTCATCTTAAAGACATCTGGTTTATAGATACCCATTTTAATGAGATCGTCAATCATCTCCACGGGATCTTGCGGCATATCCTCTGCCATAAATTTCCAGTGGTCGGCTGTCAGATGAAAACCACCGCAGACCATACACCATAAATTCAACTCGCTCAAATTTCCTCTTTGAGAGTCGAGATTATCCCATTTATTTGTCGCGCTTGTTGTTGAGGAAGTTACCATAATTGCATCAATAAATATTCTAATTAAACTAACTTAGAGCTTTTGTTACTAAAATTTTGGTAACCAATGATACGCGATCCCAATTGCGGGGTAAATTCGACGGAGATTTGTGACTAAATTTGCTGGCTAACTCTGAAATTGGTTCGCTATCATCTATAGTAGTTGGTCGTATTGCCACAAACAACATCGCTGTCAAGAAATTTCTTATTAGTTTGCCAAAAATGATAAATTTACAATTTCCATACTCTATGCTATTTATATTTAAAACCAATAAGAGGAAAGGACAACTTACTGGCAATTGCCTAAAATCCTAGGCTGTAAGGTCATGTTATCAGTCAGTTTTACGAGTTGACATTGAACTAATTTTAGCAAAAATAGGATTTTTTTTAGATTTTTTGTGAATGAGTATTAGGCGATTAGCCAAAGCATGGAAGCATTATATTGAGCGTTAAGCCGCTAAATAATTGGAATTACTAATTGCAGTTTTATATATAAATTATCAATTTATCGTTCTCTGTTTGTAGCTCTAAATTATTTTGTTTATTAACTCAAATAAGAACCAATTTTATAGCAGTTTTCGAGCAATATAAATTTTGTTTTTAATTAATTCGTAAAGTATTTTTATAAATTGTTTTGCTAGTATCTCATGTTTAATGCCTGAATTAATTAACAGAATCTGCTCGCTCGCCAACTACCGTTAGGGAAATTTCAATGTTTACTTGAGTGCCGCGATTTATCTGACTAGATACGTTTATTTTTCCGCCTAAAAGCTCGACAAATCGTTTGACTATGTTCAAACCCAAGCCAGTGCCTGGAATATTGCTGACGTTTTTACCTCGATGAAAGGGTTCAAAAATTTTAGGTAAGTCTTCAGAAGGAATACCAATTCCCCGATCTTCAACTAAAAAGGTAAGGCGATCGCAATTCGCTGACAGTTGAAATTGAATTTGATCGCCATTCCGTGAATATTTCACAGAGTTAGACAGCACGTTAATTAAAATCGCTCTCAATAACTGAGAATCGCTCTCAACTTTCAAATTAGCGCGATCGCTGCTAAATTGAATCTGGTTGTTTAAATGAGTTTGTTGAAATTCTGCTACTAGTTTGCGGCAAAATTTAACTACATCTAGCTGCTGTGATTCTAAATCAATTCTTTCTGTATCTATTTTCCCGATAACCAAAAAATCGTCGATCATTTGAGCCATGCGATCAATACTGATTTCAATATCTGACAAATACTCAACTTTTTGGCTAGCTGAAAGCTGGCGATCATAACGTTTTAAAGAAGATACGGAGAAGGCAATATTATTTAAAGGGTTGCGAAATTCGTGGCATACCATCGAGACAAAGCGGGAACGAACTTCATTGAGTTGTTTTAGTTGCTGATTAGCTTGACTGAGTTCGGAGGTTCGCTCTTGCACTCTTTGCTCTAATTCTTCATTAGCTAGTTGCAAAATTGCCTGGCTGAGTTTGCGTTGGGTAATATCGCGAAAGGTAACCACAGCAACTACTAACTTACCTTTTTCATTGTGTATGGGAGTACTGATGTATTCTACGGGAAAGCTAGTATCGTCTTTACGCCAAAATACCTCATTTTCGACTCGATGTACGGTTCCGTCTTTAAAAGCAGCGTAAATAGGACATTCCTCGCTAGGATAGAGCGTACCATTACTTTTGGAATGATGTAAAACAGCGTGCATCGACTTGCCAATTAGATCTTTCATTTCCCAGCCGATTATTGCTGCCGCTGCAGGATTGACAAAGGTAACGTTGCCCTCTAAATCTAAGCCATAAACCCCTTCTCCTACAGAATTGAGAATTAGCTGATGCTGACGACGCAAGTTTGCTAATTCAATGTCAGTTTGTTGGTTATTTCGCGGTTTCATTACTTCAAAACGTCAGTTTTTTCTAATTTATCTTCGTCTTTAGCAGTAATTGTAACTTTCGCTACTATGCCCTATTCAGTTCGAGTATTTATTAGAAATAAGTGGTTTTAGTTTGGTTAGAAGCAATAACTAAACATGAAAAAGATTTTAGTTATCGAAGATGAAGCACAAACGCGGAAAGTTTTACTTAACTGTCTAAAATTTGAAGGGTTCAAAGCATTTGAAGCAAATAATGGAAAAATAGGCTTAAAATTAGCCCAGGAGCGTCATCCAGATCTAATTGTCTGTGACATTATGATGTCAGAAATGGATGGTTATGAAGTACTTGCAGCTTTGCGCCGACAAGTGTCAACTTTGGCTATACCCGTCATTTTTTTAACTGCTAAAGTTTCGATGTTAGAATTAAGATTGGGCATGGATTTAGGTGCTGAAGATTATTTAATTAAGCCCTGTACTGTCGAACGCCTGTTAACCGCAATTAATACTAGATTAAAAAGAAAGAAAGAATTACAACAATATTATACTAATGCTTCTAATTCTGAATCTTTTTTTGCAACTTATAACTCATCTGAATGTCCTAAAATAAACCAAGTATTTGAATTTATTGAACAACACTATCACCGACCCCTCAAACTAAAAGAAGTAGCTGCCGCTCTCGGTTATTCTCCCGCATATTTGACTAATTTAGTTCGTCAAAAAACAGGAAGAACTGTCAAACAATGGATTATTGAAAGACGGATGAATAAAGCTCGTCAACTATTACTTAGTACGGAGCGGTCGATAACGCAAATTGCTCAAAAAACTGGCTATTTAGATACAGGATATTTTATTCGTCAGTTTAGACAGCTACACGGGACTTCACCGCACTTGTGGCGCAATAGTCGCAGGCAAAAAGAAATTGCATGATAATGTGTATTCTTGAATAGACTTTATCGGAATTAATGAAGGAAGTGAGTTGAAAGTTTTACCAGTAAAGGCTTCTGAGCACTCGATATCGAAAATAGCTAAAAGCCTTGTGCAGTAGGGAACTTAGCCGAATTCCTGGTTATTTCCGATTAAGTTTAATAAAAAGTACCGCAAATAAACGGTACCTATAGTTCCCATCTACAGCTCAATCGAGCGATAACTGTTCAATCGCCTCCGCTATCATATTCGCCGCCTTAAAGTGACTGACCCACTGCTTCCTACTCCAATAAATCGGATCGTTTTCATCTAATTGCCAGAGGTGTCCGAGTCTTATGCCGTCTGCATCGTATACATCTACAGACTTTCGATATCGGCTCTCAAGTTTCGCCCTGGCGTTATTTTGTTTTGCGATCGCCTTAACCGTATCGAACCAAGCTTCGGTCTTAATAATCGTCAATCGCTTCCAAATATCGCTCGATAGGTTATTATTCGATGCAGCAAGACCTTTGTTCGTTTTATTGTCCCGTGATATCATAGTCCTAATATGTAATATGCGATCGTAACATCGGGATCACAGTGCTACCAACTACCTAAGATCTCGATGTTTCCTTGTTTCTAGGACTATAGTACGGCGATAAGACAAGATGGGGAGCCCTTTGCCAAACATTAATTAATACTTGAAAAGTGCGCCGCTTCAGGTTTCTGCCATCGGTACTACCAATAAAAAAGCCTAGGCTAACAGCCCGGACCAAACCGTTATGATTGGGTGTAGGTTTTATTCAATCCTAAGAAATGTCTCTACCGAATTGAAAGCAGCATCAAATTTTATTCATGGGACTTTTTTGATGTCAGTGAATGTCAGTGAACTAGTACTTTTTTCCCTGACACCCGAAATTTAGACCTGGTATACTTTACGGGCTTATTGTCAGACAAGCTCAATCTTTCCCTGACATTTGACTGACACGCTTAAACCTATATAGGGCTTGACTTTTGATAACTTTTGTCAGTGAAAAGTGAGTTTTTGCTTCTCCTCTAGGGGGCACATATGCCCTAACGACTACATCATCTATGATAAATAAGCCTGTCTCCCCCTTTTTCAAGTTAAAAAAGTAAGTTTTCACTGACAAATAAGCTTCAAATGTATACCAGATCGGATTTTTACCCTGTCAGTGAAAAAAACCAGGTCAACTGACACTAAGTCCGTAATGTATACCAGGACAGAACTCCTGCTGTCAGTGAAAAATGAGTGAGTTCACTGACACCACTGACACTTCCCGAACAGGAGTACTAGAAACTCACCATTTGAGAGAGTCTCATGGTCGTAGCAGGCAATGTAGGTAGCGGAGTTCACCACCGCGCTTGAGATCGAAATCAATATATAACTGGCAAAGCTATTTTCTCTTAGCACGATTTTTTCGACGCGCTTCTTTCTGCATCTTTTTCTTGGCTTTCTTCTTGTCTCGGTCGGATTTTTTTGGAGGAGATTGATTTAAAGTACCTACTCCAAGAGGTTTATTTCTTGTCGGTTTGAGACTTCGATCGTGAAAGCAAGCCCACCATTCCAATTCTGAGATCGTATCTTCAATTAGAGAATAGTGGGAATCCTCACGAAGTCTATTTAGAGTGGCGTCTAACCCTAGCTCGAGGTAATATTCAATATCTTTGTAATTGATAAAAAACGGATCGACCAAATCAGACTCAAAAGCCCGATCGATATATGGTTTAAGCTCTAAAGGATACAGCCTAGCACTATTGATAACTAAATCACTCCATAAAAAATTAGTTTCTGTCTCTGAATTCGGCTCTTTTTCTAGTCTGCCCCCGAACAGTTGCTCGAAATACTCAATGACCGACTCTCTCGAAATAATTCCTTGAGCTACCAAAACCATTAACGAGTGTAAACCCGCGCCTCTAATAAATTCATTAGCTCGTGAATTTTCTATCAGTTGCTTGAGAGGTTCGATATTTCCGTCGCATACACTAGCTAAAATTCTGCCTAAATGTTCGGTTACGACATCTCCAGTCGCTTCTAATGCCGCATCTCCGGGAGTTGAGAAAAACTCGATAATTAAGGGATAAGCTTGAGTTTCCTTAAATTGCGCCAATAAAAACAGGGCATAGATATGTAAAAAATAGTCAGGGAGTTCCAATAACTCCTCTAGATTATCTTTCCATTTAGCTAAAGTCTCCAATAATAAAGGAGTAATCGCTTCCCGCTGTGATATTGCTTCTTCCAAAGCTTGACGGGGAAATTTTCCCGTATTGTTTTCTAGTTCGGCAATTATTTCGACCAATTCCATCTCAAAAAAGCCTGCTTGAATCTTAATGACCATAGATACTCAACCAGAAGCTCAAAACTTTACGTTTAGAATCTCTTAGGGGAAGTACGCTGAGAAAAGGAACGTAAAATCTAGAGGCTGAGCCATGACGATCCTACCATCAAGTCGAATCCACCGTTGGGATTAATCTAGATTGAGGGAACTGAGACTTGACAAGGTTTGGGGCTTAACTTATGCAGCGAGCTCGAATAATTGCCTCGATTTACTCAATACAATCCAAAATTGATAGATTATCGCTCGCTCTGGGTACTTTAAGATTAGTGAGTTACGCCCGGACTCGAACAAAACCTGCCTTAGTTAACCCACCTGAGATAATTTGCCCCCAATTTCTAAAGCGTCCAAAACCCAGACTCCATTCTCAATAACCGAAGCTTATTGACCAATAATGTGAGGTTGTCCCTTTAAATATATATATATACCCATAAATAATTTAAAGGCGGCGTAATTTTGGGATATTCATTTTTTTTTTGTTGCCGATCGCCAACCAGAAATAGTAGCTCTAGGGTGCATCATATCAGACAAGTTCATTCAAGACATTGCCCTACCCATGAAGAAGACACCTTTAAAATTAGATTGGCGTAAGCTCGTAGGTTTCGATAACATTGAGAGTTTTGTAGGGCACTTAGATGAGTACTATGCTGCTAGAGTAACTAAACCCCTAGATAAATTTGCCGCGCTAGATTACAAACTGATTGAAGAGACTTTTGAAGCGATCGACAAACAAGACCTCATGGATTCGAGAGGCAAATGGGTATGTTGGCTCTATGATGATGATTTTTTGGTAGGTTCTGAAGCTGAAGAATGTTTGCACGGGGAACGGGTTTTAATACTCGATACAGAGACTAACGGTAAAACCAAGGAACTAGGGTAGGGGTAAAAACCGGATTGCTAACGGTTCAAGCTCTAGGTACAGAAGGTATCTATTTGTGGTCGCATCCCGAACTCAAACACGGTCGTAAAGAACTCAAGAAAACCATTGAAACTGTGTCGATTGGCGAAGGACATCTAATTATCGCTCATAACTCGGCTTTCGATTACGTTCGCATTGCAGAAAGTTATTCGATTCCGCACCAGAATCTTTGGTTCGATACTATCTCGATGGCTAAAGCTGTTGATGAAGCCAATTCTCGTATGCGCTATCAGCGTTATCTACGCGAAAGTATGGGCGAGGATTTCGATAGAGTTGCCTACGGACTTCCTGGGGCTTCCCTACAAGAATTGCTAAAGTTCTACTTAGCCATGAATATCTCTAAGGACGAGCGGGAATACTTTGTCCGGGGGTTTGTGGAAGTCATACAAAACTTTGAAGAAGCCTTAACCTATAGCCTGAGAGACGTTCTCTATACTTTCAAGTTATTCCAACATCTGTGGCCGCTCTACAAGCAGTTTGTTCCCCATCCCATATCTCATTTTGCCCACGGTTGTATTGCTTCGCAAGTCATAGGAGTCAATAAAGATTACGAATCGTGGCTAAAAAATACCGAAGTTCCAATCAAAAAACTCCGCAAACGCCGCCGAGAACTATGGTTACAGCTTATTGAAGAAGCTAGAGCGGAGGAAGATTACGATCCCTGGACTAGATTGCTACCAGATGATTGGTACGAGCAGGCTTTATCTTCTATTGAGGAAAAGGGCGAGCCCAATACTCTTGTCAGAGGTTTATTGCTCAGGTTATGCTACGCTAATAAACCCATTCTACCCTTTAAAAATCGCCGAGCGCGCAATATTGTTTGGCTGACTTATGATGGGGAGAAACTGCCAGAAAATGAGCGGCTCAACGACTTTATTTCTTACGGGAAATTAGACCGCAAGAACACTCTTGAGATTATGGAATTGACGGGAGTTATCTATTCAGCCAGTCCTGGAGTAACTAAGGAAATTCTCGAACTCAACGTTCAATTAGCTTATTACAACACCTACATCAAACGCGCGCGCAACTGCCCCCGAAAGAACCGAATTTCTCCTTTAGAATGTTTGCCTCACGGCACGATCACCAAACGGGCGACGGGTGGTATTCTCATGACGGCCAAAGGTCATCCTCAAGGTTTGCCGCTTCATGAACTAAGAGCCATGTTCGGCGCCCATCGAGAAGACTACCGAATCGTTTATGCCGATTTTGACAGTCAGGAAAGTCGCATTGGAGCGATATTGGCCGATAATTTCTCTGGTCAAGGCAAGCTGGGACTAAATAAAAACTCCGAGATTGTCTTTACGGGCACTAAAGCCGAAAAAACCGACTACCACAGCATCGTAGCTCAGATGATAACGGATAAGACTGGAACCAACTGCTCCAGAGACGTCGGCAAGCAGGCTAACTTAGGTATGCAATATGGTATGGGAGTTTTAGGTCTGGCAAAAGAACTCACTCCCTATTTAAATGGCGACGCAAAGTTAGCTAAGGAAATTGCCAAATTAGCCGTAGACATTAAAAAAGGCGATCGCAATTATTTGGGCTTTTGGGAAGGCGGGCTGGATTCCAATACCTGGAACTTTTATGAAGAGAGATTAAAAGTTGACTTCAGAACCGAGCCCTTTTTGAATTTAGCATTCCCCAGGGGCTATCAACCTTCAACCCAGAGAGTTAAAGGCGATCGCCAAGACCAATTAGGGCTATGCAATTATTTTTGTCAGGGTGGCGGAGTAGCGATGCTGCATTTGACCATAGGCATTATGGAGTGGTTATTCCAGAAAGAAAAAATGAATGGTTGTTGCTATTCGTGCAGCATTCACGATGAGGTGGTATTTCTTTCACCAGAGCCGCTGGCCTACAAGACCGCTTGGTTGCTACAAGCAACTCATTTTTTAGTGTGGCATTATTTTTTAGTGTGGCATTGGTGTCAATGGAGGTTAGGTTTACCAGAGGAAATAAATGAAAGAGCCTATTTTGAAGATGTAGCCATCTCTCTTTGGTATCGCAAAGACCCAGATAAGTATGACTATAAAACCTCAACTCATGAGGGTTTTCCTCTAGAGAAAGGATATACGATGGAGCAATTATGTACTCTGATTTAGCCGATTATGATTTTTCGCCAGGAGCGGAATTACCTCGCTTCAAAGACAAGCATCCAATTTTAGAAATCGACCTCCAAGAGGATAATCCAGATGAAGACGAAGAAATTATCCCTATCTTCATACGTCCAAGCGAAGGCAAAGAAGCTGAATCGGGGAAATAAGCCTTTTAGAACTGAATGCCATTGGGCATTGGTAGATTATGATGATGCCAAAATGGTCATGGGCTACTTTGAAAACTGGGCCATTCCATTAAAAGGTCAAGAAGAAGAACGGTTGAGACTTCGGTACGAGGGGGTAAAAGCCTGGGACGACAAAAACTATGGTTCCCAAACTTTCGAGAGTGTAACGGGCAATAAGCACTCGACCTATATTTTGCGAAGAACTTTAGAAGAAAGTGAGAACTACTACTTCCTCGGTAGATTGGACATACATTCAGATATCATTATCGAGTTTCTGAAAGAAAGAAAGGAAAAAGTAGATTTATTAGCCGAACCAGATAAATTCAAAGCGTTTCTTCGCGGGCGCGAGATTGGTATACCTTTTCCACTGTCTCGATTGGCATTTCTCAACCCTCACTGGACTACTCAAGAACCATATAAAAAACGCACCACTCTAATTGACGTACCCGATGATAAAAAACTAGCCGATTGTGACGAATTCTGGCAGGTCATGAACCACGATGATTATCGGGCGATTCTGATTAAAGGCGCGAAATCTATTGGCAAAACTACGGGAATTAAGCTTTATCTTGAGAAGTTGCCCCGAACTAATCCGGTCTTATGCCTGACTCACCGTCAATCGTTGGCTGAAAATTTAGCTAAGAACTTAAATCTAACTAATTATAAGAAGTTGAGCTCTTACAATAATCCCGAAGCTACGAGGATGTCTTTGTGCATCAATTCACTGGTTAAGCTATCTCCCTATATAGACTTAGGTAGATACAAGAATGCCGTAGTTATATTGGATGAAATTATGAGCTTGCTACCTGCAATTAGCTACCAAGGCCAGAAGATTGGCATGAACGAAATCCGCGACAAAATCATGAGAGCTCTCAAAAAGCTTTTTAAAGTAGCGAGTAAAGTCATTATTATCGATGCCGACTTAGATGCTTTTGTCGCTGATTTTTGTTTGAGAATTTTTGGCGAGCAGGCTATACATATTATTCATGCTCCTAAACCACTCCCTTACTCCAAACCAGTCAAAGTAATTTCACACCAGGGTAAGCAAAGTTTGAGAAAGTACGTGTTCTCGATGCTGAACGATCCAGAAGTTTACCCTGCGATTATGTTTATAGCCAGTGTAGATGAGACTTATGAAGTAAAGTGGCTTTTTGAAGCACTCCATCCCAATTTCAACGTAGAAGATTACGAGCATGAAATACCAGAAGGTATGCATCCAGAAGTTCTCATGCTCAACAG
This sequence comes from Myxosarcina sp. GI1(2024), assembly GCF_053543375.1. Lineage (NCBI taxonomy): Bacteria > Bacillati > Cyanobacteriota > Cyanophyceae > Pleurocapsales > Pleurocapsaceae > Myxosarcina > Myxosarcina sp. GI1(2024). The sequence goes on along the minus strand of NZ_JBKGTY010000002.1, from coordinate 135,154 downwards.
CAATACAGGTAAGTGGCCTAAAAGCAAAGAGTTTTTTCAAGACCCCAAAGGTTACATTGAGAGGATGAAACCCAAGCTGATTGTAGCTACCAATATCGTAGACGCGGGGCTCTCAATCGATCGGTTTGACTATTTTAAGACTGTGGTTATAGCCACCACATTCAATCATATCAGCCCCCTAACTTTGGCTCAACAAGCGCCCAGACTTAGAGACTTTGAGACCCCACGTACCTTCTTTATCCCCCAAAATGTCAGCCGAACAGAATTGGATTTGGAAGCACAAAAAGAACTCACAGTAAAAGCACAACAAATAAAATGGTTGGACGAACATTTAGACAATGTAGAAGCTAGAGGTCAATTGTATAAAGCTTTAGATAACCCAGATATGTTTATTGGGTTTCGACAGTTTTTAGGACTCAGGGACTTGAAGACAACTGAAAACTTATGGATTTCTCTTTGTGGTGCGAAAGAAACAATACTGGGTGATGAAGCAACTGAGTGCAAAAGTTCGCCATACTTAGATTTGTTGTTTGATGCAATCGCCTTTGACTGCAAAATGAAAAACAACTTCTCCGAGGTGATTATTGAAAGTCTATTGCTCGATGATAATAAATTAGAATACGGTATCTTGGAGGCAATAGTTAAACCTAAACCCTTTTTTCCTAGTTTTAGTCAAGAAAAAATCGAACAAATCATCAGCCGTGATAATAAGGATGAAAAGGAGATTTATCTTAAAGGTGATGAGATAGATGAATTAGTTTATAAAATAGACAAGGAATTTGGGTTAAAAGCCCACACCATAAAGAAGTTGCTGGCGATTTACCAAAAACCAGAAATACTTGGTGCCTATCAAAAGCAAGTCAAGTTAGCTAAGAGCTTATTCTGGATTGAAGAGTCTAAAAGATTGTCCGCAAACCCTTACGTACCTGATTGGGAAGAACACGAACATCAAGCTCATACCCTCGAACTAGCGGGATTCAAGATATTTGAGCAAGAACTTATTGATGGTGCGGTAAGTCGAGGTAATGTCAGCAAAGTTTTGTATAATTTTAAAGAGGATGAGAAGCTTAAAAAACAAGCTCTCAAGCAATTTTTTGGTCCTAAGAAGAAAGACATTGCTAAAAATAGCGATGTAATCGAAATACTTGAGAGAGCTTTTGGCATAAAGTTTAACCGACGTAGACAAGGATACCATCGAATAAGCGATACAGATAGCTTGAGTTATAAGCTTTTATATGGAATCGTAAAATACGGTGAATATTGAGATAAGTAGCGGGAACTTCTTACACCCAAGCACAGTGTCATACTTTACTCGCTATCAAAATCTAAGCGCGACCAAAATTTAGAAAGCTAATCTTATAGCTGAGAAAGAACTCTATTCGCAAGCACCGCAAACGCTCTTAAATATTTTATTAGGTAATTATATTTAAAGGAGTAACTCACTATTTTTGGTCAATAGCGCAGGTTTATTGAGAATAGGAAGCTGAAATCCCGATATAACTTACACCCCCATGTTGACATCTCTAGGAGCGCAAGAAGTTCAGCAACACATTACCTGCCTCGGTCAAATCCTTGCCAAAAGTAATAATTCCCGCTTCATGACCTGCCATGACAATAATTTTTTCCTCTTTGACCTTGGTTTCCTCAAATAGCCTGATAATTTCTTCTGCCATAGTGGGAGTTCCATAGGGAACATCCTCCGCGGTAGTGAGTACTTTTCCCTTTAATGTTCGCCATAAATCCCAATTATGAACGTGAATGATCGCTTTAATTTCGGGATCGGCATCATAAACAGCACTGTGGGTCATCGATTCTGATGAAGCTTTAACGGGTCCAGCGCACACTACTTTATTTTGCTGTAGGTCATATTCTGTCACTAAGGTAAAATGCTCTTCCCTAATCGGATAAATCTTCCCAGTTTGAGTACCTGAAATTAAGATACCTGCTGTAGTTTTAACACTGATATTCCCATAACCAACCCCAAGCCCGGCATCATATCCAATCTGCTTTAGTTCGTACAAGCGATCGCGCCAAGCCATCAGTTCGGTTGGGACAGAAATAGATAATGGCTGATCAATCCAAGTCAGATCGAACTTAATATACCCCTCATCAAGGTCCCGATTGAGATCGTTCATGTCCTTAAAACTTTTCTGGAAATAATCGTTTTATACCTTCTTCAGAGGCAGCACAAACTCCCCGCTCGGTGATTAATCCAGTCACATATTTAGCGGGAGTGACATCAAAACCATAATTGACTGCTGGTGTAGATTCAGGACAGAGCAATACGGATTTAATTTCCCCGTCTACTTTGCCTTGGATGTATTTCACTTCCTTTTCATCCCTGGTTTCAATGGGAATGTCCCGCACTCCATTTTCAATCGAACAATCTAACGTCGATGAAGGTAGGGCGACGTAAAAAGGAACCCGGTTATCATGGGCGGCCAAGGCCTTGAGGTAAGTACCAATTTTATTGGCTACATCGCCATTGCGGGCCGTGCGATCGGTTCCGACAATCACTAAATCCACCATACCATGCTGCATTAAATGCCCTCCAGTATTATCGTTAATCAAGGTATGGGGTACATGCTGTTGATTTAGTTCGAACGCCGTGAGGTTTGCGCCTTGATTTCTCGGTCGAGTTTCATCTACCCAGACATGGACGTTAATACCTGCCTCATGGGCTTGGTAAATGGGGGCTGTGGCAGTACCCCAATCGATCGTAGCTAACCAACCGGCATTACAATGGGTGAGGATATTTACTGGTTTACTGATTTGATGCTCGGTTATTTCGTTTGGTTGAGAATGACTCACGGTTTTTGCTCCATGGCCATTTTTGCCCTCGGCGATGGTTTGAATAATCTTTAACCCATGCTGACCAATGCGATAACAAACATCAATATCATCCTGCTTCATCCGATTGGCTTTAGCTAAGGCAATCGCAATTTTTTCGTCTGGATCGTCGCTGACGGATAAGCTGTCACGCATTTCTTTAATTGCCCATGACAGGTTTACGGCTGTAGGACGAGTGGCATTTAATTTCTCGGCGACTTGGGTTAAATACCCATTGCGATCGCTGTGGGCTTTAGCTTCAATACAACCTAAATACATGCCATAGGCTGCTGTTACCCCAATCAACGGCGCTCCCCTGACCACCATTTCTTTGATGGCAAATGCGGCTTCATCAGTGTTGGTGATGTCAAAAATCTTAATTTCATGAGGAAAGAACCTTTGATCGAAGGCTTGAATGAGTTGGGCATTCTCTTCATTGATCCAAATCGTGTGGTAGTGTTTATGTTTATTATTGATTTTCATAAACGGGTTAATCTCAACAAAGTTGGCTAAAGAGCTTCAAAGGGACTAAGAAGTCTTGGAGCACTTAAAGCAGACAAATAAATTTCATTACCAAACCCCCTAAACAGATTCCGGAAACCGAAGCCACATTCGAACAAGTGAATCGGATTAATCAGCAAGCTGATGAGAACCCAACAAGCCTCAGAATTTCTATAGATGCGAAGGTGGGACTCAAGATAGGTGAATTCGACAAGGGTATGTAAATTTCTCTGAGAGTATCAGCTTTTCAATTTTCCGAACCAATTAATCATCGGTTTCTCGTTCTTCAGTTTCTTCTTCAATTTCTATTCCCTTACATTTTTCTTCTTCGATAATTACCCCGCGATCTTTTTTATTGCTACATTTTTCTTGCAGATATTCTTGCCACAAGCTAGCCACCTTTTCTTTCATTGCTTGGTGTTCGGTTACCCCTTCATAGGCATAACGATTTAAATTGCCCTCGATAATTAGATTTTCCATGTAGCGAATTCTTTCTTCGCTGTCCGGGTGAGTTGAAAGCCAAGCAGGAGGATTAGGGTAGTCTTCTGCTTGGTTCAATTCATCCAGTTTGACCATTAAATTGCGGACTCCATCAGCAGCATAGCCAGCTGCCGCCAACAGCCGCGTCCCAAAAATATCTGCCTGTCTTTCCATACCCCTGCTGTAGTTAAGCACGATTAGATTGGTAGCCGTACCGCCGACATAGGGAATATATTGCACTACATTGGCGGTCAAATTGCCGCTAGTGACTAACTGAAAACCATGAGACAAAGCTGCATGAGAAATTTCGTGAGCGAGTAAACCCGCCAATTCTGCTTCCGTATCGGTTTCGATAATCGCACCAGCGTTGACAAATACTTTACCTCCGGGTAGGGCAAAAGCATTGAGGCGATCGTCCATGACTACATAGAACTCATATTCAAAATCATCTCTACCAGCAACCACAGCTATCTCGTTACCAATTTCCCTAACGTAGCTCAATACTTCTTCGTCTTCCAACATCGGTAACTGTTTTTTTGCCTGTTCGGCAGTACTTTCACCAACCGCCGACTCCCCTCGTAACATCAATACGGTAGTTTCGATCGCCGAAATCGGACCGAATAAATTCCCCGTTAGCGCGAAACCTGCCGCCCCGGCGATAACATTACCAATAGCATTCCAAGTCATGTCGGAGCGTAGCTCATTGCGATATTCTTCTAAATATTCGTCCGCTAACCGAGTAAATTCTGTAGCTTGGGAATGGTCTGGATTGAATAAGGCAAACTGACGGGCGGCAATTGATGCTTCCAACCATTTTTCCGCTGCGACATCAGCCTGCATTTTAGCTTTGAGCAGTTCTGTTTCGTTGGGATAGAGATTGCTGGCTTGCTCTAAGGCTTGTAAAGCTTCCGTTTCGCGCTCGTATTCTGTTAGGGCTTTGGCATACTCGATATGACCGGGAATAAATTCTGGTTGTTGGACAATTAGTAATTCTAGAGAACTAAAAATTTTACTTTCTAACTCCTGTTGTTTCCCCTGTTGATAGTTACGCCAGTAAACTTTGCCTCCAGGACTTAATTTTGCAGGATCGTAAATTGCCTCTACGGCATCGTTGTGTTTGGTTTCCAGTTCCCAAGGCTCTTTCGCTTCCCGATAGAGATTGGCTGCTCCCACCTTGTCTCCCTTAAGATATAGTTTATCGGCAGCGGCTAATTGTTCTAAACGAGCAATTGCTTCTGGGGTGGGCTTGTCGGCTGCAGCATCTTTGGTGGGTTTCTCTGAATTTGGTTTTTCAGTCGTTTCAGGAGTTTTCTTCGGTTCTCCGCGATCGCCAAATGGCTCGGGATCTACTTTGGTAGATTCTGAGTGTTCTACCTTTTCTAAGACATCACGTTCCGCTTGAGAAATTTCTCTATTTCGCCAACTACGTTGAGCTATAGCTGTACTAGGAGCCGAGAAAATACTTAAAATTACTAATAAAAAATTTAAAGCTTTCATGAAAATATTTAGTTTATGTTTGATAATATGGAGTAGATTTTTATATTTATATGGAATTGCGAACTGATAGAGGCTCGAACTAAGTTTCGCCATCAGCCAATGGATAAGTCTCTGGGTGTTTTCAGTACTAAGTAAAAAACGCGCCAACTAATAAAGATCTAGACGCAAAAAATTAGGAAAATATCCCTATAAACACAATCGAACTAAAGAGTCAATAAACGATAAGAAATTATTAACTGTTACTATTTATTTTACAATCTGCAACTCATAGATTAGAGAATAGTTAATAAATTAATAGCTAATCAATTCATCCCAACTTCAAATTATCAATGACTACCCACTTTATTACTGCTGAAATCGATTTACACGAAAACTCCCAACAGTTACAACAAGAGATTGAAACAGAATTATCCAAACGAGGCGAACCACTGCGTTGGGCGATTACCAAAGTAGACAAACAAGGCGAAAAGGCTACCGTCGAAGCAATTGTCACTCGAGCAGAGCAAGAATTGGCAGCAGAATAATTTAAAGGTATGTCAAGAGCTAAATAATATGAATCCTTTTACAGTAGTCGCAATCGTTCCTACGGGCGTGGGAGCGGCGATTGGTGGTTATGCTGGTGATGCTCTGCCCATAGCTCGTGCCCTAGCCAAAATTAGCGATCGCCTGATTACTCATCCCAACGTCCTTAATGGCGCGCAGCTCTATTATCCTTTAGACAATACTTTCTATGTTGAAGGTTACGGACTCGATCGCTTTGCTGCCGGTGAGTGGGGCTTAAACCCAGTCAGGCAAAATCAGGTTGGATTGCTATTAGATTACAGCATCGAACCAGAACTGCGACTGCGTCATCTCCAGGCTGCCGATGCCGCCAGAGCGACTTTGGGTTTGAGTTTGACCGATTACGTAATTACCGACGCTCCGCTAAACGTAGAGATACGTGCCGCCCGCAGTGGCGCTAGTTGGGGAACCATTGGCAATCCCGGTAGTTTATTAAGAGCCGCCGAGAAATTAATTACTCAAGCAGGGGCAGAGGCGATCGCAGTTGTCGCTCGCTTCCCCGATGATGAAGATAGTTCCGATTTGCAAAATTATCGTCAGGGTCAAGGAGTAGACTATTTGGCAGGAGCAGAAGCGGTAATTTCTCATCTAATCGTGCGCGAATTTCAAATTCCTGCCGCTCACGCCCCCGCCTTGATGCCCCTACCGGTAGACGAGCGAGTCTCGCCTCGTGCCGCCGCTGAAGAATTGGGATATACTTTTTTACCCTGCGTGTTAGTCGGTTTGAGTCGCGCACCCCAATTTACAAGCGATCGCGAAGTGGATGACGGGTGGCATAAACGTCTGAGGAAACCGAGTCTTACTCGCGAGGCGAGAAGCTCAGTCCTGCACACAACGGACTTGCTTGGCAACCAGAAGACGCGCCCTTCCCTTCAGGATTATCGTCTCCCTAGTTCGACAACAATATGGTCGGAAGAAGTAGATGCATTAGTCATACCTCATACAGCCTGTGGCGGTAGTGCTACTCTCAGTTTTAGCAATTCTCCAACTACTAAAATTATTACCGTTGCGGACAATACCACCCAAATGCAAGTTCCTCCAGAACCTTTGGGTATTAAAACTATAGGAGTAAAATCATATTTGGAAGCATTAGGAGTTTTAGTCGCGCTGCGTGCTGGTGTCGATTTTCAGGTTTTCCAACCTTCTTTGTTTTCTCTTCGTTGCCTATCATAAAAACTAGTGACCAATTCAAACAATTCGGAAATAGAACCTCTCAGCCGTACTCAAATTTTAGTAGTTATGGGTGTAACGGCGGTCATTTTACTGGCAATCGTCAAAATCTGGCAGAAATTGAGTTCGGTTCGGCTACTTTCGACACACTTCGACCTTAACGCCATACTTTGGGGTTTGGGTACGGCAGCAATTATTATTGTCAGCAGTAGCATAATCTATCGTATTTGGCCTGCCTATCGTCGCAGTGCCGAGGCTTACCTAGAGTTAGTTATTAGACCTTTGATTTGGTTTGACCTAATTTGGTTAGGACTATTACCTGGTTTGAGTGAAGAACTGCTGTTTCGGGGCATGATGTTACCAGCTTTGGGCTTCAACTTAACCGCACTAATTGTCTCCAGCGTGCTATTTGGGGTTCTCCATCTCGGCGGTACGGGACAATGGCCTTATGTAGTCTGGGCGACGATTATTGGTTTCTTGCTAGGCTATTGCGCTTTGATTACAGGGAACTTATTAGTACCCATAGTGGCTCATGTAATTACTAATTTTTTATCTAGCTGTCTGTGGAAACTCAGTCATAGTAGGCAACAAAGATGAGCGCACTAGAGATGTTGAGCTTACCTCCTACGCAAATACACGAGGGATGGTTAATTGTAGATCCTAATATGAAATACTTGAATGTTTGCTACAAATGACTAAAGTAAGTGGTTGCAGTCAATAATTTCTCCTGCCTCTTGCCTTCTGGAGGGCGCGCCGCTAGAGGAGACCTCCAGAGTCAGCCTCTTGTTTATGCCGCCCGTCGCTCTGCCCGATAAGTTCTATGTGTAGCATTCTTTTTGAGATTTCATATAACTATCAACAAATTTGGCAATTGTAACTTTTTGCTGCTAGTAGAATTGACATAATTTGATTTGAAGCAGGGTATTTTCTCGCCCGCAGTAAAGGTAGGATAATTTATAGCTAGTAATCAATCAATCGCCAGATAAATGCTTGAAAATGACGGTGTGAATAGTTCTACCAACGGCAATGGAATACCCAATGAAGAAATAATTGCCGCCTTAGAAACCCCTACAGATTTTAATTTCGATTTACCCGACCCCGAAGACGAGGCAATCGAAGAGTCGGATTTTCGACAGCAGCTAGATACATTTTGGAAAATCTGCGATCGCTTCGATCTGCAAACAGATATTTGGCGCGGGCGAATTTTGAGAGCCGTGCGAGATCGGGAAAAGACAGGGGGAGAAGGTAGAGGTGCTGGTTTTATCAACTGGTTGAAAAATCGGGAAATAACCAAGTCTCAGGCATACGCTTTAATTCAACTGGCAAATAGTGCCGATACCCTGTTAGCCGAAGGACAGCTAGACCCCAATAGTATTAATAACTTTAGCAAACGGGCTTTTGTCGAAACTGCCAAAGCCGAACCCGAAATTCAAAAATTAGTCAGCGAAGCTGCTAGACAGGGCGATCGTATCACGCGGCGCGAAGTCAAACAGCTTGCCGATGAATGGACGGCGATGAGTTCGGAACTATTACCCGATGAAGTCAAAGAAAAGGCGGTTACGGGTTCGTTGCCCGCTCGTCATCTCGCTCCTCTAGTTAAAGAGATGGAGAAGCTACCAGATTTACATTTAGCCGAAATCAAAAAAGAAATTGTCGCCAGTCCCGATATCGATACGGTTAAACTGATGACTAGCGAGGCAAAAAACTTGGCAAAATATCTCGATGCTTGTGCTCAGGTACAAACCATTAGAGACTCGGCGCTCGACCTCGAAATGGCACTAGAAGAAGCTCTACGTCTAGACTGTATCAACACCGCAGCCGATTTGGTCAAGCAAGCCACTAACCTCGAACAAGCTGTAGGAAAACTCTATACTACCTGGAAACGTTTGGGTAGCGTCGCCGATCGCTTGTATGTAGAAACGGGGGCATCTAATCCTCACCTTCGAGGGTTGCTGGCTTGTTTGGAAACTCTAACTAGCGACACCATCGAAGTCTATCTCGATGATGCTGGCGATCGCCTGGTACGTTTGAAAGTAATTAGTGACGCAGAAGGGTAAAATGCGGAGTAACTGAGATCTTCTACTAGGTTCGATAAATGCACTTGCATTTAAATTTGACCACAAGGCTCAAACACAACAGGAGCAAAACTTAAACTTAATAAAGCTGCGCTCGATGTAAAAATAATTAAACTTCTTTGAATAGACGCGATCGCTTTGTAGCAATTTGTTGAGCGTCCGATCTTTTGTAACCGACAACCAGAAAAATAAGATCGGATAGTAAATCGGAAAGGAAATGTCGGAGAGAAAGCGTATTGGTATCCTCACCAGTGGTGGTGATTGTGCTGGTTTAAATGCAGTAATTCGGGCGGTTACTCGCTGTGCGGTTGATGTTTATGGATGGGAAGTATTGGGCATTTGTAAGGCAACTCACGGGTTAATGAGTCGCCCTCCTCAAGCTATGCCGTTATACGTTAACAACGTCGATCGCTTGTTAACTATGGGAGGAACAATTTTGGGCACTACCAATAAAGGTGATCCCTTTGCTTTTCCCATGTCTGATGGTTCCCTAGCAGATCGTTCCGCAGAAATCATTGAGGGCTACCGACAGTTAGATTTAGATGCTCTAATCGGCATTGGCGGCGATGGTAGTTTGGCAATTTTACGGAAGCTGGCACAGCAGGGAGGAATTAATCTCGTAGGTATTCCCAAGACTATCGATAATGATGTAGGCATTACCGAACGTTCTATTGGTTTTGACACTGCCGTTAATATCGCCACTGAAGCGATCGATCGCCTCCACTTTACTGCTGCCAGTCACAGTCGAGTGATGATCTTAGAAGTGATGGGTAGAGACGCAGGACATATTGCTCTCAATGCTGGTATTGCTGGGGGGGCGGATATCATTATGATTCCCGAATTGCCCTACAAGTTAGAAAACATTTGCCACCATATTAAGAAAAGACAGGCGATGGGACAAGATTATTCGATCGCTGTCGTCTCCGAAGCAGTCTGTACTGAGTCGGGTGATTTGTTAGAACAGGGGCATTTTGCCGACTGCCGCTTGGGAGGTATCGGTCAGTATCTCGCCGAACAAATTACTAACTTAAGCGGTGCGGAAACTAGGGTTACGGTACTAGGGCACACCCAGCGTGGGGGGATCTCTTCTCCATTAGATCGGATCTTGGCTTCTGCTTTCGGCGTAGTGGCAGTAGAATTAGTTGCTCGAGAAAAATACGATCGCATGGTTACTTGGCAAAATCGACAGGTAATTAGCGTTCCCATTGCCGAAGCGATTAAAAACTACCGCGCAGTCGATCCTAAAGACACCTTGGTCAAGACTGCTAGAGGTTTGGGTATTTGTTTGGGAGAGTGAACTCTTTAAAAATGATTGACTACTGTGCAAATACAGAATTTATTTTTTTTTGCAGCCAACAAAGGCTCGCCCGTTCACCTGAATTGAAATCAGGTGCTTGCTGGCGAGTGCATTGCGCATTTGTAGTTCATCTATCTCCGTAATTTCAGGAATTTCCTCGTCTTGAGGATCGTTGGGTAACTTTTCTCCTTTTGTCACAGGAGCTAACAGCATTCACCAGGGCTACAGCAGTCACTATCATTGGTCTGAGTTAGATTGTATTCGGAACCTTTTGTTTCTCTAGCATGGCGAACGGCTTTATTTTTGCAGTTAAATTCTTTGGCTTCTTCTAAGGGAATATTTTCATACGGAGGAATGCCGATTAGCTCTTTAGCATAGGGACCATTGGCGTTAGTCATAATTTGATAGGTCTTGTCGCAGACTGCCATTCTCTCGCCACGACAAAATACATGACCGTCATCATCCTGTACTTGTTTCCAAGGTCCTTTGTAAACTACAGATTGTTTTCTCTCCCAACACGCTCCCTCTTTGCCTTTATAGGCACGTACCGTCATCGAACGAAATTCCACACCATCGATTACTTGCCAAGGTTTTGTCTCTCGCTTGAGGATTGTTATCCCATAAAAACCAGCATTTTCAAACATTTTTAAGAAGTTGTCTTCTCGAAAAGCCCCGGCAACACAACCACTCCATAAGTCGGGATCGTTAATAATGGCAGGAGTCGGATCTTCATCGCAAACGATATCGGAAATTACTGCCCGACCACCTCGCTTGAGAACGCGAAAAATTTCCGCAAATAACTGTTGCTTGTCTTGAGGACGAACTAGATTGAGAACGCAGTTAGAAACAACTACATCAACACTATTATTGGGGATAAGGGGTTCTCGTTGACGCAGGCGATCGCATTCTGCTTCGTATTCTCCCACTTTATCGACGGAAGTAACGGGATGATCTTGCAGCCAACTCTGTAGCTTGTCTAGATCTAGCTTGAGGTCTTGAATTTTGCCCTTGACAAATTCAGTGTTGAAATAGCCCAATTTATCTGCTGTCTCCTGTTGATACTTTCTTGCCAGAGACAGCATTTCGTCATTAAAATCTACGCCGATAATTTTTCCTGACGCACCTAATTTTTGTGCCAAAATATAGCAATTTTTGCCTGCACCAGAACCGAGATCGACTACAACTTCGCCATTGTTGACGTAACGAGTCGGATCGCCACAGCCATAGTCTTTAGCGATAATTTCTTCTGGTAGGATTTCTAAGTAGTTTCCTTCATATTCGGTAGGACAGCATAAGCTTGGTTGTTGCTGTTTGGCACCCTCTTGATATCTTTCTAATACTGTCGATTCGATATTGTAATCTACAGGTTGAGAAGATCGAATTTCAGTCACAAATAAACGCTCCTTAGTAGTTAAACTTTAGCAATGAGAATGATTAATGGGCGATCGCGCCGTAGGTATAATATAATAATGTCAATGTCTGCGATTTCAGCATTATTCCGAGTTAACTAAAATCGTGCAAGCTGGATTTACTTTATTATTAAATTTAGCTTTAATGATATTTTCCTGAGAAGATACTGTAGTTTGCTTAAAAATTATCTCCAGGCAATATATCTATCAAGCCAGAAAGGATTTTGCAACTGCCTTTGTTTGCCAAAATTTTCTAAACTAGAGTAAATAAAGTTTACTAAATTTTTTGAAGCTCGACTATATGGCTAAAGGTCAGGATACGCTTTGGGAAAAATTTCTGCAGCCCCTATTTGGATTTTTCATCGATCGCCAGGCTTTAAAAGAATTATCCGACAAAATTGATTGGGAAGAAGGTTGCGATCGCCTGACTAATCCTAATTTAGTTTACCCAGAATACTATAGCTCGCAGAATTTCCACGGTATTGAGGGCGGATACTTAAATTCTGGCGCAGCATTAACCTACGACCCCGTCACCCAATTTGCTTTACCGCCTAAGGAAACCTGGAACCGGCAAGCAGTAATTGAAGCCGTGCGAGGCAAACCAGTTCGTATTCTCGATCTCGGTTGCGGTACTGGTTCTACCACACTAATGTTAAAACGAGCTTTTCCTGAGGCTGAAGTTATCGGACTGGATTTATCACCACATATGCTGGTCATGGCAGAATATAAAGCCAAGGAAGCAGGCTTAGATATTCAATGGCTACATGGCAACGCTGAGGCAACCGATTTTCAGAATGAGTCATTCGATTTAGTTACCGCCTCATTGCTGTTCCATGAAACTCCACCTACGGTAGCTCAAAACATTTTGTGGGAAGGTTTTCGTCTGCTCAAACCAGGAGGTGAAGTAATTATTCTCGATGGCAATCAAAAAGTTCTCCGTCATACTGAATGGTTAACCGATATCTTTGAAGAGCCTTATATTGAAGTTTATGCCCGAGGTAGTGTCGATGCTTGGTTAGGCGCGGCAAATTTCGTTCGGATTTATACTGAAGATGTTTGGTGGACTAATCAGATCAGTTGGGGAATCAAACCCCTAGCGGCAAATAATCTCGAACTAGAGAGAGAACTAGAATCTGAAATAGAGAAAAATTGGGTATTCGCTTAGCACCAGAGCGAACCAATTGAAAGCGTATTATATTAAGAGTCTGGTAATCGAGAACTATGCAATGAGTTTAAAAGCAGTTTTATTGGATTTTAATGGAGTAATTATTAATGATGAAGCGATTCATCAACAACTAATCAAAGAGATTTTAATCGCCGAAAATTTACGTCCAGTAAACTCCGAGTATAAGCAGTTCTGTTTGGGAAGAAGCGATCGCGGCTGTTTGAGAGATATTTTAACTAGTCGCGGTCGAGTTGTGTCAGAGGAATACATTAATCAGTTGGTCGACAATAAAGCCCAAGAGTACGTCAAAAAATTAGACCAGTTAGACACTCTGCCTTTATATCCTGAAGTTGGCGAATTTTTGACAAGACTCCAACAGCAAGGCTTGTCGATCGGCTTGGTAACTGGTGCATTGCGAATTGAAGTCGAACTGGTTTTGCACCGTGCAGCGATCGCCGAATATTTTACGGCTGTAGTAACAGGAGATGAGTTGCAGGTTAGCAAACCCGAACCAGATGGCTATATTTTGGCAATAGATTTATTTAATCGCCAAAATCCTCAGTTAAATCTCACTCCAGCCGAATGTTTGGCGATTGAAGATACTCCCGTGGGAATTGAAGCGGCGAAAAAGGCTGGTATCCAGGTTGTCGGTATTGCCAATACTTTCCCCTTGCATATGCTGCAAAGACAGGCTGACTGGACTGTAGATCGTCTTTTGGAAATCGAACTCGACCGTGTAGAGAGAGTATTATAAATTATAAACAGTACCCCGAATCTAATCTATTCTTATCGCAACCACGGGCGATCGCCTTTAATACAGTTCTGCATCCTTAAATTGCTCGATCTTCTTGGCGTTCGCCGCTTCGCCACAACTACGGGGCGTAGGAAAAACTTTACCGGGATTAGCTAAACCTTTAGTATTTATCGCATCCCGTACATAACCCATAGTTTCTAAATCCGTCTCGTCAAACATATAGGGCATATAGCAATTTTTATCCGCACCGATGCCGTGTTCCCCAGAAAGACTTCCTCCTGCTTCGACACAGAGTTTGAGAATTTCGCCGCCAATTTCTTCGACGGTTTCAAACGCTCCTTCTACGGAATTATCGTAGAGAATTAGAGGATGCAGATTACCGTCGCCAGCATGAAACACATTAGCAATTTTATAGCCGTAGCGATCGCTCAAAGCTTCAATTTCTCCCAGTACCTTAGCTAGCTGAGTACGGGGTATTACCCCATCTTGGACGAAATAGTCCGGGCTGATATGTCCTGCGGCAGCAAAAGCGGCTTTTCTTCCCTTCCACATTTTGAGGCGAGTCGTCATGTCGTTAGCAGAATCAATGTCGCCTGCATGATTGTTTTTACAGATTTCCTTAACTCGTTGTTTGTAGGTCGCTACTTCTACCGACAAGCCATCCAACTCTACCAATAATACTGCAGCAGCATTGCGATCGTAGCAACCAGTCGCCACGATATCTTCTACGGCATTAATGCTGAGGTTGTCCATGATTTCCATGCCCGCCGGAATGATGCCCGCCCCAATAATATCGGCTACGGCTGAACCGGCATCTTCTACCGTAGAGAAATTAGCTAAAACCACACACACCGACTCTGGTTGTTTGAGAATGCGTAAAGTAACTTCCGTAGCGATCCCTAACGTACCTTCAGAACCGACAAACAAGCCCGTAAGATCGTATCCAGGCATTTCGGGAACTGTTCCCCCAACATTAATTATTTCACCATCGGGAGTAACCCATTTTAATCCCAGAACGTGATTGGTAGTCACGCCATATTTGAGACAGTGTACCCCTCCAGAGTTTTCAGCTACATTGCCACCAATAGAACAAATAATCTGACTGGAAGGATCTGGTGCGTAATAAAAACCCGCACCGCTAACTGCTTGAGTTACCCAGTTGTTAATAACTCCTGGCTGTACGGTAATGTAGTGATTGTCTAGATCGACATTTAAAATCTGATTCATTCTGGCGGTAACGATTAGCACGCAATCTTCTACAGGTAAGGCACCACCAGACAACCCCGTACCAGCACCTCTAGCAACCCAGGGCAGATTGCGATCGCAACATATTTTAACGGCGGCGGCAACTTGTTCGGTAGTGCGGGGTAAAATTACCAAACCAGGACGTTGTCGGTAGCTAGGCAAGCCATCGCATTCATAAGTAAGTAATTCTTCTTTGCGGCGTACTACGCTATCTTTGCCGACTACTGTTTCGAATTCTTTGATGATGGGCTGCCATTTTTTATCTGCTGGCTTGAGAAGATTGCTAAAAATCATTTTATAAGTTGAATATAAGCTCGATCTAGTCCTATTTTAGTAACAAATGGTACTGAGCTTAAACCTTTTAGAGCTTGCAGCCTAAAGCCTAGAAACAAATACAATCGCCCTAACCTACTAATTCTTGTAGCTTAGTAAATACCCGTTCTACATGACCTTTGACTCTGACTTTATCCCAAACCCAGGCAATCTTACCGTCTGGTGCGATTAAAAAAGTCGAGCGCACCACTCCCATATATTCTTTGCCCATAAATTTCTTTAACCGCCACGCGCCATAAGCGTTAATTACCTCATGTTCTGGATCGCTTAAAAGTTGAAGTTTGAGGTCGTGCTTGGCGATAAACTTACAGTGGGATTTCTCTGAGTCGGGACTGACACCGATAATGTCTGCCCCCAATTTCCCGAAGCGATCGCTGTAGGCTGTATACTCCTGGGCTTCTGTGGTGCAACCCGGAGTATTATCTTTAGGATAGAAATATAACACTAGCCAGCGATCGCTTTTATCCCAACTGACCAAGTTGCCGTTTTGGTCTTTGGCAGTAAAACTGGGTGCGGGTTGTCCGACTCGAGGAATCTCACTCATAGTTGAAATTCTAATTTATCGACTGACTAGCATTAATAGACGGCGACGATTGTTTAAAGCCCGATCGTACTCGGGCTTAGCTTTGAGGGCTCGACTGTAAGCTTTTAAAGCTGCTCTAGTTTTTTCTAGTTTTTCTAAGGCGACACCACGATTATTCCAGGCTAGATAGCGATCTGACTTAATGGCGATCGCGCGATCGTAAGCCGCAAGAGCCTCTCGGTATTTTTTTTGCTGTAATTTAATGTTGCCTAAATTGTACCAAGCCTGGGCTTGGTAGGGAGCGATTTTTACCAACCGTCGATAGATAGCAGCGGAGGCTTCAAATCGGTTTAGTTTATTTAACAAATTTCCCCGACTGTACCAAGCTCGATAATAGTCTGGTTTGAGATACATCACTTGTTGATAGGCGGCAAGTGTGGCATTTGAATCGCCCAATTTTTCTGAAGCTCGACCCCAATAGTACCAGGCTAAATGAAATTCTGGTTTTAACTCGACAGCTTGTTTATAGGCGGTGATCGCTTGTGAGTATTCACCTAAATGTCGATAAGCGTTTGCCAAATTGTACCAGCGAGTAGGCTCTTTCGGTTCGATTTCAATTGCTTGCCGATAGGCATAAGCAGCTTGAGAATATCGTTTGAGATAACTTAGAGAAATTCCGCGATGATACCAAGCTTTTTCTAGAGTGGAATTGAGTGCCAAGGCGCGATTGAAACAAGAGATCGAGGCATGATATTGCTGCTGCTGTTGTAAGGCAATGCCGTGATTGAGCCAGATTTGATGTTGGCTTAGTCCGGGTTCGGGTTGCGATCGATCGCAATTAAAATCTCGTTCTCGTTTTGCCAAACGTTCGACTAACTCAGATCGCTGGTAGTAAGCGTAATAATCTTCTCGCTCTTTTTCTGTCGGTGATAAGTCGACCATGCTTGGAACAGCTATCGATGTTGATGAATTTAGGATTGAAATGCTTAAAGTGATTCCTGTAATAGTCAACCAGTTCTGCCATCTCATAAAAAAAATTTTACCTTAGCGAGTTTTTAACTTACTCTATTTCGCTAATTGGCAAAACACGTGCGATCGAGACTAGTTTTTAGATGAGATCCTGATACTGCTGACGAACTTAACATTGAGGCTTAAAGCGATCGCAATATCTAACTAGTGCGATCGCCGTTTTCGTTTATGTAGACAAGATGCTGCATAGCTTGTGCTGTCTTCTTTTCTCTACATCCTTGACAATTCATCTCTAGTCAAATGCTTGGATTTTTCCCGACACTCTACAGTGCGATCGCTGGCTATCAAATCCACAATGGTAACTTAAGCCCTAAATCGAACATCGAAGAATTATTCAATTCCAGAACTATTACTGCCACAGCCGATTTACCCTGTGGTTTGGATAATTTAGTCGCAAATCTTCCGTCGTATTCATCAGTTACCGCAGACAGTCTGATTCAAAACCATACTCAAAACAAATGCGTTAATTAATTATTAACGCATCTAAAAATAGTAGATTATTAAGTCTAAATTATCCTTTTTCTTTTGCTTGAGCTTGTTTGGCTTGTCCTTCGGCAATATCTCTTTCGTCATTATCCATTTTACCGATCGCCTCTTGAACTTTTCCTTCTATTTTTTCGCTTCTAGCTTCGGCTTTTTCGATAACTTCATCGACAGCATTGTGAGTTTTGCTTTGATTTTCTTCTGTAGCCATATTATTAAATTTCTCTCTTATAATTCTTAGTTCATTCTTAAATTAGCAATTAATAATTTAGTCTTACTCTATCGTGGGATTGATTGTTAGTTCATTCGAAAGCGGGAAACAAGTAAGAAATTTATCGAGCAGTTTTCCCTAATAAATTAGATACCGTCCAACTACTTAGTTTTAGTTGCTCGTTATTAATTAATTGCGATCCTAATTTCTAGCCACCGAGCGATTAACTATTAACTAGATTAATTATTTCCCCGACTCTTCTTTGATAGCTGTCGTCATCGAGAACGGGAGTTAATTCTCTTAAAGAGAGAGGTTCGACTAAATCTATCCAAGAACGACAACCTCGATATGTTTTGTCAAAAGGAATTATTTGGGGTTGGGCAAGACGATAGACTCTCAGTAATAAGACAAATAGAGGTCGATTGCTTTTCCAATTAAGTCGTTCTTCGATCGCCTGTTGATTCCAAATATGGTAATTTTGTAGAGCTTCGATTTTACAGCGATCGCTGACGGGTAAAACCTCAGTTATTTCGGCATAATTACCAATACGTACTGTTTCTGGATGCCATCCAGACTCTACTGGAGTTACCGCTGAAGCGTATTCGGGTTCGAGCAACTCTGGTTTTTGATGTTCGTAAGTAGGGTACAGCCAAACCTGCCGATATTTGGCTTGAAAATCTCCGCCAGTTTCACGAATACCACCTTTGCGAAGCAACATAATAGTTTTACCACTTTCTAGAGCTTCAATGGCGATCGCCCACTCTTTTAGAGCCTGACGGAGTTGTATGGCATTGGCAGAGATAGCAGACATCTATTTAATTAATTGGTTTTGATTGCTATCTATATCTTAGATCGCCCGCTTAAAGTCAAGAATAGAATAAGATAAAAAGAAACTACGATCGCCTCATATTACCTAACAATTAACTACGAATGCAATTAGGAAAATTATTAGCAATTCTAGGATCTAAGTTATCTGTAGGATAAGCAGTTAAAATAACTCTACCGTCTTCAGTTTTGATTACGCCTCTTGCAGGAATAATATCGCCATACTGGGTTTTAATCGGTTTAATATCTGGATACTGAGACTGTAAGCTTGGAGAGATCGTTTGTCCATCTACTATGATGGCATCAGGATTTAAGGGTTCGGTAGGTTGCTGAGAAACGCCGCCTTTACCTAAGATAGTTAGACTGCTAGAGTTTTCGGCAAGGCGATCGCTTTGACAAGCTTGAGCTACGGTTTGTTCTGGTTGAATTACGTCGGCTGGTAACTCAGACGTAGTTTCAAGAGAAGCTACATCGGGCGTAAAAATAGAAACATTACCATTCAAACCAAACTCTGAGCTAGCATCAATGTCGTTAGTCATATTAGGAGGAGTCGAATTTCTCTCTTCTAGTCCGAAGATTGCTTTAGCGATAATATCAATATTTCCACCCATTCCACCTCGAGCATTAGCAACAATATCGTTGTTTTGATTAACAAAGGCAACAATAAACTCAGCATCGATAATGATATTGCCGCCATCACCCGCTCCGCTAGCTTGAGCTGATATTCTACTGCCATTACTCAACCGGAATGTACGAGCAATTTGTAGGTTAATATTACCTTCGTTACCAGATGGCGTCCGTGCTAATAACAAAGCATTATCTAGGGTAAGAAAATTGCTCTCAATAAAAAGGTTACCCGGACTTCCCGAACCGAGTTGCGAAGATACAGAAACTTCGGCATTGTTGAGTAAATTAATCTCACTGCTCGAGCTACCTATAGATATATCACCCGCATCAGCCAAACCCAACTCGGGATCGTTACCGTGACTAATGGCTATAGTTTCTCCAGCTCTTACCGAAACCGTAGCATTGTTAACGGTAATTTCATTATTAGCATGATTGTGACCAATTGAAATATCACCTGCTGTAGCAGTTTCTGCCGCTCCTGCTGTTTCCGCTACTACGTTAGCCCGGTCGAGAATTCTGACAAATCGCGTACCATCGATAATAATATTGCCACCCTTGCCCGTTCCAAAAGCCGTAGCGGTAATATTAGTTTCTTCACCAGTAATAGTAACTCTTTGACCTCGAACAGTAATTGAACCAGCGTCTCCAGAGTCAAAATCAGTTCTAATCCCACCCGTCATTTGATTATGAGAATGAGATTCAGCAGCAATCTCACTACCACCCTCGATCGAAACGCTCTCGCTATTGATGTTACCGATAGTAATATTACCAGCATCTGCGGGCAAATCATTGTTGTCATGAAATCCATAAGTATCAGTAACAATACTAGCCTTGCTGCTTATAGCAATGTCGTCGTTGTCGGTGCTAGCCCCAATAAAAATATTACCTTCGCTGCGATCGAGATTTGATGAATTAAAATCGCCAGAGAAATTCCAAGATTCGGAAGTAATTCTGACATTCTCAGTAAGATTAATTTGTTTTCCCTCAATCGCGATCGTTCCACCAGGTAAATTGCTTAGACTATCAGCATCTATAGTGTCAATATTGTTATTAAAAGGTACTATCTCAGTAGAACCCTGGGTGATGTTGATATTTTCTCCTCGAATAGTTATATCTCCACCTCTAATTCCTCCCGTAGTAGCAATTGAAGGTCTCATAGTTTGAGACCCTTGACTGATATTGATATTTTTGCCTTGAAGAATTATATTGCCACCCGTACTTCCCCCCGTAGCGATTAGAGAAGTACCAGAAGCAATGGTAATATTGTTTCCTTGAATAGTTATGTCGCCACCTCTACTTCTATTTAGTTCTCTATTAGCTAGTATCGCACCATCCCCTATAGCACGACTACGAAATGGTGGTGCAGTTCCTAGAACGGATATTGCTAGAGTAGTACCCTGAGAAAGTTGAATATCTTGAAAATTAGTAACGGTTTCATATCCTAATTTCAAACCTTGTGATGTAGGAGTAAAGCTAACCGAACTATCGCTTCCTACACTTCCTAGTTCAATTCGGGCTTCTGGTGTAGTAATCAAACCTCCTTCAAAAAGAAGATTACCACCTACTAACGCCAATGTTTTTCCAGGATTTACCGATAAACCTAATGATTGACTTGAGTATTGACCGTATCGTCAGAAGTAATTTGAGCTAAAGCTACATGATTAATACAATACAGGCAAGCAAAAGTAGAGATATTTATAGCTATCTTAGGTAAATAATATACAGGGCGTTTCATCAAACTAATAATATTTAAATAATATTTACTTGTATAAAGTTGTAAGCATAATACAATAAAATTAATTAGATTGAAATTTATTTTAAATTTATTTGCCTTTACATTTTTGACATACTATTCTACCTAAAAAAATACTTTATAAAATAGTTGATATCAGTATTCATCTACTTAATAAATAACTCTAAAAAAAGCTATTTTTTATTTTGTAATTTAAAATATTGCTCTATACAATTATACAATTAGACCCAAATCAAAAAATGTAAACTCATACCAATTCTCAGAAGTAATGCACTAAATTAATAATAGAGAAGTGCAAGATTAATTTTCATGGGAACAAACTGAAAGTAGAAATTGCCGAAACTATTGAAGAGCTTAAACAGCAGCTCAAACACCAAAAAAAAGGTCAAGAAAAAGAACGTCTGCAAATGGTTTATTGGCTCAAGAGTGGTCAACTAACAAGCCGTCAAGAACTAGCTCACAGATTAGCTAGAAACGAATCTACGATTTACCGATGGCTCAAAAAGTATTGGTATTACTTCTTTGTCTGCCTCAAAAATACCCCCATCTTTACTTTATACCAAGAAATATTGCCCTAGAGGGGAGATGGAAAATCGGATAAAAGAACAACAATTAGATTTATTTGCCGACCGAACTTCAACACAAACTATGAGCAGTAATCAATTGAGACTTTGGCTATCTTCAATGGCTTATGTCCTGCTGCAAGCTTTCCGTCAAAATTGTTTGAACAGGACTTCTTTTGCTAAATAGTCATTTATTTTGTCGTAGTTAATTTTTTCTTGATGACTGAATTTTTGGGTTCTTTAGCCAAATTTTTGGCTCTCCAGTATCTCAAATTTCGATTATTAGAAAAAATCTTCAATTTTCAAAATCAAATTAGGCTTTCAACTCCATTTGTGAGAAATACGGGTTATGCTTGGGTTTCCCAAGCTAATAGAACCACGCTGTTGAGAATTGGTATTAGTTGCGATCGCCCCCCCCAGAAAACTAATTCAATAAGTAGCGCGATCGCCAAGATTTTTTCTCGACTAAAAGTTTGCCAGAGCAGTTAAAGCCACTAATGCAGACTAACTGAATTATTAGACTCATAAGTCGAAACGTGGGATTGAGATCAGCTATGTGAACTATCAAAATCATCTACGTCTCTCAATTCTTGGCATCGATACCCACCTAAACCCACGCTTAACATACCCAATGCACAGAGAACATATAGAAGTGACATGCCTGCGCCCTGACCAGTGCCAAATATCCTACTGAGTGTTGGAGCAAGACTACCAGATGAAGTCATTGCAGGCTCAAAAACCCGATCGGCAAGTGGTCCAGCCATGAGTAAAGCTACCGTTGAAACAACTCGCCAGATTAAGGTGTGGGCTGCAAATACCCGACCTTGCAGTTCAGGTGCAACCTGCGCTAGCCAAATCGCTTGTCTGGAACTTCGCATCAACGGAAAGCTGAAGGAGGAGCAAAACTGGGTAGGAATCCAAATCCACGCAGCTTGACCGAAACCGAAAATTGTTTTACTTACGCCTACGCCGACCATTCCCAAAAACATTCCCTTAACTCGATGGCGATCGCTGCCCCAAATGCTAACAGGTATTGCACCGAGAACACCTCCCACTCCCGCAGTCGCAGACACGCTGCCTAAGATTGCGGTATTGCTACTGGTGAGAGCCAGAATCATGGGGCTAACAATGGCGTTACTCAAGTCGCGGAAAAATTCAAACAGCAGACTGATTAACAGGAGCGATCGCAAGCCAGGGTGAGTCAGGATGTAGCGGAAGCCGAGGATGAAATTTTGTCTGAGGGAGGGAAGGGAAAGGGGAGACAATTCTGTTGGTTTGGTAGGTGAGGGAATTGACACCATGAGTAGTGTGGCGATCGCAATGGTGAATGTGGCAATGTCAATCCAGAGAATGCCGAGGAGACCGATTATGGGGTAGAGGCTGCCTGCTAGGGCTGGGGCGATAATTTTAGAACCGTAATTGACGAAAGACCCCATGCTGCTGGCGCGAGTGTAATGTTGTCTGGGCACCATCACGGTAATTGAGGTGGTGTAAGCTAAGTCTTGGATTTCGCCAAATGCGCCTTCAATTGCACCTGTGATGTAGAGATGCCAGATTTGCAAATTGTTAGTCAGATGCAGCCAGAGAATCGCCAGAGTCGCCAGGACAGCTACCGCATCACCCACCATCATCATCAGCTTGCGATTGAAGCGATCGACCATCATTCCCGCCACCAGCGACATGAAGATACTGGGTACTAGAGAAAAGAAACCCACTAGAGCGAGTGTTGTAACTTGACCCGTTAGTTCCCACGCCCAAACTTGGATCGCAAACCAGGTCATTTCGCTACCAAATCGGGAGACCAACTGCCCCAGCCAAACGACAATGAACGATCGCATAGGATTAGAATGAGTCATTACAGAACAGCGATTGCATCGCCTAAAATCATTAAATGTTTGCGGTTAGCGCGTTCGCGTCCCAAAGGATACCGCGACCCATATAGCAGGTAGTAAGTAGCAAGTATTTATAATAAGAACAGAATCTAGAGTGGGAAAAGACCATGAAACCAGTTACTATTGCTGAAGCCAGCGAAAAATTATTAGAATTGTTTGATGCAGCTTTACGCGGAGAAGAAGTAATTATCACTAAAGGCGATAAGCCTAAAGGCATGGCTTCGCTACGCACCTCTGTTAAACTCGTTCCCAATACCACTACTAAACCTCGTCCCAAGTTCGGTAGTGCTAAAGGATTAATTAAAATGAGTGATGATTTTGACGAGCCACTAGAAGACTTTAAGGACTATATGTAATGAGGCAGTTATTGGATACTCATGTTTTTATCTGGTTTGTCACTGGTAGCGACCGTATTAACAGCAAAGTTAGAGGACAAATTTAGGACAATGATAATCTACTTAGTATTGCGAGTCTGTGGGAAATTGCGATTAAGTCTAGCATCGGTAAATTAGATTTTATCCATCGAACAACTGGTTGAAGAACAAATTATTGCCAACGGAATCGAAATATTGGACATAACTACTAAACATATAGCCGTTGTTGCCGATCTGCCGTTACATCACAGAGATCCGTTTGACAGGCTAATCATCACTCAAGCTAAGGTGGAACAAATACCAGTTGTGGGAAGTGATAAAGCTTTTGATTCATATTCAGTTCAGACATTGTGGTAGTAGCTTGAAGGTTTTAAAAGTAAAAATGGTAAGTGCGATCGCCTAGAAGCATTAAATGTTGGCGGTTAGCGCGGTCTACAATAATGCCAGCGAAAACTGAAATAAAAATACGAGGTAGTAAAGAAAAGAAACCAACTAAAGCTAAAGCCGTTGCCGAACCCGTTAGTTCCCACGCCCAAACTTGGATCGCAAACCAGGTCATTTCGCTACCAAATCGGGAAACCAACTGCCCCATCCAAACGACAATGAACGAACGCATACGATGAGAATGAGTCATTGCAGGGCAGCGATAGAGGACAACGTTTCGCTCCTGCCTGAGAGATTGGTCTTGTTACCGTCTTTCTCAACCAAATACTCAAACAAATCGTCAAGAACTAAGTTGGCAGCGATCGGACCCATGTTTCCCCAATAGCCAGGAACTTCGTAAACCTCATCTTGCCGAACGGCATTTAACTTTAACCACAGAGGATCTGCTTTTAACTGTTTCAATGCGCTTTGAGCCTCCTTAGCCATTTCTGGATCATCATCAAATGTCCTGACGAAGATGACATCGCCATCTGCTATGTGAAGTGATTCCTTGCCGATTGCCATACCGAATGGGTTTTTGGGTTTTGTCTGATGAAGCGGACGGGGCAAACCTGCATCCGCTACTATCGCCCCGCTGAAACTATCTTGATAGATATATAACCCGTTCTGGAGAACGCGAACAATCGAAACTTCTGTCTTCTGTAGGCGATCGCCCATCTGCGTCTGAAACTCCTCAATTCGGGCATGGTAGTCTGCCAATATTTGCTCGGCTTTGTCAGTCTTTCCTAGGGCTTCTGCGTATTTGTTCAGCAATTTTTTTTTTCCACTCACCGCTAGTTTCTACTTCCGCAATTACGGTTGGGGCAATCTGTGACAACAGCTTGTAATTGTTTTGACTATCCCACCCTTTAGCACCCAAAATTAAGTCTGGCTTTAAGGCAGCAATCGTCTCCAGATTAGGACTGTCAAGATGTCCAACACTTTCAATCCCTCTCGATCAATCATTAAGGTAATCATATCCACGAAAATATTTTCCAGGGACTTGAGTGCTGTCGACAGGTTTTACCCCCAATGACAGAACGGTATCCAAGCCACTAGCAAGGACGACAATCCGTTGGGGATTAATAGGAACTTTGGTTTTACCCAGAGCATGATTGACAATTTTGACAGCTTCAGTTGAAGAATTGTCAACCTGAGAACTTGACTGTCGAGAAGCATTTTCCCCACAAGCAGAAACCAAGACAAAAGTAAGAATTGCTATTATTAGTAGACGGGGTGTTTTTGCCATGAACATAGAAAGCAGTAGTGCAGAAAGGCAAAAGAAGCTTAGATTCAGAGCTTTAATTAAAACTTCACTGAAACCGTACCTAGTATTGTGAACGGCGCACCTGGAATGACTTCTTGTCTGCCACTTGCACCTTCAATAAATTCGGCATCGAAAAGATTTTTAAAGTTAAGGGCAAACCGATAATTTTCTCGCTCGTAATAGATTGCAGCATCAACACGAACATAATCGTCAACAAAGAAAGAATTCTCTAAATCTCCTGCCCGTTCGCTAACATAGAAAACACCCGCACCAAATCCCAATCCTGCCAAGCTACCTTTTTGTAGGGTGTAAGTCGTCCACAGATTGAAATTATTCTCTGGCACATTAGTAAGGCGATTGCCCACAGGAATTACATTATCTTCTGTCACCTTAGCATCGGTATAGGCATAACCTGCAAAAATGTTCCAGCCAGGCAAGATTTCTCCTTGAACATCTAGTTCAATTCCCTGGCTATTTTGTTCTCCTGTCTGAACAGAAAAATTTGAGTTATCGGGGTCTTCTGTAGTCACATTAGTTAGAGTCGTGTCATAGAAAGCCAGAGTTGAAAACAGGCGGTCTGGGATAATTTCAGTCTTCACCCCAATTTCATACCCCGTTCCCCGTTCGGGATCGAATGGCTCGCTATCTATATTCACGCCGCTTACGGGAGTAAACGAGCGGGTATAGCTAGCATACAGTGAAACTGGCTGTATGGGTTGATATACTATGCCCACGCGAGGGGAGAAAGCGTCGGCTTCTGCTTCTGTTACTTCACCATCAAAAGTTTCTTCTTGACTGAAAGTATCAAACCTACCTCCTACAACCAGCTTGAGATTATCCAGTAAGGCAATTCGATCTTGTAAATAGATTCCAAACGAATCGATACTCTGTTCAAAATCGAGAGATTCAGATTCGTCAAAGGTAAATTGCCTTGAGGGGTCAAAGATATCAATTGTTGCTCCCGATCTGATTGTGGGTGTAGTGTCATAAAATGTATTGGCATATTCTAAGCCAAACAAGAGCGTATGCTCGATTGCACCTGTATTAAACTCAGCAGTTAAATCGTTTTGAATACTAAAAGTTTCAGAGGACTTATCTGACCCATTATCTGCTACAGGAAAATTACGGTCATCTTCCGACTCACCATCAATTTCTATTCTAGGTCCATTTACATTAGAAGTAGTGTAACGTAGAAGCGAACGTAGAGATAGATTGGATTTAAAGCGATGGTCGAGATAGAGTTCGGTGCGGGTTTCCTCAAAGTCTAGTCGCCCATCGGGATCGCCCAGAACGGTATCAAAGGGAATATCGGCAACTTCATCGTCACTTAAAACTACCAGTCCGCGATCTATTGGTCGAGTGTCATGTAAATAAGTAAACTCTAGAGCTAATTCTGTGTCGGGACTAATTTCCCAAGACAAAGTTGGCGCGACAAAAAACCGCTCCTCCGCTACGCCGTCGCGAAAGCTACCTGCGTTTTCATAAGCAGCGTTTAAGCGATATGCCAGATTTCCATTTTCCGTTAAAGGTCCTGAGAAATCTAAAGTCGGACGGTAGAAACTAAAGTCGCCTGCGGTAAAAGCAATCTCGTAAAACGGTTCGCTTAATGGCTTTTTGGTCACAAAATTGATAATTCCTGATGGTTCGGCACGTCCGAATAGAACTGATGCAGGACCTTTCAGTATCTCGACGCGATCGACATTGGTTAACTCAGTTTCGGTAGCAGACGAGTAAACATCATCGCGAAAGCCATTGCGAAACTGTACGGCTTCAAACCCTCGAATAATAAATCGTTCACTACGATTTCCTGCTGATTCTGCGAAGTTGACACCAGCAGCATTTCGCACAATCTCACGCGCGGTAGTCGCTCCTTGATCTTCGATTACCTGCTGTGGTATTACTTGAACCGAAGAGGGAGTATCTCGAATCGGCGTATCGGTTCTCAGGGTGCTACTCGCATTAGGTACATAATAATCATCTTCGTCTTCTGCTTCTGCCGTAGCGATAACTTCAATTTCCTCATCTGGTTCTGATTCTGCGGTAGTATCTTCAGGAGTAATGCTTAAGACTAAATCGTCTCTTCCTGGTACTACCTCCGCGCTGGGTGTCTGGTTGGTACCCGTAATGGTCACGCGAATACTGCTGTCATCAACCTTGTTGACCATAATCCTGCTAATCCCTGGTGCAGGGTTGAGTTCCTCAATCCCTCTTCTAATGGAGAATGCCAAGGTTGCATCCAGGATATCGATAATCAAATCGTTCCCTTGGGGCAAAATCAACGGCACTAATCTCTCACTCCCCGCTACCGTTTCTAGGACTAACTCCAAACCCGACTCGGTGGGATTAATCTGCACTCCCGTAACCCGCGTTAAATTATCCTGCGCTAGTAAATCTATAGATGATAGCTGACTGGGGGACTGGGTGACTTGGGTGACTAGGGGAGGATTTATCGGCTTTCCCGAAGGTGTCCCCCGCGCTCCTCGTCTCCTCGTCTCCCCGTCCCCGCGTCCCCGCGTCTAAAGAAGCTCCCTCTGACGAGGCTTCTGCTGCGATCGCCCTTCTCAATCTTAACTATAATTCAGTTTTCTCAATACAAAGAAATAGGAAGATGCTTGGAGTAATGGCTAAAATCTTTATCGCTAGTATATATCTGCATTTTCAATCTGCTAGCAACCGCACAAATCAAAAAATCAGCGTGAGAGCCTTGGACTCCCTTTCGGGGACAGATATTTGAATATTCAGCAGCAGTTTCATAGTCAACATCTATGACTGGTTCGTTGGGAAATGCTCTAAGTTTGTTCCTCAATTTTTCATAACGAGCAAGATCGCTATAGCCAGATAAAATTTCTTGTCTGATTAGACCAATAATTTTGGCGCGATTTTCCTTAATGAGTGAAGTTAATTCATTAGTGACTTCTCGATCTCTTGGTGTTTTACCCCTTAAAGCAAGTGACCAAATACAAGTATCAACAATTACACCGCTCATTTACGTCCTTGTTTGTAATCGTAGTCTTCATCACAGGGAAAGTTACCAAATAATTCAATGATTTCTTGCTGTTTTCTCCTTTGAACGAACTCTTTGAGTGCTTGATTGACGGTATCTTTTTTAGTACTAAAACCACCTATTTTTAAAGCTTCTTCTAATAATTCGGGGTCTATTGATAAGTTAGTTGCCATAGTTACACTTATTTTCACACATTTACTCACACATTATAGTATAGAAATACATTAGGCGATTCAATGGTAGCGATCGCTTTACTATAATTATTATCAATCTAAAACTGTACTGCGATTCAAAGCAATTAACTCTCTAAACTTATCGTTATCTAACTCGGTCAACCAAGATTCATCCGAACCAACTACCGATTCTGATAATCGCTTTTTATCTTCAATCATTACGTCGATCTTTTCTTCCAATGAACCCAGGGTGACAAATTTATGGACAAAGACATTTTTCTTTTGTCCGATGCGGAAAGCGCGATCGCGAACTGAGTTTGCTGCGACAATGGACGAGTGTAGATAAGTGTCGTCTGATCGGCATCTGGGGGCTCAATGGTGTGGGAAAAACCGTTTTGATGCAAAAACTAGTCCAAGAAATTAAAAGTGAATTCGAACTAGTTATTTGGCTTTCGGCAATCGAAGCTCCCACCCCTGAAGAACTGGTCAGAGAATTGTTGCCGTCTGGTTTGGCTGCAAGACCAGAGCGCGGTAATTTCCTGACTCAACTGATAGAATTGATGCGATCGCATTCCTGTTTGATTTTACTAGATGGGATCGAAACCATTATGCAGCCAGGAGCATTTAGCGGCAAATATCGCTCTGGTTATGAAGTTTATGGCGAAATATTTCGGCTAGTAGCAGAAAGTTGTCATCAAAGTTGTATAATGCTCTCCAGTCTGGAAAATCCTGGAGGAATTTTTCACCTCAAACAGCGCGATTCAGCGGTTCGCAGTCTCAAATTATCGGGATTATCAGAATCAGAAGCCAAGTTACTATTAAAAACAGAAGGACTAATTCCATCACCTACTTGGCAGAGCCTAATCGATTATTATCAAGGTAATCCGGCAATTTTGAGTATTGCCGCCCAAATAATTCGAGAGCTATTTAGTGGCAATGTTAAAGAGTTTTTAGCTCAAAAATCTTTGGTTTTTGGCGAAATCGCTCGACTGTTAAACCAATCCTTAAGTCGTTTGTCGGTTCTAGAAACAGAAATACTCTATTGGTCGATCTGCAAACCCAAACCAGTTTCTCTGAGTTAAATTGAAAACACTATTATTCCCCTGTCAATTTATCCAGTTGAATTAATCGAAGCACTAGAATCTTTGAAAGCAAGATCGCTCATAGAGACAGGTATGCGAGAAAAGCACTCGGTTTTTATCGTACCGCCACTAATCCGCGAAGTAGTCACCAATCAGTTTATCGCTCAAATTGGTGGAAATTTTTCGCCAAAAAATAGACAAAAGCTGATTTTTTCAACTAAAAAGCCAATTGAGCTTCACCGCAATGCAAAACAACCCACTCCCTTGAGTCAGTGGCTACAAAATTGTTTCGAACCGGACTGGCAACCAGTAGAAGTTATATTTGCCGCCTTAGCTAAATTCCCTTCGAGATTGCGCAGTGGATTTAATTTAAGAGAAGAAACATTGGTAAAAAGATTCAAACAAATCGAACTCGCTACTAATAAATCTCCTACCAAAGTTTTGTTGTTAGTTGCTATTAATCGAGAAGATTGAGCCTTGAAAATCTGCGTACAGGCACAACCCATACCAGAACGACAAACACTGCCAAAAAATCTTGGCTTGAGTTTAAAGGATACTGCCGATAAAATTTTGGCAGAGATAAAATCTGAAGCTCGAGATAATTTTATTCAGCTGCCCCATTTTATAGGGAACGAAGCCGAAAGTTTCAAAATTAGTTTAACTCTCGACTCTGCCAGTCACGAAGAAGAATTCGTTATTTAAGTTGGCATCGTGTAACAGATAAAAGTCTCGATTAACTCGGGCAAAAGAAGTTTGGGCTTACGATCGCCCGAGCAGCAGCGTCAATTAGAAATCATCGATCCTCGAATTTTGGTGGCAGAAATTACCGAAGCCGATACCAATCGATAACGCTATCCTCTAGAAGATAAAACATTAGCACGGGCGATCGAGATCCTGGAAGAGGTGCGACCACTGGCAATCGGTTTAGACGTTCATCGCTCTTACCCCAGAGGAGAATATTAGTGAGGGGGCTTTTTGGACTTTTGAGTAATTCCTTAGCTGGGATGGGAGATAATCTCATCCGAGTAATCTTTTATAAGATTTAGTTTAAAAACGAGCGCCGCGATCGCGCAAACTGTTTTGGTTTACCTTGAAGTCTTAGTTGGCAACTCTACACGACCTCATTGGCGGCACGACACCGATTAAAAATCTGTTACTAGTCTGGCTTTTCTGAGCATAAATTTCAGCACTGTTTCTGCTTTAGTAGTAATGTCAGTTTGACCTTCCATACCCAATTGTAAAGAACATTGGTTGTTTTTCGGTCCCAAACTCATACTTTCTGGTTCGATGGTTACTTTATAAAATGCAGGTGCTGCACCTGGGCTAGGGGAATTATTATCTAGAGGACTGGTGGTATCGGGAGCAACTTTAGTGACAACACCTTTTAAAGTGCCATAATCCGGATAGGGACAAGCAGATATTTTCGTTTGTGTCAGTTGCCCTAACTTGACTTTACCAATTTTCTGAGCGGGGATGAGAGCTTCAAGGGATAAAGAGGTATCGCTAGGAGCAATGCGGGCAATTTCTTCCCCAGAAAATACGGTTTGTCCTGGATTATTGATTTTGAGTTCGAAGAGGATGCCATCAGCAGAGGCGACAATGGTAGTTTGCCGAGCCTCTTGTTTTACCTGTGCAAGTTCTTTACGCTCTCGCTCTAGCTGCTTTTGAATTTCAATGCGCTGTTGGATCAGTGCTTCTCGTTCTCGTTTTAAACTCGCTATGGTAGCTCGACCAGTAGCTCGTTCGCGAGCGATATTTTCGGTGGCAATCTCTACTTCGGCACTACTAGGATTGACCCCAACGCGAGCATTATTCAGTCTAGCTTCAGCAGCAGCGATCGCTTGCTGCCGTCTGGCAATCTCTTGTTTTTGTCGGGCGATCGCGGCTTGTCGTACTGTAACATCGTGCTGTCGTTGTTCGACTTCTAAACTAACTTCGTCGAGTAAATTTTGCGAGATCGCTCCCGATGCCGCAATGGATTGATAGCGTTCTTTTCTGGCTTGAGCCGAATTTAAAGCTGCTCGCGCAGATTGTAACTCAGCTTCTGCGGAGGTTAACTCTGTCTGTGCTTGCGACAATTCCTCTTGGGCTAATCCCAGATTGGCTTGAGCCTCACTTACTCTGGCATTACTACTAATTTGTCTGTCTTGATGTTCTCGACGACGAAGAGCAAGTTGAGATTTAGCAGCCGCGATCGCCCGGTTAGTCTGCTCGATTTCTGCTGATAGGCGACTTTCTTGGGCGTTAATTTGGGCTTCGATTTGCTTCAGTTGCAGATTTGCTTGCTGAATGGCGATTTTTAATTGGTCGGCTCTAGTTTCCAAGCGAGAGCGATCGAGTACTGCAATCACATCTCCTTTCCGCACTAGTTGATTTTCTTCAACGCGGATCTCGGTAATCTTCCCTTCGCTTGTAGCTTCAACGAGCTTTAAGCCCTCAGCAGGACGGACTGTAGATTGAGCTTTAACGCTAACATCATAGGGAGTAAAAGCAGATAGGGCGATGGAGATAGCCACAGAACCAGCTAAAAATAGTCCTCCCAACTTCGTCCAACGACTCATAGGAGGCATGAAGTCATTTTCATCGACTACAGCCAGAGATTCCTCTGCAGGAACGATCTGATGTCGATTATCAATCAGAGATAACGAGCTGGAATTGGGTTTGGGTTCGATCGCGCTGTCTTCAGAATTAGAGGGTATATACAGTGAGATATTTTGTTGACTTGAAGGAATTTGCTGGGGAATGACTTTTGCCTGCTTTGGACGTTGGAAACTTCTGGTTTCTACTTCTTCTTTTGGTTCGGGTAAATACTTGCAAGTTGTATTTTGAATAATAGTGAGCTGAGATTCCGATGAGGAGTCGGATTTTACTTGAGTTTTAAATCCTGCGGTTTCCAACCAGTACGGAATATCTCGATAACTCTCTACCGTTTTTGATTCGATGCCGACGAGTTCTTGGACGCATTTATGCAAATTCCAAGTAATGTTAACCAGAGACTGGTGCATTTCTGAAGGCAAACAAGTAGCTATTTGTTTCGGACTGTAATTACAAAGCAATCCCCGCAAAATAGTTTTTTGTAAAGGAGTCAGTTGTTTTTCGCCAAATAATTTGTGTTTCGCCGCTGCGATTTGCTCGTAAATTACTGGTAAATTCCAGTTCTGTTCTGCTTGGGCAAACAGTTGTTCTTCCCGCTTAATATTGACGACAGTTGTATCCATAATCTTTACAGCCTCAAAAATTTGTGATGTTCTCCAGCCTGATAGTTGAGTTGTTCTGGAGCGCCTTGGAGTTGCAAACGTCCTTCCTCCAACATCACGATCCAATCTGCACGTCGGATTACTGGAGGACGATGGCTAATCATAATTGTTGTCTGCCCTCGTCTGTGTTCGAGCAACGAGTCTAATACTTGTATTTCACTTACTGGGTCGAGGGCACTAGTAGATTCATCTAAAATCAGTATCGCTGGTCGATTGACTATGGCTCTGGCAAGAGCTAACCTCTGTCTTTGCCCTCCAGAAAGATTAGAACCAAATTCTCCTAGAACGGTATGATAGCGATCGGGAAGTTTGGCAATAAATTCATCGGCACCGGTAATTTGACAAGCTTCGACAATTTGCTCGAAACTCAGCTGAGGATTACCCAAGCGAAAGTTGTCCATAATCGAACGACTCCAAAAGTGAGCATCTTGAGGAACTAGGATGACCTGTTGGCGCAGACAATTGAGAGAAATGTCTCGCTGATTGTATCCAGCAAAACTGATATTGCCAGATTGAGGTTGGTATAAATTGGCAATTAATTTAGCGAGTGTACTTTTACCACAACCAGATTTACCAATAAGAGCGATGACTTTTCCTCCAGGGATATTGACCGAGAAGTTTTCTAGGAGATCGAGTCTACCAGGGTGATGGAATTGCAGATTAGTACAAGCGATCGTGGCGTTATTGGGAATTTTGACCCGGGCTTTTTGGGTATCGTCTTTACTTTCAGGTGTGGCATCGATCACCTCGGTCAATCTTTGAGTGGCAGTTTGAGCGCGAGTAATTTCATCGACAAAACCGACCGCAGTATTGACAAAAGAGTTAAAATTACCGTTCATGCTGTTAAATGCTAGTAGCATCCCGATGGTTAACTCTCCATTTATCACCAAAGTACTGCCAAACCACAGTAAAACAATGCTACCGATGCGGGCAATAAGATCGGAAAAAATATTATTAATAAAGTTAATTTGAATAGTGCGAAAAGTATAATTGGCAAGACGACTATAACGAAGTTGAAATTCCTCCCAAAATTGAGGAGCTGCATTAGTAGTTTTGAGCGTAATCGCTCCTTTAAAAGTTTCTACCAAAATACCCTGATTTTCTGATGAAAGTACGAGGACGTTACGAACCTTTTGTTGGAGTGCAGGTAGAAAAACTAAAGTTGAAAGAGTCATCAAAATAGATGCAACTACTGCAACTGCTGTCAGTTTGAAACTATAAAACAGCATAACGCTCAGAGAAATTAGCGCGATAAAAAACTGGCTGGGTAGACTGACTACTATTTGAGAAATTAACTGGTTGATCTCTTGAATATCTTCCAGCCGACTGATAATTTCCCCACTACGACGCGATTCGTAATAACTCAAAGGTAAGCGCAAAATCTGCCGACCAAACTCAAAGATCAATCCCAGTTGTAAACGTTGAGAAAAGTGAGCGATTAAGTTAGATTGAGCTAGGCGAATGCTACTACTTATTAGATACATCACACAAACCGCGATCGCCACTCGAGCCAATAATTGAGTATCGCCGCTAATTAATACGTCATCAGTAAGAATTTGAATCAGAATCGGTGAAGCTAGAGAAAGTAAACCGAGAAAGATATTTAGTACGAGAGTTTGTCCAATCACACCTCGATAGGGCAGAACTCGCTTTAAAAATCTACTAATACCGCCAATTTTGGCTTTGTCATCCTCTTGAGACCAAAAACGACTGACATCTGGTTCTAAGAGCAGCATCACCCCATCTTGCCAACCTTTGAGGAGGCTCTGTTTTTCTAGATAGCGAATACCTACAGCAGGATCGGCAACTATAAATTTCCCACCCTTATAGCCATATAAAACTACCCAGTGTGCTCCTTGCCAGTGGATAATGGCTGGTAAAGGCACTTCATTAATGCGATCGAACATTTGAGCTGATGCCTTAACCGAGCGAGCATTAAAACCCAAGATTTCTGAACCTTGTCTGAGTCCCAATAAGGTAGTTCCTAATTGTCCCGTTCCTACTGCTTCACGAATTCTATTGAGAGTAAAAAAGCGATTATAGTACTTAGCAATACTAGCTAAGCAGGCAGCACCGCAATCTTCTTCACTATATTGTTTAACGAGTTGATATTTCATCTAACCAAAAGATTTCTAAAAGATCCTAAATTTCCTAGCTGTCATTCTCGGGACTACTAACATTTTTAGATACGTTCATTTAATGTTTTTATGCAGTAAGGAAGTACTTCTAAGGAAATCCAGTACGGCTCAGAAAACCAGATACATCTAAATAAGATATGTAGAGATTTAACAACTATTGCATCTAGATGACGTCGGTGGTATACAAATTTCGACATTCTCTCTTAACCTTCACGAGTTTCTCAAGGTTTTTGTCTAAGTTAAACATGGAGTCTTCTAAGAAGTTGCACCGGTAGCCTATGAAATAGCAATAGCTACGCGATCGCAATAAAGCTAGAGAGACCAAAGATCGGAGCGGCTCGGGTTTGGTCTTGAGAAAGAATGTAAAACAGTTGATTTTGTTTACCCAGAGCTACTCAAAATTTCCAACCGAATTCAGCAGGTAAATCATATGGCATCTACAAACCAAGCCAGTCCCAAACGAGTTGCAATTCTTATCGAAAATCAGTTTGAAGATTTCTTGTTTCGAGTTCCCTACCAAGCACTTCAGCAAGCAGGAGCCAAGGTTAGCATTATTGGTTCGAGGATGAATGAAGAATATCATGGCAAACGAGGTAAAGTATCCTGTAAACCAGACGACACGGCTACTGAAGTTCGAGTTTCCGACTTTGACGGGTTCGTAATTCCTGTAGGAAATATTCGAGCTAATCCTTTTGCCGTCCGCCTAATTGAGGATGCAATACATCGAGAAAAAGCGATCGCTGTAGTTGGTTATGGCATCCAAGTTCTCATCGAAACAGGCGAGTTACGAGGTAAAAGAGTTACGGGTTTAGAGTCGCTGCGTAAGGATATTGAAAATGCAGGAGCCAACTATCTTGGAGGACCAGTAGTCGTAGATGGCAATCTCATTACCGCAAGGCGACCTGGAGATATAGCTATCTTGACTAGTAGCCTTCTGAGATATCTCAAGCTGAAGTTTAAAGAAGAAACTCCTCCTGTTGGTAGAGATCGTACTTTTGATTGGTGGAAATTAGCCGAAGCCTGGGGTGGTTCTACTAGAAGAGAAATTGTTAATGCTCTGAATATGGCAATTATTGGCGAACACTATACGATAGAAGCTTTTAAACAGTATAGCTATCGAGTCAGAGATGAAGAACTACGGAAGCTCTTGGAAGAAATTAGCACTAGCAAACGAAATCACGTTAAGTTACTCGAAACTCGTCTCGATCGCGCCTTTAACGAACCAGTCACCTGGCAAGCGGTAGGTAGTGAAGCCTATGCTGCCCTACATAGCTGGTTGCTCTCGAGTGATGAACTGTCAATTCTGCGCCGTGCTTTAGGAGATATTCAAACCGGAGTAGTTGACACCTATCATTTGTGTCATCAACTAACCGACCCACTAACAGTTGACATTTTCGACGAAATTAAACGGGATTTATGCCAGTACGAGCAAAAATTAGGTAATATTTATCGGTCTCGTTCTGGAGAGAAAATCCAACCTCCTCTGCCAACTACCATTGCTGCTGTAAGTTAATTTCACGAGACTGTTAATCTCAGTCTCCGGGACTTACGTACTCTCTCTATCGTTACCAACTCACTGCTCGAACGAGAAAAATTCGTTCAACTGCGTAAGTCTTAACTAATTTCGAGCATGGTCAAAAGGTTAAGAACTATGAATTTTCGATTGGTATCGCTCGCTTTATTCTACTGTTACGTTTTACTAATCTGCGAATCTAGTTATGCTGCACCAGTATCCTTTGATTCCTCAGAATTTCAAAGACCGAGTATTTATTCTGCGGCAGAACAGTTTGAGATGCAGCGCAGGCAAATGGTGGAATACCAGCTAAGAGATCGCGGTATAAATGATCGCCAAGTCCTAGCCGCTATGTCTCAAGTACCTCGTCACCAATTTGTTGACTCATCTATAAAAGACTTAGCCTATAGCGATCGCCCTTTACCGATCGGACACAATCAGACTATCTCTCAGCCTTATATTGTCGCCTACATGAGTCAAGCTGCCGAAATTTCACCAGGCGATCGAGTATTAGAAATTGGAACTGGTTGTGGCTATCAAGCAGCAGTGTTAGGAGAACTAGCTCGAGAAGTATACTCGATCGAAATTATTCCTCAATTAGCCGATAGTGCACGTCAAATTTTGAGTCAACTGGGTTATCAAAACATCGAAGTAAAAACTGGTGACGGATATCGAGGCTGGAAAGAACACGCTCCCTACGATGCAATTATCGTGACTGCCGCACCAGAACAAATACCCCAGAGTTTAATCGACCAACTAGCAATTAACGGTAAAATGGTGATTCCTGTAGGTACGTGGTATCAGGAAATGTATGTGCTGACCAAAACTTTAGATGGTACCGTTAAAGAAAAAACTATTCCAGTTCGGTTCGTACCGATGAGAAGAAAATCGCTTCAATGATGATTGATTGACTGCTATGGCGATCGCATCTAAGCCCAAACCTTGAAGATAGGAAAAATTAACCAGCACCAAAACCAAAGCGATATGTAGAAAGTTTTTAGGCTACCCTTAAAAGTACGATTGATAAGATAATTCTGCTATGAGTATTGTCATTTCAGACGAAATTTTGTATGCATCTCAACTTACCCCAAGTGAGTTTCGCCAGGAAATTGCATTACACCTGTTCCAAACAGGTCGCTTAACACTCGGCTATGCTAGCCAACTAGCCCAGATGCAGCCTAGTGACTTTCGCCAACTACTCAAGCAGCGCAAAATTCCGCTCTACTCTTACGATGTCGAAGACTTTGAATTGGACTTAAAAAACTTGCGAGAGCTAGGAAGGCTTTGATTGTTATCAGCGATACATCGGTAATTACGAATTTAGCAGCAATTCAACACTTACAGCTTCTGCGCCAACTTTACAATCAGGTTATCATTCCTAAAGCAGTGTATTGTGAACTTGTGGAAATAGAACCTCCAGTTCCAGGAACTTTCGAAGTTCAGTCTGCTTCCTGGCTTGAAGTCAGGCAAGTTTTGAACCGTCAAGTTATCGAACGTCTTCAGAGCAAAGTGAGTTTGGCTCTCGGAGAATCTAAAGCGATCGCTCTTGCGCTAGAACTCAATGCTGACTTGCTATTAATTGATGAGCGTCGTGGTCGAGCAGAAGCCAATCGTCTGGGGTTGAGAATTACTGGATTGCTGGGCATTTTAGTTGAAGCGAAACACCAAAATCTAATCGTTGCCGTCAAGCCGTTGATGGATGGCTTAATCACCACGTCAGAGTTTAGAGTGTCTCTAGCCCTGTATAATCAAATTTTAGAAATAGTGAATGAAGTGTAATCTAGGGACTCCAAGTTGTTCCGATTAACTAGGCGATCGCCTAATGTTTTACCATCAGCAATAAAGGAACTCCTGACAGCAATACTCCCACTCCTACCAATGCTCCGATGCCAGTATATGTCAAACTCGCTTGTAGCAGATAGACGCAGCTAGCGCAGAAAAGTAGAGGCGTAAGGGGATATAGAGGAACGCGGAACGCACGTGTCACTTCAGGTTCGACAGTACGGAGTACAAATAGAGACAGAGTTGTCAGCAATAAAAAGAACCAAAAAACCGGTGCGGTATATTCCACCATCGTGGCAAAACCATCCCGTGTTAGAGTCCCTAATAAAATCAGAGCTAAAGCAATCACACTCTGCATCATTAAAGCATTAAGCGGTGTCTGAGTGCGCTCGTTCCAGCGTCCCAACCAGCCAAACAGCCTCCAATTCTGTCCCAAGGCATAATTGGTACGCGCCCCAGTAAAGATCGTTCCCTGCATCGCTCCCAGTGCAGAAACAGCAATTAGTAAACTAATAAACTTCGCTCCTACTTCACCCATAAACCGACGCATCAAATCTGCGCCTACCGCTTCGGAATCGGCGATCGCATTTAAGCCCAAACCTCGAAGATAAGCAAAATTAACCAGCAGAAAGACCAAAGCGATCGCAGCGATACTGCCCACCAATACTCTCACCATATTGCGCTGTACCTCTTGAATTTCTGCCGAAAGATACGCAGCTTCGCTCCAACCACCGTAAGTCAGCAACACGAAAATCATTGCCGAACCGTAAGAACCTTCGCTATTAGATGTAGAAGATGCTGCAGGATCGGAAGCTGAAGTTAAAGCCAATCCTACGCCAAAAATAAATAATAAACCCAACAGTTTGGCTGCTGTCAACCAATTCTGAAGCCACTTACTCGGCTGAATACCGAGGAGATTAATTCCAGTCAAGATAATAACTGCCAAGGCTGCATAAATCGAGCTAATGAGATCGTTTAATGGCAATAGTTGCGAGCAATAATCCCCAAACACGAAGGCGAGTAGTGCGATCGAGCCCGTTTGCATTACGCTCAAACGTGCCCAAGCAAATAGCAAAGCGATCTCTTTACCAAAAGATCGTGTCAGATAGTGATACTCTCCGCCTGCGTGGGGATAGGCAGTTGCCAGTTCTCCGTAGCATAAAGCACCCAGAAGCGAGATGGAGCCACCAAGGAGCCAAATGAACAGAAAACCGATCTCGTTACTGACATTGGCAGCAACTAAAGCAGGTGTCTTAAAAATCCCCACCCCAACCACAACCCCGACAATAACTGCTCCTGCTTCGATCGCGTTTAAAGTAGGTTGGGGTTTGGGATTATCTGTCAAAATTCACTAGTCCTGTCAATGAATTCTTTTAGCACTATAGCAATCCTATAGAAAAGTCGAAGCGCTCGCGTACATAAATAATTGGCAAATTCGGGAGGATAATTCATATTGAGAGAAGCTATTTAAAAAGTGTTCTGGTGCATAAGAAAAATTGATTCAACATAACTAGGTTCTGTTGACGTAAAGAGGCAAAGATAAGAAAGTACCTGAAGTTGCTGATTTTAGTCAAAAAATTCTTCATGAAATCTCGTGTTAAGTTGGACGATTCTGCTTGGCAGCAAATTTTCGTTGTTCTGAGCCACCAACAA
>NZ_JBKGTY010000002.1:0-94600 GCF_053543375.1 Myxosarcina sp. GI1(2024) | reverse complement strand
CTTTAATTTGGTTGCGTTAATTGTGTCAACAGAACCTAGAGAAGTTAATCAAAATCTACGTGAGAAACTCCCTCGACTCGATGAATAAATTTCTTTACGCTACAATCTTATTTCTGACTAGTTCTTTAATCGGCTTAATGCCTTTGAAAGCTCAAGCGCAGGTATTTATTAACGGAGAACTAATTCAAGGACAAGAGTTACAAAACTTCCAAACCCTTGTTGGTTATGAAGTGCCTTCTGGACGTTACTGGATTGATTCTGATACCGGCTACTGGGGTTATGAAGGAAATCCCCAGATTCAAGGCAATGTCTACGTGCAAATCGAACAAAACCTTAATAGTCAGGCTAACAGCCAAAATAGTGGTCGAGTTGACAGTTATTGTTGACAGTTATTATAGTAGCGGTGGAGCAGGAGGATATGGCTCTTATGTCAGTGATGGTGAATGTTCCTATTTTTCTTCGGGAGGAATGAGCATTAATACCTGTGACGACAACTGGTAAAGGGAATCGCAGAACTAATTTCAACCAATAATTACTTTAAAAGTTTCGACTACGCGCTCGACAAATTCTGTGGGCAATACTTCACCTGTTGTTTTCCACCAGCGAGTTTTTAGATCTAAAGTTCTCACTTGTTCGGCAATTACCGAGCCTCTAGCCTTGAAGCCTTCGGGAACGGGAATCATCATTTTAATTTGAGGCTTGACCGTACTAGTTAGGGTAGTAACGACAACTATACCCCCTCTTGCTGCATTGTATTTAGTGTGACTCAACACCAAACAGGGACGGGCATTACCCGCTTGTTCTCTACCTTGAGTGGGATTTAAATTTATTCTGATTACTTCCCCCCGCCGAATTTTCATAACAGTTCCTCGCCCACAGGTTCGCTGCCGACAAAATCAGCCACGTCGTCGGAATATTCAAACTCTTCGGGAATGCTGGCTATGAGCTCGTCTAAAGTCGGCACCGTCTGTTTCTTGCTAATGATTAACTTGCCTTCTTCCTCAGTAAGCTCCACTACCGATTTTTCATCGATGCTCAAACTCTGCGCTACCTTACTCGGTATGCGAAGTCCAATACTGTTACCCCATTTTCTTAACTCTACTTCCATTGTCACTACTAATTTTAGTTGTAATTATACATTGTATAATTTTAGTCGATTCGATCGTCTTGCGATCGCTTATTTCCCCGCTCGACTCATAAACACTTCCGAGCAGAATTAGTTTCTCATCACCATCGAGTTAAAGTAGGAAAAACCCAGAGTGCGAAACTATCAAAGATTGGCGATCCCACATCATAACGACCAACTCTCCAGTTCTTTACCAGTCTGAGAATTCTATTGCTCTATGTGACAATTTCTGCGGTTTATTAAAAAACACTAAAATTGCTAGACAAAATTGTTAGCTTGTGTTTGCAACTCAATCGGTCGCTGGATGTAAAATCCAGCGCTGCGATTGAGAAGGAGGCGGTTGCTGAGGAGGGGCTGTGGGGCGGTTGCGAAGCAAGTCGGTACGACTCGGTCGCCTCGCCCCCTTGTAAGCCTCGTGCTTCCTCAGCAATTAAAGACCTCCGTCGTTGCTCAAATTCAGTGTTTGACTGAGGAGAAACATCATGACAATCGCATTAGTTAGCGTTTTAGTTTTGGGCTGGCTTTTAGCTGTTACTATCGGCACTTATGCTTACTTTGCTAACGAAGAGAAATGAACTTCCAATAAGACCGTTTCAGATTGGAAATACTTCCACATCCAGGAGGAAATCATGACAGATTTAACTAAGAATCAAACTCGATTAGCTTACGTTGATTGGCTGAAAGATATATATCGACACCATCCTAGTATGCGTCAAGTAGAACTTCTCAAAGACCAACTCAAGCAGGAAAAACAAAAAGATAAGGTCTTTTATCAGTCTATCAAAGCGAAACTAGCTACTCAACAATAACAAGTCAGGCTAGAACGATACTCGTCGTTCTAGCCATAGTTCAAACTTTTCTCATCGGAGATATCGCCGCCTGCTATCCGCGATCGATAAGGTTAGGACACTCATTCGACTACGACACCAGCGCCCAGATACGCTAGGGATCAACGCCTTACGGCATCTAAGGTTAGGACACGGCAGTTGCCGAACCTCCTTTTGTGTATGCATCCAGTAGCAATTTTACAAGCACCTTTCTCAAGACGATTAACGGAGGCAACCACAATCATGTCTACTAAAGAAACTCGAAAAATCTCCATCAAATCCAAAGCCAATGGTGCAGCTTGAGAACGAGGCTGATGATAAAATCCCAATGCTGGTTCTAAACCAACACTTAAAATGGCATTCATCATGTCAAAGACGAGGATAGTAAGCCAGAGCGTGGAGGGCAGAAACACGGATAGTTTTAGTTTCAGCAGGTATTGGCAGTAATTGCATTGCTTGTAAACCTTTTGTTTACTTTTGATTACAACTATCTTAATCAATCAACTTGGCGAAAAAGCTTCCACCTATAACAAAATTTCGAACGCTAAGATTTTTCAACAGTTATAAGCAGTTATAATATATACTGATCTCTCATGCTTGGCTAAAAAAATGAACTTCAATCTTTATTTGGAAGATGAGTTAGAACGAGAATTACAAAATCTAGCACGAGTTACTGGCAAATCTCGCAATGCCCTAATCAGAGAAGCTATTCAAAGCTTGATTTCCCAGCATCATAAATCTAAGTGGTCGAAAAACATACTTGATTTTCGAGGCATAAAAGAGGGATTGGATTTTGAATCTTATCGTGATGAACTGTTAAATCCAGAAGAAACAGAGGTAATTTAGTGCGCTTTTTGCTAGATACTTGCACTATTAGTGATTTTGTTAAAGGAGATCTAGGAACGTTAACTCAAATTAAAAATCATCCTCCTTATGACTTAGCAATCTCCGCGATAACTTTGATGGAAGTTGAATATGGATTAATCTTAAATCCTGCTAAGGCAAAAAAGTTAAGACCAATTTTTGCTGAGTTCTTCAATTCAATATCAATTATTGCTTTTGCCACCAAAGAAAGCGATCGCGCTGCCCAAATTCGCGTCAAACTAAAACAAGCTGGCACTCCTATAGGTGCATACGATTTACTAATTGGAGCAACCGCTTTATGTCATAATCTGACTTTGGTAACGTCCAACACTAAAGAATTTGTCAGAATTGAAGACTTGACTTTAGAAAATTGGCGCTCGCTTTAGAATTAAAAACTTACGGCGATCGAAGGTAGAACACGTAACTGTTTTTTGTCTAGTAGTTCTAATTTAGAAAGCGATCGAGGGGGGTGGCAACGATTCGTGAATTGCAAGGTTCATATCCCCCTTTAACCCTTATCTGAATTGAGTTTCATCAACTAGGAATTAGGGAAAATTCAAAATTCAATGCTGGAGGTTTTCGATTCAAATCTAGTCTGTAGCTACCAAAACGATTGATATATTTTGTCAGATGAAAGAAAAAATCAATTTTAACTCTTTCAAATACTAAAAGCTGCAAAATTTCACAGATTACCCCTCATGACACTCTCGCTAGTTTTTCTCCTGGTAGCCGCTAAATTCTCAGTCGGTAAGAAATCGTGTCGAGCGAGAATGTCGTATAAATCGATCTCTTTTTCCAACAAACAAGCATGACCGCTATGGGGTAAAATCGTCATTCTCGCCTTTGAAAGCAAAGCCGTTAAGCGTCGCGCTTCTTCAACGGAAGGTAAAAGCCGGTCTGCAGCACCTGCCAGAATTAATGTCGGTATTGTGATGCCATTTAATTCTGCTGGAGAAACTTCAAAATCTCTTAGTAAAGCCAGACGGCGACTTACTTGTTGGGGTGAAAGGTATCTCATCGCCCTAATTAAAGCTCTTCTGTCGTTCGGCTCGATGCGAGACAACTCTGCCAAAAAAGGTAGTAAACCAACAGCCGAATAGCCATGTACCCAAGGTGGCATCCAGCGAATTAAATCGACACCCCAACCTAAAATAGGTCGTCGGTCGAATGAAGATGCTGGATTTGCCAAAATTAGACGTTGAATTAAATTTGGAGCATATAGAGCAACTTTAATCGCCAGACAGCCACCGAAAGATTCACCGCAAAGATAGACTAAACGCTGGGAATTAAACTGTAATTCTCGCTCGATCAGTTGGATGGTTTCTCCTGTCAGAATTTCCCAATCACCTAAATGATTGGCAGGAATAGATAGACAACGTAAAGCAAAATTAGCCTCTAGCTTTTTTTCTTGAATTTGTAATAGTTCTCCTGTACCATCAAGACCAGGAATATAGATAAATAGAGGGAATTTTGAGTCTCGCTCGCTGCGGCGAGCGCCCAAACTGTTTTTCGACGGTAAGAAACGTATTCGAGGTTGTTTCATTCAAAAGGGTAAGATTGAGGAATATTGCAATGGGTTATTAAAAATTAAAATTCCTTATTATTAACTATCATCTATCGCAGAAATAGTCTAATGGCAACCGGGATAACTGAGGGGTAGAGTGAACTTCTCCCTAAAAGCCAACCGCCATACACGATCGCTTGAATGCTAAGGGTAACTTTTACTGAGTAGTTCGGAAATTTGTGTCTGACAATAATGAGTAAGACCGAGAGCTAGTTCTTTGGCTTGTTTGCCCTGATACTGCTGTTTTTTGGCACTATCAATTATATAAGGACGACCAATAGCAACCTTAACTCGATGGTAAATTATCATGGGGTGAAAACCAGGGCGATCAAAAAATGGCTCTTTTCGGTCGAATTGTCTCAACCAACGAATGGGAATTGTAGGATAAATAGTTTCATCCAAAGAGGCGATCGCGATCGGCAAAACTGCCAGTTGGGATACGGGAACTCTCCAGGCTAAATGAGCGAATCCTCGTTCGAACTCGTTTAAGCGGTTGGGTTGGGTTGGTTCTACCATTGGTTTGGTACCTTCGGGAAATAATCCTACCCACTGTCTGGCGGCTAAAAGTTTGGCGGCACGAGCGAACAACCGTTGTTTTTTGTGTGGGGATTCCGCTAGAGGAAAACAACCGAGGAGCTCGACAGCTACTTGACGAATTATCGGTGCTTGTCCCATGTAAT
This sequence comes from Myxosarcina sp. GI1(2024), assembly GCF_053543375.1. Classification (NCBI taxonomy): domain Bacteria; kingdom Bacillati; phylum Cyanobacteriota; class Cyanophyceae; order Pleurocapsales; family Pleurocapsaceae; genus Myxosarcina; species Myxosarcina sp. GI1(2024). The sequence continues at coordinate 89,539 of NZ_JBKGTY010000002.1, read as the reverse complement.
GATGGCAAGCAATTCGCAATGAATAAGGCAGACTAGCGATCAAGATTGGGGCGTCCAAGAAACTGCGATGATTACTAATGACGATCGTCGGGATATCCTGAGGAATACGGTCTGCACCCTCGACAGATAACCTGACATCAATTGCTGACAAAATAGATTGGGCTGTCAAATGAGAAGTATAAAAAGACATTTACGCAATTAAACCTGAAGAATAATTTAATTTATAAGGTTAAGGAGATAGAAGACCCACATAAATAGTTAACAAATTTTTAATCTTTTTCGCTCTGGCGGAAGCTATATTTAAGTCGGAAATTAGTCGCTCGAGCCAAAAATAGATTTATTTTAAGGATTTTGTAAAAGAAATCAAACAAGTATTAAGTATTTTTCCCAATGGCTACATTAATCTATGTTGTCAATAATACTGATAGTGTCAGCCAGACGAGTTATAAACTAGATATAATAACGCTTGATTTCTAATTACATAGCCAAAGCAAAAGTCATCGACAAAAATTGTTAGCGTAATTAAATCCGACAAACTTTCTAACTCAGATTTAGCCAATTCTGCTTTTTATAACGCTCGAATCTTAAAAAAATATGCTAATAAATAAATTCGCTAAATTTTGAAATTTTGACTATGGAGTTAGATTCATATCAGGTGTATCTATATAAATGAACGAGTACCAAACTAATACTTACAAATTTACTATTACAACTCCGCTTTACTATGTTAATGACATTCCTCACATCGGTAGTGCGTATACTACCATCGTGGCAGATGTTATAGCACGTTTTCAACGTTTGCAGGGAAAATCCGTGTTGTTAATTACGGGTACGGACGAACACGGACTCAAAATTCAGCGCACTGCCGACGAAAAAGGTTTGGCTACTCAAGTTCATTGCGATCGCATTGTAGCCAGTTTTCAATCTCTCTGGGAAAAGCTGAATATTAGCTACGATCGCTTTAGTCGAACTACTGCCAAATCCCATCAGGCGATCGTCAATGAATTTTTTGAGCGGGTTTGGGACAGAGGAGATATTTATCTCGCTCGTCAGCAGGGTTGGTATTGCGTATCCTGTGAGGAATTTAAAGAAGAAAGGGAATTAACCGCAGATAAATATTGTCAGATTCATGTTAATAAACCAGCCGAGTGGCGAGATGAAGAAAACTATTTTTTTCGTCTCTCTAAATATCAGCAACATTTAGAAGAATTGTATGCCGCCCACCCCGACTTCATTCAGCCAGCTAGCAGACGTAATGAGATTTTAAATTTCGTCACCCAAGGTTTACAAGACTTCTCCATTTCTCGCGTCAATGTCGACTGGGGGTTCCCTCTGCCAGTCGATCCCAAGCATACGATTTATGTCTGGTTCGATGCTCTGTTGGGATACTTAACAGCTTTACTAGAACCAGGACGAGAGCCAACTTTAGCCAATGCCACATTAGAACGGTGGCCGATTAATCTCCATCTAATTGGTAAAGATATTTTGCGTTTTCATGCAGTTTACTGGCCTGCTATGTTAGCTTCTGCGGGATTGAGTATGCCAGAAACCGTCTTCGGTCACGGTTTTTTAACTAAAGATGGGCTAAAAATGGGTAAAAGTTTGGGCAACACTCTCGATCCCTTTAGTTTGGTCGATCGCTACGGTGCCGATGCAGTACGCTATTACTTCGTTAAGGAAATTGAGTTGGGTAAAGATGGCGATTTTAATGAAATTCGCTTTATCAATACTCTTAATGCCGATTTAGCTAACGATTTGGGTAACTTGCTCAATCGCACTTTGGGAATGTTAAACAAATATTGCCAAGGTAACGGTCCCCAATTAACTAAAGCTGATTACGATTTAGAGCATCCACTCAAAAAAATAGGTGTGGATTTGGGAGAGCGGGTTACCGATGCTTACGAACATCTCAAACCCAGCCAAGCCTGCGAAGAGATTTTCGATCTAATTCGCGCTAGTAATAAATATATCGATGATAGTGCGCCTTGGAGTTTATTCAAGCAGAAAAAACAGGCTGATGTAGAACAAATTTTGTATGCAGTTCTAGAATCGATTAGATTGTCAGCCTATTTACTATCGCCGATTATCCCCAACTTGAGTAATGGTATCTACCAACAGTTAGGATTTACTGCGGATTTCAATGAGATTGAGTCGGAGCAAAACCAACCTAAATTTGCCATTCACTCTCAGTGGGGAGAACTAGCGGCAAATCAAAATTTAGGTAAAGCTAGTCCTATTTTTGCCAAACTAGAATTACCCGAATCAAAACTGCAATAAAAATTGCAGTCGGCTAAATAATTAAAATAAATTTTGGTCAGTCAAACAATAACAAATTTAATACATTCAAAAAATAACTTTTTTCAGTTTTACTTAAATAATAACGAGGCTTAAAAAAATGCTAGATAATTTTGGAAGCGATCCGATATTTACCCCAGAACAGATTCTCGAAAATAGGGGACGCGTAGCGATATTCATCGATGGCTCTAACTTATTTTACGCCGCCCTACAGTTGGGTATTGAAATCGACTACAGTAAATTGCTCTCGCGTCTTACAGGTGGCTCGAGATTGTTGCGTTCCTTTTTTTATACCGGAGTCGATCGCACTAACGAAAAGCAACAGGGATTTTTACTCTGGATGCGTCGCAACGGCTATCGCGTAATTGCTAAAGATTTAGTTCAGTTACCAGATGGCTCGAAAAAAGCCAATTTAGATGTAGAAATTGCCGTTGACATGATGTCCTTAGTCGGAGCTTACGATACGGCAATACTAGTTAGTGGCGATGGCGATTTGGCATATTCTGTAGATGCGGTAAGTTATCGCGGTGCTAGAGTAGAAGTTGTCAGCTTGCGATCGATGACGAGCGATAGCTTGATCAATGTTGCCGATCATTATATCGATCTCGATCAAATTAAAGAAGATATTCAAAAAAACATCAAGCCTAGCGATCCCTATCGTAGTTTTTCGGGTTTTGGTATTTTGGAAAATTCTCCCAGTCCTGAAATTAGATAATTAAACTAGTTTTCAAACTTCTACAGTTGGCGGGAAGCTCGTGTCTTCGCCGCCAATTATTTATTTGCAGTGAATGTTCGCAAGCGATAAAAATGGAGACGTGGTCGAGCAACGTCTCCGAACTCCGAAATAGACAAATTAGTTTAGTTGGTTTGCTAAAGCATCAAATCAAGCAAGGTCAAATTCAACGATGATGTCATTGAAATCTCTGTCGCCGCCGTTGAAGATATCTTCAAATCCATAAGTGTTTTCTCCAATAACGCGAATGTGAGAGAACTCGTCGCTGTTAGCTGTCTTATAAGAGAAGTAAACCGTAGGTTCGTTGCTACTGTTTGAGTCGGTAAGTTCTTCAATGTCGCCATCGACTACTAAGAAAGGCGCATAAATAGTGCCACCAGCCAGTTCGGCAGTAAATTCTGCCTGTTGGTTATTTTCAGGAACGCTGAGGCTGAGATCCAAGCTATTTGCCAAAGCAGCGTCAAGATAACCAGCATCCCCAGGAGTGATCGCTTCACCAGAAATAGGATCGATAACGGTGCCGTCAGTGTCCGTTACTTCAAACAAACCAACGGTGTTTTCAAAGAAAGCATCGCGACTGACGGTAAGGGAGATATTAGCAGCATCTTCAATGCCTGTTAAATCGATTACGGGAACATTATCGACTACAACACCGCCATCACCATTACTGCCATTACTACTACTATCGAGAACCGTGTCGTCGCGAAAGAGAAGATTCTGAATGCGGGTATCCTCTTCAGGAGGAGTATCTTCATTGTCAAAAGCTGGTGTGCTGGGATCGTCATCAGCAGGAAAGTTAACGGCGAGATACTCCGCTAGGGTATCCTGTTCGGTACCTGGTTCGGCAAATTCCGCCTCGTTGGGAGCCGCATCAGGTAGGGGCTGTGGTGGCAGGTCGACGCGGTTTTCGCCAAAGGCTGGGAAAGGATAGCCATCGCCGCCGTCAGCCAGGAAATTGAGGGTGACCAAGCGAATCTCGCGGCTGGGATCGCCTACTAGTTCACCATCTTCAACAATTATATCGGTAACCCCTTCTTCATCGGTAATTGACAGGCTTTGAACCCGTTCTCCCTCTGTAGTAACGTTGCCCTCTTCATCAATGGCGATCGCCTGGGCATCGGGATCGAAGCTAAAGGCAAAGCCGCCAATTTGGGGGAACTGTCCGGGGGTCGCTCCTGCTTCGGTAGCGGATACGGCATACTCGACGATTTGCTCTAGTTCCTCAGCGGTTACGGTGAGTAAACTTAGCTCGTTGTTAAAGCGCAAAGTATTCTCAATATCGAGTTGGGAAATTTCTCCCTCATCTTTACCGGAGGCGGGGTTTGCTTGAGGTGACAAAAACTGAGTTTCGTTGCCCTCATTGACAACCTGCCCAATGGGAGCGCGAATGCCGCCGCCATTTTTAATCGAGACAGCAACTTCATCATCGTAGAAATCGGCGTAAAATAAATTGGCATCAGCGGTCAGATTGCCTAAATTAGTCTCCTGAGTGCGCACTTCTTCACGGCGACCATCTAAGAAAACCTCAGTCAAGCCAAAGACATTGCTGTCTTTGGTATTGACTACGTTCTCAACTGCATCAGTAACCTGTCGGACGACTTCCCCTCTGGTTTCGTCAGCAAAAGCTTCGTCTAAGCTTCCCCAAAGACTTGCGACGATTTCATCGGTAGTGGCATAAGCACCACTTACTTCGGGATCGACGCTTTCAGGGATGACAACGCCGTTTTCGTCGAAATCGACAACCAGACGACCCACATAGGAATATTCCCCAGCACTACTAACAATCGCTACGGGTTCGCCGTCGGCATTCTCGACGAAAATAGGATAAGTATCGGCAGCGGTGTCACCGCTACGCAGCGTATCTGTCTCGTCGGCAAGTATGGTATCAGAACCGCCAGCGATGATAATGTCTACGCCAGAGAGTAGGGGAGCTAAATCCTGCTCTAGGGCAATTTGTTGGAGGTGTGAGGTCAGGACGATCTTGTTAATACCCTGCGACAGTAATTCGTCAATGGTGGGCTGGATAACCTCAGCCAAAGCCTGAAGATCGTTGGTATCGGGTCCAACTACCTCAACCTCACGGGGAGAAGAGATACTGGCTAACAGCGGAGTGGTAATGCCGACAACGCCAATCTGCTCGCCACCACGCTCGATAACTGTCGCTGGAGCGAGTTTGGGAGTATTGGCGATTGGACTCCGCGTACCGGCAGAGCCGCTTGCGTCTAAATCTTCAAAGGGTGGCGAAGATTGGAAAGCCGTATTTTCGGAAATACCTTCGGCAACTAGATCCTCAAGCGCACTATTGGTAAAGTCGAGGTTGGTACTGAGATAGGGGAACTGAGCACCTAGCCAGTTGAGTTCGTCGGGCGTTCCGTCATCATCGCTATCGTCAACTGTAGGCGCAATAATATCTGCCATCGTATCCGGTCCGAGGTCGAACTCGTGGTTGCCAATGGCTGACGCATCGAAGCCGGTGAAGTTCATAATCGAGATATCGACCCGTCCCACACCTTCTTCTAGCCTGGAGAGCGCATCCTCAGGAAGATCGTAGAAGTCTTTGTAGGCATTTTGTAAAGGCTCGACTAGGGATTCATCACCTGCCGCTGAGAAAAAAGGACCCGGAATATAGTTATCTCCGGCGGAAATGGTCAGGGAGTTTGCGACTTCTTCTTCTAGGAAGTCTACGCTCGCTGCAAAGTTAGGAGCGTTTTGGATGGCATCTACACCGCCTTCTAAGTCGGAAGTGTGGAGGAGTTGCAGCCTATACCGTTCTTCATCCATAGGTTGCGATCCAGTTTCTGAATCTGGATCGCTTCCGGTAACTGGGGACATTTCCCCTTCTCCCTGATTCGGGTTAATCGACGTAGTCAGTTCAAACACGGCGGTAGAGCCACTCACCTCGTAGGCAACTGCTAACAAAGGCATTCCGGTGGGACTTTCTGCGGCAGGAATGAACTCTAAACCTTCAGGCGCAACATTACCTGCAGTTCCCGCTTCCAAATCGCCCTCAAAGTCGCGGGTATTGATATATTGAACGAACTCGGCACTGCTAGGTTCGGTAATGTCATAGACCATAATTCCGCCGATTCGTTCTAGCCCGACAAAGGCATAATTGCGATCGCCAATAGTTCCGAGGGCTACTCCTTCTGGTTCTGGTCCCTTATTGTCGCTACGAGTATCGAAGCTGTTTTCGTCGTTGTCAGAGTTGAAAAAGTCGGGGAACTGTTCGGCAGTGATGCGCTCTAATTCACTACCACTATCGAAAACCAAATTGCCTTCGCTGTCCCAAATTGAAAAAGAGCGTCCGCCAAAAGCGTATAGTTCGTCATAGTCGCCGTCGCCATCCGTATCGCCGCGAGTCGTAGTTACTAACAGCCTTCCCAAATTCTCCTCTTGCTGGAGTTCTGCGGCATTGGGAAAAGCTTCTGGATCGAGTTTGAGGTCTGCTATTCGTGACTCTTCGACAAAGGTTTCAGTTTCGTTTCCTGCCTCACCTTCAACAATATATTCTCTGGCATCCCCTTCATTGGCAGTGACGATATAGGTTTCGCCATCGTCAGCTTTGTAAGCAGCGATCGCATCGGGCTGGTACATTCCCAAAACGGGGGCGTTGCGAAGATTAATCGCTCCGTCTTCATCACTAGGGTCGAGGGCATTATTACTGTAGTTCTTGAACCCTAGGGGCAGAATTTCGGTAACTTCAGCAGTGCGGATATCTACTTTTGCCAGGGCATTGTTTTCTTGTAGAGTCACAAAAGCCGTTTCTGAGTCGGGGGTAACCGCGATATATTCTGGCTCTAAATCCTGGGCAACGGTAACGGTGTCGTCTGGATTTTCTGTACTTACGTCGGGACCAAAAATTCTCACTCCCGCTTCAGTTAAGGCTTGCTTGCGATCGTTGAAATCGGCAAACCCTGCCGTTGTCACATCGGTATCCCTTAAGTTTTCTACGCCACCAGAAAGGTCGATAATACTAATCGAACCTTCGGGGTCATTGGTATAATCATCGCTAGGTTCTCCTTCGTTTGCTACTAGTACCTTCTTGCCGTCTGGCGTAAAGGTGACCATATCCGGCAGTGCCCCTACCGTTACCTGACTGACTAAATCACCATTGGTACTGAAGAACGCGACTTTACCGGGATCTTGAGTCTCCTCAGCCGCGATCGCTACCGCGACAATACCGTCTTTAGCCGCAACGCTGTTGGGACTTGCACCAAAGGGAGTAATGTTAATGGCTTTAATTAAAGTCGGATTACTCGGATCGCTGAGATCGAGAACGTCAACCGTTCCCTCGTTACCATTGACAACAAAAAGCCGTTGAGTCTCGGAGTCATAGGCAGGAATTTCTGCCGCACCTTCGTCAAAAACTCCGGTTGCGTATCTGCCAAGTGGAGATAAGTTAATATTATTTGTCTTCGTCATTAATTTCGAAACAATAGTTATAAGTGTTAGCGGTGAAACTAAAGTGAATTTAGACAATTTTTTCTACTAAAATCGAATTTTTTGACAGCCTAAAATGAACAGCTAGATCGAAGTAAATCTCGCTGGAGCTATGTTATTTATTGATATTTGTCGTTAAATTTGGCTCGAAAAAAATCGATTTAAGCAGGATGCTGCTTGAGAAAAGAATTGAAAATAATAAGTTACACTATTGGCTCAATACTAAAAATAGTTCGACCGATAGTTGAAGATATTCACCATCTATTGAGGCTAGATCGTTGGAAAAAGCCTTCAATGTCCGGTTATCTCCGATAGAGAAAGCCTTTAATCTTGAGAATACTCTCTCAGTTTTGAGTAAATAGTAGATAAATTTTTGATTAAGAAAAGGTTATTTAGCTAATTCTTCATCTCAGCTTCAAATATACATACTGTAAGCAGATATTTACTTCATATTTAAGGCAGGAGGCAGAAAAAATTATTGACTCCAACCACCTTAGTCATTTGTAGCAAACGTTTGAATATTTCATATTACCTTTGCAAGTATCGATTCTCGCCATTTTTATGATAGAAATACAGCGAAATTAATTTATTCTCTTTCTTTGAGGAATTATATCGCGAGGTACTTGCCAAAAATTTGAAGCTTGCTTCATTTTGAAACTTAAAATTGAATCGTCAATTAAATCTAATTTTTTTATTTCAAGTAGAGATTTATTAATATTTAAACACTTAATTATTTCTGCTCCCAAAGAGTTTGCCAATAAAGGAACGACGGCATTGCCAATTTCCCGAAATCCGTGCCATATCGTGCGATGAAATTGAAACCAATCTGGAAAAGTATGAAGTCGAGAAGCTTCTCTGATGGATAAGCATCTGGGGTGAAGATAATGAATTGGGCGAGGTGCGGTAAATGCTCCTTTATTACTAGCTGTTCCTGCTCTTAAAGTATTAGATAAACTATGAGGAGATAGTTTTAAAAAATGACTTATCGGCTCTTTTTTTCCTTGAGACGTATTGGTAAAGCGTTGAATCGTTTCAGCAGTATGTCTCGAGCCAATATGTCCCCAAACAGTTTTATTTAGAGTCCTTATGTGACATAAAGAATACGCTTCTTGTGGGATTAGACTGAAGCTTTTTCTAAATCCTGAATAGTTCAGCCGCTCGGAACTTATTCCCTTATCTTTTCCAAGATATACAGAAATTTCACTCAAATCCGATATTGCCGAACTTACTGTATTCAAAGGTGTTAAATTTTCACCATGGGTTGGAGTAGGGTAATTAGGTTTAGGCATATCTCGGCGATAGCCAATTAAGAACAGCCTTTTTCTCTTTTGTGGAGCACCGTAGCAAGAAGAATCTAGCACTCTTATCGGTCGAACCACAGAGTATCCATTGTGTTCGAATTTATCGATTAATTCATGCAAAAACTTGCGATGTTTTCCAGTTGCAATGCCGGGGACATTTTCAAAAATAAAGTACTTTGGTTGAATTTCAGAAACGATCCTGGCATATTCAAAAACCAAGTGATTGCGGGGATCGTCTAAAGCTCTGCGTCCCATATGGGAATAGCCTTGGCAAGGTGGTCCGCCGGCTAGTAAGTCTATATCAGCTTGGAATCCTTTGTGTTCGATCGCACTTAATAATTCTCGACTAGATAACTGAGAAATATCTCTACAAATAGTGGCTCCATAGGGAAAATTATAATGATGGACTAGTGAATGTATGGGATCGATTTCTACAGCCGCCGCAATATCGAACCCAGCAGCTTCTAAACCCAAAGACATTCCACCACAGCCGGAAAATAAGTCGATCGCGATTGGACGATTGCTCAAAGTTTCTCTTCTTGTAGTTGCACTAGCTTATTTATGCCGTAGTTTACAGTATCTCAGTAGAAAACGGTTTAATTTGAATGAAATTAATCGAATTTAAACTTAATGCTGAGGCTAAAATCCTTTTCGCTAGAGATTAATGGCAACCAGAAGTAAGCTCGAATTATTGGTATCCAACATGAACCGAATGGCATATATTTATCTGCATGGTTTTGCTTCTAGTCCCCAATCTAACAAAGCTCGTTATCTGCGCGATCGCTTTGCCGAATTAAATCTGAATTTACAGGTTCTCGATCTCAACCAAGGAAATTTTTCACGCCTTACTCTTACCAGACAGATACAGCAAACTGCAGCGGCTTTTCCAGATTCCGATCTTCCCGTAACTATTATCGGTTCTAGCTTTGGCGGTTTAACGGCAGTATGGCTAGCGCAAAAGTATCCTCAAGTAGAGCGTTTGGTACTTCTCGCACCGGCTTTTAACTTTCTTAATCACTGGCTGCCTAAATTGGGTGAGGCGCAGCTAGAGCAATGGCGAACTACTGGCTATTTACCTATCTATCATTATGGGGTAGATAAATTACTGCCTTTGCACTATAAGTTTGTAACCGATGCTGAAAGTTATGATGAATCTTCGCTAGTGCGATCGCTTCCTACATTAATTCTTTACGGTATCGAAGATGAAGTGATTCCCGTCGCTGCCAGTCGTAATTATGCCCGTCAGCGTCCTGAAGTTAAGTTAATCGAACTAGATAGCGATCATAGTTTATCAAATGTAAAACAGAGAATTTGGCAGGAAATTAAAATTTTTTGTAGCTTGTCTGCCTGAAATGCCAAAAAACGATCGATGACACATAAGTCGCGATCGTTTTGCTACTGTGTATCATACTATACATTTGGAAAGAGAGAGAGACTCGGATATATGTGAAAAATCCATCCTTTAGAGAAACAACTAAACTATTTCGGTCTACTCTCTCTTGACTTTTTTTGATGAAGAATTCCCAATGAGGCGTTAATTTAAGCGATAAAAAGCTTGAGAAGTATTTAAACAAATAGGGTTTACTATAAACGCACAATAACTATCTCAACAACAGATAAAACAACTTACCAATTCTGGCTATGATTGCGTTCCTAACTGGTTCACTTTAATTAGTAAGACAATTAGGTCTCGCCCAACTTTTGTTTTCTGGAAAGAAGTTATCGTGTAGATTGAAGCAGATCGTGTAGATTGAAGCAGGAGGTACAAGCTACAATCTTTTAGGAAGAAGCTTGGTGTACTTCTTTGTACCTGAATATAAATTAGCATCGACCCAAAATTAATTTCCAGTGGATTTTACTAATGTTTACCGTTTTTGATATATGTAAATATTCCTCATTATCGCGATACATCGATCGCTGGTTAGAATAATTTTATGTCTCAAGCTATTTCAAACAACTCATCCTCTTCAGCTCGAGTGGCACCTCTATTTATTTTGCTTGACGGTCACTCGTTAGCTTTTCGCGCTTATTATGCCTTTAGCAATTCTCGCAGTGGACCTTTAATTACATCCAAGGGAGTTCCCACTAGTATTTGTTTTGGTTTTCTCAATTCTCTATTACAGGTTTTAGAGTCAGAACAGCCTCAGTCGATGGCTGTCGCTTTCGATCGCAGCGAACCGACTTTTCGTCACGAAGCCGACTCTAACTATAAAAGCAATCGGGCTGAAACACCAGCAGACTTTATTCCCGATATGTTAAATCTGCAGCAGTTATTGGAGGCGTTAAATTTGACTATTGCCACTCAAGCCGAATACGAAGCGGATGATGTGTTGGGAACTTTAGCCAGACAGGCTAGCGAAGCAGGCTATCGCGTCAAAATTGTCAGTGGCGATCGGGATTTGTTTCAATTAGTGGATGATGCTAAAAATATCGGTATTCTCTATTTAGACAACAAGGCTTTAAAGACTAGTACCAAAAATTATCTAGAATTCGATCGCGCCGCAGTAGTCGCCAAGATGAACATCACTCCCGAACAGGTAGTTGACTATAAGGCATTATGCGGCGATCCTTCAGACTGCATTCCTGGAGTAAAAGGTATTGGGGATAAAACTGCGGTCAAGTTACTAAACAAATACGGCTCTTTAGAAGCTATCTATCAAAATATCGATTCGATTAAAGGTGCGACTAAAAAGAAACTGGAGGCGGGGAAAGCCGACGCGCTACATTCGCAATTTTTAGCTCGAATCGAGCTCGATACTCCTGTTGATGTCACCTTAGAAGACTGTAAATTAACGGGTTTCGATACCGAGAAAGTTATTGCCTTATTAAAAGAATTAGAATTGAATAAAGCGATCGCTAGTATAGACCGCTTGCAAGCTAGATTGGGCGGAGAAGCTTCAGGCGATCGCCAAAAAATAACCATTTCGCGTCAGCCTAGTGATAATAGTAACGGTCAGCTTTCTTTATTTGGCGATGAAAATCTAGTAGAAGGGGAATTAGAACCAGTCAAGCCACCAACTTTTACTCCCAAACTAAATACTCAGATTATCGACACCGAAGCCAAGCTGCAAGAATTAATTACTACGTTAGAAAAACATACTAACCCAGAACAGCCAGTTGCTTGGGATACCGAAACCACTTCTTTAGATACTCGCGATGCCGAACTCGTAGGTATTGGCTGTTGTTGGGGAGAAAAAAATTCTCAAGTTGCTTACTTTCCCATCAACCATACCGTTGGAAAACAGTTAAGCAAACAGCAGGTATTCTCGGCGTTAAAACCTATTTTAGAAAGTGCTAAATATCCTAAAGCTTTGCAAAATGCCAAATTCGATCGCCTGATATTACACTATCAAGGTATCGAATTAGCAGGAGTAGTTTTTGATACGATGTTAGCCAGCTACGTTCTCGATCCAGAAACTACTCACAATCTGGGAGATTTGTCCAAACGTTATGGTTTAGAAATTGCTGCTGCTAGCTATAAAGATTTAGGAATTGCTAAAGGACAAACTATTGCGGATCTAGATATTGCTAATGTAGCAGATTACTGCGGAGTAGATACCTATGCTACTTATTATTTAGTAGGGAAACTCAAAGCAGAACTCCAACAGTATCCCGACTTAGAAAAGTTATTACTAGAAATCGAACAGCCGTTAGAACCCATATTGGCAAAAATGGAAGCGACTGGCATTCGTTTGGATATCGATTATTTACGAGATTTTTCCCAAAAGCTAGAGCGAGATCTAGAAGAAATTGAAGCCCAAACATATCAGTATGCAGGGGAAAAGTTTAACTTGGGTTCTCCGAAGCAACTAAGCGAAATTTTATTCGATCGCCTGAATTTGGATCGTAGAAAATCTAAGAAAACTAAAACGGGTTATTCTACCAACCAGGCAGTCTTAGAAAAGCTCAAAGGCAATCATCCGATTATCGATACGATGCTGGAGTATCGCACTTTAGCCAAACTAAAATCAACTTATGTCGATGCCTTGCCCGCTTTAGTTCGTCAAGACACTAACCGAGTGCATACTGATTTCAATCAGGCAGTTACAGCTACGGGAAGACTATCTTCTTCTAATCCCAACTTACAAAATATTCCGATTCGTACCGAGTTTTCTAGACAAATTCGTAAAGCTTTTATTCCTGAAGATGACTGGCTGTTAGTAGCAGCAGATTACTCGCAGATCGAGTTGAGAATTCTGGCACATTTAAGTCAAGAACCCGTATTAGTGGAAGCTTATCGCAACAGTCGCGACGTGCATCGCGTTACCGCCCAACTTCTATTTGAAAAAGAAGAAATAACCGCCGAAGAAAGACGCTTGGGTAAGATAATTAATTTTGGGGTTATCTATGGTATGGGGGCACAAAGATTTTCCCGAGAATCTGGTTTTAAACCAGAAGTTGGCAAAAAGTTTATTGAAAAATATCGTCAGAAGTATGGCAAAGTTTTTGATTATTTAGAAGGAGTAAAAAAACAGGCGATCGCTTTAGGATATGTTACGACTATTTTAGGCAGAAGACGATATACAAATCTCACTAGCGACAGTTTGAAAAAGCTCAAAGGAAGCGATCCTCAAGATGTCGATTTAGAAAATCTCAATTACAGCTATTCCGATATGCAAATCTTAAGGGCGGCGGCTAATGCTCCCATTCAAGGCTCTAGTGCCGATATTATTAAGATTGCCATGATAAAATTACACCAAACTTTAGAAAAATATCGGGCGCGATTATTATTGCAAGTTCACGATGAATTAGTTTTAGAAATTTCCCCAGAAGAATGGTTGGAATTACAACCATTAATTATTTCAGCGATGGAAAATGCGGTTAGTCTGAGTATTCCTTTACTCGTCGAAGTTCACGCTGGAAAAAACTGGATGGAAGCTAAATAGGGCTGGGGAATCTAGCGATCTCTAGGGAAAGTAGGAAGAGTATGATAGGCAGGGAAAGACTACTAGTAGAGACTTAGGAAATTTTCCTATTGCCTCTCGCCTCCTGCCTTTTGCCTGTTGAAAATTTTTGAAAATTTGGCTATTTTCCCAATGTGTATCTTATGGGTCTGAGAAATACTGTATTACTGACTAATCACCGCGTTCAAAGGTTTCTTTACTGGATTTCTCGATATTTCTAGTTTAGAAACGTTTGTAAATAAACTAGGAACATTAGGCATTTCTTGATGACAAGTCGGACAAAACCAATAGCTTCTATGATGGCTTAAATGGCGCAACAGTTTATCTTGGCAACATAGACAAGTGTTCATATATTTCCCTTCTTTTTAAGCTAATTTTTAAGTTACTGACATGGCACAATCGCCTCAAAACTTTAGCAATCGTCGAGCCAGTTATTTTGTTAATTTCTATTCGTTTATTTAGATAACCTTGGGAAAAAATACTGTATGCTTACTGTATGCTTGGGGCGATCGCGATAATTTTGTTATATTTGTAATTACAAAAAATTGTTTGCTGAAATTTTTTTAAAAATACCATGAACAACCAGCTATATTTCATTCTAGCGTATCCAAAGAATAAATTTTCTATCTAAATATAGATATTAAGTTCGTTTAAACGAACTCGATCGAGCTTGGAGCTAAAAAATTCTTTTCTCGCTCGCTCGTAGTCAGTAATGAAATAGCATCGATGAAAAACAATTTAACTTTGTTAGTTCACTCTCAAGTTGTTACAAGGAATAGTATTGGTTGTAATAACATTTACCTGAGTAGAGCTATAAACATTTAGTTCCGTTTGTATTAAACTCTCGAATAATAACCTTTGTCCGGGAAAAACAACTTTTTCCCACTGAAAGCGGTCAGGATTAGTAATTTTGATTATTTGTAAGTTACTAGTAGTGTTTTGATACAGACAAAGAATTTTTTCGGATTTAATTTTTACATGAGGACGCTCGACAAGATTTTGATTTTTCATGATAATTGTTAGTTAAGTTCAGTTATAAAAAAAAGCTAATGAAAAGTATTCAATAGGCAATTAATTGCTATGAAAAAATACCAATCAAAACGTACTTTTTTTTAATCAACTAATTTTAAAAAATCTATAGTAATTTGTTTATTATTACTTGTTATTACTATAGAGTCGCAGGTGATTTCAGGCTTTAAATTTAAAGTCTCAACTCAAATCATTAGAAAGTTTAAACTTACGAGTAATGAAGGAATTGACTATAAACCAAATCTTTTGTAAAAAATTTTACAGTTTTTTATGAAAGAATTATTTTAGTTATTCCAGGCTATTTTTGTCTACTATACTATGATGGCGTTTATTTGGTAACAATCTCTGTATGGTTTATAACATAAACAAAGCTTTGTTAAATTTCTGTAACAAATTGGGTTAAAGTTCTCAATCTATATAAAAGCGATCGCTTTTAACCGTTGTTGCTTTTGCGCCATAACTCTATAACATTTATTTGGCATTTGTCTGATTTGAAGACTATTGCTTAGAAAAATTTTGTCAAGCAAAAATTTTAAATTTTTATCATACAATTTGAATTATAATGACTTCAAATAAAGTAACTAAAGCCGTAATTACTGCCGCAGGTTTTGGTACTCGGACGTACCCTGCAACCAAAGCTATCAAAAAAGAGTTTTTACCGATTATCGATCGCCAAGGTCGTGCCATACCAGTAATTCTAGCGGTTGTCGAATAAGCAGTAAAAGGCGGTATCGAAGAAATTGGCATTATTATAGTTCGGGCAAGCGATCGTGATTTATTTAAAAACTTTTTTCAGTCTGCAGCACCACCCGAACTTTGGCAGAAACTTTCGCCAGAGAACAGAGAATATAGTCAATATTGAGTTTGGCAAGAAAACCACTCGCTCTTGAAAATTAATGAAATATATGAAAAACCGACTCTTGAATATGCTCGACGAAATTTACGGGTTTCGGGAATGAATAATGATGAGTTTTTAGGTATTTTTGGTCTGTATGTTTTAGAGCCAAGAATATTCAAACTTCTAGCTTCAGAAATTGCCGATAACGAGCGGGTTAAAGGAGAATTTCAACTGACAACTTGTTTGGACAAACCCCAGAAAGAGCTCGGCGCAGTCGGCTATCTAGTCAAAGGACAACATTTTGATACGGGAATGCCTTTAGTTTATCGCCAGACTACGATCGATTTTTATGAGCGGGAAAGCAAACAATAGTCTGAGATCGCTGAATGTTTTTAGTTCAACTCAATTCAACCAGTTCGAAGTTCTAATTGTCGATCGCCTCAATTGCCCGCGCGATCGCTGTTTGTTGTGCGGCATCGTAACCCCAACGCTGCAAAAAGCCGTGGTAATTTCCCGTCCCTTCAGTAATAGTTCGTTCTAACTCGGTTAATTCTTGTTGAATTAAATTTAAATCGAGCTGGCGAATCAAATTAGCAGTGCGTCTAGTAACTCGTTCCGAGCCTCGGGCATTTTCTTCATCATGGTTGCGACGGTGAGCCACTGCCATTGCTGAAGACATGGCGAGATTTTTAACTAACAGTTCGCTAATTACTTCAGGAGCAGTTTTGAGAGCAGCGATCGCCCCAGAAGAAGGATTGTCTGCTAAGGGCAAATCGCCAGTTAAATAAGCTACAAAAAAACCACGCGCTCCTGCTTTAGTACTGACTATTTCAGCGATCGCTCGTTCGATTTCTGAGTCTGTCAGTTGGTTGTGGCTCATTTTGACCATCAAAGACTGAGTTTTGGCGATCACTTCGGGGAAAGAGCGCGCTGGTGCTTGCGGTTGAGATTGGTTCATAATTAAACTCTGCAATTTTAATTTAGCTTGAGAAACTTATCTAGTGCGGCGATCGTCTCGGGAGGCCAGCGGCGAATATTTTTTACCCAGTCTAGGTCTTGGTAGCGATTGTCTAAACCGACAGCGGCTACCCAGTTACTCTCTGCTTCTCCTTGTTTGCCTTCCACCCAAAGCACCGCTGCTAGAGCCGCACGCATATCGGCAAACATGGGATATTTACGTACTAAATTACGCATCTGACGAATTGCTTCAGTGCGATCGCCTAGTTGATATAAAACTAAAGCTGCGTTACCGCGAGCGAGAGCAAAGTCTGGTGCGATCGCTACTGCCTGTTGATAGTCTTCTAACGCTTCCTGCCATTTTTCCTGTCCTGCTTTGGCATTGCCGCGATTGTTGTAAGCCATCGCATCTTGAGAATTTAGTTCTAAAGCACGGTCGTAGTCAGCTAAAGCGAGTTTCCAACGTCTTTGACCTTCATAAGCAATACCCCGATTGAGATAGGTATCGGGATATTCAGGAGCGAGTTCGATCGAACGAGTATAATCGGCGATCGCTCCTTCTAATTTATATTGACCGATCCTAACGTTGCCTCGATTACTCCAAGCGGCAGGGTTATCGGGAAACTCATCAATTAGCTGAGTCCAGTAAGCTTCGGCACCAGCGAAGTCACCACTCTCTAAGGCGCGAAACGCTTTTTGAGCCAGTTGTTCGCCTCTTCTAATTTGTTGTGCCGTAATGTTGCCCTCGACATCCACTGCTACAGCTATCTCGGGAAAACTCCATAAGCAGAGGCAGAAGATACAAAGTAAGCTGACTAACCAACGAATCATAAAATTTTTGTTTGAAGTTACAGTTTTTTATCTTTAGTTTAATATTTTCCTTAATCTGTAATAGTTGCTAGGACTCCGTATTTCTTCAACTCGTTAGAGGTATTTACAACCCTTGAGGCTTTGCCAAGCGGGATAACTTCAGCCTTGATAAAGTAGATATATTGCCGAATATCTCAATAATAAATAATCTAAATTTTAATGACTCTGATTCGTATCCCTCAAGCCTGGGAAATTTCCGAAAACAAGATTACTCCGCCTCGACTGTACTACAATCGCCGTCGCTTTATTAAAACCCTCGTAGGAGCGGGTATCGGAGCGAGTATTTTACCTCTAGCCGGTTGTCAGTCAGGATCTTCTGCTGTCGGTAAATCTGCTTCTGAGACAGCTTTAGAAGCCAGTTTAGATTTACCAGCGATCGAATCCTTCACGCAAAATCCCCAATTCGCTAAGGTAAACCGACCAATTACTGCAGAAAAACTCGCAGGACAATATAACAATTTTTATGAGTTCGGCGGCAACAAAAAAATTTGGCTGGATGCTCAGAAATTACCTACAGAAAATTGGCAGGTTGAAGTGACGGGACTGGTAAAAAATCCTCGTACCTACGATCTCGATACTCTCAAGCAGCAGTTTCCCCTAGAAGAAAGAATCTATCGATTTCGTTGTGTCGAAGCTTGGTCGATGGTGCTTCCTTGGATTGGATTTCCAATGAAAGCTCTAATTGAAGCGGTCGAACCTACTGCTAAGGCTAAGTTTGTTAGCTTTACTTCTTTTTACGACCCAGAAATTACCACGGGACCTACATTTCATTTGGGTTCACTTCCTTGGCCTTATACGGAAGGTTTGCGAATTGAAGAAATGGCGAACGATTTAGCTTTTTTTGCCGTCGGTATTTACGGTCACGACTTGCCCAAACAACATGGCGCACCCTTACGTATGGTCGTTCCCTGGAAATACGGTTTCAAAGGAGCTAAATCTATCGTAAAAATTGAATTTATGGCAACTCAGCCAGCTACTTACTGGAATACCCTCGTTCCTAACGAATATAAATTTGAAGCTAACGTCGAACCTAATGTTCCCCATCCTCGTTGGTCTCAGGCTACGGAAAAATTTATCGGTACTGGTCCCGATTTATCTTGGGAAATCAAAGAAACCCTTCCTTACAATGGTTATGGAGAGTATGTCGCTAGTCTTTATACTTAATAAATGGAGTTTCTAACCAATTTTGGCGATCGCGGAATTTAAAAGTTTGAAGTGCAAAATTGGTTCTACCGACGACAATTTTAGGCAAGAGAAACAGAAACTTCTTAAAATAGGGCGGAGCCACAAACCATTGTAATCTTATAAAAACAGAGGTGGCCATCATTCGACCACCTCACGATCGTTTTTTATTTTTTGGCTCTGACTCGAGTTGCTCGGTTAATTATTATTATCATTACTTCCAAACAACTGAATCGACCCGAGTAAAAAACTTATCTTCCTTTTCTAATATTACGAGCCATGTTACGAAACATATCCATGCTGTTGTCTTTTCGACGACGCTCTTCTGGCTTGGTATTAGGGTTAGCGTTTACGGGTTGAAAACCATTGGTATTAGTTTGAGTAACCGCAGAGCCACCAGTAATTCCAGGCTGAGATTGAGAACTAGGAGTAGGGTTGAATACTGTATTGCTGGTTCGGTCTTGGTCTAGCTCAGTATTAAAATTTTTGTCTCCCATTGAAGAAACTTCTTTAACTACTTCAAAACCGTCTTTATATTTGAGGGTTTTGGGAAAAGTTTTTCTTACTCTGACAGGCTTTCTCATGTAGTTAATGTCGCCTAGAGTTTGTGCGTCATCTGGATTGAGGAAAAAATCTTTAGCTCCCATGAATCGTATCTCCTGATTATTGAGTGTGTTGACGAGAAAGTCTTAAATTAAAATTTCGCCCCATTAAAGTTGCGAAAAATAACCAAAAATTAAAATTAGTTAAGTTAAGTATTATTGTACATATAAATAAAACTAATAGTCAACCAAATATTAATCACTAAAGTCATACTATTAACAGAATTTACCTATGTGCGATCGCCGAGAAATATTGATTGCCTTGGTAATGACTCTGGTAGTGTTTGAGCTGAGAGGACAATGTTTTGGTTGTCGAGGAACAGTTAACGAAAATACAAAAACTTCTAATTTAGTTATTATTTTGGCTTGCAATTTAGCAGTACTATAGTACTAATTAATTGAGACGCGGCGATCGCACTTCAGCTACTTGCCATTTACCATTTCCTTTGTCTTAGACAAAAAGCTCTCGGTGCTATCTATAGCTAGATGAAATTTTGATAAGATTGGCTACGGAAATTATTATTTTGCCGACTTTTAGCTTATGTCCTCTTCTGTCGTAACCACGCAAGATAACCCTGAGCCCCAAAAATTAATTATCGCTATTCCTACTTCGGGAGTAACAGTACGTGGGACAATTAGTATACCAGGAGATAAATCTATTTCTCATCGTGCCTTGATGTTGGGGGCGATCGCTTCAGGAGAGACGATTATTGAAGGTTTGTTACTAGGAGAAGATCCTCGTAGTACCGCTAATTGTTTCCGGGGGATGGGAGCAGAAATTTCCAAATTAAATAGCGAACGAGTTGTAGTTCGAGGAATTGGGTTGGGCAATTTACAAGAACCCGATGATGTATTAGATGCAGGTAATTCTGGAACGACAATGCGGTTGATGCTTGGATTGTTGGCATCTCATCCAGAGCGAACGTTTGTCGTCACCGGAGATCGTTCTTTGCGATCTCGCCCTATGTCTCGCGTTGTCAAACCTCTAGAACAAATGGGTGCGGTTATTTGGGGACGCAGGCAAAATTCCTTAGCTCCTTTAGCGGTTAAGGGTAGACAACTCAAAGCCATACACTACATGTCTCCTATCGCCTCAGCTCAGGTCAAATCTTGTGTGTTACTTGCTGGATTGATGGTAGAAGGGAACACTACCGTTACCGAGCCAGCTTTGTCTCGCGATCACAGCGAACGCATGCTTAAGGCTTTTGGTGCCGAACTAATCACCGAGCCTCAACTTAACAGCGTTACCTTAATCGGGCAACCCAAACTAACGGGACAAAAAGTCATCGTTCCAGGAGATATTAGTTCTGCTGCTTTTTGGTTGGTAGCTGGTGCGATCGTACCAGATTCGGAATTGTTAATTACCAATGTGGGAATAAATCCCACCCGTACTGGAGTTTTAGAAGCCCTAGAGAAGATGGAGGCAAATATTAGCCGAGAAAATGAGCGCATTATTGCCGGAGAACCGGTGGCCGACTTGCGGATTAAACACAGTCAGCTAAAAGCCTGTACCATAGAAGGCAGTCTAGTTCCGCGTCTAATAGATGAGATTCCCATTCTAGCTGTAGCTGCTGCTTTTGCTAGGGGAACTACTATTATTAAAGATGCGGCAGAGTTGAGAGTCAAAGAAAGCGATCGCTTGGCGGTAATGGCTGCAGAACTAACTAAAATGGGGGCAAAAATCACCGAACTACCTGACGGTTTGGAGATTACTGGCGGCAAAGAGCTTAGGGGAACGGAGGTCGATAGTTACACCGATCATCGTATTGCCATGAGTTTGGCGATCGCCGCACTCAATACCGAAGGTGTTACCAGCATTCATCGCGCCGAAGCAGCTTCAATTTCTTATCCCAATTTCGTCAATACTCTACAACAAGTAACTGCTTAACAATGATTACTTTAATTAATTACGTGAATGTACCTTTCTCGCCCAAATTTGAATGGATTTAGAGAATAGTGAATGATAGTTTTTTAGTTCCCTAGGAGTCATTCCCAATTTACTTCCTCGCTCGAATAATTTTGCTAATGAGCTTATCGCTCTTTCAGCTTCTCTGGAAGTTTGGGGTGAATTAACTGCCAGTAATCTATCTAGTTCGGCTCTAATATCGGTCAGTGAAGCTTCTGAATCGGAGCGGAGTTTATTAGTAGGCAGTTCTTTGGTAACTGGAGGAGCTAAAGAACGGACACCATCTGGTTCTTCATTATCTGATAATTGACTCTGGGGCGGCACGTAAGTATGAGTTGCAGTATCATAAGCTAGAACTTCTCCATTCTCGATACGATAAATCCAACCATAAATTCTCAACTTATTTTGATGTAGTCTAGCTCTAACTACTGGATAGGTTTTAAGATTATCAATCTGAATTAAAACATTTTCTGCCACTAATGTTTCAACTAGTTCCTCTCCCGAGTAGTGAGGATAGTTTTCTAATACCAAACGACGAGTAGTTTCGGCGTGTTGTAACCAGTCATATACCAGGGGCATATCAGACTGTAGCTTGTTGAGTTTGAGCAGTCCCTTCATTGCACCGCAGTGAGAATGTCCGCAAATTACTACTTGTTCGATACCCAAAGCATGAATTGCATACTCAATCGTACCTCCTTCACCTCCATTAGCCGAGCCATAAGGGGGGATAATGTTACCTGCATTGCGAATCACAAACAGTTCCCCTATGTCAGTATTGGTGATTAAGTTAGGAGCTACTCTAGAATCGGAACAGGTAATAAACAGCACCCTGGGCTTCTGTCCGTGAGAAAGTTGTTCTAGAAGCTCTTGGTGAGTGTTTACATAGGTTTGTCGAAACTCATCGAGACCGCGAATTAACTTTTTCACTATTTTTTTGTAGACAACAGACAACTAGATGTTCTCTATTATCTAATAAATCAGAACTATTTTCGCCTCAGCAGACGAGACATATTATCTCGAAGCGGACGTAGTCTCCTTTTTAGCTGTTTTAAATTGGAGTTAATTTGCTTCTGTCGATACTGTATCTCAGCAGAAATCATACCATCGGGATAAACCAACCTACGGTTTTCTGTACAAAGTACTGGCTTACCACTGTATTTAGCGATATCTATAGCTTGTTTTAGTTCGCTCTCAATAAATATTATGCTCTTAGTTTGCCGATATATTTGAGACTTAAAATGAGCATGATTATTTAATGCTCTTCTGGTTGTTGAATCGGGCAAATCTAACATGAATAATTTTTCATATTTGATACCCTGTTTCTCTAGCCAATTTTCAGTTTGAGGTCTGTACTTTTCTAGACGAGAAGTTACTAAGTTACCCACTGGCAAGGTGGGAATGAGAAGTGGCTTGGCATTTTCTAAAAATTCAAGGTATTTTAGTCCATCATCATTTTCTTGGGAAGTGGGATCTTCACAGAGTACACCATCTATATCCAAACAAGCTTTCTCAAGATACCCGTGATGCATGAAGTTCCACTCGAACATACGTGGAAAAGGACAAATGTCAAAGTAAAGATCTACTTGGTCTTTGGTCTCTGGAGACACATAAACTGCTGCATAAATAACTTCTTGAGGAATGCCTGCTCGCTCAATTTTTTGTTTCGCCATAATAATAGTTTTACCAGTCCACACGCTGTCATCTATGACCAAAACCTTACGGCAGTCGCCTACTGTCACTCTTTGATTGGTATGAGAGCGAGTTCTGCCCTTACCTAGCATTCTTCCAGAAATCAAACCATCTAGATCTGTTAGAGGCAAATTGAGATGCAAGGCTAAGATGTTAGCAGGAATTAGACCACTACGGGGAATACCGACGATTAAATCTACGTCCCGTGGGATTAAACTGAGCTTGTTAGCCAAAGCCGAACTCATATCGTCAAAAGTACGAAAATTCATCATGATGGCTTTGCTCCTGTAAAGCCAAAGTTACTCCAACCCCATATATAAAAAACAGTTTTCTTTTGCCAGTTTTTGAATTTGGCTTTGTTTGCGATTTTAGTTAATAAATTGAACTTAATCATCTCAATTCTCTTGTTATTTTTTAAATTTCATTAAATTTTTTTAAAATTTTGCTCTACTTAGGATTTGTTTAATGAATTTGAATGAGTTACCGAACTTCTAAAAAATAATATCTGAGACTAATTACACTTGTTTTACTGAGATTATTTCGACTCTAGACACGGGTTGCTCATCATGTATAGTTACCCTGTAACTTAACTTTAGACCGAAATGGATGCTAATAAATAAAAAAATAGATCGAACTTTACGTTTATAGCTGCTAATTTTATTACTGATAAATTGCTATAGGGCTATTTTGACTCTTCTCTCTTGCCCAAGCATTACTATATATGTCATTTTTACCTGGCACCGCAAACCAAATAATCTAGTACGGACAACCGCAAACATACGCAAAAGTTTAGTTTGATTAAAAGTGCGAGCGCTACTCAAATAGAGTTGATTAGACCAAAATTACAGCTTGCGTTTTTTAAAAGTTTCTAATTGCATTGACCGTACGACAAAAAATACTTTGAACAAAACTTTAAATAGGCTAATAAATCGATTTTATCGTGACTTTATATTAATAAGGGGTATGTGCTTTGTAGAAAGCGAAGCTAACAACCTTAGCTCGTACTTTACCATAGCTTAATAGATACTACTAGTCAAGCATGAGTTTTTACTGTCTTTAAATAAAGTAATGTAGAGCTTAAAAGCTTCAAAAGGATATTTGGAACTTTTGAAAATTTAGTTATATTGATTTTCAATAAAGATTTTGCTCTAGATTATAAAGCATTAATTAAGTGCTAAATTTAACGAATATAATTGTGGTGAAAATTATAATAAATGCATTAATAAATTACTTAAAATGTCCAGTTCGCTTTCGTCAATTAAATCGGAAAAGATCTTATTAGTTGACGATCGCGATGACAATTTATTAGTTTTATCAACCGTACTAACTTCGAGAGGTTATGAAGTCAGACAAGCTAATAACGGCAGACTGGCATTAGAAATCGCTAAGTCGAGTGCGATCGATCTCGTTCTGTTGGATATAGCTATGCCAGAAATGGACGGCTATGAGGTCTGTCGACAGCTAAAAGCCAATACTCGTACTAAAGATATTCCGGTTATTTTTATCAGCGTTCTCGCTGAAACGCCAGATAAAGTTAGAGCTTTTACTAGCGGTGGTAGCGACTACATAACCAGACCCTTCGATATTGAAGAACTCATTATTAGGGTTCAAAATCAGCTAGTAGTAAGTAGTTTACAGACAAAATTAAAGACTAAAAATCAGCGTCTCAAAATGTTAGTCAGTCGAGACGATTTGACTAAAATTGCCAACCGCTATTGCTTCAACCGTTACTTAAAACAGGAATGGCGCAGAGCATATCGAGAACACTATCCCTTATCTCTAATACTTTGCGATGTCGATTATTTCAAGCGGTATAACGATCGCTTCGGTCATCAAGCAGGAGATATTTGTTTGAGAAGAGTCGCTCGCGCTATATTCAGTGCAGTCAAGCGTCCGGCAGATTTAGCAGCGCGTTATGGTGGAGAAGAATTTGCGGTGATTTTACCTCAGACACCATCGGCAAATGCTTTAAAGGTAGCCGCAACAATCCGTCAAGCGGTCAAAAACCTCGAGATTCCTCATCCAAATTCAGCGATAAGCAATTTTGTCTCTCTAAGCTTAGGAGTAGCCTCGACGATTCCTACTGTAAGAACTAATAGATTGCAGTTAGTCGCTGCTGCCGATGATGCACTCTATCGAGCCAAAACTCAGGGACGCGATCGCGTCGTTTTGTCGCCAAATCTCAGCAGATAAATAAAAAAAGTGGTTTTAGTTAAAACCACTGACGAGCCGCTTGAGTTTGAGAAAACTACAGATTTATGCCGTAGCAAATTCTGCCTGTGGACGTTTACTATTGCGAATTCCTTCAATCGCCTCAGCGTAATCGGAAGCTTTAAACACTGCAGAACCAGCGACGATCGCGTTAGCACCCGCTTCTAAAACCTGCCAGGTGTTGTGAGCTTTCAAGCCACCGTCAACTTCAATCCAAGGATCGAGTCCTCGTTGGTCGCAGATTTGACTTAGTTTTCTGACTTTATCTGCCATCTCGGGAATGAAACTCTGTCCGCCAAAACCAGGGTTGACACTCATAATTAAAACCAAATCGCACATGGGAAGAGCGTATTCGATCAGTTCTAAAGGCGAGGCAGGATTGAGTACCACACCTGCTTGCTTACCTAGATCGCGTATTTGACCGAGAGTCCGATGTAAGTGAGGAGAGGCGTTGTGTTCTGCATGAACGGTAATAATATCTGCCCCGGCTTCAGCAAAGTCCTCGACATACTTTTCTGGCTCGACAATCATTAAGTGAACGTCTAAGGTTTTTTCAGTCAGAGGACGGATTGCTTTAACGATCATCGGTCCGATAGTAATGTTAGGTACGAATCTACCATCCATAACATCAACGTGAATCCAGTCTGCACCAGCTCTATCTACTGCTTTAATTTCTTCACCCAGACGGGTAAAATCTGCCGACAGGATCGAGGGGGAAATAACAGTTTTTTTATTACTCATAATTTATTTATTTCTCTGATAAAAATCTTTTGTATCGAGCTTAACAAAAATTTTAGATTTCCCCTTTTACCTTATCACGTTTTTAGCTATGGGGAGCGAAATCGAGCTGAAGATCTGACCACAGCAAGACTCTAAAACCGAGAGCGATCGAGCTGATTAAAATTCAACTTGAGCCAGTCGCTGCTGAAGCATTTTAGGAAATGCCGCATAGTATTTTTGGTTCAGGGGAGAAGGATGGGGTAAAGGTAGCAAAATGATAACTTTTTGGTGAGTCATACCCATGTCGTCAGTGGCAGTCAAATTAACCCGTTGCTTAGCCTCAAAGCGATCGCTCTGTTTGTAAAAACTATCTAATTCTCCTTTAGGAGCGTAGGGAGCAAACCATTTAAAGGCTTCCGTACCTAAAGTTATAATTCGATCTCCCTGCCAGTGAAACAGCAATAATTTTTCTACAAAAGGTCGAAAGCGGTTTTTAACCTTCATTAAATACGCCTTATTGCCCGGGGGTTTATAGGGAACGGTATTGGTCAGCAACACGCGATCGCAGGTAGTTTTGTCCAGTTCTTTTCTCGAAGGAGCTTTTTCTCGATGAATGGCATAATAAAATCCCTCTCTAACCATAGTTCCCGAGGCACCAATGAGAGGCTGACGAGCATAAACCTCGTCTTTGCCCAAATCTCTGCCAAAAAAACACAAAGGACTGTTTAAATTACCCGCATATAATATCGGTTGAGTGGGTTCGAGGTTAGCTTCACGATAGACAGCCATGTCGAGAGGGAATTTTTCTCGTTCGGCTTCCTGCTTTACCGCAGCAATTAAAGTTTCAATTTCGGACATATTTGAAGATTAGGCAGTAAAAATCGTTTGTATTATCTCATTTTTTCTCTGGCGAATTTTACTGACTAGGTATTAATTAATTAGTCGGTGGTGTAGGTGGTTGGGGAATTGAGTAAGGATTATAGGGATCTAAGCCTTGAGGAAGCCCGGGTATAGTTGCGGGGGGATTGAAATCATTGGGTTCTGGAGCCTGAGAACCTTCAGGAAGGGTAGCTAGAGCCACGCGATCGCCTCCTACTTCTCGTAAGATATCTAATACTTCTACCACTTCTCTATAGGTAGAATTCTTCGCAGCATACAAGACCATTAAACCATCGGGATTGGTCTGATTGTACTTTTTAATTTCCCAAGTCAAATCGCTGCGACTGACTAAATCCTGCTCTACGTAAAGTTGACCGATGTCGTCTATGGACACGACTAAGATATCCTGCATCTGAGGCGTACCAGTTTTTGCCTGGGGTAAATTCAAACTAATTGCCTGTTGTCGAGAAAAATTAACCGCCGCCAGGATAAAAAAGGTCAAAATACAGAAAATAACATCGATTAGAGGCAAAATTTCAATTCTGGTTTCACTTTCGCGACTATCATCCTGCCAAAGTCTAAAAGGTCTAATTGGTGAAGAACGATACTTAGATTTATTTTTAGTAATTTTTTTATTAGTAGAAGTCATGTTAAATTTACTCACTGGCTATCAAGATGACGCTCGCTTATCTTTGTTCTCCCGTTTCCCTAGCTTCAAAGGGAAAATCCTCCCTATGCGGTGGTTCTGACTCGAGATTGACAAAAGAATATTCATCGGCAACTACTATCTCATCATCTTCTCCATCCCATTTTTGACGATAGATTACTTCTAGTTGACTGGCAGCTTGGCGTAACAGCCTGACCTGATTCGACCAAAAAGCGTGAAACAGCCGGTAAAACGCCAGACTTATAATTGCCACTAATAATCCTACTGCAGTAGAAATTAAAGATTCCCCAATCCCCAGGGTAACTCCGGAAGTTGAAGCAGTACCCAAATCGCCAATTTGGATCGAACTTAAAGATTTAATCAAACCCCAAACCGTTCCAAATAATCCCAATAATGGAGACAGAGCAATCACTGCTTCTAAGAGTTTGTCTCCTTTACGCATTCTGGCTAATTGTTCGTCGGCAGCAGATTCTAAAGCGAGGTGAAATACTTCGGGATCGGGATCGGAATATTTAAAAGGTGCGTGAGCAAAACTTCCCATAGGATGATTGATATGTTCGCTGGCAACTTTTTCTACCAAATCCCAATTGCGCTCGGCTGCGGCGATGATTCTGTGGTAAATTTGTTTTTCTCTGAATAAGACCCTCGACCAAAACCAAATACGTTCTAGAATCGTAGCTATAGAAAGAACGGACAGCAATAGCAAAGGCCAAATGGCTATGCCTCCTTTAGCAATTATTTCAGCAAAGTTCATGGTATCGTCTTACCTCCAGTAATCTTGGTTGCCAAAACATTTCTTCCACAGTTTAAGTTATTCAAATTGTCTTGATGTTAAATTTTAATCCTCCTACAAATAAATCAATGTTAACTGACGTGAAAAGGCACTAGACGACCTAGCAGTAGAGGCGACTTGAGGCTTGTGTGTGGTTGATGTCTGTTTGAGAAACGCAGGTTATATATTTATGTTTCAAAATAAAGTGCCAGAAAAGGCGAGCGAAACTATAGAAATCCGCTGGTTTGAATCTGGAGAAGTACCGGCAGAAGTGGAAAGTTGGTTTCTTAGTGACTGCCTACAAGATACTACAGGCGAACCAGAAGCCAGAACTGACTTTTATCTTTATTTACCAGAATCGACTACCGTTAGCTGTAAATGGCGACAGGGAAACCTCGAACTCAAGTGGCGACAGGCTCAGCGGGGAGAGCGAGAATTTGGCGATGCCGTGTGGTCGGGACGGGTAGAACGATGGTACAAGTCGCTCGAAGGTGAGTCAATCGCTCAAAACCAGCTCGCTCGCTTTGTACCCAGCAAATTTTGGATTGGTGTGAGGAAACAACGTCAGCAGCGTGAGGAATCTGGCGTGAGTGGAGAATTAACTAGATTAGAGATCGATTCTCAACTGTGGTGGAGTATTGCTTTTGAAGCGATCGATGGCGATGGCGATCGCTTCGTTAAAATTCTCGATCGCGTCTGTAAAACCTACTGTGGACCCCAACTATCGCTTCATAACTGTTTTGGCTATCCCCAACTGTTAGCAGAAAAATGTTTGAAAAACTCTAACTTATAAGAGAGGCAAAGCAACCGCGATCGGGATCAAGATCGATTGAGAAGTTTATCCAATTAAACCAGATGATTGAAACTCCTCCTACCAAACCTCCACAACCAGTGCCATCGCCAGAACCCCAACCCGTTCCCAATCCCGTTCCGCAACCAGTACCATCGCCAGAACCCCAACCCGTTCCCAATCCCGTTCCGCAACCAGTGCCAACGCCGGAACCTCAACCGGTACCAACACCAGAACCCCAACCAATTCCCTAACCTAACTAAGCCGCTTATTTTGTAAGCTTATCTCTATGAAATAATGCAAATGCAAGCGTAGCTAAAGATAAATTAAATTATCACAAAAAAATTGATAAACACCTACGTTTCGAGACCAATATATTCGACAATATTTGATATCAAACTCTAAAGTAAGCAACTAAATCAGTAAATATGTACGTTACCAGCGACCTGCACGTTATCGAAACCAGACCATTGTTAAGCCCTGCCTATATTAAAAGCGAATTTCCCATTGAAGAATCCACTGCTGTCTTGGTGACGAGAACTCGCGATCGCATCCGTAATATTTTATCTGGTGAAGACCAGCGAATGTTGGTGGTTGTCGGACCTTGTTCGATTCACGATGTCAAGGCGGCAATGGAATATGCCACTAGACTAGCTGCCCTGCGTACCGAACTAGAAGACAACTTAGAAATATTGATGCGGGTATATTTTGAAAAACCCCGCACTAACGTCGGTTGGAAAGGATTGATTAACGATCCTCACCTCGACAACAGTTACGATATCAATACGGGACTAAAAACCGCTAGAGAATTGCTACTCAATCTAGCAGAGCTTGGACTGCCTGCAGCTACCGAATTACTCGACCCGATTACTCCCCAGTATATTGCCGATTTAATTTGCTGGACGGCAATTGGAGCCAGGACTACAGAAAGCCAAATACACCGACAAATGGCATCTGGTTTGTCCATGCCCGTGGGCTACAAAAATGGTACGGATGGTGGTTTTAAAGCTGCGATTAATGCGATGTTAACGGCAAGAATTTCCCATCATTTTTTGGGAATCAATCAGGATGGACTAGCGAGTATCGTTACAACTACGGGCAATCCCGACGGACATTTAGTTTTACGAGGCGGCGCGAGCAAACCCAACTACGATGCCCAACACGTAGAAGCAGCAGTCACTGCTTTAAAACAAAAAACCCTAAATTCTAGGTTGATGATCGATTGTAGTCATGGCAACAGTAATAAAGACCACACCCGTCAGCCACAAGTTTTAGACAATATAGCCCAACAAGTAGAAAATGGTTCGAAACAAATTATTGGCGTAATGATTGAAAGTCATTTGGTTTCGGGAAGTCAATCTATTTCCAATAATGGTAAGCTTTTAGTTTACGGTCAAAGTATTACCGATGGCTGTGTCGATTGGTCGACTACGGAAAAAATGTTGCGCTCTCTAGCACGATCGGTAGCTAAAGGTAGATCGGAAAACGATAAAAACCCCATTTTTCTAGCAACCAATTAGTTTTGAGGCTCAGAGGGAAATGTATCGCGAGCGTCTAAATAATACAAAAAGCAGAAAAAATGACCGCCATATGTCTAGAGGAAAAAAAATTAACAACGACGGTCAGCTATTTTTAGTACGATAGAAGTCCAATTTTAGATGCGCGATCGTAATATTTCTTGATAAATCGTAAATTTTTCTCTGGCGCTCGAGCTTAAAATTTAAATTTATCGATACCGCTTCTAAATTGCTCATCTTGGATTGTTTTTTGGTTTAAATTTGTCATTTATAATCTAAACTCCGTCCTCAAAAGCCCGTAGATTTTAACTCGATCGGGAGTAGATAAAAATTGAATCCCAGTAACTCAATCAGCGAAGCCCAAATAAACCAGCTAGTTGCCAAAGCCACGGAAACTCTTCAAAATGCCTATGCTCCCTATTCTCAATTCAGAGTGGGTGCGGCAATTTTAACTCATGCAGGTAATATTTTTACCGGCTGTAATATTGAAAATGCCTCTTACGGTTTAAGCATGTGTGCTGAGAGAAACGCAGTGGCTGCGGCGATCGCTACAGAAGGAGGGGATAAAATGAAAATCGATGCGATCGCTATAGTTAACGACCGTCAAATTCCTTGTTCTCCCTGTGGTGCCTGTAGACAAGTGATTTGGGAATTTGGCAAAGATGCCGTAGTAGTTTTTCAGGGTAACGGTCAATGGCAATTCAACCAAGCTAGAGAACTATTACCCGCAGGATTTTCTTTTTAACTTCCTTCCCTCTCAGAAAAGCGAAAGCAAGAACTATCTAGCTTTTGGTGAAAATTGCTATCTTGGTTGGGCTGAAAGTTATATTGTAGGTAGATTAAAAATGCACAAAATTCGAGTCCGCAATGAAGCCATATCTCGCCGCCGCCATTCAAATGACCAGCAAGCCCGACCTCGAACAAAACTTGCTCGAAGCAGAAGAATTAATCGATTTAGCAGTACGCAAAGGAGCAGAATTAGTTGGTTTGCCTGAAAACTTTGCTTTTTTGGGGCTAGAAACAGATAAGCTAGCTAAAGCTGCAGATATTGCTCAAAAAACTCATGAATTTTTGAAAAAGATGGCGCAGCGTTACCAAATAACCATCTTGGGAGGAGGTTTTCCCGTACCAGTAGCAGACAATCCAGCTAAAGCTTACAATACGGCAGTTTTGATCGCGCCCGATGGCAAACAAGTCTTACACTATCAAAAGGTTCATTTATTCGATGTCAATGTTCCCGACGGTAATACCTATCAAGAATCTGCCACGGTAATGCCAGGAAAAGAGTTGCCGTCGATTTATACTTCCGAGCATTTGGGTAAAGTAGGGATCTCGATTTGTTATGATGTGCGCTTTCCGGAATTGTATCGCCATCTTTCCCATCGAGGCGTCGATGTATTATTCGTTCCGGCAGCCTTTACCGCCTTTACTGGAAAAGACCACTGGCAGGTATTACTACAGGCAAGAGCGATTGAAAATACCGCTTACGTAATCGCACCGGCTCAAACTGGTAATCATTATCAACGCCGTTACTCTCACGGTCATGCCATGATCGTCGATCCTTGGGGAGTTATTTTAGCCGATGCGGGAGTGGAACCAGGAGTAGCGATCGCCGAAATTAATCCCAATCGTCTCCTGCAAGTGCGTCGCCAAATGCCTGCTTTAAACCATCGAGTATTTGTTTGACCCTTTATTCCTTATCGTCAATCTTAAAATAATTTATTTAATGACCCAGCGCTCGCCGAGAACCAGTTTTAATTCTCGACCCCAGAAACGTTTTGCCCAACATTGGCTGCGCAGCGAAAAAGTTTTAGAGCAAATTATCGCAGCGGCAGAATTAAAGCAGAGCGATTGTGTCTTGGAAATTGGTCCTGGCACGGGAGTTTTAACTAACCGTTTATTATCTGAAGCCGAAGCTGTAGTTGCCGTGGAAGTCGATCGCCACTTATGCCAAAAATTGCTGGAAAAGTTAGGTACAAAAGACAATTTTTTGCTGCTGCAGGGAGACTTTCTAGAACTAGATTTAAAATCTATGCTCGAGCCTTTTCCTAAATTTCAAAATCCCAATAAAGTAGTTGCCAATATTCCCTACAATATTACGGGTCCAATTATTGAAAAGCTATTGGGAAAAATTGCTCGTCCTGCTACCCAAACATATGACTCAATCGTCTTATTAGTGCAAAAGGAAGTAGGAGAACGCCTGATCGCAACTCCTGGTACTAAAGCTTTTGGCGCATTATCACTCCGCGTACAGTATTTAGCTAGCTGCGAATTAATCTGTCAGGTTCCTGCCAGAGCATTTTATCCACCACCAAAAGTAGATTCGGTAGTAGTTAGGCTACATCCACGTTCCCTTGCCAAGCCTGCTGTTAATCCCAGTCAGTTAGAAACATTAATCAAACTTGGTTTTGGCAATCGCCGTAAAATGTTACGTAATAACTTAACTAGTCTCGTGGCAAAGGAAGATCTTGAGAGATTACTGTCTAAATTAGACTTTAACCCCAAGTGTCGCGCAGAAGACCTCAGCTTGCAAGACTGGATTGCTTTAAGCAATAGCATCAATCTTTGATGTAGCAATATTATATTATCGATCGCATTACCCCCAAGGGAGATGGGAAATTTTTACTTAGCTTGCAGCTATTTTAGTGTCTAGCATTAGTCGTTCGAGGCAATTGCTATAAATCTATCTAATAGTCCATCTTTTTATAACTTTAAGTAGAAGTAAATTTGTTGTCGAGCGAGATAAATTCTAACAAGTGGCAGCCTATCGGCAAAAAAAAATTTAGAAATAGAAATATAGTTGTTATTCAGCGATCGAAAACATTATGAGCGACACCACAGTCAAAAAAGTTAGTTCGGCTCATTCACCAAAAGGAGACATGGGTCAAAAATATTTAGCCAGTGGTAAGAGTATATCCATGCGTCTATGGGAAAAAGAGCAACCTGCAGAACCTAAACCAGACCAAGCTAGAGAATATGAGACAGTAGGCTATGTAATTCAAGGTAAAGCAGAATTACATTTAGAAGGCCAGGTAGTAAAACTAGAACCAGGTGATTCTTGGGTAGTACCAAAAGGAGCTACTCATACCTACAAAATTGTCGAACCATTTACTGCAGTAGAAGCTACTAATCCTCCAGCCAGAATTGACGACAGGGATGAAGTGTAAGTCGAGCTTGTCCAAGAGGTTAAATAAACAATCTTCTTGGTAATCTGGTGAATTACAGCAGTTTTCGTTTGGGTAGACTACATCTTGGTATTAGGCAGGAGTCAGGAGTCAGGAAGCAAAAGAAAAAAGTCGCTCGGTTGTGTTCTATTCAACTGAAAAGCGCAGTAAGTCAGTTGCAGACTTACGCAAAAATAAAACCATGACTCATCTCTTATATGGGCTAGATGCAGGTAAAGATATCGGTCACTACGGTAGATGAGTTTTAACAGTTATAACTTACTGTGATTTGAAAAAATAAAAGTGATAGTGTAATTAAATTAGGCGATTTGAGGATCTGTCAATAAGTTTGTGTCAAAGAAAGTTAAAGTGGAAGCCGTCCTTCAAACTCGATGGCAAATCGATTTAAAGCAGCTTTCCAATCCCGTAAAGGTCTAGTCCATCTCTGAGATAAGTTATTAATCGCAAGATAAATAACTTTGAGCGCAGCTTCATCTGTTGGAAAAATCCGATGATTCTTCAACACTTTTCTAAGAGTCATATTCATCGACTCGATCGCATTAGTGGTGTAAATAATGCGACGGATTTCTGGAGGAAACTGGAAAAACGGAATCACGTGCTGCCAGTGAGCCAGCCAAGACCTACTAATTGGGGCATAAGTGGAGTCCCACTTGTCAGCAAAAGTTATTAGTGCCTGTTCGGCTTCAGCTTCAGTAGCGGCAGTGTACACTCGTTTGAGGTCAGCGGCAACAGCTTTACGGTGTTTGTAGGAGACATAGCGTAGGGAGTTCCTGACCATGTGTACCATACATAACTGTACGCGGGTTTGCGTAAATACCGTTTCAATCGCTTCGGCGAAGCCCGTCAGACCATCGATACAAGCAATAAAGATATCCTTGACTCCACGATTCTTTAACTCAGTTAACACCGACAGCCAGAATTTTGCCGTTTCTGTCTGGGTCATCCACAGCCCCAATAACTCCTTATCGCCTTCGATGTTGATTCCCAGAGCTAGATGGACGGCTTTGTTGATGACTCTTCCCTCCTGTCTGACTTTGACGACCAAAGCATCAAAAAAGATAATTGGATACACTGCCTCTAGGCTGCGATTTTGCCACTGGAGTCGCTCTTCATGAACCGCATTGGTTACTTGAGATACCAGGGCTGGCGATACTTCTACTCCATAAAGGTCTTGTAGTTGGGCTTGGATATCACGAGTGGTCATTCCTCTCGCATACAGGGCGAGAATCTTGTCATCGAAGCCTGTAAAACGAGTTTGTCCTTTTTTGACCATCTGAGGCTCGAATTGGCGATCGCGATCGCGAGGCACGGCAAGTTCCGCTTCGCCAAACTCCCCCTTAATGGTTTTACGGCTGTGTCCGTTGCGTCGATTTTGTCGCTCTTTTTTGCCCCGCTCTGCCTTCTGAGTCTCTAGATGTACGTCTATTTCAGCTTCTAAACAACGCTCTACGAGTTTTTTGGTCAGTTGTTTGAGGATTCCTCCTTCTCCAATAAGGTCTTCTGGTTTTTCATAGTCTTTGAGCAGTTCATCAATTAACTCTGGTCGAAAGGTCATAGTCTCATTCCTCACATTAATTCTATTTATTAGAGTGTGTTTTGACCTTTGACACAATTTATTTTACATACCCCGATTTGAGGTTGCCAGGCTTGATTGTTTTTCATCATGACATTTAAGACAATTAGAAGTTTGTGCATACAAGCAGTGAGAGCACGGGGCTTACAAGCTCTTGAAGTAAATTCAAGAGACAGCCCCTCAACTTTTTGGAGCTTGCCTTTATTAACTAAACGTTCATAAAAAGTCTTTATTGTGGGATTAAAACGTACCGCAACTAGAGTTGCCATATACAGAACACAACGAACTTTAGCTCGCTCACCCCAAATCCTACGCTTTTCCCTTTCCCCTGACTTCTGCAAGAAGTCTAATAACTCTCACTATCTATTACTTCACTTTATAAGGATTTAACTTCAAGGAAATCGAAATTGAGGATAATTGCTGGCTGGGTAGCGGAGTAAATATATGAATATATTTATATTTCGACGGTAACCATTGGCACAGGCAGCGTCATTGTTGCTGGAGCAGTTGTATGTAACTAAAGACATACCACCCTACTCAGTTGCCGTTGGTGTGCCTGCTAAAGTTATCGACAGCCGAAAATGAAAATCCTAAATAACCAAAAAACCAGCTATGTGGATTTGTTTTGTGGTTGAATAGCGACACAAATTATAATAGCGATAAGCAAATTTCTGTTTGAAGATAGCACTACGTTAAAAATTTATCCCAGTAGTTTTGTACAATTTACCCTTTCGTACACAAAATAACTTTTAAAATGATTTTAGCTATGGTAGGTTAAAAAATGAAATTAACAAACAAAACAAACAAGCGATTTTAAGCATTCAAATAGAGCTGTTAAAAATATTGAAAATTGCTGATTAAAGTGTTAATTTAACTATTCGAAAATAATCTATTCTATTCTATTCTATTAGGAAAAACATTAGTCATGATTATCATGTTTGCTAATGACTGAATATAAACAAAAGCGTATTAGTCAAATTAAAAAATCTGAAGCAATAAAATTGATTAAAACTGCTTCTCAAGATACGACAATAATTATAGATTTAGATGAAACGCTATTTTTACGTAATTCTACAGCCGAGTATCTCGACACCCTCAGACCTCGAATACTCGGATTATTACTATTAAAGTTTTTATACTTTGTCCGACCCTGGAGTTGGTTGCCTATATCTTTTAAAGGTTTAAAAGTAAGAGATTGGTTTTTAGTTACAGCATCAACGATTTTATTTCCATGGACGTGGTTTTTATGGCAAAAAAAAGCCAAACAATTAGCCGAACACTACCAAAATAAAGAATTAATTGCTGCTGTCAAACAGAATGGTAGTTCTCCTATTATAGTCGCTACCTTGGGATTTAATTTTATTGTCAATCCTATTCTTAATTCTTTGCAAATAAATTGCGATCGCTTGGTTGGATGTCGATTTTGGCAAGGAGCACGAGATAGATGTGAAGGCAAGTTACTAATGCTAAAAAAAGTTTTATCGCTGCAAGAAATTGAATCTGCGCTCGTCATTACTGACTCTGATGAAGATCTGCCTCTATTGCAAGAAGTAGCCTACCCTTGTTTGGTAACTTGGCCTTTAGCCAAATATACTTTACCACTAGAAAACGTTTATTTGCCATTTTTTTATGTAGAAAAAGTCAAGCGAATCGGACAAAAATATATTTACAAAGTTATCTTGTGGGACGATCTACCACTATTATTTTTGGCTTTTTCCTGGCACACCAGCCATCCTTTACTACACGGCATTAGTATCTTTTTACTATTAGTTTCCTTTTGGTGTGTTTATGAAATAGGCTATTACGAAAACGATCTCGTAGCTGAAAAATACGAAGAAAAACCCAGGTTATCGGTCGCATATCATAGCTATAAGCAAATGATGAAAACTTGGACTCCTTGGCTTTGGTCTGGAATTTTTGGAGTTTTAGGAATTGCTTGTTTGACTAAAGCTAGAGGGGTAAATCTACCGATTAATTATGAACCAATATCCGACCGATTAGCATCACTCAATCCAGTTTTGTTACCTTTAACTTACTGGGTTCTTTTTTTACTAGCCACTAGATTTTGTTTTTGGATCTACAACTATCTTAATAAATCTACGAGGACTTGGTTGTATTTGTTACTTCAATTTTTTAGATATTATGGTTTTCTGGCGGTAACGGCAACTAATATTATTGGTACGAGTTTATTATCTAGTCAGATAATTTGTCGCACGATGCTTTATATCGTGTATCGTTACTCAGGTGGTAGTGACAACGATTGGCCGGTACATGTACCAGAAAAATTATTACGCTGGCTGATATTTACGTTTATTTTATCGGCGATCGCGATCGGTGCTAGAGATTTATCGCTATGGCAAAATTGGCAAACCTGGGCAATTATGGCGTGGTGTCTCATTCAAGGTCACAGGCAGATTCTTAGAGTGGTCGGTCAGTTCAAGCCCATTATCAATCTGCAAGTCAAAATAGAGCCTGTTGCCGATGGTAAAAATGTGTAAGTATAATGTATGTCAGTAGTAATTAAGAAAAAATTTAAAATTTAAGGGAAGAAGATCGCTTCACAACTAATTAAACGGATTCGATCTGAAAAAAGAGATAATGGGGTTCAAAAAAACAGACGCAAGTAATTGTTTTCCCCTACGTCTGTCCGACAAAACCTAGAACTTAAGAACTATTTACTTAAATTCGAGTTTACATTTTGCTAATAATTTTTTGTACGATTTGCATTCCGCTTACTGCTTGCCAACTAAATAACCCCAAAAGAACTATGTTTAAAGAAATATGAGTATAGCGAGCAAAATTATTTCCTTTTTGCATATAAGGAGCTAAAGCAGCAGAAGTAGCAATAATACCAGTCATACCTAATCCAGTTAGCAGATGGGGGCCGAAAAATAGTTTGCCATTGTTAATGTAAGTAACCGCCATTCCGCCGAGACTCCCTATCACCATACAAGCTAAAAGAATCGAACCAATTCGATAATGTCTTTGACCAAAATTCTTCTTAATTAGCTCTTTTCGAGTTTCTTTGTCTGCATCTCGAGTGACGCGAATTTGCCAACCAAGATACAAAGCATAAATTGATAGTCCTAATAAAATCCACATAAAAATTGGATGTCCAAACTGCGACCAAGTTTTAACTGATTCGGGAATCCCTAACTCCATAGTGTTCTCCTCTGTAATATTCCAAAAATTCTATTTAACAACATAACCTAATTCAGGTTTTTAACCAGTTGGTAAAATAACATTCCTAATTTACTTAGGTAAAATTTATTTTTGTCAAACCAATAATTACAGCGGTTCACAACTTGGTAAAGTCCAAATTTATTAACAGCCTAAAAGTTAAAATTAAGTAAAAAGCTAATAGTTCTAAATTCGTTATTCTCTGTAAAATGAACCAAAAATTGCCGTATTTCTAGGAAAACTGCTATTTACTTGCTAAATTCTCCTTTAGAACTACTAAGGAAGTTTAAGCCAGTTCTCGAACGTCAGCAACCTTACCTTCAACTGCTGCAGCTACTACCATTGCGGGACTCATCAGTAGAGTTCTACCAGTAGCAGAACCTTGGCGACCTTTAAAATTACGATTGGAAGAAGAAGCACTAATCTGATCTCCTTGGAGTTTATCGGGATTCATTGCCAAACACATCGAACAGCCAGGTTCGCGCCATTCAAAACCAGCCTCCAGAAAAATTTTATCCAAACCCTCGGCTTCTGCAGCCTGTTTGACTCTTTCCGAACCAGGAACCACAAAGGCTTTAACTCCCGATGCTACCTGTTTTCCTTTAGCCACTCTGGCTGCTTCTTGTAAGTCGCTCAATCTACCATTAGTACAGCTACCGATAAAGCAAACGTCTACTTTAGTTCCTTTGATAGGGTTACCCGGAGACAATTTCATATAACTATAGGCCTCTTTGGCGATCGCTCGCTCGTGAAGAGGCAGACTTTCGGCGGTGGGGATAGTTTCATTAACTCCCAATCCCTGTCCTGGTGTGATTCCCCAGGTTACTGTAGGTTCGATATCTGCCGCTTCAAACGTAACCACGTCATCGTAGACCGCATCTTCATCGCTACGGATACTCTGCCACCACTCTACTGCCTTATCCCAAGCCGCTCCTTGAGGTGCGAAGTCTCTACCCTTGAGATAGTCAAAAGTAGTTTTGTCGGGATTGATATAGCCGCACCGCGCACCGCCTTCTATAGACATATTGCAAACGGTCATTCTTTCTTCCATGGTCATTGCTTCAAAGGTAGTTCCCGCGTATTCATAGGCATAACCTACGCCACCTTTTACCCCTAACTTACGAATGACATGAAGAATTACATCTTTGGCAAAAACTCCAGGTGCCAGTTTGCCGTTAATTTCAATTTTGCGAACTTTTAATTTAGTTAGAGCGAGAGTTTGCGAAGCGAGAACATCCCTAACTTGAGAAGTACCGATCCCAAAGGCGATCGCGCCGAAAGCACCGTGTGTGGAAGTATGAGAGTCGCCACAGGCAACGGTCATTCCAGGCTGGGTCAATCCCTGTTCGGGGGCGATGACGTGAACTACACCCTGATTGCCCGAACCGACATTATAAAATTTAATTCCATAGTCTTTGGCATTTTGCTCTAGTGCCTGCATCATTTCTTCTGCCAAGACATCGACAAAAGGACGCTGGCGATTTTCTGTAGGAACAATATGATCGACGGTAGCGATGGTACGTTCGGGAAACAGTACTTTTAAGTTGCGCTCTCGCAGCATGGCGAAAGCTTGCGGACTGGTTACTTCATGGATGAGGTGCAGCCCGATAAACAACTGAGTTTGACCAGAAGGCAATGTGCCGACAGTATGTAAATCCCAAACTTTATCAAATAGGGTTCCCTTGCTCATATAATTTTTCGATAGTTATTATCTTTATTAAATATCTGTGGTTTATTTTACAATTTTTGCTTCCTCTGCTGCCGAGAGCCTATTTATAAAGTAAAATTTAAGCAGTCAAACAACGTAACATAATGCGTGTCATAACAGCATAAATAGCAGTTTCACTCATTTCAGGCAGGGGAATCGCAGCTATTTTGTATAAATTGTACTTGACAAAATTAAAGTCTAAAAACAGTAGCAGCAAAAATAGGCGAATTTTTTCCGTTCAGCTCAGCAGCAGGAACAAGTTCAGGAAGAGAGAGAAAGGTAAAAAGTTGTCTTGGTCAAATAACTATTTCCAGCCAGCAAGCTACCAAATTGAAGCTAAGAAAAGGAACTCGTTTAAGTCCTCATTTGGAGAAGTGCTGCCTGTTACTTGTGAGTAATGAATCTTTCATCAATGCCGAACAGGACATCAAAGTCTTAACAGGAATGAAAATTTCTCGTAGTACGCAACACAGGTTAATTAACAACTATTACTTGCCAGAACCGAAGATTAGCAAGAGGCTAAAGTCATTAAGTGTCGATGGTGAAACGGTAAGACTAAGTAGGTAGACAGAATTAAATGGAAAATAACAAGAGTTAGTAGCTCGCCCAAAACCTTTATTACTCTATTACTCCTGTCTCCTAACCTTCACAGTTAACTTTAATTTAGTCTATTTACTTAAGAACCAGGTTGGGACAGAAAAGCGAATGGAAAAATTATAAAGCAGTTAAGATTCATCAGGGAATAGGAATGGCATTTTTCCAAGACAATCAGAGTTTAGTCAAATGGGTCAACCAGCAACCATTGAGCCGAAAGGTCAATTGCTTGGGAGATGGTCAAGATGGAGTTGGGAAGATCGTCGAGCAGATTGGAACAAAGCAGCAGAGAAGAGAAATCTTGGATTGGTATCATCTGATGGAAAATCTCCATAAAGTAGGTGGTAGCAACCAGAGACTTAGACAAACCAAAAACTATCTTTGGCAAAGTTTAGTAGATGATGCGATCGCCGAATTTAATGATTTAAAGAAAAAACAAGCAAGGAATTTTCAGAATTATCTACGCAAACACCGATTTAGAATTCCTGATTATCAACTTTACCAAGAGCTTGGTATTTGTATTGGTTCGGGGTCTGTAGAGTCTTGGATTAAACAAGTAGCTTCAAGAATCAAGATTGTTGGCGCACAATGGAATCCCAAAAATGTAACTCAAATGCTGCGACTTCGCTGTGTATATTTAAACAAAGATGTTAGTTTGAGTATTTGTGCCTAGTTTAAAAGTGGGTTGCTCCCGAGGTAAGGAATGCTTTGAAGCATTTTCAGAATAATCATATATAAAATTGATTAACTTACCCACTGTGGTTATTACGGTTTTAAGTTAAAGCTAATTTCTAAGATGCGGGTTATTTTTGGCTGATTCGCAAATCAGCTTTTAGATAAACTGGAACAACAATCAAATATTGTACTTATTGTGTCTGATGTGAATAATTATAGGAAACATAAAATTGCCAAGAGTCAGAGGAAGCACAAACTGGTAATGTTGCAAAAACTTAAGACAAATTTGTAGTATTTAACAAACGTAAATAACTACTAGACCAGATGAACTCAAAGCAACCATTTAAGTGGAAACATTTTCAAGGAGAAATAATTTTACTTTGTGTGAGGTGGTATCTCCGCTATGGTTTGAGTTATCGTGATTTAGCAGAAATCATGCAAGAGCGAGGACTATCTGTAGACCACACCACGATTTACCGATGGGTGATGATTTATGCACCACAAATAGAAAGAAGAGCCAGAAAGCATCTCATCTCAACTAATGACTCTTGGCGAGTAGATCAAACTTATCTCAAGGTCAAAGGAAAATGGAAATATCTATATAGAGCAGTTGACAGCAATGGTATTACCATAGAGTTTATGTTTAGTGCCAGGAGAGATAAACAAGCTGCTAAAAGATTCTTGAAGAAAGCCCTGAAATCGAGACATAATAAGCAGCCAAGAGTTATTAACGTAGACCAAAATCCTGCTTATCCCGCAGCAGTTGAAGAACTTCAAACGGAAGAAATTATC
Organism: Myxosarcina sp. GI1(2024); assembly: GCF_053543375.1. NCBI lineage: Bacteria > Bacillati > Cyanobacteriota > Cyanophyceae > Pleurocapsales > Pleurocapsaceae > Myxosarcina > Myxosarcina sp. GI1(2024). Next base: position 47,530 of record NZ_JBKGTY010000002.1, on the reverse strand, counting down.
TCTAGTGAGTGTGAATTGAGACAGAACAAATATCTTAATAATATCATCGAGCAAGACCATAGATTTCCGAAAAAGCAGGCTAAGTATAAATTATACTTTCAACATTTCCACTCAGCATGGCGGACATTAAAAGGGTATGAAATCATGAATGTGATTCGCAAAGGGCAAATAAAAAATATCGCTAAAGGTGACATCTTGGGACAAAGAAATTTTGTCTATTCTCTGTTTGGGATCGCTGTCTAAAAAATTAGTTAATCACAGGTATATTCTCTCTGTTCGGATTTTTTGCAACAGAACCGACAGAAGAGATAATTTGTCAATGTTAAAATAGTAAGTTAATTGCCAATAATTTTTAATATGCTTAAAAAGAGCGAATAGTCAAGAAGGCGACCACTCTATAAAAACTAACAATCATCAGGAAATTTGCTGTCTCACCCATGCTCGAAAATCGCGGGTTGTGGCATTTTCTCCATTGGTTTTAGCTTGTTGCAGAAAGCGAGGAATCTTTTTAACTGGTATCGGATTAAAAGTCAGGCTAAATTCAACTTCGGTTTATTGTCCATCTATAAGAGTATAAACTCGCAGTATGCTACCATTAAATCGCCAACATTCGGGAATTTCCATTGAGGCGTAAAGAGCTAATTTATCGATAGCAGAACGAGAATATTCAACTTCAAGCACTAAATCTGGAGGCGGATCTGTTGCCAGATCGATGTTTTCTTTACTCCTAACTAAAGACTCGTTTTGGATGTAATAGCTGCTATCTGGTTCTCCTCCCCGCTCTAAATCATCTCCGATCAGAGTTAACGAACCAGTTCGCTTAATTTCTAACCCCAACTCTTCACACATTACGCCAATAAAAGCTTCAATTAAACGATTTGAGTTTTCATGAGGCATTAATGGGGTCATGATTTCTACAATTCCCGAGCTATAGGCAATGCGATTATTGCGTTGAGAACCCATCTCTGCCAGTATAACCTTAAAAGTTTGCCAGCTAATATTTGTCAGTAATGTTCTAGTTTCTGCCAACGGCTCGATCGCAACCATAGCAATAGTCCCTATGCCTTTAAATCTAATTTTATATATCCATTATCAGACGATGCAATTAATCGAGAAAGTATTTACCAAAACCGCAATAGATAAAATAAATAAGACTTACAGAAGTGCGATCGCTCATTCTACGTCAATTGACTCGAAAGATAGGAGAATTACCTCCAGGGATGCACGTAGCGAAGCCATGCCGTAGGCTTATCGCCTTAACAACCTATCTTAGAAAAGTTAGAAAACCTCGGCGAAGCCTTGTTGGATTTTGAGGCGATCGCCGATTTATAAGTGTGGTTGAGGGAAGTCAGTTAGGACAGTGAGAACAGTTGGGACAGTACGAGTCTCTATAAAGCTATTGCTCTAACTGTTGCTACTTGCTACCTAACAGCAACTCTGGCAAGGCTTTTAAAATAAGCTGGTCAGTCAAAGGTCCGCGTGTCACACTGCTCCAAAGATAAACCTCATCTACTTTGAAAACCGTAGTTTTTCTTCTTTGGGTTCGAGATGTTTCTTGACCCAAAGGCGATCCCTGACAGCAATCGGATTGGTATTGATTCGATTTGGGAAATTAATTACTGCATCAATCAATTACCGCCTTTTTGGTTATACTTATGTACCCAAGACATTACCGTTTCAGGGTTGTCGTTCCTAATCGAGCCAGACATTTGGCGATCGCTAGGAAGCTTAATGAGAACTAACATAGTTCTATTATTTACTTATTTATTTAGTTGTTTGACAAATAGCGCGTGTTCAGGGGAATTTAAACCCTCTTGCAATACCACTAGCACCTGTGCCATATTCCCTGCTAGTAATGCTGAGGTTGCTAACCATAACCCTGGAAATACTTCACTCCGTATAATTCCCCTGTCATCAGCTAATAGCGATTCATACACTCCTTTTCGCAGTATAAACCAGTCCAGCTTTTGCTCTAAAACTTGCCATACGATATATTCCTTCACTCCATTTCGGCGATAGACGGTTTTCTTATCGTATAAGTCATAGGAAGCACTACTGGCAGCAACTTCTGCTATGAGTTCTGGAGAACCTTCGATATAGCCATCACTACTCAATCGAGTTTGTCCCCCCGCATCTGGTTCGATTAGCAGCACCGCATCAGGCTGAGGTTCATTATCCAAATCGAGTCTAACGGTTGGGGCATCGCTCAAGTCAACACCAAAAGTTAGCGCCTGATAGACTCCTAACCAGGTCATTACGCGACTGTGGGGTTTTCCATGCTGTTCGTGTCGTAGGGGAGATGCCACGTAAACTATTCCCTCTATTAGTTCGGCTTTTAAATGGGGCATGGCATGATAACGACGCTCGAACTCATAGCGCGTTAAGCGATCGCCACTCTCTAGAGGTGGTAGTTGCTTATTGACTCGCGGTCGTTTTTGCCGAACCATACTTAAATTTTTAGTATTGCCAATATCATAACTCTAGCAAATTATAAATTGAGAAGCGATCGCCAACGAGGAGAAAGCCAGAGAAATGGAAAAAATGGTTACATCAAATTATTCCGTTTAAGAGTCAAAAAAATCCGTTTAGGAGTCAAATTTAGTCCAGCTTTTCGATAGTCTTGTTTAGGGTAGTTTTCCGTTGGTTAAACTACGAGATCGAGAATTGTTAGCTTTAAAGCGTTTAGGGTTATAGCAATGCGTAATCTAGTTAGGGCAATTTGAAAATTGCTATCTGCTGATTCCTGTTTCCCAACTCCTAGTTCCGAAATTTCCACCAGCTAATGTATTTATGGAAATTCCTCTCAAGCAATATGGCAATCTTCTAGCGGATTATTTAAAACCGCAACGAGGACGGGTAATTAAATTGGCGATCGCTCTACTTAGCAGCATTGCTCTCCAAATACTCAATCCACAACTTTTGGGATATTTTATCGATACGGCTGTGGCTGGTGGCGCGACTAAAACCCTGGTTACTATTGCCTTAGTATTTATCGGCGTGGCGATGTTGACTCAAGTTCTGGCAATTTTGACTACTTATCTGAGTGAAACTGTAGCGTGGACGGCAACCAATGCTCTCTGTGTTGACTTGGCAGAACACTGTTTAAAGCTAGATCTTTCCCATCATCAAGCACGCACCTCTGGAGAATGGGTCGAACGCATCGATGGCGATGTGGTTTCTCTTTCTCGCTTTTTTTCCCAACTGGTAATTCAGGTTTTAGGTAACGGAATTTTATTGGTTGGCATTTTAATTATACTTTGGGTGGAAGATTGGCGGGCTGGTTTGAGTTTGTCTGTCTTTTCTAGCTTGGCACTCGCAATTTTACTAAGGGTGCAAAGATTTGCTGTTCTCCCCTGGACTCGCTACCGTCAAAAGAGTGCCGAGTTTTTTGGCTTTATTGGCGAACAAATTGCTGGACGAGAAGATCTCCGCGCTAATGGTGCTGTTAGCTACGTAATGCAGAGATTCTATCAAATTTTACAGAGTTGGTTGTCTCTCTATCATCAGGCTCGTTTTACCAGTACCCTACTTTGGACGGGTAGCGTGGGACTGTTTACTCTGGGTAATGCGATCGCTCTAGCGCTTGCTGCCTATCTCTGGAATCGTCAAGCGATTACCATTGGTACTGCCTATCTTATTTTTCACTACACCAATCTACTCAGCCAACCCATCGAGCGCATTCGTGAAGAACTCGAACAACTTCAGCAAGTTGAAGCTAGTATTCACCGCATTCGCGAGCTATTTCAGTTGCAATCCTCCGAAGCAGGGTGGTTTCGCCAATCGTATCTTAACTATAAAGAACAGATTTCTCTCCCTTCAACGGCACTGTCAGTAAACTTTAAGAACGTCTGGTTTAGTTACGATAGTTCATCAATAACTAGCGATCTACACAAAACAGATAATCAACAAGACTGGACATTAGAAAACATTTCCTTTGACCTACCTCCTAATAAAATACTGGGACTACTAGGACATACTGGCAGTGGAAAAACTACCCTAGCTCGGCTTTTGCTAAGATTCTATAATGTCCCTCGAGGAACGATCCATTTGGGAAATGTGGCGATCGCTCAAACGTCTATATCGGAGTTGCGTCAACGAGTGGGGATAGTAACTCAAGATGTGCAGCTTTTTCAAGCCAGCATTCGTAATAATTTGACTTTTTTTGATTCTACTATTGAGGATGCAGCGATTTTATCAACGCTAGAGTTATTGGGACTTACAAACTGGTGGCGAGCGCTTCCCCAAGGAATAGATACCATTCTCAGTTCCGATAGTAGTGGACTTTCGGCGGGACAAGCTCAACTCCTAGCCTTTGCCCGTGTGTTTCTCAAAAATCCTGGTTTGGTGATTCTGGATGAAGCATCCTCCCGACTCGATCCGACAACGGAAATGTTAATCGAACGTGCCATCGAAATTCTACTCAAACATCGCACTGCGATTATTATTGCCCACCGCCTTAAAACCATACAGCGAGCCGACCAAATTTTGATTTTGGAGCGAGGAAAGATTGTCGAATCTGGTGTGCGTCCGATCCTCGCTCAAAATCCTCACTCGCGATTTTCCAAGCTGCTGAAACAGGATTTAAAAGGCTCATCCCACTAACTTATAGAAACTATTTGAGATCTAAGAGATAGTAGGTAAAATAAACTCGCTCCTCTTGACTGGCTTTCATTGTTTGTGCGATCGCTAATTAAGAGTAAAGTATCGAAATCTGGTCTGGGAACAGTTCCATATACTGGCTCGAATAAATCGAGAACTAGAGAATTTTCCAAGTCCAGTCTGATTAACTCGTTAAAATTATCTTCGGTTAAATTCAAATTGACCCCAAATAAAACCTGGTGCTCTACTGATCCGGTAGCAAATTCACCCTCACTACTGGTTTGTAAAGAATAACTCTCTCCTTCTTGGGGCTGGGTAGCCCAAAATCGCCAATTTTCCAAGTCACTACGGGGGAGATGAAAAACCGTTCGATATTTTCCTGAATATCGTCGCTGCTACGATTTTACGCAGCAAAATTCTACGAGTATTGAGAAAGCGGTGCGACTCAACGGTTGCGGAGCAAGTCGAAGACTCGGTTTCCTCGCTATGGTAACCTGCACCAAGACACACGATAACAGCATTAACGACTAAGGAATCAACTCGACAAAACGATACTGAGTATATAGGTTCGTGCTTACATAGATCGTCTGAGCGCTCTACAAGCTAAATTCCCTCTCAAAAAATTTTCTTGAGAGGGAAGAAGAATAATGTTATAAAAACTAAACTCCACGTTTGAGAGCAATTTCTACTTGTCTGAATTCTTGGTTGAGTCTTTTCTTCAGTTTTTCTGGTAGAGGACGATTGCCATAGGAGCTATAGTAACCAGCAATAGCATTTAAAGCTGTTTGCATAGTAGTGAAAGAACGCAAACCGGAGGTTTTGGAATCACGCCGATATCGAGAAGCATAATCGCTAATTTTTCGGCGTGCATCAAATACTACATCCTTTTTGTTTGGTGCATCCTCTGGCAGCTCGATCGCCGTTCTCAGACTTTCAAGTACGGCTATGGTATCTTGACTGTAATTGCCCGTCAATCCTGAAGGATTAGAACCACAGCCCATTAAGCTAATTACAACTACTAACACTAAAGCTAGTAACCGTGACAAATATTTTTTGGAAAACATAAATTTATTTAGTCTCGATCCCTGGTTCAATTTATCCTATCAAGAAATTGGTACCTTCTCATACTTCTTGAAGAACTAAGCTGCCAAAATAATAGAAGCAATAGCAAAGATTTTTGAGCCAGGAAGATTTGATGACTGGGAGACTAGGAAACTGAGAGATTTTTTCAGAGCAAAGGTGAAAGGGCAATAAAAATTGTCGCAGCTAGAATTAATCTGGGTTGATGCTGGTTACACAGGAGAAAATTTTCCCCAGTGTAGTCAAGCAATTATGTAATGCCGAAGTAAATGTAATCAAGCGCAGTGATTCTGGTTAATTTTTACTTTATAAATAACTTCTGAGAGCTGATGGCACGAAAAAAAAGAGTTTGATAGCTATCAAAAATTTGCTCGATATTTTAGATAACTCTGATGTAGAAGCGGCATCTAAGCGAGTTCCTCTCGGCTCTTTGGACTACGAGATTGAGGGTGATGTCACCTAATTTCCAGCCAACACTAATAAACAATAAAGTGGTAAATATATGAGACGCGATGAATAAAAAAATTCTGTTTTTTTCTGTTTGAGTCTACTCAATTTAACACTAATTCCAAATTTCGATTAACTTTTGCAGGTGTTCTGGTTGGTGAGTTGCCATCAAAGAAAAGCGAATCCGACTTGTCGGAACGGTAGGAGGGCGAATTGCCGGAGCAAATATTCCTACTTGTAATAGCCGAGTTGCTTTGTCTAAGGCTGCTTGTGGAGAAGCTAAACCCAGACAGATAATTGGAGATTTGGAAGGAAATAAATCGGATTGTGGCAGGTGTCGTTGCAGATAATCTCTATAGCGTAACAGTATTTCCCGTCTGTCTGGTTCTCGTCTCACAATTGCGATCGCCGCTAGTGCTGCTGCCGTATCTGCGGGAGAAAGTCCAGTAGTATAGATCCAGCTTGGAGCGCGATTGCGTAAAAAATCGATAAGGTTAGCACTGCCGGCTACATAACCTCCTAAACTTCCCAAGGCTTTACTGAGAGTACCAACTTGAATTAATTCTGTACCTGTTAGGTTAAAGTGTTCGACACAACCCGCCCCAGTTTTACCCAAAACCCCCGTGGCGTGTGCTTCGTCTACTAGCAACATACATTCAAATTCTCGGGCGATCGCCACTAACTCTGGCAAGGGACATAAATCTCCATCCATACTAAATACGCTGTCGGTAACGATCGAACAGCGTCGGTATAAAGCGCGATTGGCTACTAACTTGAGGCGTAAATCGGCAACGTCGCAATGATTGTAGTCTATTAGTGTCGCACCACTGATTTTTGCTCCTGTTTTTAAGCTAGAGTGATTGTAGGCATCGCTCAGAATTAAATCTCTCCCTCCAACTAGTGCCGCGATTGCACCGATATTGGCTGAATAACCAGAACTAAAAACTAATGCATCCTCAGTTTGTTTTAAATCGGCGATCTCTTTTTCTAACTGTCGATGTAATTCTCGGTGTCCGCTAAGTAAGCGGGAACCAGTACTACCAGTACCGTAAGTTCGGGTAGCTTCTATTGCGGCTTGAATTAGTCGCTCGTCTCCCGCTAGACCCAGATAGTCGTTGCTGGCGAAATTAATTACCTCTCGTCCCTCCAGATTTACTAATGCACCGGGGCGACCGTTAATAGTTTTTACAGCACGATACCATTTGGCATGGTGAATAGTTGCCAGAGATTTTTCCAACCAGCTATAAGGGTTTGCACCCATAGGAAAAATATTATCAATGAGTAGTGCCGAACTTAATGGTTTATTATATCGATCTCGAATCAGCCAGAGCAGTCATACTAAATCTAACAGATTTTACTTGAGTAATCGAGCGAAAATTTAAAAACGGTAGTTCCCACGCTATCGGGAACTACCGTCAATTATTCAGTAAATTGAGTACGAGCTTTGTAGCTAGAACTAACGATATCTTGCTGTCAGAACCCAACAAAGAGCAGGAGACATAATCGCTGTAAAGACAGTAACGATAGCTAATACCCAAAGAAGATCGCTGCTTGCTAAATCCATATATTTTCACCTCTAAAGTTGAAATGTCCGAGGTGCGTTCCTTCGAGAAAGCTTCTCTACTTCCGTCTATCTAAGTGTGAATTAGAAAGATGAACGATAAGTCGGTTGTTTGTATATTTTTATTATGACGGTTGGTTTATTGGTTATGCAAGTACGGTTTTGCCACCAAAGCTTTTACTGCTAGACGAAAGGTAGGATAATGTACAGGGGTGAGCATGACTAATCAAAACCTATGGCAGAAGATACTAAATTTTACAGTTGGCGAAATTTTCGCGCTGGCTACAAAGTCTTTAGTGGCGATCGCACTCTAACAACTACACCTGCTTTACTGCTAATTCATCCCATAGGTGTGGGACTGTCGGGAATCTTTTGGGAACGCTTTATCGAAGCTTGGCTAGCTAAAAATCCCAACTCAGTGATATATAATCCCGACTTACTCGGCTGCGGTATTAGCGAAATGCCTTCAGTGGCTTATTATCCTCTTGATTGGGCGGAGCAACTCAAATATTTTTTAGCAACAGTCGTCAAACAGCCAGTAATGTTGATAGTTCAAGGAGCCTCGTTACCAATCGCGATAAAGTTAGTCCAAAATCCTCCCCAACCCAATTGGATCGAGGCATTGGTTCTATCTGGTCCTCCAGCTTGGCGTACTATAACCCAAGCTGGCAACCCCCTGCGACAAAAATTGTTGTGGAATCTTTTATTTGATTCTCCAATAGGTTTGGGTAATTTATTCTATCGTTATGCCAGTCGCCGCAAGTTTATCGAGTCTTTTTCGGAGCGTCAACTATTTGCCGATGCCCAAAAAGTCGATCGCCATTGGTTAGATGAGTTAACTCAAGAGGCAAAAAATGCTCGGAGTCGCTATGCTGTGTTTTCATTTTTAGCGGGATTTTGGCGAGAAGACTATACTACTGCGATTTCAGCGATCGCCCAACCTACTCTAGTAGTTTTTGGCAAGCAGGCATCGAGTATTAGTTCTGAAGGTAAAACCGAAACGCCACCAGAACGAATGGACCAGTACATCAAGCATCTGCCACAGGGTCAAAGCCGCCTAATTTCTGGGCGTAACGTGCTTCCTTACGAGTCTACTTCAGAATTCGTCAGTGTGGTTTCGGATTTCTTTGATAAATTGAAATCTGCTAGTTAACGTTTCTAATCAAAGTTGCTCTATAAAAAAATTCAAACAAAGAAGTATAGGCACCAATTGCCATAAATACATAAATAAATTATGAACAAAGAAGTAGCATTTTTAGGATTGGGATTGATGGGAGGAGCGATGGCAGCTAATTTGGCGCGTCATGGCTACCAGGTTAAGACTTGGAATCGAACCAGCGGTAGCCCGGGAGTAAAAGTAGCTGCAGCAGGGAGGGCGATCGTAGTCGATTCTTTACCAGAAGCAGTTACAACAGCCGAAATTGTCTTTTCCTGCGTTGGAGATGTTCCTGATGTTGAAGAGGTGTTATTGGGAGATCGAGGAGTCGTACGGTTTGCCCAAACTGGAACTTTGGTAGTAGACATGAGTACCATCGGTAGCGAAGCCGCTAAGGGAATTGGGGCCGAATTACAGCAACGACAGCTGAGATTTATGGATGCACCCGTTTCGGGTGGTGATACGGGAGCGCAGCAAGGTACGCTGACGATTATGGTTGGAGGTTCTGAAGCTGATTTCCAAGAATGTCTGCCTTATTTTGAAGCCATGGGCAAAAATATTACTCTTTGCGGCGATATCGGTAGCGGACAGGCAGTTAAAATGTGCAATCAAATTCTCTGCGCCGTCTACATGGTAGGTATCTGTGAAGCAATGCAGTTGGCTAAACAACAGGGTATCGATCCTAACTTAATTGTCGATGTCTGCGGTACGGGAGCGGCTGGTTCCTGGGCTCTATCTAATTTAGGAGAAAAAATCATCGCTGGAGATTACGCTCCTGGTTTTGCCATCAAACATATTCTCAAAGATTTACGACTAGTCCAAGAAATCAATCGATCTTTAGGCGATCGCGATCTTCCTGGGACAGAGTTAGCCGAGCGCCTGTTTAAAATAGTCAAAGATCTGGATAATGGACAGGGTGGCGAACAGGGAACTCAGGCAATGATTCGTGCTTATTTGAGCGAATAATAAAAATTGAGCTGGTGTCCATTAAAGAATTATCAATACCTTCGCCAAAAAAAGTCCAGAGAACGTACCCCCTGTCAAGAGATTTTTAGCAGCAGAGAGTAATTTTTACTATAGTCCCAGATGAAGACTCTGAGGGAGCAGCTTGAGCTTCTAGCACAGGTCGAATCACCTGTTCGATGCGTAAGGGATAGGATGGTCTTGGTTCGAGACCCACCAGGGATAGGGCAAAGAACGCCAATCCTTTAACGGGACGCTGTGCCAAACTCGAAAAAAACCAATCTACCCTATAGGTCTTATGACCTGATTTGGTCGTAACCACTTCATCTCCTGCGATCGCCTACTTTTCCTGAGGACAAAAACAATGGGTGCGAAAAAACACCCACATTAAGGTCGGCCAGTTCTGGGGACTGTAGAAACATCTTTGAATGGTTTGATAACTCCCTCCTTTTCCCGCCCATCGGGCTATCCCCAGCATTGTTACCCGACCACTCATCCCTAACACTAACATTGCTTGAATAATGCAACCGAGATGCTTCTGGCTGGTGTTGTTGAGTTCAAAACTCAGACAGCTTAGGAGTGTTAGAATTTCTGCCATGGGCTTTGCGGAACTTCGTTTAGGAGTAAACCTAGTTTCCTACAAAAGCCCTGTTGACTTCACACCAAAATTTGGCTCCTCATTTGGCGAAGGTATTGACTCATACAGCGATTTAGCTTTAATCTCTTATCAAACAGCATCGTCGATCGCACCTTCTCAGACAGTGAGACTTCAGGCTCAACTCAATCAATTGAAGTTATTAATCGAGCAAGAAAAATGGCAAGAAGCAAATAGTTTATCCGACGCTCATAAATAGAATCTGGGAGGTTCATTAGTTGTAGTATGCGACGCTGTAGGTCATTGAGAGGTGTAATTTCACAGGTGCCATCACGATAATGATAGAGCGTAATGTCCTCAAAGGCTTTCACCAGTTGCTCAGCAGTGGGTCGCTGGGTTTGGCGTTTGGGGTTACCGGCATAGAGACCAGCGATTTCTTGCTCCTCGGTCTGGAGTTGCCGTCTGTCCTGAAACTCAATGAGTGGAAAAAATCTCAAGGCAATGGTGAGCAGAAACATCAAGCCAGTGATACGCTCTTCATTGCTCAGGTAAATGGGTAAGGCAGGGAGTTGTCCCCGTTTAAAGTGATGAAATCCGTTTTCGAGCTGCCACTGGTCTCGGTAATAGGCAACTGCTTGAGATCGACTCAGTTGCTCAACACTCATGTTGGTGACGTAAATGCGCCAACCAGCAAGTTGCTCAGCCTCATCGAACGCCTCTGCTTGGCGTTCAAATGTGAGCTGGAATTGGGTTTTAGACCGTTTACGTGAAGGGTCTTTGCCACTCGGACGTCCACGCGCCCTACATAGATAAGTCACCGTTTGCGCATCGATTTGAGTGGCAAAGTAAGCACTGACCCGATAGCGTTTGAGAATAGCCTGCATCTTGTTTTTGAGCTGATAGTGGTCTGGGGCAGGGTCGAGAGTGCCCAATAGTTGAGGATATTGGCGCAAGTTAGGACGATAGTCTTTACTATGCTATGTCCCAAGCGCAGTAAGCTGGTAAGCTGGTTGCTTCATCAGCCTCATCAATCTGTTGAGAGACGCTAAAACTGCTGGTATCGCAACGGGCTACCTCGGTCGGTAACTCATAAGCCGTAATCATCGTCTGCCCGAGCTGTTGCTCGATTTGTACTCTTGATGCAGATGAAGCACCTATTACCTCTATTACCGAAGCCAAGCGGTCGTCGGTGGCATCTTTGGTATCTATCTATGGTCCACCCTGTCGCTAGTGCTAGGGTATGTCGGTGCTGAGTTACCCAAGATTCTAATGTACATAGACGATGGTCTGATTGAGTCATGATGTAGCTCAGTAACAGCACACTCAGTTGTCCATAACTCAACCCTCGGCGATTTCCGTGTGGTGATGGCAGGGCTGCATCTAGAATGTCGGACAGGTTCAACTGGAGTAACCAGTATAATTACAGGAATCTCGTCACTGCGTTCTGAGGTGGTGCGTGGCTGGGGTGAGGACATAGTTACTGGATGGCTTCATGTGATGATTTTCCTCAAACCTAATGCCAACAAAAGACTCAGGTTAAATTCTCATGGGCTAAACAATGCGCTCACCTTGGACAAATATTTATTCTACACTCTGACCAAAAATCAGCGAACTGGCAGTCATATCGGTGCTATTTGGAATTTTATACATTTCTACAATGCTTCATTACATCTTTAGCACTACCCTATGTATCTCTATCTCTATGTCATATTCATTCTAATTCGCAGCAATAAGCTAGTAACTGAGTTTCGAGTTTTTGATATTGTATAACTAAATGTAAAAAGTCTTCGAAGTAAGAGATGGCAAATGTCTCAGATTCAGAGGGATGTTTATTGAGATAGACTTTTAAGCAGGCTACTCTAAATTCTTGTTCTAAGCTTAGACTACTGTCAACAAATGCGGGCTTAGGAATTGTGGTGATTTCAAGGCTTCCTTGCTGAAGTTTTTCTAAATTATTTTTTAGCTTTCGGTATTGGCAGAAAAGAATAAGATAATCTTCGAAGTAACTAATGGCTAAGTCGCTAGCTTCTTCGGGATACTCTTGAAGAAAAAGCCTGAGTTCCTGAACTTCGCTCTCAATCGTTGATAATTTTTGATTCATTTGAATGTAAATAAAAATACGTTGAATTGACTGAAAAATTGATTTTGTTTTTTTGAATCAGTTTAATACAGGCTGCTATTCAAAAAACAATGGCTATTTAAATACAAGTTGAAGATAGTAGTCTGCAAACTGAGTAAAAGTCATCTAATTCGTTTGTTCTAGTACTCGCTTATTTAAGTTTAGTTTAATAGGATTTCATTAGAAGTTTACTAGGACTTTCTTTGTTTATTTAAGATTAGTTGCTCGATTCTGTCTATTGAAAAAATCTACAATTTGTCAGTCTTTTCAAGCAAACTTTTATATTGAGAATGGTAGACATTCTTTTTTTTGCTTCTATATTCCCCTTAAAACCAGGGTAAACGCACGAAAGAAAAAAATTAAAATAAGCTAGAATTAGCTAGGATTTGCAGAAGGAAGTTATTATCTAATCCAGCTTGATAAGGCTTCATCTTGAGACTAGCTTTGGAAGTATCTTGTCGCAGTAAGTTGAGAGCCAGTCTGCTCAAAATAGTCATATTTCTAGGAGCGTTATCTTTACGAAGGCGACAACCATCTTCGGCAAACAGCACATCCAGACACCAGTGTAGTTGATTCTCGATTCCCCAGTGAGTTCTAATTGAAGTGGAAAAATGCTCGAATTCTGGCTCTTTAGAACTCAGAAAAAATCTGCGGCTCGAAGTCTGTTGATTCGAGAGACTACGATTACTTTCTTCAATCACCAGTGTTCGCAGTCCGGCCCACTGCTTGATTCTCTTCGGAGAAAATACTTGCTTGACTGGTACTTGCCAAAATGTGCGTCGCTCAAGGCGGTGATGTCCCGCTTCACAAGTGGTTTCTCTGACCACTGCTCAGGAAGTGTCTTCTTGCTGTTGATATTTCTCAAACCAATCTTGAGCCTCATTAGCTAGAGAAGGATGATTAGATTTCAGTGTCAACATGTAATCTGCTCCTGCCCCCTGAATCTGTTTGGCAATAGCTGTTTGGGTTCCCATAGCATCAATTGTGATGATTGCTCCTGTCAAATCTAACTGTTCGAGCCACACGGCAATAGCCGCGATCTCATTGGATTTCTGCTCTAGCGCTACTTGACCGAGAACTAATCGATGACTACTCGACCAAGCACTCACCATCTCTAAAGATTGGAGCGAACTTTCTCTGTGATAAGAGCCTTTGAGAGTTTTGCCATCTATGGCTACTACTTCTAAACCCAACGAATCGATCATCTGTTTGACCCCTGCCTGGAAGTTTGGTTCCAGCATTTCTGGGTCGAGTCGGCCAATAACACGAGCAAATGTATCGTGAGAAGGAATTCCATTTGGTAGTTCTCAAAAGGTTTCTAACCAAGTCTGTTTGGCTTTGCCATAGGTTTCAATTCCCACCCAGCCATCTGCACCGCAGATTACCGCTAGTAAAGATATCGCGATGATGTCTACAAGTTTATGGGCTGTTTTTCCTGTTACTCTCGTATCTGTAAGAGCTCCCAAGCATTGCTCTATCGACTCTTTTAATGATTCGCTGCTCAGTGTAGATGACATTTTGCTTAAATGTCTTTATTTTCGCATTTTTTATCTCTCTGGTTTCATGCGATTACCCTGTTATCCCAAACGTCACTCGAGCTTCAAATAGTCGTCTATCTCTGCTCTCGAACTTAGCTTTTTTTTAGGGTAAGATTTAACCCAATTACGCTAGAAATAAGCTCTTAAACCAAGCAGAAAAGAAAAAAATGTTTTATTGCATACTAATTTTCTGGCACTTACCACTTATAAAAAGCCGAGCGAAATATATTTTCGAAGTCGAAAATAATCCCAATTTTTTAGGGTGTTTTTTGAGAGTTACTCTAAAAATGCGCTTCATAAACAAAATGCAAAAGAAAAACTAAAAAATTAAAATGTAGATTTTTTCCACAGACATAATTAAGTTTTTCATTTTCAATAGACTAAGTGAAGTTCTAGTGAACTGCATTCAAACAAAATAGTTTTGAACGAAAAAAGCTCTAGTGAATAAATTAAATTATTTTTTAGAACTAATTGAAACTGAACGCTTAAATAAACTTGTCATGGAAAAACTTAACTCACTTACAACAAATTTACCAGCAATGGTAAAATCTTTACTTCAAGAAGGTAACGGCTCACTTTTAGCAGAAGATCTTACTAATCCAAATTCGGAATTGATTGGTGCTCTCGATGGGCTTCCAGAACTTTCTACTTTACCAGCTAACCCAGTAGAGCTCGCTCAAAGCTTCATTGCCTTAGAGTTATTCGGGCTCATCCTTGGCACTCCTGCCAGCGATGGGTTTGTCGTCGGTTTTCCTAATAAAAATGACATTCTTTTAGCTCGTCAAGGAAGCGATGTATTATTAGCTGTCGATCCCAGTGCGCCTAATCCTGGGCGAGGAGAAATCGATACTCTTGCCGGAGATCTAGATCTATTTGAGCTTTTTCCTTTACCTGGTAGACCGCCATTAGAAGAAAACCCCAGACGTTGGACAGATAGATTTATTTTAGGCGACGAAGGACAGGCTTACTATCTTGGTTCTGGAGCAGACGATTACGCCTCAATTATAGATTTCGACCCAGAGCTAGATACTATTCAACTCTTCGGACGACCTGGATTCTATCAATTAACCGAATCTTCTGGTAATACCCATATATATAAAAAGCGAAAAGACAGACAACCCGACTTGATTGCCTCGTTGTCTGACACCTCTGGTTTGAGTCTTAGGGAAGACTACTTTCAGTATGTGATTGATAACTCTTCCCAAGACCCAGTGTTAGAAGAGATCGAGCAGGTGGGTACTCCTGGTGTTGACTTTGCTGTTGGTGCTGCCACCGATAATTCTGACGGCGTTTATCTGACGGGGGTATCAGCAGATTCGTTTTGGGTAGCTAAGTATGACAATGAGGGCAACCAGCAGTGGCTCGAGCAGTCTCCATCTACGGGCAATTTAGATACCGATAACTCCGGTAATGTATATGTAGGAGGTGGATTGGGCGACGTAAACCTCGCCAAGTACGATAGTCAGGGCAAGCAGCTATGGACTCAATCCTTAGGAACTTTTACCCTAGATAATTCCTTTAACCTCGACGTTGATGACTCTGGTAACGTCTATCTGACAGGATACACACTTGGTGACTTAGGTGGAGAAAATGCCAGTGAATTGACGGCTAATTCTGTGCCTCTAGTTTCTACCGATTCTTGGTTGGCTAAGTATGATAGTGAAGGCAATCAACAGTGGCTCAAACAGTTTGGCTCCGGTGATTTTGATGAAGCTTTTGGTATCGCCACTGACAGCGATGGCAACGCCTATACTAGCGGCTGGACTTTGGGCGATCTAGAAGGCGCTAATGCCGGATTATATGATGTTTGGGTGGCTAAACACGATGCTGAGGGCAACCAACAGTGGATCGAGCAATTTGGTACCACCGATTACGATTGGTCTTGGGATGCTGCTATTGATGATAGTGAGAATGTTTATCTTACTGGCTGGACTTTAGGCGATTTGGCAGGAGCTAATGCTGGCTCTTATGATGGTTGGGTAGCTAAGTATGACCCAGAGGGCAACCAGCAGTGGCTGAAACAGTTTGGGACTGACGGCGATGATGTCGCCCGAAGTATAGATTTTGATGATTCTGGTAATTTTTATCTGACGGGATATACCGATCGCGATATAGGAGGAGCTAATGCTGGCTCTTATGATACCTGGGTAGCTAAATATGACCCCGATGGCAATCGACTATGGCAACAACAGTTTGGAACTTCTGAGATTGACAATCCTTTTGACCTTACAGTTAATAGCGACGGACAGATTTTTGTTACTGGATTTACCGAAGGTTCTTTAGGTGCAAGCAATTTTGGCTCCTATGATGCTTGGATAGCTGAACTGTCTTCTGCCGATGGTAGCTTGCTCGATTTCAGTCAAAACGACACCGAATTAAATTTTGGTAGTAATGCATTGTAATGGTAATCTAAAAGTCGAAACATTTTAGGAATTATAGCCGAGCTAATGAACTGCCCCAAATGCCAATCAGCTCGAATCATCAAATACGGTTCTACCCATTACGGTAAACCAAGATTCCGCGGTCAAGAATGTGGACGACAATTTGTCGAGAATGCTAGCCGTCAACCGATTGAGGAGGCAACTCGCCAGTTGATTGACAAGCTGCTACTCGAACGCCTATCGTTGGCAGCGATCGCCAGAGTCTCAGGTGTTGCTCAACGTTGGTTACAAATGTACGTCAATCAGAAATTTTATCAAATCCCTAGGACTGTTAACGTTACCCAAAAAAAAGAGGTAGGCTGACGATTCAATTAGACGAGATGTGGTCATTTCTGGGTTCCAAGAAGAACAAGCAATGGATCTGGTTGGCTATTGATGCCGAGAGCCGCGAAATTGTCGGGGTATTTGTTGGCGAGCGCTCTCGGCAGTCAGCGCCGCCGCTTTGGCAATCTTTGGGGGTGATTTATCCTCAGTGTGCGGTCTGTTACACCGACTTTTGGGAGGCTTACGAACAGGTGCTACCAAGTAAGCCTCATCGGGCTGTTGGTAAAAACACAGGTAAAACCAATTACGTTGAGCGATTTAACAATACCTTGCGGCAACGAGTGGGTCCCTTAGTTCGCAAGACCTTATCCTTCTCGAAAAAGTTGAGCAATCACATCGGCGCAATCTGGTACTTCGTTCATCATTACAATAGTCTTCT
The DNA here is from genome assembly GCF_053543375.1 of Myxosarcina sp. GI1(2024). Taxonomy (NCBI): domain Bacteria; kingdom Bacillati; phylum Cyanobacteriota; class Cyanophyceae; order Pleurocapsales; family Pleurocapsaceae; genus Myxosarcina; species Myxosarcina sp. GI1(2024). The sequence goes on along the minus strand of NZ_JBKGTY010000002.1, from coordinate 30,328 downwards.
TCGAGCTTAACCATTACTCCTAAGAAACAAAATCAGTCACAGAGGGGGAGACGGACTGAGGAGTCAAATCAAAGCCGAGAGAGTGAGATTTTTTGGTCAGGTTTTGAACGAGTCGCTCTTGATATTTTTGTTCGTAATAATCAACTCCTGGATCGACATAAGCCTCACCTCTGGTCCAAAGATAATAGAAAAGCCGTGCTATTGTCTTGGTGCGCGTTCCCATGCTGGGGAAACCCCAGGGGGGTCGCACCGCTTTATGTGCTGTAGCTGTAAGTGCTTGAGGAGTACCCAAACGGGTTCGCAGACGACGAGAGAATGCACCCAAAGCAGAACGACTATCGGTACTTAAACAAAAATCAAGCCCAAACAAAGCCCAAACTAGCTTTATAAGCTACGAATACGTCGCGATTTTGGTTCAACCATTGGACAAAACGATAAGATATACCTGTACGAAAAGCTTCTAATGCTTCAGGAAATGTCTCCAAAGGTTTGTTCGCCCAACGTCTTCTTAAACCTCCAGTAAGCTTATGCCAAAGGATAAAAGTATAGGCACAAAAAACTAGAATAAAATGTCTTTCCAAACTCTTCTTATCTCTAACTTGATACTCTTTTAATCCTAACCATCCCTTGGCTTCTCGATAGAAAACTTCTATCCAGTTTCTCTGAGCATAAGTTTGAACTATCCATTGCTCGGTTACTATTTCTCCCTCAACATTTGTGAGTAAGTAGTCAATATCTTCAGCATCTTCAAAGATTGGTGCACTCATGACGATAGCTATTTTTCTGATTCCTTCTAGCCTTGATATTTCTGCTTCTATTATTGCTACCCAGACGGTTCTAGGTTTTTCACCCTGGATTTGAATCTCCTTAAATTCCTCATCAGATAACCATTGAGCATATTCATCTACTCTGATTTTTTCTAATTGATTTGATGGAGTTTTAACCAAAATATTACGATTTTTAGCGATTCCTCCTATATACTTTAATTTCTTTTTTTCCAGTTCGAGTAAAACAGTTGTGTTGTTACCATAGGACGAATCTATTAATACTAGTCCTGGTCGATATCCCCTCTTCAAACTTTTATCGATTAATTCTAAGGCTAAGGTGGGTTTTTTCTTGAATTCTCTGTCTTTCTTTCCTTCGGGCAACGAATTACCATGTTGATATAGTTCTATGTCTAAAGGTAAGCTTTTTTGGCCATCATATAGATGAGTTGTTACTACAACATTGCCATTATCTGTTTTCCCAATTTCCCCAATATATTGACGACCTACTGCTGCGGTAAAGTTACCACTTTTTCTATGCCCAGAGTCATCAACAATTAGACTAAATCCCTTACTGATTCTCGTTTGATTACACTTGTTCATCACTTCTAAGCGACGTTCATTTATCTTGTTCGCTGACCAAGTTGCTTCAGTTAAGAAATGGTGTAATTTGTGGTATGTGACCTCTACTGCGTCTTTAGCCATTTGAGATACATTTTTTCGCTCACTTTCCCCTAATAATCCTCCTAAATAATGTCTGAATTCCCTTTTTTGCGCTTTAGTTCTCAGTAAATCATCAAACTTTTGACACCATCTATCGAAACAGGGAGGCATGGCTGCGGGAGTAGTTTCTTTCATAAAGTAAGTGCGATCGGGCTTTAGAATAATGTTAAAGTTAATCAGCAAAGGTATTCTATCTTATTTTGTCTGTTTAAATTGTTTAAGTACCGCTATTTTTGAGAGCTTGAGCTGCCATTCGGAAGGCATTAGCTGCTCGATTAACGACACAACGAGTCTGAGAACTTTTAATCTTACCTCCAGTTATACGAGAAGCAGGACATAAACCCAACCAAGAACAAAAATGTTTGACAGAAGCAAAGCGAGTCGGGTCAAGCCCAACTTCAGAAAGAATTGTCTGTACCGTCAAAACCCCAAGCCCATCAATTCGAGTGAAATCAACACCACTAATACGATAGAGATGAGTTGTCAAGTCAAAATTAGGTTGATTCCCTTGAGGTTTATGGCGTCGATTTTTAGCGGGAAGAATGGGTGAAGTTTCGACATCAATTTGATTAGCAAACTAAGCTAGACATTGCTCAATTTTTCGGTCGCATTCAGCGATCGCTTTTTGATAGACTTCATAAAGTTGTAATTCCTGTTGCAGCACAAAAATGTGTTCGACACGGTAATCTCCAGTTAAGGCTTGAGCTATCTCTGAGACACTACTCTTGATGCGGGGATTTTTCAAAGCAGTAAGACTTGGGGGTTTCTTTCTCCAGCCACAATAGCACGAATAATTGCTATGCCAGTGATGCCAGTAATATCACTAATCACCCGATGCAGTTGCAGATTCATTTGCCTAAGAGCTTTCTGCATTCGTTGAACGTGAGTACTGGCACTTTTAATTAGCCTATCTCGTTGACGAATATAACTACGCAGAACGCAGATTTGGTCATCGGGTCGAAATGAACCAGATAACAGACCATAACTGTGTAATTGCTGTAACCATTGACAGTCAAGTACATCACTGTTACGTCCAGGGACGGTTTTGACATGATGGGCATTGACTAACTTGACTTCCAAACCTTGAGTTTCCAGAATTTGCAATAGAGGAATCCAGTACACTCCCGTTGATTCCATTGCTACTGTCTTGACTTGGCACTCTTTTAACCAATTGGCTAAAGCATACAAATCACTAGTAATTCTCCTAAACGGGATAGCCCAATTGTGGCTTCACCAATTTCATTCCCTTAAACATCTAGAACCACGCTTCTGTGCGGGCGCAATCGCACCAATGAGGGTTCGGTCTTAACTGTCAGGCGACCACCATTAATATTAAGGGGTTTTCTCCTCTGTGACTGATTTTGTTTCTTTTATTCATTATGAGCAATCGCCGCTCATGGAACGCTTCTGTCAGACTCCGAAAACTAGAGCAATTTCTAAGTTCTGTGACCATTATCTACTATCTATGCGCTCGCGGAGTTGTTTCTGAATAGAAATTTTTTTAGGCGGGCGGATGACGAAAATTTGACTACAAATGGCTCAATGAATTGATATTGTTTCCCTTGAAAACCTTTTCCTAATATGAAATATCGGAAAGTGACATAAGAGGGATAAATAGTTTTTTAGAAGAAATGCTTAGTTGCTGTTATTCTGCTCAAACAGCAATTAAGTTTTTTTAGGCGTTATTATTTTTGGGCGCGACTGCAGCATCTTTTTTCCCATGATAAAGATGGCATTTGAGCACCGCAGCTTCAATTAATGCATCGGCAATTTCTTCAATCTCCAAGGCATACTCAATATCGTTCCGGGGATTGAAGAATTGGCACATCAATTTGATTACTCTCGCTCGAGCTTCTATATAGTCTAAATTATCCTGTCTGCTCTTTTCCTCGATAACTTTTTTAATTCTTGGCATTCGTGGTTAGAGTATGTAGGTCATAGAAATATTACCTTATTCGAAATGGTTAAATCTCTCCGTGTATCTACGGAAATTAGCTAAGTAAGTAATAACAACAATACCTTCGCCAAAAAAAGACCAGAGAACGTACCCCCTGTCAAGAGATTTTTAGCACCAGAGAGTAATTTTTACTATTTTTGGAGTTGATTCAGGTGAAATATCAGTAACAGGAACCGAGTGAATCGCTCCGAGGTTAGCCACCTGATTCTTGATGCGAGAGATTAAAATAGGCTCTAGTTGTTGCCGAAGTAATTTAATGACCTCGTCAACATATTTGAAGGCTCTATAGCAAGCCTTCAAGTCCAAGATACTAAACTGTGGATGGCGAGCTCCTCGAAAGTCACGTAAGAGCTGACCGGAGAGATTGATCGTGAAGAAGGCTAGATTCACGGCATTAGTTATGGCGGTTTGGGAGATATATTCATAAAATCCTCCAACCCCCAGAATTGTTTGGCGTCACGGAAATCAAATTCAATTTGGAACCTCAAAGAGTAGAGGTCACAGTTCACGAGAAAGGTTGACCTGCGTTTTATCCTTGTTCTTGGAGCCTGTGGGACGACCTCGCTTGCCCTTAGTCCCCGATGAAGACTCTGAGGGAGCAGCTTGAGCTTCTGGCACGGGTCGAATCACCTGTTCGATGCGTAAGGGATAGGATGGTCTTGGTTCGAGGCCCACCAGGGATAGGGCAAAGAACGCCAATCCTTTAACGGGACGCTGTGCCAAACTCGAAAAAAACCAATCTACCCTCGTTTACCTCGGAACTTACCACTGTCTTTGCTTAAAGGAGCTACACCAACTAGATAAGAAATTGATTTATGGGAAATTTTGCCTAGTTCTGGTAAAGAAGAAATTAAAGTCACAGCCACTACTTCACCAATTCCAGGCAGGCTAGTTAACATTTGCATTTTTTGTTGCCAGTTTTCATCTAAAGCGATCGCGGAGTGAATTTGCGATTCAATCTCTTTGAGTTGTTGCTCTAACCATTGAAGATGTGAGTCAATACTCGCTCTTACCGAATTAGTTTTGCCTCGGCGACGATTTTTTTCTGCGGTAATCATGTCGCTAAGTTGACGGCGACGGGCAACTAAATCTTCTAGTTGGCGAGAAGATTCATCACTCATCTGTCTGACTTCAAGAACAATCGCATCGGCAAAGTGAGCTAACACTTCGGCATCGATCGCGTCTGTCTTAGCTAACTTTCCTGTTGCTTTGGCAAAAGCTCTAAGGACACGGGTGCTGAGGCAAACTCAGCACCCGTGTCCTTAGAGCTTGACGAGATTTAATCACTGCCACCGCTAATCCTACTTGAGTTAGTTTGATTACTGCATCGATTTCCATTCCCCCCGTTGCTTCCAATACGATTAACTCTGGTTGAATATTTTTCAGGGTTTGAACTAGGTTGCTAATTCCTACTTCATCATTTGTTACTTGAAATATACTTTTTCTAAAGTATCAGGATTTGAGATCCTAAATTCAAGATACAAGACAAATTAAACTTGACATTTAAGACAATCGCTTTTCCCTTTCCCCTGACTTCTGCAAGAAGTCTAGTATACTTGTTAGAGTTGTGAATGACATTATGAAGCAAGAACGGATCGAAAAGTTTGAGTTTCGATCGCTCTAAACAATTGGGAAATAATCTTTACAAGATTAAGCGATCGCCCGGTAATCTCTGTCAGTGGTCTACTGAGGGCAGACCTTAGCCTTATCAGCGTCGCCAAACACAGCCACCTTCTTCATGTACCTTATTTTCCTATTTATTTAGCTAAATATTGAGTTTCCAACAAAAAAGCTCCCTTGGCGAAACGCACTCCCCAGTAACCACCGGGACGGCGATCGATAATAGTTCCCTCATCGCCAATTTGCAACAGGTTGGCAGAACGCAACACGGGCATCGGTTCTGCTGTCTTTAGATAAGGCGGTAACGCAATTAGTCTGACGCGATCGCCTACTGCTATTTCTCGCTCTTTCATCGGTAAAAAATTTGCTCGTGTGAACTATCATAGCGAACCATCACGAGCGAGGGAATCTTTCTGTTTTGAGAACCCTCTGCCAAAAGACGTACGGGTAATCTCAGAGGTAGCTAGTAAAATGATAAAGTCTAATTAAACAGGAAGGATGAAGCAACAAGGTATAAAAAAACTAGCATTAGCAATTGCCTTTATAGTTACGCTCGTAGTTAGCTTGGGAGTCTCTTCGCTTCCACCAGATCGGGGAACTCTGTTGGCTGCAGCCCATCAAAACGATCTCCCCACACCTACCGCAATCGCCCAAGTGAAACCAAAAGTTGCCGTTAATGCTGAAGGAGTTGATTACGCTACGGCAGATGGTCAAATTGTAACTGGTTATTTTGTCAGCCCTCAAGATCAAGCCGAGCCCTTACCTGGGATTATTGCCATTCATGAATGGTGGGGGTTGAATGAGAATATTAAAGCGATGGCAAGACGTTTGGCAGGAGAAGGTTATCAAGTTTTAGCCGTAGATTTATATGGCGGACGAGTTGCAGAAACTCCCGAGAAAGCCCGCCAGCTTACCCAAATCGTCAGTGAAAATCCCCAAGCTGCTAGAGAAAATATCAAACTAGCCTATCAATATTTAGTCGAACAAAAGCAAGCACCGACAATGGGTTCTATTGGCTGGTGTTTTGGCGGCAGTTGGTCGTTGCAAACTGCCCTGTTATATCCCAAAAAATTAGACGCTGCGGTAATTTACTATGGCGGACAGATTGGCGAGGCGACAGCAGAAGAATTAGCACCTCTGGAAGTACCGATTTTGGGGATATTTGGCGCAGAAGATAGTTCGATTCCCGTGGTTACAGTTGAAGAATTTGAATCGACTTTAGATAGTTTGGGAGTACCTACAGAATTTCACATTTATGAAAATGCCGGTCATGCCTTTGCCAATTCTTCTGGCGATCGCTACGTTCCCGAAGCAGCAGAACGAGCTTGGGAAGAAACTACAGAGTTTTTAGATCGATACTTATCTTAAAAATTAACGAAGAAGGAAGGAGGAAAAAATATGAGCACTTATTTAGTAACCGGGGCAAATCGTGGCATTGGTTTGGAATATTGTCGCCAACTGAAAGAACGAGGCGATAAAGTTATTGCCGTTTGTCGTTCTGTATCGGACGAATTAAAAGCCCTCGATGTAGAAACCATAGCAGATATCGATATTACCTCCGATGAATCGATCGCCAAATTAGTCGAACGAGTTGGTGATCGCACTATCGATGTGTTGATTAATAATGCTGGTATTGTCGAACGAGTGAATCTGACGAATTTAGATTTTGAAAGTATTAGAAAACAATTTGAAGTCAATGCCTTGGGCATGTTGCGCGTGACTCATGCCCTATTACCCAAACTAAAAAATGGCTCAAAAATTGCCATTATGACCAGCCGCATGGGGTCGATTGCAGATAATACTTCTGGTGGTTCTTATGGCTATCGGATGTCCAAAGTTGCCATGTCGATGGCGGGTAAATCTCTGGCACTGGATTTAAAACCTCAAGGAATTGCCGTAGCGATTCTTCATCCCGGACTAGTAAAAACGCGCATGACTGGTTTTACCGATTCTGGAATTACCCCCGAAACTTCCGTCGAAGGCTTACTCGCTCGCATCGATGAATTAAATTTGGAAAATACGGGTACATTTTGGCACGCCAAAGGAGAAGTGTTGCCTTGGTAAATTAAAATTCTTTGCTCTATGAAACCAACTATCTTAGTTGATGCTTCCCATCATAATGCTGAAATGCCTCTATGGCATGCCCAACATCGCTGTTTGTACTGGACGGATATTCCTACAGGTAGAATCTTTCGCCATTATCTTGCTGAGGCTAAAACCGAACAAATATATTCTGGCGAACCTGTCGGTGGTATGACCATTCAGACAGATGGTTCGCTGCTGCTGTTTAAAACTAAGGGCACGATTCAACGCTGGCATGAGGGCAAAATTACTACTGTAGTTGACGAAATTCCCGCTGAAAGAGAGACTCGGTTTAACGATGCGATCGCCGATCCCCAAGGCAGAGTGTTTTCAGGAACTATAGCAACCTCAGACCGCCCCGGTCATCTCTATCGCCTCGATTGCGATGGTTCGGTACACCAAATTTTAGAGGGACTAACCGTACCTAACGGCATGGGCTTTACTCCAGGCCTCCAGCAGTTTTACTTTACGGACTCCGAACGCCGAGTAATTTATCGGTTTAATTACGATCGCTCGACGGGAAATATAAGCGATCGCCAAATTTTTGTAGTTACTCCTCTTAACGAAGGAGTACCCGATGGACTGACGGTAGATTCCCAAGGTTATGTCTGGTCGGCACGGTGGGATGGTAGTCATATATTTCGCTATACTCCCCAAGGTAAGGAAGTGTTAAGAATTGGGTTTCCAGCCAAAAAAATCAGCTGTCTTGCCTTTGGCGGTGAAGATTACAGCCAGATCTTTGTCACTTCTGCCGGTGGCAACGATCGCACTCAAGAAGGTTCTGCGGCGGGGGCAATTTTTCGGCTTCAGGTTGGAATTAAAGGCGTGCCTGAGTTTCCCTCGCGAATTTTGCTGTGAAAAATTCAAAATCAACAGTTAACAATTAGAAATTTTTTTCAGAGTAGCTCGTGACTTAATTAAATTTTGAACTTTTTGGTTAGAAGCGATGGGGAATTAATTAAGATCGTATACAAAGCTACTATATAATCCCTAAAATGAATTTAATTGCTTTAGAAAATTTATTAGACAATACTTCTTTTGGTATTCTCTTAGTGACGATGCTGGTTTACTGGGTAGGGGCGGCGTTTCCCCAAATTCCTTCCTTGGCAGCTTTAGGCACTACGGGGATGGCGATCGCCAATCTCTGCATGGCGGTTTTACTCGGGGCGCGCTGGCTTGAGGCTGGCTATTTTCCCCTCAGCAACCTTTACGAATCTCTATTCTTTTTAGCTTGGGGAGTTACTACTATTCATCTGGTCGCCGAACGCATGAGTGGTTCGCGGTTGATAGGTGCGGTGACTAGTCCCGTAGCAATGGGAATTACGGCGTTTGCCGCCCTATCTCTTCCTCCAGAAATGCAGCAGTCTGCACCTTTAGTACCTGCCCTCAAATCTAACTGGTTGATGATGCACGTCAGCGTGATGATGCTCAGCTATGCCACCTTAATGGTCGGTTCGGCAATTGCGATCGCTTTTTTAATCGTCACTCGCGGACAACAGGTACAGCTTAAAGGCAGTTCGGTAGGAACTGGTAGCTTTCGCGATCGCCAGGCGCAAAAATCGATTAAAACAGCTTTAGATAAAAGTTCGTTTGCTACTACTACTGGCAACACCGCAGTCCTAGACCGCCCTCAGACACAAACAATTACCCTATCTCCAGAACGTCTCAGTCTTGCCGATACTCTAGATAATATTAGCTATCGCATCATCGGTTTGGGATTTCCTTTGTTAACCATCGGCATTATCGCTGGCGGTGTCTGGGCAAATGAAGCTTGGGGTTCTTATTGGAGTTGGGATCCAAAAGAAACTTGGGCATTTATTACCTGGCTAGTATTTGCTGCTTATCTCCACGCCAGAATTACTCGCGGTTGGCAAGGTAGAAAACCGGCTATCTTAGCTGCGGTTGGTTTTGTGGTGGTTTGGGTGTGCTATCTGGGAGTCAATTTATTGGGCAAAGGTTTACATTCCTACGGCTGGTTCTTTTAGATAGTTGCTCGATTTGGTGGGCAAAGAGCTATTCTTGAAACGATAATTGGCTCTGATAATTGTTTGCCCACTCTACAAAGGCGCGATCACTATCATTTTGAGTTCAAAATGCAACATCGGAGGCAATATCCTTCCAATAAACGGCTAACTCCTGCGCAGTAGATGCCCGAATAGCAGCGAGGTCTTTCGGATAATCGACCTTCTCTCGCTCAACCCAGCGCGCGGCGGTGAATTGTCCGTTTGCTGCCCTTAAGATAAATCCCGACTGGTGGTATTCTGGCGAGGCAAGATATAAAACTCCGGGAGCCACTCGATCTGGTCGCAAGTCCTCCGGCTCATCCTCTACGCCCCACATGCGCGTTTTTGCAACTGGACAAATCGCGTTAGTAAGGATTCCGTGCTCTTTGCCCTCGATCGCAAGCACATTCATGAGACCTATTTGTGCCATTTTCCCAATTGCGTAGGGGGCGAGACCACTAAGCGCATACTGCTGATAAATAGCTCTGTCCGAAGTCGTTAGTAGGATTCGTCCTTAGTTTTGACGCTTCATGATCGGAAAGGCAGCCTGAGCCAACCACGTTGGTGCTCCAATGTTGACATCAATGGCGCGTTGCAAGAATTTTGGAGTTAAGTCTTCAATCGATTGGTACGCAACCCAGCCAGCATTATGGATTAAGATATCAAGGCGACCGAATTCGGCGAGCGCAGTTTCTACTAAACTTTTACAGTGCTCCCGACTATCAAGAATTTCGGTACTTGGAACCGCCGTTCCGCCCAACTCTTGAATATCCCTTACAGCATTGGCTGCCACGTTTGGGTCGGAACCAGTGCCATCCTTACTTACGCCCGCGTCGTGTACGACGACTCTTGCGCCTCTAACAGCAAGCAGACGTGCATACGCTAACCCCAATCCGCGACCGCTTCCAGTAACAATAGCTACTTGGTCGTCAAGTCGAATCATTTAGCCTCCGTTGCTGTGTATGTGTGTATTGCCCAGCTATATTATCATAGGGAAACTTTCTGTATATCTACCCTACGAGCTAGTTGGTATTCGACGCTTATCTCCACCCCAGAATCACTTGCGGTTGGCAGAGGAGAAAACCGGCTATTTTAGCTGCAGTTGGTTTTGTTGTGATTCGAATGTGCTACTTGTGTGTTATTTTGTTGGGCAAAGTTTTACATTGCTACGGCTGGTTCTTTTAACTGCCAAGTTAATCCCGTGGCGATCGCGCCGTTTCAAGTACCACACCAGATTAAAATTAAGTTGCGATCGCCAAAGAAACCGATTCAATTTACTCTAACTGTTAAGAGAATTATCTTGAAGCAGAAAATATCGCTTAGGATTGGGTTACTGTAAAACAATAAAGTAATAATTTGGGGAAGTAGCAATGAAGAAACTAATGCTGCTAGGTATATTTATCCTCGGGATTGGCTTGGCTTTAGTTAATTTTAAAGCTCTAGCCCAACAGGGAGAATTCGAGTCAATTATTATCGATTTTAAAGAAGGTATTCCCATAACCGAAATTAGTGAAGAGATTAAAGATATCTCGCAAAGATACGGGCAAACGGTTCGATTAAACAGTATTTTTTCCATTAACGATCGCGTCTATGTAGTTGAAGGCGACAAAAAACTTTTACGACGCTTGAAGCGATCGCCGTTAAAGAAAGAGACAGAATATATCGAACCTAACTATATATACCATCAGCTAGATGCTCCCAACGATCCCGACTACAGCAAACAGTGGAACTTTCGCAATATTAATATAGAACAGGCTTGGGACGAAACTAAAGGTAATGGCATTACCGTAGCGGTAATCGATACCGGAGTTACTCGAGTACCAGATTTAAAATTGACCAAATTTGTCAAAGGGTACAATTTTGTTAACGATAAGGTCGATGCTAGTGACGATAACGGACACGGAACTCACGTAGCGGGAACTATCGCTCAATCTACTAACAATGGCTATGGAGTCGCGGGCATAGCCTACGAAGCCAAAATTATGCCGTTAAAAGTACTATCTAATAGCGGTGGCGGCACGGTTGCCGATATTGCCGAAGCGATTAAATTTGCTGCCGACAACGATGCCGACATAATCAACCTGAGTCTGGGTGGTATGGGTGGTAGCAACTTAATGAAAGAAGCCGTAGAATATGCCTACGGTAAGGATGTCGTCATTATTGCGGCGGCAGGAAACGAGAACAAAAATTCTTCTGCCTATCCCGCCCGTTATCCCCAGGTAATGAGTGTAGCTGCTACCGATGCTTCTGGTATCAAAGCTCCCTACTCTAACTTTGGTGCGGGAGTCGATATTTCTGCCCCTGGAGGTAGCGAGGCAGGAAAAATTTTGCAAAATACTATCGATCCCAGTAGTGGCAAATCGGTATTTGTTGGTTTTCAAGGAACCAGTATGGCAGCACCTCACGTTGCTGGGGTAGCAGCACTGGTTAAAGCTAGCGGTATTGAAGAACCAGCAGAAGTGGTCAGCATTCTCAAACAATCTTCCCGTAAGGTTAAAGAAGACCACCTCAACCATTTTGGTGCCGGTCATTTGGACGCTGGCGCGGCAGTAAAACTCGCCCTCAAAGGTCAAATTACCTTCCGCGACTTTTTCCGTTGGTTGCGCGACAGTGGCTATCTCAATCCTGGTTTTTGGCTAGATGGCGGGGCAGTTGCTTTGTTACCCAAACTAGGAATGGTTATCGGTTCCTATCTCCTAGCTTGGTTTTTACGCAACTATCTACCATTTACCTTTGGTTTGAATAGCGGTTTAATCTTGGGTAGTTCGGGCTTATTTTTATTACAAGGTTTATACATTTTCGATCTACCTCAATGGCCGCTGCGCTTATTTGGTAGTTCGATTCCCGAATTAGGTAATGTGGTCAGAGGAACGGCAAGCCTCAATCCTTTGTTTGCTAGTGTTCTAATTCCTTTCGTTTTAATTGTTTTATTCCTCGGACATCCCAGCCTGAAATGGTTTGCCGTCGGTTCAAGTCTTGGCGTAGCAGCTTGTTTGGGGATTAGTGCGGCGATCGATCCTGCAGTTTGGGGATTGGGCGCGGGTGTAGCCGCTCGTAGTTTTCTGGGGATTAATGCTTTACTCTGTTTGGGTTTGGCTTACTTAGCTAGTAAAAACGAAAAGCACAAAGCTGTTGAAACCTAACTTCGGTATACCCAAAAGGGATAATTTTTGAGACTTGGTGATGGGGAGAAAATCTCCCCTATTTTTGTAACTCCATTTAAGATTGTTAAAGATCGCCGCTCGTAGCAAATCTCGATTAACGATTAAAGATCGATTATCAACAAAAAAGGTACTAAACTCAATTTCATAGATCGATAAAATAAAACCATGACTGTAACCGGAAAGATAGAAAAAAAAGGCTTTGGTTTTGGCACTTGGGCATTAGTAACCGAAGATGGCACAACCTACGAACTAAAAGATCCCCCACAAGAATTACAGCAAGTGTCAATTAAAGTACAAATCCAAGGAAAAATCAGAGAAGACGTGATGACCATTGCGATGATCGGTTCCGTATTAGAAATTGAATCCTATAAAATACTTTAGGCGCGATCGCTTTTGGGCAATTTTTGCGATTGCGTGGAGAAAAATTAATCTGAATTCTCCTACTTAGCTATTTTCATTCGAGAATTAGATATTTAAACTCTCAATCAACACTAGAATCATGGCATCGTATCGAGATCGAGAAGCTTATATTCCCTATCGACGAGCCGAGCTAATCGAACTTTGTTTGGAAGACGGTAATTTAAACGATAAATATGCTCGGAAGTTTGAAGAATTTTGCTCGCTCTTGTCAGCTTTTTATCATTTTAAGTTCCAAGCCTACTTAGAACATTTAAAAAATAACTACGCTCCATTTAATCCCGACGCTAATTTAAAATCTCACCAGATAACGCCAGAAGCCTTGCCTAAAATGGAAGCCAAACTAGTAGAAGACTTCCAGCTAGTTTTGGAACGAGCCAACTACAAACCCATCTCGCAAGCTGCTTTAAAACAGGCATTTAACAACAGATCGGTTATCGAACTCAAAACTCAAGTCGATTTTGAAGACTTCGACCAAATGGTTTGCTACCGTCGGGGTGACTTCGAACAAACTATCGAGGTCAAAAAGTTTTTTAGAAAACAAAAAAAGCCAATTGAAGTATTCGATCACGTAGTTTTACTAATTAAGTTTAAAGATGAAGAATATTTTAGGGGAAGAGACCTCGATCGGGGTTTACTCAAGTTTACTCCTGGTAAAATGTATGTTTATTTTTATCGCAACGTACCTAAATACGATCTCGAACTACTCTTTCCTAACATAAAAATTAGTATGACCTGGAAAGATCGGCTACAGTTGATCGTTCCTGCTTTTGGTGCGGCAATTCCCGTAATTATTAAAGCCTTACCCAGACTAGCTTTACTTGTGGGAGCAATTTCTTTTCTAATCTTTGGTACGACGAGAATTTTTGGTATTCAAGTCAGTGAAGAAAATGTGCGTGATTTTATGCCCGTTCTCACCGCTCTTCTATCTTTAATAGTGGTTTTAGGAGGCTATGCATTTAAACAGTACAGTAAATATAAAAGCAAGATAATTGAGTTTCGCAAGAAAGTAACCGATACTTTATTTTTTAAAAATCAAGCAAATAACGCTAGCGTATTTTACTCTCTAATTAATGCCGCCGAAGAAGAAGAGTGCAAAGAAATAATCTTAGTTTATTATCATCTTTTAACTAGCAAAACACCTTTAACTGCTGCCGAATTAGACGATCGCATTGAAGCCTGGATGGAAGACAAATTTGAAGTAAAAATTGATTTCGATATTAAGGGTCCGATTAATAATTTAAGTCAAATTCGCGGTAAGGTTATCTATCCCCAGGATAATGAATCAGACTGTCCAGAAATTCCTTTACTAACTAAAGACGAGCGAGGCAACTGCCAGATTCTATCTCTGGATGAAGCCAAATTACTTATCGATTATATTTGGGATAATATTTTTCAGTACACCTAAGTAACCCGTAAGTAGGTAAACTCAAGCGACTTTTAATTACTAACCCCCTCAACTAACCAACTCAATCTGTCAGTTCTGTTTACTTGATAATTTCTTCACCTATAGCACAATATTTAGACCATCCTAAATGCGATCGCTCATCGGGAAAGTCTTTGACAATTACTCCGCGACTGGGCGATCTTTGAAAAGCCACTAATAAAGGAATATCAGTTTTAAATAAAGGCAGTTGCTCTGATTCTAAATATTTTCTCGCTTCTCTACCATTGATAGTTCGAGAGTCTACCTTGGTTAACAGAACTTTATAATTGGCGTTGAGAGGTTTGAGTAATTCTATAGCCTTTACGGTGGAATCTAAATCTAAATGATTGGGCGTTGTCGGTAGAATTAATAAATCGCTACCCATTGCCAGATCTTCGAGTTCTTCGGGTTCGGGTCGGGCTTGAGTATCGATAATAATATGAGTGTATTTTTTAATTAAACCAGGGGAACCCGCTTGAGAAGCAACGTAAAAAGGTAGCTTATCTTCTCTCGACCAGACTAAAGCCGAACGGTTTTTGTCCGCATCGATTAAAAGTGTTGGCGCGAGGGTTTGAAAATAAGCAGCCAAATGAACTGCTGTCGTGGTTTTGCCCACTCCTCCTTTTAAAGCAGTAATTGCGATAATCATCGTCTGCCAGATGAAAATAGTTTAGTAGTAGTAGTTTACCTATAAGCGTGTCTGACGCAAACAGTGGAGACTTTGATAGATACAAAATTAAACAGCTTAGGATCGGAAAAAGGCGTTCATAGAAAAATGAAGCTATATAAACTTTTTCGTTGGGTAACTGCCGCTATTCTACTTGCATCCTGCACAGCCCAAGAGAATCAGGAACAGTTGCAAGCCGAAGGCGCAATTCCATCGCCAAAAACTATAACCTTGGATCGGAATTACCAGAGAGTAATGGGTCAAACTATTTATGTTCCCGTCTACTCTCATATTTTTCATCAGGATGAGAAAAAAACTTTCGATTTGGCTGCTACTCTGAGTATTCGCAACACCGATCTCGAAGAGGCGATCGCGATTGCTTCGGTAAAATATTATGATTGGAATGGTAGATTAGTAAGAAATTATTTAGAGCAACCTATTGAGATTGCTGCTTTATCTTCTACAGATTTTTTTGTCAATACTAGCGATCGCAGTGGCGGTTCGGGGGCAAAATTTATTGTGGAGTGGGTAGCCCAAACCAGCGTGAGCGAACCGATAGTTGAGGCAATTATGATTGGTACTGGTTTTCAACAAGGAATTTCTTTTGTTAGTCCTGGTAAGGTTATTAAAAATCATAATAATTCTCAGTCTGAAAATCTAAATAAGTGATTAACTCTTTACTTATCAATCGACTTGGCAATTTACCATTGGAAGACTCTGCTTCGTTACCTTCTGTCGAATTCACTGGATTGGTAAATAGTTTAATTATTCTCCTGCTTGTGGCGATTGCCGTTGCTTTAGTTACACGATGGCTGCAAATTCCTTATGTAGTGGGTTTGGTTTTAGCAGGTTTAGCAATTTCCAAGCAAGCATTACCCGAATCTGTCGGTTTAAATCCCGATGTGATTTTGAATCTATTTTTGCCCATTCTGATTTTTGAAGCAGCCATTAACACTGATATTAGTCGTTTACGCAGCACAGTTAAGCCTATTGCTTTACTCGCAGGACCAGGGGTAATTCTGTCAGCAATTATTACAGCTTTTCTGCTTAAGTTTGGGTTGGGGTTCGCCTGGATTACCGCTTCGGCTGTAGGAGTGATTTTAACCATTACCGATACGGTTTCAGTGATTGCAGCCTTTAGAACTGTTTCCGTGCCTGGACGATTAGCCACTATTGTCCAAGGTGAAAGTCTGTTTAACGATGGAATTGCTCTAGTGTTGTTGAGCATAATTACGACAATTCATCTTCAGGGATTGTTTGCTCTTGGTGAAAGTATCGAGCAAATCTTTATTGCCTTTGTGGGTGGTGGTCTTTTGGGGTTGGGGTTGGGTTATTTATGTTTCGGATTATTTCGGCAGTTAGATGATGCTTTGAGTAATATTTTGCTTACGGTAGCCGTCTCTTTAGGAACATTTCAAATCGGTCAAGCCTTGGGAGTTTCTGGTGCAATCGCCGTTGTTATCGCTGGTCTGGTAATTGGCAATTTGGGCTTACGTCAAACCTCTGCCTCGATTAAAGTCACTCTATTAAATTTCTGGGAATATGCTGGCTTTGGGGTTAATACCTTTATTTTCTTATTCGTAGGTCTTGAAGTCGATCCGCCCATTCTTTTAGAAACTATTCCCTCGGCTCTTTTGGCGGTTTTAATTTATCAAATTGGGCGTATTTTTTCTATTTATCCCTTACTCTTTCTGCTGCGTTTTATCGATCGCCCTCTTCCTTTAAAATGGCAGCACGTTTTGATTTTTGGCAACGTTAAGGGATCGCTGTCAATGGCTCTAGCTCTGAGTTTGCCCCTTAATCTGCCTGGAAGAATGCAGGTAATTACCCTGGTGTTTAGCACTGTATTAGTGTCTCTCATCGGACAAGGACTTAGCTTGCCTTGGTTAGTCAAACGGCTACAGTTAATCAAACCCTCCGCGATCGGGCAAAAAATTGAAATTTTACAACTAAATTTAATTACAGCTAAGGCTGCTCAAGAAGAATTACACCATCTGTTAGAGTCTGGTAGCCTACCAAAATTTCTTTACGAAGAACTATTTGCTAGCTATCAAGCTCGAATTGCTTCTTCCGAACAAGAATTACGCGATCTCTATAACCAAAGGACAGATTATCTCGCGAGTAAAACTCAAGAGCAAAAATATTTAGACGGTTTGTATCGTCGTCTCTATTTAGCAGAAAAAGGAGCGATTAACGATGCTATTTTTCAAAGACTTCTCCCAAATGATATTGCCCAGACTTATCTTCAAGAACTGAACGAAAAACTACTATCCCTTAAAGATGACTAGGGAGAACATAGTCCGATAAAATTAATTAGTTGTCGTACGAGTTCGGGTTTAGTTACTGCCAAAATAGTCGAGCCACTTTCTAAAATAGTACTACCATTGGGAATGTTTAAAGCTTCGTGAGGATGTGCCTGATAGCCGATAATCAGTGTGCCAGCAGGAAACCGAGAATCCTGAGCAACTTCAGCTACACTACGCCCTGCTATATAGCAGGTTTGGGGAATGGAAAGCTTTAAAATCTCAATTTGTCCTGGTTCAAATTGCATCATGGCATCTAGTTGGGGATACTCAATGGCGTTGACAACCCTATTAATGGCTAACTCTGTGGTGCTGATAATATGGGTCGCACCTGCTAATTGATAGGGTTCGGCAAAATCGCGATGACGCATTCGCACGACAATTTGAGTTACTCCGTAGTGTTTGCACAGAGTAGCCAGTGCTAGATTGAGTGCATCTTCTGTCAAAGTGGCGACCGCTACATTCGCTTTACGAATTCCAGCTTCTAGCAGCACGGTTGTGTTGACAGCACTCCCCTCAAAAGCCATTACGCCAATTTTTTCACGAGCATATTGACAAGCAAGAGGATCGGTATCTACTACTGCAATAGTATGTCCGATCTGTAGTAGAGTTTTGGCTAAATCTAACCCCACCATTCCAGCCCCACCAATAAGAACGTACATATTATGTTCTAACTCATCAATTTTTATAATAAATTAATTTAGCATCTCGTATTTTTAACCTGCCCATACCTTAAGAGCACAATCGCGCTTTAACGCGATTGGGTAAACTGTCTGAAATAAGAAAACGAGCTACAATTGTCTATTCTTTAGATAGGTAGAAAAGATGGTTGAGTTAAATCCAAGTTCTAGTTTTAGTTTGAAAATCGAACTAGAAATTCCCAATCGTCCGGGAGCATTAGCCGGAGTTATGGGGACGATCGCTTCTCTCGGCGGTAGTCTAGGAGACATTTCCCTGCTGCAATACAATCTGAAATACACTCAGCGAGAACTGACAGTAGATGCTTCTAGTAGCGAACACGCCGACAAAATCGTCAGTGCGATTAAAGCTTTACCCAACATTAAAGTAATTAACTACAGCGATCGCACTTTTGCCCTCCATCGAGGAGGCAAAATTGCCATTAACAGCAAACTTCCCCTACATTCTCAGTCCGATCTCTCCATGGCTTATACCCCTGGGGTAGGCAGAATTTGTCGGGAGATCGCTGAAGAGCCAGAACAGGTATATTCTCTGACGATTAAAAGCAATACCGTAGCAGTAGTCACTGATGGTAGCGCGGTGTTGGGACTCGGTAATTTGGGTGCGGGTGCCGCTTTACCGGTTATGGAGGGTAAAGCATTGCTTTTTAAAGAGTTTGCGGGGATAGATGCCTTTCCCATTTGCTTGGATACTCAAGATTCAGAAGCAATTATTCAAACTGTCAAACACATTGCCCCGGTTTTTGGCGGCATTAATTTAGAAGATATTGCCGCACCCCGATGTTTTGAAATCGAACGCAGGCTGAGAGCAGAATTAGATATTCCCGTATTTCACGACGATCAGCACGGTACGGCAATCGTAGTGTTGGCTGCTTTATATAATGCTCTCAAGCTAGTAGAAAAATCTCTCACCGAGGTGAAAATTGTCATTAATGGCGCGGGTGCTGCCGGAGTAGCGATCGCCAAATTATTACAGCAATCAGGAGCGACAAATATACTAATGTGTGATTCTCAAGGAATTATCTCTAAAGACCGAGATAATCTCAACGAGCAAAAATTAGCATTTGCCGTAGCAACTAAAGGAAGTCTAGCCGACGCTATGGAAAAGGCGGATATTTTTCTCGGTGTCAGTGTCCCCGGAGTCGTTACCCCTGAAATGGTGCATTCGATGGCGGATAAACCAATTGTCTTCGCGATGGCCAATCCCATACCCGAAATTCAACCAGAATTAGTTTACGATGAGGTGGGAGTAATGGCTACCGGACGCAGCGACTACCCCAATCAAATCAATAATGTGTTAGCCTTTCCTGGGGTTTTTCGCGGTGCTTTAGATTGTCGCAGCTCGGCAATTACCAATAATATGTATCTGGAGGCAGCTAGAGCGATCGCCGCTTTAGTAGAGCCCCAAGATTTAGACCGCGAACATATTATCCCTTCGGTATTCGATGCCAGGGTAGCCTCTGCTGTTGCTGCTGCCGTTTCTCTGGCTGCTGAAAATGATGGAGTTGCTAGAATACACCAATCAGGGAATATTTGAACGATTATTAACTGACAATGGATGAGATCCCAGAAGCAATAAGAGTTAGAGATAGCATTAGCAAGCGCGAGTCATCGCCTCTACCGCTAATTGTCGGAGGTTTATTTTGCCTCGCCGTAGTTGGACTGCTGACTATTTTTTTGGCTTCATCTTTTGCCCCTCGACCGCAAGCGAAGGCTAAAAGATCGTCTGAAGCAGTAAGTAAAATAAAAATAGAAGACGACAATACTAGTTTGGCTGAAGCAGTAAGTAAAATAAAAATAGAAGACGACAATACTAGTTCGACTTCCAGTCCGTCTACTCCAACCACACCAGAGACTTCCGAAACTCCCCCAGTCTCTCCCAGTAAAGTTGCTCCTGACAGAGGATTGTTGGGTCATTTACCCTACGAAGAAGCTCGAGAAGTCGATTTAGAGGCGGTTACTGCCGATGGTAGTATTCGTTTGCATCCCAAAGCGGCGGCGAAGTTTCGAGAAATGCAGGCAGCAGCAAAAGCAGAAGGAATTAGCTTGATTCCCATTTCTGGTTATCGCTCTGTGGAGACTCAAGAGCATCTGTTTTTTGAAATTAAGGAAGAAAGACTTCAAGATGCAACTAAAAGGGCTGAAGTTAGTGCGCCTCCAGGATACAGCGAACATCATACGGGATATGCAATTGACATTGGTGACGCTAATTTTCCCGAAGCGAATGTCGAGCCTGAATTTGAGAATACCCCAGCTTTTCGCTGGCTACAGGAAAATGCTGCTAAATTTAGTTTTGAGCTGTCTTTTCCCCCAAATAACTCTCAGGGGATTAGTTACGAACCCTGGCACTGGCGTTATGTAGGCGATCGCCACAGTCTCGAGACTTTTTATAAAGTCAGAAAGTCGAACTAAGATTGCCAAGCATAGTTAAGCTCGTCTGGTAAATTTACAAGCAAGGCAATTTTCGCTCCCGACAAGCGATCGCCCGCTGACTCGATTTACCATAATAAGTCTAGGAAGGATCGAGCAAAATAAAAAAATACTCAGTCGATGACGTAGGAACTTTTTAATTTTGCTAGATAACGAGCAATGCCAATAATAAATATAGAAAACTTAGTCTAACCTAGTTTGTGACCTGCAGCTACGATTAACTCTTTAAAGGTTTCTTCCGATGCTTTTGATTCTACAGTTACCTTTTTTGTCTCGGGATCGACTTCAACCTTGGCATTTGGTTCGGAAGTAAGAATAGTTTCTTTGAGTTGCTTGGCAGATTCAGCACTATCTAGACTAGGAACTTGTAATTCGATCATTATTAATCCTCTAAAAATAAATGTTCGTTAAAAAACTCAGGCTAATAGAGAATACTAGCTCGATCGCCCTCGGCATTAAACTAACTTTAGAGGGATTTAGTAGTCTTACTCCAGTTTCTCACAGGGGCGATCGCTTTGGCTTGAAATTCGATTAGATATAAATATAAATAGAAAATAGAAAAATTAAATAATTATGGAAAATTTTGCTACAGAAGAACGGCAATGGTGGGTAAAACGCTGGCTGGAGTTACTCGATTCATATCGGTTTAAAAAACGTCTAGAACGAGGTAGAAATTACGCTCGAGAGGGCAATGTCTTGAGTATTGAATTCGAAGGGGCGCAAGCTTTGGCGGCGGTTCAAGGTAGCGAAGCCGAACCCTATCGGGTAGCAATTTCTCTCGAACCATTTCCCGATGAAAATCGAGAACGAACCATTGCCAAAATGTCCCAGCCACCCTTTAGCGATGAAGACTGGGAATGTGTGATTCAAACTTTGTCTGAAAAAGCGATCTTTTCCGCACAGTTACTCGCCGGGGAGATGCCCGAAGATATCGAAGCGGTATTCACCGCTAATGGCTTGAGTTTGTTTCCCTTTACTTTAAACGACGTTCGTTCTCGTTGTAGCTGTCCCGATAAAGCCAATCCCTGTAAACACATTGCGGCGGTTTACTATCAGTTGGGCGATCGCTTTAAGGAAGATCCGTTTATCATTTTTCAGCTTCGAGGGCGAACCAGAGAACAAATTCTCGACGCTTTACGGCAAATTCGTACCAAAAATGCGGCTTCTCTAGCCACAGAAGCTAAAGATGAGTTAGAAAGTACTACAGCATCTACTGAAACAGCAGAAAGTTCAACTCAACCCGCTCGCTTTTGGCAATATAACGAACCTTTAGAATCTTCCCTAGTGGCGATCGCTCCACCCTTAGAAAACCAAAATGTTCTCAACTTATTAGGCAGAATTCCTCTGCCAACTGCAGATGCCGAGGCGGTAGAGCAATATTTAACTCAGGTTTATCAGACGGCAACTCAACAGGCGACTATGGCAGCTTTAAATCGGACTTCCACCTCTTAGATAACTCAACAGGCGACTATGGCAGCTTTAAATCGGACTTCCACCTCTTAGATAAACGTAAGGCGCGATAAGTTCTGAAACTTGAATGGTGTGGAGTGAGGGTAAGCGAAATTTACCGTGGAAAAATTATTTTGTGCGTTGTTTAAGTAATAAGTAAGGAGTAAAAACTCATTATTCACTACTCATTACTCATCAAACACCAACTCTGGAGACATCTCCAACTCCAGTCAGGACTTTTTTGATAGAAACGCAATTCCCAGTTGACGCTAGCTTTGATGTCGATGGTTGCTATGGCTAAATTATGAAGTTTTGCTGCATTTTTAGGATTAAAATCATAGGCTAAACTGAGATGCAGCCAGTCTTTTAATCTGATTTCTTCTTGGCGTGTCGGAGAATTGGCTAATCCAGCAAAGTCGGCAATTAATTGTTTGAGTCCATCGGCTTGTATTTCTAAACCATGCCAATTTTCACTAAAAATTAATTTATTGATGTCGATCTCCAACGATAAATAGTTATCTTGTGCTTTTTGATAAGCTAAATCCAAAGCTTGCAAATAAACAGAAATAGAGCTTAATCTATCCTCAAAAAAACCAGTTAAGGTACAGTGAGGCATATAATTATGTGCTTTATTGTGTCCGTATAACTCGCGGCTTTGTTGGAAGTAGGTTTCAAGCTGACTATTTAACTTTCCTACGGGACAAGCATAGACAATGAATTTATTTAGGCTATTCTGGCGACTATCATTCATTATTAATTTTTCTATGCTACTCTCATACCCCGTTTAAAAACTTCTAAAATTCTGGGAACGAGACCATCATCATGTACGGTAATAAAGTCAGCTTGTTTACCAATCTCCAAACTGCCAATTTCATGTTCGAGATCAATTGCTGTTGCTGAATTGAGGGTAACTAACTTAGTAACCTCATACAAAGGTTTCTTAATTTCCCAACTAATAGTAAATAGAGACTGCAACAAACTTCTCGGTGCGTAATCTGAAGAAATTATATCTACCAAATCCAGTTTGATTAATTCCATTGCCGCAACATTACCAGAATGAGAACCACCCAACACTAAGTTAGGCGCACCTACGAGTACCTGCAAATCATGGCTATGAGCTTCTTTAGCTGCATCGATAGTAGTAGGAAATTCTGCCAAGATTACTCCTTCAGCAGCCGCCTGACGAATGTGGTCTACAGTATCATCATCGTGACTGGCTAAAGATATGCCTTTTTCCTGACACATTTTTACCAACTTGTTGCGGTTTTTAACTGCGTACTTTTGTTGATTCTCCAAGCGCATCTTGACAAACTCATCCATCTTTTCTGGCGGTACGCCATGCTTATTCACATAGTATTGCTTGTATTTATCGATATCGACAAACTGACGCTGACCTGGAGTATGATCCATTAATGAAATTAATGCTAGTAATGAATGTCGTGTTAGTGGTTCGATAATTTCGTAGAGATGTTCGTAACCCAGCTCGCAACGCAAATGTAGTAAATGATCTACACTAAATCTGCCCTCAGCTTGCCCTTCAGCAATAGCATCTATCGTCGGGGCATAATGATGTAGCCGTAAAAAATCTTCTTTAGGAGTAACATCACCAATGGCGATCGCATCACAAACCGTAGTAATACCCGCACTGATTAGATCTTTGTCGTGATTGACTGCTGCGGCTTCTAGAGGCCATCTTACCCCAGGACGAGGAGAGATACATCTTTCTAGGTTATCGGTGTGAAGTTCGATTAGACCAGGTAAAAGATAATCTCCCCCGCCATTTTGTCCCCTGGCAACTATTCCTGGCTGAATATGGACAATGAAACCATCTCTAACTACGACAGTGCCTAAAATTTCCTCTGTCGGTAACAGCAAGCGGTAGTTAGTATAAATCTGTTCCTGCATTCTCAACGTATGGTCTATGATACTTTGCAGTTTATGATAACTATTTCAAAATTTATAAGTGCGATCGACATAAATTTAAAAATTGCCGATTTATATGAGAATGTAGAGTTTACTAATTAATTTGTTTTGGCGCGATCGCTCAACAGCCGTTTTAAATATTGTAAAATTCCAAAACCAATAACTATAGAAACCGCGCAAACAAACCAAAAATAGTCTATAACTTGGGGATGGTCTAAAGCCCAACCACCCAGTGGAGGACCGATAAAATAGCCAATCGCCCAACATTGAGAACTAAGGGAAAAATAAACTCCTCGCAGGGATTCTGGGGCTAAATCGGCAACCAAAGCCGAAGCAGATGGAGTATAGCTAGTCATACCTAAAGACATGACTCCCAGAGCCAAAACTGCCCAGATTATCGTCCAATCTCGCACGACTCCCGTTACTCCCACTAAAATAAATCCTACGCCCCAGAAGACTAATGACAACATTAAGCCTCGAACGCGAGTAAAATGATTCAGCGTTCGTGCCATTGGTAACTGACAGAGAGCAGCAAAGGCGATGTGCCAGGTAAACAAACCGCTAATAACTTTTTCGGAAAATCCGACTTGTGTCGCTCCTACCTCCACAAAGTTTTTGAAGTAGAGCGGGATAGTACTCTGCACTTGAGATAAATAAGTGGTAAATATAATACTAACGAGTAGATAGACCATTAAAGCGCGATCGCTAAATGCTGCCGACCAACCGTTACTTGGTTTAGTCTGACTTTGGTTAAATTGATAGGTTTCGGCGATCGCCCAATAAATTACCCCAAAAAACACCACAAAAGAAATACCGTCAATGACAAATAAAATGCGGTAGTTGTCTGAACTGGCAATTAATGCGCCTCCTAAAACTACTCCCAGTCCCAACCCCAAACTATCGGCGAGTCTAGTGATACCAAAAGCCTCATTACGCTGTTCGCTAGTAGTCAAATCGATAATGGCGGCTTCGGTGGCAGGCCAATACATACCAATGCCAAAACCCATGAGTAAATTGCCGATAACCAACATCGGAAAATTGCTAGCAGAAGCCAAGAACACATCAGCTAAAGCAGAAATAGCCGCAGCGGCCAATAAAATCCCCCTACGTCCCCATTGAGGGGAATCAGCTCCTTGCCCGCCTAAAAACCGTCCCACAACTCCCGAAACCGAACCGCTACCGATGGCAACGCCCACTAAAGTTGCAGAAATTCCTACCTGATTGACAAAAAATATTGGTGCGTAAAATAAAGTAAATCCCGTCCCTATTTCTAGCAGTAACCTTCCCGCAGCGAGAATCCAAACTTGGCGATCGAAATCTGGTAGGCGAAATTGATTGAGCATTAGTATAATTGGCGATCACAAACCGCCTGAGTTCGATTTGTCAGCAATTTTAATTTTAAGTTGGCAAAAAAAAGCTTCGGCTGACTAACCGAAGACATTATTCAGGAGAAATCAATTGTCAAATGCAAATGGAATGAGTTGTCGAAGAGATTACTTCTCTTAGGAGGAAAATATAGAAATTTAAACTATATCGAGCCAGTCTAATAGTCTAAAGACTCGCGCTGTTAAGTTATGTAAACAATAGTAACAAAAAGTTTACAAATTGACAAGTTAAAGTAGTTATAGAGGCAAGCGGTGGTTCTTTCGTACAGCAGTCTCAAGCCCAAACAAGTATAGAGTAAGGGGTAATCATCGTTCTCCCAGTTCCTCAAGTCATCAAAAAAAATTGAGGGCGATCGCAGGTCACCCCCAAGATATTAAATTCAATTAAATTAACTACGAGTTGAAATTATGCCTGCCATTTTTCAGCGACTAATTCGGCTAGATCGACTACTCTTTGGGAATAACCCCACTCGTTATCGTACCAACCGATAACTTTAACCATATCGCCATCTAGAACCATGGTTAGTGAAGCATCAACGGTTGAAGAGACATCAGTTTTACGGAAGTCTGTCGATACCAACTCTTCTTCGGTATAGCCTAAGATACCTTTTAACTCGCCCTCAGCTGCAGCTTTGAGCACGCCATTAACTTCTTCGGCAATGGTCTTTTTCTCTACTTGAGCGACTAGGTCGACAATAGAGACATTGGGAGTAGGTACGCGCAAAGCAATACCGTTTAACTTGCCTTTAAGTTCGGGTAAGACCAATGCCACAGCTTTAGCTGCACCAGTAGAGGTAGGAACGATATTAATTCCTGCGGCTCTGGCTCGACGTAAATCGCGATGGCTGGCATCGAGAATGCGTTGGTCGCCAGTATAGCTATGAGTTGTAGTCATAGTTCCTTTGATAATGCCAAATTTTTCATGGATGACTTTAGCTATGGGAGCCAGACAGTTGGTAGTACAGCTTGCGTTACTGAGAACGTTAAATTCGCCATGTTTGTAATCTTTGTCATTGACACCTATTACATAAGTTCCAATGTTGCCTCCTTTTCCAGGAGCGGTAATAATAACTTTTTTAGCACCAGCTTGTATGTGTTTGCCCGCACCTGCTTCATCGCGAAAAACCCCAGTAGATTCGATAACGACATCGATATCCCACTCTTTCCAAGGTAAGTTCAAAGGATTGCGATCGGATACGCACTTGATTGTTTTACCATTTACGATCAAAGAATTGGCATCAGCTTTGATATCGGCATCGCAAATGCCCAGCATTGAATCGTATTTCAATAGGTGAGCATTAGTGTTGGGATCGGAAGTATCGTTAATTCCTATTACTTCGAGATTGCTGCTTTCTCTTCCTAGCCAGCATCTTAAGAAGTTACGTCCGATACGTCCAAAACCGTTAATTGCTACTCTAACCACTACTTATTGCCCTCTAATTCTTAGGTTAATAGATTAAAACATTCTTAATAAGACTAATGATATCGTAAAGCACGAACATTTCATGATATTAATTGCGATCGATTAGTTGAATAAAAAGTTCGATAGTAATAACAAAGTAAGCTTGGACGAACAAACAAAAAAGTCTTCGAATTGTCAATCGGTCTGATACTTTTAGGGCTGATGATGACATTATTTGCAGCCACAGACATTAAAGTGCTGAGTTTTAGATTATAAACGAATTAAACCACTAAATTAGTGGTTTATTACTACTTGTTTCTCCCTAAGTCTAAAAAATTACTGCTATCATAGCCCGTATTGTCGAGCAGCAATGCCGAGCCGTGTTTTTGTGTCGTGTGAGTTACGTAAGGAGATCTAAGAGTGACAAAAGTAGATTTAACAGGCAGATCGTTTCACTTTATTGGAATTGGTGGCATTGGAATGTCAGCCTTGGCTTATATTGTTGCTCGACGAAATTTGCCAGTATCGGGTTCTGACCTTAAAGAGAGTCATATTACCCATCGCCTCAAATCTCTAGGTGCAAATGTTTTTAATCGTCAAGAGGCGAAAAATCTCAGTTTTTTTGTCGATCGCATGGCAGAGCGACTGCCTATATCTACATTGGCAGCGACTAAAAGCGACGAATCTCTCCCCCAGCATAGTGGCTCGGTAATAAAAAATTCCGGGGAGTTATTGCCTCAAGTAATTTGTTCTACAGCAATCGCGCCTAATAATCCCGAGTATCAAGCAGCGGTAGAATTAGGCTGTCCGATTTTTCATCGCTCCGATTTACTAGCGGCGTTAATCAATGAGTATCAGAGCATTGCCGTTTCGGGAACTCATGGCAAAACTACCACCAGCAGTATGATTGGCTATCTGCTATTGGAAACCGATCTCGATCCGACAATTATCGTTGGTGGTGAGGTGGATGCTTGGCAGGGTAATGCTCGGGTGGGTAATAGCGATTTTTTGGTAGCCGAAGCTGATGAATCGGATGGTTCATTGGTCAAACACTCACCCAGTATTGGTGTAATTACCAACATTGAGTTAGACCATCCGGATCGCTATAAAAATATTAGCGAAGTAGTAGATATTTTTCAGACTTTTGCGACTCAGTGCAAGACGTTAATCGGCTGTCTCGACGATCCTCTCATTGGTGAGGAACTAGCCATTACGATCGGCTACAGTCTCGATCCAGAGCTTGGGGCAGACTATACCGTAACTGAGGCAACCTATCACCAGCGCGGTAGCAAAGCTAAAGTCTGGGAACGAGGAGTATGTTTGGGAGAATTAGAGCTACAGTTGCTTGGCAAACACAATCTCAGTAACGCTCTAGCAGCAGTTGCAGTAGGTAGAAACCTCGGTTTGGAATTTAGGGCGATCGCCTCGGCTCTAGCTAGTTTTGGGGGCACTAAACGGCGGTTTGAATATCGCGGCGAAGCTGGGGGCATTATCTTTATCGATGACTATGCCCATCATCCCAGTGAAATCGAGGTGACTTTGGCTGCGGCACGTTTGAGAGTCCGGGGAGATTTTAACCTAAAGCGAGTCGTAGCTATTTTTCAACCCCATCGCTACACTCGTACTCAAACTTTTCTTCAAGAATTTGCTAAAGCTTTTAATAATGCCGACATAGTAGTTATTACCGATATTTACAGTGCGGGGGAAAGCAAGATTGAAGGCATTAGCGGCGAAATTTTAGCAGCGGAGATTGCCAAACAT
The DNA here is from genome assembly GCF_053543375.1 of Myxosarcina sp. GI1(2024). Taxonomy (NCBI): domain Bacteria; kingdom Bacillati; phylum Cyanobacteriota; class Cyanophyceae; order Pleurocapsales; family Pleurocapsaceae; genus Myxosarcina; species Myxosarcina sp. GI1(2024). The sequence continues at coordinate 2,154 of NZ_JBKGTY010000002.1, read as the reverse complement.
CACGAACGAGTTTATTATCATGGCGAGCTGACATCTCTCCACGAGTTTCTCAACGATGAAATTTTGCAGTCGGGAGATTTAGCAATGTTCCTCGGGGCGGGAAATCTCAATCAAATCATACCCAGAACGATCGATGATGAACGATGAACGATTATCAGCATTGCGTTTGATAAACTCCAGCATATCTCTAGCTCCTCAAACTTCTTATAAGGTAGGAGGAAAAGCTGAATGGTACGCTGCACCCAAAAATTGGCAAGAATTATCAGTTTGTTTTGAATGGTATCAACAGCAAGATTTGCCTTTAACTGTATTGGGAGCCGGCTCGAATTTACTGATTAGCGATCGCGGCATCCCTGGATTGACTATTTCGACGCGCAATCTTCGCGGCTATCAATTCGATTTAGAAACGGGTTTACTCACTGCCGAAGGCGGAGAGGCGATCGCCAAATTAGCTTGGAAAGCCGCCAAAAGAGGTTTGAAAGGATTGGAGTGGGCGGTGGGTATTCCGGGTACTGTAGGGGGAGGAGTCGTGATGAATGCTGGGGCACATCGGCATTGTATGGCAGATATTTTAGTCAGCGCAACCGTACTATCTCCTGACGGTAGGCTCGAACAACTCAAACCTGAAGAGCTAAACTACGCCTATCGCACTTCTAATTTACAAGGAGATAACCGACTGGTAGTCAAAGCCACAATGCAGTTAGAGCCGGGGTTTACCAAAGAGGAAATCTGGGCGAGCTCTCAACAAAATTGGACGCAGCGCAAAACTACTCAACCCTATAATCTTCCTAGCTGCGGTAGCGTGTTTCGCAACCCCCAACCCCACGCTGCAGGTTGGTTGATCGAACAGCTTGGCTTAAAAGGATATCAAATTGGCGATGCTCAAATCGCCCATCGTCACGCTAACTTTATTCTTAACTGTGGTGCGGCTACCGCCAATGATGTTTTTAGCCTAATTCGTTACATTCAAGAAAAAGTAGAATATCGTTGGTCGGTAACTTTAGAGCCAGAAGTTAGACTAATAGGAGAATTCTAGGTGACTCGATTTTATCGCAAAATTGACCGTTCTAATAATATTGTAGTTAACAGCGTAAATAATCAATAATCAACATGGTAGGAAAAGGTCCACTAGGAAGAATGAGAGAACTTGCTAACGCTTTTCAAAAAGCTCAGGAAGTTCAACAAGGTGCCCAGGCACTTCAAGCCGAACTAGAACAGTTAGAAATCGAAGGTGCTAGCCCCGATGGCTTAGTTAAAGTGGTGATGAGCGGCAATCAAGAACCCCGTCGCGTAGAAATTTCTCCCGATGCCCTCGGACAAGGTGCAGAAACTCTGTCCGAATCGGTTACTGTAGCCATGAAAGATGCCTACAGTAAATCTACAGAAATGATGCGATCGCGCATGGAAGAACTGACCAGTGGTTTGAACCTTCCTGGGATGTAGAAAAATAGGGAATAGGGAATGGGGAATAGGGAATAGGAATAAAATACATACCTTTGCCCTTTTCCCTTGTCCCCGCATGACGAACAATTATTTGAGAAGCGTATTAAACTTCCTCTCTTACTCAAATTTACGAAAGTATTTAAATTACTCGCAATGCAATCTTAATTATTACAGATATAATTTTAAATTAAAACTAAATTTATCTTATTAGACGAGCATTGATGTCATTTTGTATAGCTATTTCGTTTTTAGCCGAAACTATTCCTAACTTATACCCACCCATAGTAAAGCCGTCCTGTTTCAAGAGCTAATTGTCTCGCTCTACTTTGAGTTGAATTGTGTTCTAAATTTTCTAAAGCAATCTCATACCACGGCACAGATAAGTACAGAAAGATTATACATTAGCATGAACCGAAATGACTCTAATCAGTAAGTAATTACCACTAATTAGTAGTGTTTTCGTAACGCACAAAAAATCGTTGCATAAAACGCCAAGAGAATTCATTATCGCTTAAAGCGAAACTCTGGATTGACTTTACCAAGCTAATTATTTAAAGTGCTTTGATAATTTAGTTTTTTACAAGTCAGTATTTTTGGCAGTATTACGATCGCGCTCTTTTAAAGGATTAGAATAATTCAAGTGTAAAAGATATTGGCTAACGGTACTTAAACAATTTAAACAGACAAAATAAGATAGAATACCTTTGCTGA
>NZ_JBKGTY010000001.1:1479525-1861212 GCF_053543375.1 Myxosarcina sp. GI1(2024) | reverse complement strand
TTGTCTCTGTTCCCTACACTGTCTGACTTCTCACAGGGTTGTCACCCCGTCAGGTATCTAATACTTACTTCTTTTTTCTTACTTTTGATGAGCTATTTATCGATTCATTTAGTCTGCCAATTTATCAGTTGACTTGTATAGGCAACAGTTTTATGTTGGTAAACTAAGCCGCTTCGTCACCGAAGCGACTCGTCTTCGGAACCGTGCTTGCAACTTTCACCGCACACGGCTGCTCTATTCTTAGGCTCTTTTATGAGTACCTCACCATTGACTAGTGTTGGAATGTCATCAGACCATACCCAATTTAGTTGATTAAACCATTTGGTTAGCTTTTGATTTTCCTTTTTCCTTTTGTGAGCTTTAATGCTCTTAAGGTCGTCTTTGGTTTTTATATCGTGACAATGTTTATGTAGAAGTTGACGATTATCTATTGAGTTTGTACCGCCTAATCTTGTAGGGGTAATATGGTCGTTTTCGATAGTATCGTCTTCCTGAAAGGAGAGATTACACCAGTTACATTTGCCGTTTTGTTTTTTAAGCAATCTGGCTGTTTGGGTTTTAAGTTCTGGGTGTTCACCCATTCTTTTTGCCCAATATAATGTATCTCCGTCGTAAGGTGATTTTTCTCCTTTGACTTTGGTGTGATAGTTTATGGCTGTTTTTGTATGTTTTATTAAGGTACAGCCTTTTTTATCTCCAAATACCCAGTTATCTTTTCCTTCGCTTGTCCAGTATTTTTTGACAATCCATCTTTTTCCTTTATTTGGATGTCTTCTGTATGTCCATCTAGCTAACCTTAAATATGTCAGTCTTCCCATTTTTGAGAAAGATGACTTAGCTGCTACTGTTTTAAAGTAGTTGCACCATCCTCTTATTATTGGGTTTAGTTTGACTATTAAGGTTTTTTGTGATGATGCCCTATATTCCTTACAGGTATTAGCTATATTGTCGTAGTGACTTTTTAGGCTTTCTTCTGAAGGTTTTATTATCGTTTTGAATCCTAGTTTTCTTCCATTGGTGTTTTTTCCAGTTTGATATTTTCCTACTGGAAATTGTCTGATGTTAAATCCTAAGAAGTTAAATCCTGGTTTCGTATCATTCAATTCTTCTAAGGTATGTACCATTCTGGTTTTTTCTGGTTTGAATTCTAGGTTGTATTGGGCTAACCATTCTTGTATAATCTCTTGACTTTGTTTTATTATTTCAAGACTTTCATGAATTATGACGAAATCATCTGCATATCTGATTAAGGATATAGAATTGATGTTATCTCTTTTACATCCTTTCCAAGATGCAGCGTATTCCTTAATTCGTGTTTCCATTCCATGTAGGGCTATGTTTGATAGGAGTGGGCTTATAACGCCGCCCTGGGGCGTTCCCTGATGGTTTGGTGTCCTGGTGTGATTTACAAAATCACAGATATCTGCTTTTAGCCAAGCTCTTATTTGTCTCCTACAGGTAGGAAATGTATTGAGTTTATCTAAAAGTTTTGAATGGTTTATACGGTCGAAGACAAGGAAAAGGGGAGCATCAAAAACTTATAATGACATTGCGATTACGCTTCGCGTACCCCGAAGGGATCGCGACAATGAGTACTATAAAAAGTGTCTTTTCGTTGGCAGGAAGGCAAGCTCAGGGATTTGTCGAATCAATATTGCAGTTGATGAACATTAATTTACCTGTTCCTGACCATAGTACTGTGTCAAGACGTTTAGGTAGATTGAAAATCGAGTTGCCAGTGGAAAAAAAAAAGTAGTCGCCCGCGTCATTTAGTCATAGATTCTACTGGGATAAAAGTATACGGCGAGGGAGAATGGAAAACTAGACAGCACGGAATTTCTAAAAGACGAACATGGCGAAAACTGCATTTGGGAATAGATGAAGCGACAGGCGAAATAGTCAGTGCTGTAGCAACTACGAATGATTATCACGACTCTCAAGTTTTGGAGGATATTTTAGAGGAAACAGAAGATAATATTCAGCAAGTATCTACTGATGGGGCTTACGACACACAAAGATGTTATGAAGCAATACAAAAAAGGCAAGCTAAAGCTATTATTCCGCCTCGCAAAAACGCCAAAACCAAGCAGCATGGCAACTGTCAAAAACCACCGTTACCAAGAGATGAAAATTTGAGAGCAATTCGTCAAATGGGACGGAAAAAATGGAAAAGAGAAAGTGGTTATCATCGACGCTCAATAGCAGAAACGACGATGTTTCGACTTAAATGCACTTTTGGCGGGGAACTAGCGTCTCGCCAATTTGAGAATCAGGCGGTGGAGTTGTTTTTACAATGTGTCGCTCTTAATCGCATGATTCAACTCTGCAAGCCAGAAAGTTACATTGTTGCTTCATGATTTAATTAATTTTAGATTTAGCGTTTGTTTCTTGCCTTGTTCTAATTCATGCAACAACGCCTATTGAGACTGCTCGATATTTATTCCATAAATTTATCGGCGTTGCACAGTTACAAGATGATGCAATCTAGAGTAGATATTTTTTGATAGTTTTTCAATTAATTCTCCATGTTTCAAAATCGGGTATCATTCATCAGTTGTGCAACGCCTATTTTTTAGTGATAAACTAACTCAGGTATAACTGCAAAGGGTGGAACTTTTGCTATTCCAGTCTATTTAAATCTCGCTCCAACAAGATCGCAACCATTTAACTTAATTAGAGAACAATGCAATGAATAAAGTAACTGTTGCTGAAGACACGTTGTGGTTCGTAACGAGATCGGAAATAGCCACCGCAGTCTTGACAATGATATCTTTATTTTCCTTTAATAACTCCATACTCGATCGCCTCCAAAATAGCCATGACTATCTCACCTACTAGCCAATCGAGTCTTGAAGCAGTCAAAACCATCCAGGCTGAAATGCAGCGCTCCGTTATCGGTCAAAATTATGTGGTCGAGCGGCTACTAATTGCCCTGCTGTCTAACGGCAACGTGCTGTTAGAGGGACTGCCGGGACTAGCCAAGACTCGCTCCGTTAAGAGCCTGGCTAAGACCTTAGATGCCGGACTCAGTCGCATTCAGTTTACCCCCGATCTATTGCCCTCGGATGTCACGGGTACGGAAATCTACCAGAACACTCCAGAAGGCGGTACCTTTCAGTTTCAGCCAGGACCGATTTTTAACAACCTGGTACTAGCTGACGAAATTAACCGCGCCCCAGCTAAGGTACAGGCTGCCCTACTAGAAGCCATGGAAGAACGGCAGGTGACCGTTGCTGGTACTACCCATCGGCTACCCAATTTATTTATGGTGTTGGCTACCCAAAACCCCATCGAGCAGGAAGGCACCTATCCCCTACCCGAAGCACAAATGGATCGGTTTCTGATGAAAATTTATATCGACTATCCTGATGAGGAGTCCGAAAAGCAGATAATTCGTCTGGTACGAGGAGAAGAAAAACAGCAGAAAGCCGGACCGGGAGAAAAAGTGACGGTACCCCAACAGGCGATTTTTGATGCCCGTCAGGGTATTGAGGATGTCCATGTCTCGGAAGCGATCGAAGCCTACATCACCGATTTGATATTTGCCACTCGCTATCCAGAACGCTATAGTTCCGAGCTCCGCACCTGGATTCAGATTGGTGCTAGTCCGCGCGGCTCTCTCGGCCTAGACAAAGCATCGCGGGTACATGCCTGGCTGCAGGGTCGCGATTTTGTCACCCCCGATGATGTTAGAGCGATCGCCAAAGACGTGCTGCGTCATCGTATCGCTCTCAGCTATGAAGCAGAAGCGGAGCAGATTACGAGCGATCGGGTAGTTGAGGAAATCGTGAAATTAGTGGCAGTGGTGTAGGAAAGATGAACGGCGTTTACATTAGCCTCGACCGACTGGCGCGTCTGCGTTATCAGGCCAGGGGCTTCAGCTTCTTACCGCGTCAGCCCATCAACAGTTTATTGGCCGGTCGTCATGCTTCTCGCCTGCGGGGACGGGGGCTAAATTTTGAAGAATTGCGCCGCTATCAACCGGGGGATGATATTCGCACCATTGACTGGAAGGTGACGGCCCGTACAGGCAAGACCCATACACGGGTCTACACCGAAGAACGAGATCGCCCGACGCTGCTGATTGTCGATCAGCGTCTCTCCATGTTTTTCGGCAGCCAACGGGCGATGAAATCGGTGACCGCTGCCGAGGTCGCAGCACTAACTGCCTGGGGTGTGGTAGATGCTGGAGACCGGGTGGGAGCGATCGTGTTCGACGACTCCGATTTAGTGCAGATTCGTCCCGACCGCAGTCGCGAGCGAGTTATGCGCATTCTCAAGGCGATCGCTACCAAAAATCAGGCTCTAAAGCTAGATCGGGAGATTGTCGCCAACCCTGCCATGCTCAACCAGGCACTGACAGAAGCCGTCCGGACCGTCACCCACGACCACCTAATCTGTCTGGTCGGCGACCTCAACGGAGCCGATGCTGAAACTCGCCGCCTGATGACCCGTCTCTCCCAACACAACGATGTCATCGTTGCCTTCATCTACGATCCTCTAGAAACCGCCTTACCTCAAGCCGGACGGTTGACCCTAAGCGATGGAGAGCGACAACTGGCGATCGACAGCAATAACACTTCCCTGCGACAGCGATATCAGAATCAGTTTCAAGAAAGGCTGACTAGGGGAAAAACCATTCTGCTGAAACAGGACGTTCCCTTGTTGCAAATTAGTACTAGCGAAGACGTGACCGCTCAACTCAGACGACTGTTAGGAGGAAGCCGATGACTGCTGCCGAAAGATTAACCGATCCTAGCTTTGGCAACTACATGCTTAACGGGTTGCGAGAGATCGCTTTACCCGAGCCTCCCAACTATCGACCTCAGACTGTGGGTTGGGCAATTCTCGCAGGTGTTGCACTACTCGGTCTGATGCTTTGGGGCATTCAGTGCTATCGCATCTGGCGTCAAAACCGCTATCGTCGCGCTGCGCTGAAACGACTGGCGGAACTAGAGCGGCTTTCCCGGCAATCGAGTACCAAGACAGAAGCACTACGGGAACTACCAGCGCTCTTGAAACGAACGGCATTAACAGTCTATCCCCGGGAGCAGGTAGCTCAACTGTATGGCGATGACTGGCTGACCTTTTTAGATAGCACCTATAACGGCGATGACTTTATACGTGGTGACGGACGCCTACTTTCCCAACTGCCCTATCAGCCTCCAGAAGCCATTGCCCAACTTAGCGCTTTGGTAGTTAACGGGTTAATCTCCGCTGCTCGTAACTGGATTGCTAGCCATCAAACCCGACTCCAAGCTCGACCCCGAACTAAGCCCTAGCAGTCAGAACAATTCAAAATGACCAATTAAAAATTCGCGCATTACTATTAGCGGGGGCTTGAAACCCAGCAATTAATCAATTTTTAAATTATTTATTCAAAATTTTGCATTTTGCATTTTGAATTCAAAAAATGGTCACTAGAGAAAGAGCGCCAAAATTCATCTTTAACTCATCTATCCGTTTTTATCCTTCAATGCTTACTTTCGCCCTTCCCTATCTCTTCCTGCTCCTACCCCTTCCTCTGCTCGTGCGGCGGTGGGCACCCGCCTATGCTACTCCCCAAGAGGGTTTGCGGGTGCCGTTTTTTCAGAACCTGGTCTCCCTTACCGGTCAAACTCCTACCAAAGGAGCTTCGATCCTGAAGCCGAACTGGGCGCAGCGGCTGTTAGTGCCTTTGTGCTGGGGATTGTTAATTGTAGCCCTGGCTCAACCTCAATGGCTCGGAGAACCCATCACTCAGGTACGATCGGCACGGGATTTAATGCTGATGGTGGATTTGTCGCAGTCGATGGAAGCTAGAGACTTTACCGACGAGCAGGGTAATTCCATAGATCGTCTCCAAGCTGTCAAGCTAGTGCTGGATGACTTTATCGAGCGACGGCAGGGCGATCGCCTAGGACTGATTCTCTTCGGTACTAAAGCCTACCTGCAAGTTCCCTTTACCCAAGACCTGGACCTCTCCCGCTTTCTACTCAACGAAGCTCAAAGCAAAATGGCAGGAGCCCAAACTATGTTAGGAGATGCTATCGGCTTCGCCATCCAAACTTTTGAAACGAGTCAAACCGAAAAGCGAGTGGCAATCCTCCTCACCGATGGCAATGACACTGGCAGCCTAGTACCGCCCGCGAAAGCCGCCGAAATTGCTGCCCAAAAAGGTATTGTTATCTATACCGTTGCCATCGGCGACCCCGCCACCGTCGGCGAACAAAAACTGGACGAAGCGGCTCTTCAAGACATCGCCGACCAAACTGGCGGTCAGTTCTTTCGCGCCAGCGATCGCGAAGGACTTGCCACCATCTATGACACCCTCGACAAGCTCGAACCTCAAGAATTTGACAGCCGTTCCTACCAACCCAAACGCGACCTGTTTCCCATTCCCCTCGCTGGAGTTCTGCTGTTGACTTTGGGTTATCATTTGCTGATGGCGTTACGTAGACGAGAAGCAAGTGAAGCGTAGAGCTTAGACCGTCGCCAGATCGAGTCGGCTGAAAACGACCCCATTCTCCTACTTACCGATCGCTTTCCACCACTTTCACTGCTATGTCTCTCAACTTCCATTTCATCTATCCCCTCTGGCTGTTAGTCCTAATTCCTGCCCTCTGGCTGTTTTTCTTACTGCGAAATCAGCAGGAGGCACAGTCGCAGTGGAACAAGCTGATTGCCCCCAATTTGTTGCCCTATTTGATAGACAAACCAATAGAGAAGCAACAGTTACGTCCCTATCGGCTGCTGGTTGCTTCCTTAGTACTAGCGATTTTGGCTCTGGCAGGCCCCACTTGGCAGCGGGAGCCCTCCCCGTTTTCTGAGGATGAAGCCCCCTTAGTTATCGCCATCGAGCTGTCTTCTTCAATGACGGCGACCGATATTCAGCCTTCCCGATTGGAACGGGGCAAGCAGAAAGTTCGCGATTTGTTGGCGCAGCGCAGCACGGGGCGAACGGCTTTGGTCGCCTATGCAGGCAGTGCTCACTTAGTCATGCCCCTCACGGAAGATAGGCGCATTATTGAGACGTATCTGGCTGACCTGTCGCCAGAGATTATGCCTCGTTCGGGAAATGCCCCCGCTTTGGCTCTCGAAGTTGCTGAAGCTACTCTCTCGAAAGCCACCGTTCCTGGCAGCATCGTGTTTGTCACCGACGGCATCGGTACCGATTCGACTGCGGTTTTTACCGACTATCAGCGTCAGAGCCAAAATGACGTGGTTGTCCTGGGGGTTGGCACGGTTGCTGGGGGAAACATCCCCAACGCCGATGCCGCTTCCGTCGCTACCTATAGTCGCCTCGATCGCCAGGGTTTGGATGCCCTTAGCCGCCAGGCTGGAATTTATGTCACCGAAGTTACTGCCGACACTACCGACATTCGTCGCCTGAATCAGCATATTCAGCGCCATTTAGCTCGGGTACGGGAATCAGAGAGCGATCGCTGGCGTAACGAAGGTCACTGGCTCATCTATCCTCTAGCGGTACTGATGCTGTTCTGGTTTCGTCGGGGCTGGACTATTCAATGGCTCGCCGGGTTTTTGCTGGGATATTTGTTGTGGACACAGGGGGCGATCGCGGCTCCCCTACACGAATCAATACAACCTCCATATCCCCCTCTCTATCTCGCCAACCTCCCTAACTCTTTTCTCAACCTCTGGCTCACCCCCGACCAGCAGGGGCGCTGGCTACTCGATCGCGATCGCTATGCTGAGGCTGCCGAACGGTTTACCGATCCGCTCTGGAAGGGGATAGCTTACTATGTAAACGAAGACTTTGAAGCGGCGACAGAGCAGTTCGCCCGAGTTACTCCCAAAACTGCAGAGGTCTATTTTGACCTAGCCAATGCTTACGCTCAGCAGGAGGACTATAAAACCGCGCTGAAATATTACGATCGCGTCCTGGGTATGCGTTTAGACTATGCCGATGCCCAAGCCAATCGAGACTTAGTACAAGCCCGATTAGACCGGGAGCGGGAATTAGCCAAACAGCGACCCGAAGAACAGGAGGGCGACCTCAAAGCCGATAAGGTAGTTGAAGACGACACGCCACCGCCCGAGCGGGAAAACGACCATCCGCGACCAAATCAGGACGGTCTTGGTGCCATTGGCATGACAGATTTGTGGCTGCAAAATGTGCAAACCACCCCCGCCGATTTCTTAAAGCAGAAGTTCCGCTATCAGCTAGAGTCAGAATCCGCGACTGAGGAGGCCGTATGAAATTTGCCAGTGCCAAAAAAACCTATTCACTTGCCCTCTCCTTGATGAAACGGTTATGGTCGGGGTTTGTCGTTATGCTGATTATCTCTATCTTTATCAGTGTTGGCGGATATCCCCTGGCAGCATTAGCCGATGAATCGTCATTCACCGACGAGTCGCCATCGGTACTAGTCCGAACTAATCTGAAACCCGAACATCCCGTAGTCGGTCAACAGGTAGAGTTCCAAGTAGATGTGTTTGTAGATACTTGGTTTGCCAAAGCACCCCAGTTTCCCGAAATTCAAATAGAAGACGCGATCGCGCTGCTGCCTCCCACTGCCTCAATTAACTTGAACGAAAGGATTGATGGCAAGTTCTACGCCGGTCAGCGGCGCACCTATTTTCTATTTCCCCAACTGCCCGGTCGCTATGTCATTCCCGAACTCTCTCCGACCGTAGTTCCCGCTCGTTTGGGAAACTCAACTAATGAGCCGGTCAGCCTATCCACACCGAGCGTTGATTTTTTGGCTCGACTACCTCCCGACTTAACGGTTCGGAGCGATCGCGCGATCGTGGCTACTCCTCAGCTTCACCTAGAGACTCAACTGAAAATTCAGGGGACTTCCGATCCCTCTCGACTCCGACAACTTCACACGGGAGATATTTTAGAGCGCACAGTGAAGTTGACAGCAGCAGATACCCTGGTAGCTATGTTGCCTGGAATCTCAGTAACCGACATACCGGGGCTGTCGGTCTATCCCGACCCGCCCAAGCTAACAAATCAATTTGAGCGCGGACAGTTTAAAGCCAGTCGTAGCGATCGCATTTCCTATGTAGCCCAGCAGCCGGGGAATTACCAGCTACCCGAGCAGACAATCTACTGGTGGGACACGCGCACCCAATCATTGGAGACGGATACGCTCCCTGCGGTGAAAGTGTGGGTCAAACCTACAGCACAGCAGTTGCTCGTTCGGTTGTTGCCTTGGTTGGCGGGGCTGTTGACTCTTATCAGCGTACTGGTTTACTTTCGCTCCTCGCTACAGGCTAAGTGGCAGCGCTTTCGCCAGCACCGTCAGAACTCGGAACGATATCAATGGCAACGACTATGTCATGCCTCCCTCAGCAACGACCCAGAGGCTACTTGGTCTCAATTGATAGCCTGGTTGGCTAGTATCCAACCGTCACCAGATCCCGTCATTTTAGAAAATTTTTTAGAGCGAGCAAACAGTTCGCCATTAACCCAAGCCGTTCGTGAGCTAGAGTATAGGTTATTTGCCCCTCAAAACAGCACCGAGTCTCCGTCCGCTTGGTCTGGTCGGGCACTAATGAAGGCACTATCTCAAATCCGGAAATCTAAATTACCACAGTTGCCTGACTCCCCTAGTTTTACCTTCAGCCTACCGCCGTTAAATCCAGTCACTCGACAAAACACAGAGAGCTAATCAGGTTTAATTATTCCATCCATCTTTTAATTAGTAATTTCAGATAGACCTTCCCTACCGGATTCCTGAAGCTCGTAGACTGTTTCCAGTTCTTTATTGAGGAAATAGTTAAGAAAAGTACGAATTACGGCGATCGCTGCTAACTTACCCAGTGCTTCGAGATTGGAAGTAATGGTAGTTGCTAAAATATCGGCTCCAAGTTGAAATTCTAGTGCCAAAGCTAGCCAAATACCAAAGCGGAGGCGAACCAATAAAGAAGGAAACGGCATCTGCTGACGGCGAGTAATTGTAAAAACTAACCGTAAAGTTGCGATAAGACCTAACAAGACGCAAAGAACCGCGATCGCTTCTAGCAGTCACTCTAAGATAAAAATAACATTGGCTAAAGCAGTTTCTAATCGCTCCATTAGCTCCATGAACTTCTTTTCTCCACAAAAAATAAGTGTTTAAGCTTTGATGAAAGGGTACCTGCAACATATAAGAAACTCGTAACTAGATATACAAAGTTATCTTGTTTGAAGGATAGATTACCGATAGTTTCAGAGTCATACAACTCGTCAAACTGATGTTCGATAGACTTAAGCATCATATTACTTCTGATGAATTTAGATTTAAGTAGGTGGGTGTAATTAAATATAAGATAGAAAGGACAGAACATGAACCAAGTATGCCAGCACCACTGCGTATAAAACTGAATCCTGAAGAAGAAAAAACCTTAGCCGAATTACGTAAAGCAATTTCAGTTCCATATCGGACTCGCGACCGCGCACATATGCTCAAATTAAATGCTCAAGGCAAAAACGTGCCAGAAATTGCCAGAATATTTAATTGTCACGAACACACGCTCAGAGCAACCATTAGACGTTGGGAAGCTAGAGGGTTAGTAGGATTGTGGGAAGAACCTGGAAGAGGAGCAAAAACCAAGTGGAAAACCGAAGATATTGAATACATAGAAACTTGCTTAAATCAGGAGCAACGAACTTATAACAGTACTCAACTTGCCCGAAAACTAAAGCAGAAGAGGGCAGTAGATTTAAGTAGCGATCGCTTAAGAAGAATCTTAAAAAAAAAGATATCGCTGGAAAAGAACCAGACAGAGCCACAGAAAAAAACAAAATCAACCTCTCAAACAAATTAAGAAGGCTGACTTAGATCTGCTAAAAATTGCAGCTAAGGAAGGTTACATAGACTTGAAATATCTAGATGAGGCAGGGTTTTGTTTATGGAGTCCAGTGAGCTATAGTTATAGTCTAATTGGGGAGCAGAAGTGTCTCCAACAAAGTCCAAAACGATATGGTTCAAGAATCAGTATTTTAGGTCTATGGCAAGAAGGAAAAAGCTTGGAATATGGTCTAGCCCAAGGTGGCTTCAAGAGTCAAAGCTATATCAAAGTAATGAACTGGATTGCCCAAAAAGCTGCTTCTTTATTCGAGAAAACAGGAAAACTTACTGTTGTTGTTCAAGATAACAGTCTTATACATAAAAGTCAGGAAGTTCGTGCCTGTTGGCAAGGTTGGTCAGAACAAGGATTGTTATTGTTTTTTCTTCCTCCTTATTGTCCCGAATTGAATAAGATTGAAACACAGTGGCATCAACTCAAAACCCATGAAATTGCTGGGCGTATCTTTGATAATGAATACGATCTGGCTATGACAATTATTCAAGGAATGAATCGTCGAAGTGAACAAAGCGATTACCACTTAAAACGTTTTATATTTAATTCTGCCTAGCTACTTATATAAATAATTTGCGTTCCCCATCGTCTTATTTTTTCCGCTCTGTCTGGTCGATATTGACAGCTAATTTAAATCAGAAAATCATATTTATCACCAGCGTTATGGCAGCAGCAATCTTAACCCAAGATTAATTCAATGTATTTTTATAACTTTCTTACAAGTTCTTATAAGATCCAGATATTTTCGTAGTATTTTTCTCTTGGTAACGAAATTCAACCAAGAGAAAAAATTAGTTTTTCAATGAAATGTATTTCTTTTGCTCTAGAAGCAGTCAAACGAAGTAAAAAAATGCTAATAAGGCTACTCCGTGTTGCTAAGATAGCGATCGCAGCATCTTTACTGATGCTGTTTAATCTCGGTACTTGGAGCAATAGTGTAGCTTTAGCAGCAGACTATTCCTCGAGCGATTTGAAACCTGCATCGCAGAAAATCGCCCAACTGACTACCACTCGAAGCTCTGATAAACCCAATATTGTAGTGATTTGGGGTGACGATATCGGGCAGAGCGACATCAGTGCCTATACTAAGGGTCTGATGGGCTTCCGCACTCCCAATATAGATCGCCTGGCTAAAGAAGGAGTGACCTTCACCGACTATTACGGCGAGCAAAGCTGTACCGCAGGGCGATCGGCTTTTATTACCGGACAGAGCGTTTTCCGCACTGGTTTGAGTAAAGTTGGTCTTCCCGGTGCCGATTTGGGTCTGCGAGCTGAAGATCCGACTATTGCCGAAATGTTGAAAGCTCAGGGTTACGCTACCGCTCAATTTGGTAAAAATCACTTAGGCGATAAGGATGAATTTTTGCCTACGGCTCATGGCTTTGACGAATTTTACGGCAACCTCTATCACCTTAACGCCGAGGAAGAACCAGAACTACCGGACTATCCCCAAGATCCAGAGTTTCGTAAAAAATATGGTCCTCGTGGAGTCTTGCATTCCTTCGCAGATGGAAAAATTGAAGATACGGGTCCTCTAACTCGCAAGCGGATGGAAACTATCGACGATGATATTGCCGATCGCTCTGTTGAATATGTCAAGAAGCAAGCGCAGGCTGGAGAACCGTTCTTTATGTGGACGAACTTCACCCACATGCACTTCCGCACCCATACCAAGCCCGAAAGTTTGGGTCAAGCAGGACGCTGGCAGTCCTTCTATCACGATACGATGATCGACCACGACAAAAACGTCGGTCAGATCTTAGATGCGATCGATGAGGCAGGAATTGCCGACAATACGATAGTCATGTATAGCACCGATAACGGTCCTCACATGAACTCTTGGCCCGATGCTGCGATGACTCCCTTTCGCAGCGAGAAAGATACTGGCTGGGAAGGTGCTTTCCGCGTACCTGCTTTCGTGCGCTGGCCCGGACATATCGAACCAGGTTCGGTATCCAACGAGATTGTCTCTCACCTAGACTGGATGCCTACTTTGGTAGCTGCTGCCGGAGAACCAGACATTAAGGAAAAACTGTTAAATAATTACCGAGCAGGCAACAAGAGATTTAAGGTACATCTAGATGGCTACAATATTTTGCCCTACCTAACAGGACAGGAAGAGCATAGTCCCAGAAAGTCGATCTTTTACTTCTCCGATGACGGCGACCTGCTAGCACTACGCTATGACAACTGGAAACTACACTTTGCCCAGCAGCGGACACCCGGTACTTTAGATCTCTGGACTGAGCCATTTGTGGCAACTCGAATACCCTGGATCTACAATCTCCGCACCGATCCTTATGAAAGAGCCAGTATTACTTCTAATACTTACTGGGATTGGACGATCGATCATGTATTCTTATTGGTACCGGCTCAGGAATATGTAGGCGATTTTTTAGCAACTTTCAAAGAATATCCTCCACGTCAGGAAGCAGCTAGTTTTACCATCGACCAAGTGCTTGAGAAGCTAAAACCTCCCGCTAGCTAGCAATAACGATTTGGTCATTGGTCATTGGTCATTGGTCATTAGTCATTCGTTTTTAGTCAAAAGAAAGACTGATGACGTTTGAAGTCAGAGCAGGGAGATGGGAAACCTCTTTCCTGCTTTATCGAGAATTGGCGATCGCTTTATTTTTTCTTTTGATTTTTTAATCTCGTATTGAAATAAATTGGTTTATCTATATTGCAAGTATAAAAATGTTTAGAAATAATCTTGAAAAACGATTAGTGGGTTTTGGTATTGCTGTGACGATTGCCTTAATTAGTTTATTGAGTTTTCCTTTACCAGTCCAAGCTAGCAAAGCTTCTTCCTGCCCGAACGGTATGGTATTTATCTCAGGAGGTTCTTTTACTATCGGAGCTGACAACTCTGAATTTGTCGAAGAGCAAGCTGCTGAGGACATTTCGGTGAGTCCGTTTTGCATCGACAAACACGAAGTAACTAACGCCGAGTTTGCGAAATTTGTCGAAGCAACGAGATACGTAACCGTCGCCGAACGTCCCCTTTCCAAAGAACAGTTTCCCGATTTACCCGACGAACAAAGGGCAGCGGGTTCTTTGGTCTTTGAGCCTCCTGCGGAAGATAGCCGACAAATAGCCTATTTAAGCTGGTGGCACTGGACTCCAGGAGCCAACTGGCGACATCCCTATGGACCTAATAGCGATATCGAAGGTAAAGATAATTATCCCGTAGTTCATATTGCCTATGAAGATGCCGTCGCCTACGCCAACTGGGCGGGTAAAACCCTGCCTACTGAAGCTCAATGGGAATTTGCGGCACGGGGAGGATTAAAGAATAAGAAATTTACTTGGGGAAATGAGTATTCTGCCCAGAAAGCCAATACCTGGCAGGGAATCTTTCCCTTTTTTAATACTAAAGAAGATAACTATATCGGAACTGCTCCCGTCGGCTCCTATTCTCCCAATCGCTACGGTTTGTACGATATGACTGGTAATGTCTGGGAGTGGACTTCCGACTGGTTTGCTGTTAGCCATGCCAACAAAGCCCACAGCAGCGATCCTACGGGACCCGCCAAAGAAGAGAGTTTCGACCCCAAAAAACCTGCTGACGGAGCCATGCACGTAGTCAAAGGGGGTTCTTATCTTTGCGCCAAAAACTATTGCAGTCGCTATCGTCCTGCGGCAAGAGAATCCCAGGCACCCGATACGGGAACGACTCACATCGGGTTTCGTGGAATTTTGGCTTTGAACGAATAATAAAAATTATCTGAGTGAATGAACCGAACGCGAGTGAGTATGGCAGTCACAAGAGTGAATCTCGATAAGGAATTGTGGGGAGTGGAAACAGAGAATGTAGTCAAATTGATGGAGGTTCAGCTGTTAATTACGAGCTATTGCCAAAATTACTTGCCCAAGCCCAAAAGCTAACTCTTGACGAGCAGTTACAGCTCACGACCGAAATCGAACAGATGGTGCGCCAGCATCCTCCTGAAGAAAGTAAGCGCCGTCTGTGGAAGACAATTCGAGATCGTCAATCGGAAATTATTGTTCTAGCAGCTTAACGAGAAGCTTCCAACGTGAAAGCGTTTGACGTTGGAGTGGGACCAAAGACATCACAAGGAGATCCTAGCTGCCATCGAGCGAATCGAGCAATATGCTAGTCCAGGTCGGTCAAGTTTTCAGCAAAATCAACTAATTCAGGATGGAATTATCTACCAATAAATAAATACCCGACTCGACCTTGAAATCGATGCTTTTGTTGCAGTTGAATTAGCGATCGCTGTCTTTGATGAGATTCTTATAAGTTCTTATCTGGCTCTTATATCTTTGCTCTATATTGGACAACTGTGAAAACTCAGCGTTGTTTATAGAGAAATTGTGAAAAATTACGTAATGCAATTAAATTGTTCGTACGAGAGCAGATTGAAGGCAGTTTTCCTACTATCTAGCTTTATATTTGCTCTGGGAACGATTCTCCGGTCTAATTATTTTATATATTCCCTGCGTTTCAAACTCGTAACTCTAAGACAGTGAATTTCAATCCTTAAAATCATGAAACATTCATTTCTCTATCGGTGCGGCAAAACGGTTGTTGCGATCGCTCTTTCTATAGCCTTGCTGCTGATAGGTAATTTACCTTTTGGTAGTGCTGCGATCGCCGCTAACTATTCCGCCAACAAATTCAATTTCAATAAAGCCCCTCAGACGGTTACCCAACTACCCAAACCCGACCCCGTATTTGAGGGCAGAGTCGGCAAAACATATAAAGATTCCGTTCCTAGCTATCCGCCGCCATTGGACGCTCCTGAAGGGGATCCCAACGTATTGATCATCCTGCTAGATGACGTGGGTTTCGGTATGACTTCTACCTTTGGCGGACCCGTACCCACACCCAACCTAGATAAGCTGGCTAGTAACGGAGTTTCCTACACACGTTTCCACACTACAGCACTGTGTAGTCCTACTCGCGCTGCCTTGCTTACAGGACGCAATCATCACAGTGTTGGCACGGGAGTCATTACCGAGATGGGAACGGGTTATCCGGGCTATACAGGCATCATTCCCAAAAGCACTGCTCTAGTCTCAGAAACCCTCAAAGACAACGGTTATGCTACGGCTATGTTTGGCAAGTGGCACAACACACCAGAGCCAGCCATCAGCCCTGCTGGACCTTTCGATCGCTGGCCTACAGGTCTGGGTTTTGACTATTTCTATGGTTTTAACCAAGGAGAAACTAACCAATATTATCCCACTCTTTACCGCAATACCGTACCCGTCGATCCCCCCAAAACCCCTGAAGAAGGCTATCACTTTACTGTAGATATGACCGATGAAGCGATCGCCTGGACGCGCAATGTGCGTGCTGCTGACCCAGATAAACCTTGGTTTGTCTACTTCAGCACGGGAGCAGTTCACGCCCCCCATCACGCTCCCCCAGAATGGCGAGAAAAATTTAAAGGACAGTTCGACCAAGGTTGGGACGAGCAACGGAAAACGATCTACAACAAACAGCTAGAGATGGGCATCATTCCCGAAGGTACTAAACTCACCCCTCGCCCAGAAGAAATACCAGCCTGGGACGAGGTGCCCGAAGAGGCCAAAACAGTTTACACTCGGCTGATGGAAAACTATGCTGGATTCATGGCGCATACCGATTATCACGTTGGTCGTTTGATTGACTCCTTAGAGCAGTCTGGAGAATTAGACAACACCCTGATCTTTTACATCGTTGGCGACAACGGAGCCAGTGCCGAGGGTGGTTTAGAAGGTACTTTTAGCGAACTAGCTAGCCTGCTGGGTATTCAGTTAGGACTAAAAAGCACCATCAATCGAATCGACGAAATCGGCGATCCAAAGAGCGAACCCCACGTTCCTGTCGGTTGGGCATGGGCGATGGATTCTCCCTTCCAGTGGACGAAGCAGGTAGCCAGTCACCTAGGCGGAACTCGTAACCCGATGGTGGTTCACTGGCCCAAAGGTATTCAGTCTCAAGGCGAAATGCGCACCCAGTTTCATCACGTTATCGACGTGGTGCCGACAATTTTAGAAGCAACAAATATTGCCGAACCAGAAGAAGTTAATGGTATTACCCAAAAGCCCATCGAAGGAGTTAGTATGGTTTACTCTTTTGACGAACCAGATGCTAAGGACAAAAGAACCACCCAATACTTCGAGATGTTTGTCAATCGTGCTATCTACGATGATGGCTGGATGGCTTCGAGTCACTTTGGTGTGCCTTGGGATACGGCGAGTCGTTATGGGGATTTCCAAGATGCCCCTTGGGAGCTATACAACCTAGAAGAAGATTTTAGTCAGGCTAATGACTTAGCGGCACAAAATCCCGAAAAACTGAAGCAATTGCAGGCTAAGTTTGTCGAGGAAGCCAAGAAGTACGATGTTTTTCCCCTCGATCCCCGATTTTCCGAGCGGCTCGATCCCAAACTCCGAGTTAGTGGTGAACCTCCAACTAGCTGGACTTACTACGGCAATAATGTCCGCATGCCAGAGCCAATAGGGCCGCAACTGTTCCCCAGAGGGCATACTATCACTGCCGATGTAACCATACCCCAAAAAGGAGCAGAAGGGGTTATTACCTGTGCTGGTGGTTTTTCCGTTGGCTGGTCGCTGTACGTTAAAGACAACAAACCTAACTTCCGCTATACGGTTGTCGATATTGGAAATGTCACCATTCCAGGAACTGTTACCTTGCCCAAAGGCAAAGTTACCCTCAAGACCGAGTTTACTCCCGATGGCTCTCAAGAAGGAGGCGGCACTCTCAGGCTGTTTGTCAATGACAAGCCAGCCGGGGAGGGCAAACTAACTCGCTCTTTATTCCGTCACGGTTTAGAACCCTTTGAGGTGGGTCGCGACTCGATTACGGCGATCGACCCTGCCTATGAAAATAAGGGCAAGTTCGAGTTCACAGGCAAGATCGATGAAGTTAAATTTGCGTTGAAGTAAGCAAAGCTCATCCGGATTTCTAGGTTGGTTAAAAATCTAGAAATCCACTCCGATCGCTAACCTATTAAGAGTTACTGACCCATGAAACTGACTCGCTCGCACTTCTTAAAACTGCTCCCGGCAGCGATCGCGATTCCCACGGCTAAATTCTTATTCTGGTCCAGCCAACAGAACCTGACAGCTACACCCGAGCCTCTAACTTCCTGGCGAGAGGGACAGATTAAATCCGCCATTTTAGACTTTGTGCGGCAAGCTACGACAGAGGGGAATAAAGGCTATATTCCTCCAGGCGATCGCATCGCCACTTTTGATAACGATGGCACTCTCTGGTGCGAACAACCCTTGGCACAGGGCATGTTTGTCATCTCCCAGGTGAAGGCTCGTATCGAGGTGCAGCCCGAATTGGCAAACCAGCCTGTGGTGATGGCATTGCTCGAGCGCGATCGAAGCTATTTCGATCGACCTGAAGCGAGGGCAGAGCTGGTAAAGCTCCTGGCTACGGTCAGCGCCAATATGCCCCAGAGTGAGTATGAGCTCCAGGCGCAAGCTTTCCTAGAAACTGCCAGCCATCCGCAATACGGGGTCAAATACACCGAACTAGGCTATCAACCCCAGGTCGAACTCTTAGCCTACCTGCGTGCCAACGGTTTTCAGACCTGGATTTGCACTGGTGGCGGCATCGACTTTGTACGGTTAATCTCCGAGTCCATGTACGGCATCGTCCCCTAACAGGTTATCGGCAGTTCCTTGGAGAAAGAATACCGCTCGGTCGGTGGGAATAATGTCATCTGGCGATTGCCCAAAATCGACCTAATTAACGACAAGACTGGCAAGCCTATCGGGATCGATCGCGCCATCGGTCAACCGCCCGTTTTTGCCTGCGGTAATGTGCGCTCCGGTGGCGATATTGCCATGCTTACCTACAGCCAGAGTGCGCCCTATCCAACCTTCCAACTTTTAATCGACCACGATGACGAGGAGCGCGAGTTTGCCTACAGCGAAGCCGACAATGCTTCCCTTAACACAGCTCGGCAAGAGGGCTGGAACGTCGTCAGTATGAAAACCGATTGGAGTCGGGTTTTTGCCTGGCAATAACCTTTCTTGTCAATTCATGCAGGAGGACTATCGCGCTTAAAACCCCATCTTTTTTCGACTGTTCTCAGCTCTCTGTTCAGAATTTATTTTCAAGACAGGTCTATATGTTCAAACGAATTCTAAAGGATGCTTTGACATTAATTGCAATCGCCCCCTTGTTTTGAAAACCACAATATCCCCGGCGATCGCATAGAAAGATCGATTTTATTTAGTCAATTTACAAAGATTAAAAATGTTCAAACACATCTGGAAAGTAACGCTCGCCACTGCGATCGCTCTAACTTTCATCTTACAAACCACCATCTCACCTGCCTTGGCGCAGGAAATTCTGCCCCATCCTCCCAAACCATTTAAAGGCAAGGTGGGCTTGACTTATACAACATCCGAACCCGTCAAAACCGAACTCAAGTTACCTGAAACCTTTGGCATCGAAAATCCCCCCAATATCTTGCTGGTGCTGATCGATGATGCGGGTTACGGACAGTTTGGCAGCTTTGGCGGCAGCATTCCCACTCCAACGATGGATCGGGTAGTTAAAAATGGACTGCAATATACTCAGTTTCACACCACTGCCCTCTGTTCTCCGACTCGTGCTGCCCTATTGACGGGACGTAACCATCATTCCGTCGGTACTGGCGTAATTACCGAAGCGGGTACGGGATATCCTGGCTATTCTGGAGTAATTCCCGAAAATGCTGCTACTTTTGCCCAAATCTTACAGGCTAACGGCTACAGCACTTCCTGGTTTGGCAAAAATCATAACGTCCCCGACTGGGAAAGCAGCGTGGCAGGTCCTTTTGACCGCTGGCCCAGAGGTTTGGGTTTCGATTACTTTTATGGCTTTGTGGGTGGTGACACCGATCAGTTCAGCCCAGCCCTGGTAGAAAATACTACGCGGCTCGAACCCCCTAAAACTAATGCCGACGGTTCTCCTTATCATCTGACCGTTGACCTAGCCGACCATGCAATTAACTACATTCAGCAATTGAATGCCGTCTCGCCCCAAAAACCCTTTTTCACTTACTTTGCTACGGGTGCTACTCATGCCCCACACCAGGTTCCTCAAGTGTGGAGCGACAAGTTTAAAGGGCAGTTTGACATGGGCTGGGACAAATACCGCGAAGAGACTTTCGAGCGGCAGAAAAAACTAGGAGTCATTCCCGCCGATGCCCAGCTAACTCCTCGTCCCGAATCGTTACAGGCTTGGGATTCTCTGACTCCTGAAGAACAAAAAGTCTACGCTCGCATGATGGAAGTGTTTGCGGGGTTTACCGCTCAGACCGACCATGAAGTGGGACGGGTCATCGAGGCGATCGACGAATTGGGTAAATTAGACAATACGCTAATTTTCTACATTGCTGGGGATAACGGCTCTAGTGCCGAAGGCGGTTTTGAAGGACTGCTCAACGAGATGACCTTCTTTAATGCCCTACCAGAAAGTCTGGAAGAAAAAGAAGCAGCGATCGAGGATTTGGGCGGACCGCAGTATTACAACCACTTTCCTGCAGCCTGGGCGTGGGCGATGGATTCTCCTTTCCAGTGGACGAAGCAAATTGCCTCTCACTTTGGCGGCACTCGTAACGGCATGGGAATTTCTTGGCCCGCACGGATTAAAGATAAGGGAGGTAAACGCTATCAGTTTGGTCACGTCATCGATATCGCCCCGACGATTCTAGAAGCAGTGGGCATTCCCGAGCCCGTCCAGGTAAACGGTATCGGACAGAAGCCGATTGAAGGCACTAGCTTGGTATATACTTTCGACGATGCTAACGCTCCGACTCGTCATACTACCCAGTATTTCGAGATGCTGGGCAACCAGGGCATTTACAGCGATGGCTGGATGGCGAGTGCTTTGTGGAACGAACCTTGGAATCCCAACCCGCCAACCGACAAAGATATTCTCAATCTAGACTGGGAACTATATCACGTCGATGAAGACTTTACCCAGGCTGTAGATTTGGCAGACCAAATGCCAGAAAAACTACAGGAGATGAAGGATCTCTTTTACGCCGAAGCAGCCAAGTATAGCGTCTTGCCTCTCGATGGTCGCAAAACAGAGCGTTTGGACGTTGCCAATCGTCCCAGCCTGACTCAAGGACGAACTCACTTTGCCTATCCCAGAGGTATCCGAGTACCTGAAGGCTCTACTCCCGACCTCAAGCACGTCAGCCATACGATCGTTGCCGATGTAACTATCCCAGACGAAGGTGCAAAAGGAATGCTAG
Source organism: Myxosarcina sp. GI1(2024) (assembly GCF_053543375.1). Taxonomy (NCBI): domain Bacteria; kingdom Bacillati; phylum Cyanobacteriota; class Cyanophyceae; order Pleurocapsales; family Pleurocapsaceae; genus Myxosarcina; species Myxosarcina sp. GI1(2024). Next base: position 1,840,177 of record NZ_JBKGTY010000001.1, on the reverse strand, counting down.
CGACGTTGGGAGGACGTTTTTCAGGTTATGGGCTATTTATTCAGGATGACAAGCTAGTGTACCACTACAATTTAGCCGACGTTGAACGGTACGATGTCATTTCCGATCGCGATGTGCCGACAGGAAATGTAACTTTAAAAGCAGAATACAAAACCGATGCCGATAAACCCTATGCAGGAGCTACAGTAACGCTCTATGCTAACAACCGCAAAATCGGTCAGGGTCGGGTTGAAAAGACTCTTCCCAACCGAATCACTCTGGATGAAACCTTCGATGTCGGCTTTGACACGGGAACTCCAGTGAGAGAAAGCTACGAATTACCCTTTACCTTTACAGGCAAGCTCAAGCAAGTGGCGATCGATCTAAACGCCTAGTTTTCTAACTTGGGGAAGTGGGAAACTTTCTGGTTTCCCTTTCCTCAACCTAAATTATTGCTTCGCGATTTAATAAAAATTAGTACCGAGAAAGAGCAACAATGCTGCAACAAATATGGAAAATAACGGTTGTGATAGCGATCGCCCTGACATTTTTCTTTCAAACCACCATATCGCCAGTTTGGGCGCAAACTGACAAAAAACCCAACATTTTAGTCATCTGGGGCGACGATATCGGCTGGTTCAACACCAGTGCCTATAACGACGGCATGATGGGCTACCAAACCCCTAACATCGATCGCCTAGCTCAAGAAGGAATGCATTTTACCGACTACTACGCCGAAAATAGCTGTACTGCTGGTCGGGCAGCCTTTATTACCGGACAGAGTACCTTTCGCACTGGTTTGACCAAAGTTGGACTGCCGGGAGCTAAGTTGGGTCTTCAGCCAGAAGATCCTACCATTGCCGAAATCCTCAAACCAATGGGCTATGCCACTGGGCAATTTGGCAAGAACCATCTGGGCGATCGAGATGAGTTTCTGCCTACGGCTCATGGCTTTGACGAGTTTTTTGGCAACCTCTATCACCTCAACGCCGAAGAAGAACCAGAATTTCCCGACTATCCCAAAAACCCTGAGTTCAAACAACAATACGGACCGCGTGGGGTTCTTCATTCCTACGCTGACGGAAAAATTGAAGACACCGGACCTCTAACCTCGAAACGCATGGAAACCATCGACGAGGAATTTTTGGAGGCAGCCACAGACTTTATCGAACGCGCCACCAGCGACGATAAGCCTTTTTTTGTTTGGTTCAACACCACGCGAATGCACATGTACACCCACCTCAAGCCAGAATCTAAAGGGGTTACTGGCTATGGCTTAGAAGCCGACGGTATGGTAGAACATGACGCTCAGGTGGGACAACTTCTCGACGAACTAGATCGCTTGGGAATTGCCGACGATACAATCGTTCTCTACAGCACCGATAACGGCGCGGCAGTTTACGGCTGGCCGGATAGTGGCATGACTCCGTTTCACGGCATGAAGGATACTCCCTGGGAAGGAGGTTTCCGAGTTCCGGCGATCGTGCGCTGGCCGGGACATATTCCCGCAGGTACCGTTTCCAATGAAATTATGTCCGCCCTGGATTGGTTTCCGACTTTGGTAGCTGCAGCGGGAGAACCCAATATTAAAGAAAAATTACTACAAGGCGATCGCGCTGGCAATAAAAAGTTTAAAGTTCACCTCGACGGCTATAATTTTCTGCCCTACCTCACGGGTGCTACAGACGAAGGACCGAGAAAGGAATTTTTCTATTTTACTGATGACGGCGATTTGGCGGCACTGCGCCATAAAGAGTGGAAGGCAGTATTTTTAGAGCAGCCAGCAACCGGCTATGACGTTTGGCAAAAACCCTTAATTCAGCTAAGGGCACCCTACATTTTCAGTCTGCGGCGCGATCCTTTCGAGCGAGCATATATCGATGCTGATAACTTTCCCGACTGGATGCACCATCACATTTTCCTTTTGGTTCCCGCGCAAAAATATGTAGCCAATTTCCTGAAGAGTTTTAAGGAATTTCCCCCTAGGCAAAAGCCTGCCTCGTTCTCCCTAGACGAAGCTCTAGAAAAGCTCGAAGCCAGTTCTAAAAATTAACTCGGAGGTTCTCGACTCATGAGTATTATCAGCCCCAGTAGTCCCTTTTTTCAAGCGTTTGTATCGATAACTATCTTTACATTCGTTCTTTCTTTAGGAATGAGCTTGTCACTCGCCCAACTGCGGGAGTTTTGGCAGCAGAAGGGATTGGTTATCCGAACGCTGGTTGCTACGGTAGTTTTGCCGCCTTTATTATTAGCACTGTTGATTTTAACCGTCGATCTGCCCAAACCCGTACCGATCGCTCTGGCACTGCTAATGGCTGCCCCTGGTCCGCCCCTGCTTACTCAACGTATTTCCCAGGCAGGGGTAAGTCGAGAACTGGCTTTGGATATGCAGGTAACTCTGGCTCTGATGACGATAATAGCAACTCCATTAATTCTCAGCCTGTTTCAAGCGGGATTTCCTGATGCTAGCGATGTCAGTCTCGATATTTGGTTAATTGTCAAAAAGGTAGCTTTGGTGCAATTTTTACCCCTCGGTATCGGCTTTGCTATTCATCAAGTTCGGGCGGAGTGGGTAGAAAAATTAGCGGCAATTCTTAATAAAGTATCTCAAGTGCTGCTATTAATTTTAGTGCTCGCACTGTTAATCTTGCTTATCTCCACAAAGCTGCTGTTAACCTTGGGCTGGCTGCCTTTTTTGGCGATCGCCCTGTTTAACGTATTGCTCTTGGCAATAGGTCATGTCTTGGCTAGTGGTTACGCCAAGCAGTTCCAGGCTAGTGTCGCCATAGCCTCGATCGCTCGTAACTTGGGATTGGCGATTTTTATTGCCACTTCTCTGGCACGAGCCGATGCGATTTTAACTATCCTGGTGGCTCAAATCATTGGTATTATTGTCAACTTACCCTATACTCAATGGATAAAACGCAGGTGATTTTCAGGTTCGAGGTCTAAAATTGATAAGCGCTCGTGCTGCTACTCGTACTAGCAGCAATTTAGCTAATGCGAGCTTTGCTAATGAGCGATCGCCAAACGAATTAAGGCTAAAAATCGGGAAGAGATGGCATTTCTGGTTCGCTATTTTCTCCATCGCCATCGGAATTAGGCAGTTGGGGAAGATTAGCTTCTTGTTTGCGACATTTTTTAGTAACGCTATCGCAGATATAAGCAGTACATTTTTCTGAAACACTGCTTTCCTCAGAGCATTTTTTGCAAATTATTGCTGCTGCACTTGCTGTTTGGCACTCATAGCCTAATTTATCTAAAGCAGAAATAGTAACATTCGTGATGTCTTCTAATTGAACAATAATAGTCGAACTTAGAGCTTTATTAGGTGATAGAAAATTTACAGAACTAAAGCCCAGTACTAAGGTTAAAAAATACAGTGTTTTCATGAGGATATTAAGATATTAAGTGATTGATTTTTTTCTGGTTTAATCTTACTCTCAAGCTGTAACTCGTCAAATCCTTGAGTTATTACAAAAGCTATTCACTGAGGGAACAAGAGTTGCAATTGAGTTCGCAAAGTCCAATCAGCACCTCCATCGGGTTTAGCAGCATTCCAGTAACCTTGAAGAGAGGCGTTAACTGGTTGCTTGCCAATAGAAAAAACTCTGCCGAACCCCCCCCAATAGGCACAGTCCAAGTATCGTCAGATGAAGCCTCCCAATTAGCTGTAATAATTGGTGCGCTAACAAGATACCAACCATTTGGTAAATTATAGTTGAAGAATGGTTGCAGCAAAAACTGACTTACATCTTCGCGGTCTGAGTCACCTGCAAAAGAAAAAACTTGGTTGGTAAGCCCTCCAAAAACCATATTCTCCCTAGTCACTACAACTACGGCACTGGGTCCTATGGACCACTTACCCGTACCCAAGATATCATCTGTTGCAGTAGGAATTACAAAAGTCGGTCCTACGCCCCAAGTTATATTACTGGAATTTTTGGGAGAGAAAAAGAAAGTCGGGTTGAGATCGCCCAAACCAAATGCGTCATCTCCACCTGAAGTCAACTGCGGTTGATAAACTACAGGGAGAATTACCCGACTAATTAGCAATAGGTTGTCATTTAGGGAAAAAGGGATAACAGGCTGGATGTTGAGAGTATTCCGAGTGCGATCGAATTCTCCTACACCAAAGTCAGTATTATTTTGAAAGGGTAAACTGATTAAATTTGCTACGGGGTTTTGAGACTGCGATCGCAAGTCTGTATCTCCACCTCCGTTATCTTCATCGACATCTGGATTTGATTGGGCAATTGCTTCTGGTGTTTGTCTTTGATATATGGACTCGGAAAGAATGTCGGAATTAGTTTTTAAAGCAACTGGTAAAAGAGCTTCAGCATTAGTGTTTATAGGTGCGTTGTGTTTGGGCAGATCTTTTTCTGGCTGGACTAATATTAAGGTACTACTATGATCGATACTGTATTCTTTAGTGTCTGTTAAAAACTGTGGTAATTTCGCTACACTAGCCACTGAATTTAAATCTTGCCAAAACAAAATAGAATGTTTCTTCTGTTCAGACTGTACTGCTTCGTTAGCGATCGCTGGTGCGACTAAACTGTTTAACAATAGAAAAGCAGCCGAAAATTTTGAAAAAAACGGATAAATTCTTTTAAGCAACGTAACAAAAACTCCTTTAAGCTACTTGACTAGTAAAAATCTCAATATAAAGCTGAAAAGATTCTTTTTTGCCAAACATTTTTGAATCAATATCATCTTCTTTTATTGCTTTTTAAACTCATTATTCGATTGAATGGTCCTCGTAATAGTACATAAGGAACTATAGATAGGAGACAAGCAACAATGACGGCAGTCACCAGATTTAGCGATCGCAAGGCGATAAATTGGTAAATGAAGTCTAGTACCAAGGCGAGGATAAAAACTTTAGAAATTCCTTTCCAACCATCTTGGAGTAAAAATCGGCGATGTTCGGGATTAGTTAGGATTGTCCAACCGTAGGGATCTCGTTCTTCCCTAGCATCCAGGCGACCATCGCGGAAGGCAAACAATGTTGCCATAATTGGCTGTAGGAAAAATCGAAAGTGCAAAGGACCATCAATACGAGTGACGAGTTCGCTTGCCAAATTTGCCAAAATAATTTTCATGGTTAGAAACTTCTCAACTGAAAAAAGTTTACAACTAAGATGTAAGAACAAAATAAGAACTTATAAGAAAGTTATAGAGATTGAACCAATATTCACAACATAATAGTTGTGGCTATAAGTCGCCCTCGGATTAAGGTGATTGGTAGTTAGTAGCGCGATCGCTCGTTCATAGCCAAAAAAAATTAACTGGACGAGATATTTATATAGATATTTATATTTAGTTACAACTTTCTTATTTCTTAGAGGTATTCTGTCATCTATGCAAGTTTTGAAGATTTATGGTTACTCCTTTACCTTCATGGAACGATACGCCAACCAAACAAGCAATTTTAGAGTTTGTCAGGGCGCTTACAGATAAAGCTCACGCCAACTATGTCAAACCCCAAGAACGAATTGCTACCTTTGACAATGACGGTACTCTCTGGTGCGAAAAGCCCGTATACAATCAAGTGGCGCGAATTTTAGATAAAGTTGCTGCCGATGCCAAGGCAAATCCCGATTTACTCCAAAAACCTCTCTATCGAGCGACTGTAGAAAATGATACCGCCTGGTTTGAGATGTATTCTACTGGCGATAAGCTTCAAGAATTAATCGCCATGATTGTGGAAACGGGAGTGGGCTGGACGGAAGAGGAAGTGGAAACTAGAGCCTTAGCCTGGTTGGCAACAGCTCGTCATCCTCGTTTTAAAGTCCCCTACACCCAGACGATCTATCAACCAATGCGAGAACTAATTGATTATCTCCATGAAAACGATTTTGGGGTGTTTATTTGTTCTGGTGGTGGGATGGACTTTATGCGAGTATTTGTCGAAGAGGTTTACAATGTACCTCGCGATCGCACTATTGGTTCTAATATGAAACTTGCCTGGGAATATCGAAATGGTAAACCAGTACTGGTCAGACAATTAGGCATTGTCGAACCTTTTAACGATGCTGTTGGTAAGCCAATTAACATTCAGCTTCATATTGGCAGACCGCCGATTTTAACCGTAGGCAATAGCAACGGCGATATCGAAATGATGGAGTTTGCCGCAGCTAGTGGCAAACCGTATATAAACCTACTGGTGCATCACGACGATGGCGATCGCGAATACGCCTACGATCGCAATGCCGAAGGAGCCTTAGCAATGGCAAAAGAGCGTAACTGGAACGTTATCAGCATGAAGCGTGACTGGAAGCGAATTTTTCCTGAGTCATCAGTTATTGGTCATTAGAAGGCAGAAGGCAGGAGGCGGAAGGCAGGTGGTAATTTCTACTAAGCCTTAATTGATGACAAACAATAAATAGGGAATAACCAAGGACAAATAACAAACAACAAAAAACAAAAAACCCCAATCGTCATGCTCGACTTTTCTTAGAAAACAAATTATGAATATTAAAACTAAAGACGACGAACCAACATCTAAAGCAGAAATGCCAGTGTTGTTAAAAATGCTTTCTGTATCCCGATGGATTAGCGCGATTCCAGTATTTGCTTCCCTAGCTGCTTCATTACTGATGATTTTATTGGGAATCAAAGAAACTATCGCCGCCTTTGCGATCGCTTTTGAGGGAGGCACAAATACCATGCCTGTAGGTGCGACGGAAGAAGCTACGCTGCGTCTGTTAGAAGCACTGGATAATTTTCTTATCGGTTTGGCATTTCTTTCCTTTGCCTATGGTATCTATGCACTGTTTATTCACTTTAAAGAAGAAGACTTAGAAATTCCCCAGTGGTTGAGAGTTGAAAATATTGCCGCACTCAAAAAAAGTTTATTGGAGGTACTTCTAGTTCTGTTGAGCGTAGTCTTCGTCAAACGCATCTTGGAAGCCGTAACTCCTAGCGAAATTGCTTGGAAAATTATTATCATTCCCCTGTCAATTGTGGCGATCGCGCTGAGTACCAGATTTATGTCTGAAGGAGAATCATAGTTAAATATTGAATATATATATTGACGCTACTTCCCCAGTACCAATAGAGCTAATACATTAACAATGAATCTGGGAAATTTTACCAACCGTTTTAATCTTTGGCTCGAGCGTCGCCAACAGCTAGTGCTCGAAGCAGCCTATAGGAAGGAGTGCGCGGGTAATTTCGGAACTGGAAACTCAGTATTTTAATGGAGAGCAAATCGCCTACAGTCCCGATCGCAGCAAAACGGTATATGACTATGTCCGAAGTTTGCGCGATCGCCAACTGCTCAATATTCGGTCTAATCTAATTCAGTTCGGTATTGGAAATTTTCTCTCCAATCGCCAACGTTCTAACCAGGATACGACTGATTCTGGAGGGAATATAGGTTTTCAAGGCGATGAAATCGTCGAAAAACTAAATTACATAGAATCTGTTATTGCCAAGTATCGAGAAGATAGCTTTCCCGATGCTGAGTTACTCGACTCAAAAGACAAGATTACTGCTAGCGAACTTCCCGAGTCAGCCGAACGAGCCACTTCTAAATCTGAGGCAACTACAGCCCAAGTTATCGATCCGCCAATTATTGAAGCTGACTCTCAACCGAGACAATCGCGATCTTTATTTGGAAAGCTAAAACCCTTTCGTTCTGAAGCGCGAGAAGCAGAATACGAGCGACAAGCAGTTATCAATATTCGTCTACGCCGCCAACATAATCGAATTGCTACTAGGTGGATAATTATTATTATTCTGGTTCCGTTGTTGACTCAGATTTTGGCAAAAAATTTATTATTCGACCCTATCTTGGGCAATTATAGCGATCGCAATCCCAAACGGATCGAACTCACCCAGGCAATCCAGGAAAAATTTGACGAGGAAATACGATTGCTTAACGATAAACTCGATGTGGAATACTTGTTGGGCATAATACCCGAACTAACACCAGAGTTCAAAAGGGAAAAACTTGAAGAAGCTGCCGTCGAGCTTTGGCAAGAATCGCGAAATGAAGAATTAAATGGGTTAAAGAATCTATTAGCTGACGGAGTAGCTTTGGCAGTTTTCGCAGTACTGGTTTACTTTGGACGTAACAAAATTGCTATCCTGCGTCATACTGTTAATCGCTCGTTTCTTAATTTATACGATCCAGTCAAGGTGTTTCTATTTATTTTAGTTACAGATATGTTTGTTGGCTTCCATTCAGCAGAAGGCTGGGAAGTTATTTTAGAAAGTATTGCCGAACACTTTGGCATTCCGGCTAATGAGACATTTATTAAAGGATTTATTGCCACGGTGCCTGTTTTCCTCGATTCCTGTCTCAAATTTTGGATTTTTACCTATCTAACTCGTTTTTCACCTGCTTCTTCGGCAATTTACGAACGCATGAATACTTAGAGATTGAAGCATATTTTCTTATCTCAAAAGGAAAATCTTAATTTATGACTACTACTACAGTAACCACTCCCAAACCACAGTCATTTGAAGAACGCTTGGATGAGTCTCGGCTTACTCGCGTTATGTGGCTGCTGTGGGCATTATCTGCTGGACTGATTGCCCTAGATGGCTTTGACTTTTTTATCATTGGCGTGGCAATTCCCTTTTTGCAACGGGATTTTAGCTTGAGTTCGGCTCAAATTGGCGCGGTAGCGGTAGCGGCAGTGGCAGGTTCTCTGTTTGGCTCGCTTACTCTAGGTCCAATTACCGATAAAGTAGGGAGACAGCGGATGCTAATTGTAGACGTTCTCTTATTTGTAATAGCTACGGCGGGAACTGCTTTAGCTTGGAATGCCACCTCGCTAATTTTTTTCCGCTTTCTAGTAGGAGTCGGTATCGGTGCCGACTATCCCATCAGCGTTTCCTACATTACCGAAAATGTGCCCTCGAGGTTGCGGGGACGGATGGTAATTGGTGCTTTTACCTTTCAGTCAATCGGCGCGCTTCTGGGTGCTTTAACTGGATTGACACTTATCGCTCTATTCCAAAATATGTATCCCGATACAGCACAGCCAGCAATTCAATATGCCTGGCGTTGGATGCTCGGTATTGGGTTACTGCTAGCGATCGCAGTGGGCGTACTCCGCTTGAGCTTTCTGTTAGAAAGTCCCCGTTACTACATCGCTAGGGGCGAATATGAGGAAGCCTCCGAAGCGGCAACGACTTTGCTAGCAGAATCAATTACCATTACCCCCGAAACTGATCCCCCCAGTCGCGAACCCAGTCTTAAATACAGTGCGCTGTTTTCGCCGCAGTATCGCCGCAATACAGCTTTTGCCTCGATTCCCTGGTTTTTACAGGATATTGCCACCTATGGCATCGGCATCTTCACCCCCGCAATTATTGGTACCTTGGCATTTGCCGCCGAAGATAATTTTTTGATGAGAGAAATGGCTTCGGCAAAAGGCTCGGCGTTTGTAGATCTGTTTCTAATTGCGGGATTTTTGCTAGCGGTTTTACTGGTAGAAAGAGTCGGGCGGATTCGACTGCAAATTGCTGGTTTTATCGGCATGGCGGTCGGTTTGGCAATTTTAGCCGCTTCGGATTTATTTCCTGCTAGTACTACCTCCAATATCGTGCTGGTTTTCTTGGGATTTTTTGTGTTTAACCTGATGATGAATGCAGGTCCCAACTCCACGACGTTTCTGTTATCAGGAGAAGTTTTTCCTACCTCGATTCGCGCTAGTGGAGCGGGCTTGGCGGCAGCAGTTGCCAAAGCAGGAGCGGTGTTGGGTACCTTTACGTTGCCTACTCTAGATAAATCTCTCGGTACTCCGATTCTCTTACTACTTCTGTCGGTAATTTGCATCCTAGCTGCCGTCATTACTTATTTATTGCGCGTGGAAACTACCGGGCGGTCGCTCGAAACGGTTAGCAGCGAATAAATTACTTTACTATATTGTTACTTTTCCATATCATGAACGATCCCTCTCAATCTCCCAATCCTGCCGAGTCTTCCTTTGCCGGAGCGAGCAGCAACGAACTTGCTATAACTCGCACCGAACTTGCCAGCGATCGCAATGAACTAGCCAAAGACCGCAATCGCCTGGCAGCCGAACGCACCTTAATGGCTTGGATTCGTACTTCCCTCTCAATGATTAGTTTTGGCTTTGGCATCGATCGCTTTTTTACCTACCTCAAGCAGTCCCAAACTGGAACCTCAGTAAATCAACTTACTGAAGAACGGGTTTTAGGACTGGGTTTGATTGTCTTGGGCGTAGTTGCCCTGGCGGGAGGCACCCTTAACTACTGGCGCGTGCTCAAAAATCTAGAAAGTACTCGATATAAATACAACTATGCCTCCGACCGTTCCTTTGCCATAACCATCGCCATCGTGCTCGTGTTTATCGGATTAGCCAGCTATGTTCCCATAATTACCCAGGACGTGAGCTTTAGAGAAATTATTACCCTTAATAGTCAAATTGTGACCACCCTCGTCTCCTTCTCAGTGTTCTCCATTATGCTTTCACTGGGTGCGGCATTGTCAGTTAAAGACTTGTTGGCTCTCTGGAAACAGCCCGTTCTCGTTGCGCGATCGCTCCTTGCCATTATTATTATTCCGCCTTTTATCTTGGCAGCTATCCTTTCAGTTTTCAATCTCCCCGAAACTTTTGTCCTAGCTCTAATGTTTATGGTTGCCTCACCGGGTCCCGCGCTGCTGACCAAACGAGCGGGAACTGCCGGAGCCCGTCTGGACTTTACTCTCAGCTTGCAAATAACTCTGGCATTACTGGCGATCGTGGTCACTCCTCTAATCTTGAAGTTCTTCGCCGTCTTCTATTCTAGTTCCGAATTAACCGTTAATGCTATACAGGTTGCCAAGCAGGTGGGACTCGTGCAGTTCCTACCGCTAGGTATTGGGGTTGCCATGGCAACTATCTGGAAAGACGTAGCAGCAGAGATCGTGGAGCTAATTAGTACGATCGCCAATACACTGTTTATCATTTTGGTACTTATTATCCTCATCATTAGTTTAGACATAGTTCCCAATTTAGGGACGACAATACTAATTGCTACCGCTCTAATAACCCTACTCGGTTTAGCCATCGGGCAGGTTGCAAGCATTGGCTTGGCTCCCGATATTCAATCTGGAATTGCCGTTGCCACTATCGCTCGTAATGCTGGACTGGCGATCGCTCTTGCTGCTCTCAATGGACAGGGGAACATTATACCCGTCATCGTTGGAGTTTTAATCGTTGGCATTGTAGTCGGTGCGCCTTATTCCGCCTGGATGAAAGGTAAGGTGCAAGCTCAAACGGAAATAGCAACCACGACTTTTTGATGTTGTCCGTCGTTTGTTCTCGGTCATTTGTCATTTGTTTTTCATTCTTGGTAAAAAAACTAATTACTAATAACTAACGACTAATAATTTAACTGGAATTAATTATGAACCAGCCGCCGTTACCTTCTAAACCGCCCAATATTCAAGCCGAACTTGCCAAAGAGCGTAATCGAGCCGCAGCAGAACGAACCCTTATGGCATGGATTCGCACCAGTCTTTCTCTAATCGCCTTTGGCTTTGGTATCGATAGTGTAGTTACTGCGATTTTTAGTTTTCAAGCAGTTCAGGATATCAACCGAGTACGCTTCTCCCGTCTTTTTGGATTGGCATTTATTGGTCTGGGAGTGTACGCTCTGGTTACTGCCGCGATCGAACATCGTCAAGAACTACTGCGAATTCAGCGTAACGCTGATTATATCTATAAATCGCGGCGTTCTCTGGGATTGACCGTAGCCGCGGGGTTAATTTGTATTGGTGCGATCGCATTTATTGGCATCATCTGGAAAGCAATAACTTAAATAATTTGTCTTTTGACCTTTGTCCTTAGTGTAAAACAGACAACCAACAACCAATCCTATGAGTCCGACTCCACCCCGACCAACTAACGTCACTACTCAATTAGCAAAAGAACGCAACCGTGAAGCTGCCGAACGTACTATGGCAAGCTGGATTCAAAACTGTATTGGCATTATTGGTTTTGGTGTGGGGTTCGATAGTATTTTGGCGGCATTGCATCAGGCGTTTCCAGACAGGAGTCCAGCATTTGATCTAAATCTCGCTCGTATTATCGGATTGACGGCGATCGCTATAGGTATCTTGTTGTTAGTGCTGATGATTTTTGCCTACAAGCAAGAAGTACGCTCTTTAGAAAGAGAAGATTATTTAGACAGAACTCCTCGTCTCTTTATTCTGGGTACCCTAGTTAGTTCGATTACGCTTTATGGACTAGTCGCCTTTGTAGCGGCTTTGTTCGTTCTTCCCTGGCAATAGCCATTTATAATAAATACTTAATTAAAATAGCGATAACGTTTAGTCAGTAAAGCTTTCGGTAGGAAAACAATATTTTGCCATCACGTCATTTGGAGTGTCACCGTAAGACTTAAAAATTAGTCTAAAAAATAGTAATATTTGCTTTTTATGTTTTTTGATGGGAAGCTATCGGTCGAGTATTCGATTGTTTGTATTTGCTTCTTGTTGCTCTAATAAGTTAACTGCAATATCGTACCAAACCGAACGATATCTTTTGTGTTCTGATGTATCTGTTAACTGTATTCCTCTGAGTTCGGGATACTGACGATGGAATTCGTTGTCTACATCTTTAAAAAAAGCTCCTGGTTCGAGATTCAACGCTAGAACGCGCTGATAGATTTCCTGTTGACGTTGTTGTTCTCCTTGACTGAGAGCCAAATTATTGGAACTAGAGCTAGAAATTAGAGTGGCATCCGCTTGAACTAATTTGTCTTTAATCCACGCAAAACTAACTATTCCAGGCAACAATATTACTCCAGAAACAATTAAGCCCCACTGCCAAGATTTTAGCCGTTTTAGTTCGCTAGGACTGGGTATTCTAGTAACTTGACGAGAAAGAGCGGTAGCACCCGTGGCTACTTGAGAAACGACTTGGCTGACGGGATTAGCTACACTAGCAGCACTAATATTTTTTGGAGCTACGACTAAAGTATGCAGACGTGAAATAAAGTTACTAATAACTGATTCTTTTGCGGTTTCAAATGCCTGACGAAGTTGAGTAGCCGATTGATAGCGATCGCGAGGATTGTGGGCTAACATCTTAGTTAGGATTTTCTGGAAAGCAGGGCTGACTTCAACTTCCGAACTCCAGTTCCATTTTGCCTGATGATGATCGTAAAGTTCGTGGGGTTGTTTTCTGGTTAGTAATACTATAGCTGTTGCCGCTAGAGAGTAGAGATCGGTAGAGGGATAAGCCTGTCCGCTGCGCATCTGTTCGTCAGGTGAATAGCCCTTTTTACCAATCAGAGTAACCGCTCTTCCAGTGGATTTAGATACGGCATTAGCGGCAATTTTGACACAGCCGAAATCAATCAACACTGGTTTGCCATCTCCATCTCGCCGAATTAAATTATCTGGAGAAATATCGCGATGAATTAAATTTTGGGCGTGAATGTATTCGAGTACGGGAAGTAAGTCCGAAATTAACTCGGCTACTTTTGTTTCTGTTAGCTTGCCTTCGTGTTTTAATAATTCCCAGTAGCTTTTACCTTCGATGTATTGTTGAACTAAAAACAGAGATTCTTTGCCCTCGATGCGAGTTCTCAATAAAGCCTCAAATCGAGGAATGCGGTCGTGCTTTAACTGGTAAAGAATTCCTGCTTCTCGTTCGAAGAGTTCCTCGGCTTTACGTAAATCGCGATCGCTTTCTACCTGGGGGGCAAATTCTTTGAGTACGCACAATTCGCGAAAGCGTTGAGTGTCTTCTGCAAGATAAGTTTTGCCAAAACCCCCTCTACCTATTTGTCTGATGATGCGGTAGCGATCGTTTAAAATTGTACCTTCTCGTAGTAAAGCCGAACTTCGAGTCATACTATATCTCGTAGATTCCCAGAAAACACAGCTATTTTAGCAAGGCTTTTAGAGATCGCCATCCCTAATTTAGGGCTTATCTACAAAAAGTCACAAACAAGTCACATTAATATTTAGTCGTGTTCTAGAGCTAATTGTTCCCCAGTCCATCTGATTAAAAATAATCGTAGCGAGTGGCGATATTTCAGTAGCAAGAAATTGACCAGCAAGCAAGTCGATCCCAAGCCAAACAAAATAAAGGTAACGGGAGTAACTACTCCGATGGCGAACCAGGTAGAAATATGAAGAAATAAAGTCATTGCCCAAACTGAAGCGATCACCACAGATAACCGCATCAATAGCAGCGATTTTTCTTCAACTAACAGCACTATGGTTAGTATTGTGGTTAATAAATTAGCTGGTACCAGAAAAGCACAGATAGTGGCGCAGTTGTGGCGAGAAAATTCAAAAATAGGTTCTAAATCGAACATAAAATACGCTCTTGATGGCTTTGATGTGGACATTTTAGCGAGATTTTTACGGATAACCAACCGCTTGTTAAGTTTAATCCTTAATTTTTAGAAAATATTAAGAATATCAGGGGGCGCTGTGGGGGCGACAACAGGGCTGAAAAGAAAGCAGGCAACTCAGATGGGAAATAGGAAAAAGCGATCGCAGTTAAGATCTGTCTAATACGGCTTGCATATATTTACCCCATAGAGCGGCGGCTTGATAACTACTACCATTAGTAGGAGAATTATCGTCATTACCGAGCCAAACACCTGTAGTTAGATCTTTGCGAGGTAGATAGCCAATAAACCAGAGATCGACGCTATTGTCTGTGGTTCCTGTTTTGCCCGCCTCTCCCTTGTCGATATGTGCGGCTTTACCCGTACCGTCTTCTACAGCACGACGTAGCATTCTAGTAATTCTCTCGGCGGTGCGTTCTTCGATCGCCTCACGAGAAATTCGAACATCATCTTCTACAGCATAAATTTCGCGACAGGTATCGCGATCGCTGGGATCTTCACAGTCACTACCATCTAAAATGCGTTTGATCGCGTGGGGACGATGCCAAACACCGTCGTTAGCTAAAGCCGCATATGCTCCCGTCAGTTCTAAAACATTAACCTCGCTTTCTCCCAAAACTAAACCTGGAGAGGCAGTTAGAGAAGATTCAATTCCCATCTGCTTTGCTAAATCGATAATTCGCTCTAGCCCCACATCCTGGGCTACTCGGATCGCCACCGCATTTTCCGATTGTGCCATACCCCGATAGAGATCGATGTCGCCCTTACTACGTTCGCAGCCTTGATAACGCTGCCCTTTCCAAAATACAGGGGCACAAGAATACTCTCTGTCGGGATCGATACCCCTTTCCAGTGCCGCAGCATAGGCAAAGACTTTAAATGTCGAACCTGGTTGTCTTTGTGCCTGCACGACTCGGTTAAATTGACTTTGGCTGTAGTCAACTCCACCTACTAGAGCCACGATTTCTCCCGTTTCACTATCGAGAGTCACCACTGCTCCTTGAGAGTAGCCCAAACGGGAACCGTCTTCATTGACGGAATAGCGGAGTGCGGCTTCGGCTTCTCGCTGTATTTCGGGATCCAAACCCGTTTCGACGATAAAATTTCCTTCTTGCGCCACGTCGGAACCCAATAGAGTTTGTAGTTCGTCAAAAACGTAGCTGTAAAAATAAGGCGCGATAGTATTAGACAGAGTTTCTCTAGCTTTGGGGCTAACTTCGATGCGCGAGCGCCTCGCTCGTGCTGCCTCTGCCTCTTCAACCATACCCATTGCCTCCATGCGATCGATAATCCGATTGCGTAAACCCACCGCAGTTTCATAATCTTTAATCGGGTTGTAAAGATTGGGTGCGGGAAGCACTGCTACTAAAGTGGCAGCTTCAGAAAGATTTAAATCGGCAGCAGACTTGTCAAAGTAGAACTGTGCCGCATCTTCAAAGCCATAGTTACCTACTCCCAAATAAACGCGGTTGAGATAGGTTTTGAGAATGCGATCTTTGCTGAAGAAGGTTTCTAGTTTTAGAGCTACCCAGATTTCTCTTAGTTTACGCGCGGCGGTATTTTGTCTGCCCACCTCGGGAAATAAACTCCGAGCGAGTTGCTGGGTAATTGTACTCGCCCCCTGGCGCAATTCGGAAGATTGGAGATTGATAAAAACTGCCCTAACGATGCCGATGGGATCGACTCCAAAATGCCAGTAATAACGGCTATCTTCAGAAGCAATTACAGCTTGAGGAAGATATGAAGAAAAGTCAGAAAGGTTTTTGAGTTCGCGATGGGTGTTTTGAGCTACGGGATTGATGGGGGTTTCGCCATCACGAGCATAAACTACAATCGGGCGAGATGATTCTTGAGGTAAGGGATATACGGGAACTTTAATCCATTCGATCGCTAAGGTAATTAGTAACAATCCCAGTAATCCACTCGTACCGTATAGTAAATAGCGAATTGAATACAGCCACAATGGTGGCGGATTGTAATATTCTACTTTTACGGCGGCAGCAAGTTCTGGAGGTCCTAAGGTAAAGCTTTCGCCATGATAGAGAGAAAAAGATTTAAAGCGGCGTTTGCCTCGATAGATTCCGTTGGTTGAGTCTTCGTCTTTGACAATAAAAGAGCGGGGATGTTGACGATCTCGTTTGAGCGATAAATGGGTTTGACTGACTACAGCATTGCGAATACTGATATCGCAGCGCGAACTACGTCCGATCGTATAGCGATCGCCCGTTAAAGGATAGCTCTTTGCTTCGCTATTATTGGCATTTTTAACTCTTAATTCTGCTACTCGTTTTCCTGGCTGAAGATCGATCTCCTCAAAGTTTACTTTAGCACGAACGTTTTGTACCGCTTTAGTAATGGCTTTACTAATTGGCGATCGCGATTTGCCAGAGGGCGGTTTACTAGTCATTGGTTTTTATCGTGGGCGAAAAGCATAAAGAATTTGGATTGAGATTATTCCCATTTTAAGCAATGCTACTGACGATCTAGATCTAGAGGTTTAACTTCATCTGACTCTTAAGAAACACATTCGCTCTTGGAGGAATGGGGAACAAGGTCAAAACCAAGAGCCTGAGCCTTTTGCTCAAGATATGAAAGGGTGCGTTGGCGATACTTTTGTTCATAAGCATCGACACCAGGCTCGATGTAAGCATCACCAGTCTTCCAAAGATGATAAAAAATACGAGCTATTGTCTTGGTGCGCGTTCCCATGCTGGGGAAACCCCAGCGGGGTCGCACCGCTTTATGTGCGGTAGCAGTGATAGCTTGAGGTCCACCTAAGCGACTTCGCATTCGCCGATAATAAGCACCTAAAGCAGAATGACTGCGAGAAAGGGTTTGAGCCGCCATGCCGAAAGCATTAGCTGCTCGATTTTCTCCCTTAACCTTTACCCTTTCCCTAATACCACAAGTCAGTTACGGATTAGATGCAAGATCTCAGTCTTACCTAATAGATCGATAACCTCCTAAAATACCTTTTTTGGAAAAAACTATTTGCCAAAGCTGAATATTTCTCGCCCGAAACGAACCCGCCATCATACACAGGTAATATTTCCAATAGCGATAAAATCGCTCTCCATATTTAGACTTGAGCTGTTGCCAATGACTCTCGAAGTTTTCTAGCCAAGCCATCAGAGTCAAGTCATAATCGGAGCCAAAATTATGTAAATCTTCAGTGACGAATCGATTTTCAGTGGCTTGAAATATTTGTGCTAACGACGGCAACATGCCATTGGGGAAAATATATTTACTACTCCATTGTTCTCCGTAGGTAACGCTATAACGGTTGCCGATGGTATGTAATAAAAATAAGCCGTCTTCTTTGAGGCAGCGATCGACTACTTCCATAAACCGCCGATAGTTTTTATAGCCGACGTGTTCGAACATCCCTACGGAGACTACGCAATCGTATTTACCCTGTAATTGGCGGTAATCTTGGCAGAGAAATTCGATTGGTAGACCGGCACAAAGCTCTCGTCCGAGTTCGAACTGTTTCTGAGAAATGGTAACGCCCACACAGGATACTCCATAGTTTTCGGCAGCATATTTCATCAGGCTGCCCCACCCACAACCAATATCTAATACTGTCATGCCCGATCGCAATTCTAACTTCCGACAAATTAAATCTAATTTAGCTGCTTGGGCTGCTTCTAAATTATCTGCATCTCGCCAATAGCCACAACTATAGGTCAGGCGAGAATCTAACATGGCTTGAAAGAGATCGTCACCTAAGTCATAGTGCTGTTTGCCGACCTGAAAGCTTCTGGAGAAACTTTGCAAATTCTGTAGCTTGGTTGTTAGAACTACCAACCAGGATGTCAAATTATTATTCCCAACGCGGTCTTGAAGCCGCGATCGCAAAATTTTGGCAAACAGTTCATCTAATTGGGCACAATCCCACCAACCTTCAACATAAGCTTCACCCAAACCCAAAGACCCTTGAGCCATGACTCTTCGATAGAGTTTTTCATTATGAACTTGCAGATCCCAAGGTCGATTGCCGTTAATTTCAATATCTACTTCGGCTAGGACAGACTCGATAAAATCTTGAAGTCGGCGATTGGAATAACGAAACAGAAACTTACTTAGATCTGAGTCACCTCGAACAAAAAATTTGGATTTTTTACGATTAATAGAAGATGACATGAGCCTAATACCTTAACAATATTTGTAACGGTTTGGCTTTTTAAAATTGACACCTTACTATCGAAAATTTAGAAAAGAAATAGCTTTAATTAATAGCAAAGCATCAATAAACCTCTTGTATGGATAAACGACCGAACTCTTTTTCCTTTGACTTTAACCTTTTATCTTTAGCTTAGATAGTTAACGATGATTCGTGCAACAAATCTAATTTAAAATACAACTACCTTATCGGTTTTTTCCCAGGGTAGTTCTAATTCCTTTCTACCCATGTGTCCGTAGGCAGATAGGTGTTGATAAAATTTACCTCGATTGAGAGAAGGTAAAAATCGAAGATCGAACTGGCGAATTATTGCTGCCAGACGAAAATCAAAATGTTGGTGCAGTTGTTCGATCATTTTCTCTTCAGCAATCTTACCCGTACCAAAAGTTTCAACTTCAATACTTACGGGACGAGCTTGACCGATAGTATAACTAAGCTGTACTTCACATTCATCGGCTAGATTGGCAGCTACGACATTTTTGGCGGCATAACGAGCAGCATATGCTCCTATTCTGTCGATGCGAATGGGATCTTTGCCGCTGAGTGCCGCACCACTGTGCTTGGCATATTCGCCATAGGTATCGATCGCATTTTTTCTACCGGTCAGACCAGAATGGCTGGCAGGACCCCCCGGAGAGTCGATCCCATCTGGATTGACAAAGATCCGGGTATTTTCATCGGGTTGAATCCCTTCGTCGGCAAAAGCTGGCTCGATGACCGTTTCATAAATATCTTTTTCAAGCTGTTGGAGATTGGGGGTCAATGGCTGATTCTGGCTGGCAACTACCGTCAGACTGTGAATGCGGTAAGGTTGGAGATCGCGATATTCCACACCTACCTGAGTTTTACCATCAGGAGCGAGATAGGGCAGAATTTTTTCCTGTCTCACTCGATCTAGTTGTCGGGCTAATTTATGTGCCAGCCAAATCGGTAAGGGCATTAAAGTCTCAGTTTGATTGCAGGCAAAGCCAAAGACGCTGACCTGGTTTTTAACGGTGATTGCTTCTATTTCTGCATCTGATAGCTGTTTTTCGTCAAAATTACTTTGCTTGTTGACTGGTAATTCCTCTAAGCTAGTCAAAATGCTACAGGTTTTACTATTGAACGAAGGTTGGTCGTAGCCCACCTCTTCGATCACTCGTCGAGCCACATTGGTAAAATCGACATTGGCATTCGGTTCGAAACGGGCAGAAAGAAAGACAATCCCCGTGGAAACCGCGCATTCGGTAATGATCCGCGAAAAGGGATCTTGTTGCAACAGGCGATCGACAATAGCGTCACTAATGCGATCGCACAACTTGTCTGGATGTCCCTGAGTGACGGATTCGGAGGTGAACATGAAATCTTTTTTCATGGTTGTTCGTGTTGTTCGTCGTTATTTATCTGTAGGAGATAACCGCCGTTTTCCCCTACTATTTTTTGTAGTTTCATTAACCATCAAAGGCAGTCCGGCAGTGCTGGCAATTACTAACCAATCAAGGGGATCGAGAGGGGCGAGTTGCATGATATTACCCAACCCTGGAATAAAAATCGGTAAAAGCTGTAAGGCTGCCGAACCGATTACTGCACCATCGACATAGTGATTATCGGGGAGTCGATCGCGATCGAAGATGCTATGAGTTTCCGAACGACAGCTAATGGTATGTAAGATTTGTCCCAAGGTCAGACTCATAAACAAAATCGTGCTTGCCTGGGGTTTTTGTCCGTATTTGACCAAACCATAACCATAGGCACTCAGGGCACTAGCAGAAATTACGCCAGATTCTAGGGCAATACGTTCGAAATCCGACCGCTTGATAATTGGTTGCTCGGGATCGCGTGGGGGGCGGTTGAGCACTTCTGGTTCTGGTGGTTCCATTGCTAATGCCAGTCCGGGAAAAATATCCGTGACTAAGTTTAGCCACAGCAACTGAATGGTATTGAGGGGTTCTCCTAAACCAATGGCAGTGGCTACGGTAGTGACTATAATCTCGCTGAGATTGGTAGAGAGCAAAAAGTGAACCGATTTGCGGATATTGTTATAAATAGTGCGTCCTCGACTGACAGCATTAATCATCGTTTCTAGTCGGTCGTCTTCAATGACGACATCGGCAACTTCCCTAACCACGTCGGCTTTACCCGAACCCATCGCCACCCCGACGTTAGCGGCTTTTAAAGCGGGAGTATCGTTAATGCCATCTCCAGTCATGGCAACAATCTTGCCTTTTTCCTGTAATGCCCGGACGATTTGTAATTTATCCGCAGGACTGATGCGGGCAAACACATCTACTCGTTCGCAAAGAGCCTGTAATTTATCCGACCCTACTTGAGCGAGGTCGGCAGCATCGAGAATTTCTAACTGGCTTTGGCGACTTAAATTTAACTCTTTGGCGATCGCATAAGCAGTAGGACTCTGATCCCCGGTAATCATTACCGTATCGATACCCGCCCGATGGAAAGCTTCCATTAAATCCGCTACACCCTGGCGGATCGGATCTGCCATACCCGTCAGACCGAGCCAAATTAAGTCCCGTTCGGGATGTTCGTCAAGATTATCGACGTAAGCATAAGCGACTCCCAAAACTCGCAGTGCCTTACCTGCCATCTTTTCGTTTTCTCGTTCTAAAGCTTGTTTATCTTCGTCCGAGAGCGCCACGATCTCGCCGTCTTTAATTTGCGAGGTGCAGATTGCCAATACTTCTTCGGGACTACCTTTAACCGCCACTAACATTCGCTCGCCTTCAGTTTGGTGAACCGTAGTCATAATGTTGCGGTCTTCGCCACGGGGATAAGTTTTAATTAGAGGATGCTTGGCTCTAAGATCGCGGATACTCATTCCCGAAGCCATTGTCATATAAACCAGAGCATTTTCAGTTGCAGAACCTTTAACCTCATCTTCTCCATCTTCACCGGGGATTATTTCTGATTCGCTACAGAGAGCTACTACTTGCAGTAGCATTGATAGTGCTTTAGATTCATCGGGATTAATTTCGGTTTCCTCTCGAATAAAGCGATCTTCTTGCAGTTTGACAATCCCAATGCCGATATGCACTTCGGCAACTACCATTTGATTTCGGGTAATCGTTCCCGTTTTATCCAGACAAATAGTCTGTACCGAGCCTAGAGCTTCTACCGCATTGAGACCGCGAATTAGGATATGCCGCTTCCTCATATCGCCCATTCCCAAAGCCAAGGTAGTAGTGGCGATGGTTGGTAAGCCTTCTGGTACGGAAGCTACGGCGAGAGAAATCGCAGTCTTGAGCATCGGTACAAACCCATAACCCCGCAACAAACCCAGTCCGAAAGTCAGTCCGCAGACCCCGCTACAGAGCAAAACGAGTTGGGATCCGACCTCATCTAGCTGTTTTTGCAAGGGAGTTTGGCTGGCTTCGGCTTCACTAACTATCCCTTGAATCTTACCCATTTCGGTAAATTTGCCCGTTGCTACTACTACAGCCTTGCCCGAGCCGCCAGTAATGAAGGTGCCCTTGTAAACCATATTAGTGCGTTCTCCCAAAGGAATTTCTTCACCTTGGAGAGTCGCTACCCGTTTGTTGACGGCAATACTTTCTCCAGTCAGAGCAGATTCATCTACGCTCAGATTGTCGGTTTCGATTAGGCGGGCATCGGCGGCGACATAGTTATTAGTTTGCAGCACTAACAGATCTCCAGGAACGATTTCCTCACTTTCTATTTCCTGTTTCTCCCCATCTCTAATAACTAAGGCTAGGGGGTTTTCATCGCTTTGCAGGGAATTAATGATTTTTTCCGACTGACTTTCGGTAACATAACCGATGACGGAGTTAGTTAAGACCACTCCCGCGATCGCCACGGCATCGACAAATCCTCCCGTTACCACCGAAACTACTGCCGCTACCCCCAATAAAGCTACGGGTAAAGATTCAAACTGGTCGGCAAAAATACTCCAGTCCGAGCGCGATTTTGACTCGGTAAGTGCATTTTTACCATAGCGATCGAGATTTTCGTCGGCAGTTTCCGCAGTTAAACCCGAAGTTTTTGAACTAGATAATTTAGACAAAATTGAATCTAGCTCGAGTAAATGCCAATTTTCGCTTGGTTGTTCTTCCTCGTGGGCTATTTCTCTAGTTTCTACTTTAGTTTCCGACTCAGATTGCGGTTGATGGCGATCGCGATTTTGTCGGTAGGTGGCAATGCTTTGCTCGATCGCAGTCGCAATGTCCTGATGAGTTTTATCGGGTTTAAATTTCACCAACAGGTTGCCCGTCACCGAGCTAACTGTTACTTTAATTATTTCCGAGCGTTTGGCAAGCGATCGCTCTAAATATTGTTGCAGCGCTGCCGAACGATAGAGTTCGTTGACGTGATATCTCGCCCTTCCTTTAATCGTGGTATGTATTGCCTGAATCATAAATCTCTAACTATTTGTCTCGGGGAGAAACTCTGGGTCATCTCCTTCTGTTCTCCAGTGGTAAAGCCTACTTGGCACTCGACCCAGTAACATATCCGTCTTTATTCCCTTTTCAAGCCGCAGCAGCAAGACTAGATAGTACTTTTCGCTTTTGCTTGAGGGAATTTATTGGCGATCGCTTATTCCCGACAGGGTAAAAACTTCTAATCGTTGCCGTTAGCAATCTCATTTTCTCTGGACAACTGAGCGGGTGTTGGGTTCGCTCCGTCATCGTCTAGCCTTCTCGTCTCTGGTTTTGGTTGATTGAGCTTATTAAAACTATCGAAGGCATACCAAGCTAAGTTATACCAGCGAATTTTATCTAGTTGTGGTCCCTGAATTAGCAACTGTCCCAAAGCTAGAGTTCCCAATCCCAAAGGCAACAAAAACCGTAGATCGACATAACCATTAGTCAGCCAATCGACTTTTTCGTTTAACTCCGACACTGCATCCATAGTTTCTGCTGCTGCTACAGAAGTTCTTTGAGAAACACGAGAGCGTTGGCGGGGACGAAGGGGTTGAGAATCCGTTGCTAACTGCTGTTCTTCGTCTACTTCTGCTTGGGCTTCTGCCAAAACATCTTCAAATCGCTCTCTGGCTTCAGCTACTGCTTCTTTGCATCTTTGAGAAAAAGCAATCGCATCTTTAATCGTTTTTTTAGCCGTGGGCTGATTGATTCCTGCGGCGAGTGGCAGAACTATTGGTGCGAGCATTACTGCCGTTACTCCTTCAATAATTTCTGATACTTCAATCTCATCCCAATCAAATTCTGCTGTCATTTTTCCACTACCAAATAATTATTTTTGTTTTGAAATCTAAAAAACAGAATACTAGAGTCTTATTGTTACAGATAGATTTTTTCGAACTTGCGATTTTAGATGGTAAATTTTAGATTGCGTATTTTTTGGTCTGTTTCACTTGATATATCCCTCAATTTCTCTAGTTAGTTACCGCGATCGCTAGGTAAGTGTCCTCCGTTCGAACTAATGAATAAATTTAAGAAGGAGGTAGACGAGCGAGCGAGACTATCTTACAAATTAGTCCTTAGTCTATACGGTATTCTTCTTTCTTAAGACAGATACCAGTAAAAAAGAGCGAGCTAAGGAGCGCTTTGAGATTAGACAGTTGGCTAACTTCAGTTAGGTTCGTTTAATATTTTCAAACTCAATCTGTTACAGCATCTATCTTAAGTAGACCTTTTGAGAACATTGTTTTTTATACTTTATATCTTTTGCTAGTTCTATCAAAGTTGGAAGTTTTCTAAGCTACTCATAGTGTTAATCGCCAACTGGCTGCGAAATGAGAATTTAAGTATGGAATTGCGATCGCAGTTAATTGGCAATTTTAATTAAAAATTAAATTACAAGAGGTGTAGTTTTATGGCATCTGTCGATCTAGAACAGAACGTCGATCGCGCTTTACGCGCCTATCAAAATTTGAGTGTCGATGAAAAGTTGGCATTTTTATGGTATGTATATACCAAAATGGGAGACTCGGTTACTCCGGCTGCTCCAGGTTCGGCGGGATTTGATATTTCTACAGGACTTTTCAATCAGGTAAAAGAAAAATCTTTTGAAGAACAATTAGATATTCAACGTAAGATTATTTCTGGAGAGGATACTGTAATTTCCCGCGAGTATGGCTCTTTAAGCGAAGATACTAAGTTGCTGTTTTGGTATCAACTCGCCCAGGGAATGGATGCCGGTACGATAGTTCCCATGCCAGAAGACTATCAGCCTAGTAGTAGTATCGAACAATTATTACCCCAGGTAGAAGCGATGGATTTCGAGCAGCAAATCACTCTGCTCAGAAACGCCGTAGTTGACGCAGGAGCAGAACCCAAATCCGGTAGCGCAGTCTAACTTTGTGCCAGTACTTCTTATAGTTTTGGTAATACCAACAAATTTTGCTGCTGCTTGTCGATCTAGCCTAGACAAGCAGTTTTTTTTATGGATTTCTGGGATAAGTTTTCTCGGGTTAATCGATCTTAAAAATCTACTTTTGCTGCAAATTCCTCTTAAAGAGAGTAGACAGTTGCGATAAAGTCATAATTGAGGAAATACTAAAAGCAATTGTTGATTTATATGGCATCCGAGAAGCAAGCAACAGAAAAAGCTATTATTACCGATTACCGCGATATAGATCGCGAAAAACTTTCACCAATGTATCATCACTACGTGGAAGTCAAAGAACAATATCCCAATGCGTTGTTGCTATATCGGGTGGGTGATTTTTTTGAGTGCTTTTTTCAGGATGCGGTGACTATTGCTAGAGAATTGGAATTACTCCAAACCAGCAAGGAAGCGGGGAAAGAAATCGGGCGAGTGGCGATGACGGGCGTACCCCATCATGCCCTAGAACGCTACAGCACGATGTTAGTTGAAAAAGGCTTTGCAGTGGCTATTTGCGATCAGGTAGAAGATGCTAAAGAAGCTCTCGCTGAAAAACGGATGGTGCGTAGGGAAATCCAAAAATTACTTACTCCTGGCACTCTAACCGACGATGGAATGTTATCCGCTCGTCGCAATAATTTTTTAGCGGCAGTGGTTATTGCTGGAGAACACTGGGGTTTGGCTCATGCAGATATTTCTACGGGAGAGTTTTTAACCACTCAAGGGAGGGATTTGGCCAACTTAAGTTTGGAGTTGCTAAGGTTACAACCATCGGAAGTTTTAGTTC
This sequence comes from Myxosarcina sp. GI1(2024), assembly GCF_053543375.1. Taxonomy (NCBI): domain Bacteria; kingdom Bacillati; phylum Cyanobacteriota; class Cyanophyceae; order Pleurocapsales; family Pleurocapsaceae; genus Myxosarcina; species Myxosarcina sp. GI1(2024). The sequence continues at coordinate 1,814,591 of NZ_JBKGTY010000001.1, read as the reverse complement.
CCAGCAATGCACCAGACGTAAATAGCTTGTTGCGCCCAGGAGAGAAATCGGAACACTTAGATGTTTGCTTGCCCGAAGATTTTTGTTATTCGTTGCGATCGCAAAAACCTTTTACTCTAGTAGAAGCCAGTCAGAGATTGAAAGATATCTTTGGAGTTAAATCTCTAGAAGGCATGGGCTGTGCGAATTTACCCTTGGGAGTCAGAGCGGCGGGGGGTTTGCTCGAATACGTAGAAGAGACTCAAAAAGCTTATCGCGTACCCCTACAGCTTTTACGTTCCTATAGTTTGGCAGATTACCTGATATTAGACCATCAAACGCGCCGCAATCTAGAAATTACTCAGACCGTCAGGGATGGTACTTTTCACGGTTCGCTGCTGTGGGCGTTAGATCGCACTAATACGGCAATGGGAGGCAGGGCGTTACGCCGCTGGTTATTGCAGCCTTTAATCGATCTTAAAGGTATTGCTGCCCGTCAGGAAACCATTGGCGAATTGATCGCTAACACTTCTGTAAGGCAGGATTTGCGAGCGATGCTGCGCAAAATTTACGATTTAGAAAGATTGGCGGGAAGAGTGGGTTCTGGTACCGCCAATGCCCGCGATCTACTCGCTTTGGCAGAATCTTTAGTAAAACTAACCGATCTAGCGGCGATCGCTTCTTTTGGCTCTTCTCCCTACCTCAAAGCCATTCAAAAAGTACCATCCGAACTAGAAAAATTGGGAACCTACGTCATCGAGCATTTAGTGGAAACCCCCCCACAGCAAGTCAAAGAGGGAGGATTGATTCGAGACGGTGTCAATGCCCAGTTAGATGAGATCCGCCAAAGACTGGAAGATGACAAGCAGTGGCTGACTACCTTAGAGGTGACGGAACGAGAAAGAGTGGGAGTTGCCAATCTCAAAGTGGGCTATAACAAAACTTTTGGCTATTACATTAGTATGCCTCGTTCTAAAGCCAGTCAAGCTCCCGACAACTATCAGCGCAAACAAACTCTGACTAATGAAGAAAGATATATCACCTCGGAACTTAAAGAAAGAGAAACTAGAATACTCACGGCAAAAGACGATTTAAATAATCTAGAATACGAAATTTTTACTCAGTTAAGGGCGACAGTAGCCGAAAAAGCTGGAGAAATTCGCAGCATTGCTAAAGCTGTAGCGGCAGTTGATGTCTTATCGGGATTGGCAGAAATAGCCGTCTATCAAAACTACTGCCGTCCCGAAATAGTAGAAGGACGAGAAATAGAAATCGTCGATGGCAGACATCCAGTGGTAGAACAGTCTTTGGGCATTGGCTTTTTCGTGCCCAACTCTACTAATCTGGGAGGAGCAGAAAATATTGCTGCCAACGGCTCTACAAAAAGCGAAGCAAATCCCGATTTAATTATTCTCACGGGACCAAATGCCAGTGGTAAAAGCTGCTATCTACGTCAGGTGGGACTGATTCAGTTAATCGCGCAAATTGGCAGTTTCGTACCAGCCACAGAAGCCAGACTGGCGATTTGCGATCGCATTTTTACTCGTGTCGGTGCAGTAGACGATTTGGCAACGGGACAGTCTACTTTTATGGTCGAGATGAATGAAACCGCCAATATTCTCAACCACGCCACTCCCAAATCGTTAGTTTTGTTAGATGAAATTGGCAGGGGTACGGCTACTTTCGACGGACTTTCCATTGCCTGGGCAGTGGCGGAGTATTTAGCAGCAGAAATCCAGGCACGAACGATTTTTGCTACCCACTATCACGAATTAAACGAACTGGCATCTATTTTGACCAATGTAGCTAACTACCAGGTGAAGGTTAAAGAAATGCCCGATAAAATTATTTTCCTGCATCAAGTCAGTCCGGGTGGGGCAGATAAATCCTATGGGATCGAAGCAGGAAGACTAGCAGGTTTACCTCCTACAGTGATTTCTAGAGCCAGACTAGTAATGGGACAAATTGAAAAACACAGCAAGATTGCTTTAGGTTTGCGTCAGGGGATCGAGCAGGTACAGCCCGATCGATATCAAAATCGAGAAGCGATCGAGCAACTGGATATATTTGAAGATTGAAACTGTCTCTCTTTGATGGTTGATAGTCGATCGCTAAAAGTCAATCGGTCTATTACGCCAAAAAAATATGGGTAGTGCTAAAGATGTAATGAAGCATTATAGTAATATACGAAGTGCCAGATAGCACCTAGATGATTCTCTAATGATTTGGAAAATGATAGGGTTTTTCCCACTAATCGAGATACTCTTTGTCTAAGAGTATTGTTAAACCGTTCAATATAACTTGTTCTTCCTGTTTCTTTTCCCACTGCTTGATGGGGTTGTTGAGGAAATACCGTCTCATAAGCTGCCCAAAAATCAGACGATAGACAGGAGGTAGCGAATTCCACAGTTCTGGCGCTGCTTGTTCGCTGCGATTGCGCTCCGCGCAGTGGCAAAGCCAATCGCCAATTGTTACCCCAACGATTTCACGAGTTTTGGAATCCAAAGCTAACCAGACCCATTGTTTATTTCCTTGATGGTCTACAAATGACACGGGGCTTTCAAGGTGCGGAACCTGTGTCCGCACACAGCCCCTCCACATTGCATCACACTGCTTCGTCAATTTCCCCTTTTTTTGGGTGTGACTTTTATTTCTCTGGGAACTAGAGCATATTTATTTATGGTTAACATAGGTTTGAAGCCACTTTTCTGACACTTCAACTGCTCGTGCAATACCTGCCAAAGAAATTCTTTCTAATCAGAGCCTGTCAATCAACTCCCGTTTCTCTTGATTAACGACGATTTTTTGCGGTTTCTCTACAAATTGACGATGACATTGATTACATCTAAACCTTTGTTTTCCGTTGTGAATCCGACCATTTTTGACAATTTTCTCAGAATGGCAGCTTGGACAAGTAGGCTTTGCTCTCGAGTTATTTAAGCTCGACGTTTATTTTAGATCGTTACTTCTACAGGACTACCCAATTTTGATATTAATTTAGGGCGTAGCCAGCTATGCTCTAATTTTTTTAGTGTATCTATCTTCTGACTGATGATGTAAAGATGAAACTCTTCAGAGATTACTACTCATGCAGCGCGATCTATTGATATATTGACCGTGAATATTAACACCATAAGGAACTAAATAAGTAATAAATCCCGATAGCCACCGTTGACGGGTCATTTTATTCTGAAACAATGCCGTTCCGTGATTAGATAATAATAAATAAAGCCTAACCAATTACTAAAGCTACTTTAATAGCTGTTGGTGCTAACTTGGGATTGACTAAAGCTTTGACAAACTCTTTCATTTAAAGCAAAAATATTATTGATGATAATCTGCGCCAGAACCATACTGCCACGCATCCAGCCAGCGATGATAAAGATACTGTTGTTTTGTAGATAAATTGTTAAATATTGGCTTGAGTAATTTTCCTAAAGGATATAAACCGCTATACAATCCGAGATTAAAATAGTGAAACAGCCAGTTAACTAAGGGATTGATACCAACTTGGGGTATTATAGGCAAAACTAACTTGGGATTTACTAAAGGAAGTGTTTTTGCTAGGGGAGCAAATTGAATTACATCTTGTAAGAAAGGCTCAATTACTTCATCTCCCTGTTCGTCCATTACGGCAAAAACCCCACTCATTAAATTATTAATTTGGTTGGGAGCTACATTTTTATCTACTCCTACACTCATAGTTTGCTGAAATAGCCAGGTAACAGAAATATTAGGTTGATATGGTTGCAGCAAAGCCAAATCTCTACTGGATAAGCTGTCGGTACTTAAAGCTTCATTGACACCATTGGTAAGTCGTTTCAAGTGACGAATCGTCGAACCAAAACCCCCAAAGCTAATGGGAGATTGTCCTCCCGCACTGTCGCCAATGGCTAGCAGGCGATCGCACGGTAGATTTAAAGGACTGTGATGATAGGCAGGAAAAAAACCAAATAAAAACCGCTCGAACTGTAGCCATTCTAACTCAATATTTTGATACTCCGGTAATAGTCTTAAATACTCTTCCATGAAGTGCTCTAAACTAGGGCGTTGAGGATGAGCATCTAGGTAACTAAACATATAGGTAGTTCTACCATCTCTGGCAGGAAAAGCTTCCCAAAAATACTGGCAGTTATTAACAATTGGGGTAAAAGTATGAATTAAATCTCCCGTACTATTTTCGGGATAACCTCGAGCACAGCTACCTACGACGATACATACTGCATCGGGTTTAATACCATTTCTAAACTGTTTGACTATCGGTGAAAAATGCCCCATTGCATCGATTAACAAACGGGTTCTAATTTTTTGCTCTCCTGCGCCAATTTCAACCCCATCAGGATGAACGGTAGCAGTTTCAAAAGCGGTCTTTTCTAATAAATTTCCTCCCGCTTGGAGGAACTTTTGTTTGAGAGTGGCGAGTAAATAAACTGGATCGACACCAATATTTAAAACGTCTTTAACCCAAACTTCTTTGCCACCTAGAAAGCTCACTCTCGCAGGATTGTATTCTGTGGTGATCGCTCGTTCTAATTCAGATTTGGTTAGCAGTTCTAAGTCAATAAATACTTCTAGTTCTTGACGAGAAATATTCCATTCTTGTTCTCTGCCTTTTAAAATACCTTTTTCAATTAAAGTTACTTGCCACCCCAATCTTTGTAGTGCTGCACCGAGAAGTATCCCCAAAGTACCGCCACAAATAACAATATCGCTGTCAGATTCTAAGAGTTTTTCCCCACTGGCAAAAACTACTTGAGAAGGCTCGATTTTATTTTCTTTGATAGCCGACCAGAATTTGTCTGCCTGACGCAAACCTACTAGAGTATTGTCCGAGCGCGGGGATAAAATTTGTTCGGTTAAGCTCATTTATTGGGGGTTTTAATAACTTTATTCGATCTACTTATATTCTAAGGAAATCGAGCGGTAAATTATTAACTCTCCAACGATTTACTCTTGGCTGTCGCTTTTGAACCTCAAACCCAATGCCAAACACTTTACAATTCAAATTTGTCTAGAGTTATCTACTAACTTGAGCTAACAAACTAGAAGGAGGGAAAGGCATCTTAGGACTTTCGGTTACGAGATATTCCAAAAAAGTTTGAGCGATAACTGATAGTTTTTTGCCTGCCAGACAAGATACATACCAACGGCGTTCGATGGGAAAATGCTCGACATCGAGAACCGTCAATTCTCCAGAACCATCTTCTGAAATCAAGCAGTGTTCTGACAAAACTGAAATGCCTAGATCGCCAGCGATCGCTTGTTTGATCGCTTCATTACTACCCAATTCTAATCTCACTTTAACCGATATTTTATGATGTTCGAAAAGCTGGTGAATTGCTTTTCTAGTACCAGAACCCTTTTCTCGCATGATAAACGGTTCGCCATTTAAACTATCTATAGGAATATTTTTCTTGCCAGCTAAATGATGTGTTTTCGAAGCAACTACAACTAAAGGATTATCTAAAAAAGCCTGACTATGTAGATCGATATCTAGAGGAGGATTGCTAACTATATATAAATCATCTTGATTTTCCAACATTCGTCGTTGAATTTCTTGATGATTGGTAACTTTCAAAGCGATGTCTATTCCTGGATATTGTTTGCAAAAAGACCCTAACAATCGCGGTATGAAATATTTAGCAGTAGTAATTACACCCAAATGTAATTTTCCCTGCTTAGTGCCTTTAAGATCGGCAATCTTCATTTCCAAATTGTTTAGTCTCTCAAAGATATCCTGACAGGTAGTTAGTAGTTCTCTCCCTGCATCGGTAAGATAGAGGCTTTTGCCAATTTGTTCGAATAAAGGCAATCCTACTGCTTTGGTTAGCTGTTTGACCTGACTCGAAACAGTTGGCTGAGTGATAAATAATTCTTCTGCCGCACGGGTAAAACTACCATGACGTGCTACCGTTTCAAATACTTTTAGTTGGTGTAAAGTTGCATGGAGCATGGCATATTCGTTTGATTACGACTTTATCATATACTAAAATCAATGCAATTTGCAGTTAATATAGTATATTGTAGATATTTGATTGGCTCATCAGAGTATGCTGGTCGAGCGAGACAGCCGAGAGAGTAGCATTAAAGTATACGACTGGGTACATCGGTCATTAGTATCGCTCGTGACAAACATGAAACTTTTCGCACTTCAGTGGAGAAAATAGTCTAAGAGGCTAAAATATTTAAGCTAAAGTAAACAAAAAAACTGCAGAGCTAAATCTATGTCGTTGTTAGATACATTGTTCCAGCATCCCAAAGAGCGGCGAGTGGCGGTAATTTTAGCTTTAAGCGGCACAATCTTGCCGATCGCAGGACTACATAAACTATATTTAGGACAGCCATTATGGGGCGCGATATATCTTTTATTATGGTCTACTCCGATTCCCCAAATTGCTTCGGCGATCGATGCTGTCTGGTATTTAATGCAAGATTGGGAGCAGTTTCAACTTCAGTTTAACGGAAGTAGCAATCGTCAGTCATACTTCAACAATACTAACACTCAACAAATGAGTGCGATCGCCGATGGAATTAGAGAACTAGAACGTTTGCGCCAAGATGGTTTAGTCAGCGAATATGAATTCGAGCAAAAACGTCGCCAGTTGTTAGATCGTGTCGCCTAAGCTAATAAACAAATAAATATTTTAAATGTTTAATTGGTCGCAGATAGGAATTAAAAACCGCATCTTAAACGATCCCTACTATCGCTTTCGGTCATTAAAAGAAGTAGCGATCGCTGCAGAATTGGGTGTTAAAATTGATGTCAATCAGGCTAGTATTGATGACTGGCTGAGACTTCCTGGTTTTTCCATTCATCAAGCGCGATCGCTAGTAGATTTAGTAGGAATGGGAGTACAGCTATTATGTATTGAAGATGTTGCTGCCGCCATTAGTCTCCCCGTTTGGCGTTTGCAGCCTTTAGAACCGATTTTACACTTTGAATATTACGATCGCCTCAGTCCTTTAAGTCCTCAAAAAATCAATCCCAATACGGCTTCGTTAGCAGAAATCGAAAGCATACCCATATTAAATAAAAATTTAGCGGCAAAAATTATTACCGAGCGACAACAACAGGGAAATTATCACAATTTAGCCGATCTACAACGTCGTCTGGGTTTAGACAGTCAGGCGATCGCCCAGTTAATGTATTATTTACAGTTTTAAATTAGACTCCTAATTTGCTCGACGGCTCGGAATTTAGGTTAAAGTAGAAGTAGAATCGGCTGGCACTACTTATTTCTACTCTTCGATCGTCAGATTGTTCCGATGCACCACAGTATCTGCACCTTCATAACCCAAGATAGAGCTGATTTTTGCCGAATGATGTCCTTTAATTAAATCTATTTCGGCGCGACTGTAATTGACTAAGCCTCTAGCAACTTCTCTACCGTTGGCATCGCATAGTTGCACAGCATCGGCAGCAGAAAAGTCTCCTTCTACTTTGAGAATACCCGCAGCTAATAAAGACTTGCCGCGATCGCTTATCGCCCTAACCGCACCGGCATCGAGATACAGTTTACCCATCGGGATCAAACCATAGGCAATCCAACGTTTGCGAGCATTATCGGTTCTAGGTTGAGGTTCGAACTGAGTTCCTAACGATTCTCCGCGAAGTATTTTAAGCAAATTTTGGGGTTGTTTTCCTTGGGTAATCGCGGTTCTGACTCCCGTACTGGTAGCAATTCTCGCTGCTGCTAATTTAGTTGCCATCCCCCCAGTACCCCATTGAGAACCACTCGCACCCGCTTCTACCTGTAACTGTTCGAATTCAGCTTGACTGACTAAATCGATCGGGCGGGCAGTCGATACGGTTCGGGGATCGGCAGAATACAGGCGATCTACATCGGTAAGGAGAAACAGCCAGTCAGCTTCGACTAAACTAGCAACCAAAGCCGAAAGAGTGTCATTATCACCAAATTTTAGCTCTTCTACTGCCACGGTATCGTTTTCGTTAACTATGGGAATTACGCCTAAATTTAGCAATTCTTTAAAAGTATTGGAAGCATTGACATAGCTAGTGCGTTCCATCAGTTCGCGGCGGGTCAATAAAACTTGGGCGATCGCCTGTTGTAAACTACTAAACAAATCATCGTAAATCCGCATCAGTCTACCTTGCCCTACGGCTGCCACAGCCTGTTTGAGAGCCATTTTACGGGGTCGTTCGGTTAAATTGAGTCGGGCGCAACCCACACCTACCGCACCTGAAGAAACTAAAACTACCCGATGACCCTGCGCTCGCAATTCGGTGAGAGTTTCTACCAAAGAAGCAATTGTGGCGATCGCGATTTGCCCGTTAGTTTGGGTCAAGCTAGATGTACCTATTTTAACGACGATAGTTCGTGCAGACATAAATATATTTCAGGAGAATTACAGCCAGGTAGAAACGGAGCGCAATTCAGGAGGAATTGGAGTATCTTCGCTAAATTCTAGTTTAGTTTCGCTGTCTCCCAAATATCCTGACTCGGTAAAAGCCAGCAGCATTCGCGATAGTGCTACCCAGACTGTCCTGTCAAATTCCCAGTCTCCTCCTCTGGAAGTGTAGCAGGCGATGGATTTTAATGCCCAAAAATAGTTATTGCGAACTACCGAACCACCTTTTTTAAATGACGGTACATCTTCAGAGTCAATAAACAAAATATCGTCTTCGAGTTTAACTTTCATAGTTGTTATTCTAATAACCAGAGGAATAAATAGAAACGATGTCAGATCGTAATTTCAAAGCTATAGGTTGTAAACCACCAGGCGATCGCTTATGGCTCGAGTAGTAATTATTGGGGCAGGACCGACCGGTGCTACACTTGCTTTACTCTTAGCCAGCAAAGGTATTGAGGTTAAGTTAATCGAAGCTGCCCGTGATTTTCGGCGAGTGTTTCGCGGCGAGGCACTGATGCCCAGCGGCTTGGATGCTCTAGAACAAATGGGTTTAACTGAAATATTAGCCGATATTCCCCACACTGCCCTCGATGCTTGGGAGTTTTTCCTCGACGGGCGATCGCTTTTTCGCGTTGCCGAACCGATGCCGTTTGGGAATAAATCCTGTACTCTGGTTTCTCAACCACATCTACTAGAGGCAGTGGTCGAACGAGCTCAAACTCATGACCAATTTGAATTAATTTTAGGTACGGCAGTGCGAGATATTTTAAAAAATGACGGTCGCATTTCGGGAGTACGACTGGCAGACCGTAGAGAAATTGGAGCAGATTTAGTTATTGCTGCCGATGGACGCAATTCGCTAATCAGGCAACGGGTTGGTTTGAGCTTAGAGACACAGGCTCATAGTATCGATTTACTCTGGTTTGAGTTAGAAGCTGGTACGGTGTTTAAAGCAGAAAATATCTTTTGTTCGATTCTACAAGGGCGTAACGGGTTTGGTTGCTTTCGCAGTTCTCAGGGCAAACTGCAAATTGGCTGGGGTTTACATCCTGAAGATAGTTTAGATTGGAAACTAGTTAATTGGCAGCAAGTAATAGCTGAAAACTCGCCAACCTGGTTAGCAGAACATTTGCAAACCTATGGCGACACCTTAAGCAAACCAATTTTACTATCTGTCGTCGTCGGTCGCTGTCCTCAATGGTACGTACCTGGTTTATTACTATTAGGCGATGCGGTTCATCCCATGTCACCCATTCGCGCCCAGGGAATCAATATGGCGTTACGAGATGTAATTGTTGCCGCTAACTATTTAATCCCTTTACTACGCCAACCAACAGACTTGAGGCAAATAGATGCCTTACTGCCCTGCATTCAGAGTGATCGCCAGCCCGAGATTATTAGAATTCAGCAGTTACAAAACATAGAACTGCTACAAGCTAAAATACTGCGTTACAGCGGTTTAATCAGATGGGGAGTAAAACAATTTATCCCCCTGCTGCGCTTTCCCATTTGCTATTCTTGGTTGAGAAGACAAAAACAATTACGTCACGGGGTAACTACGGTTAGTTTGACTGTTTAACCCAAGATAAACATATTTCCTACTTCTTCCTTCGAGCCCAAGCGAATTATAAAAGCCACTCTAAACTAATACCAACACGAGTATCTTTATCTTCTGGAGAGTTCTGTAACTCTAGTTCGCTAGCGATGCGTAATTGAGAAGTCACGCCATAGCCGACGTAGAAAGAAGTTATGCCCACCTCTTGATTACCACCAGGAGAAATAAAGCTTTGGGAGATGGAAATATCTCCCGCGCCAGTACGGGATAGTGCCAACATTAACCTAATTCCCAAATGAACCCCATCAGAATTAAAGTCATGACTCTGCACGTAGCGATAACCAACTAAGGGCGCAAAATTAACATAACCACCGAGGGGAAACAAAAAATAGTGTAAATCCGCACCTAATGCAGTGCGATCACCATTAAAAGCCGTTTGATAATCTGCACTCACAGTCAAACCAGTGCGAGCGATAAATATGTCTTCTATAGCGAGATCGATCCCGATCGCATCTTCAGTAGAAGGAAAAGTAACCAAACCAAAGCGTAGCCGCGTACGGAAACTAGGATCGTGGCGAATATCCTCTAAAACATCGGGGACTTCTTCGAGCCATTCCTGTAACACGGGGCTTTCTTCAATCACCTTTGGCGGAAGATCGATCTCTTCTGGTGAAACCGTCGTCCTACATATTTGTGGTGCGGCGATCGTCTCGCTAGTTAATACAAAAATATTGCAAATACTAATTAACCCAATTTGCCAACCGCAATTAGACAACAATAGCTTTAGCCACTTTTTCAAATTCAAAATCTACCTTATGTTTCTTGCCGTAATCTATCTTATAGCAAATAGGTAAGGATTCAGGTGCAAGCATGAGGAATAAGAGAAGGATAAGAACAATGTCCAACTGTAGCTTGTAAAGTCTGTTGAAAAAAAGTAATCACCGAACGTCCTTGCAAACGACAAGATTGAATTGCACTCAGCAGGTTGGCTGTATGTTGAAACCGTTCGATGGAACGAGAGCCACCACAAACTTTCCGCTTGGTTACAGCAGTTCTCAAACATCGTTCAGCTAGATTATTGTCGGGGGGTATCTGAGGATGTGTCAGAAAATACCACCATTGCTCCGCCTTATCACGCAGCGAACGTAGCAGTTTTCCAGCTTCATGACCAGCATTCTTGAGCCAAGTCTTAATTGCGCTAGTCACTCGCCTTCGGAAATCCTCTGCCCAATCTCGATAGTGGCTTTCCTGATGGGTCTGTCGCCAAACCCGATGTTGCTTAAATGCCTCATCAATTAGAGACAGAAAGGTGGTAGCAATTTCTTGGTTATCTACCCCTTTAGTCTTTAACAGTTTTTGAAAATGACGACGTAGATGAGCCAAACACTTTTGTTGTCCTGCTACTGAATAGCCGTTGTAGACACTAAAATCGTCGCTAATCAAAACTCCATCATAGAATACTCCTAATACAGCTTCCAATTCTCTGCGTTTTCTAGTATCGCCGGCATGAAACAGGCAGAACTCTGACCCAGCTAAAACCCAGAGCCATTCTTTGACTCCTTTAACTGAGCAGGGGGTTTCGTCACAATGTAGAGGAGGATGCTCTGAATTAATCGACTTTTTCAACCCTTCAACACTGTTGATACTCGCTTGTTGTACTCGTTCGTTCATTGGTGGCAACTAAAGTTCCCCTACTAATTTCTATTGCTCCCAGTTCCCACAACAGTTCTTGCTGTTTAGCATAGGACATATGAGCATAGTTTCCCAGCCAGGAAAGTAACCCCTGTAGTCTGACTCCCAAGTCTTGACCTGGAATCATTGTGGGAGACCGTCGAGCTGCCTCTATTGCTCCACACTTGCCGCATTGACAGTGATGACGTTGGTACTCTACGACTTGTATCGGTTTTGCCACCAACTGGGCTACCTGTTGAGTATCTACTCGTACCCCCTTAGTCTTCCATTGTTGATTTCCACAGTTGGAGCAGATGGTCGGTTTCAATACTTCGTAGCGGTCTACACGCCCAAATCCTTTTCTCGTCTTCCCTTGATGTCCTGGTTGTCCTCCTGGTTTTCTTTTTGTCTCTTTTTTGGCTTCTTCCAACCCTACTTCTGGTTTTCTCTCGCTTTTTTTCAGCAAGTCAGTTGAAGGGGGTTTCGATGAGGTTTGGCTGTCGAGGTTGAGGCTCTGTTCCAGTTGTTCTATTCTTTTTTCTAGCTTCTCAATCAGCTTTTGTTGGGTAGTCACGATTTCTGCCAGTTTCTCATTGGACAACTGGCGCAGTTCTTCGGCTTTGAAGGGGTGATTAGCTTCGCTCATTATTGGCTACTTTAATCTCTTTTTCCTTTTTGTCAACCCTGATACCTGAATCCTTACGCAAATAGAGCGAAATCTACTCCGATTGGGCGAGACCAAGGGCAACGGGAAGTATTTATATATATGTCTTACTGCTAGACTTCGATCGCCAAAACCGATAGCATTAGCTACGAGATAATTGGAAAAACTAAGGAGCTAGTTTGGGGAAGTTATTGCAAATATCTAGAATCATCGATGCAGTCAATGAGTGGATTGGTCGTCTGGCTTATTGGCTGGTATTTTTGATGGTCTTGGTTGGTGTTTGGAATGTCATTGGACGCTACCTAGAACGTTTTTTCGGTATCGACCTAACTTCCAATGCTCTAATTGAAATTCAGTGGTATTTATTTGACTTAATCTTTTTGTTAGGTGCGGCTTACGCTCTCAAATATAACGAACACGTTAGGGTAGATGTATTTTTTAAAGGTTGGAGTCGTCGCCGTCAAGCCCTAGCCAATTTTTTAGGCAGTATTTTGTTGCTGATTCCGTTTTGCTGGTTGATAATTTACTATTCTTGGGCAACAGTGATCAATTCTTGGAACATACGAGAAATATCTCCCGATCCTGGCGGCTTAGCCCGCTATCCGATTAAATCAGTAATTATAGTCGGCTTTATTTTACTATTTTTGCAGGGAATTTCCGAAGCGATTAAAAATTGGTCAGTTTGGCGACGAAGTTCCAGTGAGGAGGAAAGCTAATGGCTTATGATTGGCTGGGAATAGCTATGTTTATCGGGGCATTAATTTTGTTATCTGGTGGCTATCCCGTCGCTTTTTCTTTAGGGGGAGTGTCGATTTTATTTGCTTTAATTGGCTCGGCTTTGGAAGTATTTAGCTTCAGCTTTTTTAATGCCATGCCCAGTCGCATTTTTGGCATTATGTCCAATTATACCCTGCTAGCAATTCCCTACTTTATTTTTCTAGGGTCGATGCTCGAAAAAACCGGCATTGCCGAAAAATTACTCGAAACCATCGGAATTCTGTTTGGTAGGATACGCGGTGGTTTGGCTTTGGCTGTAGTCCTGGTAGGAGCGTTACTGGCTGCCTCTACTGGCGTAGTAGCGGCTACCGTAGTAGCGATGGGTTTAATTTCCCTACCAATTATGTTGCGCTATGGTTACAACAAAGAATTAGCTACGGGTGTAATTATCGCCTCTGGAACTCTGGGCCAAATTATTCCTCCGAGTGTAGTACTCGTAGTGTTAGGAGACCAGCTAGGAATTTCCGTAGGGGACTTATTTATCGGTTCGCTAATCCCTGGGTTATTGATGGCAGGAGTGTTTGCCCTTCACGTTACGATCGTGGCCTGGCTAAAACCTAACGCCGCACCTGCTTTACCCAAATCGGTCAGAGAAGTTGGCGGCAAAGAACTAAGCTTAAGAGTATTAAAAGTGATGCTGCCACCGTTGCTATTAATCTTCTTGGTGCTAGGCAGTATCTTTTGGGGAATTGCTACTCCTACCGAAGCGGGTGCGGTTGGTTCTATAGGTGCAATACTTTTAGCAGTATTGAATGGCAGATTGAACTGGGCGGCTTTAAAAGATGTGTGCGATGCCACGATGAGAATTACCACGATGGTAATATTTATCTTGCTTGGTTCGACGGCTTTTAGTTTGGTGTTTCGAGGTTTGGGCGGCGATCGGTTTATGGAAAACCTGTTAATTAATTTACCAGGGGGAACGATTGGCTTTTTATTGGTCAATATGGTGGTGATTTTTTTCCTGGGTTTCTTTATTGATTTTTTTGAAATTGCTTTTATTGTAATTCCTATTTTTGCTCCCGTAGCTCAACAGCTAGGAATCGATCTAGTCTGGTATGGGGTGATTATTGGAGCTAATTTGCAAACCTCTTTTTTAACGCCGCCATTTGGTTTTGCTTTGTTTTATCTACGGGGTGTAGCACCACCAGAAGTTTCAACCCAAGATATTTATCGCGGCGCAATTCCTTTTATTATCCTACAGCTATTGGTATTGGTATCAATTGTTGCTTTTCCGCAACTGGTTAATTTGTACCGACTTTGAATACTCGATAACTAATCGATCAAAACATTGGTTCACTAGTTTTCAAAGCCTTTAAATCTAAAGCAGCCAGACATTGATAGGCGTTATCGATGTACCCTTTACCCCGTAAATAACCCGTATTTGCTCCAGGAAGAATATATTGCAGAGTATCAGCAGAAAAGCGATCGCGTAACTTGGCAACGCTGTTTAATTGTCGCCACCAATGAAATGTTTTAGCTGTTCGTAAGGGTTCTACTATCTCTGGTGACTTGGGCAATAGGTGTCTGCTAGAAAACAAAATACCATCCCGTTCGGCTAGATACAAACAGCTGGTACCAGGAGAATGCCCTGGAGTCCAAATTAAATGCAAGTTTGAATCCAAACTTAATTCTTCCTGAAATGAACTGACTTCCACTTCAGGTAATAAATAAGCTTCTTGTTCCTGTAAAATAACTTCACAATGTAGTACAGCTTGAATTTGCTTGACTTGTTTGCCAATTCCTCCACGATGGCTAAAAATCCACCAACGCACTCCACCATGTTGCTCGAGAAATTGTCGATCGCTCTGATTCCAAGCAGGAGAGTCGAGAAGAATATTACCGCTTTTATTTACAATAAAATAAGCAGTCCCTCCCAATGTATCTCGATTGGGAGCAAAAGCAAATATTTGCGGTAAAACCAGACGGGGAGGTTTAGTGTTCCTGATACCGGGATTAATTTGGGGCATTCTAAAAATTAAGGTATTCTAAATTGTCTAACTACGTCCTAATATATTTAGTTTTTAATTACAAAATCGAACTTAGCTCAAAAATTTTGCTTTAAATTTCCGATCGCTTTTTATGATATGAAACTTTGGTTAATTTTAATTTTACTTAGTCTGCTAGCTTACTTTATGGTTCGACGTAGCCTAAAGGATGTAACCAATACACCGGTTTGGCTATGTTGGTTGGTTTTAATGCTTCCTGCTTTTATTTGGACTGCTTGGACTTATGCTTTTGGCACAGAACAACCATTGCCTTTGGCGATATTTATATTCCCCTTGATTATTTGTCCTATTTTATATGGATGGCTGGTACAGAGAGGAAAACCAAAACGAGAAAAAACCACAAAATCTCCAGAATTAAACAAGATTACAATGGCTAAACCAGTTCAAAAACCTTCTCCGCCACGTTTGATCGATCGACAGGAAGAAACAACCTTACGCAATTGTTTCCCTTGGAATATTTATTATCTTCAAAATATCGATAATCGTCCTCAAGCGATATTTTGTCGGGGGAAACTCAAGACTATACCAGAAAAAGCCTATACAGAAATTAAGCGTAATGTAGAAGAGGCTTTTGGCGATCGCTTTTTTTTAATCTTTCAAGAGAGTTTTCGCGGTAAACCATTTTTTGCTCTAGTACCCAATCCCCAGGCAAAACAGGAAACGCCGAGTCGAGACAACCGTTTTGCTATTGCTTTAGCCATGTTCGCGATTACTTTAACCACTACCACCTTAGCAGGAGCCAGTATTGGAGCAGCGTCTCCAGAGGCAGTTTTTGATAATTTTAATTTGCTACTATCGGGATTGGTCTATAGTTTACCACTGATGTTAATTTTGGGAGTCCGAGAACTGTGTAATTATTTTACGGCTCATCACTATCAAATTCGCACTACCCTTCCCTATTTTATTCCTTTTCCTTCTTTCTTTTTCGATAGCTTTAGTCTCGGTACTTTAGGTGCTTTTACTCAAAAAAAATCGCCTCTACCTCATCGTCAAGCATTGTTTGATGTTGCCATTGTCGGCTCGATCTCTAGTTTCATTCTAACTATATTAGTTTTAATTGGGGGACTGTCTCTGTCTACAGTAGCCTCACTAGAAGACTCAACTGATTTCAGTTTTCAAGCCTTCGATCCCCGTCTATCTCTATTACTGAGTTTGCTGTCTAAATTCACCTTGGGCAATAGTCTAGAAGCAGGAATGGGAATCGATCTCCATCCTCTAGCCGTTGCTGGTTGTATTGGCTTGCTATTTACCACGATTAATTTAATGCCTATCGGTCAGTTAGATGGAGGACATATAGTCCATGCAGTATTCGGGCAAAGAATGGCGCTCGCCATCGGACAAATTACTCGGATTTTAGCGATTTTATTTGCTTTAGTTCATCCTTATTTTTGGATTTGGGCGATCGTTTTATGGTTTATTCCTTTGATAGATCAGCCAGCACTCAATGATGTGACTCAGCTCAATAATTGGCGCGATTTTTTGGGTTTATTAGCTCTGGCTTTATTTATCGTGGCGATTTTACCTCTACCGGCTACTGTCGCTGGCTGGCTCGGTATGTAGATAAGATGATAACAACACTGACATCTAGATTATCTAATTTTACTCTCTACTCAACTAAAAATTGCTGCAAGCTATACTTACTTTTCCCAGATACCTCTTGGCTTTAGGATATTAACAAGCCAAAAAATTCACGGAAAAAAAATGCGCATTTTAATTATGGGTGGAACTCGTTTTATCGGAGTTTACCTAACTAAATTATTAGTCGCTCGCGGTCATGAAGTTGTACTATTCAATCGGGGCAATAATCCCGTACCAGTTCCAGGAGTAAAACAGATTCGAGGCGATCGCCAAGAGCCGACACAACTGAAAGAAAAGTTAGCAGAAGAGAGTTTTGACGCGATCTTTGACAACAATGGTCGCGAATTAGAACATACTCAACCGTTGGTGGAAATTTTTAAAGATACCGTACGTCACTTTGTTTATATAAGTTCTGCTGGAGTTTATCTACCATCAACGCAACTACCTCACCGTGAAGGTGATGCGATCGATCCCAATAGCCGTCATAAGGGAAAACATCATACTGAAGCTTATCTAGCCGAATCTGGGATTCCTTGGACGTCAATCCGCCCTACTTATATTTACGGTCCACAAAATTATAATGACTTAGAAGCATGGTTTTTCGATCGCTTGGTTCGAGATCGCCCTCTTCCCATTCCCGATGGCGGCTTGTACACTACTCAATTTGGTCATGTCAAAGATTTAGTTGAAGCGATGGCAGCAGTTTTAGATAATCGCCAAGCAGTGGGTAAAATTTACAATGTTAGTGGCGATCGCTACGTTACTTTTGACGGTTTGGCTTATGCTTGTGCCGAAGCTATGGGCAAATCTCCAGAAGCAGTAAAGCTGGTTCACTACGATTCGAGTCGCTTTAAGTTTGGCAAACGTAAAGCCTTTCCCATTCGCCAACAGCACTTTTTTGCCGATATAGAACGGGCAAGGCGCGATCTCAACTGGTACCCAAAATACGATCTAGTCTCTGGTTTACGAGATTCTTTTCAAAATGATTATTTAGCAGCGAAACGAGAAACTGCAGATATAGATTTTTCACTGGACGAAGAAATTTTGACAACAGTTTAATTGACCGAATACCTCAATTTTTTTGCGCTAAATTCTAGAAGAGAAAATTATGGGAAAACAGCAACGAGCAGGTTTTTATTTTAAAAATCATCAAACTTCGCTTGCTCGGGTACTATCTCTAATTTGCTGTTTTCCTTCAAGTTAAGATCTAATTAAAAGCTGGCGGCAAGTTAAAAATCCTTCTGGCTAATGTTCGCAGCTTTAAAAACTACCTCTTCTCAATCATCTTTTATTAAAGATAATTCTTTAACAGCGATTTTCAGTTGAATAAAACACGGCTAATAACCTTTTTGCTTCGTCTGCTGAATTTTTAAATTTATTCCTCAAGATAGATGATTATTTTAAAAATCTACTAAATATTGCTAGAGAAACTTTTGAATTAACAGTCATAGTTGTTTAAAAGATTGAGAAATAGATTAGATAAAAAATTTTCGTGAGACTTAGCAAACTTTTATAAACAATAAAATCGGTGATTTTTAAGATAATTTAAAATAGTAAAGTGAAAGAAACTGTTTTCTATCAAAAGATAGAAAAGAAACTAAAAAACTAACTATAAAATTCTTAATAATTTATACTTTCAGTTCGAGTTTGAAAGCAAGGAGGAAGAGTTATGTCTTATGCAGAACCGTTAGGGGATCGAGTTGTCGAACCCGTTGTAACCGAGAAAGTAACCGACTACCGCGATCGCGTGAGGTGGGGACCGATTTTTGCTGGAATCGTAGTTGCGATCGCTACCCAGTTAATTTTAAGTGCTTTAGGAGCTGCTATAGGTTTAACTATTGGGATTGATGATAACGGTAATGGTATTGGAGTTGGGGTAGGAATTTGGTCGACTATTAGTTTGTTAATTGCATTGTTTATAGGCAGTTGGGTTACAGCTAGTACTTGCGGTCCAATGAACAAAAAAACCGCTCTTTTACACGGATTAATTTTTTGGGCAACCACTCTGGCAATTAGTGCTTGGCTACTTGCCAGTGGAGTATCTGGTGCTTTTGGTATAATTGCTGCCAATGCAGGAGAAGTATTGAACCAAGCTCAGCAGCCAGGAGGATTAGAAGTTCCCAATCGCCCTCCCGATATATCTGCGGCTGAGGCACGCAACCTAGCACAGTACTCAGCTAAAGCAGCTTGGTCGTTTATTATTGGTTCTTTACTCGGTCTAGCTGCTGCTCTCATTGGAGCTTCTGTTGGTGCGAAAAAACCCAAAAGAGTAACTAGGACGGGAGAAATTAGAAACTAATTGTTGTCCTTGGCTCAACTAAAAAGCAAATAAATCTAGAAAAATTGTTTATTGATGCAGTTGTCGAGAGCTTAGAACCTAAGAGCGCACTGCATCGCTTTTTTGTGGCAAAACATAGATCGCACCTGAAATTAAGGTAAACGATACACAAAGCCAAAAAGCTACTAGTGAGGGCACTCGCCAAGTATCAGACAGAGGTGCGATTAATAAAGCAGTTGCAACGATCTGACTGACTGTTTTGAGCTTCCCCCAAATATTGGCTCCTGAAATGGTGCTACTACCAGTTAAATTGGGATTAACTCGCCATCCAGCGATCGCCAATTCTCTACTTAAAACTAAAAATACTCCCCAAGCTGGTATTTGCTGAAGCTCGATTAAAGCCAGCATCGAACCTAAAACTAATAGCTTATCTACTAAGGGGTCGAGAAACTTACCCAACTCAGTTACCAAATCAAATCTACGAGCAATATATCCATCTACCCAGTCAGTACCTGCGGCTAACAAAAAAATTCCCACACACAACCAGCGCTCGCTGGTACTAGGATGATTGAGTAAGTAAAGAATAAAAGGTAACCCCAAAAGACGCGATACGGTAATCCAGGTCGGAAGATTCATGCGGTTAGTGGTTGTTAGATTGGTTATATGATACCAATTAGAAAACGATGATTAACCATTAACAAAAATCCACGTAGCAAATTTTGCTCCTAATTTAATTCTTTAGCAAGCTCCCTTACCGACCGACACCACTTGAATCGTGCGTAATATTAAATAAATATCGTATAAACTAGACCATTTTTGCTGATAATCTAAGTCCATACGAACTATTTCTTCAAAATCAAGTACGGTAGAACGACCTTTTACCTGCCATTCTCCAGTAATTCCAGGTTTTACCAACAGACGCTTAAAATGATGTTCTTCGTACAGAGCTACCTCATCGGGAGTGGGGGGACGAGTACCTACCAAGCTCATTTCTCCTTTGAGAACATTCCAAAACTGAGGAAATTCGTCCAAACTAGTTTTACGGAGAAAACGACCGACACGAGTAATGCGAGGATCGTTATCATTTTTAAAAATATGACCCTTTGCCTGATTGACTACTAGATGTTTTTGTCGGTCTGCTCCCACAATCATCGAGCGAAATTTCCAGATCCGAAACTGTTTGCCATTAACTCCACAGCGTATTTGACTATAAAAAATCGGTCCTGGATTATCTATTTGCATAACGAGGGCAATAGGAATAATCATAATTGCAACTATTAACAGTCCTACTAAAGCTCCCAAAATATCGAGGATACGTTTGGTTTTACTGATAACAGAAGGATGAAATGTTGCTGCCGAATCTTGTGGCAAGACTTGTGGGCTCGCTAATTGAAAGTTAAAGGAGAAATTCATAAAGTTATAATTTTATTAAGATATTAGAATTATTAGTGTAGAGTAAATATCTACAAGTAATATTAGGCAAATCTGGTAAAGCTAAGCTAGGTAGTCCCAATTACTTTACTGAATCTTTAAGATTAACCAATAGTTTGATGAAATTTCGATTTATTCCCTTAACCAAACTCTGCTTGGCTAATTATCGTGGCGCTCTCGAATAAATTAAGGTACAAGTATGGTTTGCCACTCGAGCTAGAATTTTCATTTAAGCCGCTCGATTTCCCAGAATAAATCGAGCGCATCTGCGAAGTTAGAGTATTTAACTGTTTTTGATGATACAAAGGAGATATCTCAAACACTAAGTTAAAAATTTTTTTTTATGGAAGATCGCTCTAGCTATCTAGAATCAAGTGTAAATATTCAGAATTTAGTTAAATTAGTTCCTTTTATGGCTGGTTTACCAGAAGAAAGCCTGCAAAAAACCTTGCTTCATTTTGTAGTCATATCACATCCAGCCAATCAAGTAATTTTGCTTGAAAATGACTGGGGTAGCTCTGTATACTTCATCTTAGAAGGTTGGGTCAAAATCCGTACTTATAATTTGGATGGTAAAGAGGTTACCCTTAACATTATCGGTAACGGCGAGCTTTTTGGTGAGATGGCGGCGATCGATAAAAAACCCCGTTCTACGGATGCCATTACTTTAACCGATACTCGAATTGGTAGAATACCAGCACAAAACTTTCTCGAGCTAATCTATTCTGAACCTCTAGCAGGAGTACGGCTAGCACAGGTGATGGCAAAACGCCTACGCCAAGTTAATCGGCGACTGCAATTGAGAGAATCCAATAGTATCTCTCGTGTAGCAGATGCCATTTTGTTTTTAGTTGAGGGTCAAGGAAAAGAAGGAGAGACGGGAACTGTGATTCCCAATTTACCTCATCGAGAAATCAGTAGCTTGAGTGGACTGGCTCGGGAAACGGTGACTAGAGTATTAACTAAACTAGAAAAGAAAGGATTGATTCAGCGAGACTCCGATCTAATGCGAATTCCCAATCTACCTGCTTTAGAAGATACTATCTGCTAGCATCCAACCTAGCTGAATACTACATTTTGGTTGAATTATTGCTTTATGTTTCCCAGAAATCCCCAAAGCCGCTGTTCGCGACCGGTTGCTAAATTTACGATGAATGCTGACAATTGGGTTGATGATAATTGGGTCGATGAAGAGGAGCCATCAGTAGTCTCACCTTCAACGTCAATTTTTAGCGAACCTCGCCACCAACAATCCAATACGACTAATACGGTAGTCATGGTAGAAACCGCTTTTTTAGCTAGTGCGGCGAGTTTAATTTGGCTGATTAACTATTATTTTCCTCTAGGACCGCTACTAAAAATTTTTTTTCCCATACCTATCGCTTTAATCTACCTACGTAGGGGTATTCGTGCTTCCTGGATGGCGGCTTTAACTTCTGGGTTACTTTTATCAGTACTAATGGGACCGACTAGAAGTATCGTCTTTGTCATGCCTTATGGTTTAATGGGAATACAGTTAGGAGCTTGTTGGCGGCGTAGGGTAAGCTGGCAGTTGTCGATAATTTTAGGAGCCTTAATTGGCTCATTAGGCATTTTTTTTCGTTTCTGGTTATTTTCCCTACTGCTAGGAGAAGACCTTTGGGTTTACGTAATTACTCAAGTTACCGAACTAGTCGATTGGGCTTTTCTCAAGTTAGGTATTCTCGCTCAACCAGGCTTTGTGTTGATCCAAACTCTAGCTTTGGGTCTAATCTTACTAAATAGTTTGGTATATCTATTTGCAGTTCATTTGGTAGCTTTAATGCTCTTCGATCGCTTGAAAAATCCAATTTCTCCTCCACCTGAATGGGTCAGAGTGCTTTTAAATGATTAAAGTCCTATTTGGGCGAAGCGAATAAACTGCATAGTGATTTATCTTTACAGCCAATTACAACAGGGAACTAATTGGTTGAGGCAATATCGTCAGCGTTCTCCCGTACTAGCCTGCATCCTGGGTTTTACTGCTACAGCTCTAATTCCCGATATTTCTGCTGCTGGTGCGACTCCTCAAGCTCGAGAATATACGGCGATCGCCGATGCGGAATTTTTGGCTCTTGGCATACAGGCTCACTATCACCATCGTTTACCAATTTTGACCCAAGGTCTTTCCCCCACTTTTATTACTCGGGCTATGGTGGAAGCTTTAGATCTTCCCGTGCAGATCTTTAATGCTGGTTTACTACATCGACCTACAGTAGCGGCGGTCGATTTAGGAGGGATGCCGGCCAATTGCCTTAGTACTGGTCGAGCAATGTCTTTAGCGACGGTCAGGCATTTGTTCGAGCGGGGTCGGCAATGGGGCGAAAAATTAGCTGATACTGGTGATTATCTAATTATTTCTGAGTGCGTTGTCGGCGGAACTACTACGGCTATGGCAGTACTGACTGGCTTGGGAATCGAGGCGCGAGACTTAGTTAGTAGCAGTCAACTAAGCTGCGATCGCCAACTTAAATGGTCGATTGTGAAAACCGGATTGACTGCCGCCGGTATGTTAGCTGTTTCTTCCGATCTCGATCCCCTAGCACTAGTCGCAGCTGTAGGGGATCCGATGCAGGCGGTGGCGGCAGGAATGGCAATTACTGCTAGTCGAAAAAAAGGCGTAATGCTGGCAGGGGGGACTCAAATGCTAGCAGTATACGCACTCAGTAGAGCAATTGTCAGATACTACGAGCTATCTATGAAAACTAATAATATCGTGGTCGGTACTACTCGCTGGGTAGTTGAAGATCTTAGAGGCAATGCAATTTCCTTGGCAAAAATTATTAATGGAGTCCCACTTTTAGCAACTGGACTTAATTTTGCTACCTCCAAGTATCCTGGTTTTCGCGCTTACGAACTGGGATACGTGAAAGAGGGTGTTGGTGCTGGAGGCTGCGCGATCGCCGCTCACCTCAAACAAAGTTGGACTCCTATTCAACTGTTGACGATCGTCGAAACTTTATTGGCTCGCTATCAAAACTTAGGAAGGAATTCGATAAGTTAGTATTTGTTCTTCTAGAGCCGCGATGCGATTATAGGCGGCAGTGAGCTGTGCTGTTAGACGGCGAATTTGAATATCTGCTGATAAATCCCGTTCGCTATCGGAGTTGAGATTACTAGTGCTGGTGTTATCATCTACCAAAATATCTTTGTGAGTTATCTGGTAGTTAGAGTCATCAGGCAGCAAGGTAGAATTTTTAGTAGCTTTAGTCGAGCTTCCCGAAGAGTAGGAGCTTTTTTCAAAAGTCGATCGTTTCCCCTCGCTCAACTGACGAACTCGATCGTCTAGACATTGAATAATTTCGTATAGTCGATCTATTTTGTCTCTCAACTCTCTGATTTGTACTTGCAATGAATCCATAAAAACTTTTCGATTATATTATCCTTTATACTTATATATACTAAAAGTACTAGCGTCTAAATGGGCAACTATTACTTATTCATTTAATAATTGCCGATAATTCGCACTCTATATTTATCTATAAAATATATCCATCCAAAGCAAAGGGTTACCATAGATTAAATAAAAATTAAATTAATTATAATTTATAGCTAACGGTCGAACTACAAAATTGGTAGTTTGACGTTGAGTAGGTATGCATAAAAAACTATTATATTTTTTTTAGCTATTGATTTTTTTCACTTTACAATTCTTCGATTTAATTTCACCCAGCTACTTATTTAATAATGATTCTAAGTTCAGATTATCATCGAGTTACCTACAGTCGTCGCTATTTTTCCATTGCTTTGCTAAGCATAATTACTGCTTTTGCAACCTCTAGCTGTAGCAATAATCGACAAAGTTTAAAGATATTGTTTTTAGAAAATTCTATTCCGTTACAATCTATTAATGATTTTCGCAAAAATTTCAATAGAAAATTCCAGATAAATTTTCAGCCTAGCTCTCAATTAAGCGAAATATACGATACCTTACAACAGTGGCAATTGACAAATAATCTAAGTAAAAATCGCGAATTACCGGTAACCGAAAACAACACAAAAGTTGTCAACTTGACTACACTAGGAGACTTTTGGTTAGAAACAGCAATTAAACAAAATTCGCTCCAACCTTTAAACGCCGATCGATTAGATGGTTGGTCGAAATTACCTCAGCCTTGGCAAAAATTAGTCAAGCGCAATATGACAGGAAAATTAGCTCTCGACGGTCAGATTTGGGGAGCACCATATCGTTGGGGAAGCGTAGTTATTGCCTACCGTAAGGACAAGTTGCAAAAACTGGGCTGGACTCCTACAGACTGGAGCGATCTCTGGCGAAAGGAAATAAGCGATCGCCTTTCTTTATTAGATTCTCCTCGAGAAACTATCGGCTTGACCCTAAAAAAATTAGGCTACTCTTACAACACCGAGGATTTACAGCAAGTACCCAATTTAGAATCAGAATTATTGGCTTTACATCGACAGGTCAAACTATACAGTTCCGATACATACTTGCAGCCGTTAATTCTGGGGGATACCTGGTTAGCTGTCGGTTGGTCGGCAGATGTTTTACCTATTAGCAAACGCTATTCTAATATCGAGTTCGTCATTCCCCAGTCTGGTACTTCTCTGTGGACGGATTTGTGGGTCAAACCTCAATTAACAGATAGCCTGGATAAAGATAACGAGCGACTTAATTCGGCGATCGCCCAGTGGATTAGTTTTTGCTGGCAGCCCAAAACCGCCAGACAAATATCTCTATTTACTAACGGTACGTCCCCAATTTTAGTCGGAACCGAACCAGGAGAATTATCTCAAAGCCTGCGAGATAATCTGTTTTTAAATCCAGAAGCAGTAAACTTGGAGGATAGTGAATTTTTGTTGCCTCTTTCAGCCCAAACCCAACAACAATATCGCGACTTGTGGTTGAAAATGAGACGCTCTGCTGCTGCTTCTATGTAGGTAAATTGAGAATTATTAATGGTTCATAGCCTTCGCTTAATATAAAGCAGTTAGCCTTTGACTTAATCGGTTAGTCGTGGCTGACCATCAACGAGCGGCATTTCCAGCTTAAAAGACAGAGGTATAAATGACATTTATGGCTCGATCGCCTTAACATGGGCGAGTAAATACGGCATAACGTCGCTAAAAAACCATGAATGTCCATGACTGGCAGCGAGTAAAAGCTACGTTTCAAAAAATTTGGGGTTATGAAAATTTTCGTCCTCCACAGGGTGAAATAATCCGTACTTTGTTGGCAGGAAAAGACGCTTTGGTAATTTTGCCTACTGGGGGAGGCAAATCGCTCTGTTTTCAGCTACCAGCCATTTTGCAAACTGGATTGACCATAGTTGTATCTCCACTAGTGGCGTTGATGGAAAACCAAGTCAACCAGCTACGACGACTTGGTTTATCTGGAGGATTATTACACAGCGAACTTAGCAGACACCAGCGAAAACAAACTCTAGCAGCGATCGCCAGACAAGAACTACGATTATTATATTTATCTCCAGAAACTTTACTCAGCTTGCCGGTTTGGGAAAAAATATCTCAACCAGAAATTAAGATTACGGGACTGATTTTAGATGAAGTTCATTGCCTAATCCAGTGGGGAAGCAGTTTTCGCCCTACCTATCGCCGTTTGGGTGCGGTTCGCCGCAGCCTATTACAGCACAAACCCGCAGGTACCAAAATCGCCGTTGCCGCCTTTACTGCTACTGCCGATCCTCCAACTCAAAAAGCGATCGCCCAAGCCTTAGAACTCAAGCAACCTGAAACTTTTCTTATCAGTCCTTATCGCGCCAATCTCAACCTCAAGGTTCAAACTGTTTGGACATCTAAAGGAAGAAAACAACAGGCTTTAAACTTTATTCGAGCTAGAAACAAACAGTCGGGTTTGGTTTACGTGCGATCGCGCCGAGATAGCGAAACTCTAGCCCGATGGTTTCAAACCCTAAACTATGCTGCTAAATCTTATCATGCAGGACTGAGTTCTCTAGAGCGTAGAAACATTGAAAGTAGCTGGCTAGATGGAGCAACTCAATTTGTCGTTTGCACTTCGGCTTTCGGAATGGGAATCGATAAACCCGATTGCGCCTGGGTAGTTCACTTTCACGCCCCAGAATTATTGGATGAGTACATTCAGGAAGTAGGAAGAGGATGCAGAAATGGTAAGGTTGCAGAAGCTCTTACTTTAGTCAGCGAACCAACTGGTTGGCTAAATCCCGAAGACAAGCAACGCAGTCAATTTTTTACCCAAAATCTACAAAAACAATACCGACAAGCACGACAACTAGTAGAACAAATTCCTTCCCAGGGAGAGATCGACAAAGTTGTTGAAGAATTTCCTCATGCTGAAATTGCTTTAGCTATCCTCCATAGTTTGGGTATAGTTTATTGGAAAAACCCTTTTTATTACCAAAAAAAAGCTACTAATACTTGTTTCAATCACTTGTCTAAAGATCGCCAACATTCACAACAACAGCTACAGCAATATTTGAAAACTAAACGATGTCGCTGGCAATTTTTACTGTTAGCTTTCGGTTTTACTAGAAAAGGGACGAGTTTGAGCTGCGGTTATTGCGATAATTGCCTTAAATATAAGTAGAGGTTTGACAATTTCAAACCTCTCAAATACCAATATGCACTACCATTTTTATTAGCTTGCTTGAATTATAAAAACAACAAGAGCCAACTCGATCTTGTTAATTTTTTTTCTTTACTGGCAGTCATCTTGCCAAGAGCTTAGACCATTTAAAAGTTATAATTCTTGGTAAAACAATACAAACTGCCGTGTTGATTAAAATCATCGACCATACAGTAAAATCATTGATTTCCATAGTTTTTTACCTCTGATTTACCTAAGTTGGTTTGTTTTTTTCTATATATTTAATTATGAAAGAAAATCGTCAAATGAAACTACTTTAATTGTTGAAATTTCTTCTCACTAATATAAGTTTCACTTAAGCTACCAAGAGCGGGCGATAGCTCGAAGTAAATTTGAATAAGCAGAGCGCTAGGTATCACAGAAATTAACCAACGGCGATCGCCAATTTAAAGCCGCGATCTGTGCTTCAGCTTTGTTCAAAGATTCATACCACTCTCGTTCGGGATCGCTGTCAGCGACAATACCCGCCCCGACTTGTCCGTAAACCATTGCTGTAGAATCGGACGCGGGAAGTTGTTGGGTATAGAGCAGAGTGCGAATTAAAATATTTAAATCTAAATTACCTCGACGATCTAGATAGCCACAAGAACCATAGAATAAGCTGCGCCGCACTGGTTCCAATTCTTCAATAATTTCCATACAGCGCACTTTCGGACAACCCGTAATCGTTCCTCCAGGAAACATCGCGCCAATTAAATCGCTAACGTTGCGATCGCTTGGCAAAATACCTCTGACGTTACTAACTAAGTGCATTACATGACTGTAACGTTCGATGGTCAGTAATTCGTTAACCTCTACCGAACCCCACTGACACACTCTACCCAAATCGTTACGCTCGAGGTCTACCAACATGATGTGTTCGGCTCTTTCTTTGGTATTGGCTAGTAATTCAGCCGCTAGAGTGCGATCGCTCTTAATTGTTTTGCCTCTGGGTCGAGTTCCCGCAATTGGTCTAGTTTCTGCTAGATTACTCTGTAATTTAATCAATCGCTCTGGCGAACAACTAATGATATCTCCCCACGGCGATCGCCAGTAACTGGCAAAAGGAGAAGGATTGATTTTTTTGAGGTTTTGATAAATCGTCCAGCTATCGACATCAGTCGTAGTTTGAAAGCGCAGGGATAAATTAGTTTGAAAAATATCTCCTGCTTGAATGTATTTTTTAGCTTGTCTAACGGCGCATTCGTATTCTGGCTGCGAGGTTTGGAATGATAGATTTGGTGCTGATGACTGGAAGTTACTGCTGTATAGTAAATCGCGAGCAGAGTCCAACTTGGCTTCTAATTCGTCTAGCTGGTGTCGCTCGGTTGCTGCTAGCCAAAGTGTTTGCTGGTGATGGTCCAAAACTGCAAAACAATCTGGTTCGTACCAATAAGCGACGGGAAAAGGAAGGAGATCGCGATTTTTGCGGGGTAAATCTTCGATTTCCCAAGCCAGATCGTAACCCAACCAACCCAACCAACCTCCAGTAAATGGTAAATGAGCAATTGCCGAATCGTTATCTACTTGGCGATCGCTGAGTAAATTTAAACTAGAGAGAATATTTCCCAGCGGAAAAGTCCACAACTGAAGTTTGCCATCGATTGAGCGCGGTTTGCCCGCACAAATTGAATAACGAGACAGCTTACTGGTATTTTCGATAGGGCTTTCTAAAAGTGTAGCCAGGCGATCGCTTTTAGAAAATAGTCTCTCGAAAATTTCGGTGGCAGTACGATTTTGGAGATCTTGCGATCGCCAGTACCAAGGTAATAGTTGTTTCATTGAAGAACTAGAGGCTGAGTTCGGCGATCGATAGTTATTTAACCACTAACTCATAGTTTCTGGCTGTTGGCTGATTCTATGCTCTCACGTGGTTAGCAACTGGTACTATTAACTTTCTAAGCCATGCCTCCCAGGGAAAAACGTGCCAACCAAAAAGGAATTAAAACTGCTAGAGCCAGCCAATCTCGCCAGCGCAATCTCAAATAATGCCATTGCACTCGGTGTTCGTTAGGACTGGTAAAGCCTCGTACATCCATAGCTGTAGCAATTTGTTCCGAGCGCAATAATAAATTTTCTAGTAATTTTTCAGCAACGATCAACCATAATTTTAAACTGCGGCGAATTCCGAGTTTTTTCCAGTCAATTGCTCGAGTACGGATCGATCTGACTAGGTTTTGGATTTCTTCTAAGACTAGAGGAATAAACCGCAAAGAAAGCGTCAAAGTCAAAGCTATTTCTGATACGGGAAGTTTAAACCAACGCAAAGGTTTCA
Organism: Myxosarcina sp. GI1(2024); assembly: GCF_053543375.1. Lineage (NCBI taxonomy): Bacteria > Bacillati > Cyanobacteriota > Cyanophyceae > Pleurocapsales > Pleurocapsaceae > Myxosarcina > Myxosarcina sp. GI1(2024). Next base: position 1,785,403 of record NZ_JBKGTY010000001.1, on the reverse strand, counting down.
TCAAATCTTCTAAGCCTGCGGTAATTTCTTCGGGAGCAGTAGTCAGCAAATACAAATTGGTGCTGTAAATTAAGGTAAAAAATAATGTCGAAACCCGCACTGCAATATCTAAAGAACGACGGGTAATGGTAATTTGGGGAATAATGGCAAATCCAGGGCGATCGACGTAGATATATCGATAAGAAGTAGGCTGTGGTAACTCGGTAGGGCATTCTGCAGGATTTTCTACCGTAACATCAGAGCAGAATTGAGGCACTCGCGGCTGTGATTCGACGGCTAGACCATCGGGTGCAATAGAGGCGATCGCAAAAACTATCGTACACAGCACGATTAGCCAACCCATTTGCTTGCGCCAAACTCTGAGGGGAATAGCTGCCGACAAGGTTAGTAAGATCAACAATCCCACTAATGCCAAACGCCAAAAGGGATTGGCAAGTAACGGCGCAATCAAAAATGTCATCAGCCAAGCCAGCTTAACTCGCGGATCTATTCTATGCAACCAAGTTTCTGGCTGTTCGAGATAGAGTCCGATAGGAAGCGATCGCATTAAGTCCATAATTTTTGTCGGTTATTGATGGCTTCTAACCAGTATAGTAATCTCAAAGCCAATTCAGCCGACACCTAAAATCAAAAAAGGTAGGCAATGTAGCCCACCTTAATGTTACGAAATTACCAGTAGGGACAAGTTAAAAAATTTATCCTCCTGCTACGGCAGGAACGATACTTACCTCATCTCCATCTTGAAGATTAGTATCGGTTCCCTCTAAAAAACGAATATCTTCACTGTTGACATAAAGATTGAGAAAGCGACGGGGTTTACCCGTTTCATCACAAATTCGGGCTTTGATCCCAGGACAATTAGTCTCCAAGGAATCGATCAATTCATCGACGTTGTTACCGCTGCATTGGATAGCAGCTTGATTGTTGGTGAATTTTTGCAGGGGGGTGGGAATTAGTACTTTAACACTCATAGTCAGTTACTAGTAAATAAACTAAATAATGAATAAACTTAAACGGTAATTTGCTGCCATTCAAGGCGTTCTAAGGTGTGAGAACGCTCTAAAGCTCGCTCGAAACTATCGAGTTTGGGTTCGATGGTAAAAGGTTCGCCGATATAACCCTGTACTGCTTCTTGAGTTTTCAAGCCGTTACCGGTGATGTAGGCAACAGTAGTTTCATCGGGATCGATTTTACCTGCTTCTACTAGCTTTTTCAGCACTGCTATAGTCGTACCGCCAGCAGTCTCGGTAAAGATACCTTCGGTTTCGGCTAGTAGCTTCATGCCTTCAACGATTTCGCGATCGCTAACAGATTCAATATTACCACCAGTTTTACGAGCTAACTCTAGAGCGTACATTCCATCAGCGGGATTGCCGATCGCAATCGATTTGGCAATTGTATTTGGTTTGACTGGCTTGATGAAATCTCTGCCTTCTCTAAATGCTGCGGCGATTGGGGAACACCCTTCTGCTTGTGCGCCGCTAAAACGGACTTCTTTGCTATCTACCAACCCGGTTTTAATAAATTCTTGGAAACCTTTATATATTTTGGTGTACAGCGAACCAGAAGCTAGAGGTGCTACTACGTGGTCTGGTAGTTGCCAGCCTAACTGTTCGGCAACTTCAAAACCGAGAGTCTTCGAACCTTCAGAATAGTAAGGACGTAGATTGATATTGACAAAACCCCAACCGTAAGTATTGCCGACTTCCGAACACAGACGATTGACCTGGTCGTAATTGCCTTTAACCGCCATGACCGTAGGATTGTAGATTAGCGTACCCAGGACTTTTCCCGCTTCTAAGTCGGCAGGAATAAACACACAGCAGTCTAATCCTGCATGAGCGGCGATCGCGGCGGTCGAATTGGCTAGGTTACCCGTACTAGCACAAGATACGGTCGAAAAACCAAGTTCTCTAGCGCGAGTTAAGGCGACAGACACTACTCGGTCTTTGAAGCTCAGGGTAGGCATATTGACGGCATCATTTTTAATATAGAGATTTTTTAGACCCAAGCGACGAGCGAGACGAGTCGATCTTACTAGAGGTGTCATTCCCGTACCCACATCGATGGGGTTGTCAGTCTCGACGGGAAGAAAGGCTTTATATCGCCAGATCGAATTAGGACCTGCGGCGATGGTTTCTCTACTGACTAAACTGCGAATTACTTCGTAGTCATAAGCTACTTCTAGAGGAGAAAAGGTTTCCTCGCAAACGTGAAGTGCTTTTAAGGGATATTTAACACCTTTTTCTTTCGATACCAAATTGGTGAAAGTACGGGGTTTTGCTGTCTTAGTTATGGTTGCCTGGGTCATCGAGCTATTCCTTAATTCTACTGATTCCGTCACAGTGGTTTTGATAGTAGCACAGGCAAAAAAACGAGTCAAACATACCCGACAATTTTTGTCGGGTTTAAATTTTTCAGTAAAAATGACCCAATAGTTTTTCTATTGAGTCAAGCAAGAACTTTCAAATAGCAACTATTGAGAACAGCAAGAGGTATTGCTCTACAAATGGGGTTAGCTTTGCGACTATAGGTCATATCCGTCGAACTTAATATACCTTTTACCTGCTCTAGGATTGCCTATTACCTGTTAATTTTTTACTGATTCTAAAATTTTTGTCGCCAACTGCCGCAACTGTTTTTCTCTTGCCTGCATTGCTGGTGTTGGTTGAAGATCGAACGTGGCAATTATATCCCGCCAGCGATACATCCAGTCGTGTTTGAGCAGAGAATTAGCGACATTTTGACGACGAATCCGATCTAATCGCTCGGGCTGCTTATCGAGTTCGGCGAGTACCTCGAGAATATCTTGATGGGCTAAGTCGACTTTAACTATGGCATCTTCCCAATCAAAGTAGCGAGGAAAAGCCTCTCCTGCAGGAGGCATTCCTACCATAACCGTTCCTGCTGCGGCACCCTCAAAAAAGCGATAGCCGATTTCCTGAGTGCCCCCAGTTTCTTGAGTCGAATTAAATTTAGCGTAGTAAGTAATGTTGTAACGGCTTCTCTTAAAGAGATTAATTAGCTTGGTGCGGTGTTCTTGAGAATTGTCAATAAATAGCTGTTGTTTTTTTACTGTATCGTAATAGTAAAAAAAGTTAGTTTTTTGGGAGTGTCGGTATAAACTATCGTGAATTTGTGGAGATCGCCGACCGACATAACAGACATCGATCGATCTTTGAAGCGGATCGGGATAGGGGGAAAAAGCGAGGGTATCTACCGCAGGGGGAATGTAAGTTACGGGGCGATTTATTAATTTGCTCAGTTCTGCGCTGCAGTGAGTTACTCCCAAAAAGACGCGGTCAAAATTTTGCCAAGGCTCTTCAAGCAACCGCCAGTTGCTAAGATCTGGTTGCCACATCTCGGCGATGTAGCAAGCAGAATAACGGCACTTATCGCGCCAACCTGCGATCGCATTAATTAAGTGCATTTGCCAGGGATTATCCAGAACGGCAAACAACAAATCGTATTCTCGGTCTAAAGTTAACTCTTTGGGGAAAGGGGCAATCGCATCAGCCCAGTAATCCGAACCGCCGAGATACTTAATAGTGCGATAAATTTTTCGCGGCAGGTCGAATTCCTGGACGGGAAGATATAAATCTGCCCCTTCGAGTTCGCCCAGCAAATCTTCAAATTCGTAGATACAGCAATTGGCTGCTTGAAAGCGAAACCCACGAACTGACACTACCAAAATACGAGATGGACGATCGCCATTGGGAGAAGATTGAGTTGACATAGCTAGGCAAACTGAGTTTGTAGTAATCAAAGTTATTTTAGTCCGCTTTTTTCTAAAATGTCAGACTGATGATTATCGGTCGAGTCGGGCTAAATTGGCATTTTGATAGTAATGACTCAAAATCTGATGATAGCTAACTCCCTGTTTTGCCAAATAATATGCACCCCACTGACTCAAACCCAAACCGTGACCGAAACCGCGACCGCGAATTCGCAACTTATTGCCATCAGTAGCTACTCGAAATAAAGTGCTGCGTAAACCGAGGGTTTTACGTAAATCTGCTCCTTCAACCACAGTCGTACCGCGATCGCCAATGACTTTCATCGTGACAACCCGACCATGGGGAGTCATGGTTTCTGGTACCAAATTAGTAATACGACCGACTCCCCCAACCAGACTCATAATACTGCTGACTGGAACGACTCGATTCCATTCAAATACCGGAGATTGTTGGTCGTAATCTACTACCGCTCTCAAGTAGGGTAGAGGAGAAGTCCAAATATCTTCTACATTTTCCGTATGACCACCCGAAGAGGAATGAAAAGCAGCTAAGATAACCTGATTGTTGTAAGTCATAATTTGCCCCAACGTTTCGTTCACTGCTTCGTGAGTGGTAGTATATTCGCTATTGAGTCCCTTATAAACTTGAGTGCTAATGGTCGTATCGAGATCGTAAATACCATTACTACCAGTTTTTTGCTTGTACAAAGCATAAGAACGAGCTGCCACTGCCTGAGCTTTTAAAGCTTCAATCGGCCAAGTAGAAATCGCCTCGGCACCGACAACGCTATACAGATAATGTTCCAAATCCACGTGATTGATCGCCGTCAAGCTATTGCCCTGACGAATCAAACGAGTTCGTCCTCGATACCAGCGATCGCCAATCCAGACATAACCACGATCGGTAGGTTCGATAACTAATTCTCCTGCCTCGAGGCGATTGAGAGCGATTCCACTACCGTTGGTTTTTGCTGCCAAAGCAGCCATGGAAGTCAGTTCGCCAAGGGAATTTCCTGCGCCATCCCTAACTACTGCTGTAGTCGAACTTCCTACTTTAATGCGATTGGCATTTTTTTCAATAGCTACTCTTAGTTCCACTGCTTGGGCAGGTAAGATTAAAACCAACCAGTGTAGTAAAGATAGTATCCAAGAAGAGCCGCGAGCGAGGGATAACCGATTCGATATAGCAGCAATTAAATTCAAGTTTTGGGGTCTCATTAGTAGCTTAAATCTCCTCAAAAAAAACTAAAGCTGGACTGAATAAAAATCAATCGATCTAGATAAATAATTATAAAGATAGATGCATATCAAGTTAATAGTGTTTCCTATTTTTTAGCGATCCGTCAAGTAAAAATCGAGAATATGAAATGTCTGTAAAGCAATCCCTCGGAGCAGAACCAGACTAATTGTTATCATGAATTAGAAAGATAGTTCTCGAGACCGGAAATTAAATTAATAGTTAATAGTGGAAATTACCTTTTTAGGAACCAGTTCTGGAGTACCGACGCGATCGCGCAACGTATCTAGTATCGCCCTTCGTCTGCCTCAACGCGCTGAGGTGTGGCTGTTCGACTGCGGAGAGGGAACCCAGCATCAATTATTACGTAGCGAAATTAAGACTTCCCAAATTCGACGCATCTTCATTACTCATATGCATGGCGATCACATTTATGGTTTGCTGGGCTTAATTGCTTCTGGTGGTTTGGCTGGCAACGCTCAAGCGATCGATATTTATGGACCTGAAGGCTTGAAAGAATATCTCGAAACAGGTGCTAAATACTCCTGCTTGAACTTGGGTTCGCGTCTGCGAGTACACACCGTTAAAACTGGCTTACTGTATGAAGACGACGAATTTAGCGTTGGCTGTCGGTTATTAAAACATCGTATTCCCGCTCATGGCTACCGTATAGTCGAAAAAGACCGTTCGGGAAGATTTGATGTCGAGCGAGCTAAAGCTCTGGGAATTCCTCCAGGTCCGATTTATGGCAAATTAAAGCAGGGTCAAGTAGTAACTTTAGAAGATGGTCGCATTATTAACGGTAATGAGCTCTGCGGCGAACCAGAAATAGGAAGAAAAGTAGTTTACTGCACCGATACGGTATTCTGTGAGGCAGCAGTAGAGTTAGCGCGAGATGCCGATGTTTTGATTCACGAAGCAACTTTTGCCCACCAGGATGCAGACATGGCTTTTGAGAGGATGCACTCTACTTCAACTATGGCGGCGCAGGTGGCATTACTTGCAGAGGTAAAAAAATTGATTCTAACTCATTTTAGTCCTCGTTACGCTCCTGGCAATTCCATACAATTAGAGGATCTCAAACAAGAAGCAAGGGCAATTTTTCCCAACACCAAACTGGCTTACGATTTTTATACCTACGAAGTTCCCCGACGTAGAGAAGCGAAGAAAAAAATAAAAGTTGCGAGTTAAAAACTTTATCTCAACTAAGAGATTGTTTATAAAGTAAATCTTAAGACGAGTATAACGTTTAATTTTGTTGGGTTACGGCGAATAGCAAATCATAAGAGTAATTCTAGAAAAATACTCGCCTAACCCAACCTACACAAGCATTTAATTTTTGTTTAATAAACAGTCTCTCAAATAGTAGCTTCTTTGTTGGTGCGCCGCGCTTTTCGTTTAAACCTAAAAGCTACGATCGCATTAGGATTTGGCGGATAGAAGATGGAAAACAGCTACAGACACTTCGGGGACATAAATCTAGCATACATAGCATGACGTTCAGTCCAGACAGTAAGTTTTTAGTCTCTATTGGTGGCGATGGAAAAATTCGCTTTTGGCGAATGCCACCACGCAACTATTTTTGGTTGTGGTTCTTAGGTGTATTTAGCATAGCTACTCTAATTTATTGGCAGGGAAATAACTTAATAAGCTGGTTGAATTTAAAAGCGACCTAAAAATAACAAACATCTCTATTTTCTCTACAGCTAAAAGTTTTGTCTTTCACCACCTTCGTGAATCGTTTTAACCCACTTGAGCTTTTTAGGGCGGACTGACATCCTGGCAGTAATACTAAGCATGACTATTTGCCAGTGAGCCATATAAACTATACCTCTTAATGCCTGCCAAGTAACATCGAGCATCTCCAGAAAACCGAGGTTGTGGCGATCGCCACGAATGCGAACTATCCCCTGAAACATACCGATAAAGCCCAAAGAAAATAGCAAACTAGTTAAAGCACCGAATAGAGGTAAGCGATGTCGTGCGGTCGCCATAATCAGATCGGGTATGTTAGCTGCAGGTAAAATATATTGCAGTAGCATCCAGCACAGCAGATCGAATCTCTTGCCAAATCCCATTGGCTGGCTGAAAATATAACGCCAGTAATCGAGATATCGCTGGTAACCTCCTTCTGCCCAACGGTTGCGCTGATGCCAGAGGGATCTGGCCTTGGTAACTCCTTCTTCTTCTACAGCAGGAATTAACAAAAAATCAATCTTCCATTTGTCTAAATGCAAACGAATGGTCAGATCGAGGTCATCGGTAATGGTTTCTTCGTTCCAACCACCACAGCCTATAAGAGCAGTTCGCCTGACAAACTGACCGTTGCCGCGCAATTCTCCAATTCCCCCTACTGCAATACGCTGCTGCTGCATAAAGCTATCTACTGCCATTTCTGCCGCTTGACCTTTGGTCCAGAAGTTGTCTACAGCATTGGCGATTTCTTTTCTTACCTGTAACGCCCCTGTAGTTTCATCGTCGAACATTGGTACGACCCAACGCAGCAAATCTTTGGTAACTTTAGCATCGGCATCGAAGACACCAATAACTTCTCCCTGCATCTGGGGTAAGACTTGATTTAATGCTCCCGATTTACCACCCCCAGCATTAGCAACACGATGCACAACCTTTAACTGAGGATATCTCTCAGCTAGTTTATCTAAAATAGCTGGAGTATTGTCGGTGCTGCGGTCGTCGATTGCCCAAACTTCGTATTTTTCAGGAGGATAGTCCATACTACATAGCATCTCAATCAGTTTGCCAATTACGGCTTCCTCATTTTTGGCAGCTACTATCAGCGATACCATTGGAGCGGTACCCATTTTTCCATCGGATAGTAATTGCGGCATTGCTTGTGGTTTGGCAAATAAATACCTGAGAATCTGAATGCCAACTATGCCGGTGATACCTACCGCTAACCAATATCCCCAAGTAACTAAATGAATGAAAATCGTAACCGTCCAGACACTCATCAGTAAAAAAGCTGCCTTGCGTCTGCGCCCCGATAATCCCTCAAAAAAAACACTTCTGAATGCTTCGGCTTCCCCTTCTAAGTCTGACCATTCGGAAAGTAGAGAGTTAATTTGGTCGAAATTTGAGCAACGCTCAGCGGCAGCGCGGCAAGCCATCTTGCCGCGACCCGTTGAGTCTGATTCTTGGTTTCGCCAGTAATTCTCTGCCATAATTTTTATCGCGCTCGATTTCTTTAATACATGTAGGGCAATCTTTGCTCTAATTGTATCTAAAAATGTAAATTTTCTTGACTAAAATTTAATATTTATCAAAAATAATCGAAATTCAGTCTGACTTTGATTTGGTTTAGCAGGGGTTTTTAAGCTAAATTTAAGCAGTAATACCAGTATTTTAATAACTTTAACTTAAATTAAAGTAATAATAAAAAAACTTGCTTTATGGTTAACTTCGTGACAGGGTTGGCGGCAGCCCTAAGTTCCGTTCTCTGGGTAGAAATAGTACGAGATATCTATCATACTTGTTCCCACCTTTGGCAACCACTATATCGCCTTCACGTTTGGCATCATCGTGTTTTTCGCCGAGATTTATCTCCCGTCAGCAATGTCATTTATCGCCAAGCTCACTGGTATAATGACGTTCCTGAATCTTTGGTAATGTTGGTTTTTAGTTTGTTGCCCTGGGGGATCGCTCGCAATTATCATGTAACTCCAGAGTGGGCGGTCTGGGCTGGTTGTTTATACAGTTTCACCTTTTTAATTGGCGCGATCGCTCGTGGTTTGGGCATTCCCCATGCAGATGAATTTACCGATCTCACTCATCGTCCAGGTGAGTTAACTAGCTTACCATCTCGTTGGTTTGTCAATCGTTCCTATCACTGGCGGCATCATTTTGACAACCAAAATGCCTATTTTAGTGGCACTTTGACTATCGTAGATAAATTACTGGGTACGGCTCTATCGTTAAAAAATAAACGAGTTGCGGTTACTGGTGCTTCTGGAACTTTGGGCAGAGCTTTACTGACTCAACTGCACCTTCAACAAGCCAAGGTTATGGCTTTAACAACTTCCAATAACGGGGTTACCATAAATGTGGCAGGAAGAGAAATCCCAGTTGAAACTATAGTCTGGCAGGCCGATCGCGAAGTCGAAATTGCCGCTAAATTGGAACGAGTCGATATTTTAATTGTCAATCACGGCATCAATGTCCACGGAGCTAGAACCCCAGAGGCGATCACCAAATCCTATCAGGTCAATACTTTCTCTGGTTTACGGCTGATAGAATTATTTTTTGAGACTGTAAAGAGCGATCGCGATTTGGTTAACAAAGAGGTCTGGGTTAATACCTCTGAAGCCGAAGTCAACCCTGCTTTTAGTCCCTTATACGAACTGAGTAAAAGAGCGATGGGCAGTTTGGTAACGATGCGCCGCTTAGATGCCCCTTGTGTAATTCGCAAATTAGTCTTAGGACCGTTTAAAAGTAATCTCAACCCCATCGGTGTAATGTCTGCTGATTGGGTAGCCAAACAAATTATCGCTCAAGCAACAAGAGATTTTCGCAATATCATCGTTACTATTAATCCCCTGACTCTGATTTTTTTTCCAGTTAAAGAGTTTTGTAATTCACTCTACTTTAAATGTTTTAGTAAATCCGAGTGCCTTAATCGCGAGCGACTCTAGATACAATTAAAACTATGTAGGATGGTTTGAACGACAATAATGTACGATTTAGAAACTAGCTCTAGCTACGGGCGTTTTCCTAAAGTACCAGTTGACAGAAGAATTGGAGCTTTTGGGATTGATTTTCTGACTGTTTGGTTTATCAGTTCTTTTTTTGGGGCGGCTTTACAGTGGCTAGTATTTATTTTGGCTTGGTTGGTAATGCGAGTCTTACTCGTGGATAAAAATCAGGGTCAAAGCTTAGGAAGATGGGCTTTAGATGTTAAAGTGATCGATCCTCGTTTTAACCGCGTTCCCGATCTAGTTAGCTTGTTTAAAAGAGAGGGGATTATAAGTATCGTTGCAGTGCTAGCTATGCTCGGATTACAAATTAATTTTAGGAATGGCTTGTCGATGTTGTTGCTACTTGCACCCCTATTAGTCGATTGCGCTTTAGCATTTGTCGATGAAAACTATAATCAGGCGCTTCACGACCGTCTCGCTCAAACTACTATCGTTCAAACTAAAAGAGGTTTTTCCCTCGATCTGCGACTCAAAAAAATAGTTGCTCAACTACGGCGTAATATGCAAAAATAGTAATTTGCGTGCGAATGAGAATAGCCTAAAAATAATCTTTATTTAAACACTATGGCAACCAAAAAAGGAGTACGAATTATTATTACCTTAGAGTGTACAGAGTGCCGCACCAACACCGATAAGCGCTCGGCTGGCGTATCGCGTTACACCACTAGCAAAAATCGTCGCAATACGACGGGCAGAATGGAACTAAAAAAATTCTGCACTCATTGTAATCGACATACAATTCATAAAGAAATTAAATAAATTGAATCAAGATCGAAAACTATGGCATATTATCGCAAACGTCTTTCTCCTATCAAACCGAGCGATCCTATCGACTACAAAGATGTAGAATTGCTACGCAAATTTATTACCGAAAGAGGTAAAATTCTACCACGGCGGATCACGGGCTTAACCGCTCAACAACAAAGGCACTTAACAGAAGCCGTAAAACGAGCCAGAGCGATCGCTCTTTTGCCCTTTGTCAATAAAGAAGGATAAAAATTCCGTGCGGCAGATATCTGCCAAAGAAAAAGGTAGACTGAAAGAGCAAAGTTGTTAGATTGAAGTACAAAGCTGGTGGAAAAAGGAAAACTGATTGAATTCAGAGTGCAGGGCGAGTCTCGCCTTGCAGTTGCCGACAGACCAGAAGGAAAAAAAGACTGGATAGTTATCGATGAAGCAGGGCAATCTCACAAAATACGTCCTCAAAGAGTCGATTATACAGTTAGTGGGGGTCCCTATAAAGTTTCAGATATCCCCAGCTTTGTCGCTGAAGTACGAAAATATATCGATCCTAGCAGTTTGGAAATAGTGTGGGAGATTTTAAGCGAAGAAGAAAAAGCGGTTACTCCCGAGCAGATGGCAGAGCTTTTGTTTTCCGAGCGCAATTCCGTTCCCTGTTATGCCGCTCACGTACTTTTAAGTCAGGATAGAGTTTATTTCAAAAACAAAGGCGACTGTTACGAACCTCGCCCAGCAGCGCAAGTAGAAGAAATCAAACATCAGCAAGAAGTACAGGCGCAGAAAAAGCGAGAACAGGCTGAGTTTATCGACCATCTCCAACAGGCTTTAGCAGGGGAAAATATCCAGTGGACTGAAGCAGACCGCCTTCGCCTAGAAGCATTAGAAAAGCTAGCACTCGATCCCGATAATGATTCTCGTATTGCTCGAGAAATCTTAGCTTCTGCTAACAAAACTAATGATTCTCAAGCTGCTTTTCGACTGTTGGTAGAGATAGGATGGTGGAAAGAACACGAAAATTTATTTTTACGTCGTAGTTCTTTTCCGATCAACTTTTCAAAAAGGGTACTTGATGTGGCGCAAACTCGTCTTCAGTCGACTTTAACCGAACCCAATGGAGAGCGTTTGGATTTAACTGCTCTGAAGGTTTATACAATCGACGACGAAAGTACGACAGAAATTGATGATGGTTTGAGCATTGAATACCTAGATGGCAAAACATCTAGATTGTGGATTCATATTGCCGATCCTACTCGCTTAGTCTTTCCAGAAGACGAACTAGATTTAGAAGCACGTCGGCGTAGTACTAGCCTCTATTTACCTACAGGAATGATTTCGATGTTCCCTAACGAGCTAGCCACCGGACCGATGAGCTTGGTACAGGGAAAAGTCTGTGCGGCTCTCAGTTTTGGAGTGATTCTCAACGATACTGGTGCTATTAAAGAATATCAAATTCGACCGACTCTAATCAAACCAACCTATCGTTTGACTTACGATGATGTCGATGAGATGTTAGATTTTGGGCTGAAAAACGAAAGGGAAATTGCCGAACTAGCAGAGTGGGCGAGACTGAGAAGAGAACGACGCAAGGCTCAAGGCTCGATTCAAATTAGAATGCCAGAATCAGTTATCAAAGTTAAAGATGACGAAGAAATTATTATCGAACTATTAGATAGTTCTAGAGCGCGGCAGCTCGTTGCAGAGATGATGATTTTAGCAGGAGAAATTGGTGGTAGGTATGGTTCGGAAAACAGTTTACCCTTACCATATCGAGGGCAGCAACAGCCAGAATTACCATCCGATGAAGAATTACTTCTATTGCCCGCAGGTCCCGTACGCTTTTGTGCTATGCGCCGCTGTATGCCTCGCAGCGAAATTAATATGACCCCAACGCGACATGCCAGTTTGGGTTTGGATAGTTACGTTCAGGTAACTTCTCCTATCCGTCGCTACACCGATTTATTGGCCCATTTTCAAATTAAGGCGCATCTGAAGGGAAAATCACTTCCCTTTACTCGCGAACACCTTCAGGAGATTGTTTACAGCGTTACTAGTTCGGTTTATGAAGCTAGCCTGGTAGAACGCCAAACCAATCGCTATTGGAGTTTGGAATATTTGCGACGCAATGCAGAATGTATTTGGCAGGTGTTAGTTTTGCGCTGGCTGCGAGAAGATGACAATTTGGGCTTAATTTTAATTGAGGACTTGGGTTTGGAACTGCCACATCGTTTCGACCGTCCAGTAGCTCTGGGAGACCGCTTAGAAATGCGGGTAATTCGCTCCGATCCCCATCGGGATGAAATTCACTTTCGAGAAATATCCCCTGCAGAAGCTCAAGCCAGCATTAGCTAAATAGACCGGTTAAATTATTAATATTTCTTAACAGGAAAAAATCGAGATTGCGTCATCTCATCTGGTTTTAAGCTAAAATACTAACGCTTATTTTAAGCAGTATTAGTTGTTTACTCGGCACTGCCATTCATAATTTTCACAATTTTATTGAATGGCTCGTAAAAATTTTTAATGTATATGCTTGTATACTAATCTCGAGCTACTCATTGTGGTTTACCACCAAAAATAATTTATATGCGATCGCCAAATCAGTTTCAGGTTGATGTTAAATTATCTCAGGCTGTTCTCAATACTTTTTCTACTCAAATCGCTATAGTAGACCAAAGGGGACAAATTATTGCCATCAATCAACCTTGGAAAACCAATCGAGAAATTAGTTTATTAAATAAAAACGCGACTGTAGGCGATAATTACTTAAGTTTGTGGAAAGTAACTGAGGAAAGCGATCGCTTTTTGGTCGATTCGCTCGACAGAGCCATAACAGCGATTCTCAACTCCCAAAAAAATGATTTTAAACTGGAATACTTCTATGGCAGTGGCAACAATAAAAATTGGTTTTCAATTCATTTAGAGAAATTTCAAGATGCCGATTCGTTGAAAGTAATCGTGGCTCAAGCTAAAATTACCCAGTACAAGCAAATGGAATCATCTTTACGTGCCATTGCCGAAGGAACCGCTGCTTCAACGGGACAAGACTTCTTTTACTCTTTAGTCTATCATTTAACTCGTGCTCTGTCGGTTAACTATGCTTTAGTGACAGAATGTTTGCAAGAAGATATACCGATGGTTCGTACTCTAGCATTTTGGTGCAAAGATAATTTCGGTGAAAACTATGAATATGCTCTAGCTCATACCCCTTGCCAAAAAGTTATCGGTGGAATGCCCTGTCACTATCCTCGCAACCTCCAGAAGATTTTTCCTCAAGATTTAGATTTCGTCAAATTTAATGCTGAAAGCTATGTAGGAGTTCCCCTCTTAAACTCTTCCGATCGAGTACTGGGACATTTAGCCATAGTCAGTGAGTTTCCAATAGAAGATGGTTCTCTCGAACTTGCCATTTTAAAAATTTTTGCCTCTCGAGCTGCTGCAGAATTAGAACGCAAAAGGGTCGAAGAACAGCTAATTTATGATGCCCTGCACGATTCTCTGACTGGTTTGCCCAATCGCACTCTATTTAGCGATCATCTTACTCATGCCTTGAAAAAGTATCGGCGCAATCCCGATAATAAATTTGCTGTTTTGTTTTTAGATCTAGATCGCTTCAAAGTAATTAACGATAGCCTAGGACATACATTTGGCGATTTGCTCCTAGTGGCAATTTCTCAAAGAATTCAAGCTTATTTACGGGACAGTGATATCTTGGCGAGATTGAGCGGAGATGAATTTGCAATTTTAATCGACGACATTACCTGCATCAGTGATGCTACGAGATTAGCAGAACGAATTCAAGCTAGTTTGAGACTGCCATTTTGTTTGGGTACTCATGAAGTTTTTACCAGCGTTAGTATCGGCATCGCTATGAGCGATCGCAGTTCTGATTCTGCGGAAAAACTCTTACGTAATGCCGACATTGCCATGTACAAGGCTAAAGCTTTAGGAAAAACCCGATATGAATTATTTAATGATACGCTACACATACAAGTTGTCAACCGTTTAGAGCTAGAAACCGATTTTCGACGAGCTTTAGATCGAGGAGAAATCAAACTACACTATCAGCCTATTATTTCCCTAGTCGATAATAAAGTCAAAGGTTTTGAGGCTCTAGCCAGGTGGCAACATCCTCAAAAGGGTTTAGTTTGTCCTAGCGATTTTATTCCCCTAGCAGAGGAAACAGGGGCAATTGTCACTTTGGGCTGGTGGGTTTTGCAAGAGGCTTGCTATCAACTGCGAGAGTGGCAAATTAGTTTCAACAACCCTTCGTTAACTATGGGGGTTAATTTTTCTCAAAAACAATTGTCACAGCCCTTTATGAGTGAGTCTTTGGTTCAAGTACTGGAAACTACGGGTTTGGCAGCAGAAAGCCTGCGATTAGAGATTACTGAGAGTATGCTTATGGATAATACTGAAGCAACGATGAAAACTTTAGAGCAATTAAGAGGGTTGGGAGTACAGCTAGATTTAGATGATTTTGGTACTGGCTATTCTTCTCTAAGTTATCTCCGCACCCTGCCTATAGATGCTCTCAAAATCGATCGCTCTTTCGTGCAAAATCTCGATAGCAAGGATAAAAATAATAAAATTGTCGAAGCAATTGTAATGATGGCTAAAAGTTTGGGTTTGAAAGTAATTGCCGAAGGAATAGAAACCCAAAAACAACTAGTTAAATTACGAGGACTTCAATGTATTTACGGTCAAGGATACTTGTTTTCTCGTCCTCTGCACCATCAATCTCTTAAATCCTGGTTGGAACAGTGGCTTAAATAGCAACCCAATTAACTTTCAATTCTATCGTTCGAAGTCAATCCATAGAGACGATACATACACAAAAGTTAGAGGTGGCGCTGACGAGAAGTTGTAGATTTGGGCAAGCGACAGCTGGAAATTGGCTCTATCTATCAAAATAAAAGAATTTTGCTTTTAAAAATCTAGAATCGAATAAATAATTTTACTTAGTCTATTTTGGCAATCAGAATAAAAACATACGTATGATCCACATTATCAATTGAAAATAACGAAGTTATCTTCTAGTTGTTTAAGTAATTAAAAGTAATTAAATCTAACTAGTGATGACTACAAACCCCAAATCTACTATTGATAATTCTAAACTAAAATACCAGGTTGCAGTTATTGGTGCCGGACCTCAAGGATTACTGTATGCATCTTGGCTCAAACAAGCTCGTCCCAATTTAAGTGTTGTTATTTTAGAGAGAGAAGAAACACCTAAATATAAAATCGGAGAGAGTACCCTATCGGGATTTTGTAAAGCACTCCGCTCTGTAGGTATATCTCAGGAAGCTTTAGAATTATTATTCTATCCAAAAAACGGTTTAGGTTTTTTCCACATCGATGAATCGACACCAGAAGTAAGTAAAGCGTCGGAATATATTTTAGAAACTTTCGATGAAACTTTTCAGGTAGAACGTCGTTTACTCGATGGTTTGTTAATTGCTAATGCTCGTCGTTTGGGAGTAGAAGTAATTCAAGGAGCACGAGTAGAATTAGCCGCCTCCGAGCTCAGCGATCGCGGCAATACTGTTGCTTATCGCTACCAGAACCAAAGACACGAACTCAAATGCCAATTATTAGTCGATGCTAGCGGTCCCGCAAGTGTTATTGCCAAACATTTCGGTCTTTACACTAAAGAAAACGTTCTCTTTCAAAACCACGCTGTTTGGGGCTACTTCAAAAATCTCAATCGACTCGGAAACCGTCAAGAGTGGTCTCAAGTAGCTCAGTTTAACCGAGATGAATATACTCAGCATTTCTGCTTTAAAGAAGGCTGGATGTGGTACATTCCTCTAACTTCTTGGGAACAGGCACCAAATCTCAATCCCGAACGCATGTTTGCTCGCCTGCTCGACTCGGATACTCCCTTACCCAGCAAAGAAGAACTTGCTGCCTTTCATGGCTGTCCCGAGGAAGATTTAGTGAGTGTGGGCTTAGTTTTACGAGACGATCGCGATAATATGTTTGGTCGAGGTCGTCAGGCGGCTTTCGAGCACTATGCTGCCAAATATCCTACCATTGGAGAAATGCTGGAGGGTGCAGAACTAGTTAGCGATCTTTATGAAACTCATCAACCTTTGAGAGCGCGAGCTAACATTCGCGGCTGCGCCAAAGAAATTGTCGGGGATGGTTGGTTGAGTATTGGAGAGGCTGCTTTCTTTGTCGATCCTCTAATCTCGCCCGGGTTGACTAGCGGTGCTGCTACGGCTTATTTTGCCGCTCAAACCACTCTAAGAGCAATTGACAGTCAGAACTTTTCTCGTCAATCTTTTGCCGATTACGAACACTTTGCCTTCAAGCTTTATGAAGCTCACGAACGGGACAATCAGCTAGTTTATATGTCGTTCAATCATCCCAGGGCGATCGAAATTATTCAGCGTTTTCAAGAAATCGATGCTCGTCGCCACTTCAATCAACATATCAATTCTGATTACACATTAGCCGATACTAACGTTTGGGGAATTCTCAATCCAGTCTATCAGTCATTTCAACAACAGCTCTGGCAGATTATGCGACAAGCAGAAATTACGGTAGGTAATAATAAAGCGATCGAAGAACAATCTTCGCAAGACTACGAACTAATGGTTACCCAAATTGAAGTTTATTTATCTAATTACCTGAACAATCACTTAGAATTAAATCCCTACATCGTCCAAAATCAAGCTAATGAAGAATCGACAAAGGAATTAGGTTGTCGCGTCCAACTTTTTGTTTGAGTAAATTGAGTAGTCTAGTTTACAGCACTATACCAACTAGTCAGAGATTACTCCGCGCCTTCGACGACGGAGCCTGACGGACGGCTGCACCAGCAAAGCTCGAAGTACGGGAGCTTCGCTCCCACGGCTTTTTCAAAGGCGTTGCCCTTTTCGAGGACTGTATTTATATCTCAATCCAAATCTAGCGACACTTGCCCACTTCGCGGGCTGCTTTCGGAGTAAGCCTCCGGTGACCGTTGGTCAAGTATACTTCTAGCGTTTTGATATGCCAGCGTTTGTTGCCAAGAGTACTCAATCAGTCTGAATACTACTTGCTGTAAATAAAAAACTACATAAACATTTTGTGAGGAGATATTTAGTCAATGACGGTACCAGAGTGGCTCAGAGCCAAAAAAATTAGCGCGCAATTTCGCAGCCATCAAGACAATTGGCAACCCATAGCGATCTTTCTTGACGAAACTGGGGGAGAATATGCAACCCCTTGTGGAAATGAGGAGGGCGTATTTAAATGTCTCGCACGAGGCAACCATCCTGAAGGAGGAACTGTTTTAGTCCTACACTGGTTGGAAAAAAAAGGTCCATTTGCTGGCAATACTGGAATTGATACCTTATGGTTTCAACAGCAAGAAGGGACAATTAAAGTCCGCGGTACATTTTTCGCAGATCTCAGCCATGACTATGGAGAAATTAGAGACTTAAACGAAGACTTAGTGGAAATGAGAAGATAATAATTCTAGATTGGTCAGACTAGATGAATAGCTTTACATAAAATAATCCCTCTATAGAATACCTTTGCTGATTAACTTTAACATTATTCTAAAGCCCGATCGCACTTTATGAAAGAAACTACTCCCGCAGCCATGCCTCCCTGTTTCGATAGATGGTGTCAAAAGTTTGATGATTTACTGAGAACTAAAGCGCAAAAAAGGGAATTCAGACATTATTTAGGAGGATTATTAGGGGAAAGTGAGCGAAAAAATGTATCTCAAATGGCTAAAGACGCAGTAGAGGTCACATACCACAAATTACACCATTTCTTAACTGAAGCAACTTGGTCAGCGAACAAGATAAATGAACGTCGCTTAGAAGTGATGAACAAGTGTAATCAAACGAGAATCAGTAAGGGATTTAGTCTAATTGTTGATGACTCTGGGCATAGAAAAAGTGGTAACTTTACCGCAGCAGTAGGTCGTCAATATATTGGGGAAATTGGGAAAACAGATAATGGCAATGTTGTAGTAACAACTCATCTATATGATGGCCAAAAAAGCTTACCTTTAGACATAGAACTATATCAACATGGTAATTCGTTGCCCGAAGGAAAGAAAGACAGAGAATTCAAGAAAAAACCCACCTTAGCCTTAGAATTAATCGATAAAAGTTTGAAGAGGGGATATCGACCAGGACTAGTATTAATAGATTCGTCCTATGGTAACAACACAACTGTTTTACTCGAACTGGAAAAAAAGAAATTAAAGTATATAGGAGGAATCGCTAAAAATCGTAATATTTTGGTTAAAACTCCATCAAATCAATTAGAAAAAATCAGAGTAGATGAATATGCTCAATGGTTATCTGATGAGGAATTTAAGGAGATTCAAATCCAGGGTGAAAAACCTAGAACCGTCTGGGTAGCAATAATAGAAGCAGAAATATCAAGGCTAGAAGGAATCAGAAAAATAGCTATCGTCATGAGTGCACCAATCTTTGAAGATGCTGAAGATATTGACTACTTACTCACAAATGTTGAGGGAGAAATAGTAACCGAGCAATGGATAGTTCAAACTTATGCTCAGAGAAACTGGATAGAAGTTTTCTATCGAGAAGCCAAGGGATGGTTAGGATTAAAAGAGTATCAAGTTAGAGATAAGAAGAGTTTGGAAAGACATTTTATTCTAGTTTTTTGTGCCTATACTTTTATCCTTTGGCATAAGCTTACTGGAGGTTTAAGAAGACGTTGGGCGAACAAACCTTTGGAGACATTTCCTGAAGCATTAGAAGCTTTTCGTACAGGTATATCTTATCGTTTTGTCCAATGGTTGAACCAAAATCGCGACGTATTCGTAGCTTATAAAGCTAGTTTGGGCTTTGTTTGGGCTTGATTTTTGTTTAAGTACCGTTAATTCTCTAAAATCTTGTTTGATTCGAGGAATTTTGAAAATTTCTAACCAAGGGTGAAGTAGGCAATAAAAGATGTAGGGTTGAATGATTAATCTTAAATTATTCAGCGCACTCTTCCAATTAGTTCCAGCTTCCCACCAAGGATGCAATAAGAACATTTCCAGAGGTTTATTTTCTTCAAAATTGCCCTGATGAGGAATTTCATTAGCTTTAACTGTTTCTAGTTGAAAATAATTTGCTTGAATACTCACCAATAAATAAGCACTCATTATTAATTCCCACCATCTCTCAATACTGGGATAATCTGTTAGTCTAAAATCAGCCCATCCTAACTCATTTTTAACTTGTTTAAATCCATATTCAATCCAGTTTCCTGATTGACTGACAAAAGAGAAGAATACAAGTCTTGAAATCAAGAAGCAGTAGGAAGTTACAGGATTGACAAACGGCAAGGGGAGTCAGCATTCTGAGATTAGACACTACTCGTAATTTCAGAATACTGTGAATCAAAACTCCCGTCTTTATAATGCCTTGGGTCAATGGATTTCTCAACCAGTGAACTGGTCACATCTATGCCATCTCAAAACTTGCATTTGGATGATAATTGCTTTGATAGATACAAACAGCGTAAATCTGACAAAATGGTCAATATATATTCCTTGTCGCGGAAAATATGCCCAAAGCAGACAAAGAAGAATAGAGAGATGGTTAAATAATCCTCGAATCAATGTTCATCGTCTGTACAAACCATTAATCAAGACAGCTTTGGCGAATTGGCAAGAAGAAAGTATTTTTCTGGCATTAGACACCTCGCTTTTTTGGGATGAATATTGTTTAGTCCGCCTCTGCGTAATTCATCGTGGCAGAGCTTTACCTGTAATCTGGAGGGTAATGAAACACGAAAGTGCTAGCATTTCATTTTCGGATTATCGAGAAATGCTCAAACAAGCACCAGCCAGACTAGCAAAATCAGTCAAGGTAGTGCTGCTAGCTGATAGGGGCTTTGTGCATACTGAGTTAATGAAAATGTTGACTGTCGAGTTAGGATGGCACTTTCGTATCCGAATCAAAAGTAATACTTGGATTTGGCGTGGCAATTGGTGTCAATCTCAAAGCTTTCATCTTGCTCTTGGAGAGGCAATTTGCCTACATAATGTCCGAATTCACAAAGGGGAATTTTATGGCATAGTTCATGTAATTATTGGTCGTAATAACGTCAATGGAGAACTTTGGGCAATTGTGAGTGACGAAAAAACCACACTACAAACTTTTGCTGAATATGGATTACGTTTCGATATCGAAGAAAACTTTTTAGATGACCAGTCAGGAGGGTGCAATACAGCAATTCTCATTTTAAGATTTCATGACATTGAAACCCAGTCCAGAATCGTTACAAGCAGAAGAATTGGGAATTAGTTCTCTATTCAACATAGAGAACTAAAACAAGAAGGGGCAATTAGCTTAAAGTAAAAGGCATTAACCTTCGCTGGAGTGGCAACATGGGTTTAGCAATAGGGATGCCTGAATTATTATCGATGCTAACCGACGAGTTAGATGAGCTGCCCGATGAAAGAAAACAGGGCAATAACACCAAATATAGGGTTGAAGAAGCGATAAAAAGTGCTTTTTCGGTCTTTTTCATGCAATCGAGGTCATTTTTAGACCATCAACGCTTGATGAAAACCCAGAAAGGGAGAGATAATGCGGCTAGTCTGTTTGGGATCGAGCGCATCCCCTGTGATAATCAGATTCGTACCCTGCTCGACCCGGTGCCAGCTTCAACGGTGTTTGGGGTCTTTCGCTCCGTCTATGACGGTTTGTCAAAAACGGGAAATCTCAAGCCCTATCAGTGCTTTGGTGGAGAATTTTTACTGACTCTCGATGGCACTGAATATTTCTCGTCCAAGAAGATTCACTGCTGTCACTGTTGCCATCAGACACATAAAAACGGCAGCACCACCTATTTTCACGCTGCTGTAACACCAGTATTAGTGGCTCCAGGACGACCACAGGTCATCAGTTTAGAACCTGAATTCATCACTCCCCAAGATGGTCACGACAAACAAGATTGTGAAAACGCTGCTGCCAAGCGTTGGATTGCTGCCCATGCCTGTGAGCCACAAGACCCGCCTGTAACTTTACTTGGGGATGACCTCTACTGTAACCAACCCATCTGTGAAAAGGCTTTGAACCATGGCTATCATTTTATCTTCGTCTGTAAGCGAAGCTCCCATCCAGAAGTTTATGACTGGGTGGATTACCTCGAACGAGTCGGTGAAGTGCAAACTCTGACCGAGATTGAGTTCCATGGACGAAAGCGTTTGTCTGATCACTATCGTTTTGTGAATAAAATTCCCCTCAGAGCCACCCAACCAGCCCTGGACGTAAACTGGTGTGAGGTGACGGTAACAGATACCAGCAACCAGAAAACTCTATACTACAATGCCTTTGCTACTTGCCATGAAATTCATGCCCAGAATGTGTCCGAGATTGTCACTGCTGCTCGTGCACGCTGGAAGGTAGAAAATGAAGGGAATAATATTCTCAAAACTAAGGTTTATCATCTCGAACATAATTTTGGTCACGGTCAAAACCACCAGGCAGAACTTCTATTTTGCCTTAATTTATTAGCCTATCTCTTCCACACCACTCTGGATTTAATCCACATCACTTATCGTGCCGTTCGCTCCATGTTGGTTACTCGCCAAACCTTCTTCAACGAGCTTCGGGCACTGACCAGATATTTATGGTTTGAGAGTTGGCAGACTTTGTTCGAGTTTATGCTGAGGGAGGGAAAAGCACCTGACGGGGTTAACTCTAGCTAAATTTCGCGACTGTTGAACCTGAACCAATTCGCGCCCCTTATAGCTCTACAAAGTAATAGCTGGTTGTTCCAAGTATTACTTGGCTTTTTCATGGCTCAAAACGAACTTGCTCAGGGATGATAGCTGCTCCGGAGCTTACTTTGACTCACAATCAATTAACTCTTCGACTTTGTTCGCGAAAAAGTTTCGCGAACAAGTTCCCAATTTTTATCTTTTACCCTCTATTTTCTTCCGTTCAGGTTTCAAAATGAGAATTGCTGGGTGCAATATTCAACGTTCCATGATTCGAGATGTCTGTGCTTTATGCCGCTTATGGTTTATTTTGGCTGTAGCTACTCTTTATACTAGCGCACAAGGCGTTGAGGTAGTCGATAGCGGTAAACGACGATGGGTTGATACTCATTGGTTTCGTGGCAATAGCTATTTCCGTATTGGTTGGGATTGGGTCAAAGCTGCAGTTGTTAATGGTTGGAAGTTAATTCGTTCTGTGACCTTCTGTGGTAATCAAGACCCGACTCCTGCAATGGCATCACTTAAACAACATAACCAACGCTTTTTTCAGTTGGAGTTTAAGGTTCAAACATATTCCTACAATATTTCCTAAAAGTTTTGTCAGTCAATCAGGGGGAAGATACAGGAGCAGCATTAAAATTCTTATTCAATGCCATGTCTGCCAAAGATAATCAAGAATTTCTTTTTCAAGGAATCTCCTCAATGATTTACCTAGACAACGGACCAATTGCTCGCAGTCGGGTTTTCCAGAAAGTCATGAATTATCTGGGAATAGAAGTACGCACCCATGTCCCTAGAGGAAAAGATGGTAGAAGAGTTACAGCCCGTGCCAAAGGCAAAGTAGAGCGACCTTTCCGCACCGTTAAAGAGATGTTGGAAACTCTCTATCATCTCCACCCACCAGAAACCGTGACCGAAGCCAATACTCGGCTCATGCAGTTTTTGCTTTACTACAATAAACAACCTCACAGAAGAGAATCCCATTCTAGGATTGAAGATTGGCTCTCTAATCTAACCAAAGATGGCATTAGGCAAATGTGCAGTTGGGAGAGATTTTGTACCTTTACCAGAGAACCTGAAAAGCGCAAGGTAGGGATAGATGCGCGGATTATTGTTGAGGGGGTAGCCTATGAAGTCGAACCCGATTTAGCAGGAGAAAAAGTAATCTTGTGGTGGGGGTTGTTCGACCATGAGCTTTATGTAGAACATCAAGACCGTCGTTATGGTCCTTACGCACCTATAGGAAAACCCATACCTCTCCATAGTTATCGTAGTTTCAAAAAAACCAATACTCAAAAAAGAGCCGACCGTATTGAAGCTCTCGCCCAACAATTAACTTTACCCCCCTCAGCTATTGGAAGGGTTGAATTACCAACTGTAGCCGAGAATGTAATTCCGGCGTTGCATAATTAAAATATGAATTAGCGAAAAATCATGCAATGTCGAGAATGTAAATCGGAACACATCCGAAAGAATGGAAAAAACAGACAAGGAAAACAAAATTATATTTGTGTCAATTGCGATCGCCAGTTCATTACTGATTACGAAACCAGTCGTGGCGATTCAGAAGAGACTAAGGGTGAATGCTTAAAAATGTATGTTAACGGCATGGGTTTTAGAGCCATAGAAAGAGTCAAAGGAGTCCACCATACCACCATCATTACTGGGGTCAGAGAAGTTGGAAGATTACTTGCAGATGCTTATGAGCCAGAAACAATTCCACAAGTAGGAGAATTAGATGAATTGGAAACCTTTGTTGGTCAGAAAAAAACCAGATTTGGCTCTGGACAGCAGTAGATCACTTCAGACCAGGAATTTTAGGGTGGGTTTTGGGCGATCGCAGTTCCGAAACTTTTGAACCACTCTGGGAGATTGTCCAAAAATGGCAGTGTTATTTCTATGTTACCGATGGCTGGAAAGTATATCCTGGTTTTATTCCCGACGGCGACCAAATAATTTGTAAAACTTATATGACCAGAGTTGAAGGAGAAAACACCAGGCTGAGACATTATTTAGCTCGATTACACCGCAAAACGCTTTGTTATTCAAACATCAGTTGAGATGCTCAAGCATTCAATCCGACAGCTAATTCACTATCTCAGATTTTTCGATGTTCCCGTTCCTTATTGATTCATGTCTTAATTCAGCAATGCCGTATTTTTTAAAACTGCTACACTCTGATGGTCGAAAGTGTATTCTAGCTTGAAGTAACCGCCAGAAAATTAAGCTCAAACACCAACTAATTTTCAAGCTTCTCGATCTGCTATGACGAGTCTTTCCCAGGGAGCGCGTAGCGAAGCCATGCCCAGAGAGCTTACCGCCCTTCCCCAATCCAAACCATCTAAAAATCAATAAACTGACTACTACCAGCATCGCGTGATATATGCAGATATCTCTCGGTAGTAGTCACACTCGCATGACCCAAACTCTGCTGTAGCAACCTCAAATTACAGCCAGCTTCTAGAGAGTGGGAAACGTGAGAATGTCTTAACCAGTGCGCGGATGCCCTCTCATCAATACCCGCCCGCTTACAGGCTCGTTTAATCATCGTATGCACCACAACGCGATTCATCTTATTATGATGACGACTAATAAAAACGTACTGGTTGACGCGATGGTATTTTTCAAACTCTTTAACCCTCGCCCACAGCCAATCGGGGATAATTATTACTCTAGTTTTAGAACCCTTCCCCAATACCGTTACTTTTCCGCAGCCACCATGCTTTTTAAAATCATTCCAAGTTAGCCCCACAACTTCTGACACCCTCAAGCCACAGCCGTACATGAGAAGTAATATTAAGCGATCGCGTTCGTTCTTGACCCCATACTTAATCAATCGCTGCACATCGGATACATCTAAAATCTTCTCCGCCAAATCGTCTTTAGCCTTCGGTGGCTTAATGAAGCTGCCTACATTCAAAGTTAAATACCCCGTCTTGACAGCAAAACTAAATAGCGACTTAATTACTAAAACTTTGTTCGCTACAGTGGTAAGCTTAAATCGAGCCTTTAATCCTCGCTCCCATAGCTGTAAATCTTCTAACTTCACCTCAGACAACGGTTTATCAATAAACTCGATGAACTTTTCCACCGTCGAGCGATAACTTATCTGGGTCGTTTCCGATTTCCCAACCAACCAAATTAAAATTAACTCGCGATCGCTCGCTGTATTAGTAACTTTGTTCTGATTCGTCATTAATACAGAGGTATTGGAAAAAGTATAACAATATAGGGGGGTTTTGTTGCACTTTATTATCTATCAAATTAGTCAAGACGATATTTAAGATTTTTTAGCTATTACTTTGAATCAACTTTTCTCGGTCTACCACCCTTCTTGCCGTTGGCTCTCGATGCTGCCTGTTTCTTTTCTGATGTAGATTGACCCCCTTTAGCTGCTATCTCGTGCATCCAGACGTTGCTACCAAACATTCCCAACAACAAACCCTGAATGCTTAAGTCGATGTCTGGCTCATCCCATCTCAATCCTTTGCCCGATGGTGTTAGTTCGACGGTAGCTAGTATTTCTTCTGACAACGAGGCGATCGCCTCTACCGATTTGGTTAGAAAAGAAAATACCGCACCATTGTTAAAGTGAACAATAATCCTACCGTCATCGAATAGTACCTGATTGGCTCTTGGCTCTACTGCATCTATTTCTGGTTGACGGGCGATTGCCGCATCAATCTGAGCTTCTATCTGCTGTTCGCTTAACTGTGCCATTGTTTTTATACTCCGTGTATTCTATTCCACGCTTCGATTAACTTCTGTTGGTTGTCGGCTACTATACGGATTGCCTTGGCTACTTCTTTACGCTTCAGATTGTAAAACTCCCGTAGTTCGGGATTACCACCTTCGCCAACGAGATTAATTACGCATTCACCATCACCTTTGAAAACATGAACGTGCCGGGGCAAATGGTCATTTGACCAAATCCTCACTATGTATCCCTCTATCCTCAATAGAGTAGCCATTACTATATTTTAATCCCAACCGCTTAGGTAATGGTAAGTAGAAGCTAAGTTATCGGGAGTAAAAACTGTCGTTAGTGCCGAACCAGAACCAGAACCATCAACAGATGAAGGATTGAGCGATAGCGAACTGAGCAGTCTGATGAATCTCAGTAGCGTACTAATCTATCGTTATCGTAGAGATGGAAAAGCTAACCCAAATGTAGTTGAGAGATTGAAAGATTGGCAGGTGAGAGGCGATAGGTCAAAAACATGGATTTTAAAGATTACCAGCAAAAGGCATTGCTCACTTTCAGTAAGCCAGACTCAAAAGACAAAGCGATCGCTATCTGGTGTATGGGTCTAGCTGGTGAGACTGGAGAGGCGATCGACTACTTGAAAAAGTATCTAGCATGCCTGTAATCTGGAATGGGCTACAGCATCCGAGAATATGTCTCACGCCCACAGCAACAGACTAAGACCCAAAGTAAATACCCAAGGTGAGAATAATGGGTTTGCTAAATTAACTGAGTTTCAGGTCAAACAGATTAAGCATTATTTATCTCAAACTCAATTAACTCAAAAAGAGATTGCCTCTCAGTTCAATATTTCCCGAAGTACGGTTAAGGATATTAAATCTGGAAGACGTTGGGGTTATTTATCAAATGTTTCAGCTAAATCTGAAGCCTTAGTTTCAGCAGCTTAAAGTTATTATTAAGCATTAGATTTGGTGTCGAATTGGTGTCATTATAAGAATAACCAAATAGATATCCAAAGGCTAAAGCCCCAAAACCCTTACTATATATGTATCGGAGCGGCGGGATTTGAACCCACGACCCCCACTACCCCAAAGTGGTGCGCTACCAAGCTGCGCCACGCCCCGTTTTCACGAATATTTATCATAACATTGTTTCGTGTAAATAGCGTAAATAATTTTGTGATTTAGTTAGATAGAGGGGTGTAGCTATTCTTAAGTTATTTAAAGACTTTAGCGACATCTTCAATTTGGCTGGTCAAATAAGCCTATTTTTTTGTTCTCTTTTTAAATCGTGTGTAAATCGTGTGTTAGCACCTGATGGGTGAAACACTATGTATATCAACAACGAAGAGAGAAAAGCTAAAATTGGGCGCATCAGCCTGTCAGTGAGAAACGGTTCAATTAAAATTCGCTTCACATATCCCACAAACACAAAAGAAGATTTAACGGTAGGCAAAGATAATGATGTTGTATGGGCTTCAGCTATTAGACTTGCAACTGTAATAAATTCAGATATTGAGACGGGAAATTATGACCATACACTTGCAAAATATAGTGTCAGACGTGCTACCAAGCTTGAAATAGCCAATAAACAACCTAGTTTAATTGACCTTTGGGAAACTTACAAAGACACAAGTAAAAATAGGGTGGCTGCTACTACAAGAAAGAAGCACTGGAAGCAATATGAGAAACACTATTTAGGTAGAACGCCAAAAGAACTTTTAAAACTTGATAAAGCCAGCGAGTTCATAGCCCATTTACTTAGTCGCTATAGTCCAGGCTCTATATTGCCTATCTTTTCTAACTGCCTCCATCCATCAGTTAATTTAGCAGTCAAAACAGGGAAAATAGAACGTAATGTCTATGCTGCGATACCGATAGAGAAACGCAGTAAAAAACAAATAGAAGCTTATGAACCTAAAGAAGTAAAAGCCATAGTCAATGCTTTTTATGAGGATAAATATGTGAAAGTATGTAGCGTTTATCCCCACTCATACTATGCCCCAATGATTGATTTTATTAGCCTTGTAGGATGCCGACCAAGTGAATGTCATGCCTTAACTTGGGATGAGATCAAACAGAAAAATGATAGGCTTTACATTCGATTTAACAAAGCATACAGTCAGGGTGTCTTATTACCCCATACCAAGACACACGAGACTAGACTATTCCCAGTCAATCAACAGCTTAAGGCATTGATTAATTCAATGGCTAAAATCAAAAACGAACACAATCTCATATTTCCGAGTGTTTCACTAGGTTATATCAACCAGAAAACGTTCAATCGCCGTTATTGGAAAACGGTAATAGAAGGCTTAATTTGTGATGGGATATTAGATAAAGCTTTACGTTCTTACAGTCTCAGGCACTCATTTATTACTCGGCTTATTAGGGAAGGATTTGATATTGCTACTGTGGCTAGATTGTCTGGGAATAGTACAGAGATGATATGTAAGCATTACTTAGCCAGTAAAGAACAATTTGAAGTGCCAGAACTTTAACTTACAAAAAAGAGGAGAAGTAATAGCCTCCTCTTTTAGTTCAAAGATACTATTTAAATCCTTGTAAGAATTTTAACAAGTTAACCAAATTAATTCTCAAGCTGTCCTCGGAAAATTACGATTTTAACTATGACCTCTAATTTAAAAATGCTCAAATACCTATCACTTCCTTAGCTAGACTTATTCCCCTAACTTAATTCCAAAAATAATGGGCTAACTTGGAAAAAGTCTAGAGAAAGTGGTAGAGATGAATGCGCTTAGAGGAATTAACTAAAGGAGCAACGGTCAAAGGAGTATTACCCAATCAACTAATTACAGTTATCGATACCCAATGGCACGGTTCGGATGTTGTCACCCTTACCTACAGGGATACTAATGGAGTTACAGGTGACGAACTAATCTTTCGAGAACGCGCAGCAGAATTAGAAATTGTCACCTCATCTCTGCCCTGGAGTTTTAACGGTAACAGTAGAATGTTCCGTTTGGTTAGCGAAGCCCATCGTATTCAATTGGCGCATCTATTTGACCCCATGCTGGCGGTACATACGTCCTTAGTCGAACCACTTCCCCATCAGATTACTGCGGTTTACGGAGATATGTTACCCCGCCAACCATTGCGGTTTTTACTAGCAGACGACCCTGGTGCGGGAAAAACTATTATGACGGGACTGCTCATTTCAGAATTGCGGATTCGAGGTGACTTACATCGCTGTTTAATTGTTTGTCCAGGCTCTCTGGCTAACCAGTGGCAAGATGAGCTATTCCGACGATTTCATTTACCCTTTGAGATTGTTACTAATGACCGCATAGAAGCAGCCCGTAGCGGTAATGCGTTTGCCGAAATGCCTTTAAGTATTGTCCGTTTGGACAAGCTGAGTCGTAATGACGACCTACAAGCCAAACTAGAACAGACTGATTGGGATGTTATTGTCTGCGATGAGGCACATAAGATGTCGGCTTCTTTCTATGGTGGTGAGATTAGAGAAACCAAACGCTATAAGCTAGGCAAGTTGTTATCCAGTTTGACCCGCCATTTTTTGCTCCTGACTGCTACACCTCATAACGGTAAAGAAACCGACTTTCAGTTATTTATGGCTTTGCTGGATGGAGACCGTTTTGAAGGTAAATTCCGCGATGGGGTACATACAGTAGATACTTCAGACTTGATGCGGCGATTGGTCAAAGAAGACCTGCTCAAGTTCGATGGTAAACCACTTTTTCCAGAACGGAAAGCGTATACCGTTGAATATCATCTGTCAGATTTAGAAGCAAAATTATATTCAGAAGTTACTGGGTACGTGCGGGAAGAATTCAACCGCGCCGATGCTTTGAGTAATAACGGTAGAAAAGGAACGGTTGGGTTTGCTCTAACTATTCTTCAAAGAAGGCTAGCCTCTTCTCCAGAAGCTATTTATCAATCTTTAAAAAGAAGACGAGAAAGATTAGAAAAACGTCTCAGAGAAGAAGAGTTAATCAAACGGGGACAGGAAATAGAGCTAGATTGGCAAAATCTTCCTAGAGTCCAAGAAGAAGACTGGGATGAATTTGAAGACGATATGCCTAATGACGAACGAGAAGCCACCGAAGAAGAATTGGTTGACCAAGCTACGGCTGCTCGAACTATAGCAGAACTCAAATTAGAAATTGCCCTACTGCAAAAATTAGAAAATTTAGCCTTACAGGTTAAGCTTGGCGGTACGGATAGGAAATGGGAAGAACTGAGTCAAATCCTGCAAAATGAAGCTGAATTATTTGATGTGAAAGGACATCGCCGCAAACTGGTCATTTTTACCGAACATCGAGACACACTCAACTATTTGGCAGACAGAATTCGTAACCTAATTGGCAAGCAGGAAACCGTAGTAATTATCAGTGGGGGTTCGGGAAGAGAAGAACGACGTAAAGCTCAAGAAGCCTTTACCCAAGACCCAGAGATACAGGTATTAATTGCTACTGATGCTGCGGGAGAAGGAATTAACCTACAACGAGCGCATTTGATGGTTAATTATGACCTCCCTTGGAATCCCAATCGTCTCGAACAACAATTTGGTAGGATTCACCGTATCGGACAAACAGAAGTCTGTCATCTTTGGAATCTCGTCGCAGCCGAAACTAGAGAAGGGGACGTTTATCTCAAGCTACTTAGAAAACTAGAGGTAGAGCAGAAAGCATTAGGGGGTAAGGTTTTTGATGTTCTAGGTAAAGCTATTGACGGTGTTGAGTTAAGAAAATTATTAATTGATGCTATCCGTTATGGGGATTCGCCAGAGGTTAGAGCCAAACTGAAACAAGTATCTAATCGTTTAAATCGAGAACACTTACAAGACCTGCTTTCAGAAAAGGTTTTAGCGCGGGATGCGATGGATATTACCAAAATTCAGCGTATTCGCGAGGCAATGGAACGAGCCGAAGCTAGAAAACTGCAACCCCATTTTATCGGCTCATTCTTTATCGAAGCCTTCCAGCATCTAGGGGGAGTGATTCGTCAGAGAGAACCCAAACGCTACCAGATTAGTAACGTTCCTGCTTTGATTCGCAATCGAGGTCGTCAAATCGGAACCAGAGAACCAATAATGATGCGCTATGAAAGAATCTGTTTTGATAAAGAGCTAATTAGTGTTCCTGGTAAGCCTCTAGCTGCCTTTATCTGTCCTGGTCATTCTCTCCTAGATGCCACCATCGATTTGGTTTTAGAGCGTCATCCGGACGTACTCAAACAGGGAAGTATTTTAGTAGATGAAAATGACCCTAGCGAAGAAGTAAGAATTTTAGTTACTCTCCAACACTCAATTCAGGATGCCAAAACCGATATATCGGGGAAGAGAAGAATTGTATCTCGTAGAATGCAGTATGTAGAAATTTTATTTCCATCTACCACTGGTGAAGAAAAACTAGAAGAGATCTTAATTCGCAATGCAGGTTATGCTCCCTATCTCGATTATCGACCTCTCTTAGAAGCCGAACAAACTGTAGTGGAAAACTTTTTAAATGAGTCCAATTTACCAAAAGACATTGAAGCTGAAGCAACCAAATATGCTATTTCTCAGATAGTTCCCCAACATCTGCAAGAGGTCAAGCAGCACAAAGAAGAACTTATCGATAAAACCCTGGTAGCAGTTAAAGACAAACTTACCAAAGAAATTAACTATTGGGACTATCGCGCTGCCGAACTCAAACAACAGGAAGAAGCAGGGAAAATTAACGCTAAGATTAACTCTGCCAAAGCTAGAGCTAGAGCCGATGAGCTACAAGCTAGATTAGCCCGACGTATCGATGAATTACAGCAGGAGAGACGTTTATCTCCTTTGCCTCCTGTAGTAGTAGGGGGAGCATTAGTTGTGTCAATGGGTTTACTCCAGAGATTACTGGGTAAGAGAGAACCAGAAGCCCAGATGTTTGCCAGGGAAACCAAACGGGTAGAAAAATTAGCGATGGATGCTGTGATAGCAGCAGAGAGAAAACTAGGACACGAACCGCAAGATGTTAGCCATCTCAAATGCGGTTACGATATCGAATCCCGTATTCCCGAAACTGGAAAGCTGAGATTTATTGAAGTAAAAGGCAGAATTAAACAAGCTGAAACCATAACTGTAACGAAAAACGAAATTATGACGGCTTTAAATAAACTTAATGATTATATTTTGGCTTTAGTTGAAGTACCACCATCAAAAGAGTTTGGCGAAAATGATGCTTGGAAAGCTAAAGAGCATTCCAGTAGCTATATAGTAGATGATGGCTGTAAGATTTTCTATATCAAACAAGCATTTCAGAAAGAGCCTGACTTCGATGTTACTAGCGTTAATTACAATTTAAGAGAATTGAGAGAACGCAGTCAAAAACCAGCCTGATAAAGAATTGGAAAAACGCAGTCACTTGCAATTTATCGCTGATTGAGTTTGTCAGCAGATAAAATAAGCTCAATCATAAATCCAATCAGATAAGAAAGGTTTTACTTTAGTTAATAGCACTCGCAAATTTCGATAGGGAACTAAATTTTCATGCTGAAGACGACCGAGAATAATACCTGGATGTCTATTTTGAGCCTGAGCAAAGTTAGTTATTGCTGTTTTGGAAAATTTTGATTTGGTTTCAACAAAAGAATTCAAGGCTTGCTCATCAATTAACCAATTACGAGCTAGTTTATTTGCTTCCTCTTCTTCTGAATTTTTTTCTAGTTCGTCCAAGTTATCCAGATACACACCTCGATGTCCAGCAACAATGTGACCGAGTTCGTGCATCAGACTAAACCAAAAACAATCGATTCTATTATGTCTCAAGGTAAGAGCGACTACTGGATGATTTCCCAAGTAAAAAGCAGCACCATCTAAATATGTTTTGTTTAGATGAGGAACAATCGCAAAATGAACGCCCAAATTGATTAGCATTTGAGGAACACGGGCTACATCTTCCTCTCGTTCGGCACATCTAAGAAGTTCGGGAATTGCTTTTTGAAGTTTATTTAGCTCGAACTCTTCAAGTGTTTGCTTACTAACAACGTACTCTACTCTTTTACACCAAGCAATTTTGGCAGTGTATTCTGGTTCAAGAATTTGACTGTGACGAAAGTTAACCGAAAATTGAGGAGTTTCTTGTGGAGATTTAATATCTAAAAATTTACATACAGATTGCTCAAGCTCATCCAAAGATTCTGTAGATTTTATCCATTGGCGTTTAATCAATTCGGAAATCGGCGCAAGAGTGTACAAACGACTCCGACGCTCAATTTCTTCTTCTTTCTGCTTTTTTTTTGCCAGATTTAAGCGATAATTGGTTTCTAAGTTAGTCCAGAATTCCGCAGTAGTTCCCAACGCTGCCGATAATTCTCTAGCTGTTTCTGGAGTAATTTGTTTTGTTCCTTTAATGATTTCGTTGATTGTTTGCGCTGGACGATTGGTAATTTCGGCTAAATCTTTTTGAGTCCAACCCCGCGCATCTAATTCTCGCTCTAAAATGCGTCCTGGTGATATTACTCTCGCTGGTGTTAAAATGTTGCTCATTTCTGCCTTCTCCCCTTCCCTAGTGATAGTCCTCGATATCGACAATTAGGATATATTTGCCGTCTTCATCTTTTTCGAGTACTACAATTAAACGCCATTGTTGATTCAGACGTAACGACCTTTGATTTTTTTAACCTCGCTTACCTGAGAGTTTTTCAAATCTCAGACCTTTATTGGCATATAAATCTTGTTCGCTTTCGGCTGCTGCAATAATTGCCATAACTTCAAAGAAGTTATCTACAACCCCAGGATATTTGTGAGCATCTTTTTCCTCTGTATAAAGTAATTTTATTTTCTTTTTCTTAAATTCAAACCTCACATCTCACCTTCTATTAAATACAGAAGAGTCTTCCGCATTATAAACTGGTTGATTCAGTCTTGGGGTGAATCAACCAGTTTATAATTATTGTATACCTATTTCATACCCGATAACTATGAAGATTTAATAGAGTTACTTTCACAGGACTGTAGCGAAATATGTTTAACAATATCTACCGAAATAGAATTTATTTAACTGTATTTACTGAGAATATTAATTTTCTCAAGAATTACTGAGGCGTATCGCTCGACAGAGAAGCAAGAATAGTTGGTTGTTCTATCTGCCAACTTTATGACTTACCAGCAAAAAGCTCATCGAAGTTTCCATGCCTCTTGAAGCAATCAACCAAGAATCAGCAAGAGAAAAATCGATTCGTCACGGACATCCTTCTACGCTGCATTTGTGGTGGGCAAGACGACCTCTGGCTGCTTGTCGGGCGGTATTATTCGCTTCGTTGGTAGATGACCCATCAGCACATCCCGATAAGTTTCCGACAGAAGAGGAACAACAGGCTGAAAGACAACGATTACACGACTTAATCGGCAAAATTGAAACGGAAGAAGTAAGAGGGAAGTCCAAGCAGGTAGTACGGGGTTTGGTTTCTTGGGATGATATAAAAACCGATGAGAGTGGTACTTCTCCCGTCATTGAAGCAGCACAGAAAGAAATTGCTCGTTGTTTGGCATGGGATAGAGGGGACGAACCACCTACCAAACCAGAAGCAGTCAGAAAATATCTTCAAGAACATGCTCCGCCAGTTTACGACCCTTTTTGTGGTGGCGGTTCGATACCTTTAGAAGCTCAAAGATTGGGCATTGAGGCTCATGGCAGCGATTTGAATCCTGTGGCAGTGTTAATTACCAAGGCTTTGATAGAGATTCCGCCCAAATTCAAAGATAAACCACCAGTCAATCCAGAAGCACGAAAAACCAAAGACATCAATCAATGGCGGGGAGCGCAGGGACTAGCGGAAGATGTACGCTACTACGGTCAATGGATGCGAGATGAAGCAGAAAAACGTATCGGACATCTTTATCCCAAGGTTGAGTTACCCGACGAACATGGTGGTGGTGAAGCTACTGTAATTGCTTGGTTATGGGCGCGAACGGTTAAATGTCCTAATCCTGCTTGTGGTTGCCAAATGCCATTGGTGCGGTCGTTTCAGCTTTCTAAGAAAAAGGGTAAAGAGGCTTGGGTAGAACCAATTATTGATAAAAGTAAAAGTCTGCCAGTGATTAAGTTTGAAGTCAAAACTGGTAAGGGAAATCTTATTGATGGAACAACTAGCAGAAAAGGGGCTGTATGTCTTGCTTGTGCTACTCCTACCAATCTTGATTATGTTCGCAGTGAAGGAAAAGCGGGACGGATAGATGCTCAGTTGATGGCTATTGTGGCTGAAGGCGATAGGGGAAGAATTTATCTATCTCCCGATAATGAACATGAAAGAATTGCTGCGTCAGCAAAGCCAGAATGGAAACCTGAAACAGAACTTTCTACCCATCCTCAGTATATGGGTACTCCTCGCTATGGAATGACCAGACATTGCGACCTTTTTACTAATCGTCAATTGGTTGCTCTAAATACTTTCAGTGATTTGGTAAGTGAAGTCAAAGAGGCAATTAAAAAAGATGCAATCGCTAATGGAATAAAAGATGATGGTTTATCGCTAAGTTCAGAAGGAACAAGCGCAACTGCTTATAGTGATGCTGTAGCGACTTATTTGGGATTTGCTGTTGATAGGTTGTCTGATAGAAATTCTACTATTTGTTCTTGGGATGTTAGTAGAGATAGTACCCGTAATACTTTTGCACGGCAATCTATTTCTATGACCTGGGATTATGTAGAAACTAACCCGCTAAGTGATTCAACTGGTAATTTTGTTGGTGCATCAGACTGGGTTGTAAAAGTAATCGAACTTTCTTCTTGTAACTCAAAAGGTTTTGTTCGACAGGCAGATGCAACAAATATTTCTGGTAAAAACTTAAAGCCAATAATAGTCTCTACTGACCCACCATACTATGATGCTGTCCCTTATTCAGATTTATCTGACTTTTTCTATGTTTGGATGCGACGCTCGTTAAACAAAATTCATCCCGAACTATTTACTACTTTGGCTACTCCCAAAGAAGCAGAATTAGTAGCAGACCAACATCGTCATGGTAGTCGAGTAAAAGCACAAAAGTTCTTTGAAGATGGATTGGAAAAGGTTTTTACTCAAGTAAGAAAAACTGCTCATGATAGCTATCCTTTTTCTGTCTATTACGCTTTTAAACAAACTGAAAGCGAAGCAATACAAAACGGGACAAGCCACAATATTGCTTCAACTGGTTGGGAAACCATGCTCGAAGGCTTAATAAGGGCTGGGTTTTCGATTACTGGTACATTACCAATGCGGACAGAATTAGCCAATAGAATGAGAGGACATTCATCAAATGCTCTGGCTTCTTCCATAGTT
The DNA here is from genome assembly GCF_053543375.1 of Myxosarcina sp. GI1(2024). Classification (NCBI taxonomy): domain Bacteria; kingdom Bacillati; phylum Cyanobacteriota; class Cyanophyceae; order Pleurocapsales; family Pleurocapsaceae; genus Myxosarcina; species Myxosarcina sp. GI1(2024). The sequence goes on along the minus strand of NZ_JBKGTY010000001.1, from coordinate 1,749,311 downwards.
TTAGTTTGTCGCGCTCGTCCAGATGATGCTCCATCAGCTACCCGCCGTCAATTTCTCAAACAACTCCAAAAAGAATTTCCCAACGATTTAGCAACCTTACAACAAGGCAATATCGCTCCTGTAGATTTAGCACAAGCCAGTATTGGCTTAGGAATGTCTGTATTTTCTCGCTACAGCAAGGTATTAGAAGCAGACGGTAATCCCATGCGCGTCCGTACCGCTTTGCAAATAATCAACTCCTATATCGATGAATTTCTCAATGAGCAGGAAGGAGAATTTGACCCTGATACCCGTTGGGCTTTGACTTGGTTTGAACAGTAACAGTTTGAAGAAGGACAGTATGGCGATGCCGAAACCCTCTCTAAAGCCAAAAATACAAGTATCAAAGGTTTAGAAGAAGCAGGCATTCTGCAAGCCAAAAACGGTAAAGTCAGACTGCTCAAACGAGAAGAATTATCCGAAACTTGGAATCCCGCAGACGATAACCGTATCCCTCAATGGGAAGCAACTCAGCAATTAATCCACACTCTCGATAAACAAGGAGAAACAGAGGCAGCTTCATTACTAGCTCGGTTAGGAGAAAAAGGTGAAGTCTGTCGAGATTTAGCCTATCAGTTGTATGTAATTTGCGATAGACACGGCTGGACAACTGAAGCAATCTCTTATAACAGTCTCGTTACTTCTTGGTCGGAAATCTCCCGTTTAGCGGCAATGGAGCAACGACAACCAAAATCAGTTCAGGGAAAACTTAATATTTAAACAAATATCTTAATTTGTTACCAAAGATTGGGAACTCTAAATTACATCACCGCTAGAGTTTTCCGCATGGCTATCACCAACAAAGAAAGAGTAGGCAGAGCATTAGATACCTTAAAAGAGGGCTTGTATCCATTTATAGAACGTGAGATGCGCTCGGTATACCGAGATAAATGGGTTTTGGCTGCTACTTCGAGTATTCCTGATAATTACAGCACCAAAAAAAAGGTAGACGAAATTCTTCAAGAAGATATCTCGGCTCTCTTCATTCTCATGTGTGATAAATGGCAGGATGTCTTCAAAAAAACTCTAGGACATAGCGACCGTTCTTTAGTTAGTGAATTACGAGAAACTCGCAATGATTGGGCGCACGGTCGTAATTTTTCTACTGACGATACTTATCGCGCTCTAGATAGTATCGCTAGACTACTTTCGGCTATTTCTTCGCCTCAAGCAGATGCTGTGGAAAAGCAAAAACAGGAACTACTGCGTCTGCGCTTTGAAGAACAAGCTCGTTGGGAAAAACGTAAAGCATCTAATATTGCTATTGAAAGCAATCCTCAAGGTGGTTTAAAGCCCTGGCGAGAAATTGTGACTCCTCACGACGATGTGGCTTCGGGACGCTTTCAACAAGCAGAATTCGCTGCGGATTTGTGGCAGGTTTACTTGGATGATAAAAACTGTGCCGATGAATATCGCGACCCTACAGAGTTTTTTCGTCGCACCTACCTTACAGAAGGACTTAAAAACCTGCTCGTTAATGCTTTGATACGTCTTAGTGGTAGAGGAGGTGACCCCGTAATCGAACTACAAACTAACTTTGGTGGTGGTAAAACCCACGCCATGCTAGCTCTCTATCATCTCTGCTTGGGTGTTTCCGCACAAGATTTACCTGGAAGCGAGGCTATCTTTACCGAATCGGGCATCGATAATCCTCCCCCAAATGTCAACACTGTAGTCATTGTCGGTCAAAAAATTTCTCCTGGGATTCCTCACGAGAAAAATGATGGCACAATAGTCAGAACTCTCTGGGGTGAAATCGCTTACCAATTAGGGGGAAAAGAAGGTTTTGAAATGGTCGCAGATGCAGACCGTACCTCTACCAATCCTGGGGATAAGCTCAAAGAACTATTCAATCGTTACGCACCCTGTCTAATTCTCATTGATGAATGGGTAGCTTATGCCCGTCAACTGCATGAAGTGAGCGATTTGCCTGCAGGCAGCTTCGATACTCATTTTACTTTTGTTCAAACTCTGAGTGAATCAGCTAAAAATGCCGACCAAACTTTACTAGTAGTCAGTATCCCCGCATCAGACATTGAAAAGGGCGGAGAAAGAGGTCATGAAGCCACAGAACGTCTTAAAAATGCTATTGGTAGGGTAGAATCTCCCTGGCGACCTGCTACCGCAGAAGAAAGCTTTCATATCGTTCGCCGTCGTCTCTTTAAAGATATTATCGACCCCACTTTATTTACCGCCCGCGATACAGTAATTCGTACTTTCAGCCAGATGTATCGCGACCAAAAAACGGAATTTCCCGCAGAATGTCGCGAAAAAGATTTTGAAAGACGAATGAAAGATGCTTATCCCATCCATCCCGAACTATTTGAACGACTTTACAGCGATTGGTCGAGTTTAGACAAGTTTCAACGTACTCGTGGGGTATTACGTTTGATGGCAAAGGTAATTAGCTACTTATGGCAAGAAAATGATAAAAACTTAATGATTTTACCTGCAAACGTACCGATGGCAGATTCCCAGGTACAGTCAGAATTAACCCGCTATTTGGAAGATAATTGGTTGCCCATAATTGACAAAGATGTAGATGGAACTAACTCCCTTCCCGTATATCTCGACGGACAAAATTCTAATTTAGGACGCTATTCGGCTTGTCGTCGTGTAACTAGAACTATTTATATGGGTTCTGCACCACTGCAAAAAGCCGCCAACAAGGGTGTAGATATTCGTCGGATTAAATTAGGTTGTACTCAACCAGGAGAGAATGTAGCAACCTTTGGCGATGCCTTACGCCGACTCACTAACCAGGCAACCTATTTCTATGTTGATAACAGCGAGAGATACTGGATTGATACTCAACCTAATGTAACCCGCACCGCTATTGACCGTGCTACCCAGGTTAGAGAAGACCAAACCTGGGATGAAATCATTAAAAGACTTAAAAAAGAGAGAGCAACAGGTGATTTTGCTGGAATACACATCGCTCCTAGTTCTTCATCCGATATATCCGACGAAGAAACAATGGGAGTTAGATTAGTTTTGCTTCACCCCAATCTTACTCATAGTACAAAAGCTCAAAACAGTGAAGCATTAGTTGAAGCTAAACAGATACTGGAACAAAAAGATACTGCTCCTCGCTACTGCAAAAATCTTCTGGTTTTTCTCGCCCCAGACCAAAACAAAAAAGAAAATTTATTTCAGTGGGTAAATCAATATTTAGCTTGGGAATCAATTGTCGAAGACAAAGAGGTTCTCAATTTAAATCCTTTTCAAAATAAACAAGCAGCAGCCAAGCTAAACGATGCCGACAACACTGTTAAAATGTTGCTGCAAGATGCTTATCAGTGGCTACTCGTTCCAGACCAACCCGAACCTACGGGAGAAGTTGAATGGGAAGAATATAGACTTCAGGGCAGAGATTCTTCAGTCTTACAGGCTAGTCGTAAATTAGTTCATGAGGAACATTTAATTCTTACTTATGCCGCATCTCTGCTGGCAAATCAGATTCTCGATAAGTACATTTGGAAAAATAGCAATCATATCAATTTAAAAACACTCTGGAAATATTTCACCAACTATCTCTATTTACCCAGACTTAAAAACGAACAGGTTTTAATTGAAGCTATATCTGAAGGAGTAGGTAATCTTCTATGGCAGGAAAACTTTGCTTATGCGACTGGAGGTTATGACGAAAGTAAGCAGAAATATATCGGTCTAGAAGTTGGTGAGCGAATTATTCCTACTATGGGTAGTTCATCTTTATTAGTTAAACCCGACGTGGCACAACAACAAATAGCAATAGAACAAACTCCTCCTTCACCACCGCCAATTATTAAACCACCTATCGTTGACCCTCCTATTATTGACCCACCAATAATAAATTCACCTGCGCCAAAGAAAAAACATCGTTTCTACGGTTCGGTAGAGTTAGACTCAGAACGTTTGAATCGAGATGCTTCGCAGATTGCTGACGAAGTATTACAACATTTAACCAGTTTGGTAGGTGCTAATGTGAAAGTTACTTTAGAAATTGAAGCTAGAGTAGAAAATGGAATACCAGATAATGTTATTCGCACGGTAAATGAAAACTGCCGCACTCTAAAGTTTAAATCCCAGGAATTTGAGGAAGAATAGGCAATAGAGACATGCTAAATAACCATCGCTCTTTATGAGATTGAAAATCAAAAAATCTTAAGATACGAGCAAAATTATTTACGCTGTATTTTTTAATCACTAATATCGATAACCACCCCCGCCTTCTTTGTAAATAAAAACTTGGCGGGATTTTTTTGCATAAGAATTTTGGCTTTGTATTTAACGTTTTTCTTATGGAGATAAAAAGGCTGATTGTGTATCACTGCATAGCCCCCCTGGGGGTGCAGTACAAAACAACTGAAAAAACAAAAACTACAACTAGACATTTATTTTTTACAGGGTTGGTCTTCGGGCTGACCCTTTTTTTGAGTTTATTCACTTAAATCAAAGGAGAACAACATTATGAAAACTCAGACTTGATCATCCGTATCTGTAATCACGCTTCAATTCTCTAGCTTTAGTAATCCTCACGCAGAGAGAGAAATAGAAGGGTGAGCGAAAAAAGATGTGGAGAAGGAGAGATTTGTTAGCGTGCGTTTCACAATAACATAGGTAAGACCTAATTAAACCTTCGACTCCTTACAACAGAAAATGAATAACTTCCAGTCAATTCTGTCCCAAATAAATGAAACACTTTTTTCATTACCAGACTGGAATAATTTGTCCGAGTTTGTCACGGAATTTCATGATATCTGGCTAAAATTGGGAAATTTTGTGCAACAAAAATTAGTACAAGCACGTATTGAAGAAAAAGAACAATTATACTCTACCCCAAGAACAAAATGGTCGAAAAGGTACTATACACCATTAGGTGAAATAAGCGTTAAACGCAGAGTTTATCAAACAGGTGATGGTCTCAGGGCAAAAGTCGATCGAGAATTAGGATTACCCCAAGATAAATGGCTACCAATAGTCTTAGAATTAGCTTGTGCCTTGGGAGTTAGTAGTGAATTCCCCAATTCTCATCGTCTTTTTCAAAGATGGACTCATTTGGAATTAACGGAAAAAAGCCTAGCCAATCAAGTTGAACATACTGGTAATATTCTACAAAGACAAGAATTTGATTTCAACCATTTTCATCTTTTTGGTCGCGATCCCGTACAATGTTGTTAGCATGTTAGCGTAATTATTGCCATAACCTTGGTGTTTTTTACATTTAATAGTGGTCAAAAATAAACAACAACAGCAATTAGATTTAGCCGAGAGGATCGCACAAGTACAAGGTTTGATTGATGAAATCAATCGAGAGATTGAAAATATTCAAGCTAACTTTCCCGTTGCCAAACTGACTAGCTCTATTATTCGTTTTCGAGCTAAAGGAAAGGGTGGAGCTTATTAGTATTATAAGTGGCAATCGACCCAACCGATATTTGTGACCAAAAAGGGCAATTCTTCTCGTTACAAATATATTGGCAAAGCAGGTAGCTCGGCTTTTTTAGAAGCTGTCGAAATGTATCGTAATCGGCTCTCTATTTCGGCTTTAGAACAAGTGCGACATACATTGGAATTGGGTCGAGAAGATTTATTGGAAGAAGCCAGTAGAATTAGTGAGCGTACTTAAAATTAGGGTAGGGGTTTGGTTATCGTATTATTTACGCTAATATGGTTTTCTTTCCCCACATCTTTTTTTCGTTCACCCCATCAGGGAGATAAGTTTTGAGATAATCTAGATAGAATTGGGGCAACATTTTCTTGAATAATTGTCTGTTTAATTTATCAGACAATTATTTTTCCTGATTTTTAAATCGACCCTTCATCTTGCTCAAGATGATTTAAGTATTTGCCTGGTTCTCTGTAACTCTTTGTATTTATACGTACTTCCTAGACTCATATTTTGGGAAGGTGACTAAACGCGCTTTCTCTCTTGCTGTCTCTAGTTTTTAGCGGTTGTCTCCCCGTCAGATCTTTACCCATAGTTGCATTGAGGCGATTGATAGTTTCCATTACCCTTTGCTGCTCGCCGCTCTAAGGATAGAGAGAAAATGCTAGTTTAAGAATCAGCCTTGGCTAGAAAATTTCAAGCTTTGAGGGTCAAGAGCGACTGGTCATTCAGCAACTCCCTCCATTTAGAGGTGCCCCATAGTTGACCCACTGTGGTCTACCGATAACAATCTCGTGTTTCTCGAAGGCGCGACGGACTCGCAGACGATATTCTCTTCCCACTAGCCATTGTTGGAGTGGAGCAGTGACCAGCCAAACTCGAATTAGCATTCCCGAATGAGAAAGGTCATCTATGCCCAAAATTTTGGGAGGAGAAGGGATTTTATCTTGCCACTCGGGACTCTCATACATTTCTCGCGCTACTTCCTCTAGAACCTGTAAAACTTTATCGGGATCGTTCTCGTAGGCGACTTCGATAGTAAAATCGACTCGCGACCACAGACGGGTTAAATTTCTGACTTCGGCGATCGCACTATTGGGAATTGTAATGAGTTGTCCTTCAGGATTGCGTAGTTGAGTAATGCGGAGGTTAAAGCCTTCGACAAAGCCATCCATCCCGTTAATAATGATGACATCTCCTACTGCAAAGCGATCTTCCAACAAGATTAGAGAACCATTGACCACATCTTTAACTAGATTTTGCGTCCCAAAGGAAAGAGCCAAACCAATTACCGCACCACCTGCCAGAATCGAACCGGTAGAGATATTAAACAAGGTTAGAGTCAGCACTACACCTACTCCAATCAAAATAGAAGCAGTAAATCCTTCTAAGGCAGTGGTAATAGTTGTCAAACGCAGCGATTTACGCTGTGATTCGCCAAAGCTCAAGTAAGAGTTAGTTTTCCAAACATCTATCGAGCGATGGATGGAAGTTTTAGCCACCTGAAGTGAGAGACCGACTAGAAACCAAATCACCAGTAATTTTAATGGTTGGGATAAAATGGCTTGGCTATAGCGCATTAATAGGGGAAAACGGGTGGTGATCGAGTAGATGCTTAAATACCAACCGATAATAACTAGCCATATTAACAACCACCGCAACAATTTGTAGATTCTCATCCGAGCGGATCTGCTCTTTTGTCGCTGGGATACATTCTCAAAAATATCCCTGTCGCGAGCGCTTTCTGACCAACCAGTCTCTAAGTTGGGAACTGCTGCCGGTCCGGAATTTTCTGTGGAGTTATCTTGCAGTGTAGTCTGCATCTTTGCCGTTGCCGATTTTGAGGCTTCAATTCCCGCATCGTATTTTAACTGTAGCTTGCCAAGCCGACGACCGAGTATCCAATAAATTAATCCTAAAATACTACTAAAAACTAATATCCCCACCAAAATAGCGACTGCTTGCCAGAAGCGACGGCGAACTACTCGAGGTGGAAGTCAAATATTCAATTCGCTCGATTTCTTCACTAATGCTCTTTTGCCAGTTAATGGCGATCTGCTCGGCAGTTTGACTGTAAAATTTAACATCTGACTGAGTCACTGTGGCAATAGTTAGGGAAAGCGAACTCTTGAAAGTCTTGACTTGAACTACCGGACGTTCTCTTAATGTAGAAACGAATACTTTTGCTGAGAATGAGTCTAGTTTCTCAGCCGATTGAGGAGCTAATATTTTAGTTACTTGGGTACGTAGATCTCCTTTAATTTTATTGACTGCAAGCCGCAGCATAGCTTGAATATTTTTGGCTCTCAGTTCTACAGCAAGGCGTTCGCCTTCGAAACTACTGCGATCGATTACAGTAGGAGAGGCAATTTGGAAGAGTTTGTGTCGATCGAGAGCCGACTTGACCCAAGTTACCTCAAGATTGCCGTAGCGCGTTACTTCTAAAGGAGGTAGATTAGTGCTGTCGATTTGATTATTCAGCGAAATCTGTCCTAAAACTTGAGTATGCCAGCCAATTATCAGCCAGCAGACCAGTAAACTAGTTAAACCTAGCGGGACTTTGACAAAAAACTGGGTTCAAAAAGGGGTGAAAGCCTCACCAGACGGCGATTTTACCTCGTCGAGGTAAAATCGCCTGAAACCCAGATATATTAAGAATTTAGCTGTTTTGAGGTTAAATAATTGATATATCAGGCTTTCACCCCTTTTTGAACCCAGTTTTTTGTCAAAGTCCCGCTAGGCGAATGACAGACCTAAATTTCAGCAACATTTGGTAGTGCCTCAAGAAAATATGAAAATAGTCCGTAGCAGAGGACAAGAGGACAGAAAGCAAGCTGGTTAATAAATTGAGTAAAATTGTCTCCAAAAAGATGAAAGACTATTATCAATAAGTTTAATTTGGTGAGAACGGGATATGAGATAGCATCATCAACAAGGATAAATAAAAAAGTTATGGTAGGCAAATCCATAGCCCAAGCCAGTTCTAATCAAGTTTTGATGAATTATCCCTATTACATTACCCTTTGTCGAGCTAGCTTGTCTAAGTTTTCTTCTCGAACAAATTTAGCAGTAGATACTTTGGGGTTTCCTTTCTTTAGTCACTCTACTAAAGCTTCGGTATCTGATGACCGAGGATTAATTGAAATGTTGTCAGATAACATTGATTACTTTAAATCTAAACCTGTCAACATTCCCAAGATTACGATTCTACTTGACAATGGATATCATCCGCCAAAACTGATTTAGGAATTGAAGCAAATTTATCCTCAAATCATGACCAAGATTAGGTTTGAGTTGTCACCCAAACCTTCAAAAGCTCAGAAGCAACAGGCAAGAAAAACGGGCTTTGTTCTAGTTAGAGCCAGATGGGTAATTGAAAGAACCAACTCCTGGATTGAGAGATGTAAAAGTTTGGTCAAGAATTTTGAACGAACTCTGGAGAATGCCACCACCAAGATTAACCTTTGTTTTGTCAGACTGATGCTCAAAAGATTAGTTGCTTCTTAGATAGATCTCAAATGGGTTCTATAATAGAACTGCACCGCAAGTATGACTTAGAAGTCAAGATGTGTTCTGCCTTTTGGTACGATACGCCGAGAGATAAGCCTGACGGCATGGCTTCGCTACGCAGGAGTAGATTAAAGCTGGAGCGAGAATTGATTCTTAGATTTTTTCCCCCGTTTAACAAAGAGACATGGAGGCGATGGGGTCAACCGTTTGGCAAGATCTAAATACTCAGTGAAGTTTTCAATCTTTGAACCAGGTTTGCCGTAGAGCATCCCGCTCCCAATTGGCTAAGTTGGCCTCTGCTTCATAAGTGCTTTGAAGAAAAGATAGCAATAATTGGTCTGGATTTTCAGCCTCGCGCACTGAGTCATAGGGTAGGATAAATTCTCCTAATTCTTCGTGGAAAAAGGCAGCTTCGGGCTGAACGGCAGCTTGACTAAATCCATCAAGAGTGGGGTAAGCATACGAGTAATAAGCGGGATAGCCCAACCCCTCACCCGGCCAGAATCCAGCACTGCTCACCTCATGAGAATAAGCTTCTTTGGCAACAGCATCGGGCAGGTTGGGGACACCACCAGGATGTTCGGGAGCAGTTCGTCCCGAAAAGCGCGTAACTGCTAGGTCGAAACTCCCCCAGAAAAAATGTACGGGGCTGACCTTGCCGTTAAAATAAGAGCGAAATTCACGAAAGATGCGTTCGCTTTGCAGCAGTATCCGCCAAAACCGATTGGCATATTCTGCATCGTAGGCATGGTGAGTTTCGTCTTTCTTGAAAGAAATTGGCTCGGTAACTTCGTTAGGCATGGTATCGATCGCGACCGTCAGTTCCAAGCTAGTTAGAGCATCCATTACCGCTTGATAAAAGTTCGCTACCGAACGTGGTTGCAGTTGAATTGTCTGTATCTGACCGTCGTTAGTAGAAATTCTGAGTTGATGGTCTATAAAGTCAAAGTCTATTTGAAAAACGCGGCTGCCGTAAGGAATAGTAGAGGTAGTTAGTCCTCGTGCGGTCAGATATAAGGGTACATGCCAGGAATGATTGATCCAGGGAGTCTGCACTAAGCGAATTTTTCCCACGATCTGAGTCCACATATGCAAAGTGCTGTAAGTGTCTTGCCAAGCATCGAGACTTAGTTCTGGCCAGTAATTAGACATTGATTCAAAATTTTAAAATCAGTCAAAGTGCAAACAAACAACAAATAACAATTATTTTAGAACTATCTATACAGATTGGTGCGAGCGGTAAAATGATGGGCGACCGCCTACCAAAAGTCGAAAGAAACTTAAATCATTTAGCGTCAAAGATATGAATTCAGTTTTTGAGATGTTTATTTAGCCCAACTCGTGAATTAGCCGTTAGCTTGCCATGGTGTCGATGTTCATTAATTATTTGAGCGGTGAGAGCGATCACACCTCATAACTATTCTTTCATCCGATAATTAATCTGGATAAACAACAAACCTACATTAATCTCTAAGATCGGGTCTTTTATCAGTCCATCAAAGCCAAACTAGCTACTTGCTAGCAATAAGTGTGGCTGGAGCGATAATTATTCGTTCCAGTTTGATGGCTAAACTTTGCTCAAACAGCGCGAGCGCTTCTCAGATACTGTTTTGTAAGGACTACCTGTTCTCGAGAGACTGATTGAGATTCCAGGCCGCACTAATCAGTGCTAAGTGAGTAAAGGCTTGAGGAAAATTGCCCAATGCTTCACCGCTAGGTCCGGTTTCCTCAGCATACAGTCCCAGATGATTGGCATAGCTAAGCATTTCCTCAAACAGGATGCGAGCTCGTGAGAGTTGTTCGGGAGCAGTTCTTCCGGCGCGAGTCAGTGCTTCTACCAACCAAAAGCTGCAGAGATTGAATGTGCCTTCACGTCCAGACAAACCATCTTGGGAAGTCTGGGGGTCGTAACGATAGACTAAGCTACTGGAAACTAACCCTCCTCGTTCCGGTGCTCGTGCTATGGCAGCAATCGTTTTTAACATCCGCGGATCTTTGGGAGACATGAAAAAGACCAAAGGCATAATTAAGGTACTCGCATCGAGAGCCTCACTGCCGTACGACTGTACGAAAGCCTGCCGTTCCTCACTCCATCCTCTAGCTATGAGCTCCTCGTAAATTTGGTCTCGAACCTGCAGCCAGTGCTGGCGTTCGGCCGGAAAAGAGCGTTTCCTAGCAAGGCGCAGCCCCCGGTCGAGTGCTACCCAACACATTAGCTTAGAATAGACAAAATGCCGAACTCCCCCTCGCATCTCCCAAATCCCTTCGTCAGGGCGCTGCCAGTTATCACATACCCAAGCTAGAAGCCGCTGTAGCTGCCGCCATAAATCGTAGGAAATTGGCGTACCGTGTTTATTGTATAAGTACACCGAGTCCAAGAGTTCCCCGTAGATGTCTAACTGAAGCTGATTCACGGCACCATTGCCAATACGAACGGGGGCAGAACCGCGATAGCCTTCTAGATGCCCTAAAATCTCTTCTTCGAGCTCCTGTTCCCCATTAATACCATAAACGGTCTGCAAAGGTCCATTTGGCTTTAACTCATAGCAACGTCCTTCGAGCCAATTCATGAACTGACCCGCTTCTTCAGTAAAGCCAATGCGTAGCAAGCCGTATAGCGTAAAAGCCGCATCCCGAATCCAAGTATAGCGATAATCCCAGTTACGTTCCCCACCCAATTCTTCCGGTAGACCACAGGTTGGCGCTGCGATAATTGCTCCTGTTGGTTCATAGGTTAATAGCTTTAAAGCCAAAGCGGAACGCTCCACCATTTCCCGGCAGCGTCCTTTGTAGAGACACCGTGAAAGCCAACTTCGCCAATAGTCAATCGTCCCTTCGAATAATTCTTGAGTTCGTTCACAACTGAGGAAAACTTTCCATTCTTTTCGATTTGACTCCACTTCGCCAAATCCAAAGATCGCAGTCTGTCCTTGCTCTAGGGTAAACTCTGCCCAGGCTCCACGTTGATTTTCTTGTAGGGGCACATCGGTGACTAAGCCCAGATTGAGTCTGTCAGAGCTAAAGATTGCTCCCTTCTCAGTTAAAGTCGTTTGACACTTATCCCGGGCATAATTGAAGGCCGGATAGCATTCCAAGCGAAATTTCATGCTACAGCGAATCACTTTCACTTGTCGTACTAGCCAGCGATAGCCTGGTTCGTCCTGAGATAGATTGACCGGCATAAAATCAATGATTTCACCGAAGCCACAAGCCGCTAAAAAGCGAGTAACCAGAACATTGGTTTCTGGCCAGTAAAACTGTTTGTGAGTGACTCGCTCGAGGCAAGGATAAATTCGAAAGTGCCCCCCTTTCTCGCTATCGAGAATCGCCGCCAAGACGCTGGGAGAGTCGTGTCTGGGATAACAAAACCAGTCAATTGAACCATTCAGCCCAATCAAGGCAGTGGTATGCATGTTACCAATAATGCCGTAGTTTTCAATTGGCTGATAAGTTTTCATCTAATCTAAATTTATAATCTAAATTTATTATATGTAGTATATTTATTTAAATTCGATCTCAGTACCCAAAGCCGCTTGGAACGCCAGTTTTGGAAAATTGTATCTAGTCAGTTTTTCTGGCTCGTACATCGGGCATTAATCCTACACCAATCAGTAGTAAAGTAATAGCGATGGGATTAAAGAAAAACCAAATTAGCTTGATTCCCAAAGGAGCCGGATTGGCAACAATTGGATTTTCGGGTCTCGTTAGTGCAGCGAAACTCACGACCAGATTGACCACCGAAAAAACTACGGCGCTCCAAGCAGCCGGCTTACGAAAGTAGTTAAACACAATTGCACCAGCGAGCACCAGTTGAACGATGCCTAACAGATAAACCCACAGAGGGGCGGTGAAAGGAAGTGTCTTATAGAAAACATTTTGGTAAGGTCCCACCCAACTTTGAACGAACAGGAGCTTAGAAAGACCCCAAAAACCAACTGCTAAACCAGCGGCCAGACGGATAGCGATAAAGGCAGATTGCATAATCGCTCCTCATGAACTCTGACTTCAGCCTAAAACCAAATGGTCAGTACCATATCGCTTTTGTTACTTAAAATTACCTCGAACCAATCTAGCTTTAAGATTCTTAATCTGAACTATTCGAATTTCAGTCCGCCTTAACCAAATTACTGGGGACGATCTTAAGTCAAGTTAGAGTCATTACTCATCAGCAATTCTCATTTTGAAACCTGAACGAAAGAAAATACAGAATGAAAAATGAGAAACAGGAACTTGTGCGCGAAAAATTTTTGCGCACAAAGCGAAGAGTTAATTAATTGTGAGCCAAAGTAAGCTTAGAAGCAGCCATCATTTCCGAGGAAGTTCATTTTGAGCCATGAAAAAGCCGAGTAATACTTGGAACGACTACCTATTACTCTGTAGAGCTATAAAGGGCGCGAATTGGTTCTGGTTCAACAGTCGCGAAATTTAGCTAGAATTAACCCTGTCAGTTGCTTTTCCCTCCCTCAGCATAAACTCCCACAAAGTCTGCCAACTCTCAAACCATAAATATCTGGTTAGTGCCCGAACATCATTGAAGAAAGTTTGGCGAGTAACTAACATCGAGCGAACGGCACGATAAGTGATGTGGACTAAATCCCAACTGGTGTGGAAGAGATAAGCTAACCAATTAAGGCAGAATAGAAGTTCCGCCTGGTGGTTTTCACCGTGACCCAAGTTGTGTTCGAGATGATAGCCTTTAGTTTTGAGAATATTATTCCCTTCATTTTCGAGCTTCGAGCGCGCACGAGCAGCAGTGACAATCTCGATCGCATTCTGTCGCTCGATTTCATGGCAAGTAGCAAAGGCATTGTAATACAAGGTTTTCTCGTCGCTGGTATCTGTAACCGTTACCTCACACCAGTTTACGTCCAGGGCTGGTTGGGTAGCTCTGAGGGGAATTTTATTCACAAAGCGGTAGTAGTAAGACAAACATTTTCGTCCTCGAATCTCCAACTGGGTTAGAGTTTTCACCTCCCCGACTCGTTCGAGGTAATCCACCCACTCATAAAGTTCTGAATGAGATGTACGCTTACAGACAAAGATAAAATGATAACCATGAGCCAAAGCCGTTTCACAGATGGGTTGATTGCAGTAGAGGTCATCCCCAAGTAAAGTTACAGGGAGGTCTTCTGGGTCGCGGGGATGAGCAGCAATCCAACGCTTAGCGGCAGCGTTCTCCCAGTCTTGTTTATCATGACCATCTTGGGAAGTGATGAATTCTGGTTCTAAACTGATGAGCTGTGGTCGTCCTGGAGCCACCAGTACCGGAGTAACCGCAGCATGAAAATAGGTAGTACTGCCGTTTTTATGAGTCCGATGGCAACAATGACAACAGTGAATCTTCTTGGAGGAGAAATATTCAGTTCCATCAAGTGTCAGCAAAAATCCTCCACCGAAGCAACGATAGGGCGATAGGTTCCCTGTCTTGGACAAACCATTATAGACTGAGCGAAAAACGCCAAATACCGTCGAAGCTGGCACCAAATTGAGCAGGGTGCGAATCTGAGGATCACAGGGGATGTTCTCGATGCCAAACAAACTCTGGGCATTATTTTTCCCTTTCTGACTTTTCATCAAACGTTGATGGTCTAAAAAAGAAGGAGATTGCATAAAAAATACAGAAAATGCACTTAAGTGAGCTTCTTCAACCGTATATTTAGTATTATTGCTTGGTTTTCGTTCCTCGGGAAGATTATTTAACTCGGCACTCAGCATCGATAGTAATTCAGGCATTCCTATTGCTAGACCCATGTTGCTACTCTGTGAGAATTTAATGCCTTTTACTTTAATCTAATTCACCCGAATCTTAATCAGAGTGGTTTTTGTTAGCGAAAGTTATTTGCTAACAAACGTTCATTTCTCATCTATTTTTCTCTGGGAATTTTTAAAATGAGAATTGCTGATTCCGGTTGGTTCACTGGCTGAATTGACTAATGGTGAGGAACTAGAAGCTCGTATTGTTGCTCTGGCTCGACAAGGATTCCACGACGATGAGGTAGCTGCACAACTTACTACGGAGGGCTTTCGTTCCCCAATGGGATTGACTCTCTTCCCCTCAACCGTCAAACGTATTCGTCTTGAGCATCGTATCTTTCAACAACGAAGCCAATCTCATCCTCGTCACATTGAAGGTTATCTCACTGTGTCTCAACTTGCTCAGAGGTTAAACTTCTCGAAGCATTGGTTTTACGATCGCATTCATAACGGCACGATCGCGATCGCCCGTGATGAGAAAACCCAACTTTATCTATTTCCCGATGAACCCAATACCCTGACTCAATTACAGCGACTTCAAGCTGGTCACATCAAACACTTGCGTTTTTCATAGGAGTATCAAGATGTCTAATCGAAGCATTATCTTGATATCCAATTCGATTACTCGTTTTTGGATACCGTTGCTCTGGGAGCGCAGGTTATGGAACAGTTTTTTCTGGGCATCATGCGTCGAACGTCCTGTTCTAAATCCATAACTCTGAGCATGGAATATTGCTTCATGGGCTGGTTATAAGGCATATTTAGCGAGACATTGCCAAGCTCTGTCACTAATTGTCGGGACTTTTAGAATGCGTTTTGTTCCATCCTTTTTGGGAATGGGGATTTGGCGCAACCCTTTATGTTTCCATGCATTAGCTTTTAACCTTAGTTGTTCTTCGAGTTCCAACCTTTCCTTGAAAGTCAGGGCTAGTTTTCCATCGACTCCAGCCGTTTTCTTGCCAGCGTTTAACTGTGTTACTTGACGGATAGCCAAGAATCTCGCTGCCTGAGAGCGCAGAATCAGTTTTTGCAGTGACCTTGCTTTTTGCATATCTCCTGCTCGAACCGCTTTGTACACGCGCTTTTGTAGGCGAAAGAGATTTACCTGTAATTTCTTCCAAGGTAAAAATTCCCAAGATTCACTACTATGTTTATTAGTGTGTCTAATCATGCTCTACTCAAGGCAAGTGTATTCTGAGTTCCTCAGCGAAGTTACTCGCTGTCCTACCCAAATCTAAGGGATTAATCCTCTCGTCTGGTCTACCGTAGATACGACCTATCTACAGACCCTAGATTCGTTTTTATTCGTTCCGTAATGATGATTTTTTTCGTTCCTTTAGGAGTCGCCAATTCAACCGCACTGAACCCCATACTCTTGCCGTTAGTCGGAGACAACTACGGCGGGATACATAACTCAGGCGATGTCGGATAACTTTGATTGCGTCCGCACTAGCATAGGTTGCTTTTCTAGGCTCTTTTTCTCCGTGGGAACTCCCCATTAGCGTCAGTGTCCTCTGCAATTGAGGTCTGATTACGCCCTAGTTTCCAGCTTCGATCTCCCGAATTCCGAGTCGGGTCATCGTGGACAGGTTAGGAGTCATCTGTGAGTTTCAGAGGAAGGACTTTCACCTTCATCATCAGAACAGTTGTCATCTAGGGAAATTCCTAGAAGCCTTAGTTTATATGGTTATTATCCACTTTCGCTAAGAACGAACCGCACGTTCCGTTGCTATACAAAGGCTGGATCAGCTGCCCATCAGCGCCTGGGCGAGCCCGATGAAGAACGGTATTCCAATGGCAAGCGCAATCGGTGTGCCAACGGCTGTGGACGCGCCGATGTAGGCGGAGGGATTGGCCTTGGGAATGCCGGCTCGTAAAGTGGGCGGTCCTGAGATGTCTGAACTGGAGGCGGCGATGACGGACAGAAGCACAACGCCGCCAGGGCTGAATCCCGTGGTGAAGTGGGCGACCATGCCGAAACCGAAGCCAATGAACCCATGCAGCAGCGGTGCCACCACGGCATATACGGCGTACCACTGGGCTACCTTGCGCAGCTCGCCGATCCTTGCCCAGGCCTCCATACCTAGGATCAGCATTAGGATCGAAAGCAGACCGCGGAAGAGGGGATTGTAGAAGCTCTCATAGACACTTTCTGGCTGGGTTAGTATGCCTAGAGCGAGACCGAGTAGCAGTGCCGATAGGGCAGAGCCCTGGAGGCTTTCCTTCACGATGGGCCATATCTCAACCCGCTTGCTTGCGGTACCGCTCGGCTGGCTGGGATATCCGCCTGCGGTAATGCGCTGCTGGCTGCGGTACTCATGCCGGCTGGTGGGATAGTTCGGCTGGCTGGGATACTCGCCTGCGGTACCGCTCGGCTGGCTGGGATATCCGCCTGCGGTAATGCGCTGCCCGCTGGGATACCCACCTGCGGTAACGCGCTGCCCGCTGGGATACTCCTGCTTGCTGAGAGACTCCTGCTTGCTGAGAGACTTTTGCTTGCCCGTATAAATGCTGGCCAAGACGATCGCAGTCACAAGCGCTGGGATGTCCATGAAGGGATAGAGTGCGCCGGCCCAGGGCTCGTATTGCATACCTTCCGATTCCAGCATCGTTATGCCGGCGGCGAGGGTAGAGCCACTCACGGCACCAAATAAGCCCCCGGTCGCAATGGCATCTACGGTTCTGATGCCCGGCAGCCTAGCCAACGTGTTGCGCGCGATTAACACGACAAGGATCCCGATTACCGCAGCGAACACCGCGGGCAACAGCATCTCCGCCAGATTGGCGTTGCGGATCGCAATGCCGCCGCTCAGACCAACTTTAATGAGCAGCATGAAGACGATGAACTTATAGATCGCATCTGGAATTTGCAGTCGGCTATTGAGGGCGGCGACGACCATACCACCAATCAGAAAGCCGAGTGTCGGGGACTGCAACTTATCCACGAAGCGCGTCAAGAAATCGGATAAGAAATCCATTAATATAATACCTCCTCCGCTTCCTCTAACGAGGAGCGATTATTGTGATAAGTGAGCTTAAAAAGTAAGGGTAAAGTGCTTCACCCCTACAGCACAGGTGTTACGCGAGAACCTGTTGACAGGTGTGTTCAGAGATGGCTGCTCTCCGAACGGGGCTGGAAGGTGATAGCTGTCCCGCATCACTCTCCATATATCTCGATCTATCAAGAGCTAAATTTCTATACACTTAAGTCTATCTTAAAATGCACAGATTTTTGCCCTCCCCAACATGGATTTGAATCGCAATGTCAAATTCAAATCATAAGTTTTTCTTTTGTTTGGCGATCCCCGCATCTGGTAAATTAATGTGAATTGCGATCGCTCTCCCTGGGCAACAATCCCATCAAAGACATCTCCCCCCTAGCTAACTTGCATGAACTCGAAGAACTTTTACGGTTCAATACCTCAGTAGCTGATATTGCGCCGCTCAAAAATCTCGCACAACTTACCTGGCTAAACCTTTACAACACCCCGGTCGCAGAAACGACCGGCTTGGCTAGATTGAGCCAGCTGCCTTGTGCAACCAGAGAGTGTCTGTCTCTTCTCGCCGACCCATTCCATCGACCTATCCGAAACCCGTGCAGATGTTGCCTTAGTCAACCCGTCTCTGTGATGGGTCGCACCATGGTCGCCTTGAGGTCCAATTACGATGTCTCAAGGAAAATACTTCGCCCTACTATGAGTCGTATCAATCCAGTTGCAATGCGGGTGACTCTGTTGGTGGGGTCGGCTCTAAGGGGGGACTGTAACGAGCGGCGTTAATCCAAATTGCTGAAAGCAGTAAACCAACACCGCAACCGATCAAGAAGATCCAACCGTGGGAGGGTTCTAAAACACAGAGCAAGCGGCGATTACTGCCATATACCTGCACGACCCACCCCTCATCCGTATCCAACTTTGGCTGTGACTGCCTCGATTCAAACTTATTCATAGACATAAAGGTATAGTACAAGCAAACATCATATTTTTAAGTTTATGCAATGCCTGGCTAACAAGCAGCATTTTTTATAAAATATTGCTTCAAACTTGCCGAATCTTTTGATAAGCGAAACTTATAAATTGAACCTGCTCGGCTATACCGCACCTGATTCCTATTAGCCTTCGTTGATTCGGGCGGTTGCGGAGGAATCAGCCGGCGGCTTATACTACTCACGGTTCGCTCATTTAGAAAATCACTAGAGAAATAAAGAAGCTAGAATCAAGTGAAGATAGGGGGTTGAGAGAGGTAATTTCTCTTGAGCTATCAGGTTAAAGATACAAAGTCAGCCCTGAAAAAGCAGCTCACAACCTGACTGCCTGACACATCTTAGGAAAAGTCAATTGGAATAACATTTGATTTCCTGAATACGACTGAACCAGATAGCATCATATTGGTGTTTCTTAGCTTTTAGAGAAGCAAAACAAGGTTGAACATCTTGAGATAACAAAGCACTAGGAAAGAACAAATCGCGACCTTTATGCAAAACGCCCTTGAGCCATCGCCAACCAATTTTGAGATAGCTTAGGCCTCTTTTCCAGTGAGGGTCTACCTGAGTTCTAAGTCCTTTTAATTGAAGCGTTATACCATGACAAGTGGCAAAAAGAAGAGCCAGTGCGACAATTAAATATAGACGTTCTAAAGCTTTAGCATGGCGGATTTTCGAGTCTTCCAACTGAAATACTCCTGATTGAGAATCTAAAAATAATTCTTCAACACGGAAACGCAGTCCGTATTGCCAAAGAGTCTGTAAGGATGGATTTTCATCGGTAATCATAGCCCAAGGCTCTTTGACTCCTTTAACGTTTGCCAGGACAACGTTGCAACGGTATTTACCATCGAGCCATAAACCAACGTCATGACACAGAACTGCTTGAGCTTTTGGCGGACAGAGATACTTTAATTCAATTGGATGCTTTCTGACTCCGTGTAGAATGACATCGCAGGGTAATCGCAGACAGTAATGCCACTTACTATCTTGCAGCCAATTGACTAATTCATGATTAGCGAAACCACGGTCAGCTAAGAGCATGATATTGGAATAATCAGATAGTAATTTTGCGGCTAATCTCAACATTAGTTTGTATTCGGTAAAAGCGACTGTCGAACTTTTGTGTTCTAATACTTTCCACAAGAATGGTCTTGCCCTTCCACCGCAAACAATTGAAAGGTGAATGATGCAAAACCGATTCCAGAGCATAGTTGTGTCTAGTGCTAAATAAAGGCGTTGAGAATGCCAGTTTTTGATTGCTCCCAGAACTAACGGGACATACAAGCTTCTAACTCGAATTCGCTGATTACTGACAAATCTTTGCCACTTTCTTTCAAAACTTTGGGCTTTTCTAGCACGACTGGGGATGTAGCATTCCCATTCGCTCAAGCAGATTTTACCGCTATGGATTAAACCGATAATCATCCACACTAAGGCTTTTAAATGCCGTAGATCGCGATAGTTACTATGTTGACTTAGCAATCTGAACAGTTGATTATAAAGTGGGGTAGAGGTAGACATGGAATACAAAGCTTAAAAACATCTATTTTTAGCTAACCATGAATTCTCTCCCTTTTCTTTTCAGTTACCGTATATCAGTACTTTTAGTTACTTGTGTCAGGCAGTCAGGCTCACAACTTTTCTGCGGTAGGACGAGAAGTACTACGTTTAGGTAATCCAGGATAAAGTCCCGAAAGAGATTGCTGTGTCACCGCTAATTGGCGACGTACCACAAATTCCATTAAGGTGAAAAGCGTTAAAGCGATCGTGAGCAAAAACATCAACCCTCGAATCCGCTCTTCATCCTGAAAATAGATTGCTAAAGCGGGAAGATGACCCCGTTTAAAACGATGAAAACCTCTTTCAGGCTGACATTGTTCACGATAAGAGTTCACTGCTGGCTGCAAACTAAGGCGTTCTGTGTGAGCGTTGGTGACATATAATCGCCAGCCAGCAATCGATTGTTGATGAGCCATCGCTGGTTCACAACGTTGGTAAGTCAGAGACAAAGTTGTTTGACGAACACGACGATAGGGTCGATTTTATTTCCTTAGCAATTTTTGATTTAAGCGAACGATGAGATATTAATATTTTACGCGATGCCCCAGACACACCCGTATGGCAGCGTAATTATTACGAACACGACTTGGCAATTTTGGTTATCAATTAACGAGAAATAGTCATTGCAGCTTAAATCACCAGGGCTGTAAGCCTTATTTTTTGGTAATTGGTCATTGAATTTTGCCAAGTCGTGTACGAACATATTATCCGCAATCGCTCTGCTTTAGAAAAAATTCGGCAATATACCATCAATAATCCCCTATCTTGGCAAACAGACCAGTTGCATCCTAAGTTGATTTTAAATCCGTGAGAATTAACCAAGGGTCAGTATAACCATCATCCCATCGAGCTAGAAGAGTACAATCAATCGGATTGCTTTTAAAGCAAGTCACTTGTCCAGACCAACTCTGGTCAGTATCAGTTACAACTGTTGATAGAGGATGCCATAAAGATAAATTTTGTCGTCGATATTGACCCTAGTGATTAATTCGTAAAAACGGATGCCAACCTAATTCCACAATCTGTTCGTACAGCCAAAGAGCAGACAATCCTCTATCAGCACTAACAATTACCTTCCAATCTGTCGGCACAACATTGTTGAGAGATTAAAACAGTTCTTTCCAATACGGTTTCCAACTACCTGTTTCTGTCCCTTTAACTATTTTCCAAGCTACGGGAATGGCACTACCTCGATCTAACCCTCTCCTAAGAAACAAAATCAGTCACAGAGGGTGAGACGGACTGAGGAGTCAAATCAAAGCCGAGAGAGTGAGATTTTTTGGTCAGGTTTTGAACGAGTCGCTCTTGATATTTTTGTTCGTAATAATCAACTCCTGGATCGACATAAGCCTCACCTCTGGTCCAAAGATAATAGAAAAGCCGTGCTATTGTCTTGGTGCGCGTTCCCATGCTGGGGAAACCCCAGGGGGGTCGCACCGCTTTATGTGCTGTAGCTGTAAGTGCTTGAGGAGTACCCAAACGGGTTCGCAGACGACGAGAGAATGCACCCAAAGCAGAACGACTATTTTTGAGAGCTTGAGCTGCCATTCGGAAGGCATTAGCTGCTCGATTAACGACACAACGAGTCTGAGAACTTTTAATCTTACCTCCAGTTATACGAGAAGCAGGACATAAACCCAACCAAGAACAAAAATGTTTGACAGAAGCAAAGCGAGTCGGGTCAAGCCCAACTTCAGAAAGAATTGTCTGTACCGTCAAAACCCCAAGCCCATCAATTCGAGTGAAATCAACACCACTAATACGATAGAGATGAGTTGTCAAGTCAAAATTAGGTTGATTCCCTTGAGGTTTATGGCGTCGATTTTTAGCGGGAAGAATGGGTGAAGTTTCGACATCAATTTGATTAGCAAACTAAGCTAGACATTGCTCAATTTTTCGGTCGCATTCAGCGATCGCTTTTTGATAGACTTCATAAAGTTGTAATTCCTGTTGCAGCACAAAAATGTGTTCGACACGGTAATCTCCAGTTAAGGCTTGAGCTATCTCTGAGACACTACTCTTGATGCGGGGATTTTTCAAAGCAGTAAGACTTGGGGGTTTCTTTCTCCAGCCACAATAGCACGAATAATTGCTATGCCAGTGATGCCAGTAATATCACTAATCACCCGATGCAGTTGCAGATTCATTTGCCTAAGAGCTTTCTGCATTCGTTGAACGTGAGTACTGGCACTTTTAATTAGCCTATCTCGTTGACGAATATAACTACGCAGAACGCAGATTTGGTCATCGGGTCGAAATGAACCAGATAACAGACCATAACTGTGTAATTGCTGTAACCATTGACAGTCAAGTACATCACTGTTACGTCCAGGGACGGTTTTGACATGATGGGCATTGACTAACTTGACTTCCAAACCTTGAGTTTCCAGAATTTGCAATAGAGGAATCCAGTACACTCCCGTTGATTCCATTGCTACTGTCTTGACTTGGCACTCTTTTAACCAATTGGCTAAAGCATACAAATCACTAGTAATTCTCCTAAACGGGATAGCCCAATTGTGGCTTCACCAATTTCATTCCCTTAAACATCTAGAACCACGCTTCTGTGCGGGCGCAATCGCACCAATGAGGGTTCGGTCTTAACTGTCAGGCGACCACCATTAATATTAAGGGGTTTTCTCCTCTGTGACTGATTTTGTTTCTTTTATTCATTATGAGCAATCGCCGCTCATGGAACGCTTCTGTCAGACTCCGAAAACTAGAGCAATTTCTAAGTTCTGTGACCATTATCTACTATCTATGCGCTCGCGGAGTTGTTTCTGAATAGAAATTTTTTTAGGCGGGCGGATGACGAAAATTTGACTACAAATGGCTCAATGAATTGATATTGTTTCCCTTGAAAACCTTTTCCTAATATGAAATATCGGAAAGTGACATAAGAGGGTTACTGCGCTTTTCAGTTGAATAGAACACAACCGATCTACTTTTTTCCTCTGACTCCTGTCTCAGATCGAGATATGGTCTACCCAAACGAAAACTGCTGTTATCGCCCACTTGACGTTAGGCACTTTTTCAAATTACTAAATTGTCTCCAACAGCTGTTGCCGAAAAAAATGTTCTGAATTTGTAATTTTGTTATACGCTTAAATTGATTGTTTAACAACTATCTATTTGGCAGTTTATTTGGAAAACAAAGCATTAATGGGGAATATTGACAATTTAACAGCATGAAATATTTTGTGTTTCTAAATAACTTAGCAACTACCCAATTTATGCCTCATGGTTCATGCTATCTCTGGCAATCTAATCTGGTTTGGCTACACGCCTCGTCCGAGTTAATTACCGCGATCGCCTATTATTCCATTCCCATTACTCTAGCTTATTTTCCTTGGCGACGTGAAGATCTATCCTTCCCGAAAATATTTTGGTTATTTGCTGTTTTTATTATCTTGTGCGGTACGACTCACGTTCTGGAGAGTTGGACGATATGGCATCCCGACTATTGGTTGTCGGGTATGGTCAAAGCTTTGACTGCATTAGTTTCTTCGTACACTGCAATTAAAATTATTCCTCTGGTTTCTCATGCTTTGGCTTTGCCTAACCCGACTCAATTAAAAGCTATTAACCAGCAATTAGAAGGAGAAATAGCTAAAAACCAACAGACAGCAAATGCATTGCGAGAAAGTGAAAAACGTTTTCGCAGTGCATTTAAATACGCACCCATCGGTATGGCTTTAGTGGCACCCGATGGTAAGTGGTTACAGGTAAATCGTTCCCTATGTGAAATTGTTGGTTACTCAAAGAAAGAATTACTGGAGCTAACTGTTCGAGATATTACTTATGCTAAGGATTTGGAACTGGCTCTCGAATATAAAAATCAAATGTTGGAGGGGAAAATTCGTAACTATCAGATAGAAAAACGCTACATTCACAAACGAGGACATTTGGTTTGGGTGCTCCTCAGCGTCTCTTTAGTGAAAGACGAGCACGAGAAACCTTTATATTTCATCTCACAAATTCAAGATATTGCCGCTCGCAAACAAGCAGAATTAGAGTTGCGTGCTAGTGAAGAACACTATCGCTTAATGGTTAAAGATCGAACCGAACTCTCGATCGGATTCGTATGCGGCAGTAGAATCGCCATGGGTATTGTGGAGTTGGTTGGCGACGATCTAGTTCATATATCCGGCAATGCAGCTTCGGCAAAATTATTTGGTTTAAAACTGCAAAATTTGCCAGGAAGTTCATTTAGAGAGACGATGAATTACTCAGAAATTGTCGATAAATGGATCGATGGTTGTTATCACAGCCAATTTAAATACAAGTCTACTCATTTTGAATACATTCATTCCTTCGAATGCGAGGCAAACTATATTTCAGTTAGTATATCTCCAGTTAATTTTTGCGATCTCCTCGACAAACACGATACATCTGCTGGCTTGAGATTTTCTTATGTAGCTGAAGATATTACCGAGCGTAAACAGGCTGCAAGTTTAAAGCAGAAACAAATTCGAATTAAAGAAATTCACCATCGGGTTAAAAATAATTTACAAGTAATTTGTAGTCTGCTAAACCTTCAAACTCGTACTTTACAAGACCAGTCTACGGTCGAACAATTACGAGAAATTCAAAATAGAGTTCAGTCTATTGCTTTAATTCATGAAAAACTCTATCAATCGGAAAATGTTTCTCGAATCAACTTGTCAGAATATATCTGCGATCTAACCCATAGCTTATTTCGCTCTTATCTAATCACAGGAAAAAAAGTCGAGTTAAAAACTGAAATCATTCAAAATTTTTGGCTAGACCTTGATGCGGCAGTCCCTTGTGGTTTAATTATTAACGAACTAGTTTCCAATGCCTTAAAATATGCTTTTGAACCTAATATTAATGGAGAAATTAAAGTTAAACTTGAAGCCAATTATGATAATAATATACTGTTAACTATTGCCGACAATGGTAAAGGTTTGCCAGCGAATTTTAATTTAGAAAAAAGTCAAACCTTAGGACTAAAATTAGTTAGAAATTTAACCGAGCAGCTTCGTGGCAAAATAGAGTTGAATACCGATAGAGGAACTCAATATAAAATAATTTTGTCCTTAGGAAAAAACTTGGCTCCATCCTCATAGTAGGTAATGTGTAGTTAAGTACTAAACCAAATACTAGATATATATAAATAAAAATATTAATCGCTCATGTTATCCTAAATGTCCCATAATACTTTGTTAGTTGTAGAAGACGAAACTATTGTCGCTCAGGATTTACAAGCAATTTTAGAGTTTATGGGCTATGGTGTACCCGCTATAGCCGATTCTGGTGAGTCAGCTATAGAAAAAGCAGCGCAGCTAAAACCAGATTTGATTCTGATGGATATCAGGCTGATTGGCGATATGGATGGCATTACCGCAGCTAATGTAATTTATCAAAATTTTGATATTCCAATAATATATGTTACTGCTCATTCAGATCCCGATACTTTAAAAAGAGCCAAAATTAGTCAACCCTTCGGGTACATACTCAAACCATTTCAGGAACAAGAAATCAAAATCGCGATTGAAATTGCACTTTACAAACATCAAGTAGAGCGACAATTACGGGAAAGTCAGAAGTGGTTGTCTACAGTGCTTGATAGTATTGGAGATGGGGTAATTACTACCGATACTCATAGCCGTACTACTTCCCTCAATGCTGTGGCAGAACAAATAACGGGATGGACATCACCGCAAGCAGTAGGTAAAAACTTATTAGAAGTTTTTAATTTAATTAATGAAATTAGCCGTAAAGTAATTGTCAATCCTATAGAGACAACTTTAGCCACGGGTGAAATTCTTCATTTACCAAAACATACCTTGTTAGTCAACAAAAACGGTCGTGAAATTCCCATTGAGGCTACCGTAACTTCAATTAAAGACAACAAAAACTCTAACATCGGTGTGGTAATCGTCTTTCGGGATGTTAGCCAGCAACGATTAGTAGCTAAAAAACTACATCGTCAGGCATACTACGATTCTTTAACCAATTTGGCCAATCGTGTTTGGTTCAACGAACTTCTTACCGATGCAATCGAACGAGTTAAGCGAAATTCAGATTATTTATTTGGAGTCTTACTACTAGATCTCGATCGCTTTAAAGTAGTTAACGACAGTCTCGGTCATCTAATTGGCGATCGCTTACTGGCTGCAGTTGCCTCGAGACTGGAAAACTCAGTACGTCCCAACGATACTGTAGCTCGTTTGGGTGGAGATGAATTTGCCATCTTACTCGAAAGTCTTCAAGATGAGAGCGAAGGGGTTAAAGTCGCCCGCAGAATTCAGCAGGAGTTGATCGTTACGTTTAACATTGAAGGACGGGAAATATATACCAGCACCAGTATTGGAATCGTCCTGAGTTCCATTGGCTACCAGCGCATCGAGGAAGTGATGCGCGATGCCGATATGGCAATGTATCGTGCCAAAGCTAAGGGGAGAAATTGCTATGAAATTTTCGATCCGATTACTCGCGATTCGATCGCGATCGCTTCGCAGTTAGAAAATGAATTGAGAGGGGCGATCGAGCGTAAGGAACTTACAATTTACTATCAACCCATCGTCTCGTTAGTCACTCGAAGTATCGTTGGATTTGAAGCTTTGGTACGCTGGCATCATTCTCAATGGGGAGCGATTTCTCCTGCGGAATTTATTCCCATTGCCGAAGAAAGCGGATTAATCTTTGCAATTGACTGGTGGGTATTACGAGAAGCCTGTCGTCAAATGAAAGTCTGGCAACAAAGACAGCGGGTTGCCTCGTCGGCAAAGATTAGCGTCAATCTCTCTAGCAAGCTATTTTTACAAACTAATCTTATTGAAAAGATTGAGGAAATTGTCCGCACAACTGGTTTGTCACCTCGTAATTTACGATTGGAAATTACCGAAAGTGCCATGATGATCGATCCCGATCTCGCTGCAATCTTCCTGTTAAAATTAAGAAAATTTGGCATCGATGTATCTTTAGATGATTTTGGTACGGGTTATTCTTCTCTAAGCTATTTACATCGGTTTCCCGTAAGTTCGATCAAAATCGACCGTTCTTTTATTAGCAAAATCGATAGCGAACCAGAAAGTTTGGAAATCGTGCGGGCGATCGTGGCTTTAGGCAAAAATCTACAATTAGACGTAGTAGCTGAAGGAATTGAAACTTTAAAGCAATTGCATCTACTACAAAATTTAGAGTGTCAATACGGACAGGGATTTTTATTTTCCGCAGCTATCTAGTAGTTCATTCGGTGTTGTCGAAAAACTAATAATGGTATTTAAAAAAGCCAAAAGACAACAATAATTTTTCTCTAATATTCTCTAAAGTTTAGATTGAATGTAGCTAAGATCGATTACTACTACTCTAAATTATTTGACTAGATATTAATAATCGATTGTTAATTAAACTGTGGTCTTAGGGAAATCTTAAATAAAAGAACATTTTTTACCTTTGACTAAAGTTTTTACTAGACGATGAAAAACATATCTAACTTGTTACTACTATCTTTGACTTTAGTTTACTTTTCGAGCGAAGCTCAGGCTCAAGAACAAGCTTGTTTTATGCAAGATGCCAACGGCAAGCCACTGGATTTGAGCTATCTTTGTGGCAATTATTCTCCTAACTCGCCCAACCTGGGTCAATCTCGTTCTAAACCAGCCTATGAGCCAGGAGTACATACCATACCAATTGTAAGAAGAAATGCAGGAATTCCTGTAATTAAAGTCAAGTTTAATGATAAGTATGAGTTTGAAATGATGTTAGATACGGGAGCGAGTATTACAGTTTTGACCGAGCAGATGGCAAAAATCCTCGGATTCAAATCTCAAGGAAGTTTGCCAATACAAACCCCGAGCAACGAATTAGTTTATTTTCCCTGGGGTCAAGTACGATCGATTGCGACCGCAGGTGCGGTAGCAGAAAATGTTCCCGTAGTAGTTTCTCCGTCTATGCCTATAGGTCTTTTGGGTCAGAACTTTTTTGGTAACTACGATCTGACTATTGAGTATGGTGCGGTTAAATTACGAGAGAGATAAACAAAAAAATTCAGAATTCTTTCAAAAGAATTCTGAATTAAACACCATCTATTTCAAAATCAGTACTTTTTGGACTTAGAAATTAAAATCTTTCCCTCTATCTCAGAAATTTATTCTCGTGTTTAGACGAGGTCGATTTACACTCCAAAAAACTGAGAATAAGTCTAGAAGGTAAAGGTGGTTCTAAGCACGCCAACTATAGCATCATCCTCATCGTTATTACCATTGGGTGAAATAATATAAATTACCCCAGGAGTAAGAGAGATATTATCGTTAAGCTGATATTTGTAAAAACCTTCCAGATGAATCGGAACATCACTATTTCCTCCATAAGGTTCGGCACCAGCAAAAATCGCCCCTAAGTTACCTTCTTTTCCTAAGTCGGGAAAAGCAACTCCCGCACCATAAGACCAAATATCCTCTTCACCATCACCTCCTAGTTCATTGGCATCGGTGTAAACTCCAAAAGCATTAAAGGCAATACGGTCAGTGAATTGAAAAGCAGCTTCTACACCATAAGAGTTAGTAGCAGTAGCGGTATCAAATGGATTGACGCCGCTAGATACACCAACACCTAAATCGAAGATTTCGGGGTTTTCATCAGTAAAGTATCCTCGAACGTAAGTTCCAGCTACTTGTAAACGATCTTCTAAGAAACTAAGAGTGACCTGTCCGAGCGCCGAATAACCACCGTTAAATAGACCGTTGCCTTCGGATGGATCGAAGGATGTATCGGCAAAATATCCCCCACTGATAGTTACAAACTCTAGAGGAGTATAGTTTACTCCCAAGCCCCCACCAGAAGCCAAACCGATTTTATAGATTGGGCTAGATTCAGCAAAACTGGATAGAGAACCAGTCGCTCCGGTAAAGGCATCTAAATAGGGACTAAGTGTAGGTACGAAATCCTGCCATAGAGGAAAAGCGGCGGGTAAATATACGTCAATTTTGTCGCCGATAGGGAAGTAGTAAGCTAGCCAACCAATACTAACCTCGTTGTCGCTATCGGCAGTCTGATAGGTCAAAGCTCCAGTATCTATTTCCTCAAACGGGCTGGCATTAGAGGCATCTAAACGGGTATATAGAGCGTCTTCACCCGTAAAACTAGAGACGAAAGCCAAACGAACCCGGTCTTGAAAAACAGTTTCGTTATCGTAGTTAAATTCGCTAGCAATACCAAAAACAACCTCGCCTTCGAGTTTGGTAGTAGTGGAAAATTGATTGTCTTCCAAGAAAGCAGTACGACTTTCAAGATTATCGATGCGTCCACCTAAGGTAGCAAGCTCTGCTTCAAATTCTTGAGCGAGACGGCTCATCGTATCTAAATCTTCTCTAGTAACTGCCTCGGAAGAAGCAATCAGACGCTCGATTTGATTGAGACAAGAATTCAAACCAGCGGCAAATTCGTAACGAGTTAAAGCTTGAGAACCGCGATAGGTTTGGTTGGGATAACCTGCAATACAGCCATAACGGTCGACTAAGCTCCGGAGAGCTTCATAAGCCCAGTCTGTAGGCTCTACGTCGCGAAGTTGATTGACGTTGGTTACTTGATTGACCGAGTTGTCGTTGCTTTCTTGGCTATAGCGATTGACACCATCGAGTATGGTATTTTCTTCTACTGGAGTTTGAGCGATGATAGATGATTGCCAGCTCAGGACAATACCAGCGATCGCTGGACTGACCAGTAATAGTTTGGTTATTAGTTTGAACATTTTTCCTCACACCCTGTAAAAAAATCAGCCACTTAGTTTGTTTGTCGGATTTTAATACGACGTTAACCTGGTAGCAATTAGCCTAAAATTATAAAACTTATTTTCAAAATTTGTGTATTGAGCTATACATAAATCTGCAATTGCGGCGCTCGCTAATGCTAAATTGTTTGGAGCTGACCATCTAAAACGTATTTTGTGAATTAAATTTTAGTGAAAGGATAAAATTTTAAAAACTAAAAAAATTAAAATTAAATATTTATATCGGGATTTAAATTTTGAAGATAAGCAACTAAATTCATGTTGAGTGCAGTTTTTATTGGTCGAGCAGAGACTGGGCAACTCTGTTTGAATCGGTCTGAAGCTTCGAGTTTATCTGTTTTGATTTTAGTGGCACTAATTGGATTATTATTGCTGATTGCGATCGCCTTAGTCGTCCGGTGGCTCTATCTTCTCCAGCAAGCTCGAGACCGATTGCAAGAAGCCAACGAGGAATTAAAGCAAAAAATTGACGGGCAACAGCAAGTTGAAGCTACTCTGCGAGCCAGCGAATGTCGATTCTCAAATTTAATTAGTAACATGCCCGGTTACTTTTATCTAGTTGCCAAAGATTCTGATTACACTCCTGAATTTATTAGCCAACGAGTTTATGAAGTCACGGGTTACAAACAGGAAGAATATCTAGTCGAGCGGACGATTACTTGTGGACGAGAAGTTCATCCCGAGGATCGAGATTCAGTCTGGGAACTGGTACAACAAGCAATTGCAGCGAGAGAAGCCTATGAATGTACATATCGGATTATTACTAAATCTGGAGAACAAAAATGGGTTTGGGAAAGAGGACAGGGTATTTTTGACGAACGAGGAGAGCTTTTGAGTTTGGGAGGCTTTGTCACAGATATAACCGAGCGCAAACAGACCGAAGAGCAGCTACAAAAAGTTAGAAGTCAGCTAGAGTTATTTTTTTCCCAGTCCCTCGATGGCTTCTTTTTCATGATGTTAGATGAGCCGGTACAGTGGGACGATACGGTTGACAAGGAAAAAACCCTCGATTACGTTTTTGCTCACCAGCGAATAACCAAGGCAAATCAGGCTATTTTAGAGCAATATGGTGCTACTGAGGAGCAGTTTTTAGGTTTAACTCCCAACGACTTTTATGCTCACCAACCTACCTATGGTAGAGAAATCTGGCGGCGTTTCTTCGACCGCGGCAAGTTGCAGCTCGAAACCTATGAGTGCAAGCTTGATGGCACACCAATTTGGATTGAAGGAGACTATATCTGTTTTTATGACGCGCGAGGCAGAATAACAGGACACTTTGGCATTCAGCGAGATATTACCGAGCGCAAAGTAGCAGAAGCAACTCTACGAAATAGTGAAGAACGTTTGTCTCTTGCTCTCAAAGCTGCCAAAGCGGGAATGTGGCAGTGGACAAACAACCAAAATCAAGCTATTTGGTCGGAACAGACTTTTAAACTATTAGGGTACGAACCAAATAGCTGTCAAGCAAATTATAAAAACTGGCTTAAGGTCATTCATCCGGAAGAACGAGACAGAGTAAGTTCTCGCATCAAACAAATTCTTCAACAAAAAACTAACTTAAATCTAGAATACCGAGTGCTGTTACCCGATAATAGGGTACGCTGGCTGAGGGGCATTGGCAAAATAACTTATGACGAACGAGGCGATTATATAGGGATAGCTGGAATTCAAATCGACATTACCGAGCGCAAACACGCAGAAGAAGCCCTCAAGCAACTTAATCGGAACTTAGAGGTGAGAGTGCAGCAGCGAACTGCAGCCTTAGCTATAGCCAACCAAAAACTTCAAGAGAAAATTGCCGAGCGTATCGAGACAGAGAAAGTTCTCAAACAGCAAACAGAAATTCTTCAAACAATTTTTGACAACGTTCCGGTGATGTTAATATTTTACGACCGCAACGGACAGATTAAAATGGCCAACCGAGCTTTCGAAGAAACTTTAGGTTGGTCGGTAAGGGATTTACAAGAGCTCGATGTACTCGCCGTATGTTATCCCAATCCAGCCGACCGGCAACAGGTTTTAGACTTGATGCTCAAACCTACTTCTTCAGGCTGGTTGGATTTCAAAACTCGGATTCGCAATGGACGAATTATCGATACTTCTTGGGCAAATATACGACTTTCTGATGGAACGAGTATCGGTATCGGGCAAGATATTACTTTCCGCAAACGAGCAGAAAATGATTTGAAACAAAAAAATGCAGAAATGCAAGCGATGTTGAGTGCTTTTCCCGATCTATTTTTTCGGGTAAATTCCCAGGGAATCATTTTAGATTATCAAGCACCTCATCGAACCGAGTTATATACTTCGCCTCAATCTTTTCTTGGAACATCGTTCTTAGAGGTATTGCCTCGAGAGGTAGGAGAAAAATGCCAAGAAGCGATCGCTAGAGTGTTACAAACTAAATCTTTAGTAAGTATCGAGTATTCTTTACCCATGAATAGCGGGGAGGAATATTATGAAGCTCGCCTCGTTCCTATAGAGACAGACCAAATAATTGCAATCGTCCGCAAAATTAGCGATCGCAAACGAGCAGAGAAAGCATTACGAGAGAGTGAAGCAAAATTTCGCCAAATTGCTGAAAATATTCATGAAATTTTTTATCTATCAGATCCTAGAGAGGGCAAAATACTATATATTAACCCTGCTTACGAAACAATTTGGGGACGTACCCGCCAGAGCTTGTACGAAAGGCTTTCTTCCTTTCTCGAAACCGTACATCCAGAAGACCGCTCTGTAGTCATCGATTCTCTAGAGCGTCAAAAACGAGGAGAAACTACTCGCTGTGAATATCGCATTATCCGTCCCGATGGTGCGCTGCGTTGGGTATGGGATCGCTGTTTTCCAATTCTGGATGAAAAAGGAGAAGTTTACCGCTGGTGCGGAGTAGCCGAGGATATAACCGAGCGCAGAGAAGCGGAAGAACAATTGCGACACGATAACCTTCATGACACATTAACGGGATTACCCAATCGAACATTGTTAATGGATCGCTTAAAAAGGTCGCTCGAGCGCAACCAACGTTATCAAGAAGAGCGATTTGCCGTACTTTTTTTAGATCTAGACCGTTTCAAAGTTATCAACGACAGTTGGGGACATTTAGTAGGAGACCAATTACTAATTGCTCTGGCACGGCGTCTGCAAAAATGCCAAAGAGCTAGCGATACTATCGCTCGTCTAGGGGGAGATGAATTTGTCATTCTTCTAGAAAATATCAGTAGCATAGATGATGCTATACGAATGGCGGAAAGAATTCAACACGAGCTAAGGCTTCCCTTCGTTCTCAATAGTCATGAGGTTTTCGTTTCGGCTAGTATTGGCATTACTCTCAGTTCCGAACACTACATTAAAGCTGATTCTCTCTTACGAGATGCCGACTCGGCAATGTATGTTGCTAAAGTTCGAGGTAAAGCACGCCATGAAGTATTTACTTCCTCCATGCACGCTCGGGCACTCAAGCAACTGACTTTGGAAAATCAATTGAGGCGAGCACTTGATTCTCACCAACTTGTTGTTTATTATCAACCGATCTTTTCTCTAGCAACTAATTTACTTCAGGGTTTTGAGGCGTTAGTACGCTGGGAGCATCCAGAGCAAGGAATAATTTGTCCCCATGATTTTATTGCCCTGGCTGAAGAAACCGGACTAATTATTCCCCTAGATCGCTTGGTACTGCGGCAAGCTTGTCATCAACTTCGTCACTGGCAAGAGCAATTTCATCCCGATCTTCCTTTGAGTATATCTGTTAATCTTTCTGGCAAGCAGTTTGCCCGACTGGATCTAATCCCACAAATCGATCGCATTCTTGCTGAAACTGGACTAGAAGGGCAAAAGCTAAAGCTAGAAATTACCGAAAGCGTATTGATTGAAAATGCCCAATCAACCGCAAAAATTTTCCAGCAACTACAACACAGACAAATTCAGGTTTGTCTCGATGACTTTGGCACGGGTTATTCTTCGTTAAGTTATTTGCAGCGTTTCCCGATTAACAGCATTAAGATCGATCATTCTTTTATCGCTCGCCAGCAAGATAATAGCTCTAATGATGCCATTGTCCGCGCCATAGTAAGTACGGCAGATGAACTAGGAATAGAGGTAATCGCCGAGGGCATAGAAAAAGTCGAACAATTAACGTTTCTTCAGTCATTGGGCTGTCCTTATGGACAAGGTTACTGGTTCTCTCCTCCCAGGGATAGCACGACCATAGAGAAATGGTTAAAAGCAGTCGATCTCAGTTGAGGAATCTGTAACCAAATTCAAATTAGCATTCAAATAGTAACACAATAGCAAACAACGCTAAGCCCATAACGCTACTCAATCGGTCGCTGGATGTAAAATCCAGCAATCGATTGAGCATTGCTCAAACAATAGGGGAAAAAATCTGATTTTTCCCCTATCTATTTATTCAAATTACAAGATGATTTCGGTTACTAATCTAAATCTATAGTTATCCAACCCAAATCTAGCTAGTAACCCAGTTGACCAAAGTTCTTACAGGAAAGCCAGTTCCGCCTTTGTTATCGATGCCTTGGGGCTTTTCTGCCCAAACCGGACCTGCAATGTCTAGATGCGCCCAAGGCGTATCTTTGACAAATTGCTTGAGAAATAAAGCTGCAGTAATGGAACCCCCAGCACGAGGTCCAGTATTTTTCATATCGGCAATCTCTGACTTTAAGCCTTCAAAGTATTTCTCTTCTAAGGGCAACTGCCAGAATTTTTCTCCTGCTGATTCAGCAGCAGTTTGGATCTCTTCAGCCAGAGATTCATCACTACTCCACAAACCAGCTATATTGTTACCCAGAGCGACGATACAAGCACCAGTAAGAGTAGCCAAATCGACGATCGCATCGACTTCTAATTTTTCGGCAAAAACCAAAGCATCGGCAAGTGTCAATCGACCTTCGGCATCAGTATTATTGACTTCGATAGTTTTACCGTTGGAGGCTTTGAGTATGTCTCCCGGGTGCATTCCGTGACCGCTAATCATATTTTCGGTTGCCGCACAGATAAAGTGAACTTCCACATCTGGCTTGAGCTTGGCGATCGCTTTAGCCGCACCGAGAGTAGCTGCACCTCCTCCCATATCCATTTTCATAGTTTCGATACCGCTGCCGCTAACTTTAAGATTCAAACCGCCAGAGTCAAAGGTAACGCTTTTACCGACAATGGCAATTTTGCGTTTGGCAGTTCCTTCTGGTTTATAAGTAAGGTGAATAAACTTTGGTGGTAAATCAGAAGCTTTAGCAACACCTAAATAAGCTCCCATGCCTTGCTCGAATTGTTCGCAGGCATCTCTGTCTAAAATTTCAATCCCCAAACCACATTCTTCAGCGAGCTTCTGGGCGGTTTCTGCCATGGTTACGGGGTCAATGGCATTTGCAGGAGCGTTGACCAATTCTCTGGCTAAAATTACCCCAGAGGCGATAGTTTCCCCCCTAGCAATTGCCGCATCTCGACCGTTCAAACCGATTAGGTCTACGGTTTCTAATTTGGTTTGTTTGTCTTCTGGTTCTGACTTAAACCGATTATCTTGATGCAGTGCCAAGACAATTGCTTCCGCCATTGCCTGGGCGATCTTATCGGCAGTTTCCGAGCCGACAGGCAGACTAATACCGAGAGTTTTCTCTTTTGCTGCCAAACGGGCGATCGCGGCTGTGGCACTGCGCCAGGTGTCTAATTTGAGGTCTTCTGATTTGCCCAATCCTATTAAGGCAATTTTGCGTACGAGGTTTTTACCGCCAACACGACTGATTGCCGTACTTCCTGTTTTACCTTCAAATTCTTCGTCAGCAATTAATTCTTTAAGGGTACCGGCTAATTTCTCATCCAGTTGTGCCAAATCTCCTGTTAATTTGGTTTCTCCTTCAAAAAATCCTATGGCGAGGAGATCGCCAGTCCAATCTAGTAATGATGTCTCGGTTGCTTTAATCTGCATCCTTTCTCGTCTTTATCTCGTAAAGTAACTATAGTTAAGTTTAACTACTATGTTGGGTGGATTTAGACAAGAAAAACAGAAGTAAAGAGAATGGGTTCTGATTAAGAGGGTGAACGAAAAAGGTGTGGGAATAAAAAAGAAAGAAGTAATGAGTTTATACTTCTTACTTAAATTACTTAAACAACGCAAAAAATAATTTTTCCACGGTAAATTTCGCTCACCCCGGTTCAGACCTAGATTCTGGGTATTTAGATGATTTTCTAGACTTTAGCTTCTTCTTTGACTAACTTCTCCCAACCCAATTCTTTTAGATTTTGATTGCGACGCATCGGTCGAGTGGCTAACTCTAAAATATCCCGCGCATTGGTAAAGCCGTGTATCTGGGCGAAGGTGAATTCTACCGACCACTTAGTATTGATGCCTCTGGCTTCTAAGGGGTTGGCGTGTGCCATACCGGTGATTACGAGGTCTGGCTTTTGTTCCTTGATGCGTTGGAGTTGGTTGTAGTTGTCGGGTTTTTCGACAATGGTAGGAACGGGTACGCCCATATCCTGACAAGTTTTTTCTAGAAGATCGAGTTCTGCTTTTTGATAACGCTTATCCATGTAAGGAATACCAATTTCCTGGCAAGTCATGCCGCAACGGATTAGAAAACGGGCTAGGGAAATTTCTAGTAAGTTATCTCCCATAAAGAAAACTGACTTACCCCGAATTAGCTGGATATAGTCTTCTAGATTTTGCCAAATTTTAGCTTCTCTTTCTTGCAAGCCTTGGGGTTCGATGCCAAAGACAGAACAAATTTTCTCGATCCAAGCACGAGTACCATCAGGACCAATGGGGAAAGGTGCGCCAATGAGTTTAGTTTTGCGGCGACGCATTAAGGTAGTAGCGGTACGGCTGAGGAACGGGTTAACGCCAGCTACATAGTAGCCTTCTTCAATTACTGGTAATTCAGTATAGCGCTTGGAAGGTAGCCAACCAGAGACTTTAACACCCTGTTTTTTTAGTTCCAAAGTAAGGTTGGTAACAACCGGATCGGGTAAAGAACCGAATAATACTAGAGGTGGATGGTCTTTGTATTCTGGTTCTTCGCGATTGCTTTCTTCTTTCTTCTTACCAAAGTTGAGTAACTTAGAAATGGCATTGCGTTCTTCTTTTTCGGCTTCGGCTTGGGGGGCTTCTTTAGGGCACTTGTGCGCCATGGCAGCAAGTACGGTGTCTTCTCCCTGAGTAAAGGCGTAGTCCAAACCGTTAGCGCGAGCGGTTACGATGGGAATACCAATCTCGGCTTCTAATTTGGGTGCTAATCCTTCCAAGTCCATCTTGATGATTTCGGTAGTACAAGTACCAATCCAGACGATTACGCTAGGGTTGCGATCGCGCTTAATTTGCAAACAGAGTCTTTTTAATTCTTCGTAGTCCTTGAGTTGGGCGGAAATATCACCTTCTTCTAATTCTGCCATGGCGTAGCGAGGTTCGGCGAAAATCATTACTCCCATCGCATTCTGCAGGAAGTAACCGCAGGTTTTGGTGCCAATTACTAAAAAGAAACTATCTTCAATTTTTTGATAAAGCCATGCCACGCAGCTAATTGGACAAAAGGTATGATAATTACCAGTTTCGCAGTCGAAGTTCAACGCACTAGGTTGTTGTGTAGCGGTCATGTTTTTATTTCCTCTCTAAATCGGTCGAGATTTTCTAAATTAGTTTTTGTTTGTTTTTTAGCTAATTCTGCTTTATGCTTGCCAGAAGCGATGGCAAACTTTAAAAAAGCTTTTACTTACTTTATCCAGCTCCTAAATCCCCCAATTCTGGGATACTTTGATGTGTTCTCTCAGGTAAATAGCTTAGAGCTTTTGAGACTTTTAGTACTTCCCTCAAACTTGGGGACTAGGGGGGCAAGAATCAAACTTGGGGAGCGTAACTAAACCATCATTAGATCTAGTTCGTCTTCTTCTGTTTGTTTCTCAACTGGAGGATTGAGATAGTAGTCAGACAGCAAAGAGAAAAGCTCTCTGTCTTGGGCTTCGCTAGGAACTACGCCTTCTGGCTGTGCCAATATTTGATCGGCGATGTTGAGATAGTAGTTGCAGACAAATTCTAGTGCAGGATCCCCATCAGCCATCTCAAAGAGTGTTTTACCCTTAACGCGAGAAATGCGAATGTCTTCAATTAAAGGCAGGATCTCTAAGACTGGCATCGGTACGTGAGAAACATATTTATCGATTAAATCTCTTTTAGAAGTACGGTTGCCAATCAATCCAGCCAGACGTAAGGAGTGAGTACGGGCTTTTTCTCTAACTGAAGCTGCAATACGGTTGGCGGCAAACAAAGCGTCAAAACCATTATCGGTAACGATCATGCAGTAGTCGGCATAGTTGAGGGGTGCGGCAAAACCACCACAAACTACATCACCGAGTACGTCGAAGAGAATCACATCGTATTCGTCGAAAGCGTTTAATTCTTTAAGTAGTTTTACTGTTTCTCCGACGACATAGCCGCCACAACCAGCACCAGCAGGAGGACCGCCAGCCTCTACGCAGTGCACACCGCCGTATCCTTCATAAATTACATCTTCGGGCCAGATGTCTTCGTAGTGAAAGTCTTTTTCTTGTAGAGTATCGATGATAGTGGGAATTAAAAATCCCGTAAGAGTAAAGGTACTGTCGTGTTTAGGATCGCAACCAATTTGTAAGACTTTTTTACCTCTTTTTGCCAAGGCTGCGGAAATATTACAGCTAGTCGTAGATTTGCCAATACCGCCTTTGCCATAAACTGCTAATCTAATCTGACTCATTTGAGTTGTTCTCCTGAAGTTCTTAATAGGGATATTTATTTATATAAATAGCGATCGCTCTTGTCAGGTTTTACCTCGCCAAAGCTTTCATGTCTGCATTATCAATTAACTCTTCTCGAAAATAAAGGTAGTTCTAGAATGAAATTATTTCTAAAACAGAGTTAATAAAACAAAAAAGTATTTTGTCGGCTCTGGTTCTTACTAGTCTGTTTTGGAGCGGATTTATAGACTTAAGTTGATTTTTATAGTTTCAATTTCATTAAATAAAAACAAAAAGCAAAAATAATCATTGCCATGACTATTTGTCGCAGTCCCTGTAACTCGGTGCTTCAACAACTACAAATACTAGCCAGCTAAAAGCTATACTCTGAGGGATATACGAGCGTAGTGATAGTTGAGTGAAAAGCGGATAAATATCGATAAACTACAGCTATTGGCTACTTGTCGCTGAGTAAATTTTCCTATTTCCAGTCACAGCAGAATTTTTAGTAAAGAAGCGTTAATTTTTAGCTGTGAGCCAGAGAATGTCTAGATTTGTAAACAAGGAGGCTAGTAGTGTTAAATAAAGGTTGCTGTCAATTTCAACATTAAAAAATTCTTTATTGTTGAAATATCAATCAATATTAAAAACGAACAGGCAGATCGATTAGCCAGAGAACTAAGCCAATTAACTGAGAAAACAATTACAGAAACGGTAATTAAAGCCCTCTCAGAGAGATTATAGAGAGAAAAATGCAAACAAACTGCGGGGCTATACCTTTGCCAAAAGAATCACTGGCGATCGCTAGAAGTTATCGAGCTTTACCTATAATTAATTGACCAACCTAGTGAAGAAGAAATTTTAGGCTACCAAGCCGTTTATTGACATGACTGGGAAGGTTATTCGCTGAAAAAGGCGATCGGGAGATAAGCTATAGAAATAGCAGTGTCAAGACAGTTAACCACAATGTTGTCGCTGATTGGAATCCTGCCGACTGGTCCAAACGCTTTAATCAGTTTAGAAACGATCGCCGTCGACAATTCATAAGGGAATTCTGTTTAACCTTCCAAGTCCTCTCTTTACTCACATTTCTGGATAATTATGCAAAAAAATCCGTTTCTGATTAAACAGAAACGGACTGATAAATTATTTATTTATCATTACTTATAGCTCAGTCACGACCATTAATTGCAATCAGCAAACGCAGAATAAATACGAAGAGGTTGATGTAAGTTAGATACATCGAAAGTGCTGCTGGTAAATATTGTTCGTCTTTATAGGTGCGGGGTAAGATATAGAAATCTACAACTGCCGAACCTGCGAACAGTGCCACTCCAATACCTGAAATGGCGACCTCTAGCCAGCTAGGAGTGAATACGCCGAATACGGCAAATAGTAACTGTCCCACCAATACGACGAGTAGGGCAATAATTCCCAGACGGACGGTTTGCGCTAACGCCATACCATCTTCGTCGGAAAGATTCGAGCCGATGTTACGCCCTGCAATAAACGTAACACCACAGCCTAAAGCTGCAATACCGACACCTTGAATTCCAACTCCAGAAGTGCTAAGCGCTAAAGCTACGATACCGCTGAGAGTATAACCTGAGAGCAGACTATACAGAGCTAGTAAAGGTAGTGCGGTGCTATTGTTACCCTTTTCTGCAATACCACGTGCCACAAAAAACAAAGCGAACTCAGCGATTAAAGCTACCCAAAAAGTGGGCATAAATATTTCTGGGCGAGAACCGAGTACGCCTAAACCACCATAGGTACCCAAAGCAGTTAAAATTAAGCCGCCACCTAAATATGGCAAGGCGTTGGAGATAACGTCAGGACCAATAATCGCTTGTCCCTGAGTTTCTCTAATTGCTTTTCTAAAATTACTAGTATTACTCATGAGCTTTATATCAAAATCTAAGTTAGTAATTTAAACTTCGTTGTTTAGTATCAATCGTAACTCAACCAATAGTTTTAAGCTTTATGGTGATTACCGTATTTGTCCAAAGATACTTAACCATATAAGCTTTCCGTGAAACGCTTCTACAAGCTTTCTCTTCTCAATCTCTCCCGGAACTGCTACAAATTATTCGCCATAAATCGTAACCATAATTTGCCGCTGTCTGGGTTTGATATCGCATTCGAGATGAAAAATTTGCTGCCAAGTACCTAGCTTCAACCTGCCCTGCGATACGGGAACGCTCAGAGAAGGTCCTAAAGTAGTAGCCTGTAAATGAGAATGCCCGTTGCTGTCGTGCCAAGTTTGTTCGTGTCCGTATTCACGACTGGGAGGCATTAGCTTATTTAGCATGGCGGGTAAATCTTGCTGCAAACCTGGTTCGAATTCGATCGCGCCAATTGCTCCCGTGCTGCCCAGATTGAATACGTGGGCAATTCCCGTCTTGATGCCCGATTGTTTGACGATCTGATTTACCGAAGTCGTAAGATCGTGCATATCGCCGTTGGGTTGAGTTTTAATGGTTATTTGTTCCTGAAAAATCGTAATTACACCTCCTGCGATCGCAATTATTAATTGTTAAAGTCACTAATATTCTTTTACCCTAATAATAAAGATAGATAAAAATACTTAATGTCATTTTAGCGGTCGCCAATCGCCAGCAGTAAAAAGAATACTTAGTTTAAATAAAATGCTCGATACCAACTCAATTTTAGAAGTTTTACGTCCCGTACAAGATCCCGAACTCCAAAAAAGTTTGGTAGAGTTAAACATGATTCGCAACGTTAAAGTAGAAGGCGATAAGGTTAGCTTTACCTTAGTTTTAACTACACCTGCTTGTCCCCTAAGAGAATTTATCGTTGAGGACTGTCAACGAGCTGTCAAACAGCTACCGGGAGTAGAAATGGTAGAGGTAGAGGTAACAGCCGAAACGCCACAGCAAAAGTCTTTACCAGACCGTACCTCTGTAGAGGGAGTCAAAAATATTATCGCTATTTCTAGTGGCAAAGGAGGAGTAGGAAAAAGTTCGGTAGCGGTTAATGTGGCAGTAGCTCTAGCCAACACAGGTGCAAGAGTCGGTTTGTTAGATGCCGATATTTACGGTCCTAATGCCCCCAATATGTTGGGACTATCCACGGCACAGATTACCGTCAGCCAAGGTAGTAACGGCGAAGTACTAGAACCTGCCTTTAACTACGGAGTCAAGCTAGTGTCGATGGCCTTTTTGATCGACCCCGACCAGCCCGTAATTTGGCGCGGACCGATGTTAAATGGAATCATTCGCCAGTTTCTCTATCAGGTAGAATGGGGCGAACTAGATTACTTGATTGTCGATATGCCTCCTGGTACAGGAGACGCACAGCTTACCATGACCCAAGCAGTACCGATGGCAGGGGCAGTAATCGTTACTACTCCCCAGACAGTATCTTTATTAGATGCTCGTCGTGGATTAAAAATGTTCCAGCAG
Organism: Myxosarcina sp. GI1(2024); assembly: GCF_053543375.1. Taxonomy (NCBI): domain Bacteria; kingdom Bacillati; phylum Cyanobacteriota; class Cyanophyceae; order Pleurocapsales; family Pleurocapsaceae; genus Myxosarcina; species Myxosarcina sp. GI1(2024). The sequence goes on along the minus strand of NZ_JBKGTY010000001.1, from coordinate 1,707,198 downwards.
TTGGGAGTTAATGTCTTGGGTATTGTGGAGAACATGAGCTATTTTATTCCTCCCGATATGCCAGATAAAAGTTATGACTTATTTGGTTCGGGAGGAGGCGAAAAAACTGCTCAAGAATTAGCAGTGCCCCTACTCGGTTGCGTACCGCTAGAAATTACTTTAAGAGAGGGCGGTGACAGAGGGATTCCCATAGTTATCGCCGAGCCAGAATCTGCTTCGGCTAAGGCTCTCACTGCTGTTGCCGAACAGATTGCCGCCAAAGTATCAATTGCAGCTTTTGTGTAGGCAATACATGTATCCTGACCCTAACGCTGTGGGTTAGTACGGCAGCTTTTGAAGGGGTAGAGTCGCGGTGAGTATAGGATAAGTCGTTTTTAAATTAGTAAACTTCTAGACTCTGCCCTCCACCTTCTATTGTCGTTTAACCAAGAGGCGATCGCATTTATATCGCGATAAATTCGATCATTCTAAAAAACTCAGGTCCGGTGCGATAATTTTGCGGTCGCTCATACAGTGTTCGGGAGAACCTTCTGCTTCGATGGAATAAGTGTAGTCGATTTCGGGATGAAACAGACTCTGATAAGTAAAAGTATAGGGATACTGACCTACCAAACAGACTTTATCGTTGGGTTCGATCGCCGCTAGAGTTTGGCGATATTCGGGATGTTCTTTAAACCCGTCGATAAATTTAGTTAGGGTGAAAAATTCTGGTTTGATAAAGGTAAAATTGGTTTTAACCACCACGATCGCCAGAGCAAATAAAGACACTAAGCCAATAGTTTTGGGATTGACTAATTTGGCACTCCGAGACGAATTTTCGATACGGCTGACTAAATACAAATTAATCCCTACCAAACAAAGCATCCAATACATAAAATATCTCAATTCGTGAGATTGGGGAAAGTTAGCCGCTACTATCGACATGACTAGTAATACCGCAGCCCCAATAGTAGTTTGGCGATCGCGATGAAAAATCAACAAATAGCCAAATAACAGTAGGTGAAATACTACGTAGACACCAAAAAAACCGCCCATACGATTGCGATCGACATCTTGACTGTACTGATCGATCGACCAGGGTGCAGCTTTGATATCTAATATCGAATAAACCCATCGTTGCGCTCGCGGTGCATCTGCTAAATAGCCGGGAGAAGCATCATACAGAGGTAGTGTGTGATTGAGTACCCGTCCCGCAATTTCAATTCTTACAGGATAAAAAGGATTACCATAAAGAGCAATATTTTTTATCGGCGTGACAAAAATTAGTAAGCTAGACAACAAAGCGATCGCACCAGCTTTGACTAACCATTTACCAAGATTCTGCCTTTTGCGATCTCGCCAACGAAACCAGATAATTCTGACAGCAATAAAAAATAAGACTACAAATACTAAAGGCTGTAGTTGTGGCTTAGTATTAGATGCTGCGGCGGCACTCAATACGATAATAACTAAACTTTTAGTATCGGGAAACTCCCGCTCTTTATAGACCACATAAGCCATCATAATTGTTATCGCCAGAGCAATATTTCCCGGTAAGTCCACATAAGCACTGGTGGCGTGAGTTTGCACTAGAGGAATTGCTAGTAATGCTATGGTAGAGAGAAACCAAGGCACTTGAAAATAAGCTTTCAGAAAATAAACGAAGACTGCAATACTCAACCAACCAACTAGGTTAGCTGCCCCAACGTGTCCTGTAACCCACCAGAAAAAACCCTGCAAAAACTCGGCAAACAGAGGAAAACCATTAAACCGCCCCTCCATATTGATGTATTGTTCGGCAGGAACTATTTGCCATATTCTGGCAGCAAAGGGAAGATGATAACCCCAGGTATCGAAAGCATAATCAACGTCGATGATTGCCTTAAGAAAGACTGAGATGGCGACTGCCCCAGCAATGACCTGTAAAACAGTCTTCAATCCCAGTCGTTTGGTTTTGTGATTCTTTTTGGTTGCCATTGATGACATTTTAATTATTTTCAGTATTCAAATAATTTTGAGGAATAATTTGCCGATCGCCACAGTTTTCGGGATAGAATGCCGACTTAACAGAATAGGAATAATCTAATTCGGGGTGAAAGCGGGAACTGTACAGGAAAGCGTACTGGATAGCGACAACGGAAGCTTTTTGAGGTTTGGCTAAGTGTTTGGTAACTAGACATACTCGTTGGTTTGCTCCAATTTGGCTCAAAAATTCTGGTTTGACACCTCTAGCAATATGTTCCTCTAAACTATTGAATCTCGGTATGGCGTAGAAACCACCTATCTTAGTTAAAACAATCGTGAGGAAAATGACATAAATCAATCCTATATATTTTGGCTGCAACCATCGCCAGTAAATTTTTTGCTGACGAGAGATGAGATACAAGTTCAAAGATACCAAGCAAATCATCCAGAACATAAAATATCTCAACTCGTGAGATTGGGGAAAATTGGCAGGTATGAGCGAAATTAAAATTACAGTTACTAGGGCAATTCTAGCCTCCGAAGTGCGATCGCTTTTAGATAAAGTTTCTCGTGCAGCCAAACCAAACAGCAATAATAAATTAAAAATCACATACGCACCGAAAAAACCACCCATACGATTGAGTTCGGAATTTAAATCTCCCATATCTGCTGACCAGGGAGCAGATTTAATTTCTAAGATAGAATACAGCCATTTCTGTCTCCTGTTGCCCTGTTCATATGCTTCTGGTACTAATTCGTGGTTGAGAACGATACCTGCTACCTCTAGTTTGATTGGATAGAGAGGGTTGCCATAAACAACCGTATTTTTGACTGGTGTAGCAAAGATTAATAGCGATGCCAGTATGGTTACTGGAACAATTTTAAATAGCTGTTTGATAGTAGTTTTGTGCCGCCAGTAGAGCCAAATTAGTCTTACAGCCACGACACAGAGAATTACAAAAACTAAAGGTTGCAACTGAGTTTTGATATTGGCTGCCGCGGCTGCGGCTATAACTAAGATCGATAAATCCTGTTTACTCGGCAGTTGCTTTTGTCGATAAATGACATAAGTCATCATTACCAAAATCGACACCCCAATATTACCTGGTAGATCGATAAAGCAGGTAGTAGCATGGGTTAAAACTAGAGGAATAGCCAGTAGAGCGATCGTCGATAGATAGAGAGGAACTTTAAAATAGGTTTTTAGAAAGACCAAGTAAATAATCAAACTCGAGAAACAGACTAAGTTTGCCGTTTGCACTCTGCCGCTAATCCACCAAAAAAAGCCCTGTAAGAAATGCGCTAACAGAGGAAAACCATCAAAACGCGGCTCGAACCATCTATTATCTCCTAAAAACAATTCTGTCGGCACAATCCCCCAAATTCTGGCAGCAAAGGGCAAATGATACCACCAAGGATCGTAACTTATATCGACATCGATAATTGCTTTAAGAAATATAGAAGTCAAGACAATCAGGGCGATCGCCTGTAAGATTATTTCTATTCCTAGCTTTTGTTTCTGAGAATGTTCCCTTGACAATTCTGTTGCGGCGTGAAGCATTTAATCAAATAGTTTAATCAATTAAGTAACGAGTAAATTAAAGTTTTCTGTTACTAGTTTTCAGACGAAATATACGCTCGATCGACCAAATAAATACAAAGCCTCCTAAAGCTAACGTGGTAGCTACTACATAGAGAAATCTTTGCAACAGGGCAAATTCGATCGCCTGGGTATTAGAAACCTGAAATAATGCTAGTAAACCAACCCAGCTCAACTCCATCAATCCCAAATTAGCAGGGGTAAAACTAAGTAGCATTGCTAGCTGAACGATTGGGGTAACGAAAACTACTGCCCATAAGTTAATTGTCAATCCTCCTGCAAAGACGATAATTAGTCCTCTAATTATCCAGAAAACATAACGAATTACCGAAAGCCAATATTGATTGATAGTGAACTTGCGGTCTAAAATATCAGAGGTTTTAAAGACTAGATTGGGTTGAGTAGACTTGCTTTTTGTTCTTAATTTTTTCAAATAAATATAGGTTTTAATTAAACCAGCCATTAAAGGCTTATACCATTTTTTAATAATAAAATGAGTAGCGATTATTATTGTTGTAGTGACAAAAACCGCAATCGCCAAAGATATATGTCCGAGAACGAATAAGATGGAAGCGGGAAATATTAGTAGAGGAATTAAAAAATTAAAAAACTGATCGTAAATTACTGTCAAGAAACCTTTAGACAAAGAGCTGACTTTATGTACTCTTAAAGCCAGGTTTTGCACCGCAACCATGCCAATATACTGAGGCATAAACTGCATGGTTAAAGAGCCTAAAGTAGTATAAAACAGATAAAAACGAAAAGACTGTCGGCGATCGGGCGTTAATTGATGAGTTACCAAATTCCACTTGTAAGCAGTGAACCAAGTATGAATTAACAACGTCAAAATTGCCAAGGAAGTATACCAAGGATTTAAATTATAGAAACTGGCAATCACTTCTTCTAGATCGACATCGGTAAAGTAGATGATTAACCAGATGAGAAAAATCCCCAAACCCAGGGATAACAGACTGTATACCAGATTTTTTTTTGTTAGCATATTTAAGTGTAAGAGTTTATAGGAAATTTTTGATAGTGATTTTTATCGACCATAAGGATGAATCTGTAAAGAGGTCTCTAGGCACTAGTAACTAGAAATGGTAAAAGGATAAAGGTTTATATATTTTTTGCCTTTTACCAAATTCAACCAAAGTGTATCTCAGGCAATCGAGAATTACCAAGTCTAGCATATAGCCTGGCGATCGCTTGATAGTCGTGTGTATCCCCACTTAGCTTCTAAATCAACACCAATTAGTTCGGCTACTCGGACGACTTCAGAGTGATAACATTCCATCAGCTTGGTTTTAATCTCCGCTGGCATTACTTCTTTCGGGCTTTGGTGCCATAGAAATCGCTCTACGATCTTATCTCTAATAAATTCATTAAATTCTTGAGAAATTAGAGTCTTAGAAATATTTTTAAGAACGGGATTGTTAACCAAATTATTCAATGTCTGAAAGCGGACTTCTTTGTTAACATTAACGGCTTCGTATTGGGGAACAAAAGTATTATCCACCCCTAGAAAATCTAAAATTTCTCGATAAACCTGCTGATTATTAGCGCGAAAATCTTCAAACAACACTACTTTTATTTGCGATTGCTCGAAGAGATTGTAATAGCGTTTTATCTGTTCGTAATATTTAACGCGATCGGAATAATATAAATAACAAGGACTGGTAACTCGAGGACTCATAAATTCCCCCTTTCTTCTTAGCGATTCTAATGACAAAGCTCGTTGAAAATCCGCTTCGTTTTCTTCAGTAAATTTAACAAAGTGACTGTGCAGAGAATAGAGAAACTTAGCCGGTTCTCTTAACAGAATAATAATCTTAGCTTCGGGATTAAACTGAGATATTTTTCGGGCTGCCACCTGAGAATATAGATAATTAGTCGAAGATTCTCCCGCAATGATTTCTGTATCAACTCGATCGAATAATTTTAGATATTCAGCTTCGGTTCTAAAATCGAAAAAACGTTGTTTTCCGTAGTAGCGATCGCTTTCCCGATGGAAATCTTTACAAAAAAAATGCGGTTCTTTGATACTAGACATAAAAATTTGGGGATGCTGTCCCAAAAATTGATGCAGTGCTGTGGTACCTGATTTTGGTTGCCCGACAATAAAAAAATTAGGCTTTTTCATTTAATTATTAAGTATTACTATTAAAAATAAGTCCCAGATAATCTGGTAAAATTTATTTGTAAATTATTTTTTTAAATCAAACTATTAAGGATAATACTGCTACTGCAAATATCAGTACTATCCCTTATTTTTCAAGGTCATATAGGCTTGTGGCTCACTGAAATAAATTCATTGTAAATAAAAAAATGACCGATAACTCTCGGAAAAGGAAATGAATATTCTTGCAATACTTTAAATCTAAGTTGACTTGCAATATTACGTAACTTTAGAAAATCCATAAATTCGATGTGGGTCGGATCCGTTTTGTATCCGGCTTCTTGAGGAGTCATAAGAATCAGTTTTCCTTTAGGTTTTAAAAAGGTTGTATATTTGTTTAGTAGCTCTACCGCTTCATCTTGATTCATATGCTCGGCTACATGTGACAAGAGCAAAGAGTCAAATCGTTGAGAAGTATTGAAAGGTGAATTTTGAAACTCTTCAGGAGTAAAAGCTGTAAGCCCCAAGTTGCGCGCAATTTCCACTGAATTTGAATTATGGTCGATTCCTATCGCTTTGCCTTTCAAGTTGATTAAATTTCTTCCTATTCCACAGCCAATGTCAAGAGTTAAACCTGGTTTTAATCGTCGAAGATTCCAACGATAGGGTGCTTGAACGTCAAATAAACGTTTCCACCCAGCTATTTGTTTTTCTACCAGAAGATTTGTGTACTCTCCATCTTGGGTATCAGAAACCTCGAAATTACCGTTAGGTATCAATATAACCTCCTAGTCACCGTTACCAGCAACAGTTACTTCTCATGAAACATCATTTTCTCACACACCACTTGAAAAGTTAGCATTCTCAAGTCTCACTGACTTTAACTCTCAACTAAATATTTTGCAATTTCGCTTTCAGCCTTGCCGAAACTCGCTCTTGTATTCGTGAATCTTGCCAATAACGATACCAACCCCAAGGACCTAGAAAGGCAAAATCAGAAAATAACTGCCATACATTAGCCGACTTACCGTGAACTAGTGCCGCCAGGGTGGTATTAACTTCAGTAGAAAACCAAGCTACCTTTTCCAACCCAGCCGAATTGTCTCCAGCACAATCGAGGTATTTGTTCACTACCATTCGTAATTGCTGGCGAAAGTCTTCGATGCTAGAACTGCGACGAATAGTTTGAGAGTCACCATGGACACGAAACGCTGCCAAAGGCTCGGAGGAATAGACTGTATGACCTGCCGATGCGAGTTTGAGCCAAAAATCCCAATCCGCGGTATACCAAAGAGTTTCATCCATGCCTCCCAAATCTAGTGCCAGTTGGCGTTTAAAAGTTGGCGCGGGAATAGCAATAAAGTTCTGTACCAGAAGTTTGGCTACCATCGTTTTGGAGTCGATTAACTGTAACGAAGGTAAAGGACACTGCCAAACACCCAGGCGATCTCCAGTATTATTGATAAAGAGAGCCGAATGTAAATAAAGATCGGCTTGAGGAAAAAGGACGATCGCTTTTTTTAGGGTTTTTAAACGATTGGGCAGCCAGATATCGTCCTGATGGAGAAAACAGGCGTACTCACCACTAGCTACCGACAAAGCATAGTTAGTATTGGTCACCCAATTACCTACGCGCGATCGCTTGACTAACTTTAGATTCAACTTATCCCGATAAGCCTCAACGATTGAAAAAGTATCATCTGTAGAACCATCATCGACAATTACACACTCTAGCTTGTCGTCTCCTTGAGCAACTACAGAATCCAAAGCTGCTGCTAAATACTTCTCGCCGTTATAAGTAGGAATAACAATCGATAACCAAGGTTTATTCATTGCTCTACGTCTTTGCGCCAAACCCAACTAAAGTTTACACCGCGTTTCCAATTACTTGCGTTTCAAACTCAAAATACTTAAAAAGAAACTAGAAAATATTACTTGACAACCCAGAGCTAAACAAGTAACGGCAGGAATGACAATTGGCATAGTTTGAGTCGGATCGAGAGAGCCAAAAGAATTTAATCCCCAAATTCCAAAGGCATAAATCGATGCTGCAATCCCAATCAAAACTAATACACAACCAGTAATTAAACCCGATTCTAAATTGACACGATTTAGTAATCTTAGAAAGCGGCGGTCTTCTGGGAGCAATCCCTCACTCATCCCAAATACTTTCGTAAACAGGGCAAAAATTACGATTTGAAATCCAATAGTCATTGCCGTCGAAGAATAAAGTAGAGTATGCACCTTAGGACTGGGCAACAACCACAGAGTAGTTAGCAATCCTGCCAAAATCAAAAAGACCCCGGGATAGAAAAACAGCCAACGAGGACTATACATTAATAGAAAACGCAGGTGTCGCCAGCCATCGCGCCAAGTATTGAGGTGGGGAGGACGACTGCGACCATCGGGAGATAGAGTAGTAGGAACCTCTGTAATTCGCATCTTGTTCAGAGTTGCCTTAACGATCATTTCGCTAGCAAATTCCATACCCCTGGTTTGCAACTGAAGAGAAGCGATCGCATCTTTTCTAAAACCCCGTAGTCCGCAGTGAAAATCACCGCAGGGGCTAGCAAATAAGAGTCTGCCAATTCCCGTTAAGACTGGATTACCTAAGTAGCGGTGTAGCTTGGGCATTGCTCCTGGTTTGATTCCGCCTTTAAAACGATTTCCCATCACCAAGTCGTAACCGTCGCGCAGCTTTTTGACAAAGGGAGCCAAGTTACTAAAATCATAACTGTCGTCGGCATCACCCATAATAATATATTCGCCACGAGCTGCCGCAATTCCCCCTAGAAGGGCACTACCATATCCTTTAGTCGGTACGTTCACAACTCTCGCACCCAGACTTCTAGCAATGTCTTGCGAGCCATCCTGACTACCATTATCGGCAACGATCACCTCTCCATAAATATTGTTCTCGTTGAGATAATATTTCGCCTTTTTAATACAGATAGCTAAAGTTTCGGCTTCGTTCAAACAAGGCATGACAATAGAAACTTCGAGGGTAGTTTTAGTTCTAGAAGGTATTTCTGCTTTGGTTATATTACTTAGCATCACTTATGATTTGTTTTCCCGATAGATAGAGGATTAGCCAATAAAATACTGTAGATTTTGCCGCTTTTTACCTATTTAGTTGGTTAGTAATCTAAGCCAACAAAGTAATATGGTGTCGATCGCAGCTAGCAGAAAAAACTTCGACCGAATTATAACGATCTCTTATTTTTTACTGTTAGACAAAAGATAATCTAAAGGAGTAAAAGTTTGGTGAACGTAAGAAATTTTTTTTGGGCTCGGGTTGGTCGAAATTATTGCCACTGAAAAATAAACTCGCTTCCCAACTTAACCCTTGAGGCTGAGACAAGTTAATCGATACTAGTAGCATGAGCTAAACCCGCCAAAGCTCAAAAACTGCAGTTTTCAAGAAATTTGGGGTAAAGAGAAGGGTTTGGTAAATTCGTCTAGCTCCTAGTTGAAAACTATTATTTGAATGTGGACGCGCTGTGGCTTAGTTAGAAAGCAATCGCTTTTTTCAAACTCATTGGTTTACCGCCTCAATCATTATTTGAGTTGTTTTAAAAGTAAAAATTAAGCACTTAATCGACGTAACATAAGTCGTATCATTGCAGTATAGATAAGAGCCTCACTAACTTCTGGCGAGAGTTCGTAGTCTAAACCTAAACGACGAGAACTAACCAACCAGCTAAATGTTCTCTCAACAACCCATCGCCGAGGCAAGATTTGAAATCCAGAGGAATCATCACTGCGCTTGATGACTTCAACTTCGGCGTTGCATAGCTTCTTGACTACGCGAGCCAAGTTTTTCCCTGTATAACCACCATCGACCCAGATTAGTTCTAGCTGGGATAATTCTTCCACATCTTCCATTAAACAAGCAACAGCGAATAATCTTATAGTTTTATTTATGTTAATACTAATTCTCGGAGTTTGACATAAGAGGGCTATAGCGGTTCTCAAATAAGTGAGATACACTTATTAAAATTTTAATAGGAAATTTGGAATGAAAGCGTATTCACTCGATTTCAGACAGAAAATTATTGATGTCTACAACCAAGAGGAAATTTCTCAGCGTCAATTAGCTAAAAGGTTTGATGTCGCTTTAAGTTTTATTTTTAAATTACTCAAACAATATCGAACTACAGGAGAAATAGCCCCCTAACCTTTCAATGGAGGAGTCAAACTCAAATTAAGTTCTGACAATTTAGTAGTTTTGGCGGAGTTGATTGAACAAAACAATGATGCAACCTTAGACGAGTTATGCCAAATGCTAGATGAGAAGTTAGGCATTAATGTTTCTCGTGCCACGATGGGAAGAATGACTCAAAAATTGCAATTAACCGTTAAAAAGCGGCGAGACCCCGCGTCGGCGTAAGACGCAAGGGAATGCTCGCCAAGACAAAACTCTACATCCAACTGAGGCTGAAGCTTGTGCTCAAGTATCTTTGAAAGACATTTGTAATTGGTTCGCTGATTCCTGTTACTGTATCTCACCATTTTGAGAAGGGCTATACTTCTCTTTGCTGCTCTAAAATCTCTAGTTGAGAAGTTAGTAACTCATGTTTGCGTTGAGCAGCTTCATAATTTAAGAGCAGGTGTAGCACTTTATCTTCAATTTTTCCCTTCTCTTCTTCCTGCTGCCTTTCTAGTTCCGCTTTAGCTGCCAATAAGTCTGCGGTTCTGATATCTAGATTGGCGATCGCCAGATTATCTCGCTGCATACCACCGCCACCAAAGAGATTTTGAATGATGTCTACGGGATTCGTGGTGATGTAGTTAGTCCACTTCTTTTTGCTGGTGTAGTCGATTCTCTCTTCTGTAACTTCAAGTCTCTGTTCGATGAGAGCGATTCTTTCTGCTGTCTGCTGGAGTTTATTTGAGTTGGCGATCACTCTATTGGTAAGCTGCTCTACACAGCGATCGCTACTGTTGAGACAGGGCAATTCAGTTATCAGTGACCAGCGATCAGTTATCAGTATAAAAGCGGTAGATGGATAGCAAGCCGATACTGGCTGGTTAACAGTGGTGGGGGTTGGGTTTTCGCAGCTCTCTTGGGCAACCAACTGCTGAAATTAGCCACTCACTCACTCACAAACTCCCATCGTGCGACATATCAAAGTTCAAAGCGACCGCAGTCCGTTTGATGGTGATTGGAGTTATTGGGCCAAAAGAATAGGCAAACATCCTGAACTACCCAATCATATCGCCCGATTATTGAAGTCACAAGGAGGTAAATGCTCTTATTGCGGACTTTATTTTGACTCAAGTAATCTTCTGGAAGTCCACCATTTGGATGGTAATCATCAAAATCATAGAAGAAATAACTTGGCTCTACTTCACCAACATTGCCATGACCAAGTTCATCGAGGTATGCATGCATGACAAGCATCAGATTGTTGAGAAGCTGGATGAAGTGAAAGTTTCACGTCCAGTTTTGCAGACGAGTCGGAGGGGTGACCCTTCGGCTTAGTTTAACTCAACCTCTATAATGTTTTTGTTTTCTATCTTAGTTACTCTTCATGAACCAACCGTTATCTAACAAAGTTGCCCTCGTTACCGGTGGCTCCCGTGGCATCGGAGCGGCGATTTGCCAAAAGCTAGCAGCCCACGGTGCTCATGTGGTAGTGAACTACGCCAGCAGTGCCGATGCAGCCAATCATCTGGTGGAGCAGATTCGGACCGATGGCGGCAAGGTGATCGCTATCAAAGCCGACATGAGTGACCCAGCCCAGGTGATCAACTTGTTCGACGAAGCCGAAAAAAGTTTGGGCAAGGTCTCAATTCTGGTAAACAATGCAGGTACCGCCGTCCCTGGTATCCTAGCCGAGATTACCGACGAAGCCTTTGACAAGCAATTTAACCTCAACGTGCGCGGGGTGTTCGTCGCCAGTCGGGAAGCGGCTCGACGCATGGAGTCGGGCGGACGGATCATCAATATTGGCAGCTCGTTAGGCGAAGCGGTGCCCATGCCAGGACTTTCCATCTACTGTGCCACTAAGTTTACCATAGCTGGACTGACACGGGGCTGGGCAAGAGATTTGGATCCGCAGAACATCACCGTTAACTGTGTAGAACCTGGTCCAATTGATACCGATTCGAACCCCGCTGATGGGGAACAGGCTGACTACCAAAAGTATATGATAGCTCTCGGTCGCTACGGCAAACCCGAAGATGTGGCAGCCTTGGTAGCGTTTGTGGCTTCACCAGAAGCCAGCAACATTACTGGAGCGACCCTACGAACCGATGGCGGTTGGGGCGCATAGATGTTAGTCCACTGGATGCAGACCTATTAGATGCCGTGGTGCGGCCGCTCGGGTTAATCGATTCCCCTGCACAGTCTGCACTATGCTAACCTCTGCAAACTCGACAAACTAGCTATTAACTATCCTTACTTCTACTGTGCCTACTGCACACTGTTTCCTCAACAACGCGATCGCCCGTTCCAACCGACAATAATCAAAATCAATCGTACTACCAGTCAACTTAGCTGTAGTCATTTGGTTAGGTTCAATTGGTATCTTGACATCTTCGGGGAAATCTGCCGCCAGTTCTCCATTTATATCAGCATCGGGATAAGCATCACGTAGTTCTAGCAATGGTTCTACGGCATCCTCATCATTAAATTAGTAGTAGTTTCCCCACTGTCTGTAGTGATTTTACTAGTAATTATCTGTTTTCCAGTCTTATAAATCTCCTCTCCATAAACTCACTGCCTTCATTCCCAATGACTAAATGCTTCCCATCGGTAATAGTTCTATCGCTCGACCAGAAACCCTTAATATTCGCATAGACTTTGTTGGTACTAGCATTCTCATTGTATACTCTGATGATGCCGTCTCTCAAGCCCAGATTCTGTGAGACTTTCTGAGTTATGCCCCCAACGTTGGCGAGATAAATTCCCAAACACAGGAGGGCGATCGCTGCCGTTGCCAAAAAAGAAAATTTTTCCAATGGTTGAAGTGGTAGTGTCCAAGTCGGGAAGCTACGAACCGATAATGGCAAATCCAACGGTAATGGTTCGGTGGTTCCTAAGATTAAAGATATTCCTGCTGCGGCGATTACGCTTCGCATACTGGCAAAGCCAATCACTGCATGAGTGATAGACATCATAGATGGTAATTAGTCATTGGTGGTTGACTACCATACTTAAATAATTGTTGCGAACTGTCAGTTATTTGGCTCATTGGGAATCACACATGATAGTCAGTACGGCGGTATGTACGACCCTAGTACGGTTGAGACAATCCGTGGAACGGTAGTCAGTACGAACAGCTTCACGCCCATGAGTGGTATGGGTCAAGGAATGCAGCTGTTAGTCAAAACTGAAGACCAAACCGTACCCGTACATCTCGGACCTGCATGGTATCTCGACGAGCGAGGCTTCCAAGTCAACTCAGGTGATGAAATTGAGGTAAAAGGTTCTCAAGTCAATTGGGCAGGCAATCCCGTCATCATGGCAGCCGAAGTACGGCAGGGAGACAAAGTGCTAGAACTGAGAAACAATAACGGCATTCCCACTTGGAGTGGAAATCGCAATTGGAATCGACAAGGAGACTGGGGTTCTTGTTGCTGGTAAGTCAAAGGGAGCTAGGAAAGCTGATAGTTAAGTTGGTAAGTTCGATATGGGACGCTTGAACCGCAGACAATTTTTAATCCTTGGGGTCAGTAGTGCTAGTGCCGTGTTTCTGGCATCTCGTGTAGCTGGTCAATCGTCATCCCCTGAGCCGAACCAATACACCAGTAAGAACGGAGTTTTAGCTCTTACCCTCGATGCTAGTTACGGGGCAGTTAACCTAGCAGGACAACAAGGGTACTTATACAGTTACAACAATCAGATTCCTGGTCCCCAGCTTGAAGCCAGACCAGGGGATAGCGTCCGCATTCGCTTGATTAACAATTTACCCCAACCGACCAATATTCATTACCATGGACTGCACGTACCGCCAACTGGCAATGCCGATAACATCTTTCTAAACATCCCCAGTGGCGAAACCTTCACCTACGAATTCACCATTCCCGACAATCATCCTGGAGGTACTTTTTACTATCATCCCCACCTGCATGGATTAGTAGCCGAGCAAGTCTTTGCAGGTTTAGGAGGAACTTTCGTCATTCGAGGACAACTCGATGCAATTCCTGAGATTCAAGCAGCCCAGGAGGTATTTTTATTTCTCAAAGATTTTGACCTCGATACTGATGGACGAATATCGCCGCCCCGGCACGTGGCACAAATGATAGGACGAGAAGGACCGCTGATTACGACAAACGGTCAGGTCAATCCTACCTTGTCAATTTCCCAGGGGGGATTGCTGCGCCTGCGTCTGGTCAATGCTTCTACTTCCCGTTTTTATCGTTTAGCTTTAGAAGATCCCCCCCTCTATCTGATCGCTACGGACGGAATTTCTCTTTCTGAACCAGTCGAACTCAGGGAGTTGCTGTTGACTCCAGGAGAACGGGCTGAGGTATTAGTTCGCGGAGAGCGAGTACCAAAGCAATATAGATTGCTAGCTCTGCCCTACAACCGTGGGGGCATGGGAATGATGGGTGGTGGCATGATGGGTCGAGGTATGGGTCCGGGAATGATGGCTCGTTCGGACTGGGAAAGCACCAGGAATCTAGCAACTTTAACTTATAGGGGACAGGTGGAAACTCTTCCCTTACCCCAAAAACTCCTTCCTGTAGACACACTGCCCGAACCTCAAAGAGTGCGTCGCTTCATTCTCAACCACAGCATGGCTCCTGGCATGGGTATGGTCTTCTTAATTAACGGCAAAGCGTTCGACCGTCAACGGTTAGATACTCAGGTATCTCTTAATACAGTAGAAGATTGGGAAATTACCAATACAGGCGTAATGGATCATACCTTCCACTTGCACACCAATCCCTTTCAAGTAATAAGTCGCAATGGACAAGCCGAACCCTTTCGAGCTTGGAAAGATACGGTCTTAGTTCGGGCAGGAGAAACGCTACGCTGTCGAGTTCGTTTTAGAGATTTTCCTGGTAAGACAGTTTATCATTGTCATATTTTAGATCACGAGGATTTAGGCATGATGGGTAATTTGATGATCAATGTTTGATAGACATTTAATAACTAAAAATATACGAGTTTTAGAGGTGGTCTGAAAAGTAAATTTTGTCACCTTGAGATCTAATTCTATACCTAGAAGATCGGATTATAATCCTAGTAATTTCGTTCGAGTAAATTTGCTCGAAGGTAATCATTAAGACTTTTCAGATATCCTGTTAAGGTGTTTTTTATTAACAAACAATTATTAAATAGGTATGAAATTAGACCATAACTATAGATAGAAATATTATTTATTACGGTTGATAGACGAATCAATTGCCACATTTACCTATTATCTGAACATTGCAGAAAAATAATAGGAAATACCTGATGTTATTAGTTCATGAACTGACTGCCTGACACATCTATGTCAAACTCATATTTTTCGTGATAATTGAATTTTTCCAGTACAATAAATCAACGCTTTCAAGCGATCGCTTTCTTAGAAAATGTCTTTTTAGAGAAAAAAGCAAATTCTATAGAGTGTAAGCTTTTGAGGCACTTGTGTCAGGCAGCCAGGTTCATGAAAAATATCAATCTAGTTTTGATGTCGCAATGAAATGTGCAGTGGAATGCGAACATTGTGCCGAAGCCTGTATGGGTAATCCCGATATGCTGAAATGCGCTCGTACCTGTCTAGACTGTGCGGAAATTTGCCGTACCATTTCTACATATATGGTGCGTGGTTCTCGCTTCATTCCTAACTTAACTAAAGCTTGTGCAGAAATTTGTCAGGCTTTTGCCGATGAATGCAGTTCTCACGATATAAATCATTGCCAGAAGTGCGCTCAAGCTTGTCGCGATGCAGTAGAAGAATATAACAAAATTGCTGCTATAGCTGCCTAAAAGATCGAGCGGAGGCTAAAAAGTTGGCAAAACTTAGCTTTTTACTTTCCGCTACGCACTTTTATTTATCACTACTAATAAATCTTTCTCGCTATGAAATCTACTTATGACAGGAGTAGGCAATCAGTAATTCTTACGCTCGATGATTTCTCACCATGCTGCTATTATATGAAATAGCTTATGGAGTAATTGCTAGTATTTTTCGACCTTAATTCGATCGCGACGAGTAAACATTTGTAAATAAATACTTGAGTCTCAAGTTAACTATAGAGTTTAAGCTAAATTTTAGAATTTAATAAATTGAATTTTTTCTCGATCGCAAATAACCACAATATATGATGAGGAAAAATATATGGTACGCAACAGAATTACTCGGCGTTGGCAATCGCCCTACACAATTGTTTTATTAGTCTCACTTGGGATTGGCACTTTTTGGCTCGTTACCATGTATTGGTCGCATTTAGTTACTGTCTCACCTTGGTTGTTTTTACTACTTTGTCCATTAATGCACTCGTTCATGCACGGCAGCTATAAACACAACTCTAGAGTAGATTAGCAATTAACAATTTTTTATGAAAGCTAGCAGCTATTACCTTTCCAGACGTTTTAGCTTCAAGCACGAATTTATTTTACATAGGTGCAAATTAATGACACAACAACCAACTAGGCAGCATCACTCTGCTCGTCATCACCACTCCCAAGAAAACCATCATCGACGCGAACGCGACGGACATCACGGTCATGGCGGACACGACAAGCACGCCGGTCATAATCCAGAAATTTTCAAACGTCGTTTCTTTATTTGTCTAATTCTAACCCTGCCAGTTCTCTATTTTTCCTCGCAGTTACAAAGCTGGTTGGGTTATCAAGCCATAGAATTTCCTGGCTCAAACTGGATAAGTCCCGTACTAGGGATTATTATTTATTTCTACGGTGGCTGGGTATTCCTCAAAGGTGCATGGCACGAGTTACGCAGTCAAATTGGCATGATGACTCTGATTGCCTTGGCGATTACAGTAGCTTTTGTCTACAGTCTGGCAGTAACTCTGGGATTGCGAGGGGAGCCATTTTATTGGGAACTGGTAACATTAGTAGATATTATGCTGCTGGGACACTGGGTGGAAATGGCTTCAGTACAAGGTGCATCCCAGGCATTGGAATCTCTCAAGGAATTAGTTCCCGCTCAAGCGCATCTATTGCGTAATGGGAAAGTTGAGGATATTCCCGTTAGTGAAGTAACAGCAGAAGACATAATTCTAATTCGACCTGGAGAACAGATTCCCAACGACGGAGAGGTAATTGAGGGTGCCACGGAAGTAGACGAAGCTTTTTTAACTGGGGAATCTCGTCCCATACCAAAACAAGAAGGGGATGAAGTAGTAGCGGGTTCGGTCAACAACGCAGGTTCGGTAAAGGTTAGGGTTACTCGCACCGGGGATGAAACCACCCTCAGCCAAATCATGCGTTTGGTAGAAGAAGCGCAGAATTCGCGCAGTCGCTATCAGGTTCTAGCAGACCGCACCGCTTATTGGTTGACTTTAATTGCGATCGCTGCAGGTACGCTAACTTTTATCGTTTGGCTGTCAATTAGCGATTTAGTATTTTCCATCAACCGTAGTGTCACCGTTCTAGTTATCACCTGTCCTCATGCTTTGGGTTTAGCGATTCCCTTGGTTATCGCCAACTCTACTGCCTTGGCTGCTAAAAACGGAATTCTAGTTCGTAACCGCGATGCTTTAGAAAGAGCCAAAGATATTAAAACTATGGCGTTTGATAAAACGGGAACGCTGACTGAAGGACACTTTGGGGTACAGAAAATCTATGTTGAAGGGATGGATGAAGATGAAGCACTGGCGATCGCAGCAGCCTTAGAAACTTCTTCGGAACATCCTTTAGGTAAAGCGATCGTGGAAGCAGCAGAATTTGAAGAGTTAGAACTGCCCCAGATGATTGACTTTGAAACGGTAACGGGTAGAGGAGTAAAAGGAAGAGTTAACGGTAGAACCTATCAAGTAGGCAGACCAGAATGGATTGAGGAACAGCAGCTATATTTGCCCAACTCTTTACAAAAAGGTTTAAATATTGCCGACGAACGGGGTGAAAGCGCGGTGGTACTGCTGGATGAATCACAAGCAGTAGCGGTAATATCCCTAGCCGATAAAGTCAGAGAAAGAGCCAGAGAAACTATTAATAAACTACAAAGCGAAAACATTCAACCCGTAATGATTACGGGAGATGCTGAAGCCGTTGCTCGTACCGTAGCCAACGATTTAGGTATTGATAAATATTATGCCCGGGCTTTGCCAGAAGACAAGGTAAATATCATCAAACAATTAAAGCAAAAAAGACCTACCGCTTTTGTTGGTGACGGTATTAACGATGCTGCTGCCCTACTAGAAGCCAATATGGGTTTAGCGATTGGTGCAGGGACGAATGTAGCTATCGAATCTGCCGATTTAGTGTTAATTGAAGACGATCCTCTAGATGCAGTCAAAGCTCTCAATTTAGCCAAAAAAACCTATAGCAAAATGATTCAAAATCTGTTTTGGGCGACGGGTTATAACGTTATCGCGATTCCTTTAGCAGCAGGTGTAGCCTATACTTGGGGGATTTTACTTTCCCCCGCAGTTGGCGCGTTACTAATGAGTTTATCAACTGTAATTGTGGCAATTAATGCTGTGATGTTGAGACGGGCGAAGTTGGCTTAGTAGAGTTAGTATGATTTACACATTAGTTACACGAGTTGACTGGGAAACCAGTGAAATGGATAAAAATCAATACTTTGAACAAACAGTAAAAATTGTCGATGAGGAAAAACATCATGACTAACAGTTCAGTTTAACAAGTCAAAACAGCTAGTGGTGTAAATCTACTACTAGGAATCTGGTTAATTATCGCTCCCTTTCTCTTAGGTTATGTCACTTCTGCATCGAGAGGTAATGATATTGCCATTGGTATAATCATTGCCATCCTGGCTGCACTTAGGTTATTTGGTGCATACAGAGCAGCTTGGTTAAGTTGGTTAAATGCATTGAGCATGGCGGCTAATAATTGCTCCTTTTGTACTGCTGTACGGTGCTTCTAGTGCGTTGTGGAATGACGTTATCGTTGGGCTAATCATTTTGTGCCTGGCAATTTGGAGTGCGAATGCAAGCCGTCGCCGTAGTCCTCCCGTGGAATAGCAGGACTGTTTTATTAGTGCACTTTTCAACACGTTAAACATTAGACATTAAAAAATGCTAGATGCTCAATGAAGTAAAAAGCTAACGGATAAAAGAATTAGAGAAATAGTCAATAGTGCAGTATATCAGTCTATCAAATAGACTTGGGCTTAAATTTTAAGAAATAGGTATAAATATGCGTAAAATTGTGGTTGTGGTTGCTTTGCTGCTAGCCTTCTTCATTCTGTTTGTTCCTGGATACATTCTCTGGATTACGTGGAAGCCACCAGAGCCGATACCGGCAGTAATTACGCCAAATACCAAAAACAGCAGTCGCTTTCTAGCTTCAACACCAGCAGCTCTTAGTTTGTCAGTTGCTAACGCTCTGTTTCCCGAAGCTGGCAACCAACCCCCCAGTGGAATTGTCCGCGTTCCCACCAATAGCTGGCAAGCGGGTGTAGCAGCAGCACCGCTAATACGCTGGCTAAATGGACCACTGGTTATGGATGAAAGTGTATCCGCAGTGAGAGTAGAATCTTCAGTACCAAATGTTCCAGGCGAGTTCTCCCAAACCGATGCTGCTAGTCTGGCAGCTTCAGTAGATGCTGCTACCGCATCGATCGCTGGTTCACCAACTATTAACGTTCTGCTGGTGTCAGAAGATCCTGGATTTGCCATTCCTGCTGCTTACTGGGCAGCTCAGTCGGGGGATACAGTGCTATTTGCCGATGATGAGTTGCCACAGCCAACCCGCGAAGCTTTATTACGACGTAATGGTAATGCTCGTATTTACACTCTGGGGGTAGACGGTAGGACTTTAGGGCTAGATGAATTTGGCACCTATAAAAATTTGTCTGCCAACAATGATATTACTGCTGCCCTGGAAATGGCTGAGTTTTATGACGAAGACAATGACTTTGGTTGGGGTTTTGAGCTGAACAATTTTGGCTGGCGAGTCAATGCTCACTATAACTTTGTGTTGGCTAACCGAGATTTACCAGAAATGGCGATCACGGGAGTGTCTTTGGGACGCTTTGGTAAATTTGGACCGCTACTGTGGACAGACGGCGATCGGATTCCGATTCTCACGGGACAGTATCTCTGGAAAGCAAGAACGGAATGGTATACCAACCCCGTAGAAGGTCCTTTCAACCATGTTTGGATTTTAGGAGATTACGACATCATTAACTCGGCTGTACAGGGACGTGCCGATCTAACGCAGGAAATCAATGATTACCGCTCTCAAGGCGATTATGGACTTTCAGGTCTAGAAATGCTGTTAATTGTTTGGATTGTGGCTGGAATCGTAAGCGCGATCTGGTTGATTTTCTATAGCTGGCGCAGGCTACCCCAAATTAGCACGATGATGCTAGTTACCTGGGTACTGCTGGGGTTGGTATTTGGACCTGTTGGCGTATGGATTTACTCGATGAGCTACGACCAAGCCCCCTGGAAAAAAGATGGCATGAGAACATCTTGGCAGCGACCTAGCTTCAATGGGGTGATGGCAGCTTCGGCAATGAATCGAGGTTTTGACGGACCTCTGATGCTGGTGATTTTCTGGATAGTAACGTTTTTAGGTCTGCCATTGGTAGTGTTTGAAGGTCCATTATTTTGGCTGACTAACTCGATGATGTTTGGCATTTATGCAGCCTACTTGGGTGCGCTTTTGTTACACTGGCTGGTTATGCACGCGGGGATGTTTATGATGAACGGAGATTGCTCCTACGGTGAGGCAGTCAAGCGAGCATTTTTCCCAGCTTTTGTCTCGATGACGGCAATGGCTTTCGGCATGATGGGCTTTATGTGGTGGATACAGATGGTCAACCTCGGCGAGATGCCCGATGATGACGAACTGCTGTGGTGGGGAACGACGGTAGTTTCGATCGCGGTGGGCTGGCTAGTAGCACTGCCGTTTGATGCTTTACTGGTCAAGCACGACATTCAGCCTGGTGATATGTAACTAGAGGGGTCAGAAGTATTAATCACTAACCACTAACAATTAATAACTAACAACTTTGAACGATGAAACGATTTATTTGGTTCACCAGTTGGCTATTACTGTCAATAATAGCGGTATCTGGACTATGGATGAGCGATCGCCTTAGTAGCAATTCCGTCCAAGCTCAACAGCCAGAGGTAGCTCTCAGTATTTATCCCGAAAATACTCAAATTACTGGCTTTACGGCTCGTTATGCTGGAAGCGATGTTTATGAAACTGCTGCTACGCTGGCTCAAATTACCTTTCCTGCTACCAGTGAGTTGAGCCGTCCCAATGCCGTGATATTAGCCAATCCCAATTTAGATGCAGGTCTGATGACGGTCGAACAGCTAATTCATATGCCGATTGACGCGCCAATTTTGTATACCGAAGCCGACAGGCTACCACCAGTCACTAAGGCAATGATGGAAGTACTTAATCCCATTAGCATTACTTATGATTCTAATGTGCAGGTCTTGGTAGTAGGGCTAATTTCCGATGCCGTCGTCAGTGAAGTCGAAGCGATGGGACTTAAGACTCGGCGCATTAGCTCAGAGAGTAACGATCCCGTCGATCTGGCTTTTGACATTGATGCTTACAGAGCTAGCATGATGGGCAATCACCCCGACGTGGTGTTTATTGCTTCTCTCGACGAACCAGCCTTTGCTCTGCCAGCGACCGCGTTTTTAGCACACGCCATGAGCAATATTGCTTTTGTAGGGCGAGACAGCATCCTCGAAAAAACTGGAGAAATACTCGAACGACGCTATGGTCCCACCTATATGTATATTATGGGTCCAGAATCGGCGGTATCTGAAGCAGTGATGAAAGATCTCTCACAATACGGACACGTACAGAGGCTCTCAGCTGAAGACCCCTATCAAATGCTCCTATTTCGCTGGTTATGCCGATCTGGGTAATAACTTCGGCTACTGGATTTGGCGCATTCCGCGCAGGCTGGGCTGAGGCGTTGCCGAACCAGGACATAATTTTACCTTTGCCAACCCCGAGCGCTGGGCTGAAACCATTGCTGGCTCGATTCTTTCCCACCGAGGCAAGCATGGACCGATGCTGCTAGTCGAGCAAGATAACATTCCCGAGTCAGTACGGGGTTATCTCGACTACACCGTGCGCCCCCGCCCCACAGCCCCTCGCGACCAGTTATTGAATCACGGCAGCATTGTGGGCAACAGCGAGGCGATTAGCACTCGCCTACAGGCAGAAATCGATAACTTGTTGCAGCCTAAGTCACTTGAAGCAGCAAACGAAGGAGAATAACAGATGTCTACTATTTACAAGCATACTAATCCGCAGCAATTCCATCGCCACATTGTTGCTTACTTCGACCATCGAGCTAAGGCTGAAAAACTAGCTAAAAGACTATCCAACGATACAACCTCCGTTCGGATAGAGCGAGTATCTGACAAACAAGCTCGAAGAGCGATCGCCGAAGCCAAGGCCGGAGTTTCAGTGGTGGAAATCGGCAATCTTGCTTGGGCGGGGCTAATTATTGGCAGCATCCTGGGCGCATTTTGGGGTGCGTTTACCTTTTCAGGACGAATTCCGATTCCCGGTCTTATTGCTCCCACTCTTTCTGGCGGGCTAGTCGTGGTTATTTTCTTCTGGGCAGGAATCTTTGCCTGTATCGCCTGGCTGCTTGGTGCTTTGATTCGACTGTTTCAGACTTCTTCTTCTGGTTCTAAATATGAGGTTAGACTGACCCTTCCCCAACAAAGATTAGTTGAGGTAGAACGAATACTTGCCCGTGCAAAAGCTCTATCGGTTATCGAGGTGGAGAATCCAGACGAGGTTATGTCTACCCAGGAATAGAAAAGTCAATAGCAGCTTTATTTGCTATGGCGCTCGCAATTAGCGCATTTGATTGAAATACAAGTATAAAACAAATTGATGGCTTGGTTAACTCGAACATTTGGATTGGTTCTAATAGCTATAGCTGCGGTCGATATATTCATGACTGTTTTGTATCCCCGCACGGGTAATAGTGTCTTAAGTATGCCTATTAGTCAAGGAATGTGGAAAATATTTCGACAGATAGCACGGTGGAGTATGAGCGATCGCATCTTAGCTTATTGTGGTTCGGTGGTTTTGGTGGCGATCGTCTTAGTTTGGACTGCTTTATTCATTATTGGTTTTGCCTTAATTGTTTGGTCTGCTTTGGGTCAAGGTATCCAAGCCAGCCAGGGAAAAACACCTAATGATTTCGCTACTGCTCTTTATTACAGTGGATTCAACTTTACCATTTTAGGAGTGGGAGATTTAATTCCTAAGACTACAATCTGTCGTCTAGTCACAATCCTCGAAGCAGCGTTAGGCTTCGCTACTTTTACCGTTACCTTAACTTATTTACTTTCAGTGTTAAATGCTTTAACACAACGAAACGTTTTTGCTTTAAGTCTGTATCTTCGTACTGGTACAAAAGCTCATGCTGTCGAATTACTATTAGGTTGGGAAATGAGCGGTGAATTTGATAACGCCAAACAAGATATTACCAGCATGGCGCGAAATTTACTGCAATTACTCGAATCTCACAAGTCTTATCCCGTCTTACACTATTTTCGTTTCCCAGAGACTCATTACTCCCTGGCGCGAATGATCTTAATAACGATGGATACTGCGACGTTAATCAAAACCGCGCTGCACCATCGAGAATACAAAACCTTAATCGGCTCTGCTGCTGTCACCGAATTACAGTCGAGCGGTTTATATACCCTGAAGCAGCTAGCAGACTCCTTTTTACCTCAAAGTTTGATTAAGTCCTACTCCTGTGAAGCCCAATGGCGTGAATGGTATTACCACGTTATTCAATGGCTACAGTCTGAGGGCATAAAAACCCCAGAAGATATCGAAACTGGTGCAGATAGATACGTTTCGCTGCGACGGGAGTGGAATGACGAAGTAGCTGGTTTTGCCAAACACATGGCATATAGATGCCATGAAATTTTCCCTACTGAGTTAGAAAACAAGTTTTCTACTTTTCCTCTTGTTCGAGACTAATTAACAAAGTTATCGATTATTAAAATCAAACAGTGTGCGGTTCATCCTAGCATAGTACTAACAAAAGAAGCTCCAGAATGCTTGGATTATGAGCTAGAAAGACAAAGAGAGGCGCATCTAGAAGATAATTAATTATTTAGCGATTGTTTACCTCGATTTTGATTAATATTTTGACTATTTGACTCAAAACAAAACAATTTAGTTGCCGATAATGTGAATGTTGTTATAATTTTTACACTTTAAACCGAGCTTTAAAGTGTAGATTAAAGATCTATTCCCAGGGAGTATAAAAGTGTTAATAGCACATAATGGAGTCAATCACCAGCAAACAAAATCTAATTCGTTAGAAACTGAAACTCATCATCAGAGTCAAACCGAGCAACCAAATAATTCTCAATCACTAGAAGTTCAAACAAAACCAACTGCAATTCCACCAAATCTCATTCCTAAATCGACAGTAAAAGAAGAAACCACTATTACACCCCAACTAGAAACTGTCACTCTGATTCCAGGGTTGGGAGAATCTATTTTCACTCTGCTAATCGCTAGTCCTTTTTTACTATTAGGTTTCAAAAATTGGCTACATAAATAATCATTGAATTAGAACTATTTTTATTGCGATCGATTAAAAAGACAATGCTATGAGCAATTTAAAAACTCGTATACGTTATTGGCACTATATTTTTGCACCTCTTATGTTCTTGCCGTTATTTTTGACAGCAATTACAGGTTCTTTATTTCAAGTAGCAGTAATTACAGGTAAAGGTGAAAACTTTTTGTGGTTATTAGACTTGCATCGAGGTAAATTTGGCAGTATCAATCTAGAGCTTATTTACCCTTTGCTTAATGCTTTTGGAGTGTTATTTATTGCTATTACAGGAATTATTATGTGGCTGCAAATTAATCGAAAAGTCAAAAAATCACACAAAAGATCTTAAGTGTGCTATCGATCTAATTTTGCTAATTTGACAATAAATTGACTACCCCGACCGATTTCACTCTGTACTTCCAGACTGCCATTATGAGCCAGAGTGATCGCACGAGCAATGGGTAATCCTAGTCCAGAACCACCCTGACTTCTAGAACGAGCCTTATCGACCCGATAGAAACGGTCAAAGATGTGTTTCTGTTCATTTTTAGCAATACCAATACCCGTATCGACAACGCCAATTACTGCATTTTGACTTTCTTCAGTGAGAGTTATGGTTACTTCCCCCCGACTGGAGTGTATTGAATCGCGTTAGTAACTAAATTAGTAATCAAACGATATAGCTGTTGGCGATCGCCCATTATCTCGATAGGTTGAGATACTTTAATTTGGGAACTAAGCTCGATTTCGGAAGCCATTGCCAAAGCTGCCAAATCTTCTTCTACTTCAATAATTAGGTTTGCCAAAGCAACTTTTTCTCTTTTTTTGTTAGAGTGCTTACTGCTTAACTCTCCATCTATGCGACACAGGATTAATAAATCTGCTACTAAATAAGATAAACGCTTGTTCTGTTTGACGATACTTTTGAGGGTATCTTTGGCTTTACCCTCAGAGAGATTGGGCAGCATGAAATTGGATTGAGCCGTTGCTTGAATGGCTGCTAGAGGGGTTCTGAGTTCGTGGGCAGCATCGGCGGTAAATTGCTGCATCTGCCGATAGGATTGGTAAATCGGGCGGATAGCTAATCCCGACAGCCACCAGCTAGCACCCGCTACTAACAGCACTACTAAAGGTATTCCTAATAGCAGTATCCATTTGACATTAGCAACATAAGTATCAAAGTCTTGGAGACTTCTACCCACTTGAAGATAACCCCAATTCTTACCCTGTTGAGTGTGTAAGAGAAAAGAAATTTGCCGATAGCGAGTTCCTTGAGAATCTGTCAGAGTTTCCCACTCCTGCCGAGCGAATACTTGAGGTAATTCGGGCTGCATTCCTGCCACTGCTACGAAATCTCCTGAAAGAGCAAACAAACGTAAATAATACTTATCTTGTCCGATTACTCCCAACCTCAACGGTTGAAAACGATCGCGATTGTAGCAACCTGTTTCCACAAGGCACGTATTGGGTAATAGCTCTTTTACTTCAGGTTCTATTTTCCCTGGCTGTTTGAGAACGGGTAACAGACTATCGTGAAGAGTTCCTGCTACCGATTCTAATTCTTGGTTAATGGTGATGCGATAGGCATGGGCGACTGCTTCATAAAATCCCCAAGCGCAGATCGACAAGACTATACTCAGAATTGCTGCATACCAGCTAGCCAGTCGCCAGCGCGATCGCTCGAAAAGTCGGTTTTGCTTCACATTAATTAAAAGGTTAACTCAAAAAAATCAGATTATGAAAATTAGAAAGATGAAAAAGGGAAAAATAAATATGTAAGAAAGTTGACTTCTAAACTAATTTATTAACAAAATGGCTAATTGTCCTAATTGTGGATCGGAGCATATTCAGCTAAAAAAAGATACAAATGTAGATTGGGGGCGTGCTGTTGCTGGTTGGGCTTTATTTGGAGTTGTAGGAGGAGCAGTTGGTGCGGTTACAGGTGAAGACAGAAATGCCAACGTTTGTCTTGATTGTGGTACATCTTGGAAAGCTGCCGACTTGTATAAAACTCGTCAAGTCATTAAAAATTTGACAAGTGTAACATTAGATTTGTCTTGTGAAAGAGATAGGCATTTCATTAATGACTTTATCAATGATGTCAGTCCATATATAGAGGCAATTGCCAAAGTAAAAAAACATGCAGAGGAAAATATAAAAAAAATTGAAAATAAATATAACGAAAAAGCTGCCGTTGGATGTAGTTATGGTTGTCTGACAGCAGTAGGCGGTTGCATTGCGGTTGCCAGCACATTATCAGGAAATGCAGTTTTATTTGTTCTTTTTATTCCACCCTTTATAGGTTTAGTAATTGGTTCATTACTCGACCAAGCAAGTAAAAAAACTATAGAACAAGAAGTAGAAAAAGCGAAAAAAGAAGCAGAAAGAATAACAAAGAAAGCAGAATACGATCTTAAAAAGCAAGTTGCAGATTTTGTAGCTGGTCACCCTCTGTAGTATTAAATATACTCCTCAATTTAACAAGAGAACAAATTTGATGAGGAAAATATATCGATTAACACAAATGATTATTTTAAATTGGTTTAAGAAAAAGACTTGAAACGATAACCCAAACCGTAGACAGTTTCTAACATCTCATCGCAACCATACTTGGTTAACTTGCGCCTTAACAAACATACCTGTGCTGCTACTACATTACTGGGGGGTTCTGCACCAAATTCCCAGAGTTGTTCTAAAAGCTGCTCGCTAGTAACAATTTGGTTGGAATGCTGCATGAAATACTCTAATAGTTGAAATTCTTTTTTGGTGAGTAAGACTTGTATTTCTCCAGATTTTTGTTGCAACCAAAAAGTATTAGTAGCGTAATCTAAACTGAGATTTCCTACTTGTAAGCGTTGGGGTTGTAATTGAGGAGTTCTTCTTTGTAAAGCTCTCAATCTTGCCAATAATTCGGGCATATCGAAGAGTTTAACTAAATAATCATCTGCTCCTGCATCCAAACCAATTATTTTATCTTCCATGCTATCTTTAGCCGTAAGCATCAATATCGGTAAAGATTTTTGCTGTTCCCTAATTCTTTTAATTAATTCTATTCCCGATAAGCTAGGTAATAACCAGTCAAAAATTCCCAGATGATATTCCTTGAGTTTTAAGTAATCCCAAGCATCAAAACCATCTAATGCCCAATCTACAATGTGATTGTTGTGGTTCAAGCTTTGTTTAATCGCAGCCCCTAGGTCTGGTTCATCTTCAACTAGCAATATTCTCATTAATGATTATTGACTAACTGTCTGGAAACAATTTTTATCCTGGCATAAGATTATTAAATCGTGATGAAAAATAAGTTCTGGGTAAAAGGAAAGTGTCAGGATTGACTTTTAAAATCTGCTCATTTTCTCTGAACAGGCTTGTTTCTGTTGTTTTGTCTCAGAATTTCCGTATCTGAAGGGAGCTAAATCGATAAGAGGAATTTTCATTGCAATCGTTTCTTGCCGCGGCGAACAAAACAAAAAAGACACCACTAATTATCCAGAATGGTGCCTGTTATTTTATTATACTCGTGTCGTCGGTATTTTAACTTAGCTATCTGACAAGTTATCGGGAGCAGTTCTTTCGGCAGTATCTGAATACATTTTACCCATGTCTTTTACTGCTTCTACTGTTTCTTTGCCAATTTCTTGGGCTCTTTCGAGTGGTTCGTCTTCGGTACGTCGAGCTTCTTGTTGCCACTCTTTAATGTTTGTGGGTCGTTCGGGATTGCTACTTTCTAGAACATCGCGATCGATATTGCTGGTATCTTGCCTTTGAGCTGCATAACTGGGATTACTGGTTAGGAAAATCAATCCTACTAAAACAGCGGTTACCAAAGTTGTAATTTTAATTTTTTTCAACAGAGAACTGAGTTTTCCGATCGCTTGAAAAATTAGATTGCTCATGATTATTTCTAGAATAATTTATTTTTATAGTTTTACTTAGCTTACTAGTCAGAGAGATTGGTTGGAAATACCCGCAAAACCAAAATTTAACTCTGACCAATATTAAGTTTCAAAATAAATCTAGTTTAAAAAAGCGATTAATCCGTCTAACAAAAGTTATATATAATTTGCCTGCTTAATTTTCGATAGTTAAGTTGAATCTATTTGGCTCGAAAATAGTTTATCGGCGATCGTCGTATCTATATAACTAAAGAATGATGTTTTGTATGTCGGAAACCGAATATATTCATAAAAATTTAAATTATTATTCTGTTCAAAGTTATTATGGGTAATTCGATTAGATTTGAGTTGTTCGCACCCTATAACCAAGAAGCTGCCGTAATTGGTTCTTTTTCTGACTGGGAAGCCATTGCCATGACCAAAGATGATGACGGTTATTTTCGTACCGAAGTCAAACTTGAAGATGGAGAGTATAAGTATAAATATAGAATTCGCTCCAAAAGTTGGTTTTTCGAACCAGATGAATGGGTAGACGTTATCGATCCTTATGCTACTGATATCGACGAATATACTCAAAATGGCATCTTGCGAATTAAGGACGGAGAAAAAATTGTCGATACTTATGTTTGGCAACACGACGATAAACCATTGCCGAGCGATCGCGAATTAGTTATTTACGAACTGCACGTCGGGGATTTTTCGGGGGGAGAAGGAAACGGTCAAACCAACGGAAAATATCAGCACGTTACCGAAAAGTTGGACTATTTACTCGAACTGGGAGTTAATGCGATCGAACTGATGCCGGTTAAAGAAAACCCCGGAGAATATACTTGGGGTTATAGTCCCCAACATTTTTTTGCTACTGAATCTAATTACGGTTCTAGTTACCAACTCAAGCGTCTGATCGATGAATGTCACGGTAAAGGTATTCGGGTGATTATGGACGGTATTTACAATCATGCCAATACCGACTGTCCTCTAACTCAAATCGACCACGACTACTGGTTTCATCACGAACCAACCGATCCCGATAATAGCTGGGGACCAGAATTTAATTACGAACACTACGACGAAAATTTAGACCTCAAACCAGCTTGGAAATTCATGGGCGATGCAGTTGAGTATTGGATTAGAGAATATCACCTCGACGGTATTCGCTATGATGCGGCACGGCAAATAGGTAACTTCGACTTTATGCACTGGATTGTCGATAAAGCTCACCATACTTCTGGTCCCAAACCATTTTATAACGTCGCCGAACATATTCCCGAAAATCCCGACATTACTAATGTCGACGGTCCAATGGATGGTTGCTGGCACTATAGTTTTTACTATACGCTCAAAGAACATCTATGTGGCGACAAGTTCGAGTTAGAAGAACTAAAGGACGCTCTCGACTGCAAACGTCAGGGATATCTAGGCGCGACCAATGTGGTTAATTATCTATCCAGTCACGACCACGAACGTCTGATGGTCGAGTTGGGCAATCGGCAAATTCTAGATGATGCTGCCTTTAAACGAGTCAAGCTGGGGTACGTACTGCTGATGACAGCAGTCGGCATTCCCATGCTGTGGATGGGAGAAGAATTCGGCGCTACCAATCCTTTGAGCCAGGAATCTAGTAAAATTGACTGGAAGTTACTCAACGGCGATCGCAATAAAAACTTACGAGAATATTGTCGGGGTTTGATCCATCTTCGTAAAGAAAATCACGCTCTCTATACCGAAAACATCGAGTTTTTCCATAAAAATCCAGAAGCTAAAGTTTTTGCCTACACTCGCTGGAATAGTGAAGGTTCTCGTGTAGTGGTAGTCGTGAATTTCTCCGATCGCTTCTTGGCTGGCTACAAAGTTTCTAACTTCCCCAAAAATGGTACTTGGCACGAGTGGACTGGTAATTACGACATCGAAGCAGGAGAAAATCAGATCCAGATCGATTTAGCAGAATACGAAGCTAAAGCTTTTGTCTGGTAACTCTCAATTGCTTGACTGGCTCCTAGTTAGTGTGCGATCGTTAACTGATAACTAATAGTTCATAGGTAGATGGAAGCAGCACAAATTCAGGGGATGTTCGATCGCATAGCACCAGTATACGATCGCCTTAACGATCGCTTGAGCCTGGGACTGCATCGTATTTGGAAACAAATGGCGGTAAAATGGAGCGGAGCTAGCCTTGGCAATACTGCCCTAGATATTTGTTGTGGTAGCGGCGATTTGACTTTAAAGCTGGCAAAACAGGTGGGTAAGACTGGAGCGACATTCGGACTCGACTTTGCTAGCGAACAACTAGCAGTTGCCAAAGCCAGACAAGCCTATTATTGTCCTCAACTGCCTATTACTTGGTTACAAGGAGACGCTCTCAATCTACCATTTGACGAAGGCTATTTTAACTGTGCCACCATCGGTTACGGCTTGCGTAATGTAACCGATATTCCTCTCTGCTTACAGGAACTATATCGCGTTCTCAAACCGGAAGCTAAAGCAGCAATTCTCGATTTTCATCTTCCCAGTCAGGCTTATATGCGTATGTTTCAACGGTGGTATTTACAAAATATTGTCGTGACAACAGCACGGGATTTGGGTATGGGCGAAGAATATGCCTATATCAACCCTAGTATCGATAGATTTCCTACGGGTAAAGAACAAGTCGAGCTTGCTGCTAAAATCGGGTTTAGTCAAGGGACTCATTATCCGCTGATGGGTGGCATGATGGGGATACTAGTATTGGTAAAATAAAAACAGATAAATTATTTGTAACCCCCTGACTTTTTATTTTTGATTTAACTACTGGTTTGACCCTCACAGATCTCTGGATATATATCGTTCCTCCCATAGCAGGAAGTATTATTGGCTATTTTACTAACGATTTAGCCATCAATATGCTGTTTCGTCCCTATCGGGCAATATACATCGGTAAGCGTAAGTTACCGTTTACTCCAGGCTTAATTCCCAGCAATCAAGAGCGTTTGGCGACTAAAGTTGCCGACACGATTATGGGTTCTTTGCTCACTCCAGGGGAATTGCAAAATTTAGCCAGAAAACTGCTACAAACAGAGCGAGTTCAGGGAGCAATCTTATGGGTACTCAAGCTAGCTTTAGACCAGCTTCAATTAGATCGCGAACAAAAAACCGCTAAAATTTTAGGTAATATTTTGCGGGATCTATTCGGTCAATCTTTACCGCGTCTGCTAAAGGTATTCGCTAGAAGAGACGATTTTTTAGAACCACAAATCGATCGCATTTTCGATCGCATTCTCCTAGATTTTCAGCTAAAAGAACCCCAGGCGAGAAAGTTTTCCGACTGGATTTTAGAAGTGGTTATTCCTGCTGATTTGATCCGCAGGGGAATTATCGATTTTTTGACCGATCGCAATATTCAAGTTATCGATGAAGGGTTTCGCGAAAAAACTAGTGGTACTTACTGGGTAGTAGCTAACTTATTTGGCGTGCGTAATAGTTTAGTGCGCTTGCGGTCGTTTTGTCTGGATGAGAAGGAAGTAGCCAATGCTAGATTGAAAGAAATAATTCTCTCCCTACAGGTTCGCGATCGCCTCAAAGTTTGGTTGCAGGAGTTGTCCTTACAAAATTTACCCGTTTCTACCGTCAGACAGTTACGCAAAACCGTCCGCGATGCCGTACGTAGCTATCTCCAAGATCGAGGACCAGAATTAATTCAAAATCTCGGGGAGTCGATAGATTGGGAAAATATTGCTATCTTGATTCTCAATCGTTTGCGTTCTTCTCCTACCGTCACTGAATCCTTAGAAGTAATCAGCCTAGAACTGGCATTAGTATTGGAACGATATTTAGAAGAAGATTTAGAAAAATTAGTCGCTCAAGCAATTCCCATTCTAGCGATCGATCGCGTTATCTCCGAACGGGTAGCGGCAACATCTCCAGAAGATCTAGAAATAGCAGTTAAAGGTATAGTTAAAAACGAATTACAGGCAATTGTTAACTTAGGTGGTTTACTTGGTTTTATTGTCGGTCTAATGCAAACAGTACTGTTGTTTTTTAATTAGTTTGTATAGCCGTCGATCTTTAAGGATTAATTGTTATAATCCACCGGAATTTTTAAAATTGGCAATTAGCTTACGAGCTAGTAATTTTACTTCTCGATACTCAATCTTACCGCGATTGTTGCGAGGCAAATTATTAACTTCAAGCCAATGTTTGGGATGTTTGTAGTTACTTAAAGTTGCTTGTAGATGTTGTCTGATTAGATTCAAATTTATAGGCGATTGCTTGGGAACGTATACTGCCGTAACTACCTGTCCCCAATAGGAGTCTGGCAAACCGATGACGCAAACATCGGTGACTAATTCTGTATCTATAATTGCGGCTTCTACTTCGGAAGGAAAGACATTTTCGCCGCCAGTAATAATTTTATGACTATTTCTACCGACGACGTGTAAATAACCAGCCGGATCGAACCAGCCAAGATCGTCAGTAGTAAATTTTTTACTACCTACAAACAACTGAGGATAGTATCCCAAACAAAGAGACTCGGCTTTAATTTTAATTAAACCAAGCTTTTTTTCTGAGATTAAGTTTTTGCGATCGCTCTCAATGGTTATTTTGGCGTGGGGTAAAACTTTGCCACTGCTATTATTACCTTGCAGAAAATCTTGAGGTTTGAGAGTTACAATTTGGGAGGCGGTTTCAGTCATGCCATAGGTAAGGGCAAGAGGAATATTATAAGATCTAGCTTTCGCTAAAAGCAATCGCGCTACTGGCGCACCACCGATTAATACTGTTTTAAACTCAGACAACCATAAAGGATCGGTATCGATAAAAAACTGTAGTTGAGTCGGTACTAAAGAAATAAAAAAATTAGTTTTATCTAACTTTGGTTTACTAGTTTGCTTGAGAGTTTCATAATTTAAAATTAGCAACTTGCCATTAGTTAATAACGAGCGCATTAACTGCATTAAACCGCTGACATGAAATAGAGGCAAAATACAACAAGAGTTAATGGTTTTATCTTGGAAATATTGACTAAATCCTCTTACAGATGCCGTGAGATTCGACATAGTATGCATGGTAAAACGAATTTTACCCGAAGATCCTCCTGTCGGAATCATAATTAAAGCATAATTTTTAATAAATAGAGTTTTTGAATTATTAGCGAGCGGTAAAATTTTCTTAATTAATTGTTGGGTTAACTTGTCTCCCAGAATCAAAGCAGGCTGTACCAAATCTAATACTTG
The DNA here is from genome assembly GCF_053543375.1 of Myxosarcina sp. GI1(2024). Taxonomy (NCBI): domain Bacteria; kingdom Bacillati; phylum Cyanobacteriota; class Cyanophyceae; order Pleurocapsales; family Pleurocapsaceae; genus Myxosarcina; species Myxosarcina sp. GI1(2024). The sequence goes on along the minus strand of NZ_JBKGTY010000001.1, from coordinate 1,673,758 downwards.
TTGCCATTCTCCCGTTTTCCAGTTAGGATTACATAAAAATATTTCTACTTTAGCCACAATGCAGGCAATAAAAGCAGCGATAAATTTTAGGTAATTAGTTTCAACAATAAATACTTTTATTCGATCCTGGTTTTTGGCAGTTAATTCTAATAACTCCGTCAGTCGTTCCCCTATTAAACAATCTAGTTTTTGACTGTCGCGATCGCCCAACCATTTACTGGCGCTACATTTTTGCAAACACTCTAAAATCTCTTCTGTCATCAGTCAGCACTTAAATTTAGTAAATACTATAGTAGCCAAAGCCAGCAAGGCTCGCTCTTTAATAAACATCAATTTGTTAAATTAGCCCAGTTAGTCAATATTTAATTAAGTATAAATAACTATATTTTACCAACAAATACGGAGAATAATTTATTTAATAACGATTAATTTGTGTGATACAACTAATGGCAAAACGAAAATGATAACTGATAATAAATAAAAAGTAAAATCACTGCGTTGCTTATTGGTTGAGTTGCATCACCAAACTTACGCATCAAGTTTATAACCAAGTTAAAAAAATGTTTGAACAAGCAGCAATTTTATCGGCTTTGATAGTACTTATTCTATTCGGACATTTAGGCTGGAAATATTATCAAGCTGTAGAAGAAAAAAACAACAATATTGAAATAGCTAGATAAATAAAGCTACTATCATTTTTCGCTCCCTCAAAATTAGACAAAAAATGAATTAAAATCGAGTTTGAAATAATTGTGAGGGGTAAATAGTGGAATTTAGATGGCTTAAGTCGGTTTTTTGTGTATCTTTAAGTTTGTGTCTTTGGGAATCAGGGTTGTCGGTATTAGCCGCCGCTCCCGAGAGTATAGATAAAACCGAAGAGTGCGAACTGTTAGTAGTTGGCGGTGGATTAGCAGGTGTAGCCGCTAGTTATGAAGCATTATTGGCGGGAAAAACCGTCTGTTTGACGGAGATAACTGACTGGGTTGGAGGACAGATATCTTCTCAGGGAACTTCAGCCTTAGATGAGAGAACTACTCAAAGAGAAAGACTGTTTTATCCTCGTGGTTACCTAGAATTGCGCGATCGTATTGAAGAACACTATGGCGAACTCAACCCAGGCGACTGTTGGGTTAGTGTCTCTTGTTTTATACCAAAGGATGCCCATGAGATTATTAGTCAACAATTACAGGCTGCTGCAGAAGAAGGTGGCGGCACGTTAAAGTGGTTTCCGACTACAGTAGTCAAAGAGTTAGAGGTTGAAGACGTACCAGGAAAAGGAACGGGAAAACAGATTACTAGCGCGATCGCCATTCAACATACTACCGCTAATGAATTTCTGCCTTTAAATACCTTACCCCTGTCTTTTACTATCGAAGAAGCCTACACCTACGAAAATTCCCGCAACTTCGATAAAACCATAATTCGTTTTGTACCTCAATCTTCCTCCACGGAATCTGCTGATTGGTACGTTATCGATGCTACAGAAACGGGAGAAATTATTGCCTTGGCAGATGTTCCCTATCGTTTGGGTATCGATCCCATTTCTCCTACCGAACCATCTTCATCGAGTCGCACTAGAGATCCCTACTGTACCCAAGGGTTCACTTATACCTTTGCGATGGAAGCCACTGAAGAACCTCAAGAACATGAGATGCCACCTTTTTATCCCCAACACGCTGGATATTATAGTTACGAATTAGAAAGACTGGCAGATTTTGACTTAGTTTTTACCTATCGTCGTATCTGGAGTCCCGAAACGGGAGAATTGGAAAAGTTTGGCGGCATCACTTTTACCAGTCCCACACCAGGGGATATTTCCATGCAAAATTGGACTTGGGGTAACGACTATCGTCCCGGTACGGCTAAAGATAACCTAGTTTATACTCGCGAGCAGTTACAGGAAAGAGGACAACTAGAACCTGGAGGCTGGATGGGAGGATTGCGCACCAAAACCCTTAGAAAAGGAGAAGAACACGCTCTAGGCTATTTTTACTGGCTGGTAGAAGGTGATACTGACTCTCAGCTAGGAGATAAAGTTAAACAGCCTCAGCCCAGTAACCGCTTGTTAACCGGACTAGATTCGCCAATGGGTACGGTTCACGGCTTATCTAAATATCCTTATATTCGCGAGGGCAGAAGAATTATCGGTCGTCCCTATCGTGGTTATCCTCAAGGTTTTACCATTAGCGAAATTGATATTTCTCGTCGCGACTACCGAGACGAATACTATCGCAATAATCTTTCTCCCATGACCTATCGTCAATTATGGACGGCGATCGACGGTTTAGAAGCCATACGAAACAAAGATATACCTATAGATGAAATTAGCAGAAGAACTCGCTCTACAATTTATCCCGATTCAGTGGGTATCGGTCATTATGCGATCGACTTTCATCCTTGTATGAAGGAAAGTCCTCCAGAAAAAGCAGGTAACACCGAGCGAGAAGGAGAAAGACAGGGAGGAGGGGCAGCTTATCCTTTTCAAATCCCCCTAAGAGCCATGATTCCCCAAGAGATTGACAATTTGCTGGTAGCGGGAAAAAGTATCGCTACCAGTCACATAGCTGCCGCTGCCTATCGAGTCCATTCTTTTGAATGGTCTTCTGGTGCGGCTGCAGGAATTACTGCCAGCTTTGCCCTAGACGAGCAAATAATGCCCTATCAGCTAGTAGATGAAATATTCCTCAAAGAAGAACAATTAAAAGTTCTCAAAAATAGATTAGATGAAAGTGGCAATCCTACGGCTTTTCCCGATACTTCGATCTTTAATGAGTCTTGGGAAGATTGGGAGTAGCAATGCCGTTTGAATCCGTTATACCAATTGAGGTAGTCTTCCACTAGTCAATTGAATGCTCTTGGAGAACTTCAAGAGGAAAGTAATTTAACATCGCCTCATGGGTAGCTGGCAGGTTTATCGGTGGGGCGATTCCCGCATCTAAAGCTTTTTTCCAACGAGCAGCGCAGAGACACCAGCAATCTCCTGGTTTCAACCCGGGAAAATTATACATTGGTAGAGGTGTAGTTAAATCGTTACCCTGTTGTTTGCTAAAAACTAAAAATTCTTCAGTAACTCGAGCGCAAACTACGTGTACCCCAAAATCTTGAGAGCTAGTTTCGCATTTTCCAGTACGATAAAATCCCGTCATCGGTGAAGTACAGCAAATTTGTAATTCTTCACCCAGAACGTTTTTAGCTGATTTCATAATTTATTTTGCCAGTATTGCTAAACATCACCTAGTGAAAAAATCATGAACGGCGATCTGGTTTTATAGTTAATTGCCAAATCAAAGCCAAAATTTTCCCCATCCAATCTAATTTTATGGCAGTGCCAAAAGTGAGAAGTAGAACCTAGGAAATAGAACGTCAAGATAATTTTTCTCTTAGCTTGAGTTTTAAGTATCTCCAGCCTTGGCAATGATTTCTTGCAAGACAGGAGAAAGCCTATTGTTTAACTTACCAGCGCGAATAAATTCGGCATAAGTATCGGCTTCAATATCTAATAGTTGCTCTTGTAACTGCTCGATGCTGAGCGATCGCAAGTTAGCATGTTCTTTTTGCATTTGCTCGATCTTGCTTTCAATACTTTGTAACTGTCCTTTAACCAATCCTTGTTGATAGCGATAGTATTCGGGATCGATGCCGTCGGCGAGGTCATTATTAGCTAAATAATCTAAAACTCGACCTAAAGCCACTTTTCTTGCCAATAATTCTGAATATTCTTGACGTAGGGGTTGATCGCCAATTAAGTTTAGACTTCCCAATAGCCACTTAGTAGTCAAGCCTTGAACCAAAAGGGTAAACAACACTACCCCAAACACGGTATCGATAATTTCTTCTCTACCATTGAGGAAGACGGGAACGCTTAAGGCAACGGCAATAGATACCGAACCTCTCAAACCTCCCCACCAGAGAACGGTTTGTTCGCGCCAATTAATTTTAGATTTAGTAAATAAATTACTGATACTGCCCAAACCAAAAATGACGATAAACCTAGTTAATAATACAGCCGCGATCGCCACTCCAATCAAGTCTAAATTATCTTCTAAACGAGTAAAGTTTATCTGATCGCCGATCAACAAAAAAACAATTGAATTGACAAAGAAAGCCAGAAAGTCCCAAAATTCCGAAACTAAAAGCCGCGTGCGGGGGTTCATCCCGATACGCGAGCCAAAGTTACCTAAAATTACCCCTACTGTAACTACGCCAATAACCCCAGAACCGCCTAGTTCTTCGGTAATCAAATAAGTTCCATAGGCAGAAACTAGAGTCAAAGATTGTTCTACTAACGGCAAATCGAATCTTTGAGTAAGATAAGAAATCCCAAAGCCAATAGTAGTACCAATCCCCAAACCAATGCCGACAAAGGTGAAAAAGCGAACGACGGTAGTAGTTAGATCGAACTCAGCATTGCCTAGAGGAATATCTACCAACAAGAGAAAAGCAACTACCGCTACACCATCATTAAATAGACTTTCTCCTTCCATAACTATTGTCAGCCGTTTGCTAGCACCCAACTCGCGAAACAAAGCTACTACCGAAACCGGATCGGTTGCTGCTAAGCTAGCACCTACTAATAATGCAGTCGGCAAGGTTAAATCGGTAAGGGTGCTGAGTCCATATGCTACGCCTAATACGGAAATGATTACGCCGACTATGGCAAACAAACCGACTGGCAACAAACTATTTTGCAGACTGCGCCAGCGAATATTCCAAGCTGCTTCAAATAGTAACGGCGGCAGAAAAATCTCTAGAATGAGTTCGGGAGAAAGACTAACTAAACGAATGTCCACAAAAGCTAGAGCGAGTCCGACAATTACTAAGAGTAAAGTATAGGGAATCTGCCTAAACCAGCTAAAAATGCGAGAAACTGTAGCTACAGACAAAGATACCGATAAAACAACCAAAAATTGCTCTAAATTTCCTTTAATAGAAGCCTCGGATAGACCAGGATCGACGTTCATCAACAATTCCATACGAGTAATAAACCTAATGTCGCTCGCATAATTTTATCCTTCATCCGTTGTAAGGTTAAATTGTTATTCGATCGCAGTTCTGATAGAGGATGGAGATATATAGATCGTTTAATACAAACCCCTGCGTTCTATTACTACTAGTAGGATTAAAAGGAGCGGGCAAAACTTTTATCGGTCATGTTTTAGAAAAACAACTAGAAATCGAGTTTCTACAGATCGAACCAATTTTTCGTAGCAAAGATTCTGCAGTATTTCAATTAATGTGTTACTCCGTGAATAAATAATTTACCTTACTGTAAGCGAGCACTCATTCTTTACTAAATAAAAGTGCAAAACTCGATAAGTAGATCGCCGATTGATTCATTTGTTTTAAGAACTGAAATTACTCGAGGCGATCGCTTTAACCGAGCGAGTTTTAGTTTGTATCCTCCGTCACACTAGTACTAACTATAATTTGCTACGCCGCGAAAAATAACCACTTTGGTAGACTGAAAGTCAAATTTTTTAGGTTTAGCAAGCGCATCCTGATAAAAATCAATTATTAATTAAATAAATAGTCTTTATATTAATTATCGTTTCTTACTCATCCTCAAGAGGAACGAAATAACTCTACAAATATATTTCCCTCGAAGATGCCTCAAACGTTAACTAGAAATTCACAAATGTTTTGTTAAATTGTGCCTACCCGAATCAATATGGATAGAGATTAGCGGATATGCAAACTATTAAACCAGTATCAAAACATAGAAACAGAGTTTTTGTCAACTGGGGGCTATCTTCAAATTTTTCTGTTCGCCTACCCACTTTAATAATCATAGGGATACTGAGTTTTTTTAGTAGTATTGCCATTTCTTGGTTACTAGGCAATACCCATGTTACGGAATTATTTATTCGGTTACACCTAGTTCAAGAAAATCCTCCAAGTTGGCTGATGCCACCACAATGGGGTAATGAATATTATCTATTAGTGCCGACTCTGGTTTTGTTTTTATTGGCACAAATAGTTATGAAGCTATCTCCTACCCCTAAAATATGGTCGCGCCGCCTGGTAGCAGGTATTTTATTTATTTTAGTAATCCGCTATTTACTCTGGAGATCTCTTTCTACACTCAATCTAAGTAATCCTACCGATGGTATCTTTAGCTTAACGCTACTGTTTATGGAATTTGTCGCTATGGCGTCAGCAACGCTACAGCTACTGTTAATGTTCACGGTTAAAGATAGAAAGTCGCAAGCAAATTTTTACAGTCAAGCAGTTATCGAAAAAAAATATAGCCCTAGCGTCGATATTTTAATTCCTACCTACAACGAACCAGACTTTATTCTTAAAAGAACTATTATTGGCTGTCAAGCTCTTAACTACGAGCATAAAAAAATTTATGTCTTGGATGACACCAAAAGACCACAAATTAGAAAATTAGCCAAAGAATTAGGCTGTAAATATCTTACCAGACCCGATAATTCACATGCTAAAGCAGGTAATTTAAATCATGCGATCGCTCGTACCAGTAGCGAGCTAATTGTCGTTTTTGATGCGGATTTCGTACCGACAACTAATTTTTTAGAAAGAACCATTGGCTTTTTTATCAATCCCAAAGTTGGTTTAGTTCAGACTCCCCAGAGCTTTTACAACAGCGATCCCATTGCCAAAAACTTAGGTTTGGAAAATATTTTAACTACTGAAGAAGAACTCTTTTATCGTCAAGCGCAGCCAATTAAGGATGGTGCCGGTAGCTTAGTCTGTGCCGGAACTTCTTTTGTAGTCAGACGAGAAGCATTACAAGAAATTGGCAATTTTTCCACGGACTCGATTTGCGAAGATTACTTTACGGGAATTCAGTTGTCTGCTCGAGGTTACGAACTGGTTTACTTAAATGAAAAACTAAGTGCTGGTTTGGCTGCAGAGAGTATTGCCGCTCACATCGACCAAAGATTGCGTTGGTCGCGGGGAACTTTACAAGCGTTTTTTATCAAGTCTAATCCCTTAACTATTCCTGGCTTGAATTTGTGGCAGAGATTGGGACATTTAGAGTTATTTTGTCACTGGTTTACCTGTATTCCTCGTCTCTTTTTTTTATTCGTTCCTCTCATCTGTATTTTCGGTGGCTTAAATCCAGTTTTAGCTACTCCTGCCGAAGGACTATATATGTTCATTCCTTATTATGTAATGCTGTTGACCTGCTTTGCCTGGTTGAACGAACGCTCCCGCTCGGCACTACTTGCCGATTTGTATGTTTTACTACAGGCTGTTCCAGTGGCGATTTCGGTAATCAGTGTGATGTTTAGTCCTTTTGCTCGAGGTTTCAAAGTAACTCCCAAAGGAGAGGCGAGAAATCAGTTTCGCTACAATTGGAATTTGGCACTACCTTTAATTGTCTTATTGATGGCAACGATAATTAGCTTTTATCTCAGCATTATAAATATCCAGTCCAATACGATAAATATTGGTTTGTGGTGGAGTGTTTACAATCTGATGACCATTTGCGTTGCCCTTATTACTTTATTAGATATACCCCTACCGAGTTTTTACGAATGGTTTGCCAATCGTCAACAGATAAAAATTACCAGTGGCGATCGCATTTACTACGGAGTTACCCAAAAAATCTCGGAAGTAGGTATGGAAGTTTTGTTAGATCCGGCAGTAGCTCTAAGTACTAAAATAACCGTAGAAATTATCGCTGAAAACCTAATCCTATCGGGATATATTACTCGTAGCTGTATTCAAGATGAAGGATATAGAGCGGTGGTTAAATTCTCTGAGTTGACTTTGCCCCAGCACAGACAGTTGATACATCTGCTTTACTGTCGTCCTGGTCAATGGCAGAGACGAAAAGCACCAGGAGAATTACAGTCACTTTTGATTCTCTGTAAAATGTTGCTCAGACCGTTAATATTTTTAAATCGGAAAAAAGCCCGTCAATTGGTCGAGCAATACTAAACTGCTTCTACATGCAAGATGTGACTGAGACTAACGAGATTGTAACTGAAAACCAATTTTCCCTCGAATCAAACTTAAGTTTAGGATTACGAGAACTAATTCAACGCGATCGCGATTTGGCTAGAGTGGTTAACTCGTTAGGAAAACCACCTAGTTGGCAGAGAAAGCCCGGTTTTGCAACTCTAATTCGGATTATTTTAGAACAACAGGTTTCTCTTGCTTCTGCTCGGGCAGTATACGACCGCCTCTGCGCCACAGCCAAACCTCTAACTCCAGAGAGTTTTTTGGTTTTAAACGATTTTCAACTTAAAGCAGTTGGCTTTAGCCGGCAAAAATCCAGATACGGTCGCGAATTAGCTAGTGCAGTCGTAAGCGGACAGTTGAATTTCGACCAGCTTCAAAAATTAGACGATCTTGCTATTAGAAGGGAGTTGACTAAAATTAAAGGCATCGGTAATTGGACGGTAGACATGTACTTAATGATGGCTTTGCAACGTCCTGATGTTTTTCCTCCAGGGGATTTAGCTGTAGCGATCGCCGTAGAGCAAATCAAAAACTTAGCTACTAGACCCAAACCCGCCGAATTATTATTAATTGCCGAAGCTTGGCGACCTTGGAGAGCGATCGCTACTAAAATTCTCTGGCATTATTATTTGAATCGAGGGAAAAAAGTAGAGGTAGCAGAGAGTAGGTAAGATTAATATTTAGTAGGGGTAAGTATTAACCACTACCCACTATCTATTATTTATTGCCTCTTGCCAAAAAGACTTCTTACTTTCTTGGCGAGCGTTCCCTTGCGCCGTAAGACTGCGCGGGGTCTCGCCGCTTTCTACTTTCTATTTCCTACTTTTTATTGCACTGCTTTCTCTAAATCAGGTAAAAATTCAGACGCATCATCAAACATTCGCCCGGTTTTTTCTAAAAGACGGGAATTAGGATCGGAGCGATCGAGATTGGGTCGTTGTTGCTTGGCAGGTATTTGTGTGGGATCGAGCAACTCTCGTTTGCGTTGGGGACTGACAAAATCTTTATCGCTATCTAAAGATTTGGCAGAAGTAGTGTTGGGATACAGTATACCTTCATCGCTTTTGTCGGGAATATCTGCCGCGATCGCCGTTGCTAGGGGCTGTAGTAAACTAGCGCGGTCGTCCTTTTCTAGTCTGGGATCGGTAGGAACTTTATACTGAGTATAGTCATCGCCTCCGCCTTTATGAGGATTATTTTGTCCACCTAACTGAACTGGTGGATTTTGAGGACGCGCCCCTAGTTCGTCACCGCTATTACAGGCTGTGGTTAATAATAACACTGCTGCCAGAACGAAACTAGTTAGTAGCTTACTAAGCTGCCATTGGTTGAGAAAATTAGCTATTTTTTTCATGAGAAATTTAAAATTTATTGTTTGTTTTAGATACTAGAGTGTCAAAAAGCTTACTAGCAAAAACTAGTTAAAAATATTTCTGCGATCGCGGTTTACAGGTTTACAACAGTCAGCAGGATACCGTCTTAAAAAGGTGGTTAACAGCCTAGACTGTAATAAAACCAATCGCGAACTATAATATTTGTTTTGTTACTCCACACTCACTTATTGCCTATACTTGCCGATCGCGAATTTAATTGCTTCTAACAAAAGTCTCATTCTCAGACAAACGAGCGGCTAATTTTTCATTCCCCAGACAGAAACTAGATTATTTTGGTGCTTGTATTACCATGCTTTCAATCGTTTCCAAGTTAGACATCTCAAGCAGCAAGTTAGACATCTCAAGCAGAGAGTCATCAGGTATTCTAAGATCTTGAAAGAAGACGAGAAAAGTTTGACTTGGTTGATGTCGTCTGCTCGTCTGTTTTCTACTTGCCTGCTAAAATATGGACTTGATAACTATTTACTGGATTGTATTGGCTTTAATGATCGTCGGGGTCATCGGAGCGATTATTCCCGGACTTCCAGGTAGCGGGATTATTTTAGTTGCTATTTTAATTTGGAGTGTGGCTACTAACTTTGCTGGTGTCGGGTGGCCGTTAATTCTAGTTTTTATCGTCTTATTGTTAAGTGCGGTAGTAGAATACTTAGCACTTTATTTTGGGGTTCGACGAGCGGGTGCGAGTAAATGGGGTCAAATAGGAGCAATAGTGGGCATGATCTTGGGCTTTTTTGGCTTACTACCTACTTTGCCATTGGGAGGACCGCTAGTCGGGGTATTAATAGGTGCTATTTTAGGAGCGTTTATCGGAGAATATCTCTACCGCAGTAATCTAGCGGGCAGTGCTAGGGTAAAACAAGCATTTAAAGCTAGCATGGGTGTAGTTGTTGCTTCAATCATTGGTAATGTCATCGAGGCAATTCTGGCTGCTTTAGCGGTAATTATTTTTGTTATTAGTACTTGGTCTCTGGTTCATCTAGATGGATAGTGGATATTTATTTGCTTCAGCATTGTTTTTGCTAACTCCCATCGGCTTAACTATTCATCTATCTGTCAGTAAAAACAAATCTAGTTCTTACCGAGCCAAAATTGGCTACATTTACGGCGGAATTTGGGCGATAGCCTTTCTATACTTTTTTTGGCTTTTTAGCTCGAAATTGCTGTAAGTTTTCTTATCTAATCTAAATAAACAATTTAGATTGAGTATTCTTCGGCTACAGTGCAATAAACTACACTGATTAATTATAAGGAGTAAGTAATTTTAAATTAAATGGCATCCGAACAAAAAGTAAAACGATATCTCGCTTACTGGTTTCAATTGGGTAAGAAGTTACTCTGGCGCAATGGGCAAAAAGAGTTTTTGCCGAGTTCGATAATTCAAAAAGATCGCTATTCTGCAGAGTTTGAAGAGTGCTGGCAGCAAGTCCTCTCTGCAGGGGGCAAAGAATATGCTCTTGAAGGAACGGATAATACTGTTGAAGAGTTACTTTCTTCTGGTTGGAATATCGACTCCTGTGCCAGATGCGACATGCCCGTTCCCGTTACCGACCTGGGAATTCAAGAGCTTTCGTGTCCCTGTAGCGATTTAGACAATTGGCCCAATACTCAACTGCCCCAACCGCGATCGCCCGTAAATACCCAGCAACAATTAAACAAAATTAAGTCGCGTCTCTCAGCTAACAATTAATCGGTCGGATTTGGCGGCTGCCAAATCCTCGAGTTTTTTTTATAACTCTAAACTAATTTTAAATTGGGATAATAAGCCAAAATATCGTTAGTCGATAGAGTATCTTCTTCTGCCTGTGGCGTCCACAAGACTTCTATGGCTAACAGGCGATCGCTACCGACACCGCCAATTTGCTGTAGTGCTTGGCGCAAATCTTCTGAACTGTTAACTTCAGGAAGTCTCAAACTACCCTGTACGCCTACGATGATCGTAGCAATGATAAATTCTCCCGTTTCGGGAACTTGCTGAATTGCCGAACTTTCCTGGCTGGGAGCTAAATCTTTAGCTTCAGCTTGTCGCACTACGCTATCGACATTACTCAGAGTTTCACTAGTAAATTTACTGCGTTCGCTCAAAGCCAGTTGATTGAACTTAGCTTCTGCACTATCAATATCGGTTTTTTGCGATTGTGACGCGCCATATACCCAATATTCAGGGTGACGCAATAGAGCCAAGCTCGCTTCTTGTGCCACTGTAGCGCGTCCAGATGCCGAATTGGTATCGGCAGTTAAAGCCAGACGATTTAGTTCTGACTGTAGCTCGCGAGCATTAGAGAGCAAACCTACCTGTACTTGTGCCACGGAAACTTGAGAACTATTGTAGCCAGTGTCGCCGCTACTAGCATTTCTCAAGCTTCTGACTAAAAAATTAGCAATGGCAATAAAGATCAGAATGGTGAATAAACCACCACCGCCAAAACCAAAGAAAGGCAATAGAAAGGGAAAGCCAAAGCCGCCACCTGGATAACCATAGCCTGGAGAACGATAACCCCCTCCATAGCCACCACCCGGAGGAGAATAGGTTCGGGGTGTACGGAATGAACCACCCCCAATTCTGCCGCCGCTACGGGCTGCCAGAGCATTGCCAGCATTACCCAAAACTAGGATGCAGACTAAACACAATGCCAAAAACGATTTAAACCAAAATTTACGGTTAAAAATTTTATGTTTCATCAGAAATAAAATAAATTGTCAATTTGCTAACACACTTAAAATCTTAAAAATGCTCGTGGTTGTTTGCAATCAGCCACCGCCCACAATAGTTACGACTTCCAAGCGATCGCCAGACTGGAGTTGAGTGTTCGTCCAATACTGCCGATGCAAAATTTCGCCGTTATATTCTACTGCTACTAAACGCGGATTTAAGCCCATTTGAGTCAACAGTTCGGGTAAAGAAATCTCCCTAGAACAAGAATGAGTTTCTCCGTTTACTTGTATATCAATCATTTGTCAACCAACTACGAGTAATATTGCCGGATAATCGCTCGCTTATCATTCCTGCTTCATCTTCTTCTCGATGATTGAAATGACTAAAAACTAAGAGCAAATTATTAAATAGTACTGATTAAAATAATTTTCCTCTCATTATGCTTTGTAATTCGATCCTAACCCCTATAGTAGAGATAAAAATTGTCTTGTCACCAAGCCCGGTTCTTCTGCTTGCATGATAGCGCGAACTACAGCTACCCTTTGTCCTCCTGCAGCTAGAATCTCGCTGACGTTATCGAGATCGACTCCTCCAATAGCAAACCAGGGAATGGGACATTTGCTAGCAGCATAATTAACATAGTCTAGTCCCGCCGCAACCTTATTCGGTTTGGTTGGAGTTTGATAGACAGGACCTACGCCGATGTAGTCCGCACCTTCAGCGATCGCCGCTTTCATTTCCTGTTGGTTGGTAGTGGAACGACCGATAATTTTTTGCCAGCCGAGCATTTCTCTAGCAAAACTAATCGGGATATCTTGCTGTCCGAGATGTACACCATCAGCATTTACGGCTAGGGCTATATCGACGCGATCGTTAACGATAAATAATGCGCCGTATTGATGACAGAGTTGGCAAAGTCGTTCGGCGATTTGCAGACGGAATAAATCGTCAATTTGTTTATCTCGGTACTGAACCAGAGTCAACCCCCCTTTTAAAGCATCATCTACTATTGGTAATAGCCGCTCAGAAGGAGAAGTAATCAGATATAGTAGAGCAGTTTGTAGCTGTCGGTGGCGATCGCTATTTAACAAGCTACTTTCTATATTATAGACTCGATAACGCATTTGTTTACAGGCGATCGCCATCTGCGGGCGATCGAACTTGCTGTATTCTTCTAATACTCGCATCGCCTCTTGCACTCTACATAAATTAGCCTGCAATAATTCCTCGATACTGTGGCGTGTTTCTTCCAGAGAATGGGTCAACTCCGTTCCCACATCCGCTGGAGTATCTCTGGCTTGACGCAACTCTCTACTGTGCCAACTAGCTATTTCCTGGCGGATCTGCTTGCATTCTTCGGCTAATGCTTGATGGTTTAAACCGAAACGACACCATTCTTCAATAATTCGCAGTCCTTCTCTGGCACGATCTAAATTAGCATCTAAAATGCGATAGATGGCTTGCTGCATATCTATTTTATTTAAAAGTTGTTATATAAAAAAGCTAGTTCACATTGTATCTTTATCTGCTTCGATTAATTTTTTGATTTTTTAGAACTACAAACCATACAGCCAAATAATTAAGGCAGGAGTAATTATTGTCATTAAAATACTTAAAGGCGTTCCCAACCTGACATAATCAATAAATTTGTATCCCCCAGGACTGTAGATCATGGTATTAGTTTGATAGCCAATGGGAGTCATAAAACTGTTAGACGCAGCAAAGGTAATCGCAAACATAATTGATAGAGCATTTAAACCCAAAACTTCAGCAACTTGGATGCCGATGGGAATCATTAATAAAACCGCAGCACTATTAGAAAGAATTGCCGTCAGCAGCGAAGTGGCAAGATAAAAAAATAGCAACATCCAATAACCAGATAAATTACTGCCGATAAACAATAGGGGACTAGCTAGCAATTCTGTTGCACCAGACTTTTGCATCGCCGTTCCTAAAGGAATCAATCCCGCCAGCAAAAATATAACATCCCAACGCACTGCACCGTAGATTTCTCCTGGTTTGAGACAGCCAGTGAGTACCATTAACACCACTCCTGCCAAAGCACTAACCATAATTGAGGTCAAATTAAAAGCAGCAGCCAAAATTACCCCAAGACAAATTAACACTGCAACTCTAGCTTTATCCAGTCGCAAGTAATCCACATCTCGTTGTTCTAAAACTAGAAGTTCTCTTGTGGTCTGCAAACCCAAAAAACTTTGCTTTGGTCCCTGTACCAAAAGTAGATCCCCAAAACGGAGGGGAACTCTACCCAATCTTTCCCGCAACAATTCCTGTCCGCGACGAATTGCCAATACCGTAGCATTATAGCGTTGACGAAAGCGTAAGTCTTTGAGAGTAGTTCCGATCAAACGGGAATTAGATAAGATTAACACCTCGCCAATTTGTTCTTCCCCGGTATTGAGTTCGGTTTCTAGTTCTGTTTGGTTGAATTTAACATCAGCCAGAATTTCGACTCCTCTTTCATCTCTAATTTGTAGTAAATCTTGACGACTACCGCGAACTAATAAAATATCTCCTACGCAAATTTTTTTATCGGCTATTGGTTGGGGGAAGTGACTGCCGTCGCGGACTAACTCTAGTACGTCAACGTCGAATTTGCGCTGAATTTCACTTTGACGAATGGTTTGACCATTTAAACTTGAATTGGGACTAACTACAATTTCGGTGACGTAATCTTTTAGTTGATAATCCTGACTGAAGTTACCGCTACTAACTGGCTTGCGATTTGGTAGAAGTTTTGGTGCAGCCAGAGCGATATATAATAGCCCTACGCCAAAAACAATAATCCCTAACGGAGTAAATTGAAATAACCTGAATCCTCCCTGTCCGTATTTCTGAGATAAGCCACTAGCCAAGATATTAGTCGAGGTGCCAATCAGAGTCAGCGTTCCTCCCAGAATAGAAGCAAAGGACAAGGGCATTAATAGCTTGGAAACCGAAACTCCCTTTTTTTTGGAATAATCTTCAATAATCGGAATAAAGATTGCCACGATCGCCGTATTATTAATTACCGCACTAATAGAACCGACTAATATCCCCATAACTAAGACTTGCCCGACTGTATTCTTGCCGTTCCACAGTAACAACCAGTCTCTAACCACCTGAATTGCACCAGTGCGAGTTACTCCCGCACTAAGAATGAACATTGCCATCACAGTAATAGTGGCAGTATTACCAAATCCAGCTACACCTTCTTCAGGGGTTACCAAGCCCAATACCATCAGTAAAATTGCAGCGGTAATTGCGGTTAAGTCTACAGGGAACCATTCTCTAACAAAGGCAATTAAAGTCAAGCTGAGAACGCCGAGAGTTAGTATGATGTCGATGTCCATTTAGTTCAGTTGGTTAGCTCTTGACTGGGAAAACTTTTTAGTGAGCATAACCTAGATCGGCAAAAAATGAGGTATTACAGTACGGTAATCAGTTAAAACTAAAGTGATAAATTATTAATGAGTCAGCTAGAAATCAAAGTTGTTAGCTATGGCGAATATTCTCAGCCAATTAAAGAGATTAGAACCAAAGTCTTTCAAGAAGAACAAGGAGTCAGTGCCGAACTAGAATTTGATGGTCTGGACATAGCAGCAACCCAGCTTTTAGCCTATTTAGATAATCGACCTGTAGGAACGGCGAGAATTAGATGTATTGCCGCTAAAACTGTAAAAATCGAAAGGCTGGCTATTTTACCTACTGCTAGAAGGCAAGGTATCGGAACTAAGTTGACTCTCGTCGCTTTGGAGCTAGCTCGCGATCGCAAATATAAAACAGCTATCGTCCACGCTCAAGAATATATTAAGGGTTTATACGAAGACTTGGGATTTGTATCGACCGGGCATAATTTTACCGAAGCGGGTATCCCCCATGTCAAGATGATTAAGCAGTTGTCGTAGGAATAAGACTGGTGAAACAGCAAAAACTCAGTTGGCAGCGAGGTTTAGCTATCCTCGGCGTAATCTGGTTAGTCGGTGCGGTCGTCGATCGCCTGTGGTTTGCTATGGATAATTCTGTACCAGACTGGGATCGGGCTGATTATCTCAACGGGGTATTAAACTACTGGAGTGCTTTACAAACTCCTCATTGGTTTGATGGTAACTGGTGGCGGGAGTTTTGGCTGCGATCTAATAAGATTCCCCCGTTTCACTATATTTTGACCGTCCCTTTCTTCGATTTGCTCGGCAATAGCCGAGATGCGGCAACTGCTGTAATGCTGCTTTATAGTGCAGTTTTGCTGGTTGCTACTTACGGTTTGGGAGTAATTTTATTTAACCCTACGGTAGGGTTATGGGCGGCTGGATTATGTCAGCTATTGCCGGGATTATATTACTATCGCCTGGAGTTTTTGCTGGACTATCCGCTAACGGCGATGGTGACTCTTAGTTTTTGGTTATTAACTCTCTGGAAACTAAAAAACAATACATTCACGGCAATACTATTTGGTATTTCCCTTGGCTTAGCGGTTTTACTCAAACAAACCGCTTTATTTTTTCTATTTTTTCCGATTTTGTGGCTATTTACTGCTTGTCTGAAAAATCGGCAATGGTGGCGTTTGATTCAGCTTGTCGCCAGTATCTCAATCGGGGTAGCAATTTGTTTTCCTTGGTATCGTACTAACTGGCTATTAATTCTGACATCTGGAAAACGGGCTACCGTAGATTCGGCAATCGCCGAAGGCGATCCGGCACTACATACTCTGGATGCGTGGACGTATTACGCTAAAATTTTACCCTATTTGCTTTCCTGGCTATTATTTATAATTCCTATTGCTGGTTTTATTTTCTACGCCATCCGTAAGTACAGTAAAACTCTCCCTATATCTCCATCTTCCTATCTCCCTATGTTTCGTATGGTTGAATGGGGTTGGTTAACAGTATTCCTAATCGGTGGTTATCTACTTTCTTCTTTAAATATCAATAAGGATGCTCGCTACATCTTACCTTTGTTACCCGTCCTATCTTTAATCTTGGCTGCGGGTTTAATGTCATGGACGGGACGCTGGCAACACTACATTCGTTGGGGAACGGTTTTATTGGCGATAATTTTAATGCTATTTAACTTATTTTCTTGGGGAGGAAATACGATTACAGCCAAACTGAGTCCCTACTTTCAACAACATCCTTACACTGGTAAATCATATCCCCATAAAGAAGTTATTCGAGAAATGATTAACACCTCTCCCTATTTGCGCTCGACTTTGGGCGTATTACCTTCTACTCCCGAAATCAATCAGCATAATTTTTCTTATTATGGCGGACTAAAAAACTTTCAAGTATTTGGTCGTCAGGTAGGAGTGAGAGAAAATGAAGTTGTAGCCGATGGGAGATCGCTCGACTGGTTTGTTACTAAAACGGGCGACCAGGGTTCGATTCCCGATGCTCAACCAGCAATGGTAGATTTGGTAGAATCTGGAGGGGATTTTAATTTACATCGAAGCTGGCAACTTCCCGATAACAGCGATTTAAAACTCTATCACCGCAAGTTACCGCTAGTTGAAGTAAAAGCGATCGCTGCTAAATCTTCCAGCAAAATTTCTTTACAAAATATTACGATCCCAGAAACTTCACCTCCAGGCGCACCCATTCCCGTTACCTATCAATGGTCTGGAAGTTGGTCGGAGTTGCGATCGGGTTTACTGTTATTGACTTGGGAAAAAAATGACTCTAGCAACAAATCTTTCTGGCTACACGACCATGGCATCGGTATGGGTGCATTAGAAACTGGTAGAAAACTAGATTTTGATGCTACTTTTCAAGTTATCGAACGAACGGCAATGTTGCCACCAAAAAATATTGCTGAGGGTGAATATACTCTCAAAGGGACTTACCTCAACCGCGATACGGGTAAAACCTCTCCCATAGATGTTCCTTCCGCCACTATTACTATTGCTAATAACACTATAGCCAAACCCGCACGCGAATTAGATTCGGTTACTCAGTTACGAGCGATCGCACCTCAGATGGCGAACAGTATCGGAAGCTTAGAGCCGATTTTCGCACAAACTGCCAGAATCAATCAATATGACGGCAGACAAGATTATTTGCCGCAAACAGAGTTAGCTTTATCCTACCGCTTAGAACGAGATAATATTAGTCTTCAGCAAAGACTGGACTGGCTGTATGCAGTAGCACTATCTCAAGTATTGCAGCAAGATGTAAATAGCGCGATCGCTACTTTTACCAAAATTACCGAGTTAGATCCTAAAAATCCCTACGGTTATGCCTATCTTGCTTTTGTCTATCTCTACGACTGGCAGCCCCAGATTGCAGCTAACAAATTAGATATCGCTGCTAAGATCGATCCCAATATTGCTGAATTACGAACTCTTCAAGGTGTCGCCGCGCTGATGCAGGGTAACTTGATTAAAGCTTGGGATTTATTGCAATAACAACAGCTCGAATGAGCCTTTTAATTGAATAGTTTTACAACTTCAATCGGTATACTAGGGAAAGCAATTGAAAAGATCGTCCCGTAACTCACCGTAAATTTAGTTTTATAATCGTTAGCCGATGGTTCTCTAAATATAGTTAATTCTGTAGTTTTGAGATCGATAACCCAGTATTCATTGATGTTTGCTTTAGCGTAGATTTTTTTCTTTTTGCCTAAATCTTCTTCTAAAGTGGTGTTAGAAATTTCGATTAACCAATAAATATCATCAGGATAAGGATGGCGAGTTAAGTAATTAGTATTCGGTAGACGGACTACGGCAATATCGGGTTCTGGTTCGGAATTGGCAAGAGTAATGGGATGGGCTTCAAACACTTTTGCTTGTCCGCGTAGCAATTCTCGCAGATATTCGGCTGCTGTATCGTTAATAAATCTGTGTAATGGTCCTTCAGGACTCATTTCAACAATATCGCCCTCTAATAACTCTACCGAGCGATCGCTTAAAACTCCGCTTTCGATCATTAAATGATAATCTTCCACCGACCATTTAGCTAGCGTTGACATCAAATTACTCTAAAATAGAAAACGACAAATAGAAGTTAAACTTATTCTGTAGCGTTTTTGGCAAACCGTTAGGCTATCTTACTTTACATCATATCATTATTGGAAACTCAAACTTCGCTTAGTGTTGCTGCGAGATCTCAATAATGCGTACGCGTTAACTAATAAAATACTTCGCTGAAATTGTTGAAAAAATCAAATTACTGCCTATTTTCTTTGATGCGAAACCGAAAATAGAATTACTCAAATTCCTCAATTATAGAAGTTACCTGTCCTGATTCTTTGCCGCCAGTAACCACAATACTATTGTCAGTTAATTTCCCTTCTGCTTGGTTACCAGTTACGTTTATTGGTGGTTCGCTTTGTTGATAGACTACGTTACCGATCGCTTCAACAACTTCTGTGTCTAAATTCCAAATTAATTCGCGGGCGTAAAGTTGAGCGGAATTATCTTCACTAATACTCTTGCTTCCTGCTGTTAAATGGGCGATGTTTTGGTTTAAATCTACTTTGCCAGCATTCCCGGTAACGTTTAATTGATTTTGGCGATCGATAATTTGGATCGGTTTGTCAGTATTGATTATTCGAGTTTGATAGTTCCAAATTAGAGAGTTAGTAGCAATTTGCAACTGAGGAGCGGTTGCAATTAATTCGATGTTATCAGTTAAAGTTACGGTATTATTATCGATGTCTACCATACCGCGCTCGGCAACCAGGCGATCGCTGGCAAGATTATTTTGATAGCGCACGATTTGCAAGGGAACTTGGCTGTCGATCGTGTTTTGGGGTATATTCCAAGACAGGCGATCGCTAGTTAGCTGTAAGGATGGTTCGCTTGTAGATATAGTAACTTGCTTCTGTAGCTCTAAAGTTTCAGAATCAGTATAGTATCTACCTTCGCTAGCCGTTAGTCGAATATTATCGCGATCGCCCCTAAGATTTTCTCGAATTAGCAGTAAATTTTCTGTCGGTCGCCATTCTACTATATCGCCTCTGACGGTTCCCCCGTTACGAGGATCGGTTGCCACTATATTATCGTTCAGTAGAACTAAATTGCCGTTATTACGAACTTCTCCCCGTCGGGCACTAATTTGTAAAATTAGTTTGCCATCCTGTAGTAAGTTGCCCGTTACCTTTTCCAACTGCGCAGTTTGTTTGTCTTCACTGTAGACAGCGTTTTGAGCGCGAATCTTCCAAACCGTTTTATTTTCTGGGTTAGATTGTTGCCAGACGGCATTATTGAGAGTTAGCTGGGTTGCCTCTCGGTCGACAGAGTTAGCAGCATCAGTAGTTTCCGATTTAGTCTGCTGACAAGCGGCAAGTCCCAACCAAACGACAATGAAAAATAGGCTTTTAGCGATCGCGTGAGAAATTTTCAACTCTATTTAAATTTATCTCTTATTGTTAAGTATAAAAACTTGTGATTCCTAGCGGCAATTTTCGAGTTTAGTAATTAAAATGCAGGGGAATTATTATCTTCTAATCTTCAACTGCTATGTCTCAGACTCTTACTACCCAAAGCTTGTTGTCAGTAAAGAATTTAAGAGTTGCTTATCCAGATCGCGCTAGACAAGAGACTAACTGGGCAGTAAACGATGTCTCTTTTGCTCTCTATCCAGGAGAAATTTTAGGATTGGTAGGAGAATCTGGCTGTGGTAAATCTACTCTAGGAAGGGCGATTATGCGTCTGTTACCACCTAGAAGTCAAGTAGAAGGAAAGGTGATTTTTGAGGACAAATCGGTTTTCGAGTTAGAGCCCAAGCAGCTTCGGCAGTTTCGGGGAGAAGTAGTTGCCTTAGTCTTTCAAGATCCCATGACGCGCCTCGATCCGCTAATGACTATTGGCGAACACTGTTTAGAAACTTTACAAGCCCATCAGCCACAATTATCGCGCTCGCAAGCCCAACAATTAGTTTTAGATACCCTAGAGATGGTGAAAATCCCTCGCGAGCGCCACAAACAATATCCCCACGAGTTTAGCGGTGGAATGCGCCAGCGCGTAGCGATCGCCCTAGCTTTATTACTCAATCCCAAGGTAATTGTCGCCGACGAACCGACTAGCAGCCTAGACGTTACCGTTTCTGCCGAAATTTTAACCGAACTGACTCGCTTGTGTAGCGAACGAGACATGGCACTGTTACTAATTTCTCACGATTTGGCAATGGTGGGAGAATACTGCGATCGCCTGGGAGTGATGTACGATGGCGAAATGGTAGAAACTGGCTCGGTTAAATCGATTCTGCAAGCTCCCCAACATGAATATACTAAATCCTTGCTAGAAGCAGCATTACACATTCAACAACCAACAGCATCGATCGATGTCTCGGTAAAAGATATGACGCGATCGCCAATTTTGCGAGTCAAACAACTCAAACAACATTTCACTTTAGAGAGCAATCTGTTGCAGCAGCTATTTTCTGGCGAAAAAAAAGTCATCAAAGCAGTAGATGAGGTTAGTTTCGATCTCTATCCAGGAGAAATTTTAGGATTGGTAGGAGAATCTGGCTGTGGTAAAAGTACTCTATCCCGCACGATTTTACAATTACTCAAGCCAACGGCAGGCAAAGTAGAGTTTTTGGGAGAAGATTTAACTCAGCTTAGCTTCAAACAAATGCGGGAAAAACGCCGTCAGCTACAGATGGTGTTTCAAGATCCCCACGCCTGTCTAAATCCTCTAATGACGGTAGGTGACAGCATCGCCGATCCACTATTGATTCATAACTTAGCCACTCCCAATGTAGCCAGACAACAAGTAGCTAAAATGCTGACTAAAGTAGGTTTGACTCCCACTGACGATTATTATCGTCGCTATCCTCAAGAACTATCGGGGGGACAACAACAACGAGTGGCGATCGCCCGTGCTTTAATTACCAATCCTCAATTAGTTATCTGTGACGAACCAGTAAGTATGCTAGATGCGACAGTGCAAACTCAGGTATTAGAGTTGATGTTGGCTTTAAAAGCAGAATTTAACCTGACTTATTTATTTATCACTCACGATTTATGGGTAGCTAGATTTTTCTGCGATCGCATTGCGGTGATGAATGCAGGTAAAATTGTCGAAATTGGCTCTACCGACAAGATTTTTACTCGACCACAACATCTTTACACCCAAAAGCTACTCTCTGCCGCACCTTTGTTAGCATCATAAAATCCTAAAAAGCCTGAATCCATTCCTTAATTTCATACTCTATCCAAATTCCATTTTGCCAGTAGTGATCGGATTCTACTAGCTGACTGACTGTTGCTCGATCTTCGGCTTCGTAGATAGCAAAAACTTTGGTATTATCCTTAGTCGGACCTATAGTAATCAGTTGACCTGTTTCTTTTTGAGCGGCAAGTCCTGCTAGATGTGCTTGACGGTATGGTGCTCTTTTTTCTAGAGCGTTTTCGCAGTAGCTACCCCACATAACATATTTTGGCATGGTAGTCGCTCCGATCGAAAATCTTTGTCGATTTAAATGGTTCCTGTTTTCGAGTTGCTTAGGCTTTCGCCTCGTGCGGCATAAACGCTTTTTACGTTATACCAATTAAGAAAGATTCGCGCTATCTGTTCGGCTAACTGAGGCGAGTTGCGATCGATTAACCACTGTAGTAGAGGCTGTAGGGTTCTTTCGTTAAGTTTACCTTCCAATGATAGTATTCCCCACAAAATACGATGTAGCAGAGTCATTTGAATCATCATTTTTACGGCAAAAGTAGGATGTTTCTGATAGAACAAAACTCCCATTCTGCCTCGGTGAATTTCTTTTTCGATTAACTGAGGAACTTCCTCCAAACTAAAAGCAGGATGCCAATGATATCCTACTGCTGCCGGACATTTAATTAGTTTGAGATCGAGCTTTTTGAGACGCACCCCTAATTCTAAATCTTCCCAACCGTAAAGCTGAAAACTAGTATCGAAAAGTCCCGCCTTTTCCAACCATTTTTTGGCGATCGCTACATTACCAGTAGCAAAATAAGCTGCAGAGAAATCGGTGATTTTGTAGGGTTCGGAAGTAGGATTCTCGAAATTATTCGTATTAATTACCCAACCATAGGTAAAAAGGCGATCACTTCCAAGTTTTTGTTTACCTGCCGTGAGAGCATCTACGTGTGCCTGTAAAAATTTTTCGGTGACAATGAGATCGCTATCGATAAAAACAATCGTATCTCCTACTGTCTGTTTTACCCCCAAGTTTCTCGCCGCTGCCGCACCTTGATGCTGTTGCCGATAAACCTTGACATGAGACAGTTGTTCTTTATGTTGGCAAATCCATTCAAGAGTGTTGTCTGTCGAACCATCATCTACCAAAATTACTTCGTAGTCTCTAATTCGATGGCGATCGATCTCCTGATTTTCCAAGGCTAACAGGCATTTTTTAAGTATGGGCAGTCGGTTGTAGGTAGGAATGACGACACTAATATACATTACATTACTCGTGTTTATTTACCTCGGTTGTCAACGCGGCTTCGGATTAGCGAAAGTTCGGACAAGTCAGAGATTACTGGGGGGACAAGCGAGTTCTACTCGCATCCGCGAGTGCGCCCCTTCTTCTAAATTCAATAATGAAGGGGCGCGGGGCGTTAGCCCCCCAGCTGTCCTCTCGGCAAACGCAACCCGCAGCCTGACGGGCGGCATAAACATCTGAGGAAACCTCAGATGACGCGTCCTCCTCTGACCGTTGATAAAATTTTAAGCCTTTACCAGCTCCTGGTGGATTATCTTAGATCGGAAATCTCTAAGATGCGATCGCCAACTAGATTTAATTTAAACCGAAGGAGGTGCGAAATTACAGCAAATGAAAGCCCACGCTTTCCAAGCGTATGGATGAATCAGCCACGAGTTTTCTGTTGAGCAATGTACTTTTCGATGGTAGAGGACGAAACATTGCCAGCAGTAGAACAGAAATAGCTTCTTGTCCACATCGAAGGTAATTTCATCAGCTCTGAAAATTCTTGTCTGAGATATCGAGCAGTATAGCCTTTGATTCGGTGCATCACTTGTGATGGAGCAATTGTAGGAGGGCAGTTGAGAAAAGCGTGAATATGATCGGGCATCACTTCGAGAGCCACAACTTCAAGATCGATTGAGAATCGGGAAGCGTATTTTTAAGTTCTGGAAAAGCCGAGAAATAGAAGGAAAAATTAAAACTGTCACTATCAAACGCAATCCCCTAGGCGAACTGTTTGTTTATGTGGTGACGGATTTTGTCGAGCGTCAAATCTTAACCACGACAGGTAAAAGTGCGGGTTTTGATTTTGGACTTAGAGTTTTTCTCAGTTGCTCGGACGGTACGGAAATTAAATCACCATTATTTCTCAAACAATCTCTGAAACAGCTACGGCGAGCTAGTCGCAATCATTCTACTAAGAAACGAGGTTCTAAGAGCAGTGAGAAAGCTAGACAAAATTTAGTGCGAGTACATAAAAAGGTAGTCAATTGTCGCTCTGACTGGTTTTGGAAGCTGGCACATCAGCTAACAGATCGGCTTGACTATCTGTTTTTTGAGACTCTCAACCTTAAAGGAATGCAGCGACTTTGGGGCAGAAAGATTGGGGATTTAGCACTAGCTGAGTTTCTCAAAATCCTAGAATTTGTCGCCGAGAAGAAAGGCAAAATAGTTAGCTATATTGACCGTTGGTATCCTTCTACTAAAACTTGTTCCGAATGCGATTTTGTTATTGACAAACTTGGCTTAAACGAGCGGTATTGGGTTTGTCCGAGTTGCTCTGCCAAACACGGACGCGATGATAACGCTAGCCGAGTAATTTTAAAGGTTGGGGCTACAACCTTGAGGTTAGGTGATGTAAGTCTGTCTGAGACAGCAATTGCCGTTTGAGCCTTGAATCCCATCGCATTATTCTATGCGTGGGAGTTGGTCAAAGTTCTCTAATTTCTGGCTTGCCGTCTTTAATTTCTCCTACCAAAACTACATCGGCTACACCAACGAATAATCCATTTTCCAAAACCCCTGGAATGTTGTTAATCGTCTTTTCCAGTTCGGCTGGATTGTCGATATTCTCAAATTTGACATCAATTACTAGATTACCTTGGTCGGTTACCACTGGACCTGCTTTTTTAACGCCCATGCGTAACTCTGGTTTGCCCCCTAGCTTTGACAAACCATTCATCACTGGTGTAACCGCCATGGGAATTACTTCTACTGGCAAGAGAAAACTAGAGCCTAGCTTTTCTACCAATTTTCCGCTATCGACGACAACGATAAATTCATTTGCTAATGAGTCTACGACTTTTTCACGAGTATGAGCCGCACCACCGCCTTTAATTAAATTTTTCTGAGGATCGACTTCATCGGCACCATCGATCGCAATATCGATATGGTCGATGGCATCGAGAGTAGTTAGAGGAATACCGTATTTTTTGGCTAATACTTCTGCTTGAAAAGAAGTAGGCACTCCAACGATATTCTTTAGTTCTCCTTTTGCCAGGCGATCGCCTAAATATTCGATTGCAAAAGCTGTGGTTGACCCAGTTCCCAATCCCACAATCGAATCTGACTTGACGCGAGCGGCAGCAGTTTTACCTACCTCTTGCTTCATGGTTTTTACTGGGTCGTTGTTTGCCGGCATGGTTTATAGCTCCTCATGTTTACTCTATTCGCTCTCGATCGATTTTACTAGCTATTCGACCCAAAATCTTTCCTAACTAGGCTTTTAAAAACAGGAGTAACTTTGAGACTTACTACGAGCGATCGAAGTTTTTGGGTTAGGAATAACCACCACTATCGATTATCGATCGGCAGAAGCTAGCATTTCTTTGAGTTTGGCTAACTCATCTGCCCAGCGAGGATCGGGTTGGACGCTTCCTTGCTGCTGAGTGCCGCTTGATTTCTTGGAGCGTTTGTTGCTGCTGCCTTTGCTTTTTTTGGTTGGGGGATTATTACTTGCTTCTGTAGTCGAAGCAGTTCCCGCTTCATCGCCACTTTTCTTGTTGCGGGGTAGAGCTTTTTCTATTTTTAACGGATTTTCCATAAAGGACTGACCGTTGTATTTTTCAATAAATTGGTCGGCTACTTCATCGTTAGGAACCGTAACAAAGGCAAAACCCCGGCATTTTCCAGTTTTGCGATTTTTAATCACTTTGGTGGAAACTTGCTGACCTTCTTCAGCAAATACTTCTGCTAACTGGTCGCGCTCGACATTTTCTTTCGGTAAATTACCTACGTATAAACGAACAGACATAAAAGATATATCTCCCAAGCTAAACTAGATATGATGTAACAAAATAAACACTTTTTAATTTTTATCTATAACCGCTTTAAATTCAATTAGATTGCTAAAAATTCTATATTTGGTATTGCTTCAATTAATTTCGATTTCCAACATTGCTAGTTAGTTAGATTTAGTTCGAGATCGATTCTGGGCAAATTAATGGTTAGAGTAACGTTCGCTCTCCAAGTTTTAGCTCTAATTGAATTAATGATTGCGGAGGATTACTATCGAGCAATTCACTGGCGGTTGTCGTCTGTTACTGGCTGCTGGCGACCCCACTAGCTAGAGAGAGTAAGCGATCTACCAACTCTACTTAAAGCCGCTCGAATAATCCTGCCGATTTAAAATTGACTCAACTCGATCTGACCATTAATAAACACAGTGTTTACTCTTAAAATACTTTAACATCTCGAGCGCTATAACTAAAGCTAAAAATTGTCAAATTATTGTTATATTCGATCGCATCGGTTAAAAGCTAGAGATTTGAGAGACTTAAGAAATGCTCCATTTATAGATCGGCGATTTTGGTGGGACTTCGCTCGCGCCAGCTCTCGAACGATGTCATCTGCAGCCAACTATAGCTTCAAGTAACAGGTTCAAAACCGGTCAAAGTTCGAAAAAACTTCCAACTCTAGGTTGCCTTAAACGCGAAATACCATAGCATTAATTTAATTTTAGTGCGATTTGTGCCCCACGCAACCAAATAAAAGCTAATTTTTCAATTTAAACTTAAATTAATTAAAGTCATCAAAACCAAAGTTTTTGACTAGAAAAATCCTTTTTTTTGCTAGGGTTAAAGCAAAATAAATTTGTCTTGACAAATATGTTTCAAAGTTGCTTAATTTGCACCGATTTTACCGATGGTCTATATCGCCTCGTAGATTGTATTCCCAATCTGGCTCAATGCGGCTTGAAAAAAATTGTCTTCTTTCATAGCGTGCCTATATGGCAAGAAGGAGAAGTTCCAAGAGTTGACGAAGAAGCGATCGCCGCAGCTAAGGAACGTTTGGCTAAAGCTTCAGAAAATGTGCCTGAAGGAGTTGAAGTAAAAGTAAAAGTCGCTTCGGGAAAACCTCTAGACACTATACCCAGGGTGTTAAACGAGTATCCCGTAGAGGTAATTCTCATTGGAACTCCCATACGAAGCTTATTGGAAGAAAAATTTTTCGGCAGTACTAGTATGGGACTCGCCAAGCAAACCGAACTGCCTTTGACCATAATTCGTCCCGAACTAATAACTACCTATACTCGCGAAGAATTAGCATTGCGCTGTCGGCACTTATGGCGATACTTGTTAATTCCTTATAACGGTAGCGAAACTGCTCGTTATGCCATCGACCAGATTAAAGCCTATGCTCGAGAGCGACCGCAAGATTCTCTCCAGCAGTGTATGTTAATTAGGGTAATTGAAAATGTCGGTAGACAGTCTCTGATCGTAGAAGAACGCATGAAAGAAGCTCGAGCTCAGTTAGAGTCGGTCAAACAGGAGCTAGAAGAGTTAGATATAAAAGTAAATACCCTGGTAACACAGGGGAATCCCCTCCAGGAAATTGCCGCTGCCGCTTTAGACTTCGATATTAGCGCGATCGCCATTGCCGATGATTATAGCAACAGCCTGTTACAATGGACAGTTCGCTGTTTCGCTCGCGATCTTATCCGCAGTAGCTGGTTTCCCCTTTTATTGTTCTCACCGAAAAAGTAACTTGGCAAATTCTCTTGAGTTAATCGAGCAATTCAATTATGTGAGCGATAATTTGGGGATAGTAACCCAACAGATAGTCCAAGCGATCGCAGAGTAAACTTAGAATTAAATCTTCATAACTCATGCCACATTCATTGAGTCCTTGCGCTACTAAACTAGTAGCGTTTTTTGAGGGACGTTTGAGGTCTGGTTTGGGATTGGCTTCGAGAATGTAAAGTTTGCCGGCAAGGTCGGTTCTGAGATCGAGACGGATTAGTGCAGTTAAATTAAAACTACGATACACCGCTCGTGCTATCTGCTCGAGTTGCTGCTTAAATGGTTCTTTAGGGGATAATAAACGCAGGCGATCGCTAGTAATCGCTTTTTTGTCCATCGAAGTAAAAATTTTTTCTTCTTTTGCTAAAAGTCGTTCGATCGCGCTAAAAGCAAAAGGCAAATCGTTTTTTTGCAATCGACCATTTACCTGAATTACATCACCACAAACCGAAATACAAAATTCTCTCCCTGGTAAATAAGCCTCAATCAGAGCGGTATTGTGAGTGACTCGATTAACGGTGGCGATCGCCGCAGCTAAATCCTCGGCGCGATCGACATAATGAATATTTAACGAGGCTCTTCCCGACACTGGCTTGACCAAAAATTCACCCGTATAATCCCCAAATAGACTTTGAAACTGAAGGTTAGTCTCTGGCTGAAAATTCTCTTGATGGGGATGCCAAACCATAAAGGGTGAAGTAGGAAATCCTAAACCCTGTAGTTCTCGTTTAAATAGATGTTTATTATCCAGAATCGTGCTATTTATCGAACTGTGACCGATATAGGGAACTCCTAACATTTCTAACAGCGCTGGGGTATGGCAAACGGGATTGTACCCCTGTACTCCTCCGGTGTTTAACCAAGCTAGATGAATCTGGTTGGCTTGAAGTTGTCCTGCTAAACTCATGTCGTCAGGCAATAACCAGACATTTTCAAAGCCGAGGTTTTTCAAAGCAAGAGCGATATCTCTAGCTACTGCTTTATAGGTTTTGGTCGATCGCGGATTGTGAGTTTTGTAGATTACTGCTCCTTCTCGTTGTTTATCGCCGCCGTAAATTACAGCTAGGCGCAATTTTTTAGTTAGCTTGTCTAGGTACTGGGGAAAAGAGTTAAAGCTATAGTTAAAATCCATATCGATTAGACAGTTCGAACAAAAAAACAGTATGGTCTGTCGCGATTTTCCTCAATGAGGTTAAGAAAACAAAATATTCTCTTAGCGCAATGAAAATTCAATCCTATGAGAAGATTAAACAACTAAGATAAATTAATTAATGAGCTTAAAAGATTATCATGGCAGAAATTCAATTTTCCAGAGGAGTAACTGAAGAAGTAGTGCCCGATATTAAAGTTACTCGTTCTAAAACAGGTGATAGCGGTACGGCTACCTTTTATTTTGACGAGCCGCAAATTCTCAATAAAGAGAGCACTGATGAAGTTACGGGAATGTATTTAGTAGACCAAGAAGGAGAAATCGTTACTAGAGAGGTAAAGGGTAAGTTTGTTAATGGCGAGCCTAAAGCAATTGAAGCTACTCTAATTATGCGCTCTGCAGCAGAATGGGAACGTTTTATCCGCTTCATGGATCGATATGCTGAAGCCCATGGTTTAGGACTCAATAAGTCTTAAGCTTATCTCCTTTCGCTGGCAACCAGGAGCGAGAAACGAGCAGGAATATGACCGTACCCCATCCAGTTAAATCGGCAATATCTCTTAACTGCGCTGTAATTACCGTTAGCGATACTCGTAGTGTTGAAACCGATAACAGCGGTAGAATTATTCAACAGTTACTAATTGATGCTGGTCATCAGATAGTAGCATACACTATTGTCAAAGACGAAGCGCAACAGATTAAAGCCTGGTTATCTAAAGTAGATTCAGATGCAGGTTTAGATACGATTATTCTCAATGGCGGTACGGGAATTGCCCCTAGAGATTTAACTTATGAGGTTGTTTCTGATTGGTTGGAAACAACTTTACCAGGATTTGGAGAACTGTTTCGCTGGTTGAGTTATCAAGAGATCGGTTCTCGCGCGATCGCCTCTAGAGCCATTGCCGGGGTCAAACAGCGTCAGTTAATCTTTGCCCTTCCTGGTTCCTCAAATGCAGTTCGCTTGGCAATGACTCAGCTCATTCTGCCCGAACTCAATCATTTAGTTCGACAACTGCGAAGTTGAGTTACAAGTT
Organism: Myxosarcina sp. GI1(2024); assembly: GCF_053543375.1. Lineage (NCBI taxonomy): Bacteria > Bacillati > Cyanobacteriota > Cyanophyceae > Pleurocapsales > Pleurocapsaceae > Myxosarcina > Myxosarcina sp. GI1(2024). The sequence goes on along the minus strand of NZ_JBKGTY010000001.1, from coordinate 1,643,679 downwards.
GAGTTATGATTATTATTGCCAAAAAAAGTTCCTCTGTTAGGAGGAACTTGTTATCTAGGGGTTAAATTTTTAACTTCGAGTGTAATGCTGGGATTACGAGGACTCAGTGGGTAAAATTCCTACTTCGACATCTAGAGCGAGGTTTCTACCCTGACGGTTTAACTCTATAGGCATCCGTTGCCCAACTGCGACTTGCTCTACAGCACTTTGCACTTCCTCTGCACTAGTAATTTCTCGACCGTCGATCGCCTCAATGACATCTCCAGCACGCAAACCAGCTCTAGCGGCAGGAGAACCAGGCATTACTTCAACGATTACCACTCCACTATCGGTATCTAGAGTAAAATTTTGTCTGGTTTCTAGTTCGGCTTTAATTTCTGGGGTCAAAGATGTCATGCGAATACCGATGAAAGGATGGTCTACCTTACCATTGGCAATTAGCTGTTCGGCAATATTTCTGGCAGTATTGATGGGAATGGCAAAACCCAAACCTTGAGCGTTTTGAATAATTGCGGTATTGATGCCGATTACTTGACCTTGAGAGTTGAGTAAAGGACCGCCAGAGTTACCTGGATTGATCGCCGCATCGGTTTGAATAAAGTCAATGCGTTTGTCGCCGACACCAACTTGAGAACTGCTACGTCCTGTAGCACTGACAATTCCGGTAGTTACGGTATTGTCCAGACCTAAAGGATTGCCAATGGCGATCGCCCATTCACCAATTTGTAAATTGTCTGAGTCGCCAAATTCTACTGCAGGCAGATCCGCAGCCTCAATCTTAACCACCGCCATATCGGTAACCCTATCGGTTCCCATTACTTGTCCTTCCATAGTGCGTCCGTCTTTGAGGGTAACGGTTACTCGGTCGGCACTGTCGATCACGTGAGCGTTAGTTAGAACCAAACCGTCGGAACTGACGATAAATCCAGAACCAGTACCTCTTTGTATTTGGGTATCGGGAATATTAGGCAGTTGCGAACCAAAGAAGCGACGAAAATAAGGATCGTTAAAAATTTCTGGCAACTGGGTTTCTACAGTCCGAGAAGCATTAATCCGTACTACTGAATTACCTACCTGACCGACTACCTTAGTAACAAAATTCTCCGGTACGATTCCAGGTTGGGCTTGGGCGAGGGGCGTTTCCGTTGAAACTGGTTTTTCACTAGAGGATTCTGAAGTATTTAAGGGACTAGCTTCAAGCTGCGGACTTGTAATTAGATAATTACCGCCCAAAGCAATGCCGCCTCCTAATAAGATTAAAGAAATCGTTTTCGTCGCTTTTCGCCACGGAGACGAGATCTTGTTTGGGGATGGCTTCCCCGAGGAAGAAAACTTCACTGGAGTGTCACCGCTATTTTGAGATGATGGTGAAGAGAAACTTGGTTTCATTGTCTATAGTATTATCTTAGATATTTGTCTTATTATTGAATGTGTATGTAAGTATAAAAAAATTTATAATTTATAAGTTAGAGAAAGTCGACTCTAAAAAGCCTGAAGGAGCTTGGGTGAAGTAGAATCTAGAGCCGACACTTTTAATATAGATGGAGATTATGACTTTTTTATGACAACTCGATGAATTTTTGATGACTAAAACTAAACCACTTAATTTTGACACTTAGGAATTGTGCTTAAATTCCCGTATTCCTAAACTCTTATGATGATTTTATTGCCCGTCAAAACTTTTTTAGTGAACTAGTAGGCGCGAGCCTCAATTCGAGTCTTACCACTATGCTATCTAAAAAGTACTTATCGCAGTTTAGATTAGATATATGACAGCCAGAAAATTTTGGTAGTTAAAGATCTTATCGCCAAAATTAGCGGGAACTATCAGAACCAATAAAATTTTATTTTGGTTGACTTCTTAATATCAGTAAAGTAATGAATCAATTTTTAAAACAAACTTTTGCCAGTGCGATCGGCAGTTTGGCGGGACTGTTAATATTTCTCGGTCTTGGCGCAAGTGGATTAGTTTTCTTGTTTTTAAATGCCGTCTCTGTAACCAAACAACCAGTTATCGAAGATAAATCGATTTTGGTTATCGATCTGGCAACACAAATTAAGGATTCTGAATCTCCTGCCAATTTAGGACAGGCAATTTCTGGTAGTAACCAGGAAACTATGACTTTGCGTCGAGTATTGCAGTCAATTGACAAAGCAACCGAAGACGATCGCATCGTGGGTTTGTTTCTCGATGGCAGAAAAGAAGGTGTGGGCAATGGCTACGCTAATTTGGCTGAGGTTAGAAAAGCTCTAGAAAAGTTTCGTGCTGCGGGTAAAAAAATTATTGCCTACGATGTCAATTCTAGCGAACGGGAATACTATCTTACCTCCGTTGCCGATGAGGTGGTTTTAAATCCAATGGGCATCGTAGAATTTAACGGTTTGAATTCCCAACAAATTTTTTTCAAGGGTGCCTTAGAAAAATATGGTGTCGGCATACAGATAATTCGCGTTGGCAACTATAAGTCTGCGGTCGAACCGTTTACTCGTGATAATTACAGTCCCGAAAATCGTCAGCAAACTCAAGTCTTACTTTCAGATTTATGGGGTAAATTTCTAACTACCGTAGGAGAAAGTCGCAATTTATCAGCAGCAAATTTACAGCAGCTTGCTGACGATCGCGGTTTGGTCTATCCCCAACAAGCCGAGGAAATCGGACTCATCGACCGCATCGGCTACTACGACAATGTCGTAAGTCAGTTGCGACAGTTGACTGGAGAATCGCAAGCTGCCGAAAGCTTCAGACAGATAAACTTAGAAACCTACGCCGATCGGGTGTTGTTGGGTCGAGAACGTGCTTCTAATAACAAAGTAGCAATCCTATATGCCGAAGGGGCGATCGTCGGAGGTAAAGGCAGTTTGGACTCGATTGGCAGTGATCGCATTACTGAGGAACTGCGCCAGCTAAGAGAAAATGAAGAGATTAAGGCGATCGTCTTAAGAATTAATAGCCCCGGAGGTAGTGCTACGGCTTCGGAAGTAATTCTGCGAGAAATTTTACTCACTCGGGAAGAAAAACCCGTAGTCGTCTCGATGGGTAACGTAGCAGCTTCTGGCGGTTACTGGATTGCCGCTGGTGCCGATCGCATTTTCGCTCAAGAAAACACGATCACGGGTTCGATCGGTGTCTTTGGTTTGTTACCCAATATTGGCGAAATTAGTCAAAATAACGGTATTACCTGGGATGTGGTCAAAACTGGGCGTTTCGCCGATATAGATACGAACTTACGCCCTAAAACGGAGGCGGAATTAGCTATTTATCAAGAGTCAGTCAACCAAGTTTACGAGCTTTTTCTAGAAAAAGTCGCTCAATATCGCCATCTCACTCAAGCTCGAGTCAGAGAAATTGCCCAGGGCAGAATTTGGTCTGGTCAAGAAGCAGCGGATATTGGACTGGTAGATAGTATTGGCGGATTAAAAGCAGCGACGATTTATGCTGCCGAACGAGCAAAATTAGGAACTGATTGGCAATTGGAAGAATATCCCCAACAAAACCGATTGGAAATCGAAATCGTGGAACGACTGTTGGCTACCGAGGCTCTCCAATCTTCAGGCAAGAGCGATCCCATCACGACGGAATTACTCAAAATTCAACGAGAACTGGCAACTTTCCAAAGCTTTGACGATCCCCGAGGAATCTATGCTCGTCTACCGTTTAACTTAGATTTTGAATGATCGCCAGCAGTGTTTGGGGTATGATAACGATTACATAATCAAAGGGTCATATCTCCCTTAAAGTCTCTGTTACTAATGAGAGCACATTATAGTGAACAGTTGTTGTCTAGGCAGGATGCCTTAATGGCAAGTATTTTAGCAAATTTAAGGTGTTAACCATTTCCCGCTCTCATTAGTAATTAGGGTTTGGAGTTTGAAAAATATACCCAACAGATACGAGTTATGTAGAAGTCTAACAATAAGGAAAAATTATTCAATATTCGCAACAAGCAGGAGATTATTCTCAACTACTCCTCCTATTCTAACTGTTCTCACTTGAAGGCTAAAACCCTGATTCAGCCATGCTGACAATTTCCCAGTTGCGAGGTTATGGAATTAGGATTGATGGAAATATAAGCTGAGTTAATCTTAAGAAATATAAGTAAATCGCTCATTGATGATTTAGTTCTGTTTATCTTTGAAAGAAACGGAAAAATTCTGTTTAATACTCTAAATAAGAATATTATGCAGAAAAATCTCCAGTTAACACTAAGGGATACACTGAAAAATTCTGTATATTTCCCCTAAAAAGGGTGGTTATACGGAAACGATCTGTATAATAAATAGTTATATAGACTTTCTGTTATAAAGAATCTGAATTGTACGGGAAATGAAAGATGCCTACTTTTCGACAGTCATTAGTAGCAAATTTTACAAAGCTTTACCCTCTCTATAGCGGATGTGGAACTTTTGCCAATCAGCCATTTATCCAAAAGCTAGCCGGCTCTAGTTCTGAACATATGTGGTCAAAGGTTCCTGGGGGTGAGGTTCTAGCCCCGTTAAATGATTATGTCGGACGCGCAGCATTTTATGTTGGGGATCTCGATCGAAAGATCACGTGGATATGTAATCAAATTGTGAGACCCGGTGATACCGTCTTGGATATTGGTGCGAACATTGGTATGGTTACGCTTTGGCTCTCTGAACTAGTTGGCAAAAGTGGTAAGGTTCATGCATTTGAGCCTAATCCTAATTTGCAGAAGATGCTTCAGGAAACGCTTGACCGCAATTATGTTGCTAATGTCTGTTTGCATCCTGTAGCTTTAGGTTCAGAATACAGTTCACTAGAATTGAGAATTCCTCGAGCTAATGCAGGGGCGGCTTCACTAACTCGCAATCAAAACCTAAGTGACTGTGATGCGATCGAGGTGCCTGTAAAAACTCTTTCCAAGATTGTAGCTGAGGAAAATATAAAGTCCATACGGCTAATTAAAATCGATGTTGAGGGTTTTGAAGCAGAAGTATTTAAGGGTGGAAAAGAAGTACTAGAGTCAATTCGCCCTGAAGCGATTCTTTTTGAACTTAATGAAAGATTGGAAGTATTAGTTCGTGACCAACCTGTTATCAAAATACTACGTGATTTTGGATATGGATTCTTCTCTATTCCAAAGTGTTTCTTTCAGATGCACTTAGAGCGGTTTGACCCAGATAGTTGTCAACTGATAGGACATGACTTTTTAGCAGTACCTGAAGGGGAATGCTATGAGAACATTGCAAAACTAGTTAAAGCATCTATCTAATGAATCTTTGTCATATGCCTGTTTGGCTATCTTAAAAAAATTTTAGCCTTATGAAATGAATCAAAAAAGTACGTCGATAGATCTCGGCGGCTTTTTTAATTGCTTCGACTTGAATCAGATAGGGATGAACGAGTGAAAAATAGCTAAGTTTTAAACAGATCCCAAATTGTTTCTACATATTTTATCGAGCGCTCATTCTTCGTTACTATCGTAAACCTCTACTAGGATGGCATAATCACGTCCGCTACCATCATTACCCCAGGTTGAAAGGTCTTGCTCGATCAGTCTAATATCGGGTTGAGACATTTGAAGCTGATAAGTTTCTTCGCTAAAGATATTCTCGTCAGAGCTAAAATTCCAATCATCGTAGCTTCTCGACTCTAATTCTCCGATAAAACGAACTTGGTCATTCAAAGGAAGATTAGTTTCATCAGCAGTTGCCTGTCTGTCAGATAAAGCTATTCCCATTCCCAGAGCTAATAATAAAGATTTGACAAGAAGTTGGCGATGATTCATCTTCGATCTATACAAACGAATTTTATCTCGATCGAACGAGAGGAGAAACTAAAATATTTTACGCTCGTCCTATACTTCAATCATAGATCGAGATATTTTTGACAAAATATATCTTTGGACTGATTTCACAGCCGAGTTTACTCTCGAAATCGTAAAAAAAAGTCTTGTAATCTTTACAAGACTCAGCGGTTCTTTACACGTTCGAAAACCTCAAATGAGAATAATATTAGTTTGGAGCTAAGGTAAGGTACATCAAACTCTTACTTCTAGAGTTTAGTTCGTCGACATCGGCTATGTCAGAAAGGCGTTCAACTATATCTTCTAACTTTTCTTTACCTTTATCGACAAACGCTTTTTCTCTTCCTCTAAATCTCATCGAAAATTTGACTTTACTTCCTTTAGAAAGAAATTTACGAGCGTGTCGAAGTTTGGTATCTAAATCGCCGCTATCAGTACAGTATCTAACTTTTAATTCCTTGAGACTATTTTCTGCTTGATTTTTCTTGGCTTCTGCTTTCTTCTTCTGCAAGCGATACTTAAACTTACCGTAGTCAATCAGCTTACATACTGGTGGAGAAGCTTTTGGTGCTATTTCTACTAAATCTAGTTTCTTCTCTGCCGCTAGCATTAATGCGTCTGATAGCGGTTTGATGCCAACCTGATCTCCGTCGCTGGTTACTACTCTAACTCGGTCGGCTGTGATTTTGTCGTTGATTTTATATTTTTCGGTTTTTTGAGGTGGTTTAATAAATTTAGTTCTTCTCAGTCTTCTCAAAAGATTTCCCATGCAATACTACATATTTAGCTTATCATTATTTTTAGTAATCGCGCTATATTTCTAAAGTATGAAATTTCTAATAGTTAAGCTAGATTCAGTTTGAGCGGAAGTAGTAAAACGGTAGAGCGATCGCAAACTTTTGCTTAGATTTAGTTACTGTAAATAATAAATAAATATGACTGAAGCTAACTCCAACCCAATATTAAATCTCAACTACGAAACTGCGATCGAAACTCTTGGGAATGATTACTACGATCTAGTTCCACCAGCAGAATTTCCCCGGCATATATTGCGTTTTCGCAATGATTCTCTGTTATCTTTATTAGGTCTAGATTCTGAAGCTGTTAGTGATGCAGATTTTGTCGAGGCATTTGGTAAGTTTCGTGGAGTGCGCCCTTTTTTAGCTTTGCGATATCATGGCTATCAATTTGGAGCCTATAATCCTTATTTGGGTGACGGTAGGGGTTTTATCTACGGGCAAGTTCGAGGTACCGATGGTAAATTATACGATTTAGGAACGAAGGGTTCGGGAAGAACCCCCTATTCTCGTACGGCTGATGGTAGATTGACTCTAAAAGGCGGAGTCAGAGAAGTCTTAGCAGCAGAAGCTTTAGTTCAATTAGGAGTAAAAACTTCTCGCTGTTTGAGTTTAATTGAAACAGGTGAATCTTTATGGCGTGGTGACGAACCTTCCCCAACTCGTTCATCGGTAATAGTTAGATTTAGCCGCTCTCATATTCGTTTTGGAACTTTTGAAAGATTACACTACATTCAACGCCCAGATTTAATTGAAAAGTTATTAAACAGCGTTATCGATATTTATTATTCTCATCTAGCAGATAGTGAAGAAAAATATAGTAAATTTTATGTCGAATTGGTAGAGAGAACGGCACAGTTAGCCGCACAGTGGATGGCGGCTGGTTTTTGTCATGGAGTATTGAATACTGACAATATGTCTATAACAGGAGAGAGTTTTGATTATGGTCCCTATGCTTTTATTCCCAGCTACGATCCCCAGTTTACAGCTGCTTACTTCGATTATGGCAGACGCTATAGCTATGGCAATCAACCCCTAATTTGCAAGCTAAATTTAGAGATGCTGCAAGTACCGTTGAGTGCGGTAATTTCTCAACCCGATCTAGAAGCTGGTCTGGCACAGTTTGACGCTCGCTATGAGTCTGAATATCAAAAATTAATGCTACAGAAGTTAGGTTTTATAGAATTACCCATTTCTTTGGCTGAAGAGTTACTTACTGAAACTATTAAGTTATTACGCCAGACAAATATTGGCTATCATCAGTTTTTTGCCGAACTAGCGCAAGGCTTTAATTATGGTTGGCAACAAGAAAGCCAGTTAATTTTAGAAAATGCTGTCTTTACTAAAGAGATTGGCGGTCGCTGGCGCAATTTGTATCAACTCTGCTTGAATAAATTACCCGAAGCGGAAATCAAAGCCGTAGGCGATCGCCTGAGCCAAGCCAATGCTCAAACGGCTTTACTACGTCCTGTAATTGAATCAGTTTGGCAACCAATTACCGAAGCAGATGACTGGCAACCTTTTTACAATTTATTGTCGAAAATTCAAACTAAAGATTAGATAGAGAGTTTCTCGTACCAGTTCTTGAAAATGTCTGGAGAGGTAAAAAGATATTTTTTTTAATAAAAAACTTACAGGGATGTGCGGATGTGCGACCTAATTAAGTACAGTTGCAACCTTCTATTTCCGAACAGATCGAGTTTTTACTGTGCCTAATATCTCTAGATATCCCTGTAAATCTTTATATTGTGTCTCTTATACCACCTGATTCTAAGTTTCTAACTCTAATAAATGTACGAGAATTGATATTATTTTCCCATACCCAACTGTTGAGCTTTTTGATAAACTTTGCCTTCAGTCAGCAGTGACGGAGCAATTACTACATCTACCTGCTGCATTTCTCGGAGATTTTTGGCTCCCAAAGTTCCCATACTGGTTTTAATCGCACCCAAGAGATTGTGAGTGCCGTCATCGAGTTTGGCAGGACCGACGAGAATTTCGGCGATCGTACCGGTGGTTCCTACTTTAATTCGGGTACCACGAGGTAATACGGGACTTGGTGTTGCCATACCCCAGTGATAATCTCCTCCAGGAGCCTCGGCAGCCCTAGCAATCGGAGAACCAATCATTACCGCATCTGCTCCACAAGCCAAACATTTACAAATATCGCCTCCCGTAATAATTCCGCCATCGGCAATTACGGGGACGTATCTTCCGGTTTCAGCATAGTAGTCGTCTCTAGCAGCCGCACAGTCTGCAGTTGCTGTAGCTTGAGGTACGCCTACCCCCAACACGCCACGAGAGGTACAGGCGGCACCAGGTCCAATACCCACCAATACAGCTGCCGCACCAGCTTTAATTAGATTCATCGCTACTTCATAAGTAACGCAGTTACCTAAAACTACAGGTATCGACATTGTCTGGCAAAAGTTAGCTAAATCTAGAGGAGCTATACTTTCAGGAGCCAGATGAGCCGTAGAAACTACCGTAGCCTGTACGAACAGCAGATCGGCACCCGCTCTAGCTACTATCTCACCATATTTACTCGCTCCTGCAGGAGTCAGACTAACTGCGGCAATACCACCTTGCTGTTTTATTTCTGTGATTCTTTGCTCGATCAGACGTGGTTGAATTGGTTCTGAATATAGTTCTTGCATTAAACCGACAAACTCTTCTTTACCAACAGCAGCGATGCGGTTGAGAACTGGTTCGGGATCTGGATAACGAGTTTGAATTCCTTCAAGATTCAAAACTCCCATCGAACCCAACTCTGACAATAGTACCGCCATCCGTACATCGACCACGCTGTCCATGGCACTGGCAATGATGGGAATCTCTCGATTAATACCGCCGATTTCCCAAGTAGTATCTGCCAAACTAGGGTCTAATGTGCACCCTCCGGGAGAAAGTGCAATTTCATCAAATCCGTAGGCTCTGCGAGCCTTTTTTCCGCAACCAATTGATATATCCACGCCTTTATTGTTCCCTTCCCAAAGCTATTTGCCTAGCCTATCAAATTTTATAGCAATCGATCGAGTGCATTTTACAAATATGTTCTAATTATGGCAAGTTAATTCGATCTTGCCGCAAGTTTGGCAATTTACCATCTCTGCTTTAAGCCGGATAAATTCTCAGACGACGATTGGGTTCTTCGCCAAAGCTATTAGAGTGCAATCGATAGTGTTCGATTAGTTCGTGCTGCATTTTTCTAACTTTTGCCGATCGCGGTAATAACTCTACTGGCTGTCCTTTGGGAATGACGATTTGTTCTACTGCCAATCTGGCTTCTTCCAAGGCTTCAATTTCGTCATCGCTTCCTGCCTGAGTAAACAAACGCAGATCGGTGGGTTCGGGAAGATTGAAATCGTCTAGATCGATTAGCTGCCTTAAAGAACGAGTAATTTGGGGGATAGTATTAGATTTAACTGTATAGATCGGCAGATGCTTTTGTTTTGCTAGCTGTTTTAATTTAGAATGATGCTTGACCTGCGATCGCAAGGCAATCACGGCATCAGCATTATCTAAATCTTTAGTCAGGACGATGGGTAAATCCAAAACTTCGATCGCTTGCTCTAGCTGAGAGCGACCGATACCGTAGGGATAGACATATACAGGCCAATCTTCTCCATTAGGACCCGAAGAACGAACTTTTTGACTGTCTGGCTCTTTTACCTGCCACGAGCGTTCCAGCATGGTATCAAATTCTGGATTGACCGGTGGCGATTTAGTCAGTGCCCTGACGGGAGCCATCTTACCCGAGGCACGCAAACCTTGAGGACGCAGGGGCGTAACCACGGTAGTATTTTGCGTCAACGCGCCATCTAGAGATTGTTTTGTCTGTGATTGTTCTTGAACTATATTTACTTTTCCATCCTCACCGACCGTTCTAACTTGAGCCATGGGATCGACTCCTCTGAGAAACAGGTCTACCGTTGCCGCTACGTCTTCGTGAACTACCCAACGCTGTCTGGCTAGCATTTCAACAGCGATAGCAAAGGTGGGCGGAGCTTTACGTTCTAGTACGGTTTTCTGCGATCGCCTGCGTCTAGCTTCCTCGTCTCCTAAAGTTACGGCTTGGATCCCACCGACTAAATCTGATAGTGTAGGGTTCTTGATTAAATTCTCGATACTGTTGCCGTGTGCCGTACCTACTAGTTGCACTCCCCTTTCGGCAATGGTTCTTGCTGCTATTGCTTCTAATTCCGTACCGATTTCATCAATTACAATCACTTCAGGCATATGATTTTCTACGGCTTCAATCATTACCTGATGCTGTAATTCGGGGCGGGCTACCTGCATCCGACGGGCGCGACCAATGGCTGGGTGGGGTACATCGCCATCCCCGGCGATTTCATTAGAGGTATCGATAATTACGACTCGTTTATTGAAATCATCGGCTAGTACTCTAGCAATCTCTCTTAAAGCAGTAGTTTTACCGACTCCAGGACGACCTAAAAGTAAAATCGATTGTCCAGTCTCGACCAAATCGCGAATCATGACAATCGTACCCAATACGGCACGACCGATACGACAGGTCAAACCAATAATGTCTCCAGTACGGTTGCGGATAGCACTAATTCGATGCAGAGTTCGTTCGATTCCCGCTCGATTGTCAGCACTAAACATACCGACTCTGTCGATACAGTGTTGAATTTCCGCTTCAGATACTGGTTCTTCTCTTAAATAAGCCACATCATTGGTAAAACGAACTTCAGGTCGTCTACCCAAATCCATGACTACCTCGATTAAACTGTCTTTTTGAGGATGCCGTTCTATTTTCGAGCGAATCGAATCTGGAAAAATTGCCAGTAGTTTGTCTAAATTATCAGTTATTTGCATCCGTTGAGAGGATATATTTTCCGATCGCATTAAAAATAAATGATTAAAAAATTATACTGGTTGATTTTTGTTCGCCAAATCTTCACGGTTAATCAGTCCGAGCCAACTTACTTCTGGGATAAACTCAATGGTTTCCGCTCGCTTCTAGATTTAATTTGCCCAATTAAGCTTTTAGCTAAAAATACTGCTCGCTCTAATAATTGCGGATTTTGTTCTAGTTTGACAGAATGCTTCATTGCTCGATACGATATGTTTTCTAAATCGTGAAGATCCGGAGTTTCTAATCTTTTTAAGATTGGTGACAATAAGGAACGGGCATAACTGCCATAACCAACACCAGCAATAAAGGAATTTACCGTTGAAGAATTACTGTGATTTTGCTGAGTTTGGTCTAACAATCCCTCTCTTTTTAGTTTAACTACAGTGTAATCATTAGTACCACCCGCTAGTTGAACGTATCCGGGTAAATTAGCTACCAGAATTTTGCGCGCAAAAGCAACTGCCGCATGAGTGGTTCCCTTGCCAATATCGCCGCTCATCGAACGTCCGTCAGTTTGCCAAATCAAGGGAATTGGGAGGGGACTTATCAGTCGATACAAAGAACGAAGATATTCTAGAACATAGGGAGCATCGGTACAGCTAATGGCAATTAGTTTGAGACTCGACACTTGGGGAAGGATTTTTTGCCACACTCGCCTAAAGTTGTCATAATGACCTACCTGAGTATGGATTTCAATCGCCTCGACCGCCATTTCGTCGATCCAAGGCATAATAGTTTCTAAGGTAGATACTCGCTTGCGAGTGGTAATTAAATTAGAAGGACATATAGGCAAACAGCGACCGCAACCATAACACAGACGGTCGATAACCCCAGAATACTCTGATTCGAAGGCGATCGCTTCGGCGGGACAAACGGTCACACAAGGTCGGGTGCAGTCACTAGGGCATTCTGCCGGATCGAACTGCGCTTTACGAAAATGAGGATCTTCACCATCATTAATACTGACCATCAACCAAGGATTGTTTTCTGGTTGAGATAATTTAGCTGCTGCAGCTATTCCTTCTCGTGCCGCCGCAATTACCGCACCATCGGCAGCCACATCGATGCAGTCAGCACCAGCCAAACTATAAGCCAAAGCCAAATTGCGAACCGCAGGTAAGTGTTGGTAACTAGCTCCGCAAATTAACTTGAACCAGCTACCCGCTGTTAGTGAATGCAAGGGATGATAGGATCTAACCACTCTTACATCCTAATCCTTTGTTTGTCATTAGTGGTAAAAATTTTTAGGGAAGCGAAAAAAATTTTCTGCATATTTTTAAAATTCTGTCGTATTCGAACTTGGAACTTCGATGAAATCGGGAAACTCAAGATGTACTTGCAACTTCGCCGAGAAATATCACAACTCAAACAAGACCGTTGTTTTATCTCTAATTTAGCTTGGACGATACTCGTGGCGATCGCCTGTTCTTTGACTATTGCCGAGCTGCAGGCCAACTCTACTAGCACGAGCGAACGCGACTCAAATCCTGCGCTTGCTTCTACTCGCGTCGCAGTCGAGACCAATTCTTTTTTGCGTTAGATAGTAGAGCCAATCTACTGTTTTAATGGTATAACGATAAGGTAAATACTTTTAGTCATCTCCATGATTTACGAAGTATTACAAGAAATTCTCAAACTCAAACGAGATAGTGCGTTTGTTCGTAATCTAGTCATGACCAATTTAGTTGCCCTGGTCTGCTGTCTTTGTATGGGTAATGTTTACCATAGTCCCAGACGCTCTTCAGAATTAGAAAAAGTTGAGGAGTTTTCTCATAAAATCTCAGCCGGCATGGTAATTAGAACCTATCAAATTTTTCTGCGCTAAAAATAATTTAAATAATTTTAAGTTTTATTGCTGAATTTAAAATTATCTTTGCTAATTGGCAATAGCAATCCCTACAATCAACTATTGCCGATTTAGGAAAGACATTTAGCGATTCGGTTCGCGATAAAATTTGTCTGAGCAATGTAACAATTGTGATTAAAAACGAACATGAATTATTTAATTGCCGTAATGAGCGATCGCTTCAAAGCTGAAGCAGCATATACGGCTTTAGAAAAGGCGGGAATCGCTCAAACTCAAATTAGTATCTTAGGCAAAGGTTATCAAACTGCAGACGAATTTGGCTTAATCGATCCCAACGTGCAGGCAAAAAAACGCGCTCTTTATATGGCATATTGGCTCGTTCCCTTTGGTTTTGTGGGAGGGTATTTATTCAACCTAATTACTGGTTTGAATACTTTAGATTGGGCAGGAGAACCCGGAAATCACATCGTTGGCGGTATTTTAGGCGCGATCGGCGGTGCGATGGGCAGCGTTTTTGTCGGAGGTGGTGTCGGCTTATCTTTCGGCAGTGGCGATGCCCTATCCTATCGCAATTTGCTCGATGAAGGTAAATATCTAGTAGTAGTTAAAGGCTTTGAAGATTCGAGAGCCAGAGCCACTACAATATTAAGGCAGTTTAAACCAGAATATCTTCAGGGTTATGAAGGTTAAAAAAGTAGAATGTTATTTTATTAGGTCCGCTAGCCCTAACTAATTAGGGAAAGGGTAAAAGGTAAACATTACTTTTTTTAATTCTTTCCTTTAACCTTTAAACCCTAAAAACTCTTTTCTGCTCCCTTTGCTTCCCTTGCTCTCTCAGCCTGGATGACTTTTAAGCTAGACTGGCAGCAGAAATCTCAGGGAAGATGCAAAAACTATGACCGTTAATTTAACTAAAGGACAGCGGATTTCGTTAGAAAAAGTTGCGCCAGGGCTAATTGAAGTGTTTGTGGGCTTGGGATGGGATATCAATGCCACCGATACTGGTGCTGATTTTGATATTGATGCCTCAGTGTTTATGCTCGGCAGTAATGAAAAATTAATCTCTGACGAACATTTTATTTTTTACAACAATCGCAATAGCCCAGATCCAGAACAGTCGGTACAGCAACGAGGCGATAATCTTACTGGTGCTGGTGAAGGTGATGATGAAATTATCGATATCAATCTCAAAACTGTTCCTGACCACGTAGCCAAAATGGTGATTGCCGTTACCATTCATGAGGCAGACAAGCGCAAGCAAAACTTCGGTCAGGTGCAGAATGCTTTCGTGCGTATTGTTAATGGTGCGGATGAAAAGGAAATTATTCGCTACGACTTGACAGAGGATTTTTCTACCGAGACAGCTTTAATTATGGCAGAACTATATCGTAAAGATGGTGAATGGCGAATGAATGCTGTCGGTGCCGGATATCAAGGAGGTTTACAGGCTCTGTTAGATCGTTATCAAAATTAAACCGCGAAAATTATTTATTAACTATGGCAATTTCTTTAAAAAAAGGACAACGCATTTCTCTGACGAAAGAAGCACCTGGTTTAAAACAAATTATGTGTGGTTTGGGTTGGGATGTCGCCTCCAAATCTGGCGGTATCTTAGGTAGCTTGCGCGGCGATCGCGATTTCGATCTCGATTCGTCAGTTATCTGTCTCAATGCCGATAAAAAACTGACCGATATCAAAAATGTCATTTACTTTGGCAACCTGCGTCATTATAGCGACGCGATCGCCCATCAGGGAGATAATTTAACTGGGGCAGGAGAAGGTGACGATGAAATCATTAACTTAAATTTGCCCTTAATTCCTAGTGACATTGCTTACTTGGTTTTTGTTATTAATATCTATAAGTGCATTCAGCGAAAACAAGACTTTAGTCAGGTCGATAATGCATTCGTGCGCTTAGTCGATCGCGCTAATAATCGAGAACTCGCTCGTTACAATTTATCGGGCAGCGAATATACTGGCATGACCGGTATGATTTTAGCGGAAGTCTATCGTCATAATAACGAGTGGAAAATGGCAGCGATCGGTGACGGTTTTAGAGTAGAGGGGTTACAGGAAGTAGCTAAATTCTATACTTAACTTAGTATTGCTTTTAAAACTTTCAAAGCAGCAGTCAGCTAACGCTGTTAGCGATCGCTTCAATCTAACGACGTGCTTCCCATTCCATAAGATAAACTAGAGAGAATAAACAGAGCAAATATATTAAGGTCAAATGCGTGTATTTTACACAGACAGCCTTTTGTCCTTAGATTATATAAATTGTATAGTTTACAGTAGCAAAAAAGCTTGGGGAACGATTCTAGGAGACCATTGCACGCATGGGAAAAGTAGTCGGCATAGATTTGGGAACAACCAACTCCGTAGTTGCCGTAATGGAGGGCGGAAAGCCAGTAGTAATTGCCAATTTAGAAGGAATGCGAACTACTCCTTCGACGATTGGTTTTAATAAAAATGGAGAATTGGTAGTTGGACAGTTAGCCAGACGACAAGCGGTATTAAATCCGCAGAATACTTTTTATGCCGTGAAAAGATTTATGGGTCGTCAGTATAGCGAACTGCAGCCAGAATCGAAGCAGGTCCCCTATACAATTCGTCCCGACGAACTGGGCAATATCAAAATTCGCTGTCCCCGTCTCAAAAAAGAATTCGCCCCAGAAGAAATTTCGGCAATGATTTTACGCAAGTTAGCCGAAGAAGCAGAACGTTATCTGGGAGAAGCAGTTACGGGGGCAGTAATTACCGTACCTGCCTATTTTAATGATTCTCAACGACAGGCAACCAGAGATGCGGGTAGAATCGCTGGATTAGAAGTATTACGTATCATCAACGAACCGACGGCGGCAGCTCTAGCTTATGGTTTAGACCAAAGACGCGCTCAAACGATTATGGTCTTCGATCTGGGAGGGGGAACTTTTGATGTCACTATTTTGGATATTGGGGACGGAGTATTTGAAGTCAAAGCTACTAGTGGGGACACTCAACTAGGGGGTAATGACTTCGATCGCCGGATCGTCAATTGGTTGGCAGAAGAGTTCGAGCAACAAGAAGGAGTAGATTTGCGTAAAAGCGATCGCCAAGCACTACAAAGGCTTACTGAAGCCGCAGAGAAAGCCAAAATCGAACTTTCAGGAGTAGCGGAGACTGATATCAATTTGCCGTTTATCACCGCCACTGAAGCAGGACCCAAACACATCGAAACCAGATTGACTCGCGCCAAATTTGAAGAACTTTGCGGCGATCTGGTCAGTCGCCTACGTCGTCCCCTCAAACGTGCCATTTCTGATGCGGGCATCAGCCCCATGCAGATCGATGAAGTAGTTTTAGTAGGTGGTTCGACTCGCATTCCCATGGTGCAGGATTTAGTCCGCAGCTACATCGACCTCGAACCCAATCAAAATGTCAATCCCGATGAAGTAGTGGCGATTGGGTCGGCAATTCAGTCGGGTATTATTACCAATGAGGTCAAAGATATCCTGTTGTTAGACGTTACTCCCCTCTCTCTAGGATTAGAAACTATTGGCGGCGTGATGAAAAAACTCTTACCCCGCAACACTACCATTCCCGTACGACGGGGCGATGTTTTTTCGACCGGGGAAAACAATCAAACTATGGTAGAAATCCACGTTCTTCAGGGAGAACGTGAAATGGCGGCGGGGAATAAATCTTTGGGACGGTTTAAACTCACGGGAATTCCTCCTGCTCCTAGAGGTATACCCCAAATTCAAGTATCTTTTGATATCGACGCTAACGGAATCTTACAAGTAACCGCTAGAGACAAAACCACGGGAAGAGAACAGGGAATTACGGTTTCGGGGGCTTCGACTCTTAGCGAAGCAGAAATCAATCGCATGATTGGCGAAGCCGAACAGTTTGCCGAAGAAGACCGAGCTCGACGAGAACGAGTAGAAAAACGCAATCGCGCTAGGGCTTTAACCGATCGCGCCCAACGCAAACTTAAAGAAGTTACTCTCGATTTTGGCAGTCAGTTTGCTGGCTACTACCGCCGGCGCATCGATGTATTGTGCGAAGAAATTCTGCAAAGTCTCGAACAAAATGACGAACGCAGCTTAGACCGCTCTCAAGCGGATTTGCAAGACGTGCTTTACGAACTGAATCGTGAAATCAGACTACAGTACGAAGATGAAGAAGACGAAGATTTCTTTGGCTCGATTCGCAAAACCTTTTTAGGAGATGATGACAAACTAGATGAGGACTTTGGTTACGATCCTCGTCGCCCCGACTATCGCAATGGCTATGGTTATCCTCCAGAAATTAGCGATCGCCGCTACCCTGCTTATGATGACTATCGGGAAAATCCTCCTAGTTACCGTCCTAGTCGGGGAGATTATGATGAGTGGGACGATATTCCTAGTAACGAACCGCGCCGCGGTTACGATAGCTATCGGGGCGAACCTCGCCGTCCTGCTAGAGGTTATGACGACCTGCCGCCAGAACGCGATCGCCGCAGTGCACCACCTAGCTCGAGTGGTTACAGCGGCAATACTTCTAATTACGGTCGCCGCAATACACGGAGTTCGAGAAATGCTCCCGGGGAAAGTCCTCCGGTAGACCATTACTACAATCGCAATCGCCCATCAAACCTTCCCTATGAAAATGATTGGGATGAAGATGATGATGAATGGTTCTAAACGACGAACGATAATCGATAATTGCTCATTGTAAAAATAATTGATAACTAACAGATGCCAAACGTGCGGAACTACTATGAAATTTTGGGCGTTAGCAAAAATGCTTCGAGCACAGAGATTAAAAAGGCTTATCGTACCCTAGCCAGACGCTATCATCCCGATGCCAATCCAGGAAACAAAACGGCAGAAGAAAGATTCAAAGATATTAATGAAGCTTACGAAATTCTTTCCGACCAAACCAGAAGGGTTCAATACGACCGCGAACGAATTAAAAAAGGTGTCGGCGGTGTCGGTAGTAGAACTAACAGAAATAACAATGCTAATTTCGTCAATAACTTCACTCGCAACAATCGCTCTGGGACGAGGACTGCCACTGCCGAGCCGCGTTCTCGCGTTAGAGTAGAGGATGATTTCTACCGTCCTGGAACCACTAGAAGAGAAAGAGTGGTTACCCCCACGCGTCGCGACATTGAAGCCAAACTGACCTTACCACTAGACCGTGCCTATCGTGGCGGTAAAGAAAAGATTCGTTTAGAAGATGGGCGTTCGCTGGAGGTAGCAATGCCTCCTGGGATGGTAGACGGTCAAAGAATTAGACTTAAAGGCTTGGGCATTGATGGCGGCAATCTCTATCTCAAAATTACTGTTGCCCGTCATCCTTTTTTTGAAATTCAGGGAGCCGATATTTACTGTAAAGTTCCCATTACACCTACAGAAGCAGTTTTAGGTAGTGCCATCGAAGTGCCGACGCTCGACGGTTTGGTTAAAGTAACCGTACCCCAAGGAGTACGTTCTGGTCAAAGACTGCGTTTGGCGAATAAAGGTTATCCTCTACGGTCGGGCGATCGCGTCGAATCACTTAATGGCAGCGAACGTGGCGATCAGCTAGTCGAACTGCAAATTGTTACTCCCAGAGAAATTAGCCAAGCCGAGCGGGACCTTTACGAAAAGTTAAAAGAGTTAGAACAGTTTTATCCCCGTCAAAATATAATTAAAAATTTGCGTTTTTGAAGTAGAAAATAGGGGTGGTGGCGGAGAAAGTCGAGGCAGCAGGGGCAGCGGAGGAGGAAATACTTGGTGCCCAAAAAACTGTTTACTTTCTACTTGCTACTAAGTATCATGACTCCCAGACGTTATCAAAGAATCAAACAAGTTTTAGATCGCCGACAGCCAGACTTAACGATTTTGACTGAAGACGTTCATAAGCCGCATAACTTTTCGGCAATTATTCGTACTTGCGATGCAGTAGGGGTTTATGCCGTTCATGCCGTCAATCGTCATAGCGAAATGCCTACCTATTCTCAAGTTGCCCAGGGCAGCGAAAAATGGGTTCGGCTACAGGTTCATCCCGATATTAAAACAGCGATCGCTTGGTTACAACAGTCTGGACATGGGGTTTATGCCGCTCACTTTAGCGAGGGCGCGATCGACTATCGCCAAGTTGATTACACTAAACCTACGGCAATTCTAATGGGTACGGAAAGATGGGGCGTAACCGAAACTGCTGCCGAGTTAGCCGACGGACACATAGTAATTCCCATGTTGGGCATGGTACAGTCCCTCAATGTATCGGTTGCCGCCGCCGTGATTTTGTTTGAAGCCCAACGCCAAAGATTAGCAGCAGGTTGTTACGAGCGAGTGCGACTTGATCGCCAAACTTACCAGCAGACAATATTTGAATGGGGTTATCCAGAGTTGGCAGCAATATATCGTCAACAGGGACAACCCTATCCGGAACTGGGAGAAGAAGGAGAAATCGTGAAATAATCTAATTTTGCGCTTAAATTAGCTCTAATTCGACCCGAGTCGCTTCTACCTTTTTCAAGTCGAGTGAGTGGCAGAGTCTCTCAGGAAAAATTTAGCGCTTATTGTTGCCACTTTTCCAAATCGCGAGTATAACAGCAGAAACAACTGGTATTGGTTGAGTTGGTTCGTTCGCGCCGACAGATTTGCCGTGGAACGAAAGCCACTGTTAACCAATTATCGAGGCGATCGAGGGACTACTTTTAGTGATAGCGATTAAAATTATCAGTCCTACTCCAGGACCGAACACTACCGAAAGAGTTTTAGAAATAGTTCGAGAACAAAGTACTGGTATTACTATAAAACAAATTAGCGATCGCATTCAACGACCTGTATCAATGATTCAGGTTTGTTTAAAACAATTAATTTCTAGCAAACAAATTTACGCTCGTCAGAACAAAATGGGAGTAGGCTCGATTTATTATCCCCGTGAAATAAATTTAACTGGCAGCAATCAACCAAGACAAGCTCGAAAGACAAAATGAACTATGGTCAGAAAAGATTTTTATTAGCGATCGCTTTAGCAATTGTATTGACTTTTAGTATCGATTTAACGCAAACAACATTTTCTCAGTCAAAATCGGCTATTCGCTACGATGTTTACGAGCGACCGCAACAAGTAATTCACACTGTTACCATTCCCCAGGACGGCGATTATCGTTTAGTACCTGCCGTAGCAACAGACTTGACCAGCATTGGTGAATTTGTCAAACTTCACGATGCGATCGCTGCTATTAATGGCGGATACTTCGATCCCATAAATCAAAAGACTACTTCTTATATCGTTCGGGAGGGAAAATTAGTCGCCGATCCCCGCACTAATGAAAGACTAATCGACAATCCCGATCTGCAGCCATACTTGGGTAAAATCTTAAATCGGATTGAGTTGCGTCGCTACCTTTGCCAACAACGGACTCGTTACGATATCGTTTTGCATTCTGCTACCGTTCCCGATGATTGTACTTTACAGGATTCTTTGGGAGGAGGTCCGGGTTTGTTACCTCAAGATACTTCTGTAGCTGAAGGATTTATTGCTTTCCAAGATGGAAAAATAATTCGCGATGTCATCGGTAGTAATAATCCTAATGCTAGAAGTGCGGTGGGAATTACCCCAAACGGCGATCTTGTTTTAGTGATGGTAGCGCAGCGATCCCAATTGCCTCGTAACTCTGGTATATCTCTACCCGATTTGGCTCAATTTTTAGCTACTTTAGGTGTATCTCAAGCGATGAATCTCGATGGCGGTAGTTCTTCTGCCCTATATTATCGCGGACAAACTTTTTATGGCAGAGTAGACTCCGAAGGCAACAGAGTCGAGCGTAAAATTAAATCGGTTTTATTGGTACGGTAGCCACCTCTACCTAATACATGCGCCGTTTAATCAGGTCGATTGCCCGATTGACCTGTTCGGGGAAAATTACCACCAAATTATCTCTATCTGCCCGATCTAAGCCGAGATTAATTGCTTCAACCTCATCAAGTATGGTGTCGTAAGTTGCGTTGGGGTTTTCTTGATAAATTCCTTTAGCAATTAAATCGGCTACTTCTCCTACTCGCCTACCTCGAGGATCGTCATCTTCTTTGATAATAATGCGATTGAAAATTTGCGCCGAGATTCTACCCAGTAGGATTAAGTCTTCATCACGACGATCGCCAGGTCCACCAATTACGCCGATTCTCGCTCCTTCCCAGTTACGAACGAAATCCCCTACTGCTTTATATCCGTGGGGGTTGTGTGCATAGTCTACTAAAACATGATAGTCTCTCACGTCAAATAGATTCATTCTCCCTGGAGTTTGGTCGGATGAGGGTCTAAAACTACGGACTCCTCGACGAATGGTTTCAATGTCTACTCCTTGAGCAAAAGCTGCCAAACAGCCCGCCAAAGCATTGGCAATCATAAATGGTGCCATACCACCCATAGTCATCGGAATTTTTGCCGCTTTTTCGATTCTTAAAGTCCAGTTACCTTCGAGAATAGAGAGATATCCGTTTTCATATACTGCTGCCAAACCGTTGCGACGAACACTTTCCAGGATAATTGGGTTGTCGGGATTCATAGAAAAGTAAGTCACCTTAGACTTGACCTGCTGTGCCATAGCCGCTACTAGGGGATCGTCGGCGTTGAGAATAGCATAACCATCTGGTTTGACAGTTTCGGGAACCACACTTTTAACCCTAGCCATCTGTTCTATAGTATCGATGCCCCCAAGTCCCAAATGGTCTGCTGCTACGTTGAGTACGATTCCTATATCACAGCGATCGTAAGCCAAACCAGAGCGCAATATACCTCCTCGAGCAGTTTCTAGTACCGCCACCTCAACGGTAGGATCTTTTAAAATCATTCCGGCACTATAAGGACCCGTATTGTCTCCTTTTTCTACTAAATATTCCTGAATATAAATCCCATCTGTAGTGGTATAACCAGTAATTTTGCCTGTCTGACGGTAAATATGAGCGGTCAAACGAGTAGTGGTTGTTTTGCCATTAGTTCCCGTAATGGCGATAATGGGAATTCTGCTGGGAGTATGGCGGGGAAACAGCATATCCAATACTGAAGCACCTACGTTACGTGGCAAGCCCCGACTGGGTGCGGCGTGCATTCTAAAACCTGGAGCGGCGTTTACTTCGACGATAACTCCGTCGACCTCACGCAGTGGTTTGCTAATGTCGGGAGTAACCATGTCGATGCCGGCAATATCCAAACCAATTATTTTCGCTACTCTTTGAGCGAGCCAGACGTTTTCGGGATGTATTTCATCGGTACGGTCGATGGCAATTCCACCCGTACTGAGATTGGCAGTGGCTCGCAAATATACTGTTTCCCCTAGCGGTAAAATGCTACCTAGGTTGTAACCTTGCTTGGCTAATAACCGCTCTGAGGTCGTATCGACTAAAATTTTGGTCAGAACATTGTCGTGTCCTTCTCCTCGATTGGGATCGCGATTGGTAATTTCGATTAATTCTTCAATGGTAGAATCTCCATCCCCAACTACGTGAGCGGGAATTCTTTCAGCCACTGCGATTACCTTGCCATCAACTACTAAAACTCGATGATCGCTACCTCGATAGTAACGTTCGACAATTACCGAGCGCGTTTTTGAAGCTGCACTAGCTCGGTCGTAAGCTGCTTCTGCTTCTTCCCAGCTATCGATCTCAATCGTAATGCCGCGCCCGTGATTGCCATCGAGGGGTTTGATGACGATGGGATAACCTCCCACGTCGGCGATTGCTGTTTCTAGTTCGTCTAAATATTGAATCACCGTGCCTTTTGGTACGGGAATTCCAGCATCGCCTAATATGGTTTTGGTTCCTTCTTTATCGCAAGCCAATTCAACGGCTAATATTCCGGTATTTTGACTCAAGGTTGCCTGAATCCGCTTTTGATTGGCACCATAGCCCAACTGAAGCATCGCTCTGGCACTCAACCACATCCAGGGGATTTTTCTCGCCTCGGCTTCTTTGACAATTGCTTCTGTAGAAGGTCCCAAGGCGGTATTTGCTTTTAAATCTCTCAGGTCGGCTAAATCTTGTTCTAATTCTGCTGTGGGATAAGTTCCCGTTTCGACGATCGACCTACAAAGTCTCACTGCGGCTCGACCCGCATAGCGACCCGACTGTTCTTCGACGTACTCAAATACTACGTTGAAAACTCCTTGTTGCGAGGTTTCTCTAGTACGACCGAAGCCTACGGGCATTCCCGCTAATTCCTGTAATTCTAATGCTACGTGTTCGACGATGTGACCCATCAATGTCCCTTCTCGAACTCTTTCTAAGAAACCGCCCCGATAGCCACGAGAGCAGTAGTGCTCGATTAAACTAGGCAAAATCTGCACCAAACCGTCATAAAACCCGGGAATTTCATTAGAGGGTTTTTCGGTAAGCTCCTCTAAATCGAGCAGCATTAAAATTAGCTTGTGTCGCCGAATGCTCCAGTAGTTTGGTCCGCGTAGTGTCTGAGTTTTGAGGATTTTCATGATTATTTTCTCGCTCGATTCGGAGGCACGAAGCAGGTATCTTAACTTAAATGCTCTTTCTTTTCTTGAGTTTCTCTTTTCTTGAAACCGCTAAACTGTTCTCTACGAACAATTTGGCAGTTTTTTATCATAAATTAAAACCGTTCTAATTCTAAAAGCTAGTAAAGGGCTGATGCTTTTGCAGATCGTAGCGATCGCCATGAGCCAAAATGTGTAGTTTCAAGTTGTGAATGCTCAATGGTTCGCTGCCCAAAGCTTGAGCTTGATTGGTGTAGGATAATTGACGAGCATCGATAATCGTAACCGTTCCCCTACCGATAACTTGAATGGTATTATCCGATTCAAACATGGCGCAGGTATCTTCATCAATGCCAATACCCAAGAGACCGGGGTGAGAGGCGATCGCGCTTAACAGTCTCGCCAAACGATTACGAGCGTAGAAATGTTGATCGACTAAAATTTCAGGAATAATATTCAACCCGATTGCTAAATCGACTAGGGCGCGATTGGGAAACTCTCCACTACTGCCTCCGGCAATCATGTGTTGTCCCATTACTGCTGCCCCCGCACTAGTGCCTGCCAGACTGATCTCTTGTTTCTGTGCTCTAGTAACGATGCGGTTCATTAGAGGAGTTTCTGCCAGCAAGCCACAAAGACGTAACTGATCGCCACCAGTCAAAAAAATTCCCGTACACTGTTCTAAAAAACTAAGATAGCCCGAATCTTCTCCTCCAGAACGCTCGCGCACATCTAATATTCTGACCTCTTTGGCTCCCATGTCGCTAAAGATCCGTTGGTAGCGATCGCCAATTAAGGTGGGCTCTCTCGACGCACAGGGAACAATACCAATAACCGCTTCCGAACCACCCGATCGATTTAAAAAAGTTTGCAGTATTTCTCGCCCATGTATTTTATCTTCAGCACCACCAATTACTAGAATGGCGTTTTTGGTCGATTGAGCGAAAGCGGTTACCTGAGTTTTTATTTCTGTATTGAACATGATTGTGCTTACGAAAGAAAAACATTCTGTATTGGCTAATAGCAATAACTATGTTAATCTAGCTAGTTTTTTACAAACTTAGTTTACTGTTAAGTTGAAAATAAATTATGGTAATTATCACCGAACATTATAAAGTTAAACAGTAAAAATGTTTATGGCGATTTTTTCTAAGTTCGCTTATTTTATAGGATTTATGAAATTTTTGCATTACTTTTTCGTCCGAAAAACCCAACTAAAGACTTTCAATAAATTCGATTCACCACAACTTTACTCCTTTGTTTCCTGACATTTTACTGCTGATTATCTCTAACTAAACGCCGTGCGCTTTGAGGTCATTACTTTATTTCCTGAATTCTTTAGATCTCCCTTGCAGTCTAGTCTGCTCGGTCGGGCGATCGCCTCGCGAATTGCTCGGGTCAACCTAATCGATCCGCGCAATTTTACCACCGACAAACATCGCCGAGTTGATGATGAACCTTATGGTGGTGGCGTAGGAATGCTGCTCAAACCAGAACCAATATTTGCCGCTGTTGAATCTTTAGAAATCTTACCCCAGACAGAAATTATTTTAATGTCACCTCAAGGGGAACCGCTCAAGCAACCCTTACTCAAAGATCTCGCTCGGCAACAACAATTGGTTTTAATTTGTGGACACTATGAGGGAGTAGACGAAAGAGTTCGTCAACACTTAGTCACTAAAGAAATTTCTCTAGGAGATTTCGTTCTTACCTGTGGCGAAATTCCCGCTCTAGCATTAATTAATGGTGTAGTGCGCCTGTTGCCTGGAACCGTTGGCAAAGAAGAATCTTTAAAAGCTGAAAGCTTCGAAAGCGACTTCCTCGATTATCCACAATATACTAGACCGGCAAATTTTCGTGGTTGGGAAGTCCCGCCAATCTTGCGTTCGGGAAATCATCAGGCGATCGCCGAATGGCGAAAACGAGAACAAATCGATCGCACTATCCAACGTCGTCCCGATCTGTGGCAAAAATGGCAAGAAAACAAGGAGCAAGGGCTCGGGAAAGTAGAAGAAGACTATTAAGTCAGAAACGAACTTCCTACTACTTACCTACTTACTTTTTTCAAGCCACAGGCAAACAAAAACGAAAGATACTACCTTTTCCTAGTTCGCTTTCTACCTCAATGCGTCCTCCCTGTAACTCCACTAGACGACGCGCGATCGCCAGTCCGATACCCGTTCCTCCCGAATAACTACTGCGAGAGCGATCGGCCCGCCAAAAGCGTTCGAAAACATATGGTAAATCTTCTTGGGCAATACCCACACCCGTATCGATAACCGCTATCCATATATAGTGATTTTCTTGCCAAGCTTTGACTGTAATCGATCCAGTTTCGGTGTAGCGAATTGCATTACCCAATAAATTAACCAATACCTGTTCGATGCGATCTAGATCTCCCAACACTGGCGGCAAATCCGAAGGAAAATCTAGCTGTAGGACGGGACCTTCTTCTAGCAATTGATCGGTAAATCTCTCTATTAGAGATGCCAAGAGTGGATATAAGACTACAGGACGTAAATTAATCGACAAGTAACCCGCTTCGGCTTTAGAAAGCTCTTGCAAGTCGCGAATTAACCTTTCTAATCGTCTAGTTTCTCTGACCAAACGTAAATACATTTCTGGAGAGGCTTCTATCTTGCCATCGGCTAACTCCTCTAAATAACCACGCATTACAGTCAGAGGAGTGCGTAATTCGTGGGTCAAATCGCTAATTAATTCTCTGCGTCTCTGTTCGACATTTCCCAGACTACTAGCCATGGAATTAAAGCTAGCACTTAGTTGATTTAGCTCTGGTATTTGGTTTTCTGGAACTCGCTCGTCTAAATCTCCTGCGGCAAACTTTTGAGTAATCTGTTTCATCTGGTTGACGGGTTGAGTAATTCTTCTAGAAAGTAAATAGCTCAAACCCGCTGCTGCGCTAGCACCTACTACTACTGAAACCACAGCACTACGATTCCAAGCATTTTGAAATCCCTCTACTAAATATGTACGTGCAGAGCGGACGGTAAATAAACCTCTTTCTTCTAGTTGTTCGAGGCGCAAGATAAACATTCGTGGTGAAGAAAATTTGGCGATCGCCACGAAACTACCTAATCCTACCATCATCACTAAAAGATGAGAAAAAAATAATCGCGTTCCTAAGCTCAGTTTTGGCATTTATCGCCTTACTAGATTTAATGAGTTACATTATCTGGGTCTACTTCTCTCATCTTAAATAGCAAAGAGTTTTTCGACCAAGGCTAATATCCAGAAGCAAAGGATTAGTTTCGTTTATTTTTCTAGGAGAGGATAGAACCACTATTAGTCCGCCCTTAGCGGTCATTATTAACTGACGGCGAGAGTAGGCGAACTTAACCAAGTTAAAGGAAGCGCGTACGAAGTACGAAGTGCAAATGGGCGGTGTAACTTTAACCGTTAATTTAATATCTCGATTCTCCTCCCATTTGTAAGCGAATGGTTTCACCCACTCTCAAATAATGTATGTAGATAACGATCGAGGTCAGCTTAATTTTCTGCAAAATACTTTTTAATTCTGAGTTGTGAAAGCTCTTGCGCAAAGCCGACCTAATTGGCGGTCTTAGGCTTAATTTAAGACGAGTCTGAGAATTCCAATCAAAAGTACCACCAGTAGTACGAATCGCTTTTTTAGCCAATTGGGCTACAGAATTTCTGGCTGGATGTAGAACTCTAAGATCGTCAGCATAAACTATCGAGTAACCACCGGCAAAAGCTCGCTTGCCCCAATTGACATCTCCACCAGACTTAAGTCGGGAATTAAATAGTCCTACTTCTTCAAAAAGCCGTCTAAAGGTAAATAAATTTGCAGTTGCTCCGTAGTGATGTTTTTCTACGTAGTCTTGCTGTTTTAAATGAGACATTTTATCGAAAACTTCTGCTGCTGTAGGGCGATTTTTATTTTTGAAAAAAATATCTATCCTACCAGCAAATACAGCGCAGTCTGGAACGGAAACGAGATAATTTACTCCTCGCTCTAACCAATCATTTGCAGGAATACAATCAGAGTCGGTAAAAGCTAGAAGCTCTCCTTTGGCAATTTTAATTCCCCGGTTGCGAGCAGCATAAGAGCCTCGCTGTTTTTCTGTGGTTAAAACTACTTGTTTAAACTGATGGGCAATCTCAGCAATGTTTTCTTCCGAACCATTGTCAACGAGGACGAGTTCGTATAACTCTTGTGGATAAGTTTGATTTTCCAAAGCTGTCAAACATAACTTTAATCTCTCTCGATCGTTAAAAACTGGAATAATTACCGAGATAAATCCTGCTACAACTTCACTCATGTTTCAAGATTCCATCGAGTTATAATGATAATTTGAGTGAAATTATAATTAAATTTAAACAAAATTATATCAGGGTTATTACTGATATTTTTTCTAGGTATAATTACATAAATAAATAAGTTGCCGAGTAAACTTTTAGACTTATAAGTTTTTTTGAAACCTCAACCCACTTTGATGTGTAAATAATTACATTTTTTTGTCTAGTGGAATAAAAACTTGTTTTCGGCTCGTGAAATACATAGCAATATTTTTTTCCCCATAAGCACTTTCATTAATAAATATGGGATAAACAGTTTCATTTCCTTTGTAAAGGATAGTAGAACCATCAAATTTCAAAAAAATCGGCTGTCTTGGATGCAAAGCACAATAATCTTTACCGTGGAGCTGAGGATGAACCATAGCATTAATTTCCCCTATTTCATCTAGAGGAAAACTTACTGCTTTGAAAACTGAATACAAAGTAAGACTATCGGAGATATTTTCTTTTTGTTGTCGATTAAATTTAGTTATGTAATCTAGAATACTAAAAATTAAGGCTTCGGTTTTAGCAAACCAAATAGGATCTAAAACTCCGTGTGGTATCGAACCTACTTCTAACGTAAATCCATAGGGAGAAATGCTTCGCAAGCGATTCTTTTCGCGTTTGGAATGAGCACAGACAAGTTTAATTTTAGGATTTAGAGCAACTAAATAAGCTACTAAGTTTAAATTAAACGGTAGCTCGTTACTCAATAATAAAGTGATTCCCATATTAGCAGTAGTAGTATGAATATCGATAATAAATTCGCTGGGTGGCAAAGCCATGTCGTTAGACCGCTCGCTTTTAAATTGCTGATAAATGGCTTTTGCTAAGAGCTGTTCGTATAAAACTAAAGAGCGATCGCTTAAGTCCTTGAGGTCAAAACAGCGATTTAAATCTATATCTATATATCTCTTGTTCGAAGCAATCGCTTTGGGATTTGCCAGTAAAGTTTTAATTTCGATGTCGGTATATCGTTGAAGAATTTGGGGAAACTTTCTAAATTTTTTGACTAGATAAATCCCCAATAACTCATTGCCGTGAATACCTCCGACTATAGTGACACGCTGGATCTGGTTCATACTAATACACTAATGATTGATTATAGCAATAGCTAGATTTCGAGCTCAGACAGTCCCTGCTAGGAATAGAAGAGTAATTTCCAAACCAATGCTTACGAGCCATCTCAGTTTTCTTAAGATGCGGCGTAATTTAGTGACTTGGCAAAAAATAAAAAACCGACCGATTATTTATCTTTAATCGGACGGCTCAAAAAAATTGCCAACTTTAGTCGATTGTCTATGATTGTTTGTTTAAATATTTCTGCACTTGCGAAAGCGCAGCCGAACCTATATTAAAAATAGCCCAACTGGCAGCAACGATGATTGGTGCCACGACAATTAAAACACGCCAATCCATAAATAAATCTACCTCCGGAGAACGCTTAAGATTATATTAAAGGTTTATCAATGCATGAATAGTAAGCACGCATATATATATAAATGTACCAGCTTTTTTGACCGATTTTCCATTTAAGTAGCTAGGCAAGATAGCGATCGACTCAACTATAAGTCCTTACTTTTGCCCGCATGAACTAAAGCTAACTTGGCATAGAATCGAGCGTGTTCTAACAGTTCTTCTGCTTGAGTATCGGAAACATCTTTAATTTTTTTAGCGGGTACTCCAACGACGAGAGAGCGAGGAGGAACATCTTTAGTGACTACGCTGCCAGCACCAATGATACTTTCTGCTCCCACCGTTACTCCATTCAAAACAATCGCACCGATACCAATTAAGCAGCCTCGTTCGATCCGAGCTGAATGAATCACCGCTCGATGACCTACGGTAACGTAATCTTCCAAAATAGTCGGTTCGCCAGGATCTCCATGTAAAATTGCTCCGTCCTGGATGTTAGTATATTGACCGATGGTGACGATCTCGAGATCTCCTCTGAGCGTCGCCCCATACCAAACACTGGAATTTTTTGCCAGAGAGACATTGCCGATGACCGTAGCGTTAACTGCCACAAAAGCTGCTTCTGAAAGATCCGGTGGATTTGAATATAAACCATTGGCAGTAATTGAAGAGGGATTCATAGCGATATACTGATTAATAAATACCTAAATCTATTTTGTTCGAATAACTGTTTATATTTTTATCAATATAAAAGCGCGATCTAAGCTAAAAAAAACTGTGTTTAAACGATGAATCCTAGTTTACAATACCCCATATTCGGCTCGGAAATTTCTTGTCCTCACTGTCGTAAAACCATACCTGCTTTAACTTTGACTGACACCTATCTTTGTAGTCGTCATGGTGCTTTTGAAGCAGATCCCAAAACCAAAGAGCTAGTACATTTACCTTCAGGACGGCGTTGGCGACTGTGGCAAGATTGTTGGTACCGTCAGCACACTCATCCAGACGGGATCCGTTTTGAAATTCATGAAGCTTTAGACCGGCTTTATACGGAGGGTTATCGAGCGACCAAAGTTATTATTGCCAATCGCTACCGAGAATTGGTCAGTGCTTACTTAGAACGCGCTCATCCCTGGCGAGAAAATATCGACCACAAAACTCCCAAATTGTACGGACTTCCCGTTGCTTTCAGTCCTGAGTCTTTAGATGAACCCCGTTGGGAAATAATTAACTTTTCCCTCGAAAAAGAACCAGGAGTTCCCCGTAATTATCCCTATCGTTTTTTGCTAGATTGAGTAATGCATCATGTTTCAATTCGTACGGCAGATATTCGTAAGGCGATCGCCTTTTACGAACAGTTAGGTTTTACTGTCTGCGATCGCTTCACTACAGGGTATACTCTCGCTTGCTGGATGGAAGGATTAGGGGGAAGGATCGAACTGATAGAAATTCCTCAGCCCAAACCAGCCCCCGATGCTTTTAATGATGAAAGTTATGTCGGTTACTATCATCTTTCTTTCGATCTGACAAAAATAACTAGCGATCTGCCTAGTTGGTTAACCACACTTCAAGCTAATTTGACTCAGGCTGCAGCAACCAATCCTCAGTTAGCCCACTCATTTAAAGTTTTACTAGAACCCCAACAGCAGCAAATTGGCGCTCGCCTCTATGAAGTGGCTTTTATTGCCGACACCGATGGGTTGCCCCTAGAATTTATTCGCCTTATCCCAGAAGTAGAAAATAACTGAATTGCTTTTAGTTACTGCTATAAACTGCTAAATCAAGCCAATTTCACCAATCGAATGGCTAAATTGGCTAAATTGGATACCTCAAAATGGGGCGAATTTCAGCTACTACTAGATCCCCTTTAGCAGTGCAATTTCTGAAAGGCGATCGCCAGTTGCAACATAAAGTATTAATTCTAAAATTTTGAAAATTTCGTTCAATATTTCCTGAGAAACGTTAACATAAATTAACAACAGCTAAATATATCAACCATACAATTTAGAATCGCCAGAAAATTTTAAGCCAAACATTTAAAGTGTCAAAATAAAAATAGCGATTCATACATAAAGATAAATTTCATATCCTCAGCTATAGGAGGCTGTAAGAGTGAGTAATAAAGACAACAATAAAAAATGGCGTAATGCAGGACTATATGTGCTGCTAGCCATAGTTGTAGTAGCTTTGGGAACTGCCTTTTTAGACAGAGAACCTCAAAGCCGTCAAACTTGGGCATATAGTAAATTAATTAATGAAGTTGAAAGTGGCAGAGTAGAAACCGTTAAGATTACTGCCGATCGCACTAAAGCTCAAGTAATCGATAGTGAAGGTACGCCGATTTTGGTCAACTTACCTCAAGACCGCGAATTTATCGACATCTTGAGCGAAAATGGCGTAGACATTGCCGTTTTACCCCAAAGCGATGAGGGATTTTGGTTTAGAGCTTTAAGCAGCCTCTTTTTCCCCATTCTGCTATTAGCGGGACTATTTTTTTTATTAAGAAGGGCACAAAGCGGTCCTGGTTCGCAAGCAATGAACTTTGGTAAGTCTAAAGCCAGAGTCCAAATGGAACCAAAAACTCAGGTCACTTTTGGTGATGTGGCAGGGATCGAACAGGCTAAACTAGAACTTACCGAAGTAGTAGACTTTCTCAAAAATGCCGATCGTTTTACGGCCGTTGGTGCCAAAATTCCTAAAGGGGTCTTGTTAGTAGGACCTCCAGGAACTGGTAAAACTTTACTTGCCAAAGCCGTTGCCGGTGAAGCTGGGGTGCCTTTCTTTAGTATTTCTGGTTCGGAGTTCGTAGAAATGTTCGTCGGTGTCGGTGCTTCTCGCGTCCGCGACCTCTTCGAGCAAGCCAAAGCCAATGCACCCTGTATCGTCTTTATCGATGAGATCGATGCTGTCGGTCGTCAGCGTGGTGCTGGACTCGGTGGCGGTAACGACGAAAGAGAACAAACTCTCAACCAGTTGCTAACCGAAATGGATGGTTTTGAGGGCAATACCGGAATTATTCTCATTGCCGCAACTAACCGTCCCGACGTACTAGATGCTGCCTTACTTCGTCCCGGTCGTTTCGATCGCCAAGTAGTAGTAGATCGTCCCGACTATGCCGGTCGTCAAGAAATCTTAAAAGTGCATTCTCGCGGCAAAACCCTTTCCAAGGATGTCGATCTTGACAAGATTGCCCGTCGTACTCCTGGGTTTACCGGTGCAGACTTAGCTAACTTGCTCAATGAAGCAGCAATTTTAGCGGCTCGTCGCAATCTGACCGAAATTTCGATGGATGAAATTAATGACGCGATCGATCGCGTTTTAGCAGGTCCTGAGAAGAAAAACCGCGTGATGAGCGAAAAACGCAAAGAATTAGTTGCCTATCACGAAGCAGGACACGCTCTCATCGGTGCTTTAATGCCAGACTACGACCCCGTACAAAAAATTAGTATCATTCCTCGCGGACGTGCTGGTGGTTTGACCTGGTTTACTCCTAGTGAAGACCGCATGGAGTCTGGTTTATTTTCCCGTGCTTACTTGCAAAATCAGATGGCGGTGGCTTTAGGCGGTCGTTTGGCAGAAGAAATCGTTTACGGTGAAGAAGAAGTAACCACGGGTGCTTCAAACGATTTACAGCAGGTAACTAAAGTGGCACGTCAAATGGTAACTCGCTTCGGTATGAGCGATCGCTTGGGTCCTGTGGCTTTGGGTCGTCAAAACGGCAACGTCTTCCTCGGACGGGATATTGCTTCCGACCGTGACTTTTCCGACGAAACGGCAGCAGCGATTGACGAAGAAGTACGTAACCTAGTAGACCAAGCCTATCGTCGTGCTAAAGAAGTTTTAAACGAAAACCGTCACATTCTCGATCGCCTAGCAGAAATGCTGGTGGAAAAAGAAACTGTCGAAGCTGACGAATTACAAGCAATTCTCAACGAAAACGAAGTAAAAATGGCAGCTTTGGCTTAATTTTCATAACTGCATCGCTCTCGATGCAATCCTACTGAACTTAATTACCAACAGCATCTTGAAAACTTAAGATGCTGTTTTTTTTCTTGGGACTTCGCACTCGATCCAAAAGTCAATGTAGGCGATCGCCAGCAAAGTTTTCATTGGCAGCCCAATCACGCCAACGATAGGGGGTTTAATCGTCGGTTTGTAAGTTTCCCCTGCTTCCCGTAGCTTTCCCGCATCGGCTAACAGCTTGAGAAACATAATCCAAGTCAACTGGGGAAGGCGATCTAATTCTCCATTCAATCCTTTATCTTTCCGTATGATGTCCCGTGCGGATTTAATAACGCTTCCTAGTTTTTAGGCGGTAGTAATTGTTTTATTGGTTTGTTTCTTTCTAGTTGCCATTTAATTATGCTGAGTAGAGAAGGTTTTGCAGTTGATACACGGCTTCTTTGAGTTGGGAAATTCCGCCAAACTTTTCCGCAATTTCCCGAACATTACCATAGCGATCGAATTCGCGGTTGGCACTGTGAAAAATGTGGGTTAGTTTGGTTGTCGAAAGATAATCTTGCTTTCTGTGACCCTGGTAACTGCTTGCCCTGATGCTGTTTCTAATTCGATTAGAAAGAATAAGGTGCGTTCACAGCAATAAGGGTATGGGTTTACTATAGTAGTGGTTACTGAATCACCTTCGAGCAAGAATGATTTTCTAAAAATGAAAGCGAATCCCATATTCCCCTTTATTGCCATTTAATCTTCTTGAATGACATTAATTTGTTATCAACGACAAATAATTAGTCAAGACGACATCAATTTGACAACGGCGACAATTAAATTGGCAATCGATAGTAACACTAGTTATTTGGAACACATAAGGGCTGAAAGCACGGAGAGGGTGGGATTCGAACCCACGTTCCCTTGCGGGAAACTCGATTTCAAGTCGAGCGCGATCGACCACTCTGCCACCTCTCCCGATCTAGCTACATTATGATAACAAACAATCATCCAAACCAGCTCTAAAGTTCTGTATTACTGTTAAAGTTGCTGAATCTGATTAATATTTTCAATCAGGTAAACAATTAGATTTTCCCCAGATGATACAATTCTCTAATCTCCTTCCATTCCGCATCTAATAAAGGCTGTTCTACTAAATCGATTTGCCAACAGACAATCGCAGCTTGAATTAAACGTTGGATAATGGTGTTAATCTGGCGATCGCGATGAAGAGAAATTAATTCTAACAAGTTTTGACCTACGGGACGCTCGAAGATTAGTTTTGCCAAACTCGGATCGCCGGTCAATAGCATCGAGCCGTGCTGTAAAATTGCTTTACCTCGGCGTAACTGTGCGCTGCCGATCGCTTTCTCTCCCGCAGTCGTTACTAAATCGGCAACCGTCGCCGTACTAAAACAGTTAAGATTTTCTAGATATTCTCTAGTGGCACTACCGTAATTTAACTCAACACCAAGCGATCGCCAACCTTCAATTAAAAATCGACAGATCCGTTTGTAGATTTCCAAGCGTTTGCCAGGTGCGATAGTGGTGACGATGGCATAAGTTAGATCCCCTTGATGCAGTACTGCTTTACCACCTGTAGGACGACGCACCAGATCTAGAGGTTTTCCTTGCCAGGTAAGTTGTTGCCAAGCCAGAGGATAATCTTTTTGATGGTATCCTAAAGAAATTGCCGCAGGATGCCAAGTGTAAAAGCGTAAGGTTGGAGGGTGTTCTCCTCGACGATGTTTTTCGAGCAACCAGCGATCTATTGCCATTTGCGCGTGTCCTGACGCTACTATCGGAGAGATTAAACGCCAGGTTGGAGGTGAAGTTAAAAAGCGATCGCTAGCCACTATATAAATAATTAATAATTAATTACTAATCAAGCACCGCCAAATTCTTCTTTGAGCATTTCGTCATTATCATCGGCAATGTTGGCAACCAAGGTAATAATGCGCGATATTTCTCCAGGAAACAAATCGGCGACAGTACGTTGAGCCGAAACCAGTACGGTGTCCTGATTAATACTGAAGCAAGTTTCAAAAGTTCCCCTCCAATTCATTTCCAATAGCCGACGCATCAATCCAGATTCGTTTTTAGCTGGTAGTTTTAAAACATTTGCCCACACAGTAAACAGATCGTCATCGGTTTCTCCGGTAAGCTGAACGAAAACTTCAACGCTTCCGTATTGAAATTTCCAAAGACTACCTTCATTGGTATGATTGACCATGGCTGTATTTCGGTCATCTAGGCTAGAAATTACTGTTTCAATGACCTCTTGATGGCTAGAATTCTCGTCTATAAGTTCTTCAATAGCTTGTTCGGTGTCTACTTCTAAATTGGAAATTTGGCTAATCATTACAGCTTATCCTAATTACTCTTACAGTGAATTCGATCGTAAATCTAACATTTAGTATCTACAAATATTAGCTCGTCCGCCACTAATTTTTTATTCTCGTGTAACTGGCGACAATCTCGTAAGTTGTCAACTTAATCGAAAGCGTTAATTTTTAGACATATTGTGGGAATGATATATCGGTGACTCTTTGAGCGAATTTGGTAATATTAATGTATAGATTGGATACTATATTACGTTCGAGATTGAAACCTCGGCAATCCCTCTACACCGCTAATTTTGTATCTAGTCTATCAGTCTCTTTATTAGTTCCAGTTGTAGGAATCAGTTCCGTAACGGCTGAGGAAATTAACTCTAATACGATAGCTCGAGAGCAAACTCCAGAGTCAAACATTCAACAATTCGATTCAAAAATCCTCCACGTTTCACCATCTCGAGCGCCAAGAGACGAATTGAGTGAAAATAATGTCTTTGCTGCTCAAAATAATCATATTCCCGATCGCATCTATGTCAAAAACTTTGATGTAATTGGTAGTAGTGTCTTTAGCCAAGAAGAATTAGAAAAGGCGGTTGCTCCCTACCAAAATCGTTCCCTAACTTTATCTGAACTATATCAAGCTAGAACCACGATTACCAAGCTATACACTGACCGAGGCTATGTTAACTCCGGTGCCTACATACCCCCACAGGAACTAGATACCAGTACGGTAACTATTGCCGTGTTAGAGGGGGAACTAGAAGGAATCGAAGTTACAGGAACCGAACGCTTGAATCCCGATTACGTGCGCTCGCGCTTAGCAAAAGCTGCCAGTAAACCCGTCAATGTCGAATCATTACTCCAAGCCCTACAATTATTGCGGCTCGATCCCTTAATCGCTAGCGTCTCGGCAGAACTATCGGCAGGAGTTCGTCAGGGAACCAGTTTATTAGAGGTGCAAATTGAAGAAGCAGATGCCTTTAATGTTACTACTAGCTTTAACAACTCGCGATCGCCCAGCATCGGTACCAATCAACGCTCTATCGGTTTGAATCATCGCAATTTACTTGGTTTTGGCGACGAGTTTAGCTTTAGCTACGCCAACACTGACGGCAGCGATAGCTTCGATTTTGCTTATGGCTTTCCCTTTAATGCTCAGGACGGTAGGCTGAGGCTAGCTTACGGTTTTAATTCCAATGACGTGATCGAAGATCCTTTTAATGCCCTCGACATTCAATCTGAGTCTAGTTACTTTGAATTAGGTCTGCGCCAGCCACTAATTAACCGACCAAATCGAGAGTTTGCCTTGGGAATTAGCTTTTCGCGCCAAGAAAGCGAAACTTTACTGTTAGACACCCCTTTCCCATTATCTCGTGGTGCAGATGAGAATGGTGAAACTAAAATTAGTGCCATTCGCTTATTTCAAGAATTTGTCGATCGCGATGACGACCGGGTGTTGGCTTTTCGTTCTAGTTTTAATATCGGTATCGATGCCTTCAACGCTACCAGTAATGAAGATACTCCCGATAGTAACTTTTTTGCTTGGCGCGGTCAAAGTCAATGGGTGCGCCAACTAGATCGAGATTTCTTGTTTTTATTCAGAGGCGATTTGCAGCTAGCAACGACGAGTTTAGTGCCTTTAGAACAATTTCGCCTCGGTGGCTTCAACAGCGTTAGGGGTTATCGCCAAGATTTAGTTTTAGGAGATAATGGATTATTTGCTAGTGCTGAACTTAGAATCCCTATATTACGGATCGATAGATTAGATGGAGTAGTACAACTGGCACCTTTTATCGATCTGGGTAAGGTTTGGAACAGCGACGAAGTAACAATCGACAATGACTTTATTAGTGCTGTAGGCTTGGGTTTGGTGTTTCGAGCAGGAGAAAACTTTAACGCTCGTTTGGATTGGGGAATTCCTTTAGTGGATATCGCTACCGAAAATAATTCTTTACAAGAAGATGGAATCTATTTTTCGGTCAATTATAATTTCTTTTGAATCTTTGTTGTCCTATTGTTTTAAACTAAAACTCATCTTGGAGTAATGGTAGGTATGAGTTTAATGCCATATTCTTCTTCAAAAACATCTTTTTTATAATCTAAACTCCACAATTCAAAAGCACAGTCATCGCCAATTTCAGCGGGTAACATTTTAAGATGTAGAGACTGGTTATCGGATTCATAGTGACAGACAATACTAGAGATCGCGCTTTTCTGACGCCGGTCTAATGCCGTAGCGATGCGTAAAATCGCGCTTAGCTGTTTGACCTTGAGGCGATCGCCATCGTTTAATTTATGATAGGGTTCGTGTTTTTTCTTGGGTTTACTGCGGCGGTGATAGCGAGCAATATTGGCAATGAGTTCTAATTCTAGTTCTGTAAAACCCAACAGTTCGGCATTGCGAATTAAATAATAGGAATGTTTGTGGTGGGAAGAGTGACTGATATAAATACCGGAATTGTGTAAGATCGCCGCACTCCAAAGTAATTCCCTTTCCTTTTGTCCCCAATCATGGAGTTGGGCTCTAGTTTGGTCGAAAATGCTGAGAGCAAATTCAGCTACTTTATAAGCGTAGCCCAAATCTACCTGATATTTATGAGCGATTTTTAAAACGTTTCTTTTTCTCACTTCATCTTGATACCGTAGGCGACTGTCGATCAAGCCACGGCTTAGCATCCAGTCTACGATGATTCCTTCTCGCAAGGCGCGTTCGCAGATCGTAATCGAATCGAGCTTTAACATCGTCATCGCCTCTAGCAAAATAATCGCCCCTGGAACGATAATCTCGGCACGTTTTCCCGTTATACCTGAGACATCTAGCCTTTCTTTACAAGACATCTTGGCAAGTTTTTTGACTATTTTTGCCAGAGCATCGCGACTTAACTTATAGCCATTAAGTGGATCGGGAACAGAACCCAACTCTTCCTTGGCGTGAACTTCTGCTAGGGTTTCAATCGTACCAGAAGTGCCGATGGCTTGAGGAACTTCATTAAGCTCTAATTTCGACCAAATTTGCTCTACAGGACGTTCCAGCATACCGCGAATGTAGGCTCGCAGATAATTAAATTCTTCATCGCTCATCGGATCGCTGCTGACAAATTTTTGAGTCAGTCTTACCGCACCTACTTTAGTACTGCTCAATACCCGAGGTTCTTGAATGTCTGCCAAAATCAGTTCGGTAGAACCGCCGCCAATATCGATAATGACGTATGGTCGTTCGCTTAATTCCATTCCCGATAGCACCCCTAGATAGATGCGCCGAGCTTCTTCCTGTCCGGAAATCAAGTTGACGACAATACCCAATTCCGACTCGACGAGCTGCAAAAAATCTTCTCCGTTGGGCGCTTCTCGCGTT
The DNA here is from genome assembly GCF_053543375.1 of Myxosarcina sp. GI1(2024). NCBI lineage: Bacteria > Bacillati > Cyanobacteriota > Cyanophyceae > Pleurocapsales > Pleurocapsaceae > Myxosarcina > Myxosarcina sp. GI1(2024). The sequence goes on along the minus strand of NZ_JBKGTY010000001.1, from coordinate 1,604,591 downwards.
GCGCTGGTGGCTACAGCAACGATATTGTTGGCTTGAAGACTCTCAGCGAGAGCTTTACAGCGTTTGAGGGTGGCTAAAGCACGGTCGATCGCTTCTGGAGTTAGTTTTCCCGTCCTCGGATCGCGATCGCCGAGTCTGACCATATCTTTTTCTTTAGCAATAATCGTAAAAGCAGGCAGAGAAGGTTCGATTTCTACCACTACCATATGAATCGAGTTAGTGCCGATGTCGATGGCAGCAAGCATCTGCTTTTCGGTATGGTTATTGATAGTACTTGAATTGGCGTAATTAGCTATTTCTAGCATAAAATCGATTGCAAAAATTCAGAGAAAAGATAACTTAGGCTGTTTGGACAATTAATATAATCTTATAGTCTCATGTAATTTACTGATGCGATCGTGAAATACTAAATTTTCAAGTGTATGTCATTTTGTTAAATTAAATTTACTAGCATGAGTGAATATCGAGCAGCTATAGAACCTACTTGGCAACGAATTATTAAATTATTGCGTTGGGATAAACCTGCTGGTAGGTTGATTCTAATGATTCCTGCTTTGTGGGCAGTATTTATTGCCGCTAATGGTACTCCTTCCCCACCTTTGGTAATGGTAATCATTTTGGGGACTTTGGCGACTAGTGCCGCAGGTTGCGTGGTTAACGATCTTTGGGACCGCGACATCGATCCCCAGGTAGCCAGAACTAAAACCCGTCCTCTAGCTTCTCGCGCTCTTTCGGTGCGAGTGGGAATTGTAATTTTAGCAATCGCCCTGGCTTGTGCGGTAGTCTTGGCTTTTTATCTCAATCCTCTTAGCTTTTATCTCTGTGTTGCTGCCGTTCCCGTGATTATTCTCTATCCTCTAGCAAAGCGAGTTTTTCCCATTCCCCAGCTAGTTCTTTCGGTGGCGTGGGGTTTTGCCGTGCTGATTAGCTGGACGGCAGTAACGGCACATCTCGAATCTGCAACCTGGCTATTGTGGGGGGCAACTGTAGCTTGGACGATGGGTTTCGATACGGTCTATGCTCTAGCAGACCGCGAAGACGATCTCAAAATTGGAATTAATTCTAGCGCGATTTTTTTTGGTAAATACGCTCCTGAAGCGATCGGCTTGTTTTTTGCGATTACGGTAATTTTATTAGGATGTCTCGGCTACAGTATGGCTTTGTATCCTATTTTTGGCATTACTTTGGCGATCGCCACTGGGAGCTGGCTGTGGCAGTATTTACGCTTACGCGCTCCCAATTTACCCCGTACTGCATACGGTGAAATTTTTGGGCAAAATGTCTGGTTGGGATTTATTTTGCTGACAGGAATGATTTGGGGCAGTTTTTGGTAAGTGAAGCACGGAAGCCGACGTAGAAGCGATCGCCCTTAAGGCAAGTCCGTACTCCCCATGAGATAGCGATCGCATTCACGAGCTACACCGCGACCCTCGTTAAATGCCCAAACTACTAAACTCTGTCCGCGACGGCAATCCCCTGCGGCAAATACACCAGGAATATTAGTAGTGTATTTGTTATAGTCAGCTTTGATGTTGCTACGAACATCTTGTTCGAGACCTAAAGCTTTTAGGAGCAGTTGTTCTGGTCCTAAGAAACCCATTGCCAGGAGAACTAATTGAGCGGAAATAACTTTTTCCGTACCAGGAATGTGTTTGGGAATAAAGCGACCGTTGGCATCTCTTTCCAACTGTATCCGTACGGTATGGACGGCTTTTACTCGTCCTCGTCCGTCTCCTTCAAACTTGGTGGCAGTAGTGAGATAGCCTCGGGGGTCGTCACCGAATTTAGCAGCAGCTTCTTCCTGTCCGTAATCGAGGCGGTAAACTTTGGGCCATTCGGGCCAGGGATTATTAGGGGCGCGCTCTTTGGGAGGTTGCGGCATGATTTCCAATTGTACCAGACTACGACAACCGTGACGTACCGATGTACCTACGCAGTCAGTACCTGTATCGCCACCACCAATAATTACTACATCTTTATCTTTAGCAGAAATATTGGTATCTTTGCCGTTTAAAAGTGCTTTGGTATTGGCGGTGAGAAATTCCATTGCAAAGTGAATTCCTTTGAGGGAACGACCTTCTATTTGTAAATCTCTGGGTTTGGTCGCACCAGTACAGAGGATGACAGAATCATATTCTTTGAGTAATTGCTCTGCGGATAAATCTTTGCCAATTTCGGTATTGCAGGTAAAGGTTACTCCTTCGGCTTCCAACAGTTTGATGCGACGCATGACAATTTCTTGCTTATCCAGTTTCATGTTGGGAATGCCATACATCAGCAGACCCCCAGGACGATCTGCCCGTTCAAAGACCGTTACCCAATGACCTGCTTTATTGAGTTGCGCCGCCGCACACAGTCCCGCAGGTCCCGATCCTACTACCGCAACCTTTTTACCAGTGCGTTTGTAGGGTGGTTCCGGATTGACCCAACCCGACTCCCAACCTTTTTCGATAATGGAATATTCAATATTTTTAATAGTAACGGGAGGATTGTGGATACCGAGAACACAAGAACCCTCGCAGGGGGCGGGACATACCCGACCAGTGAATTCGGGGAAATTGTTGGTTTTATGCAAGCGGTCTAGTGCTTCGCGCCACCGTCCCCGATAAATCAGGTCGTTCCATTCGGGGATTAAATTATAAATCGGACAACCACTCGCCATCCCACTGATGGTAATGCCAGTGTGACAAAAAGGCGTACCGCAATCCATGCATCTAGCAGCTTGAGTTTTAAGTTTGTCTTCTGGCATGGGAAGATGAAACTCGTCCCAATTACGAATGCGGTCTAAAGGAGATAATTCAGAAGGTTCTTCGCGGAGATATTCAATAAAGCCTGTTGGTTTTCCCATAGTCGTTTCTGAACGGATGAATGATTGTATAAGAGGGTGAAGTCTAGGGAGTGGGAAGTAGGGGTGTATGGGTGCAGGGGAGAATAACCAAACTTACTACTTGATACCTGGTAATTGCACGTCCCAATCCCTCAATTTAGCTTCCACTAATTCGGGCGGCATCGCGGGCGTTGGCTTCAAAAGCCGCAGTCAAAGCATCGTCACCGCTCAAACCTTCGGCGATCGCCTGTTTGATGGCTTGCAGTACCCGTTTGTAGTCTCTGGGCATTACTTTGACGAATTTGGGGGCGAATTCTTGCCAATGTGCCAGCACTTTGGCGGCTTTTTGGCTGTGAGTATAATTTTGATGTTTTTGAATCATTTGGCAAACAGTTTCTCTGTCTTCTTCATCTAGGGGTTGGATGTCTGCCATTTGCGTGTTACAACGAGTGGCAAAATCTCGCTGCTCGTCGAGAATGTACGCTACGCCGCCACTCATACCCGCAGCAAAGTTCCGTCCAGTTTTGCCCAGAATTACCACTTTACCGCCAGTCATATATTCGCAACCATGATCGCCCACTGCTTCAACTACGGCAGTAACACCAGAGTTGCGCACGCAGAATCTTTCACCCGCGACACCATAGATATAGGCTTCGCCACCGGTTGCGCCGTAGAATGCCACGTTGCCGATAACAATGTTTTCTTCTGGCACGAAGGTCGAACCGCTAGGAGGATAGACAATAATTTTGCCTCCACTTAAGCCTTTACCTAAATAGTCGTTGGCATCGCCTTCTAGTTCTAAAGTCACCCCCTTGGGTACGAACGCGCCAAAACTCTGTCCCGCACTACCTTGGAAGTGGAGATGTACCGTATCTTCTGGTAAGCCATTCCAGTGACGTTTGGTGATTTCGTTACCCAAAATTGTTCCTACTACCCGATTGGTATTTTTTATCGGTAGGGTAGCTTTAACCCGTTCGCCTTGCTCGATCGCTGGCTGACAGAGATTGAGTAATACCTTTATATCTAAAGATTTATCCAAACCATGATCTTGCCGAATCTGGCAATAGCGTCCGACTTCGGGAGCAACTTGAGGTTGGTAGAGTATCTTAGAAAGATCGAGTCCCTTGGCTTTCCAGTGTTCGACGGCTTTTTTAGCTTCTAACACATCAGTACGCCCGACCATTTCATTGAAGGTACGGAAGCCCAAATTTGCCATAATCTCCCGCACTTCTTGGGCGATAAACTTCATAAAGTTGACAGTATAATGGGGATTGCCGATGAAGTTTTTACGTAATTCGGGATTTTGAGTGGCAATTCCTGCAGGACAAGTGTTCATATGGCAGACACGCATCATAATACAGCCCAGAGTAACTAAGGGAGCAGTAGAAAAACCAAATTCCTCAGCACCTAACAGGGCGGCGATCGCCACATCGCGACCGGTTTTCATTTGTCCGTCGGTTTCTACTGCAATGCGGCTGCGGAGGTTATTTAAAACTAAGGTTTGATGAGTTTCGGCTAAACCTAATTCCCAAGGCAATCCCGCGTGTTTGATTGAGGTTTGGGGAGATGCTCCCGTACCGCCATCAAAACCAGAGATCAACACCACATCGGCGTGGGCTTTGGCTACACCTGCTGCGATGGTACCCACCCCGACTTCTGAAACTAATTTAACGCTAATTCTTGCTTCTCTGTTAGCATTTTTCAAGTCGTGAATTAACTCTGCTAAATCTTCAATCGAGTAGATGTCGTGGTGGGGTGGAGGAGAGATTAATCCTACACCAGGAGTGGAGTGGCGAACTTTAGCGATCCAGGGATAGACTTTTTTACCTGGTAGTTGTCCTCCTTCTCCTGGTTTTGCTCCCTGTGCCATTTTGATTTGGATTTCTTTGGCTTGGGAGAGATACAAACTAGTAACCCCAAACCGTCCCGATGCTACTTGCTTGATGGCGCTATTTTTCGAGTCCCCCTGTTCGTTCGTCCAGGTATAGCGTTCGGGGTCTTCTCCACCTTCCCCCGTGTTAGATTTACCGCCAATGCGATTCATGGCGATCGCTAGGGACTCGTGGGCTTCTTTAGAAATCGAGCCGTAACTCATTGCCCCTGTCTTAAACCGCTTCATAATCGCTTCAATCGGTTCGACTTCCTCTAGGGGAACTGGCTCGCGCTCTTTGTATTCCAAGAGTCCTCTGAGGGTAAAACGCTGCTGATTCTGTTCGTTGACTAATTGGGCATACTGCTTGTAAAGTTGGTAGTCTCCCGTTCTCACTGCCTGTTGAAGGATATGAATAGTTTGGGGACTAAACAAGTGTGCCTCGCCGTCTTTGCGCCATTGATATTCTCCGCCAGCATCGAGAGTATGTCCGTTGACCTCGCGCTCTGGGAATGCATGAGCGTGACGTAAAATAGTTTCTTTGGCGATCGCTTCTAAATCTGCCCCTTCAATTCTCGATGTCGTCCAGGTAAAGTAACGGTCTATTACTGAGTGACTCAAACCAATCGCTTCAAAAATTTGCGCTCCCCGATAGCTTTGTAGAGTGGAAATACCAATTTTCGAGGCAATCTTGATCGTTCCTTTAGTTACTGCCTTAATATAATTCTGGCAAGCAGTTCGATAATCTACATCAGCTAGTATGCCCTGACTAATCATATCCTCCAGGGTAGTAAAAGCTAGATAGGGATTAATCGCGCCGCAACCATATCCGAGTAAGACAGCAAAGTGATGGACTTCTCTCGGTTCGCCCGATTCTAGCACCAGTCCGACTTTGGTACGGTTGCCATGACGAATCAGGTGATGATGTAAACCCGACACCGCTAACAAGGCAGGAATGGGAGCGTTATCCTTGTTAATCCCACGGTCGCTCAAGACAATAATACTTTTACCATCGGCGATCGCTTCGTCTGCTTCGGTACAAATCCACTCAATCGCCTCTTCCATACCTTTCACTCCTTCCTTGGGATTAAATACAATCGGCAGGGTAATCGAGCTAAACTCCCCGTTGAGATTTTTGAGTTTCGCCAATTCTTCGTTAGTGATTATCGGGGTTTTGAGCTTAATTAGGTGACAATTTTCTGGTTGAGGAGCGAGTAGATTGCCTTCTGCACCGATGGTAGTTACGGGAGAGGTGACAATTTCTTCCCGAATTGAATCGATGGGAGGATTGGTAACTTGGGCAAACAATTGTTGAAAATAATCATAAAGTAGTTTGGGGCGATCCGATAGTACCGCTAGAGGAGTATCCGAACCCATCGAACCTACTGCCTCGACCCCATTGAGAGCCATGGGTTTTAATAAAATCCGCAACTCTTCAAAAGTATAACCAAAGGTTATCTGTTGTTGGATCGTAGTAATTAATTCTTCTGAAGTAATAGGGACGAAATCTTTGGTTATTTTTGGTTTTGGTAAGGATGCCAAATCTACCAAATACTTATCCAACCACTCCCGATAGGGATGTTCGGTAACGATTGTCTGTTTGAGCTCCTCGTCGGCAACAATCCGTCCTTCTTCCATATTGACCAAGAACATCTTACCTGGTTCCAAGCGTCCCTTCAGGGCTACATTTTCTGGGGAAATTGGCAACACTCCCGCTTCTGATGCCATGATTACCAGACCATCTTTGGTAACGTAATAGCGTGAAGGACGTAAGCCATTGCGGTCTAATACCGCCCCTACCATCGTGCCATCGGTAAAGGCAATGGAAGCAGGACCGTCCCAAGGTTCCATCAAACAGGAATGATATTCGTAAAACGCCTTCTTCTCATCGCTCATCGACTCGTGAGCTGCCCAAGGTTCGGGAATCATCATCATCATGGCGTGGGGCAGCGATCGCCCTGCCAAAACCAAGAGTTCTAAGGTATTGTCAAAAATACTAGAGTCGCTGCCATCGATATTAATCAAATTTTGTATCTTCTTCATGTCTTCGCCGAATAGTTTTGACTCAAACAAAGATTGACGAGCGTGCATCCAGTTGATGTTACCCCGTAGCGTATTAATTTCTCCATTGTGGGCAATATAGCGATAGGGATGAGATCTTTCCCAACTGGGGAAGGTATTGGTACTGAAGCGCGAATGAACCAAAGCTAAGGCACTTTCCAAGTCGGGATCGTGAAGTTCGGGATAATATTCTCCTACCTGCATCGGCATTAGCATCCCTTTGTAGACAATCGTCCGACAGGAGACACTAGACTCATACCAAAACGCGTCCCCCATCTCTCTGCGAATTGCTTTATGAGTCCGCTTGCGAATCACGAAGAGTTTGCGTTCAAATGCTGCTTCGTCTATATTGGCAGCGCGTTGGATAAACACCTGCTGCATAAACGGTTCGCTCGAGCGAGCGATGTTGCCTAAAGTTGAGTCATTGGTGGGCAAATCCCGCCAGCCCAAAACTTTTTGTCCTTCTTCGGCGACGATGGCTGCAAAAATTTCTCTGCCTTTTTGTCTTATCCCAACATCTGGAGAGGCATAAATCGTTCCGACCCCATATTCTCCAGGTTCTGGCAGAGTGATGTTTTCTAGTGCGGCAACCTTCTTCATAAATTTGTGCGGTATTTGCAGCAAAATCCCAGCACCATCACCAGTATTTGTCTCAGCACCACAAGCACCACGATGTTCGAGATTGCCTAAGATCGTTAGAGCCTGTTCTACAAGCTCGTGGGATTTTTTACCATTCATGTGGACGATAAAGCCCACACCGCAGGCATCATGCTCGAAGCAAGGATCGTATAGACCCTGTTTGGGTGGTATTTGCTGGTGATTCATACGTTTTAATAAACTAAATTTGTGAATTTGGCAAAGACAAACAAGTAAAAAAATTGATTTGACAGTTGCGCTAATGCCGATAAAGTAAAGATCGATCCTGTTATTTTTCAGCCACTTAGATCGGCTACTTATATCTATGTAATTTTACCGATAGAGTCTCAAGGAGCCGATTTTTTAAGAAAAATATCACAATCAGTTGCCCAAGCAATTTAAGAAACTTAAGAATTCAAAATAATTAGATAGTTCTAAAAATAGAAAAGATGGGTAGGCGCGATCGCTTTAAAAGTAGCGGGTGCAGATTCTAATTTCTCCGAGTGGTATAATGAGGACAAACCGTAACGCAATGATGACGTTAGCAAATGTCGAGCTACATTCATTGTCTTTACCTATTTTGTGTTCGGGGAAAATATCTAAATTGGTAGCAAACCACCACAGGAAAGCCAAAGAACGCGGCAACAAAGGTATTTGTTTTCGTTCTAACCAACAAACAAACTGAGAAAAGAGCAAACTGCAACAACCTGGTTTAGCTGACAATCCCTCTAACCCTCTAACCAGTTGCGTTTAGCCGAACCGCGATCGTATTTTTCAATCTAGTATAGTAAATAACATTTTTCGGACTGTCATCGATCGCTACCAAGAAGCATTAAACTACTGGAGTGACACGAGAATAGACCAAATCGCAATTTATCTCGTACGCTCTAATCTTCTACTGGCTAGAGACATTGAATAGCAGAATATCCAGTAGATCGCTGCCACGAAAATATATACTTCTCCATAGCGCCCTAAATATTTGGGATTAGCCAAAATCGATTGGGAAATACCGAGTAAATCCGTCAGACCGACGATAGCCAGTAACGAAGTATCTTTAAATAAGGCGATAAACTGACCTACCATACTGGGGATAACCGCTTTAAGTGCTTGAGGCAACACGATCGATCCCAAAGTATAGACGGGATTTAATCCTAGAGCTTGAGCGGCTTCTGTTTGTCCGCGAGGAATCGATTGTAAGCCACCGCGCACGTTTTCTGCTAGATAAGCCGAACTGTAAATCGTAAAACCCGCGATCGCTCTGATGACTCTTTCTGGGCGTATATCGGTAGGTAATACTAGAGGCAACATTACCTGTGCCATAAACAGAATGGTAATTAGAGGAAATCCCCGCACTACTTCGATATAGGCAACAGATAGCCAGTGAATAATTGGTAGTTTGCTCTGTCTGCCTAACGCCAGTAACACTCCAAAGGGAAAACAAAGGACGATACTGACTACGGCGATGGGAACGGTTAGTAGCAAGCCGCTCAGATTGTCTAAATTAAAGGAACTAATATCTAATAACAGCCAGAGAGCGAATAAGAAGGTTAACGACCAAATCAGGGGCAGCCAGCCGCTGAGATCGGGAAAATTCTTGCCTAGTTTTTGTCCGACCACTGCGCCAATAATTAGTAACACTAACATTCCCAGAAGTATGGCACTATCTTGGATGGTTCCCGGTACTGCCACTAACACGCAGAGCGCCGCAACCACACTTAAAATAATTAGGGTACGGCGATCGAACAAATTGGCTGCCGCTCTAGCCAGAATGCCCCACGATAATCCCGCTAAAGCCACAATTATGCCCAATGTCGTCCAGGCACGCCACAAAGCTCTGACTGGGTAGCGTCCGACAAAAAATAAACGCCAGTTAGCATCTATCACTTGCCAGTGCGCCTGACTAAATGCCCAGGTTATTAAATTAGAAACCAGCCAGTAAATTAGTAACAAGCTGAAAACGGTAAGAATGCCGTTGTACCAGGAGTTAAATAGATTTTTTTTTAGCCATTTTCCAGGACTGACTTGCGTTTTTGGTGGAGCAGAATGAGTTGCGATCATGGTAGGTAGAAAGAGCAGTGTAAACGGGAAAAATACTAATTACTCACATCTAGCATTAGAAAAATCAAACTAAATAAAAATTGTCATTAAAAAACAGATATTTCGGTCGAAAGATGCGAGATTTGACAATTTAACTGTTTCCCAAATACTTGGGACTGAGAGGATTTTCTATGACTTTGCCGTCCTTTCTCTCTAAATAATAAGCTTTAGCTTTTGGGCGAGACGATACAATATTCACTAGGCGATCGCCAATAAAATGAAGTGCAACTCCATCTTCAGTTGCGTATCCCTGACTAATTAGGTTTTGAGACAGTAGTTGATGATAAGCAGGTCTTCTCTCAGTTTCTGCGTCATAGTGAGGACAATTACTACCCGAAAGCAAGCCAAGACATTTTAAAGTAGTTAATTTTCCAGGTATAGAGTCTGTTACACCCTCTTGGAACCAACAGATAGAACCCGCACTCAAACCACAAAGTATAGTTCCTCTATGCCAAGCTTTTTTGAGAATGCTGTCAAGTTGCCATTCTCGCCACAAAGCTATTAAATTTTTAGTATTTCCACCACCGACATAAACGATATTTTGACTAAAAATTAAGGTCTCTAAATCTGAAGTAGGAGGATTAAACAAAGACAAATGAGATAAATGAGCGGGTTTAGGAGCAAAATGCCGATAGAATCTCTCAGTATATTCTTCTAAATCTCCGCTGGCAGTAGGAATAAAACAGATTCGAGGTTTTTCTTTGTCTGATAATCTATAAATATACCAATCTAACAGAGGATTATCTGGTTCCATTCCCCATCCGCCTCCACCCATTGCAACTATGTGTTTTTGAGGCAATTTATCTGTCATCTTTCTTTTAATTGAACTGCACGATTTAATCGATTCATCATCGCAGAAATAATTAGGTTAATCGTCAGATAAGTAAACATGACAATTATCAGCATTTCTACGGCTTTACCCGTTTGATTGGCGATGGTGTTAGAAATTGCATAGATATCGTTATAGCCAATGGCGATCGCCAAACTGGAATTTTTCGCTAAGTTGAGAAATTCGCTGGTTAGGGGCGGAATCATCAATCTCAAAGCCTGGGGAAAAACGATTAACTGCATGACTAAGTTAGGTTTTAATCCCAATGCCTTAGCCGCTTCCCACTGACCTTTACTAACCGATTGAATGCCAGCTCTGACTACTTCGGCGATAAAAGCGGCAGTGTAAATACTCAAGCCAATGAGCAGGGTAGCTAACTCTGGCGAGAGGCTGATGCCTCCAGTAATTGAATTACCTGTCGCTTCCGGGAGCGACCAGTCGATCCCAAAAATAAAAATTAGAACTACAGCGATCGCCGCCATCCAGATTAGCTGCCACCACTTAGTACCAGATGTTCCTCGTTCTACCGCTTCGATTCCCCTGCACCAAAAAAGGATGCTTGAGATAATCCCCAGAGCGATCGCGGCAATTGCCAGCCACGTTTGTAAAGTTCCAGCCAGCCAAGGCAGATCTAGACCTCGATTGGACAAAAATATGATGTCACCAAATACTACAGGTCGCTCGATTCTCGGCAGTCGGAGAAAAACAGCAAAATACCAAAAAAAGAGTTGCAGTAGCAAAGGTGTATTGCGAAGAATTTCGACATAAAGCGTCGCTAGCTGGCGTACCAACCAATTATCTGATAGTCTGCCGATACCTACGGTAATTCCCAACAACAAGGCGATAATTATGCCAAAAAACATCACTATCAGCGAATTAATCAGTCCGATTAACAGCGCACGAGTATAGGGATCTGTAAGGCTATAACTTATGGGCGGATTACCGATGCCAAACGAAGCGGCACGGGAAAGAAAGTCAAAGCCAAAAGTATAATTTAATCGCCGAAAGTTGTTAACTAAGTTGTTTCCCAGCAAAGCGATCGCAGCGATGACAATTGCTAGAACCAAAACTTGTCCGGTAATTTGAATCACTCGGCGATCGCGCCAAAAAGGAATTTCTGTTGCCTTCATCTTAATCTTTCCCTAGCGAAAAGGAGGAGAATACATCAAGCCTCCCTCAGTCCAAAGAGCGTTGAGTCCTCTTTCTAGCTCGAAAGGCTGACCGATATTGCGATCGTAAATTTCCCCGTAGTTGCCCACGTGTCTAATTGCTCTAGCGGCAAAATCCTTGGAAAGTCCCATATCTCCTCCTAAATTGCCTTCTTGACCGAGAAAGCGTCTGATTTGAGGATCTTCAGTTTCGGCGAAATTGTCGATATTTTGTGAATTAATTCCCAGTTCTTCGGCTTCAATTAAAGCAAATGTGACCCACTTAATAGCATCAGACCATTGCGTATCGCCATTAGCTACCACGGGACCTAAAGGTTCTTTAGATAGAACCACGTCTAAAACTTCGTGCTCTTCGGGATTACCTAAAACTGCTCGGCGTGCGGTTAACTGAGAGCGATCGCTCGTAGCTGCCGCACAGCGTCCCTGTTCGTAAGCGGCATAAAGGGCATCGACATCTTCAAAAACTACCGGCGTGTAATTTACTACCAACTCGCGCATCCGATCCGCCAAATTTTGTTCGTTGGTCGTTCCCGACAAAACGCAAACTGATTTACCCTCTAGATCCGATAGTTCTCGAACTTGACTATTCGTGGGGACTAGTAATCCCTGACCGTCATAGAAAGTAGTGGGGGCAAATTCCATTCCTACCGAAGTATCGCGGCTAATCGTCCAAGTTGTATTGCGGTTGAGCAAGTCCACTTCACCAGTCTGTACTGCAGTAAAACGCTCTTGAGCACTGAGATCGCGAAATTCAACTTTGGTCGGATCGTCAAATAAAGCTGCTGCCACTGCCCGACAGACATCGACATCTAGTCCAGAATATTCGCCATTTTCATTGACAAAGCTAAAGCCTGGTAGCTGACCGTTTACACCACAGACTAAATTACCTCGTTCGGTAACTGTAGACAAGCGGCTATTACCACCGGCAACAATTTCACCCTCACCGTTGGTAGCAGTCTTTTCTACACCACCACAGGCACTTAAAGTAATCAGTAAAGCTCCTGTCAACAAGCAAGAACTAAATTTTTGTTTGAAAAATTGTATACTTGCCATTATTTATTAAGCTCGGATTTAACTCGTCGATATTAAGGTTGCTAGTAAGTATATATCGATTGGACATTAATAAAACCAACAAACTATGCATTAAACTCATTTCACCTATAACGCTCTGGGATTTCGTGTTGAGCATTGGCTGTCGAGGGTCGAGCGACTTTCGATTAAGAAATACTAAAAGAAATATAATTTAGATAGATAAAGGCTATGGGAACGCTTTGTGAAAACCAATCTCTAACGATTTAGCGTTTCCTCAACAAAATCGAGCGTGATGAGTAACATAACTAATTTTCCCGATTTAACTACATATGGATATTGCATTGAAGGAGAATTGGGACATAATCGAGAGGGAGGACGCATCACTTGGAAAGCTACCAAATTAGCCGACCGACGAACGGTAGCAATCAAACAGTTTTGCTTTGCCACGACTGATTCTTCTTGGTCGGGGTATCAAGCCTACGAACGAGAAATAGAACTATTATCAAAGTTACAACATCCTGGTATTCCTGAGTTTATCGAAAGTCTGGAAACCGAGCGGGGTTTTTGTCTGATTCAAGAATATAAAGACGCGCCCAAACTAAGTGACTTTCGACAGCTAAACTTGGAGGAGATCGAACAAGTTTTATTGCAAGTATTAGATATTCTGATTTACCTCCAAGAGCAAACCCCACCGATATTTCATCGCGATCTCAAACCAGAAAATATTTTAATCGGCGATCGCCTGCAAGTATATTTAGTCGATTTTGGTTTTGCTAGTTTGGGTAGCAAAGAAGCTTCTGTCAGTAGTATTTTTAAAGGTACCCCTGGATTTATGCCTCCAGAGCAAATAGCTACCCCTACTACCGCTTCAGACCTTTACAGTTTGGGAGTCACTGCCATTTGTTTGCTGACTCAAAAAAAGAGTTGGCAAATTAGCGAACTAGCCAGTGAAGATAATCCCTATCAGCTTGAATTTAAATCTCATTTACCTCCATTAAGCCGTCAATTCGTCAACTGGCTCGAGAAAATGGTTAGACCGCAAGCTAGCAAAAGGTTTCCCAATGCCGCAGCAGCCAAAGCAGCTTTAGAAGCGATCGCGCTGGAGCCAGTCAATAACAATCTTGTTAAGGTAAATTTAGAGCGCCTGTTGCCCGTAGCCCTTAAACTTGGCTCGATCGCACTACTCCGCCCATCGAAACCGATACTTATCGGCACGATTGCTCTTGCTGGTTTGAGTACCACTGCCGTCGTCTCGGTTAATTATGCCCTAGCTCGTCTCGATCGCACTACCGTTAACTTGGCGATCGCTATAATTGCCGCGCTAGTAGTTGCCGTAACCGAGTCAGCCGCCGTAACTATTGCTAATACGGAAGAAAAGGGAAGTAAACCAGCTATAACTATCGCCCTGGTTATTCCACTAGTGTTAGTGGTAATTGCCAGTGCCATGTTAGGCAGACAAGCAGCGATCGCGATCGCTGCAGCAATTACCATAGCGGAAATCTTTAATTTAAGTTACTGTTTACTGCAACGACCTTTATTCAAACAGAACGGCACCCTTGGCTCGATTTATCTTTTCGGTACGATTTTGTTAGGAACGAGTTTGGGATTGAAACTAATTTTATAAGTTTTGTTAGCCGATCGCGAACTTTTTCAAATTCTTTTAAAAGATTTATCATAGAATATTGTCACGTTGAAAAAACTGTGTAGCATAAAACGTGATGTTGTGGAGGAACAACATTGGACGAATTAAATTCAGCACTAGAATTGGCTACTGAAGAAGAATTGCAGCAGATAACCCAGATTCTGTTTCGTCGCCGCTTTAATCCTTTAGACTACTGGCAAACTCCCGAACCTCTATATATTCAGAGTTTAGAGTGGGATTCTTGGCTCGATTCTTTAGACCGTAGATTTCGCTATCTCGCTGCTGACGGTTTGACCGTACTGCGCAACAGAACTCAAGAAGTATCTTATCGAAAAATCCTCATTCAAGTCTGTCATTATTTAAAAATTCCTTACTCGCAACAGATGAATACTACCAATCTTGAAGCGGAGATCTTTCTTCATTTGGTAGGCAAAGCTTGGGACAGACTACCTACTCAAGAACGATACTGTCTACAACAAAAAATTAGTAAATCTTTAGCAACAGCCAATCCACCAGAAGCTTTGCCCGTTCATCTCCAGCACGATCCCCTAAAAATTTTACTCAAAGGCAGTAGTATTTTTGCCGTCAATTCCTTACTTAAGTCTTGGCTATTAAAGCACCTCGCCCAGCAGTTTGCCATCCATTTTGCTGCCTATCAAACAGCCAAAACCGCTTTACTTAGAGGAGGAACGATGGCAGTTGCAACTTGGCAAAATCACCTAGCTCTACAAGCAGCAAAACGAGGTATGGCGGTCAATGCAGCACGATACGGTTTGACGAGAAGCGTATTCTACACCCTCGGACCGATTATGTGGAGCTACTTCGTTGCTGAATTGGGTTGGAAAGCGATCGCGACTAACTATAGTCGGATTATTCCAATAATTTTTACCCTGGCGCAAATCCGATTGACTCGAGGCGAATCTTGGGCAACGGCTTAGCTAGATTTAGTAATTTAATTTTTAATTTTCTTAAACGGTACGAATCAAGCTGACTGGCGAAGATCGTCATTTGTCCTTTGTCGACACTCATCGGTAAAGGTTTGAACCGAGTTTATTATTGACTAAGTAAGCGATCGCTTTTTATTAGTGAACCACAAACAGTTAGATTTAAATTGGGCTTGGCAATGGGTTCAGCTTAGCGTAGTAGTTTTGCCTTTGTTTCCTGCTTTAGGAGAACTAGGATTGCTGCTGGTTTTAATTGATGTTTGGCGACGGCGTTATGGTCAGATCGTTAATTTTTCACTCAATTGGGCATTGGCGATTTTGAGCATTTGGTTGATTATCTGTTCGGTTTTTGCTTATCGACCGCCAGAATCTTGGTTGGGTTTGGCAAATTTTCTACCTTTTTTTGGCTTATTTGCAGCTTTGAATCAGTTAATTAGGTGCTCGCAACAGTTAAGACAATTAGCGAGGTTATTAGTTTTTCCTTCTGTAGCGGTAGTCATGTTAGGCTTGGGTCAACTATATCTCGACTGGCAGACTCCCCAATGTTGGCACGCTATTGCTGGCTGGACATTAGTTGCTAGAGGAGAACCGGCAGGAAGAATGTCATCGGTATTTATTTACGCCAATTTTTTGGCAGTTTATCTGGCGATCGCCTTTACTTTAGGTTTGGGATTGTGGCTGGAAACTTGGCAGGCTTGGCGATACAAAACAACGCCAAGTGCGAGCTGGAATTTATTAGGACTGACGGTAATTTTGCTAATTGATAGTGTTGGCTTGATGCTGACTAGTTCTCGCAATGCTTGGATCGTCGCTTTTTTTAGCTTGGTTGCGTTTGCAGTTTATCTTGGTTGGCGTTGGTTAGTTTGGGCAATAGCTGGTGGAGCAACTGTGATTCTGTGGGCATCTTTTGCCCCCCATTGGGGTGGAGTATGGTGGCGTAAGATCGTACCTGTTTTTATTTGGGCGAGACTCTCCGACCAAATGTACGCAGATCGCCCTATAGAAACCTTACGCCTGACACAGTGGCAATTTTGCTGGAATTTAATTAAACAACGTCCGGTTATCGGTTGGGGGTTGCGTAACTTTACGCCACTTTATCAAGCTCGATGGCAGATTTGGTTGGGGCATCCTCACAGTTTGTGGTTGATGCTGACAGCAGAGACGGGAATAGTGGGAACTTTGTTGTTATTGGCTATTGTCGGTTGGGTAATGGCACGAGCAGTATGGTTGTTAAATCGGTCGATAAAATCTTTTGCTGTTGGCAATCGTGACGAGCTGATGTTATTTACTTATGTGGTAACATTCGCAGGTGTTATTTTATTTAACTCGTTCGATGTCACGCTCTTCGACCTCAGAGTCAATACGATCGGTTGGATAATCTTTTCCGCTATTAGCGGTGTAGTTTTTCACTCGAAAGGGCAATTTAGGGATAAGATTCCATAATCCTCTCGGTGCAAACATAATCTAGCTTGATATCCCAGGGTTCTCTCGGTAACTCGGCTAAATAAGCGAAATCGAAAACAATTCCGATAGTGGGTATCTGCGACCATTGAGGAGAACTTAACAAGCGATCGTAAAAGCCGCCGCCATAACCCAAACGATATCCTTGGCGATCGCAAGCTACGGTAGGAACTAGAATCAAATCTACGGTAGCTGGTTCTACCAGAGGCGCATTAATTAAAGGTTCTTGAATACCATACTTACCCTTAGCTAGAGTTTCTCCAGGTTGCCACCAGTGCCAAATTAAGGAAGTCCGTTCGCAGCGCGGAAAACCCCATCTTTTAGCGGGAGTAAATAATAATTCTAGATTTGGTTCTTGCCGAAAGCTAAAGTACGCCAAAATAGTTTTAGCTTCCTGATATAAAGAAAAAGCTTGCAGGCGATCGCAAATAGCCCGATTTTTTTGTTGCCATTCCGCCACAGAGAGAGCCCTTCTTTGGTTTAAAATACTGCGTCTTAGTTGAACTTTATCTAATTGCCTCATCTAATTTGAGAAACCGTTTATAGCTTCCGAGTAAATACTGGCTTTTTCTCAGTTGAAACCTCAGCGTTATAGGCGTACCCGTCATCGGTAAATTCTTTAATATCGGCAAGCTCGCTAATTTGGTGTTTAATTACATAGTAAGCCATCATACCTCTGGCTTTTTTAGCATAGCTCGAGCAAAATTTTGATAGCGATTAGCATTGAGTTTTCCCAACTTGGCACTGATGCCCATAAGGTTTGAGAGTTCTTCACTAGAAAGCTTCTCTAAAGCCTCTACTAACTTCTCGGTTTGGCTGTTAAACATGAGATTGCTGGTAGCCGCAGCAGGAGAAGGCGTTTCAAAATCTAGTGTTTTAGCAGGAGAAATAATTAGAAGCACGATTGCCTACAGTTTGTTTGCGTATTATTTAAAGTAACTTGTTTGGGTAAATAGTCAAAAGTCAAACGACCTCTAAAGCCAATCTTGGATAGAAACCATAATTGACTGGGAATATTCTTCATAAATTCCTAAAGTTCCTGGCAGTCTGACTGCTTGTACTCCTTCTAAATCTGCCATTGCTTCCATTTCTGCCTTCGAATATGGCGGTGCATCTTCAGCTAAGACTATTGCTACGGGAATAGAGAGCGATTGAAAATAATCAAGCAGTTCTTCTCTACTAGAAACAGGATCGAGTTTGCCGGTGACAAAAGCGGCAGGGGCGTATCTGGCTCCAGGTTTTTGGGTAATTTGGTGTTTTTTAGCGATAAATTCTGGAGTTAACTTGGTTTCATCTACATAGACGTGCCGTTTGTACATCAAACGTAAAAATGAAGGAGTAGTATTAAAATAATAGAGAATTTGTCCCAAAATAGGCGATCGCACTAAGTTTTTAACACCGCTTCTGATGGCGTTAGGTAATCCCATGACTCGTAGAGGACCTTGCCAAGTAGGAGCGATGAGAATCAGTTTGGCTACGGCTTCGGGTTGTTTCTTAGCTAATTGCAAAGCATATCCGGCGGCATGACCAGAGGCGATTGTGGTTATCTCTTCCTGAAAGACCGCTGCTACGAAATCTTGTAATAATTTACTAAATAGATCGGGTTTATAGTATACCGCAGGGCGATCGGACTCTCCAAATCCCAACCAGTCTAAAGCTGTAACTCGATATTGAGAGGACAGTATTCGAGCAATTGCTTTCATCTCGCTGCGACTAGACACGGTACTAAAAGCAGGCAGCAGTAAAATTGAGTTGCCTTGTCCGATAGTTTCATAGACGACTTGATATGCTTTTCCCTGCCAGTTCCAGGTATATCGTTCGACTTTACCACCAATACCAGCATCAGAGGTAGCGACGGAAGATGAAGTTGAAGTCATGTCGAGCTTGAATGAGATTTATAGTCCTACATATTCGATTTTATCTAATTCATAAAACGACTAAATGTTAATCTCACTCCTGGCAACGTCGATCGGCGTCAACCTGTGTCAGAACTACTTCGAGGTCTTTTTGGCAAAATCTTTGCCGACCGAGGTTATGTCTCTCAGTAACTGGCTACTCAACACTTCTACCATTGGCATCTACAGCGATCGCCGTTACGTAGCACATATGTTGAGCATCGGTAGTTCTACTCGTTACCTTCGTACTGATACCGTGAATTTTTCTCAATCCCTCTACACCAACAGCATTGATAAGTAAATGGACTAAATTAAAGTTAACTGTGAAGGTTAGGAGACAGGAGACAGGAGTAATAAAGGTTTTGGGCGAACTACTAACTCTTGTTATTTTGCATTTAATTCTGTCTACCTACTTATAGGGTGACATTTTCCCGTTATTGACTAGGTAATCAATCGGATCGAGCTCTTGCACAGTGCAAAATTGTAATGTACCCTCTCAACTTTAGTCAGCGATCGCAAGTCGCGGTTGAGAATCACTCTTTCGATAGCTGCTTGTGTGGTATTGCGCTCGGTTAGAGCTTGACGGGTTCTAAGCTCCTCGTCCAGAGATTTCGCTAGTTTGCCGTTTTCCATCACGGGTGATTTTTTCTGTTTTTTAGTACAAAAATACTATAGCAGATAAAGAGCGAGTTACCTTTAATCTAAGAAGCGAGCGCCTAAAGGGCACTGGCGAAGCCAATCGGTGTCGTGCAAGCTCTATTTAATTTCACCTGTTAGTTTATCGTAGCGATTAAATCATCAATTGCTCTTTGAAACGTAGTTATCGACAGCCCCTCTAGGTCGTAACTACATTCAAACGAAGGCTCTCTATCGTAATTTTTTAAGTTAATTACTCTGACATCTATTTTGGCAATTTTAGGATTAGAAAATACGGTTATTTCTAGTTTTGACTCGTTTCCTTTATACAGATAGCTTGGTACTTCCCGAAGGTATAACTGGGTTTTACGGAATTTGCGGTCTAAAAAATTAACTACCGAAGAAAAGTTCAGCTCGATAGCTTGCTGTTTTTGTTTGTCTAATAGTGTCATTGGTTTCAACCCCTGCGATCGCTTATGAAAGCCAATAAGAGCGTGCCATTATAATTCGCTAGCCTTGCTCTCATCGTAGCAGTATTTTCCTTTCGACTATGAACCCAAATCCAGTTGAAATAGCTGACTACTAATCGCACCATGGTTTCTGTCTGCTCCCACTCCCAGGCTTTGGCAAATTTATTCTGACACAGACTAGGTGGAGACTGTGGGCGTAGAGAAAGCAGCGATTGCAGTCGGGGATTTTCATCTAGTGTTACTCTTCCTCCGGTCAAAGAGCCAAGAGCAAAGCACTATAGTACCTAACTTCTGGAAAAAAACTGCATCATGACAACTAACAACCCCACTGCCACAGCCCAAATTGCCAGGGTTCCACAACTTACTGAATCCGATGTGATTCGCTCAAATAAACGTTTGCCTCTTTGATAAATAGTCATTTCTATCATGCTCCAAACTATTAAATGTCAACTAAGTCATTATCTAGTCTGAGTTTCAAATTTAATCTACTGAAAAGTTAGCGACTGTAATTCAGTTTGTAAATAACCATTGCTGAGGACTACCACACCACGAAAGTCATCAACAGACCTCTAATAACGACTTATATCTAGATTGTGCATCAAGCTTCTCGCTCTTGCATGTAAATAGTAATGAGTCTTAACCAATTTTATCGGTAATCCTGCTGCTGAAAAGCTGCTTTAACTATCGGCAATTCTGCCCAACAGGTATGTAGGTAAACAGAATTAAATGCAAAATAACAAGAGTTAGTAGTTCGCCCAAAACCTTTATTACTCCTGTCTCCTGTCTCCTAATTTTCACAGTTAACTTTAATTTAGTCCATTTACTTAGTATATCTCGGACTCATATCAAATCCGTTTGAATACCCATAATCAAATTAAGTCTTCAGGATCAAATTAAGTCTTCAGGCCACCAATGATAGTTGGTTAATCCTTGAATCAATTGTGGTTGTCGAAGTAAACTACGGCATCTTTGAACCAGAATTTCCTCTAATTGGTCAAGAGCGTCAAAAGTTTGGTTAGCGCTCGCTTCATTAGTTAGAGGCCATCATCTTTCAGCAGGTTGTAATTCTGGTGATTTAGGGGGCATCCAGACTAAATGTAGTCCTGTGGGAACTTTTAGCTTTTCAGTAATATGAAAAGAGGCTCGAGCTAGTGCTAAAATGACTCGCTTTTTTTTACCTAGCTCAAAATGCCGAGCAAAATCTTCTAACAAAAGACGAAACACTTTATTGTTCAGCTTGGGTACAATCCACCAATAAGTTTCTCCTGAATTCGGATGTACCAATCCTGCTAACCACAACCATTGGAATTGCCAATTAACTTTCGCTATAGGTTGCTGACCTTTTTCTATCCCAATGATTCGATTCACTGGCTGTAATCCGATTCGATGCTCATCTTCAGCCCAAGTTTCTACCGTTGATTCGGGATGTTGCCGTTTAATTTCTGCGGCAGTCTGCGCCAGTTTGCTTGCTCCGTCTTTACGCCGAGGAAACCTCGGCGCAGGCGGTGCGCTTTTTTCCAGCGTTGTTGCTCTTGTAGATCGCTTTCGAGATGAGCAGGTCTTGGTCTTCGACGGACATATTCTAATCCTCGAAGATAATCCCATCCTCTTTGAGGTGCGATCTCTATGTCCAATAAGTCACTCATCCAAGCTGCTACTTTGGTTCCCGTCCATAATCCGCCATCGACTGGTGGTGCTTGAAGAGTTGGCCACAATAAAGCTTTTTGTTGCTCGTTTAATAGTGGCTTAGCTCCCTTGTTCTCTTTTCTTTGATCCCCCAAACTTTCTATTCCAAGGCGATTGTCACCCCAGACAAGTTCGTCAATCCAGCTACGGGTATGTAAAATAAATTGTGTCAAAGGTCAAAACACACTCTAATAAATAGAATTAATGTGAGGAATGAGACTATGACCTTTCGACCAGAGTTAATTGATGAACTGCTCAAAGACTATGAAAAACCAGAAGACCTTATTGGAGAAGGAGGAATCCTCAAACAACTGACCAAAAAACTCGTAGAGCGTTGTTTAGAAGCTGAAATAGACGTACATCTAGAGACTCAGAAGGCAGAGCGGGGCAAAAAAGAGCGACAAAATCGACGCAACGGACACAGCCGTAAAACCATTAAGGGGGAGTTTGGCGAAGCGGAACTTGCCGTGCCTCGCGATCGCGATCGCCAATTCGAGCCTCAGATGGTCAAAAAAGGACAAACTCGTTTTACAGGCTTCGATGACAAGATTCTCGCCCTGTATGCGAGAGGAATGACCACTCGTGATATCCAAGCCCAACTACAAGACCTTTATGGAGTAGAAGTATCGCCAGCCCTGGTATCTCAAGTAACCAATGCGGTTCATGAAGAGCGACTCCAGTGGCAAAATCGCAGCCTAGAGGCAGTGTATCCAATTATCTTTTTTGATGCTTTGGTCGTCAAAGTCAGACAGGAGGGAAGAGTCATCAACAAAGCCGTCCATCTAGCTCTGGGAATCAACATCGAAGGCGATAAGGAGTTATTGGGGCTGTGGATGACCCAGACAGAAACGGCAAAATTCTGGCTGTCGGTGTTAACTGAGTTAAAGAATCGTGGAGTCAAGGATATCTTTATTGCTTGTATCGATGGTCTGACGGGCTTCGCCGAAGCGATTGAAACGGTATTTACGCAAACCCGCGTACAGTTATGTATGGTACACATGGTCAGGAACTCCCTACGCTATGTCTCCTACAAACACCGTAAAGCTGTTGCCGCTGACCTCAAACGAGTGTACACTGCCGCTACTGAAGCTGAAGCCGAACAGGCACTAATAACTTTTGCTGACAAGTGGGACTCCACTTATGCCCCAATTAGTAGGTCTTGGCTGGCTCACTGGCAGCACGTGATTCCGTTTTTCCAGTTTCCTCCAGAAATCCGTCGCATTATTTACACCACTAATGCGATCGAGTCGATGAATATGACTCTTAGAAAAGTGTTGAAGAATCATCGGATTTTTCCAACAGATGAAGCTGCGCTCAAAGTTATTTATCTTGCGATTAATAACTTATCTCAGAGATGGACTAGACCTTTACGGGATTGGAAAGCTGCTTTAAATCGATTTGCCATCGAGTTTGAAGGACGGCTTCCACTTTAACTTTCTTTGACACAAACTTATTGACAGATCCATGTGAGAATTCATAGAAAAAGCTTCGGCCCTTTAATGGGTCAACTAACCCAGGTTAAGCTCATCTTATTTGGTATAAAATGTACTTGACAAAAGTAATCTTATACAATCTCTTTTTTAAAGTAATAGTGTTTCGCTTATATAATATAGTTTTAATATTAACTAGAGTAAATTGAGACTATTAGGGGAAAGAATTGATGGGTAAAGGATTTGCACCTGTAAAAGCTAAACCAGAAAAACTAGCAACAGTCCGAGCAAAACTCACCCCAATTTCTCAAATACAAGCTGATTTATCCAGTTATTTTCAGGAACTTCGAGACCCGAGAGTTAATCGAACGAAAAAACACTACACTTGTTACAAGATATTTTAGTCATTGCCATTTTGGCTGTAATCGCTGGAGGTGAAGGCTGGGAAGATATCGAAAATTACGGTTATGCCAAGCAACAGTGGTTAGAAGAATTTTTAGAATTACCTAATGGAATACCGAGCGACGATACTTTTCGTCGGGTTTTTGAGAGGCTCGACCCCTCAGCTCTCGAAGCTAGTTTTACCAGATGGGTAGAAGAATTAATCCCTTCTTTAAACCAACAGATTGTGCCTATTGATGGTAAATGTTTGAGAGGCTCTTATGACCGTGAAGGGGGTCTAAAAGCCTTACATCTAGTAACAGCATGGGCTGCGGAACACAAGTTAATTTGAGGACAAGTTAAAGTCGAAGACCATTCTAATGAAATAACGGCTATTCCAGCCTTATTGGAGTTAATTGATGTTACCGGGGCAATTGTGACTATTGATGCCATGGGGGTAGTCCTGTAGAAGTAACGATCTAAAATAAACGTCGAGCTTAAATAACTCGAGAGCAAAGCCTACTTGTCCAAGCTGCCATTCTGAGAAAATTGTCAAAAATGGTCGGATTCACAACGGAAAACAAAGGTTTAGATGTAATCAATGTCATCGTCAATTTGTAGAGAAACCGCAAAAAATCGTCGTTAATCAAGAGAAACGGGAGTTGATTGACAGGCTCTGATTAGAAAGAATTTCTTTGGCAGGTATTGCACGAGCAGTTGAAGTGTCAGAAAAGTGGCTTCAAACCTATGTTAACCATAAATAAATATGCTCTAGTTCCCAGAGAAATAAAAGTCACACCCAAAAAAAGGGGAAATTGACGAAGCAGTGTGATGCAATGTGGAGGGGCTGTGTGCGGACACAGGTTCCGCACCTTGAAAGCCCCGTGTCATTTGTAGACCATCAAGGAAATAAACAATGGGTCTGGTTAGCTTTGGATTCCAAAACTCGTGAAATCGTTGGGGTAACAATTGGCGATTGGCTTTGCCACTGCGCGGAGCGCAATCGCAGCGAACAAGCAGCGCCAGAACTGTGGAATTCGCTACCTCCTGTCTATCGTCTGATTTTTGGGCAGCTTATGAGACGGTATTTCCTCAACAACCCCATCAAGCAGTGGGAAAAGAAACAGGAAGAACAAGTTATATTGAACGGTTTAACAATACTCTTAGACAAAGAGTATCTCGATTAGTGGGAAAAACCCTATCATTTTCCAAATCATTAGAGAATCATCTAGGTGCTATCTGGCACTTCGTGTATTACTATAATGCTTCATTACATCTTTAGCACTACCATATTTTTTAGTTGGTCATTAATCGTTTCAATAATCGAGCGTTGGCGGGACAAAAGCTTGTCATGAAGACACATTAGCTGATTTTTTATATTACGATGAGGCTTGGCAAAAAACTGAATCCCCAACTCTTCCAGGAGTTGATTAGCAAGCTTTTGAGAGACATAACCTCTATCGGCAAAAATTTTACCAACAGGAGTTACGCAGTTGGTGGGAGAGTTAACCAAGGAGAGGACAAATAGGAACGCACTGCCTCACGTATAATGCTAGTTTTAGCTTCATACCAACTGATGCCCGTGTTGAACCATTGGATTTCTAGGCGTAGGAAGGCGCGAATAGCTAAACCAATATGGTTGCGCTGTGCACGAGCGGAACGAACTTGTGCCCGCTCAACGCCACAACATTGTTTTAGCCCTCGGTGATATTCCTCGATCGCCCACTCAAACTCAGCATACTGTAGTCGACGAAGAGGAGTCATCTGAAGGTCGTTGGTAGCCCAGTAATCAATGTCACCGTCTGTAGCAACTATCTTGAAGACTTTGATTCAGCCATAACCTTTGAGATGAACGATCGTCCCTGTTTCACTTAAATCAACTTCATCCACCCGACGATTGCCAAGGCGCTCGGGATTGACCAACCGATTACGCTTCAGTCGAGTCAGCCAAGTCCAACCATAACTACGAATTAGCTTCAGATTATCTAAGGCACTGAACCAGCTATCAAACGCCACACAGCGCAGTATAAAGTCTCGCTCTCGTACCGTTTGTAGCATGGCGCGGAAGTGGTCGTTTTTTGTAGCACCATCAACTGCTTTCTCATAAAGTCGGTAGTCGCAGGGAATGTGTTTATCCCCATTTGTCCAGAGCATGGTTGTCAGATTGATGCCTTTGACTACTCGTCCGTGTTTGCCCGACCACTGCCAGCTAACCAATTCCATTTTTTGGGCATACAGCTTGTTCAACACTGAATCGTCTACAACCAAAATACCTTCTTTGAGCTTGACCAATCCTCTCGCTTCATCCCATAGCTCCTCTACGTTTGGTTCCACGCGATGTAGTAAGCGAGTAATAGCATCATGAGCTGGTGGTTCTGGCTGTTTTGGTTGCACTCGCTCAGCTTCTCTACAACTGTAAGCTTTCTGAGTAGCAATCAGGAAGTTGATATATTCAGTAGCTGTGTATTTTGGTGGGTTCTTGCCTCCTTTTTATCGCATTTCTTCTTCAACTGCGTAACTCCTGCTGGGAATGGGGAGATGATACCGGCAGTAGTTTTAGTAACTTTGTCGTCAGAAACTAAATTTCTCTTTGTTGATAATAAAACCACCCTACAGCTATTGCCAAACAAATCACCCGAAAACTATCAGAACCTAGCGTCGCCCAAGCCGCACCCCGCCAGGAGTATAAAGGAATCAACCAAAAATTCAAGCCCACATTGCCCAGAGCAGTTGTTACTTGAATTGCGCTGCGGATTTTTTGAAAACCCGCTCCGGTTAAAGAATCTCCCAGCAATAGCTGAAACGAACCGACAATCGGTATAAAAGCCAGCCAACGTACGGCAGCGATCGCATTTCGGTACTCTTCTCCCAAGATATATGTAATCCAAGGTGCAAAAATTAAAAAACCTATTAAAGCGAAAATACTGAAGATGACGGCAAAAGGCAGGAGACGCTTGACCAAACGCAGACAACCACTAATACCAGTTGCCCCTTCTTGGAAAAATCTAGGATAACAAGCTGTGAGTACCGAATAAATGGGAATACTACCAACTTCTACCAAACGATAAGCTGCACCATAAATGCCGGTGGCTTCTAAAGAAGCCATGCTTGCCAGCATTGTCTTATCAATATGAGAATTAATATTGTAGGCAGATTGTCCGATCGAAAAGTAGATTCCTTGAGAGATCTTTGATGATACAATCTTCGGAGCTAATTGCGGTTTACCTAAGGTTTGATTTACCCAAATCATTCCTAGAGTTGATGTAGTTATCGTACTTGCTAAATATAAATAAGACCAGTGCCACAAATTTGGTTGTTTGTAACCAGTTGCTAACAGTATTGCTGCTAACAGTTTATTGACCGTGCCAATAATTTGTAATAAAGACGTTTTTTTAAACAGATTGTGAGACATGAATGCTTTGGCACTAACGTCAAATATTGCCAAACCAAACAAATCAGCTAATAAAATCGCTAGTATTGCTTTGGGATCGATATTTTGAGAGAAAATAGAAAAACAAATAAAATAGGCAGTCGTTGTTAACAATAAACTCGCGCTGATAACAATTAATAAACTATTGCCCCAAGAGGTGAAAAACTTCTTTTTTTGTCTGGATACTTGCTGCATTAAAATATCGCCACTTCCTAAATGGGCAAAAGGAAAAATTAAAGCAGCTAGAGAAGTAATACCGACAAACGATCCATAGTTTTCTGTGCCGAGAACGCGCACGATGACAGTAAAATACATTGCCTGGCAGACAATATTAACAACTTTAGCTAACAGTTGCCAGAGGCTATTTCTAACTAAAGACTTTTGTGATATACTTTTTAGTTTTTGAGTGAGTTTCTTCAAGACAATTAACTCGGTAAAATATAAATAAAATATAATATCTGTAATATCTGTTTTTTAAATAAAAACTTCGGTCACGATAAGTATTCCAAGTATATAATTAGCCGTCGTGTGTACTTGTCAATATATCGCTCGAGCTATTTATAATCAACCGTATTTAAGTAAAACTACCTGGATAACCATATAAAGTAATTTTATTCAGTAAATAAATATTGAGTAAAATATTCCAACCGTAGAACAAAATATCTAAGTGAGAGTAACTTTTGTCAATCAACCGTGGACGATTGCCGCTCCTCCTCAAAGTAGTGACTCTACCGGAATCTGGAGCTACCAAGCTGTTTATTGACATGAGTGGGAAGGTTATTCGCTGAAAAAGGTCAATGGTGGGAACAAGTTTTGGAGGTGCTTATGCCTGCTTGACATTAACGATCGCTTTAATCAGTTTAGAAACGATCGCTGTCGACAATTCATAAAGAAATTCTGTTTAACCTTCCAAGTCGTGCCATCAAGGGTTTGACCAAAACTCTGGGCAGCCTCCAACTCTCGGAAACCCAGCGTCGGATAGTAGCGTCACTTCACTCTTCGATGGCTCTGCTCAATCGGATTAGCTTGACAACCTCTGACTTGATGCTCGACCTCTTCTCCTCAAGTTTCTGTAATTGCCCAATCTCGCACCGCTTCGTGGGTAAACTCAAAACCTCTCATCAACAAGAACTCAGCTACATCTGGCTAGCTTAACTTGTAGCAGATGGGGCACAGCAAAATCTGAAAGAGAATATCGCTAGGCACTTCGACATAATTAAAGGGCTTTCTTATACCACAATCTAAGATCTCAGTACTGAAAGTTTTCCTCCAAGTCTTCCATTAAGCAAGCGATCGCCCCAGACAGATAAATTTTTTCCAAGCTTTGGGAGATTGAGGAAATCGCTCGAGCAGCTCTTCTTTACGGATATTAACACCCTTATTAACACCCTGTATTTTGTCAATCTATATAAATAATTGTTTACAATGTAACAGAAAGTAAATCGAATAATCCTTAGAGTAAGGCTATTCGTTATAGACAAAAACAGATCGGGAGAAGATTGACGGATATGGATAGACAAGAATCTCAACTAACTATGGAACAGCAGTTCAACCATAGGCTATTTGGCGATAGCGTTCGACATCTGTCTAAAGAAGAAGCACATGAATTGTTAATTCAGATGCACGAGCAGATGCTGATCAAAGAAAATATCTATAGAGAATTATTCCTCAGTCAAGAAAAAGACATCGTCGATTCTCTATTCGGAGCGAGAAAATAAGCGACAGCAATATCGTAAGATGCAACTAAAGTTCATTGGTAGGGTCGTATCGAGGGCGACCCTCATGAGTCGGAGCAAAAATACCGGAAATATCATAAGGTAAATAATGCTCGTTCGATGAGGTAAAAATAAAGTTATGAGTCGCCTTGCCCTACTTAGCGTCTCCGATAAAACAGGTATCGTAGATTTTGCCCGCCAGCTAGTAGAAAAATTTGAGTTTGAAATTATTAGTAGTGGCGGTACGGCAAAAACTTTACAAGCATCGGGAATTGAGGTTACTAAAGTAAGTGATTTTACCAGATCGCCAGAAATTTTAGGGGGGAGAGTGAAAACACTTCATCCTCGCATTCATGGCGGTATTTTAGGTAGAAGAAGTTTGCCAGAAGATGCGGCGGAAATGGAGGAGAATGATATTCGTCCTTTCGATCTGGTAGCGGTAAACCTATATCCCTTTGAAAAAACTATCGCTAAAGCCTATGTTTCGGTTGCTGAGGCGATCGAACAAATTGATATTGGGGGACCGACTCTCTTGAGAGCAGCAGCGAAAAATTTTGCTCATGTAACGGTTTTATGTAATCCCAACCAATATTCAGAATATTTAACCGAACTTACCAACGCTAATGGCGAAATAACTTTAAAATTTCGGCAAAAAATGGCAGAACGAGCCTTTGTTCATACTTTTAGATACGATCGCGCCATTTTAGCTTATTTTGCCAGTTTGAATAATTCCGAATCACCAAATACTTATAGTCTAGTTGGTACGAAAATACAGACTTTACGCTACGGAGAAAATTCTCATCAAAGCGCTGCTTGGTATCGAGATGGTAACTCAACTACAGGTTGGGCAGCAGCAGAAAAATTACAGGGTAAAGAATTAAGTTACAATAATTTAGTCGATTTAGAAGCAGCAAGGCGAATTATTGCCGAATTTCCCGATACAGAACCTGCGGCTGCCATTCTCAAACACACCAATCCTTGTGGTGCGGCAGTCGGCGATACTTTGGTAGCAGCTTATGAAAAAGCCTTTAATGCCGATTCCGTCTCTGCTTTTGGCGGTATCGTAGCACTCAATCGATCCATTGATAAAGCTACGGCAGAGGTATTAACTCAAACATTCTTAGAATGCGTCGTTGCTCCTGACTGCAATACTGAGGCAAAAGAGATTCTTCAAACCAAATCCAAACTGCGAATCTTGTTGCTACCAGATTTGGTTACGGGTAACAAACAAACTGTCAAAGCAATCGCAGGTGGTTTTTTAGTCCAAGCCAGCGACGATTTAATCGAAAATCCCGAGAATTGGCAAATTGTCACTACCAAACAGCCTACTGCCGAACAAATCGCCGAAATGCTCTTCGCTCAAAAAATAGTCAAACACGTCAAATCTAACGCGATCGTCGTTACTAAAAATCGCACTACTTTGGGTATTGGAGCAGGACAAATGAATCGCGTCGGGTCGGTAGATCTGGCTCTCAAACAAGCTGGAGAACGAGCTCGAGGAGGTATTCTAGCCAGCGATGGTTTCTTTCCTTTTGATGATTCAGTACGTACTGCCGCACGAGCCGGAATAGCTGCGGTAATTCAGCCTGGAGGTTCGATTAGAGATAAAGATTCGATCGCCGCCGCTAACGAGTTGGGTATGGTTATGGTAATTACTGGAACTCGTCATTTTTTACATTAAGTAGTTACTAATCGAGGCGATCGCCCTAGAAATTTGCATTCTTTTTTAAAGCTGCTACTATAAAATATGAGGGCACTTGTGTCTAAAAACGATTGATTTGATTTCGTATAGACAAAAGTAATTATTGAAATTATTTGGAGGATGATTTTTAATGACCCAAGTGGTTGTTGGACAAAACGAAAATATAGAATCTGCACTACGTCGATTTAAACGCCAAGTATCTAAAGCAGGGATCTTTGCCGATATTAAACGTCGTCGCCACTACGAAACCCCAATTGAGAAGCGCAAACGCAAAGCAATTGCTCGTCGCAAAAAACGTTATCGTTAAACGCACTTCACTGTTACAGGTTAACTCAAGGCTTCTAGATAAAGTTACAAAGCAAATACAATATTAAAGCGATCGCTTAAAATGGCGATCGCTTTCTAGTCAATAGGTACAAAAAACGATAAAATCTGGTCGCCTCTCTGCTCTATTTTACCTACTCATCCGAAACGTTAAGGTTATGCTCGAGGTTACTTGTCAACAGTAGAGAAATTACAGAAAGTGCAGATAATTAGAATACGAGCCGAGTTTAAAATGCTTTTTCAAGAGATTGATGGTTAAAGCTAGTAATTTCAATAATGCTCGATCGGCAGACGATCGCAATAGTAATAATTCTCCTTCATTAGAAATATCGAGCTCTCGCCAGTTTATCGGTTGGCTGAGAGAACAGAATCTAAGTCTTGCTTTTACCACCTATCAAGCAGGCAAAATCTTTTTTATTGGTTTGCAGCCCAACGGCAAACTCTCTATTTTCGAACGCACCTTCGATCGCTGCATGGGTTTGTGGATTTCAGGTCAAACCCTTTACCTCAGTTCTCTATATCAAATTTGGCATTTTCAAAATGCTCTCGAATCGGGACAAGTTTATCAGGGTTACGATTGCCTTTACGTTCCCCAAGCTAGCTACGTTACTGGCGATCTAGACGTACACGATTTAATTTTAGACAAATCGGACCAACTAATTTTTGCCAACACTTTATTTAGCTGCTTGGCAACCATCAGCACTACCCACAGTTTTCAACCTCTGTGGCAGCCTCCCTACATTACCAAATTAGCAGCAGAAGATCGCTGCCATCTTAACGGTGTTGCTCTCAAAGATGGCGAACCGGGTTTTGTTACCTCAGTGGGACAAACCGATATTACTGATGGTTGGCGCGATCGCCGTCATAATGGAGGTTGTGCTATTGATGTTAAGACTAGGGATATAGTTG
The DNA here is from genome assembly GCF_053543375.1 of Myxosarcina sp. GI1(2024). Taxonomy (NCBI): domain Bacteria; kingdom Bacillati; phylum Cyanobacteriota; class Cyanophyceae; order Pleurocapsales; family Pleurocapsaceae; genus Myxosarcina; species Myxosarcina sp. GI1(2024). Next base: position 1,573,445 of record NZ_JBKGTY010000001.1, on the reverse strand, counting down.
CCGAAGGTTTATCTATGCCCCACTCTCCTCGCTACTATCGCGGTAAACTCTGGCTGTTAAATTCTGGTACGGGAGAGTTTGGCTATGTCGATTTAAAACGAGGAACTTTCCAACCCGTTACTTTTTGCCCTGGCTATTTAAGAGGTTGCGCTTTTTATGGCGACTATGCTGTAGTCGGACTTTCTAAATCTAGAGAAAATAAGACTTTTTCGGGTTTGGCATTAGATGAAAAACTGCGACAGCAACTGGTAGAACCGCGTTGCGGACTAATGGTAATCGATCTGCGAAGTGGCGATATCGTCCACTGGTTGCGTATCGAAGGTATAGTTAGAGAACTTTACGATGTCGCAGTACTGCCTGGAGTTAGACGACCAATGGCAATTGGCTTGAAATCCGATGAAATTCGCCGCATTATTACGATCGCAGAGTAACTAATCGCGATCGCCTGTAATTAAATCGGTCAAGGTATCAATTACGCGATCGCCTGCCAAGGGTAGGATATCTTTACCGTGCATCATTTCTTGCAACATTACAAAATAAATTAATGTTCCCATCATTACTCTAACTGCAGCTTCTGGATCTTCTAGCTTTAGTTGGGGATGGGATTTAAAGTATTGGGTTAAGGTTTCAATAGCCGGTTTGGCAAGATTGTTAACATAAGCTTTGGCTAATTCTGGGAAACGTCCCGACTCGCCGATAATAATGCGAATAAAGTCTTGAAAGGCGCGATCACTTTTAGAATTCTCTAACATTTTTTTTGCCATTGCCGATAAGACAATTTTAGGGTTCTGTTCTAAAGACTGAGGCTGGTGTAAACCCATTACTGTTTGAAACTTATCTTGGGCTAAATCGTGAATCAAAGCATTAAATAAGCCTTCTTTATCGCCAAAGTGACTGTAAACAGTAGCTTTAGAAACTCCTGCGGCTTTGGCTACCTTATCCATACTAGTAGCAGCGTAACCATTGGCTAGGAACTCCTCCATCGCGCCTTTCAATATAGCTTCAGCTTTAGCTTCCGATCTAGTGCGTTCGAAATTGGTTTTAGTGTTCGTCATGTTCCCTCGATCTGACTTCTTTTATTTTATTATTTCGGCTTGCTAAACTAATCGGTTTAGTTTTATTATAGATAAAAGTAGACTAAACTGTTTAGTTTTAAATGGTGGTTAAAAATGGATGCTACAACAAAAAAACCTAGATCGCCAAATCCTCCCATCGGGCGATCGACAGGATTAATCATTGCAGCGATCTTAGCAGCAGGAGGAATCGCGATTTACGGATTGCGCCAATTTTCTAGTTCTCCTCCTCAAGAGACTGTCGAAACTACAATACCCCAAGTTAAGACAGTGACAGCTTTAGGTCGTTTGGAACCAAGTGGCGAACTTGTGCAAGTTTCCGCGCCTTCTGGGTCTAATGGCAGCCGGGTAGAGGAATTGTTAGTCCAACAAGGAGATAAAATAACTAAGGGTCAGGTCATTGCAGTTTTAGATAATCGCGATCGCCTAGAAGCAGCATTAAAACAAGCAGAAGAACGAGTCAGAGTAGCCCAAGCTAATTTAGCGCAGGTAAAAGCAGGAGCAAAAACTGGAGAAATTAAGGCTCAACAAGCTGCGATCGCACGCCTGCAAGCCGAACGAGATAACGATATTGCCGCGCAGCAAGCCACTATAGCCAGATTGGTGGCGGAACTGAAAAACGCCGAAGTTGAATACCAACGCTATCAGCAGTTATTTAACCAAGGTGCGATCTCAGCATCCGAAAGAGACAGTAAACAGCTTGCCTTCGATACGGCACAAAGACGGTTAGAAGAAGCCAAGGCAAATCTGCAACGGATCGAGAAGGCCAAGCAAGAACAAATTTTAGAAGCTAAAGCTACTTTAGATCGAATTGCTGAAGTACGACCAGTAGATGTAGAAGTAGCTGCCGCTGAAGTCAGTGAAGCTCGAGCTGCAGTAGCTACAGCCCAAGCTGAACTCGATCGCGCCTATATCAGATCGCCCCAAGCGGGAACGGTAATTAAAATTCTCACTCGCCCTGGTGAAACAATTTCCAGCAATGAAGGGACAGCCAGAATCGGTCAGATCGAACAAATGTATGCCGTTGCCGAAGTTTATGAAAGTGATATCGGCAAAGTGCAGTTAGGGCAACAAGCCACTATTACCAGTAGTGCCATCTCGGGAGAACTAACCGGAACGGTAGAGCATATTGGTTTAGAAGTAGAACGGCAAGAAGTAGTCAACACCGATCCTACAGCCAATGTAGATGCCAAAGTAGTGGAAGTCAAAGTAAGGCTTGATGAGGAATCTAGTCAGAAAGTAACAGGTTTGAGCAATCTATTGGTGAACGTCAAAATCGATTTAGGAGTTAGTTAATTTTCAATTTATGCTACTACTGCCCAGTAAATTTTATTAAATCCAAAATTTCCCTAAAAACTACCAACTACTAACCACCAACAAAAATGCTTAAATTTTTAAAAAACCGAACTCCTTTAGGTTGGTTGCAACTCAAACACGATAAATTCAGACTACTGACTGCATTATCGGGGATTGCTTTTGCAGATATTTTAATTTTTATGCAGTTGGGTTTTATGAATGCACTGTATACTACCAACACCCAGTATCCCCGCAAAATTAAGGGAGATATCGTTCTAACTAGTACCCAAGCAACTAACTTCAATGAACTGTACTCCTTTCCACGCCGACGACTCTATCAGGCAATGGATGTACCGGGAGTGGACTCAGCAGAACCCGTGTATATTGGTTCTCTTAGTTGGCGCAACCCCCAAAATCGCGAAAAAACCTCGATGATGGTAATTGGATTAGATCCAGACAAATCCGCTTTCGATCTACCAGAGGTAAACAGCCAATTAGATAAAATTAAAATTCCCGACACGGTGCTATTCGATAAAGCTTCTCGGGGAGAATATGACCAAATTATCGCTCAAATTGAAACAGGCAAAACCATTACTACAGAAATCGATCGCACTACTGTAACTATTGGCGGTTTGTTTGAAGTAGGGGCATCTTTTGCCGACGATGGCGCACTAATTACCAGCAGCCAAAACTTTATGCGTTTATTTCCCAAAAAACAGCCTGGAACGGTTAGTTTGGGGGTAATAAACTTAGATGCGAAGCGCGATCCAGAAAATATTAGAGCTGCATTAAATGCCTATCTCCCTCAAGATGTTAAAGCTTACACCTATGAAGAATATGTCGATGCCGAACTAGAATACATCAAATCTAGTACCGCCATTGGCTTTGTCTTTACTTTGGGTACGATGATGGGTTTCATTGTCGGTATCGTCATCGTCTATCAAGTTCTTTCTACCGATGTTAACGATCATATGGCAGAATACGCCACCTTTAAGGCTATGGGGTATCGCAATACTTATTTACTGGGTGTAGTCTTTGAAGAAGCCTTAATTCTATCCTTTATCGGTTTTGTACCTAGTGTAGCGATCGCCGCAGGCTTATATCGTTTAACCGCAATGGCAACCGCTTTACCGATAGTTTTGCCTCTAACCAGAGCTGTTACCGTATTAATCCTAACTATTATTATGTGCAGTATTTCTGGCGCGATCGCCACCCGCAAACTTCAGGCAGCCGATCCTGCCGATATATTTTGATCGACAAAAAAGGAGGTTCGTTACCATGAGTAACAAGACAGAAGTTCTAATCGTTGGTGCTGGTCCTACTGGCATGACTACCGCGATCGAACTAGCCAGACGTAACGTAAATGTGCGAATTATCGAAAAGCGTACCCACCCCTCGACAAGAAGTAAAGCCTTAGTAGTACATGCTCGCACTCTCGAATTTATGGATATTTTGGGTGTCGCCGATAAGTTAGTTCGGCAGGGCTATACATCCCCAGGAATTGACTTTAGTGCTAATGCTAAAAATCCACTGCGGGCTAATATGTATGGACTCGATACGCACTTTCCCTATATTTTGATTTTGCCACAGGCTGAGACTGAAACGATTTTGGAACGTCATCTTAACGAACTGGGTATTGAAATCGAACGCGATCGCACTTTAATCGATTTTAAAAGCTTCGAAACAGGTATCCATGCCACTATTAATTGTGGAAATTCAGACGAAGTTGAGATAGAAGCCGATTATCTCGTTGGTGCTGACGGCGCACACAGTAAAGTACGGGAAAGCCTCGGTCTTCCTTTTGAGGGTTCCCCTTACTCCTGGACGGCATTTCTAGGAGACGTTTTTTTAGCGGGGCATCATGCTGAGGGAGGTACAGAACAACATTCTAACGACCGCGGCTTGGCTTTTATCGTACCTTTTGATGATGGATCGCACCGTATCGTTACGATCGATAGAAAATATCAAAACCAATCCAAACGAGAACTAAATCTAGATGAGTTAGAAGAGTCTATTAGTGCGATTTTAGAAAAACCCATTACATTAAGCAAACCAAAGTGGCTGTCGCGTTGGAGTTCTGAGTTGAGGTTAGTGCCACAATACCAGGTCGATGGCGTCTTTTTAGCGGGCGATGCCGCACATACCCATAGTCCTGCTGGCGGTCAAGGTATGAATACGGGGATTCAAGATGCTTTTAATCTCGGTTGGAAGCTGGCTTCTATTGTCAAAAATGAAGCACCAGAAAAACTAATAAATACTTATAATTTAGAACGTCACGCCATCGGCAAAAAAGTTTTGCTTACGAGCGATCTTTTGTTGCGTAGTCTACTTTTACGTCAGCCTTTATTGCGTAAACTGAGCGAAGCACTTTTTCGCCTTTTTATTCCCTTACCATTCATACAACGTAAGCTAGCGCAAAACCTTTCAGGACTAGGAATCACATACGATACGGGGAAGGGAGAACTAGCTGGAAAGCGTATTCCCGATATGGAGTTAATGACTGCCAATCATAAAACAGTTCGACTTTACGAACTTCTGCGCTTTCCTGGTTATACTCTGTTACTGTTTGTCGCTCCTAATATATTAGATCCCAAAAGGGAACGGATCGATCGCATCCTCTCTCATGCAGGCGATATGCTAAAACCTCATATTATTTTAAACAATGGTTTACCAGAACTACACGACTTTAAAGCCAGCACACTAGTAGACTATCGCGGCGACTTTGAAACTCAACTCGGAGCAAAAACAGGCCGGACGATCTTACTGCGTCCAGACGCTCATGTTGCTTTCGATCTATCTACTATTGATGCCGATGTTTTTGAACGACAATTACGAAACTGGAAAACTTAAAAGTCAAATTTATCTCAAGCTGCGATCGCAAAACAAAATATTATCAAATCGGCAGCTATAAAACTATAATTCTCTAATGCAATATCGCCTATTTAAAGCAGGCGTTTCCATTTGCAGAATTGATTATTAAATTTAAATTAACGTGAGTTTAGGTTGAAACTATTTTGCCACTCATTTTATAACAGAATGGGAAATGCAGCCAAAGCTCGATAGAATCGGAGTTTCAGCTTGTTCCAAACTCGGGTTGATTAGAAAGCAATCATTATGAATAGCAATAACAAACAACCAGTAATCTCTATCCACAACCTCGACCATTATTTCGGTACGGGTCAACTCCGCAAACAGGTTTTATTTGATATTAATCTAGAAATAGATCGCGGCGAAATTGTCTTAATGACGGGTCCTTCTGGTTCGGGTAAAACTACCTTATTAACTTTAGTTAGTGGTTTGCGATCGCCCCAGACGGGAAGCTGTAAGATACTTGGTAAAGAGCTTTGTGGTGCTAGTAACAAAGAGTTAGTCCAAGCCAGACGCAACAACGGTTATATCTTCCAGGCGCATAACCTGCATAAAAGTCTCACTGCCTTGCAAAACGTGCGGATGGGTTTGGAAGTTCATGGTAAATACTCTCAAACAGAAATGCGCGCTCGCGCTGCGGCAATGCTAGAACACGTAGGCTTGGCAGATAGATTAGATTACTATCCCGATAACCTCTCTGGTGGACAAAAACAACGTGTTGCGATCGCTCGTGCATTAGTGGCACATCCAGCGATCGTCTTAGCCGACGAACCGACAGCGGCTTTGGACAGTAAATCTGGACGAGACGTAGTCAACTTGATGCAAAAGCTAGCTAGAGAACAAGGCAGCACTATTTTACTAGTCACCCACGACAATCGTATTTTAGATGTTGCCGATCGCATCATCCACATGGAAGACGGTAGGTTAGTAAACAATTCGATTAAGAAAACAGCAGCTTAGTAGAGATAAATATCTATTTAATATTTAACTCGCGGATCGAGAACGGCGTATAAAAGATCGGCAATTAAATTGAATAACACAATTAAAATACCGTAAATAAAAGTAATCGCCATCACTACTGGGGTATCGCTTCGATAAATCGATTCAATTAATAACGCGCCAATTCCAGGAACCCGAAACACCTGTTCGGTTACTAATGCACCTGTAAAAATAGCCGGTACGTCTAAAGCAATTAGAGTAACCACTGGAATCATGGCATTGCGTAAAATATGATTTTTAATAATTGCCCATTGACTCAATCCTTTAGCCATAGCTGTCCGCACGTATTCTTGATTTAATTCTTCTAAAATCGCAGCTCGAATAAATCTCATTAAAATTGCCGACTGATACAAAGCCAATACGGAAATCGGCATAATTGATTGTTTTACCAGGGCAATAAAACTTGCAAAATCGGAAACTATTAAAGTGCTATTGTAAATAAACGGAAACCAGTTTAACCAAACGCTAAAAATAATTATAAATAGCAAACCAGTAAAAAACGGCGGAATAGAAAATCCTAAAAAAGCAAAAGTGGTAATAATTTGGTCGGTGAAAGAATAACGTCTGAGAGCCGAAATAATTCCTAAAGGAAAAGCAATTAACACCCCAAAAATATAACCAAAACCAACTACCCAAAGCGTCGCGGGCAAACGCTGAATCAATAACTCAAATACGGGACTGCGGCTATTAAAAGAATAGCCCATATCGCCGCGAATAAAGGCTCCAAACCATTTAAAATAACGAATATGAATTGGCTGATCTAGTCCCAGAGATTTACGAATATTTTCCCTGACTTCAGCAGTTATTGCGGGGTTAGAAGCAAACTCTCCCAACGGATCGCCTGGAGCCAGTGCCAAAATTGCAAAAATAATTATACTAATTGCTATTAAAGTAGGAATTGAAATTAGTAAACGTTTAATAAAATATTGGCTCATTAAATTTAGTTTTTACGTAAGGATTCAGGTGCAAGCATGAGGAATAAGAGAAGGATAAGAACAATGTCCAACTGTAGCTTGTAAAGTCTGTTGAAAAAAAGTAATCACCGAACGTCCTTGCAAACGACAAGATTGAATTGCACTCAGCAGGTTGGCTGTATGTTGAAACCGTTCGATGGAACGAGAGCCACCACAAACTTTCCGCTTGGTTACAGCAGTTCTCAAACATCGTTCAGCTAGATTATTGTCGGGGGGTATCTGAGGATGTGTCAGAAAATACCACCATTGCTCCGCCTTATCACGCAGCGAACGTAGCAGTTTTCCAGCTTCATGACCAGCATTCTTGAGCCAAGTCTTAATTGCGCTAGTCACTCGCCTTCGGAAATCCTCTGCCCAATCTCGATAGTGGCTTTCCTGATGGGTCTGTCGCCAAACCCGATGTTGCTTAAATGCCTCATCAATTAGAGACAGAAAGGTGGTAGCAATTTCTTGGTTATCTACCCCTTTAGTCTTTAACAGTTTTTGAAAATGACGACGTAGATGAGCCAAACACTTTTGTTGTCCTGCTACTGAATAGCCGTTGTAGACACTAAAATCGTCGCTAATCAAAACTCCATCATAGAATACTCCTAATACAGCTTCCAATTCTCTGCGTTTTCTAGTATCGCCGGCATGAAACAGGCAGAACTCTGACCCAGCTAAAACCCAGAGCCATTCTTTGACTCCTTTAACTGAGCAGGGGGTTTCGTCACAATGTAGAGGAGGATGCTCTGAATTAATCGACTTTTTCAACCCTTCAACACTGTTGATACTCGCTTGTTGTACTCGTTCGTTCATTGGTGGCAACTAAAGTTCCCCTACTAATTTCTATTGCTCCCAGTTCCCACAACAGTTCTTGCTGTTTAGCATAGGACATATGAGCATAGTTTCCCAGCCAGGAAAGTAACCCCTGTAGTCTGACTCCCAAGTCTTGACCTGGAATCATTGTGGGAGACCGTCGAGCTGCCTCTATTGCTCCACACTTGCCGCATTGACAGTGATGACGTTGGTACTCTACGACTTGTATCGGTTTTGCCACCAACTGGGCTACCTGTTGAGTATCTACTCGTACCCCCTTAGTCTTCCATTGTTGATTTCCACAGTTGGAGCAGATGGTCGGTTTCAATACTTCGTAGCGGTCTACACGCCCAAATCCTTTTCTCGTCTTCCCTTGATGTCCTGGTTGTCCTCCTGGTTTTCTTTTTGTCTCTTTTTTGGCTTCTTCCAACCCTACTTCTGGTTTTCTCTCGCTTTTTTTCAGCAAGTCAGTTGAAGGGGGTTTCGATGAGGTTTGGCTGTCGAGGTTGAGGCTCTGTTCCAGTTGTTCTATTCTTTTTTCTAGCTTCTCAATCAGCTTTTGTTGGGTAGTCACGATTTCTGCCAGTTTCTCATTGGACAACTGGCGCAGTTCTTCGGCTTTGAAGGGGTGATTAGCTTCGCTCATTATTGGCTACTTTAATCTCTTTTTCCTTTTTGTCAACCCTGATACCTGAATCCTTACTTTTTTACAAGCTCTTGGTAAAATAATGAACTTCAGGAAGATCTTCACGTTGCCCTAGATCGATCCATCCGTGTTTGAGATAAAATTTCATTGCAGCTATATTCGTAGAACTAACACTCAATCGAGCTAATTTACAACCAAGTTGTTTGAGAAAATTAGCTGCATATCGCTCTAATTGCCGACCAAAACCCCGACCCCGAAACTCTGGAATTAGGTAAAACAAATTCACGTAGCCAACACTTGAATCGTGTTTCCAACGACTTATCTCTATTTGTCCAATAATTTGCTCTTCTTGCCAAACGTGTACGCAACTGTTTGGAATTTCTGTCATTCGCTGCCTCAGCCATTGGAAATATTCTTCAACTCTGCTTCCATCTTTTTGATAAAGCAGAGCAGCAGAACCAAAGCTACAAATAAGGGAGTCAGCTTTGAATTGAACGCACAAATCTTGCTCCTGTTCTATATTTATAGATTTGAACTCAAGTGTAGAAAATTGCAAATTTACTTCTCCAAACTGAATTTGTGAGTCGTTTCAGAAATTAACTAACTTTACTGATTTTAAAATCGTTTTTGCCAATATTACCAAAAACTTAAATATTTTGCCCTGACAAATAGGTTTGAAGCTTCTGCTCGCATCAATAACTCACAATTTTTTGGTCATAAATACGCTATTTAGCTCTTCTTTTTGGATCTTTTTTACAGTTGGAAAATCGAATTTGTGAGGTTCATAATTAGCTTGCGAGATTGATATAGGCTCTGTTAACTAAGGTAGGAACGCAATTGCTGACATTTAACTCTGTTGCTAATCGAACATCTTCCTCAAAACCTAGTTCGATTAATTCCTTACCAGAGCCACACTGCTTAATTAGATACTTTAAGCTGTGTTGAAAGTTTTGATATACTTTAGCCGCTGCTTGCGCCTCTGGTGACATACTTCCGTTAAGATAATTGATAATTGCCCCTGCTCCCATCCAGTCTTCAAAGGAGGGGCGCAGGCTACCATCGCTCCATTTCTCTCCTGCTGGCACGACAGCAATTTGCCGTCCATAGCTCATGGCTGCCAAGGCAACGGCACGACAATTTCTCAAACATCCAGTTAAAGTGAGAGTTGTTTTTGCTGCCAAGCTCAAAGATGAACCGTTAGGAGAAGGAAGCACTAACCGTATCTTTTTGTCGATTGTAATTAACGATGCTGGAGATAGCGAGTAACGACTACTGCCGCCACGCTTGTCTGCTAATTCCGCGTTAACTGACTCAGCAAATATTTTTGCAGTTCCATCTCGCCATTGGTAGGGATAAATAATTGCTCCACTTGTGTTGGCAATGTCAACACAAGTGGAGAACGAGAGAACATCGACAATAATAACCACGTCACTAACAGGAGCTAACTGCAAAACTCCTTGTTTGCCCCACTCACACCCCACTTCAAAATCAGCTTGGTCAAAGTTCATCTTTCATCTCTACATAATTTAGATGTTCGGTATTCAATTCAAAATCTTTAATTCAATTCAGGTACATTCTTCGATTCGTAGCTTTCAATTAACAAACCAATAATTTCCATTAAAGAAGCTAATGGATGTGATTCGTCTTCTCCCACTTCATCAATCAAATCGTCGAGTAAACTAACTAGTTTTTGATATTCTGTTTCTGTATGAGGAACAAAAAGAGTATCGTTTAAATTCGTCCAAGCTTGAATAGTTTTATCAATATTTATAGTCGGCATATTTTATTCTTTCCATTTACCTAAATCATATTCACTATGAGTTAAAACAGCACGGATATAAACTTTGCTTCGGTTATAGTGTATCGCTGCAATTAGGCGAACTTTGTTGCCACCAATATTAAAAACAGTCAGTTTACCAACCTTATCCGCACTTGGGAAAATCTCTCTCAACTCAGCAATAGAATTAAAATCATACTGCTTCATCAATTTATACCATTGGACTAAAGCTGTCTTTGTTTCGGGATATTTAGCAGCAAACTCATTGAGACGCTTACGGCTAATAACGTGCATTCTAATTTTCTGTTTCCAATAACTCGATTAAAGCTTCTATTGCTTCGATTCTACAGGCATTCGGGCGATCGCTTTACTTACAATTTCGCAACAGTTTGCCAAATTCGCGACAGAAGCTACTCGCCAACTCGCCATCGATCGCGCTCTCTCCTTCCATTGTCGACGCTATTTTCCAGTAGATTCGGCTTCATTGATTTGGGCAATCTTTCTAATACAGATAAAATATAGACTTAAGCGATCGACTCGATGCTTAATTTGCAATTTAATCATTTCCCAGACAAGAAATATACATGACAGAAGCTACCGCTACTCTTCCACTCAAACCAACAACCACAAGCATCGTCTATCAAGTGGCAATGCCGCAACCAGCTTCTCATTTATTCGAAGTGAGTTTGCAGATAGACAACTGGGAAGCATCGACATTAGATTTGAAAATGCCAGTTTGGACTCCTGGATCCTACTTAGTTAGAGAGTATGCCAAGCACGTACAAGATTTTGAGGCTGAAGATAGCAACAGCCAACAACTCTTAGCCAGTAAAAAAGTTAGTAAAAATCGCTGGCAGGTAGCAACAGAAAACTGCTCTGAAATTACGGTGCGCTATCGTGTTTATGCCAACGATCTAACGGTACGAACCAATCACTTAGATACTACTCACGGATATTTTAACGGTGCGGCTTTGTTCTTGTTTATTCCAGGTTGGGAACGACAGCCAATTCGAGTTAATATTATTCCGCCTTATTCTGACTGGCGAGTTAGTACTGCTTTATCTGTAGTCGATGATCGCCAAGCCAATATCTTTGAAGCGGCAGATTTTGACACTTTGGTAGATAGTCCCGTCGAAATTGGAACGCAGCAGGTTTATGAGTTTGAAGCGATTGATAAACCCCATCAGCTAGCAATTTGGGGCAAGGGCAATGCCAAACCGCAAAAGATTATTAAAGATACCCAAAAAATTATCGAAGCTGAAGCCCAAATCTTTGAGGGAGTACCTTACGATCGCTATTTATTTTTACTCCATCTTTCTGGTAGCGGCTATGGCGGTTTGGAACACAAAAATTCTTGTAGTTTAAATTATCCCCGCTTGGGCTTTCGCGATCGCTCTAAATACAATCGTTTCTTGCAGCTTGTGGCACACGAATTTTTTCATCTTTGGAACGTTAAAAGAATTCGCCCCCACGTTTTAGAAAAGTTTGATTACGAAGCTGAAAGCTACACTACCTCTTTGTGGTTCTGTGAAGGAACCACTAGCTACTACGATAATCTTATTCCCCTACGGGCAGGGATTTATCAGCGCAAAACCTATTTAGAAAATCTTAGTAAAGACATTACCAGATATCTCACCATACCGGGGCGTAACGTACAGCCCTTGGGAGAATCTAGCTATGATGCCTGGATCAAGCTCTATCGCCGCGATGCTAACAGCGATAACAGCCAAATTTCCTATTATCTTAAAGGAGAAATGGTGTCGCTGCTGCTAGATTTATTGATTAGAGCCAAACATCGCAACCAGCGATCGCTAGATGATGTAATGCGGTTGATGTGGGAACGTTTCGGGAAAAAAGAGATTGGCTTTACCGAAAAACAATTACGCGATGCGATCGCCGAAGTAGCTCAAACCAACTTAGATGACTTTTTCAATCGCTATATTGACACTACCGTAGAATTGCCCTTTAATGAATATTTCGAACCTTTTGGCTTGTATCTCAAAACCGTCAAAGATAGCGAGCCAGTACCCCATACGGGTATGAAAGTAGTTTCAGAAAACGGCAGAGAAATAATTAAATTTGTCGAAGCCGATTCTCCTGCAGCTAGAGCCGGAATTGATGCCGAAGATGAATTACTGGCGATCGAAGATATTCGCGTTACCTCTCAGTTTTTGAGCGATCGCCTCAAAGACTATCGAGCAGAGGATACAATTCGAGTTACTATTTTTCATCAAGACCAATTAAAAATTTTACCCGTAACTCTCGCCAAGCCGCAACCCAATCGCTATGAAATTGCTCGTTTGGATAAAATTTCCGACTTGCAGGAGCAAAATCTATCTGGATGGCTGAGTTAAAAACGAAATTAGCGAAATAAATCGAACTGAAAGCAATGCACACCTTTTTAACTTTTGCCTACTTTAAGCATCAATTCGTTCCATTCGAACGAGCCAATATTTCTATTGCCACCCACGCTCTCCACTACGGTACGGGTGCCTTTGGTGGCATGAGAGGGTTGCCCGATCCCCAACATCACCAACGAATCTTACTATTTAGGTTAGATCGCCATTGCCAAAGGCTGAGCAATAGTGCCAAGTTTTTAAATTACGATTTGCCCACCGATAAAATCCAGCAAATCGTCATTGATTTTGTCAAAAAGAATCAGCCTATCAAGCCGTTTTACATTCGTCCTTTCGTCTATACATCCGATCTTGGGATCGCACCGCGTCTCCATAAGATTGAAAAAGACTTTTTTATCTACGGCATCGAGTTAGGAGATTATTTGCCTCCCGAAGGAATTAGCTGTCGAATTAGTTCGTGGCATCGTCAGGAAGATCGCAGTTTGCCCTTAAGAGGTAAAATTAGCGGTGCCTATATCACTTCTTCTCTAGCTAAAACCGAAGCCGTTGAATCTGGTTTTGACGAAGCGATCTTGATGAACTCCCAAGGTAAGGTATGCGAGGCTTCGGGAATGAATATTTTTGTGGTCAGGAACGGTAAGTTAATTACCCCTGGATTCGAGCAGGATATTTTGGAAGGAATCACCAGAGATAGTATCTTGACCATAGCTAGAGATTTAGGCATCGACACCGTAGAAAGACCCGTAGACAAAACCGAACTGTTAATTGCCGATGAAGTTTTCTTAAGCGGTACTGCAGCTAAAATTACCCCAGTTAAAAGAGTTGAAAGCTATCATTTGCCGACAACAAGACCGATAACCGACAAACTCAGGGAAAAATTAACTGCAATTACTGAAAATCGCGATCCTAAATATCAAGATTGGGTACATATTGTTAATTGTTAGCGACCGATCGGAGATAATTAAAAAATAGCAGAAAATGAAAAATAGGCAATGGACTGAAACTAAGCTAAGGAGGAATGAATAGTGGACTCAAGAGTGCGAGGAATTCGTGGGGCGATTACGGTCGAGGAAAATACGGCGAAAGCAATTACCGAAGCCGTAGCAGAATTACTAGACGAAATTGAAGCATACAATAGTTTCAATCCCAAAGATATAGTCTGCGTTTTCTTTACCGCCACACCAGACCTCGACGCTATGTTTCCCGCTGCCGCTACTAGAGAGCGTCCAGGTTGGAACAACGTTCCCCTATTAGATTTGCAACAAATGAAGGCAAAGAACGACTTACCACGCTGCATTAGAATTTTAATTCAGGTAAATACTATCGTGCCGCAATCGGAGATCGTCCACTGTTATTTACGTCAGGCTAGAAGTTTACGCCCCGACTGGGATCTAGCCGTAACGATTAATCATTAGAGAATAAGTAGCAAGTAGAAAGTAAAAAGTAACGAGTAATTAACCTCATTACCTAATAAAAAAGCTTTTGACTTTTACTGCACTTTTAAGTTGAATAGAAAACCACCGATCGACTTTTTTCTTCTGACTCCTGACTGCCTCCTGACTCCTGGCTAATACCAAGATATGGTCTACTCCATAGAAAACTGCTGTAACTTTTGACTAGTCTCTGTTTACCATGCTCATTCTTCAGATATATATAGATATAATAGCCTATGGCTTATCTTGCTGGTATTTATATTTATCCAATCAAAGCTTTGGACGGAGTTGCTCGTTCCAATGCAACTTTGTTGTCTAGCGGTGCCTTACAACACGATCGCCAGTGGGCTTTGTTCGACGAACAAGGCAAGTATGTTAACGGTAAAAATAACCCTAAAGTACATTTGATTAGGACGGGGTTCGATACAGACTTTAAAACTGTCTCGCTGCAAGTTTATCCTAAGGGACAGACAGACGTTTTCGATCTAGATGAAGAACGAGGGGCAATAGAAGCTTGGTTTCAGGATTACTTTGGCTTTCCCGTTAATTTATATCAAAATACTCAAACCGGTTATCCCGACGATCTTAACGCCAATGGTCCTACCCTAATTAGCACTGCCACTATCGAAACGGTGGCATCATGGTTTCCCGATGTTAGCGTAGCAGAAATGCGATCGCGCCTGCGGGCTAATTTGGAAGTTGGCGGCGTACCTGCTTTTTGGGAAGATCGTCTATTCGACCGAGAAGATAATAGTGTACCCTTTCAAATTGGCAATGTCTTATTTTCTGGTATCAATCCCTGTCAGCGTTGTGTAGTTCCTACCAGAGATACCTTAACCGGAAAAGGAGATCCTAAATTTACCAAGAGATTTATCGCCAAACGTCGCGAAACCCTACCCAGTTGGACGAGGCGCGATCGCTTCAATCATTTTTATCGTCTCAGCGTCAATACTAAAGTGCTGCCAACCGAAGCGGGAAAAGCAATCGCTATTGGCGATCGCATTTTCACCATATAATTATAGAAATTTGGCTTTAGGGATTGGAAAGAAGTTTGCTTAGTATCAAACTCTTCTAGTCCCCACCTCAACAGTTATTCAGTCACCTACTTTCTCTTGTCCCCCTGCACCCTTGCACCCTCGCTCAGAAATTATCTGCTCGCTTTCGATCGACAAAATTGGTTTACCTTATCTTTTTTTTTGCAATTTCCTACTTAAATATACAAAGCAAAACCTGAGTGTCCCAAACAAAAATCCCACGCTTTAGCTTAGATGACTTCACAAAGATTCAGCTTGATCTGGTTTTTGATTTCTGGCGTGTTTATTAGTTTTAATTTAGGCTATTTCGTCAGAGAACTTCAGTTTTTTCCCTATCAATTTTATGCTGAGGCGGCTAAAGGTTGGGAAAAAATTCGCCCCCGCAATTCCAAACAGCTGCCTTGGTATTATGTACGCTTGAAGCAACCATATCCCAAGGAGGTTAGTAAAACTGGTGAGCCATACCAAGGTTTGACCCTAGTTACCAAAATCGCAGCAGAGCGCAATCTAGCAGCAGAAATTGTCGATCTAGAAGGTAACACAGTCCACAAATGGTATATCGACTGGTTTGAAATGTGGCCCAATCCCCAGCATATTCCCGAAAATGATATTCCCAAGGAGAAGCCAGGGACTAATATTCACGGGGCTGTGATTATGGACGACGGCGACTTGATCTTTAACTTTGAAAGTCAGGGTTTAATTCGGCTCGATCGCAGTGGGGAAGTTGTCTGGCGTTTGCCCTATCAAACTCATCATTCAGTTCACAAAGACGACAACGGTAATCTTTGGGTAGGTGGCAAGAAGTTTCAAACTGAAAGAAACTCTCGTTTGCCCAATCTTTTACCGCCATATTATGAAGATACGCTTTTGGAAGTTTCCCCCGAAGGTAAAATTCTCAGAGAGTATTCCGTGGCGGATATCTTACGCAAGAATGGCTACACTGGACTTCTCTATCTCGGTACTCTTAACAACGAATCTACCAGAATCAGGGGAGAGGGTAAATTATTGGGTGCCGATGACATCCTACATTTAAATGATGTCGAACCTTTCTCCGCTCAAATGGAGTCGGGGTTGTTTGAGCCTGGTGATGTGATGGTTTCCTTGCGTAATATTAACACCGTGTTCGTGTTTAACACCGAGAGCGAAGAAATTAAGTTTATTTCTATTGGTAAATTTGTACGCCAGCACGACCCAGATTTTATCGACGGCAATACGATCTCAGTTTTTGACAACAATAATAATAATGCCGTTACGGTAGAAGAGCATAAAAGTAGAATTGCGATCGTCTCGGCAACAGACAATACGGTCGAGACTTATTTTGAAGGCACTCCCGAACAGCCTTTCTTTACAAACGTCATGGGTAAACATCAGTGGCTGCCTAATGGCAATTTACTAATTACCGAATCCAAGTCAGGAAGAGGGTTCGAAGTCGATCGCCAGGGAAAGATCGTCTGGGAATACTACAACTATGTCGATCACGGCATTGTCGGTGCAGTTGCTGAATTTCAGCGTCTGTCACCAGAGTATACTTCCCTATTTCTCGACGAAGAAGACATAACCGCTAGCAATAAAAAATCGTCAAAATCTAGTTCTGTGAGGCAAAATCCATGAAGCAGCTATCGTTCATCGGCACCTTGATTTTCACCTTTTTATTAGTTGTCTTTATCCAGCAGCCTGCGATGGCATATGTAGGACCTGGAGCGGGAATCGCCGCTCTGGGTGCGTTTCTGGCTATAGTCGCGGCTGTAGTTGCCGCCATTTTTGGCTTTTTATGGTTTCCCATCAAGCGAATTTTAGGGAAGCGCAAAAAAGCCAAAAGCGATAGAAGCCAAGAAGGAGAGAAGGCATGAGCCAGTGGCTCGGTGCGGCAATCCTGGTTATAGGCTTTGTCTGTTTATTTCAGCTTTTAGGATTAGTAGAAAAAAGCAAGGATGTCGTCAGTATTGCCACTGATTCTTTGAATATCATTGGTTCTCCCAGTCTGAGCGACGAGCAAAAAGAGTCGGAGCTTCAGCAAAATTCACTAAAATTGTTTGGAGCATTTTTTATCCTTGCTGGCGGTGGCGCGATCGCTGTTGGTTTGCCTTTAGGAGTAATTTGGATCGGGGAGCTTTTAGGCTGGCTATCGCTGGCTGCAACTATCGATACTACCTTTTCTCCTTGGTTTCTTATCGCCAGCAGCATTGTAGTTATTGCTGCCCTATGCCTAAAACCAAGTAAGCAGCGTTCTTCAAATACATCGCCAGCCAGTAGCTATTCCCCATTAGATCGCACTCTGCATCAAGTGGCGTTTAAAACCTATACCGCTCAGATCGGACTTGCCGATGCTGAAGACGCAATTTTTGCCAAACAGCTTGCTAAGTTAAAAATCGATCGCCCCGTGTTTATTACCGCCTTACCGCGAGCGGGAACCACATTATTATTAGAATGTTGCGCTAGTTCGCCCGAATTTGCCTCTCATTGCTACCGCGATCTGCCGTTTGTGCTGATTCCCTGTTTCTGGCAGCGTTTTTCTAAAGTCTTTCAGCAGCAGGTTGAAGATCGCGAACGCGCTCACGGCGACGGGATGAAAATTAGCCCCGATAGTCCCGAAGCTTTAGAAGAAGTAGTCTGGAAAACTTTTTGGCAACGCCACTACCATCGCGATCGCATCATTCCCTGGGACTATGAAGTGAATGAGGAATTTGAGGAGTTTTTCCGCTCTCATCTGCGTAAGATTATTTTCTTGCGCCAACAGGATTCTACAGGCTGTCCTCGCTATGTCTCCAAGAACAACGCCAATATCGCCCGTATCCAAATATTAAACAAACTCTTTCCAGATTCGATTATTATCGTTCCCTTTCGTCATCCCCTAGACCATGCTGCCTCTCTACTCCAGCAGCACTGCAACTTTTTACAACTTCATCAAACGGATGCGTTTGCCTCAGAATATATGGAAGCGATCGGTCATTACGATTTCGGACAGAATCTCCGTCCTCTAGATTTTAATAGCTGGCTCGATCGCAGAAAGTCAGAGAACCCTAGTGAACTAGGGTTCTGGCTCGAATATTGGCTAGCCAGTTACCAACACCTATTATCAGAAAGTGCCCATCTTAACTTTATTGACTATGATACGCTCTGTGAAGCTCCCGAACGAGGACTCAGAACTTTGGCAGAGGTAGTGCAAAGTTGTAACCCCGAGGCATTAATATCAAGGGCGACTAGAATACGCCAGCCGCGAGCGAAGAAGATCGATACCGATGCTTTGCCTACCTGGCTTAAGAGGGAAGCAAACTCGGTTTACGACCGGTTGAGAGAAACAGCAACCAATCATTAAATCGTCTAAGGCAATTATCAATCTTGATAGGCTTCCATCCCTTCACACGAACAAACCAAATTGCGATCGCCGTCGTTAATATGCTTATTGCTTACGTTCTTACCGAAATAACCTGGAAAATATTATCTAAGAAAGCTGTGGTTTCGAGCCGGAATTCTTGAGATGGTCAAGTACTCGATGAGTCTTGCTGCTCTTCATTATGCCTGCGAATCTTTGCCTCAAGATAGTGCCTTTGCTCTCTAACCTGGCTTATCTGTGTATCGGATAAGTCTTGTTGTTCCAGGAAGCGTAACAATTCGGAGTTTCCCTTCCAAAATGTGCTATTCTCTGCGGGCTGATTGTAAAATTCGGGGGATTGATAGTAGCCCCGCTCTTCTACCAGCTTTTCCTCCTCTACGGTCAAAGGATGTGCTTGTGCCCAAAGATCTTTACGGATTCCTGTCACTTGCCAGGAAACCTTTAATCCTGGCTTTCCTCCGGCAATTCTGAAGCGATTGTTGGCAATCTCTTGCGCGACATGAAGATTGGGAGCAGGCTCGCCAATTGAGGTGAGCTGATAGCGGAAGTTGCAATTAAGAGGTTCAAACCATTCAGAAAGCTCTACAGAATACTCTCCATTATTATCAAGAACCACAACCCCGTCATAAACATTCTTCATCTCAGGCGGCTCGACAAAGGAATGGTAGAGATATTTGTTTTCTGGATCGAGGGGATGATCAATCTTGAAGCCACCACCAGACTTGGTTAAAAAACCATTAACAGTAACAGATCCATCGAAAAGTCCAGCTAATCCATCTTCACCTCCTCTGCCATATATACCGATTCCTGTAGAAGAGTCGCTTATACCAGCCGTACCGATGCTAATAAAACCACCGCTGCTAGTACCAAATACACCAGCGCTTACAATCCCACCGCTACTAGTGCCATTTACACCAGTACCAGAAGGGCTTCTACCAGCTACGCCAGTGCCTTCTGCTAATGCTGTACCAAGCACGCCAGTACCTGAGTCTACTACCCCAGTCACACCTCTTACGCTGTTACTAAATCCCCAGACGCCAGTGCCTGGACCACAGTTACCAACCACACCAAATGGTGCAAAGCTGTTGTCGCCGCCGTCGGAGCTTCCAATTACGCCAACGTCTGTTGTGCTTATACCAACCACTCCATCATCAGTGTCGCTCTTTCCCAACACGCCGATGCTGTTGGCACTACTGCCAACCACCCCGTAGCTAGTGTTGGAATCTCCAAACACCCCCGAAGGTGGGGGAGAAAATCCGCTTGTACCCATGACGGAAGCAAAGACAGCATAGCCACTAGTGCTTAGAGCTCTTACTCCATGGTTACTGTTACTCACAGCAGTAATGCCGCTATCGTCTTCGCTGGTGGCTACCATACCAGGACCGCTGGTTCCCTCAGCTTTTAAGGCAGTAGCGAAGCTCCCAGTAGCAATGGCTGCGATGGCAGCACCCCCGCCACTGTTAGTAATTGTTAGCGCATCGCTATCACTCGAAACTGTGCTTTCGCAAGGAAGAAGAAGACCACAATCTGCCATAGTTACACCTCCTACAAGGATTCCTGCAAGTATTTAGACTGCTCTTGACACGTTTGAATTAATCGAAGTGCCTATAAACTTATTTGTCTGCAATGATTAACTTCATTAAACTACGAACTACAAAAACGATAAACTTGAGCCGCAACTTGTTGTCTTAGTAGGATCTCTTTCTATCTCCCAAAATAAATATTAATTATTTATTTAAGTATCACAAGATTGGCTTTGCAAATAAACCCTAAACTTGTATTTATTGTATTTATCTTTATGTAAAGATTCAGGCGAAGGGGTTGACAAAAAGGCAGAAGAGAGTAGAGTAGCCAATAATGAGCGAAGCTAATCCTTTCTTTTTCCTCAAGTTAGCACCTGAATTCTTATCATCTTTATTTAATTTTAATTTTATCTTTCAAGGATCTACCGCAAGTAGATATCTTTAGAATAATTAAATTAACTTTTTATTATTTAATCTATAATACAGTCTGAATTTAATGTTTCTTTAGGCATAAAAAGAGAGCGTTTCTGCAAAGTTTTTCAAAATCAAACAGTTTCCGTTTTTTTCTCATTGCTGCCGTGGTTTTCAATTTCTTCGATTAGATTAGTCAAATAATCTGGCTAACCTAGGCAATCGCTAATTACTAATTTATTTGCACCTCAACCCCTTCAGAAATTACGCAGTTGGCGAGAGGGGGAATCAAGGGAAAGCAAGATAGAAACGCACCGCGCGCCTACCTAGCTCAATCTAAATTTTTGTTGCTCGGTTATCTGGGACAGCAAATACACTACGCCCGACCGCTACTCTTATAAGCCTCCATCCCTTCACAGGAACAAACTAAATTGCGATCGCCATAGACGTTATCGATTCTGCCTACAGGAGTCCAGAACTTTTGTTCTCTCGTCCAGGGAGCGGGATAAGCTGCCTGTTCGCGAGTATAGGGGCGATCCCATTCGCCACAAATTAGAGATTCTGCGGTGTGAGGCGCATTTTTAAGGGGATTGTTATCGGGGTCGATTTGTCCGTTGGCGATCGCTTCTGCTTCGTGATAGATGGCGATCGCAGCATCACAGTAGCGATCTAGTTCCTCTTGAGATTCGCTTTCAGTCGGTTCGATCATCATCGTACCAACTACAGGCCAAGAAATGGTAGGAGCGTGGAAACCAAAGTCCATTAAGCGTTTGGCAATATCATCTACTTCTACTCCGGCTCGTTTTTTTAAGGGACGCAGATCGATAATACATTCATGGGCGACTAAACCAGACTTGCCTTTATACAGAACTGGATAATAAGGAGCGAGACGTTTTGCCATGTAGTTGGCGTTGAGAATTGCTACTTTACTCGCCTGGGTTAAACCCTCTGCCCCCATCATGGCGATATACATCCAAGAAATAGTTAAAATACTCGCACTACCCCAGGGTGCGGCAGAAATCGCTCCAATGGATTGGGAATTATTATTTGCAGGTGTAGCGGGTAAAAAGGGTACCAGATGGGACATCACGCCGATAGGACCTACACCAGGTCCCCCACCACCGTGGGGAATACAGAAAGTTTTGTGTAGGTTGAGGTGACACACATCCGCACCATAATCTCCGGGACGACACAAGCCTAGCTGAGCGTTCATATTGGCTCCGTCCATGTATACCTGTCCGCCAAAGCGATGGACGATCGCGCAAATATCTTTGATTTCGGTTTCAAATACGCCGTGAGTCGAAGGATAAGTTACCATCAAGGCGGCTAGATTATCTTGGTGCTTCTCGGCTTTAGTTTGTAGGTCTTTGAGATCGATATTACCATCGCGATCGCATTTAACTACTACTACCTTCATCCCGCACATTACCGCACTGGCAGGGTTAGTACCGTGTGCCGACTCGGGAATTAGACAAATACGACGATGTCCTTCTCCCCGCTCTTGATGATACTTGCGGATTACCTGCAGTCCGGCGTACTCCCCTTGGGAACCAGCGTTGGGCTGTAAAGAGATTCCTGCAAAGCCAGTAATTTCTGCCAACCAGGTTTCTAAATCCCGAAATAATTGCTGATAGCCTTGAGTTTGAGATTGAGGTACGAAAGGATGAATGTTACCAAACTCCGCCCAGGTTAGGGGCAGCATCTCGGCTGTGGCGTTGAGCTTCATCGTACACGAACCCAAGGGAATCATCGAGGTAGTCAGGGACAAATCTTTGGTTTCCAACTGATGGAGGTAGCGCAGTAGTTCGGTTTCGGAATGATAGCGATTAAAAACTGGTTCGGTGAGATATTTACTAGTACGCTGTAGGGATGGGGGAATGTTTTCTGCTGGTTCTGTCAAAGATGCCAACCTAAAAGGCAATTCATCAGTTTTGGCAAAAATACACCAGATGTCTATTAAATCTGCTTCTGTAGTGGTTTCATCTAGAGAAATTCCGATGGCACCATCGTCAAACAAACGAAAATTAATCTCTCTATCCTCTGCCGCGTTAACTAGCTCTACAGCATTCTCTGTATTTACTTTGACAGTATCGAAGAAAGATTCGGAAGCCAGCTCGTATCCTAACTGTTTCAATCCTGCTGCCAGAAATAAAGTCAATTGATGCACTCGTTGGGCAATGCGCTTAATTCCTGCCGCACCGTGATAGACTCCGTACATCGAAGCGACTACCGCGAGTAAAACCTGAGCCGTACAGATATTACTGGTAGCTTTTTCCCTGCGGATGTGTTGTTCTCTAGTTTGCAGTGCCAGACGTAAAGCAGGTTTACCGCTGGCATCTTTAGATACGCCGACAATTCTTCCAGGTACTTGTCGCTTGTACTGTTCTTTGGTGGCAAAATAAGCTGCATGAGGTCCGCCATAGCCTAAAGGTACCCCAAATCTCTGAGTGCTGCCCACGGCAATATCTGCTCCCAATTCTCCGGGGGGAGTTAAGATAGCCAAACTGAGAATATCGGCAGCGACGGTAGCTAGAGCTTTAGCTTCGTGGACGCGAGCGATAAATTCTCGATAATCGTTAATAGTTCCTTCTGTAGTTGGATATTGTAATAAGGCACCAAAAATCGGTGTAGAGAAGTCAAAATCGCGGGTTACGCCAATAATTATTTCAATATCCAAAGGAGTAGCGCGAGTTTTAATTACTTCTATGGTTTGGGGATGACAGCCAGCATCGACAAAAAAAGCATTGGCTTTGGTTTTACATACACCGTAGCTCATACTCATAGCTTCAGCAGCAGCCGTGCCTTCGTCTAATAATGAAGAGTTAGCAATTTCCAAACCAGTTAGTTCGATAACCATCGTCTGAAAATTGAGCATCGCTTCTAGTCTGCCTTGAGCGATTTCAGCTTGATAGGGGGTATAAGCCGTATACCAACCGGGATTTTCTAGAACGTTGCGTAGAATTACCGCCGGAGTAATGCAGTTATGGTAGCCCATACCGATAAAAGAGCGGAATACCCGATTTTGCTGAGCTATCGCTCTAATTTTAGCTAAAGCATCCGACTCACTGAGAGCTTCTGGTAGCTGTAAGGACTTATTGAGGCGAATCGCTGGCGGTACGGTTTTAGCAATTAATTCATCTATGGAATCTAGACCGAGAACGCCAAGCATTTGCTGTATTTGCTGTCGCTCCAAGCCGATGTGTCTGGCGGCAAAAGTATCGGTAGTAGCGAAAATAACTTCTTCTGAGGACTTGTTGCTTTGAGGCTTCGTAGTTTGGCGCTCGTAGTTAATATCTAAATTTACCATATGATGTTACTAACTAGAAAGATAGTGGCAGATCGCATGAGTATGACGACCTTACCACGTACTTATTAACTTTGTTGTAACAAACCTTAGCAAATTTCTCTAGTTGGAGATAAACACTTTTTGGCTCTAATCTTCTTCTCCTTCAACTCGAGCGCGATACTCAGCAGCCGAAAGCACATCGATTAATTCTTCATCGGGATTATCGATTCTTACTTTGAGTAACCACCCTTCACCGTAGGGATCTTCGGCGATCACTTCAGGAGATTCGATTAACGCTTCATTACGTTCGATTACCTTACCAGAAACGGGGGGATAAAGATCTTCTACGGCTTTAACGGATTCGATAGTGCCAAAGCTGTCTCCGACTTCCACCGCATCGCCAATTTCAGGTAATTCGAGAAATACTATGTCTCCTAATTGGTCGATAGCAAAGGCACTTACGCCAATGGTGGCAATTTCTCCTTCGACACGGACATATTCGTGGCTGTCTAGATACTGCAAATCTTCAGGATAGGTTAGTTCCATTTCATACTCTCTAGTTTTCGTATAGATCGATTATTAATTATCAATTGTTTTATTACTATAGGAGTTTGGCAATTTTGAAAAGCTTTAATTCGAACGAGTCGTTAATTTTAGTTTGTATAGTCATAAAAGTAATCGGCAATTGCTACAATACGAGTATTAACTTGGTATGTATGTTCTTAATACCCTAGCTCCAGTATTTCTGGTAATTTTTCTCGGTACGGTTTTAGCAAAAACTAAATTTCTCAATTTTCAATTAGCCCGTGAAAATAATCGTTTAGTTTATTGGATAGGCTTACCCTGTTTGTTGTTTAACAAAACTGCAACCGCAACCATAGCTGGAGATTCGGCGTTAAAAATTGCCCTGGTAATTACCGGAGGGGGAGTCGGATGCGTACTTCTGGCGTATTTATTGACTTGGTTGTTGCGTATTTCTAAGAGGACAAAAGGAGCTTTTATTCAGGCTGCTTTTCGGGGGAACTTAGCATATATCGGTTTACCGGTAGTTAGTTATGCACTCGATCGCTTTGGTGGGAATTCGGCAGTAGCTGCAATGAATGGCGAACAGCTTCAATCTCTGGCGGTACTCTCTTTTGCTCCATTAGTTCCTCTCTACAACGCTACGGCTGTTTTCGTATTGATCGAAGGTAACAGTAGGGGAAATGATTCTTGGCGTACGATCTTGCGTTCGACCATCACCAATCCCTTATTAATTGCCTGTGGTTTGGGTTTAATCTTGGCAATTCTGGGCATTTCTCTGCCGCTGTGGTTGGATAAAACCTCTCAAACCATCGGGCAAATGTCGTTACCTCTAGCCTTATTAGGTATTGGTGTTTCTCTCGCCAATACCAAAATTCAGGGTAGCATTGGACTTTCGGCGTTAGCAACGGTACTTAAAGTTATTGCCGCACCTCTACTAGGCGTATTTTTAGCGAATTGGTTAAATCTCTCCTCACCCGAACGCACTATCGCTCTATTATATTTAGCTTGTCCTACAGCGATCGCTTCTTATATCATGGCGGGACAACTAGGAGGAGACGAAGCTTTAACTAGCAGCGCGATCGTTTTGAGTACTTTGTGTTCGGCGGTTGCTCTGGCGATGGTATTATCTTTATCCTAACTAAAGATCGAGCTTAAATCTGCTATGTATGGCTGAGGAGACTGGAAAAAGGGCATTGCCATGAGAGAAACAAAGTTCTCATGGATGGGTTGTAGCGACTCCTATCTCATCTTCTTACTCATCTTCCTCGATTTTGGGGAGTACCTTTTTACTCTTCTGCCTAAATTTAAATTCAATCAGCTTTTCCAAAAATGTTAGAACAGTTATTTATTTATAATAAGTTTTGGAGTTAAAAGGTGAGTATCATAATTGAAACTATAGTTAGTAGCTTACGAGATTTATTGGGCGTAGCAGTCAAAGCTATACCTAATTTGCTTGCCGGTATTATTATTCTATTTTTGACTAAATATGCAGTTCAACTAGTTCAAAATTTAGTCGAGAAAGCAGGCAGTCGGGCTATACGCAGTTTATCTTTACAACTGCTGCTCAAAAAAACCACCAGAGTGGCAATATGGGTAATAGGCATTGTCTTGGCTTGCGTAGTTGCTTTTCCTGGTTTCAAGTTAGGAGATGTTATTGCTACTCTAGGCTTGGGTTCTGTGGCAGTTGGTTTTGCTTTCCAAGATATTTTTAAAAATTTTCTCGCGGGAATCATTTTGTTAGTCGAAGAGCCTTTTAGTATTGGTGACGAAATAGAAATAGGAGACTATCAAGGCAAGGTCGAAAATATTAGCATTCGCACCACTCAAATCCGCACTTATCAAGGTCAAAAAGTTTTATTACCCAACTCGACTGTATTTGCCGACGCAGTACAAGTTGTAACCGCTTATCCGGCTAGAAGAACCGACTTGGCAGTGGGAGTAGATTATAATACTCCTCTGACAGAAGCCAGTCAGCTTTTAGCCAATCTAATCGTTCGAGTAGAAGGAGTACTAAACGATCCCCCTCCAGAAATCGATCTGGTGAACTTTAACGATAGCTCGATTGATTTTGTGGTGCGCTATTGGACTCATCCCCAACAAAAACTGGTGCGCCACGTCCAAACTAGGGCAATTGTGGCGATTAAAAAGGCGTTTGATGAAGCAGATATTAATATTCCCTACCCCATTCGCACTCTTTACTATTACGACCAGGAAAAATATAATGACTATCTGCCCCAAGAAGACTCGTCATCTACCTCTGAAGTTTAAATTTTTGCTCAAACAAAAACTGCTGTAAGTCGCCCGTTAGGAATTGTGATACCAGCTTCTAGTACCGAAAAATTGACAGGATTTACTCGCTATTTGAGCCGAGCGAGCTAGAGCAGTGGCAAAATTTTCTTGGAGGATATAGTTGCAAAAAGCACCGTGAAAAATATCTCCTGCGCCTAGGGTATCTACTGCTTGAATCGCAGGTATGGGTATAGTAGCAATTTTTCCGCGATCGCTATACTGAATTGCTCGTCCTCCTTGGGTAATTGCCACGTGAGGAATCCCCAAATCGTGTAGAAATTCGAACACATCTCGAGAGTTACGGCACTGAGGGGGATAAAAATTAGCCGAACAAATAGCATAATCGACAAAGGGAAGTACTCGTTCGAAATTCGGTTTCCAGCTACCACCATCAATTACTACGGGGATCTGTTGGCTTTTTGCTGCTTCAGCTAGAACCCAGCTTAATTCCATTTGATGTCCGTCGATGAGAATAATATCGATCTCAGACAATATAGCTTCGGGTATTTGAGCTTTGCTAGCCTGAGATTTAACCGCATTAATAGAAATGACCGATCGCTCTCCCGTAGTAGTAGTTACGATAATCGATGAAACCGGGGGACTATCGGTTTTTTCTGGGATTAAATCTACTATTTCTAGGGGATAATCCTGGAGATCGTCTCTGATTAACTGACCGATCGGATGTTGCCCCAAGACAGTTAACAACAGTCCTCGGTTGCCAAAATAACTAAAGGCAACTCCCGCATTAGTAGCTGGTCCTCCTGCTGCAGTAAGATAATTCTCAGCTACTACTTTTCGATCTGCCTGGGGATAATGCTCGATCGCATAAATAAAATCTAGAGTGGTTAAACCGATAAATAATCCTCGATATTCCATCGTCAGTTATTTAACTTAAGTCAATTCATTAAGAAGACATTTACTTTAGCGAACTGAGAATCACTATAAACTAAAAGCAAATATTAAAATTTTTACGCCCGAGCTATTTCTATTTCGAAAGGAGAATGATATTGCAGCAAATATTTAAACAACATGAATGGTTTAGTAACGTTAAGCCAGATTTATTAGCTGGTGTGGTAGTTGCTCTGGCATTGATTCCCGAGGCTATCGCTTTTTCTTTGATTGCAGGGGTCGATCCCAAAGTAGGGCTATACGCATCGTTTATTATTGCTATACTTACTGCTATTTTTGGCGGTCGTCCCGGGATGATTTCGGCGGCGACTGCTGCTACTGCTTTGTTGATGACCGGTCTGATTGCCAATTATGACAACGGTTTGCAGTATCTATTTGCTGCCACGATTTTAGCGGGCATTTTGCAACTGTTGTTTGGCGTAATTAAAATTGCCAACCAGCTTAAATATGTCTCGCGAGCGGTGATGATTGGATTTGTTAACGCTTTAGCGATTTTAATTTTTACCGCGCAGCTACCAGAATTAACCGGTGCTTCCTGGATAGTATACGCCATGACCATTGGGGCACTGGCAATTATTTATCTCTTGCCTCGGTTGACGAGCGCTGTTCCTTCTCCGTTGGTAGCAATTATCGTCATTACGGTTATATCCCTAGCATTCGAAACTGACGTGCCTACGGTTGGGGATAAGGGAGAATTACCTGCAACTTTACCCATTTTTAGTCTGCCCCAAGTTCCTCCAAATCTGGAAACTTTGAATATTATCTTTCCCTATGCGATCGCTATCGCTCTGGTGGGTTTGTTAGAGTCTTTCCTGACTGCCAATGTAGTAGACGAATTAACCGATACTCCCAGCAATAAAAACCAAGAAGCACTAGGTCAGGGAATTGCTAATTTTGTCACCGGTTTTTTTGGCGGCATGGCTGGCTGTGCCATGATCGGACAGTCGGTAATCAATATCAAGTCTGGAGGACGGACTCGCCTCTCCACTTTGAGTGCGGGAGTTTTTTTACTATTCTTTATGCTGGTGGTCGGTGCTTGGGTAGAGAGAATACCCATGGCGGCTTTGGTCGCGGTAATGATCATGGTTTCTATCGGTACCTTTAATTGGTCTTCGCTGCGCAACATTCGCAAAATACCCCGCAGCGAAACTGCCGTTATGGTCACTACTGTAGTCATCACCGTAATCACTCATAACTTGGCGGTGGGAGTTCTCAGTGGGGTAGCTCTCAATTCACTGCTTTTCTCTCGTAAAATTGCCCAACTGGTATTTGTCGATACTACCCTCAGTCCGGATGGCAGTAAGCGTGTTTACAACGTTGCGGGTCAAATTTTCTTTGTTTCGGTCAATGATTTTCTTGCCGCTTTCGATTCCAAGGAAGATTTGGAACTGGTCAAAATCGATCTGACTCACGCTCATCTCTGGGATCAATCGGCGATCGCCGCTCTCGATAAAGTAGTAATTAACTTCCGCCGTCATGGAGTAGAAGTCGATATCGTCGGCTTAAATGAAGCCAGTGCCACCTTAGTCGATAAACTAGCGGTACACGACAAACCAGAAGCACTGCAAGATTTAACCAGCCATTAAGTAACGAATTATCAATGAGAAAAATTCTTTTATGTACCGATGGTTCTGCATATGCACGAGTAAGCTATGAATATGTAGCTTGGTGGGCTACCAAAATGGATGTAGAAATTGAAGTACTCTACGTTACCGATATTCGCAAAAAGCAAGCGATACAACATCCCGATTTTAGCGGTAGTATCGGTATCGATTCCTATCAGAATCTTTTAGCACAACTGGTAGAAGTAGAGGCAGAAAGAGCCAAAATCAATCACCAACGCGCCAAAATTATCTTAGAGACAGCAGAACAGTTTTTTGGCGATCGCGCCATCGACTCAGTAAAACTAACTCATGAAACTGGATTTTTAGTCGATCTGTTTCATGAATTTGAAGCTGACTGTGATTTAGTAGTCTTGGGCAAACGGGGCGAAACTGCCGACTTTGCTAGCGAACACCTAGGGGCAAATATGGAACGAATCGTGCGATCGAGTCATAAACCTTGTTTGGTTACTCCTCGAGAATTTCGACCGATAAAGTGCGTTTTACTAGCATACGATGGTGGTAAAAGCTGTCAAAAAGCAGTTAAATATTTAGCCGAGTTAACAGCATTCCAAGATTTAGAATTACATATCGTTACCGTTGCCACTCGCAACGATGAAAAAGCGCTCGAACATCTCACTTCAGCCGAAGCAGTAGTAAAAAATAGTTTCGAGCCTATATGCCAACTATTACATGGCGAACCAGAACCAGAAATAGAAAAATATATTGCTGCTAACAAGATCGATTTTTTGATCATGGGTGCATACGGACACAATCGTATCCGCCATCTAATTATCGGCAGCACTACTGCCCAGATGTTACGTCGCTCTCATCTGCCCATTCTCATGTTTAGATAGATAAATACTAAGCTTATCCCACTCATTAATACCAGGGATAAGCTTAATTTAAAGTGGCAAATCGTTCTAGAAGCGCGCGAGTTTCTGAAGTTGGTAAACGTGCCCCCAAGCTAGTTATTAAGGTTGCCGAAGCCAGCGAACCCAAACGTCCTGCCTCGGCAAAAGTCAGATCGTTGGTAATACCATAGAGAAAAGCTCCGGCATACATATCTCCAGCTCCTAGTGTATCGATCGCTTTGACGGGAACCGGATCGATGTTAATTAGATTTTCTCCATCGAAGACAATCGAGCCTTTTGCACCACGGGTAACGGCAAATCCTTTAGCTAGAGTTTTGAGATGGTTGAGAGCGACATCGAGATTATCGGTATCCGCCATTAGCAAGGCTTCACTTTCATTGGCAAAGAGAAAATCTACACCGGAACCAATTATTTCTAATAATCCTGGTTTAAAAAATTTCACCATATTAAGATCGGCAAGGCTAAAGGCTACTTTATTCCCAGTCTCCCGAGCGATTTTCCTGGCTTGAATTGCAGCCTGTTTGCTGTTTTCGCCACTGACGAGATAACCTTCAATATAAGTATATTTAGCATCGGCGATCGCTTCTGGAACTAGTTCTGCATCAGAAAAGGTGCTAGAAATTCCCAAAAAAGTATTCATAGTGCGATCGGCATCGGGAGTGACAAACACCAAACATTTACCAGTTATTCCTGGTTTGGCAGGGCGATGGGCTAGATTGGTAGCTACGCCACAATCTAAGAGATCCTGAGTATAGAACTGCCCTGGTTCGTCATCGGCAACCTTACAAGAGTAAAAAGCCTTACCGCCAAACTGACTGATGGCAATTAAAGTATTAGCTGCAGAACCACCACAGGAGCGTTTGGTAGAAGAGCCATTTAGGTGACTTAAAATCTTATTTTGACTGGGTTCATCCAGTAAAGTCATGACACCTTTATCTATACTTAAGTCTTGGAGAACCTCTGGAGAAACTTCAAATTCAATGTCCAATAAAGCATTGCCCATCCCATATACGTCGTATTTCATAAAACTCATCCCATAAAGTAATTTACATTAGTTTTTTAAAACTAGTTTGCTTCAAAAATGTCGAGCCTTAAGCAAGATATCATTATTAGCTTGCCTCTACAAAAAACAGCCAAAGACGAACCGAATAGGGCGATCGCCTCAGAAGTTAGGTATGGTGCCCATCTTTTTTAACTCAAATTATGTAAACTTATATTACACTGAACCGATCCAACTTAATGCAACTCGAGCGAAATAACACTTCTATTTTCAAATCCCTACTAATAATTTCTCCTTTTTTCTTCTGGGGTACGGCAATGGTCGCGATGAAAGGTGTTATTCCCAACACCACTCCTTTCTTCTTAGCTGGAGTGCGCTTGTTACCTGCCGGAATTTTAGTGTTGATTGCAGCGGCAATTTTAAAACTTCCCCAACCTAAAACCGCTAAAGCCTGGCTGTGGATCGCGCTGTTTGCTTTAGTTGATGGGGCAATGTTTCAAGGGTTCTTAGCTGAGGGATTGATGAGAACTGGAGCGGGCTTGGGTTCTGTGACTATCGACTCACAACCATTGGCGGTAACTCTATTATCCAGATGGCTTTTTGGGGAAATAATTGGGCTGTGGGGCTGGTTGGGATTAGCTATCGGCATTTCAGGCATTAGTTTAATCGGATTTAGCGATCGCCTGATCTACAGTGTCTTTCAAGGGAATTTTACGGTAGTTAACTTCGATTTTCTAGGCTTGTTCGATAACGGTGAATGGCTGATGCTATTAGCTGCTTTGTCGATGGCAGTGGGTACGGTATTAGTTCCCTATGTCAGCCGAGCTAGCGATCCCGTGGTAGCTACTGGTTGGCACATGATTATTGGCGGTATTCCCCTATTTATTTGGTCTTTTTGGCAAGAAACCGAACAATGGCAAAATCTCGACCTTTCTGGCTGGCTGGCTTTGGTTTACGCTACGGTTTTCGGTAGCGCGATTTCCTATGGAGTTTTCTTTTACTTGGCATCTAAGGGAAATTTAACTAGTCTGAGTGCTCTAACTTTTCTGACTCCCGTATTCGCTTTGTTGTTTGGCAATCTCTTATTAGGAGAAGTCTTAAGCTCAATTCAGACTGTTGGGGTTTGTCTGACTTTAATTAGTATCTTTTTAATCAACCAGCGCGAAAATGTTGCCAGTTTATTTGCTTCTGCCAAGGAAAAACTGGAATAAAAGAAAGAACTAGTATCTTTGGTGCAGTTGGTTGGGGTGGCGGCGTAATAGCGGTTTTCAGTTGGATGGAACATAGTAGCAGCAGTGAGTAAACCAACCAATGATGTCTCGGTCGCTCACTAAATCGATCGCGAAGGATATAGCGCGATCGAGTTCTTCATAGGTGCAAAATTCTACACTTCTCAAATATTGTTTCAGTTTTGACCGCTCCGTTCACTTAAATTCAATTCAAGTGCTTGCGGAGCGGCGCATTCCGCGCCAACAGTTCTCAATCGGATTAAAATCAGGAGAATAGGGAGACAAAAATACGACCCTAGCTCCCACAGATTCAATGGCTTTAAGATATTCTGTTGTGGCTAGAATCGTTTCAACTGCGGGGGAAGAGTCATAATAATAAACTAGCAGCAATTAAGTCTCTGTTTAGCTTTGGGGTAAAGACGGGTTATCTAGCGACTAATCCCGCCTCGATGATTAAGACGATTAAAGCTAGAGATACTCTCAATGAAAGGATACTGCAAGGGGAAGAGATTAAAGAGTTAATTAATGCGGCTGACAACCAACGCGATCTGCCTTGCAGGTACGCGGAGCGTAATCGCTCGATCCTCATTCTTCTATATATCCTGGGTTTGAGGATATCTGAATTAGTCGGTTTGAACTGGTCGGACTTTCAGTCAACAGAGGAAAGCGTGACTGTAACTATATTCGGCAAGGATCATAAAACCAGGACATTATTAATAACTCATCAGCTATGGTCAGAATTAAAGCGGCTTCCCAGGAGTGATAAAACCGAAGCGGTATTTTTATCTCGCTTTGGCAATCGCTTAGACCGTCATGCCATTCATCGGTTGATTAAGAAAGCGGTAGAGAAAGCAGGGATTAATCCCCACACTTGGGCTCACTGGCTGCGTCATGCTCATGCTTGCCATAGTTTATTAAATAATGGTGCAGGGATAGATTTGTTGATGAAGTCTCTGGGGCATAGTTCCCTGGCGGTTACTTCGAGATACCTGCACGTTCAGCCGAGTGAGTGTACCAGTAAGTTTATCGATTTGGAGTAGTATGGAGAATTTAATTACATGGAAGAATCTAATTCAACCAAGCTCATCCCCAACGCCGAAAATGCAGTTGTCGAGCTTCGCAAATTACGTGATTACTGTCTTAATTCAGAACATAAGACAGGAAAACATAAAGCACGACTGTTTTGCTCTCTACTGGGGATGACGGCAGTGGATGCAGATGATTTACGACAAATATTGCTGGAGGTAATTAAAACTCATCCAGCTAAGTTAGTCATCCAGCTAAGTTAGGGCGGAAAGACTCCTTTGGACAACGTTAAACTCTAAATTTTACCTTGAAATGGCAAAATAGAAGTGCGGTCATTCGTAGTGGCTGGATTATTGAGACTGGTTGGGAAATTCCCCGATTGACCAGTTGCTATCCTCTCAGATGAGCTTTGGAGGTCAACCTAAAATGACAACCAATAATATTAAACTTCTCGATGTAGTTGCTTTAACAGTCGATCTCCCCGAAGAAAATCTCTGGCGGGGTCAAGTAGGAACTGTAGTAGAAATTTTAGCTGACGGTGCGGCGTTTGAAGTCGAGTTTAGCGATGGGCAAGGACGCACCTATGAATCTCTCGGCTTACGACCCGAACAGTTTATGGTATTACGTTTCGAGCCAGCTAGTCCTGATTCTCAACCTGAGATGATTACAGCATAAAGCTAGTTATAGAGTTAGTTATTTGAATGACTAATAAGCAACCTTCATCAAAGTCTATTAACAGACAATTACAGAGATTTTTTGGCTTAAAAATTGAGATTCAATTATTGAGATGACAAGTAAACTTATGTATCTTTTTTAAATCCTTAAAAGAGAAAGTGATAAATCAATAATTGAAGTTTAAAAAGCTTCCCTGACAGAGATTACAGTTTAGTTCACATTCGATTGAGGAGGTTAAAAAATCTGTTTTATCGAAGAGCTGTCTCGTTAAATAACAACGCTAACACCCATCTAAAAAGCCGATCTTTGCCTCAAGTAGAAAACAGGGAGTTAATTTACTGAATAATATTAAACAGTAAAACTCTAAATTAAATTGATTAACAGAGGAAAGCTCTCAGTGAGTCTAGCTTGGGTGTTGTTGTAATGAAGAGAAATTCCCCTCATTTACTTCAGTGTAACGACAAGCACGACCAGATTTACTCAGAGTTGCAATTGACCGTGCAGTTCCCACAACAGCAAACCCTCCACATCGTCTCAGTCTTGAGCTTGGGGTAATTATTTTTACTCGAATTGCCAGCCATATTTACGATCTATCGTCGCCGAGTAAAGATAGTGAATTTCATTTCCTGGGACGTATCGAACAGAGAAGTGATAGACTTTGGGCAGTAACTTATATTGACTGCCAATCCTGTATACCAGAATATTTTGATGACTGGCAGCAGGCGACTTTATTTTTGGGTAGTGGTGAATAGTAATGGTTAAGCTCGAAGAAGACTATTGTAATGATGAACGAAGTACCAGATTGCGCCGATGTGATTGCTCAACTTTTTCGAGAAGGATAAGGTCTTGCGAACTAAGGGACCCACTCGTTGCCGCAAGGTATTGTTAAATCGCTCAACGTAATTGGTTTTACCTGTGTTTTTACCAACAGCCCGATGAGGCTTACTTGGTAGCACCTGTTCGTAAGCCTCCCAAAAGTCGGTGTAACAGACCGCACACTGAGGATAAATCACCCCCAAAGATTGCCAAAGCGGCGGCGCTGACTGCCGAGAGCGCTCGCCAACAAATACCCCGACAATTTCGCGGCTCTCGGCATCAATAGCCAACCAGATCCATTGCTTGTTCTTCTTGGAACCCAGAAATGACCACATCTCGTCTAATTGAATCGTCAGCCTACCTCTTTTTTTTGGGTAACGTTAACAGTCCTAGGGATTTGATAAAATTTCTGATTGACGTACATTTGTAACCAACGTTGAGCAACACCTGAGACTCTGGCGATCGCTGCCAACGATAGGCGTTCGAGTAGCAGCTTGTCAATCAACTGGCGAGTTGCCTCCTCAATCGGTTGACGGCTAGCATTCTCGACAAATTGTCGTCCACATTCTTGACCGCGGAATCTTGGTTTACCGTAATGGGTAGAACCGTATTTGATGATTCGAGCTGATTGGCATTTGGGGCAGTTCATTAGCTCGGCTATAATTCCTAAAATGTTTCGACTTTTAGATTACCATTACAATGCATTACTACCAGAAATTCAACAATGGCTCTGGAGCGTCCATGATGTTGAAGCGTCTTATTGGACAGTACATAAAACAGTTCGTTATCAACTTAAGTCGAAATTAAAAGTACCTCGTCCAATTAATCTTAAACAAGAACCAGGAGCAGTAGAAAACTTTAAAAAAAACTGCCAGAACTAATTGAAAGTCTTGTAGAACAGAATCGAGAACTATTAAACAAATATGAAACAGTTCGTTGTTGGTGTCAAGGTAAGGATTCAGGTATCAGGGTTGACAAAAAGGAAAAAGAGATTAAAGTAGCCAATAATGAGCGAAGCTAATCACCCCTTCAAAGCCGAAGAACTGCGCCAGTTGTCCAATGAGAAACTGGCAGAAATCGTGACTACCCAACAAAAGCTGATTGAGAAGCTAGAAAAAAGAATAGAACAACTGGAACAGAGCCTCAACCTCGACAGCCAAACCTCATCGAAACCCCCTTCAACTGACTTGCTGAAAAAAAGCGAGAGAAAACCAGAAGTAGGGTTGGAAGAAGCCAAAAAAGAGACAAAAAGAAAACCAGGAGGACAACCAGGACATCAAGGGAAGACGAGAAAAGGATTTGGGCGTGTAGACCGCTACGAAGTATTGAAACCGACCATCTGCTCCAACTGTGGAAATCAACAATGGAAGACTAAGGGGGTACGAGTAGATACTCAACAGGTAGCCCAGTTGGTGGCAAAACCGATACAAGTCGTAGAGTACCAACGTCATCACTGTCAATGCGGCAAGTGTGGAGCAATAGAGGCAGCTCGACGGTCTCCCACAATGATTCCAGGTCAAGACTTGGGAGTCAGACTACAGGGGTTACTTTCCTGGCTGGGAAACTATGCTCATATGTCCTATGCTAAACAGCAAGAACTGTTGTGGGAACTGGGAGCAATAGAAATTAGTAGGGGAACTTTAGTTGCCACCAATGAACGAACGAGTACAACAAGCGAGTATCAACAGTGTTGAAGGGTTGAAAAAGTCGATTAATTCAGAGCATCCTCCTCTACATTGTGACGAAACCCCCTGCTCAGTTAAAGGAGTCAAAGAATGGCTCTGGGTTTTAGCTGGGTCAGAGTTCTGCCTGTTTCATGCCGGCGATACTAGAAAACGCAGAGAATTGGAAGCTGTATTAGGAGTATTCTATGATGGAGTTTTGATTAGCGACGATTTTAGTGTCTACAACGGCTATTCAGTAGCAGGACAACAAAAGTGTTTGGCTCATCTACGTCGTCATTTTCAAAAACTGTTAAAGACTAAAGGGGTAGATAACCAAGAAATTGCTACCACCTTTCTGTCTCTAATTGATGAGGCATTTAAGCAACATCGGGTTTGGCGACAGACCCATCAGGAAAGCCACTATCGAGATTGGGCAGAGGATTTCCGAAGGCGAGTGACTAGCGCAATTAAGACTTGGCTCAAGAATGCTGGTCATGAAGCTGGAAAACTGCTACGTTCGCTGCGTGATAAGGCGGAGCAATGGTGGTATTTTCTGACACATCCTCAGATACCCCCCGACAATAATCTAGCTGAACGATGTTTGAGAACTGCTGTAACCAAGCGGAAAGTTTGTGGTGGCTCTCGTTCCATCGAACGGTTTCAACATACAGCCAACCTGCTGAGTGCAATTCAATCTTGTCGTTTGCAAGGACGTTCGGTGATTACTTTTTTTCAACAGACTTTACAAGCTACAGTTGGACATTGTTCTTATCCTTCTCTTATTCCTCATGCTTGCACCTGAATCCTTACGTGTCAAGATGAAAGCCGATTTGGATTAAAAACTGTTTCGCGAAGAAAGATTACTGCTAAAGGGGTTAAACCGATAGGAATTGAACAATGGAAGTTTTTGTATCGATGGTTATATGGATTAGTTGAACCGTTAACAGGAGAAAGCTTTTTTTGGGAGTTTACTCACTTAAACAGTGTCTGTTTTGAAATATTTTTGGAATTATTTTCCGAAACCGATCCGAATGAACTACATATAATCCAGTTAGATAATGGGGGTTTACACAAAGCTTTAAGCTTGAATATTCCCGAAAATATTATCTTACTTTTTCAACCCCCTTATTCACCGCAAGTTAATCCTATAGAAAGATTATGGGAAGCTCTCAAAGAAAATTTGTAACCGTTCAGGGGGTATCAAGCAGCTAGGGGCATTGACTCAGTTGAAGAACTCTCCTGGGGCAGCAGAGAAGGAGGAGAACTTCCCTGACGAGCTGCTCGAATCGAGTCGCTCATGAATTCTAAGACACTGCGGTTCTGAGAACGCAGACTCGTCACCACCGTTAGCATCCGAGCGACAAAAATACTTTCTGCCTCACTTTGGGAGCCAAAGCTAGTCCGCCGCCACAGCACAGCGGGACGAATGGCTCTTTCGGCAGCGTTGTTAGTCGGTTCCAAGCCCTCTATCGTGACGAACAGCCACAGGGCCGGTTCGACTTTCAGCAATTGGCGACAAGTACGCACAGTCTTAGCTAGAGGAGTTTTCTCCTGGAAGCCAATCTGATAATCAGCTCCTGAAGAGAGTAAACTTCTCACACGCTCTTGAATCGGTGAGACTAACGACCGAAACTGAGTCTGGCTGAGAGTACCATCTCGGACTCGATGCCATAAGCGAAACAACTTCTTCTGTTGAGCGAGCAAGTCTCGTCCTATTTGACGAGATACACCACTGCGTTCGGAAATTTTGGTAAACTCTCGCTTCAGGTGTGCCCAGCATAGTTGTCTTTGACCAACATCAAGCCAGTTGTAGGCGCTATAACGATCGCTATTGAGAATCCCACTAAAATCTTGACCCAATAAATCCTGAGACGCAGTGGTAGAGCGAGCCAGCATCAAAGAGAAGAAACTGACCAAAGGAGTGACGGCTACCCACAACCAAGTTCTCTTTTGGTGAGGATTTTGCCCATCGGCATTTCCCTGTTGGAAGCCTGTCTCATCGGCTCCGACTATCGCCGCGGATTGGATGTAGGTTTGTGCCTCGTCTACTGGTGCCGACACTGCCTCACTCACTTCCGTTCTCAGACGATTGACACTGCCTACTGACATCTTCACCCCAAAAAAATCGGACATGGCAGAGACCACCATTCTATGGGAATGACGATATATCCTACTCATCAACGAGACCATAGCTACCACTCTTGAGCCGTAGCCAATGGCTTCTACGTATTCAGGTAGGCAAGCTCTGGTTTTTTGACCGCAATGACTGCACTCGAGTTGGTGTAGGCGATGTTCTTCGATGTGGAGTTGGAGGGGGGAATCTCTACCACTTGATGACGATAGGGCTTAGAGTCAAATCCTCTTAGTTCCTCTTCACAACAGGTACAGGTCTGGGGATAGTAGTCGCTTACTCGGGCACATTCTTCTACTGGATACAAGATCCGGCTATGACCGGAATTACCTGGTTGTCCCCCTCGCTTTTTTCCCGTTGGCTTCTTTTTCTCTCGCTTCTGACGGTTTTGGGGGTCTGAGGCGGGAGGGCTATGGGAGTTGTGTGAGTTCCGATTGGTTTTTTCCCTCAGTTGCTGGTTCTCAACCTGTAATTCTTTCAGCTGTTGCTCTAGCTGCTCTACCTTCAAGACTAACTGCACCATTAGTTTTCTGACGCTGAGTGGGGTCTGCTCCCAATCGTCGGCATCAATTCCTGGTATCTCTGGTAGCTGCTTCTCATCCATGCCTCTCAGATTACCAGATTTCGTTCCCCCTCTGAACGGTTACGAAAATTTTAAATGGATTAACTTTGAGTCGGTAGAAGAACTACAAAAAGATATTACCAAACATTTGAATAAATTAACCACTCGAACTATTGCTAAAATTACTGGATGGAAATTTATTATTGATGCTTTATGTGTAGCAAACATTTAGCCAATTGGTATTACGCAGTTGGCGAGAGAGTTAACCAGGGAGAAGCCAAATAGGAACGTACCGCCTCGCGTACAATGCTAGTACCAACTAATGCCCGTGTTGAACCAGTGGATTTCTAAGCGCAGGAAAGCGCGAATAGCTAAACCAATGTGGTTGCGCTGTGCACGGGAGGAACGAAGACTAGGTAATTAACGAGTGGGATGGGAGCATAACTCATCTGGTCTTGGTTCCAAACGATGTAGTAAACGAGTGATGGCATCATGAGCTTGGTGGTTCTGGCTGCTCTGGTTGTACTCGACCAGCTTCACTACAACTGTAAGCTTTCTGAGTCGCAATCAAGAAATTGATATATTCGATGGCTGTGTATTTTGGTCGGTTCATCTCTCCTTTTTATCGCATTTTTTCTTCAACTGCGTAACTCCTGACAGTATTGGTATCACTATGAAGAGTGGCGGGAGGGCGATCACCTGACGAAAAAGTCTCGTTATATCCCTAAGGGTTTACTAGCAAGGATAGAGAAGATGGAGGCGGAGAAAGTTCCAGTGAGGGAAATTTTGGTAGTGTTAGGAGTGAAGGGGTAAATCAGAATCTTATTTAATCAAGTTGGCAAGATTGGTGAGGTGAAATTGTATGGAGAAGAATTATATATTTTAACCAGCGATCGATGTACAATTTGTCACAACGGCTTCTAATACGGAGTGTTGGTAGTCTAGGCGCTCGCTCATGACAGGTATAGTTTCGGAAATTCTGCTCATTCTGCTGCTGATTATTGGCAACGGTGCATTTGCCATGTCAGAAATCGCCATTGTCTCTGCCCGCAAAGCTCGCTTGCAACAGCAGGTCAATCGAGGAAATTCAGGAGCACGCGCCGCCTTAAAGTTAGCCAACTCACCCAGCCACTTTCTCGCTACGGTGCAAATCGGCATTACCCTGGTGGGGATTCTGGCAGGAGCATTCGGTGGAGCTACGCTCGCCGCCCAATTGACAGAAGCTCTACGTTTGGTTCCCGCACTCGCCCCCTACAGCGATGCCCTTGGGTTTGGCGTGGTGGTAGTTTGTATCACCTATTTATCCCTAGTGATTGGCGAACTAGTACCCAAACAGGTGGCTTTGAACGACCCAGAAGGGATTGCCTGCAAAGTTGCTCGACCCATGCAGCGGCTATCTAAAGTGGCAGCACCGCTGGTGCGGGTGTTAAGCGTTTCCACTCAAGCCGTTGTCAAATTGCTAGGGGTTCGGGCTTCGGAGGAACCTGCTGTAACCGAAGATGAAATCCGGCTACTCATCCATCAGGGCACAAAATTCGGCACTTTTAAGCAAGCAGAGCAAGAGATTGTAGAGCGAGTGTTTCGCCTCGATGATTTGCCCGTCAGCGCCATCATGACACCTCGCAGTCGAATTGTTTGGTTAGATCGAGAAGACTCATTCGAGGAAAATCACCAAAAGATTGCCAACAGCATTCATGCTCGGTTTCCAGTGTGTCAGGACAGTTTAGATGAAGTTTTGGGGATTGTGCTAATCAAGGATTTTTATGTTCGTAGTGTGGCAGAACCGTCAACCGCTCTAACGGACTACTTACAGCAACCGTTATTTATCCCTGAAAGCTTGTGGGCGCTGAAGGTACTGGAGATATTTAAGCAAACA
This sequence comes from Myxosarcina sp. GI1(2024), assembly GCF_053543375.1. Taxonomy (NCBI): domain Bacteria; kingdom Bacillati; phylum Cyanobacteriota; class Cyanophyceae; order Pleurocapsales; family Pleurocapsaceae; genus Myxosarcina; species Myxosarcina sp. GI1(2024). The sequence continues at coordinate 1,532,458 of NZ_JBKGTY010000001.1, read as the reverse complement.
GAAATGCACATGGCGTTGGTAGTTGATGAGTACGATGTGATACAAGGACTAGTAACCCTCAATGATATTTTGGAGGCGATCGTCGGGGACATTCCCTCTGCCGGAGAACAGAACGAACCGCAGGCAATCCAGCGTGAGGACGGCTCGTGGTTGTTAGATGGTATGTTGGCGATTGATGAATTACAACAGGTGTTGAAACTCGACGAGTCGATTGGAATTAGAAGAGGACACTATCAAACCCTGGGTGGTTTGGTCATTGCCCATCTGGGACGGATTCCCACTTCTAGCGATTATTTTGAATGGCAGGGACTGCGTTTTGAAGTGGTAGATATGGATGGCAATCGGGTGGATAAAGTATTGGTCACACCGGCTGATAATTCTCTTTCTAAGTCATAACTTGTCTAACATTGAAGAGCCGATTAATTCGTGTCAGGATGGAAAATTTAGTGAACGTCGGCTGACGGGCTGAGGGTAGTGGTTCAATTTACTAACATAAGCTTTGAGTAAATTAATCCCGTCTGATGCAAATTTTTGGATATCAGACTCCCATTATTACATCAGGTTTTCTTCCCTCAATTCAGCATCTTACTGGTGATTTGCAGCAGAAAAGACAGTATTTATAAAGGCAAATATAAAAACAACCTGCCTCAGTTCCTGCTCTTGGTGAATATCTACCAGATTGGATTCTGTTGCAAAAAATTCAAATATACAGAAAAACCGAGAGTTACAGGCTTTAGTTAGACGGCTAGATGATTTAATGGAAATGCGTCATCAAGAGATGAATCGAATCAAAGCCAGTTGCCACCTAGAATCAGTTCAAGACTCTTTAGAAAATCTAGTTGAGTATCTTGAGGAGCAAATTCAAACTATCAAAAATCTAATACCAGTTCTCAAAAGTCACTAGAGACTTAGTTTAGATGTAAAATAACAAAAAAAAGCTAATGTCTGGAGTAGCAAAACTTGAGATTGCCGAATCAGTAGAGACACTAAAATCTCTAATGAAGCAACAAAAAACCGCCTTAAATCATGCTAAAGTGCAGAGCCTATATTTACTCAAAATAAATGTAGCAGAAACGGTTAGATATTTAGCCGTAATCATGGGGAGAGCTGAATCAACCATGTATTACTGGCTTCAGTTATATAAAACTGGAGGAATGTCAAAACTTTTACAAGAACCACCACAAACAGGAAGACCCAAAAAACTAGAAATAGAAACCCTAGCTAAAATTCAACAAGAGTTATCAGATTCCGAGGGATTTAGTAGTTATAAAGAAATAAAAATATGGCTTTTAATCTGCCAAGATATTGACATAAGTTATCCGACAGTACACAGGATTGTTAGATATGAATTGAAAGGAAAACTCAAAGTAGCTAGACCTATTCATGAGAAGCAAGAACCAGGTATAATAACAGCGTTTAAGAATCACTTTCCCGACAGAATCAAAGGACTAATCAATGAGATTAGAGAAAAATGGGGTAACAAGCCGACTATATCTTATTGGTGTCAAGACGAAACCAGAGCAGATTTTACAATGGCATTATAGCTACTATTATATATATGGGTTAGCTGACCCATTAAAGGGCAGAAGCTTTTTCTATGAATTCTCACATTTTAATTCTAATTGTTTGACAGCTTTTTTCGAGCAATTTTCGCAAGCCTACAGTCAGGAAATACATATTATTCAGCTAGATAATGCTCCCGTTCATACAGCACATAAACTAATAATTCCTGACAATGTAATTCTTTTCTTTCAGCCACCTTACTGTCCTGAACTTAATTCTATTGAACGAGTCTGGCAATATATAAAACAACGACTTAAGAACTTATTTTTTACTTGCATTGATGATGTCAAATATAAAGTTGCTAATATTCTTAATTCCTTATCAAAAGCTCTTATTCATTCTTTGACTGGTTGGAATATATTTTAGATGCTCTATCTCTCTAGCTATTTATGAGAATTGGTATAATTAGGCAACACATTCAAAAACACCCACTTTTGCTAGAGCAAAAAGAATTACTCCTCTCGATTCCTGGAATTGCAGAGATTACTGCTGCTAAACTTTTAGCAGAAATACCCAATCTCAAAAATTATAAAACTGCTCGTCAAGCTGCTGCCTATGCTGGATTAACTACTCAACAAAGAGTTTCTGGAACTTCAGTACAAGGTAAGTCCTGCTTGTCGAAAAAAGGTAATTCCCGAGTAGGTAAAGCTCTTTATATGCCAGCAGTTGTCGCTCAACGGCATAATCCCATTATTCAGCAGTTTCGCGATCGTCTACGTCAAAAAGGAGGTAGTAATGCATTGTAATGGTAATCTAAAAGTCGAAACATTTTAGGAATTATAGCCGAGCTAATGAACTGCCCCAAATGCCAATCAGCTCGAATCATCAAATACGGTTCTACCCATTACGGTAAACCAAGATTCCGCGGTCAAGAATGTGGACGACAATTTGTCGAGAATGCTAGCCGTCAACCGATTGAGGAGGCAACTCGCCAGTTGATTGACAAGCTGCTACTCGAACGCCTATCGTTGGCAGCGATCGCCAGAGTCTCAGGTGTTGCTCAACGTTGGTTACAAATGTACGTCAATCAGAAATTTTATCAAATCCCTAGGATTGTTAACGTTACCCAAAAAAAATTCTTCTGACTCGGTAATTTCAATTTTTAGTACTCCAGACATAGCTCAATTTACTAGCGATCGCTGTTAAGTATTTATAACATTTTTTGATCCAATTGGTATAACTCCTGACTCAGATTTCAGCTTAATTGTCAAATACCCTGAGAGTAATATATTTGGAAAACTTATCAATTAGCTAGAAAAACCAATTTTAGTTCTTGGAAGTTGACCTGGGCTGAAACTATCATCAGGCAAAGGTTTCAGGCGTTGATTGCCCCTCGTTGCAGCAACCTTCTATTTCCGCCAAATTCTGGATTTTTGGGATTTAGATCGTAGTGTTTTGAGAGAAGCCACCAACATTGCTACAATTTCGTCAGTCTCTGCCATGAGATTTTTTAATCTGGAAGTTGGTTCTTGCTTTGAATTCTTTTTCATTCATTAATCAATTCTTCAATCTCCAATCCGCAATCTAAAATCTATGAAAAATTATATTATAGGTAGAAAGATCAGTGAAATTATTAAGGGTTTCGATGATCGAGATTTCATTTATGGCAACCAAGGTAATGATTATATTACTGGTTTGGGAGATAATGATACTATAATCGGCGGTTTAGGAAATGATTCAATTGTAGGAGATTTAGATTATTTAGAGCCAATATCTGTCTCTTCTAATGTAGGAAACGATGTGATTTTTACCGGAGATGGTAATAATATAGTTTTGTCTAATGATGGTTCTGATTATATTGTAGGAGGTTCAAACAATGATGCTCTTGGTTCTAAATTCCTTTTAGAAGAACCAAATATCAATAGTCTGGGTAATGATACCATTTTTGGCGGTGATGGTAACGACTTTGTCGCTGGAGATATGGGAATGGATATTCTTTTTGGAGAAGAAGGAGATGATATAGTATTAGGCTTTGGTAATTCAGATACCCTCGATGCTGGATTAGGAAATGATTTTCTTGATGGATTGGATGGAAATGATTTACTAATTGGTAATTCGGGGTTTGATGTTGTTAACTCTGGAACTGGTAATGATATATTTGTGTTATCAGATGACTATGGAATTGACTTTTTCACCGACTTTACAGTAGGGGAAGATTTTATTAGTTTAACAAATACACTTTCTACAGAAGATATTCAAATAGATGTTTTATTTGGGGGTGCTTCACCATTTAATCTTATTAGTCATGCTAGTTCACAAAAGGTTCTGGCGTTGGCAATTTCTACTACTTTTGTACCCATATCAGCTTCGGATCTAACTACTTTTGATCAAATCATAGACGATCAGCCCATCCAACCGCCTTTTAGATTAGGTAGAGATAATAGCAACTCTTCTCAGATAGTGCCCAATATATTTAATATTGAGGGAACTTCTGGTAATGACATGCTCAATGGTAGCAGAGAAGGTGAAGAAATCCTAGCAAGAGATGGTAATGATTTTATTTCAGCAGGTCAAGGAGATGACTCAATTTTTGGCGAAGCAGGAGAGGATTTTCTGGTTGGAGAAAAAGGTGAGGATCTTCTTAATGCAGGTGATGGACCAGATGGTCTCAATGGAGGTTATGGAGATGATACTTTAAACGGAGAAGGTGGAAATGATTTTCTTCGCGGGGGTTATGGCGATGATGTACTTGATGGTGGACCAGGAAGAGGTACGTTACTTGGAGAAAATGGCAACGATTTACTGTTAGGCGGTAGTGAAGGTGACAATCTTAAAGGTGGTAATGGTTATGATTCTCTTTTTGGCAATGATGGGGATGATTATCTTTTAGGTGGATTTGGTAATGATTTTCTTGATGGAGATCTAGGAACTGATATTGTCATTGGTGGTAGTGGAAAGGATACTTTTGTAATTGAGTTAACACTTAGTCCTGATGTAATTCTTGACTTTAAAGTTGGTTCAGATGTAATCGCCTTATCAGGTGGTTTAACTTTTGAACAATTAATATTTGTTCCTAATGGTAACAGTACTGATGTTTTTACTCTTGTCAATAATACTCCAGCTCCCGTCTTTAACTTAGCAGGTGTCGATATTGATTCAATTTCAGAAGCTGACTTTACTTCTATCTAGTTTAATACCTAGATTTAGTAGATCAACAAGTTTTTTTCTTCAGGCGATCGTCAGCCAAAAAATTGATATGATATGAAATCCGCTTGATTAGTTATCCCTCTTATGTCACTTTCCGATATTTCATATTAGGAAAAGGTTTTCAAGGGAAACAATATCAATTCATTGAGCCATTTGTAGTCAAATTTTCGTCATCCGCCCGCCTAAAAAAATTTCTATTCAGAAACAACTCCGCGAGCGCATAGATAGTAGATAATGGTCACAGAACTTAGAAATTGCTCTAGTTTTCGGAGTCTGACAGAAGCGTTCCATGAGCGGCGATTGCTCATAATGAATAAAAGAAACAAAATCAGTCACAGAGGAGAAAACCCCTTAATATTAATGGTGGTCGCCTGACAGTTAAGACCGAACCCTCATTGGTGCGATTGCGCCCGCACAGAAGCGTGGTTCTAGATGTTTAAGGGAATGAAATTGGTGAAGCCACAATTGGGCTATCCCGTTTAGGAGAATTACTAGTGATTTGTATGCTTTAGCCAATTGGTTAAAAGAGTGCCAAGTCAAGACAGTAGCAATGGAATCAACGGGAGTGTACTGGATTCCTCTATTGCAAATTCTGGAAACTCAAGGTTTGGAAGTCAAGTTAGTCAATGCCCATCATGTCAAAACCGTCCCTGGACGTAACAGTGATGTACTTGACTGTCAATGGTTACAGCAATTACACAGTTATGGTCTGTTATCTGGTTCATTTCGACCCGATGACCAAATCTGCGTTCTGCGTAGTTATATTCGTCAACGAGATAGGCTAATTAAAAGTGCCAGTACTCACGTTCAACGAATGCAGAAAGCTCTTAGGCAAATGAATCTGCAACTGCATCGGGTGATTAGTGATATTACTGGCATCACTGGCATAGCAATTATTCGTGCTATTGTGGCTGGAGAAAGAAACCCCCAAGTCTTACTGCTTTGAAAAATCCCCGCATCAAGAGTAGTGTCTCAGAGATAGCTCAAGCCTTAACTGGAGATTACCGTGTCGAACACATTTTTGTGCTGCAACAGGAATTACAACTTTATGAAGTCTATCAAAAAGCGATCGCTGAATGCGACCGAAAAATTGAGCAATGTCTAGCTTAGTTTGCTAATCAAATTGATGTCGAAACTTCACCCATTCTTCCCGCTAAAAATCGACGCCATAAACCTCAAGGGAATCAACCTAATTTTGACTTGACAACTCATCTCTATCGTATTAGTGGTGTTGATTTCACTCGAATTGATGGGCTTGGGGTTTTGACGGTACAGACAATTCTTTCTGAAGTTGGGCTTGACCCGACTCGCTTTGCTTCTGTCAAACATTTTTGTTCTTGGTTGGGTTTATGTCCTGCTTCTCGTATAACTGGAGGTAAGATTAAAAGTTCTCAGACTCGTTGTGTCGTTAATCGAGCAGCTAATGCCTTCCGAATGGCAGCTCAAGCTCTCAAAAATAGTCGTTCTGCTTTGGGTGCATTCTCTCGTCGTCTGCGAACCCGTTTGGGTACTCCTCAAGCACTTACAGCTACAGCACATAAAGCGGTGCGACCCCCCTGGGGTTTCCCCAGCATGGGAACGCGCACCAAGACAATAGCACGGCTTTTCTATTATCTTTGGACCAGAGGTGACGGGGAGACAACCGCTAAAAACTAGAGACAGCAAGAGAGAAAGCGCGTTTAGTCACCTTCCCAAAATATGAGTCTAGGAAGTACGTATAAATACAAAGAGTTACAGAGAACCAGGCAAATACTTAAATCATCTTGAGCAAGATGAAGGGTCGATTTAAAAATCAGGAAAAATAATTGTCTGATAAATTAAACAGACAATTATTCAAGAAAATGTTGCCCCAATTCTATCTAGATTATCTCAAAACTTATCTCCCTGATTCAGAATTATTAACCTTACAAATTCTAGTGTGGTTACTACAAGTTCACCGTCAAGTTAGAATCGAAAGATTGGCTTCGAGCTTTCCATATCCAATTAAGTGTGAAACTAGAAGAAAGAAAATACAAAGGTTTCTAGTTTTACCGCGATTAAGCTTACCATTACTTTGGTTTCCCTTAATTAAAAAAATAATTAATAGTCAATTCAAAACAGGCGATCGCTTAATAATAACTATCGATAGAACACAGTGGAAAGCCAATAATATTTTAATGGTAAGTGTAATTTGGAAAAAGCGGGCATTACCAAGATACTGGCTGCTGTTATCTAAGAAAGGTAGTAGTAATTTTTATGAGCAGGTAGCTGTTATTAGACCCGTATTACGTTTAATGAAAGAATATCATTTAGTAGTTATTGGCGATCGAGAATATAGGAGTACGGCATTTGCCCTGTGGTTAACCAAGAAAAAAATACACTTCGTTTTTAGATTGAACAAAAATACTAAAATTAAGCTCAGATACCAACAATATCAATCTCTAGATTCTTTGTGTATTAATCCAGGAACACGAGTTTTGTACTCTAAAGTTTTAGTAACACAAGAAAATAAAATAGACAGATTTAACGTCGTAGTTTACTGGAACAGAAAGTACGATAATAAACAATTACCTGCTCCTTGGTATCTGCTCACCAACCTCGAAAATAAACAGGAAGTTATTAAAATATTTGCCTCTCGTGGTGGAATTGAAGCAATGTTTCGGGATTGTAAGAGTGGCGGTTATAATCTAGAAGAAAGCCAAGCTAATACTCAACGTTTAACTAATCTAATTTTGTTAATAGCATTCGCTTATACTGCTAGTTGTATAGCAGGATTAAAAATTAGAAATACTGGTATAACCAAGTATATCAATAGACTAAAGCTTGAAGGTAAAAATCGACCCAGACACAGTTATTTCTGGACGGGACTATATGGCACTACTTGGATCTTATCTATGGATATATGTTGGGAGTGGGTCGAAAAGTTAATGAGAGCTGCTATCAATAAACTGCCATTTTATCTTCGAGGTCTTAAAGCTATGAAACGCATACAGAGTATGGTCTAGCTTGGTTGTCTCCCCGTCAGCTTTGGACCAGAGGTGAGGCTTATGTCGATCCAGGAGTTGATTATTACGAACAAAAATATCAAGAGCGACTCGTTCAAAACCTGACCAAAAAATCTCACTCTCTCGGCTTTGATTTGACTCCTCAGTCCGTCTCACCCTCTGTGACTGATTTTGTTTCTTAGGAGAGGGATAACTAGAAACAGTTTCCAAGTCCTTCGAACCTCTCAGCAGTAGGGCTTGATGTAGTCGTCGTTTAAAATGACCAGGAGATGATTCGATCGCACCATTTTCATGGGATTTGCCCCGATTATTTCTGGTCGGGTGCATTTGGTAATGACTACACAACGCTTGATATTTCTCAGTCAAATCTCGTCTGGCTTTTGAGTTTGAGTTTTTGTAAGCGGCACTCAAGCTATCGGTACAGCTATGCCGTTATCAATGAGGTGGATTCCAGAGCCGAGTCGGGGGATATCAAGCAGAACGATTTCGATTTCCTTCCAAATTAGCTCCTTCATAATGTGTTACATACCTAACCTTTTCTTCCCCTGGCTACTTATATTGATGTATTCCAACAGATTGTACTCCTTTTATCGTTATTTTCTTTCTTTTTATAGTATGGAATCCCAATAGGGATTCATCTTGTATCTAGCCTCTAATTTCTTGATATTTATCTCGTTTATCTTAAAGCTTGTTTTTTAGTCTCTTTACTAAGATTTTTAGGAGGTCTTCCTAATGGGGGACCACTAATTCTAATGCCTCTTTCTTGGCACCATGCTATATTTGCTCTAGTTCGATAAATTCGGTCAACATGAACAGAGTTAGGATAGTAGCCAGTGAAGTTTTTATAGGCTTCTACTTGTGTTTTAAAGTCCCCTGATTCATTGAAATTATCCCAACTTAAATGGTCTAAAAAGACATAGTTATCAAAAAGCTTACTGAGAGTTTAGCTCCAAACTCTACAGATTTACCTGCTTTTCCTCTCACTATAGGTCGGATATGAGGTTGAGTTATACTCACAATTCTATCGTCAATTCTGTTGGATTCATTCTCATACATCCACAATTGTTGGCGATATACTTCTGTAACTACCAACAACATCTTATATTTGGTATGGGTTTTCCCTAATTTGTTCTACTGTTTCTCTATCCGAAGTCCCTAGTTTTTCTTTAATAATTAAAGCTCCTAATGCCATCCGAAAGGGTTTGGCTGGGGCACCAAAGTTGGCTGAGAAATTTTCTGCATATTCTGTTTCAAAATTTGTCCGGGGAATCAATTCTGCCATGATTACCCACCGATTATCTGGTGACAATTGGACAGCAACAGGCAATTCAAAGTTTTCTGGAATCAGCTCAGGCTGGTTAGATTTACGGTACATTTGTTCTTGCCCAGTGAGTGCCAGGGGGTTTCACCAATTTTAGGGCTTTTCCGTCCCCTGAACCTAACTTTTTCGTCGCCAAAGAATGTCTGTAACCTTCTTTAGCTCAACATTTGAAACTTTTTGGGCAAAGTCTAGCTATCTGTTGGAGTAGTTTTTCTTGTCTGCTTGAGAGGTTGATTGGCAAAGCTTTATTAATTGGCATCGAGTCCTTTTTCCTACTTTTTACTTAATTATCCCAACTGTCACTACACCCAATTTTACTGCTTGTTTTACTTGACGGATTATTTTAGCCAAGCTGCACTAGTGAACAGCGACGAGGAAAACTCTTGAAACTCCCGAGTTACGGCATCTTTTTCAGAAACTTGCCTCCAGCACAAAAGCACTTAGCTTCCTTCAGTGCGCCTTTCGTTAAGGGCAAACGCAGCGAAATAGAAAGTCATCATATCCTAGGGTAAATAAGGGTTACACAACAACAGAGGTTTATTATTATTTTCCTTCTTGCTTCAAGCAAAGCGAGTTAAAAAACATCTTTGCGTCGCTGTACTATCAGAGTGATAACTGCATAAGCCAAAGTATGAACGATTAAAATGCCCCAGTTCAAAGCTAAGTTTTCCCAAGTGGCATCGTATACCGAACTAGGCTGAAAAATTTCTTCCAACATTTCTGCATCCAAAGCGGGTGTTTCCGAGGGTGCCATGCCATTGACATCTGCTAGAGAAGCGTAAGCACCAATCGACCAACGGCTTAGCATTAGCCAGGAAATTTTGCTCGACCAGTCCTCTAAAGTGAATAGTACCCCTGAAAAAATAATTTGGGGAATCATTACCAAAGGTAAAATACCATTGCCTTCATTTTCAGTTTTTACCAAAGCCGAGAGCATTAAGCTGAGACTGGTACTAGCAATTAAGGTTAAAAAGGTAGTAATCCCAAAGCCAAGAGACCAAGGAATCAGCTCGGACTCTGGAGACTCAAACACCAAGAGAACTACTAGAGTAATCAAAATAGTCTGGGCTAGGGCAAGTCCTTCTCGGATCAGTAGTTTAGAGGATAAGTAGGGTATTAAACCCAAATTTAACAATCGTTCGCGAAAATAGATCGCGCCTTCTTTAACAATTTCGCGAATGGCATTAGAAAGACCGATCCAAATGGCAACACTGCTAAAAATAAATAATAATCGCAGTGCTAGAGAGGCTTGAGTTACGCTGGGATCGCCATCAATACTCAATGGCTGTTCGTTACGTAAAGGTAAGCCCGTTAAGGCAATCGTAATCGGTCCTGCCAACAAAGTTAATATCAGGCTATTAGTGTCGCGACTGACTAATTTCCAGTAACGCCGAGCTAATAAAGATAACTGTGCTACGGAGGAGATACCGGTCTTGACTGCCGCATTAGATTTTTGTTGGATTTCCTTACCGGGACTGAGAGCACTTTCAACATAAGCTTCATAGAGTGGAGATTGAGTGTAGGTTGCAGACCAATAATCGACTCTTTCTAAAATCGCCGCTTCGTTTTTTCCTTTGTTAAGTTCGATGTAGATATCGGCAAAATCGTTAAATTTTTCGTCGATAAATCTTCCCGAATGCTTTTGGAAGAAAGCTAAAGCTTCTTGAGGCGGTCCATAATAACAAAGCTTGCCTCCCAAACCCATAAAGGCAATGCGATCGCAAATACCAATATTATTGGTAGCGTGGGTAACTAGAGCGATCGTTCTGCCTAAGTCTGCTTGTTCGCGCAGTAGCTGCATCATTTCTTTATCCAAACCAGGATCTAGACCAGAAGTAGGTTCGTCCAGAAAGAATAACTTGGGGTTAGCCAGCAATTCTACACCGATACTGACCCGCTTGCGCTGTCCGCCACTGAGTTTGGATACTAGAGTATGCCGCACGTGGGAGAGTTTGACTTGTTCTAAGGTGTTGGTAATTACTTGACTGATATTAGTATCGGGAGGAAGGCGCAGTTGACAGGCATATTTGAGAACTTCTTCAACGGTTAGTTCGCGGTGAATAATATCGTCTTGAGGAACGTATCCCACTTGAGAGCGGTAAATCGCCCAATTTTGACGGAGATTGTCGCCATTGAGATAAATATTACCCGAAGAAATTGGAGCAATTCCCAATAAAGACTTCATCAGAGTCGATTTGCCCGCACCGCTTCCTCCGACTAAAGCTACTAGTTGTCCTGGTTCGATGACTAAAGAGACATCGTTGAGAATAATTTTTTCCTTGCCTCGTTTATCCTTAACCTTGCGTACTAGTTGATGGGCATCGATGCGGACGCGATCGGTGGCGTTTTTGAGTTCTAGTGCATCTCCGGTATAGAGTAGAATGTAGGGTCCTATTTGAATCGTATCTCCACGCTGAAGAAGCTGTCGTTTTTCTAAGCGGTTGCCGTTGACAAAAGTTCCGTTGGTACTGCGGTCTTGTAAGATGTGACCGCCTTTGCCATCAGAATAGATTGTTGCATGGAGGCGAGATACTGTTGGGGCATCTAGTTGAATTGAGGCACGATGGTCGGGGTTAGGAGTTCTACCCAGTTCTACTGGCTCATCTTGCAAACCCTTTAAATTCAGGCGGCGCAGACTAGGCATAGACATGGTGCCGCTTTTAGGATTGTAGTAGGTCAAGCTAATTTGGTATTGGGGGTCTTGACCGATATATAGTTGCTCGCCGCTTTTAAGTAAATGTCCTTCAGTAAAGTTAATTCTAGTTTGGTTGAGAAAAATGCCGTTGCCTCTTTTTTTGGCGCGATCGCCATCAAAAATGCGATAGCTGTTGCCTTCTTTTTGAATGATTGCCTGTCGGCGGGAGACGATCGTCCAATCTTGTGGTACTTCGATCGTTGCCCATTGTGGATCTCGACCTAAATAGTTAACTTTATCGGTTAATTTTAAGATTACAACTTTACCCTGATTATTTAACTCGATATAGGGTTCTGTGTTGACAACGGTTGCTTGAGAATAACTACCAGCCATTAACTTAATAAGATAATTCTTACCGACAGATGAGCTTCAAGCATTATATAGCTAACCTCTGATTCTCAGACCAATCTGTATAGGTTTTTAATTAGTTCTTTAAGGGAGATATACAAATTCGCCACTTTAAAAAGTTTGCTTCGATTTTGGAATAATGGTTGGATACGCCATTGACAACAGCATAACTAGATTTGCTACCCAAAAAAGTAAAATCAACCACAGCCAACCTAGCCAAGGCTGAGGATAGATTGTTAGCTGAAGAGCGAACCACAACTGCCAGATCCGAAATCCGGTGTAAAGCGTTCCAATAGTTACTACGACACTTTTACACAACCAACGGCTAAAAGTAATTTCGCTAGTTAGCTGAACGAAGACTACTAAAAAATAATAACTAAAAAATTGACGGAGAACCAGCTGTTCCCAAAAAACGATCGCCATAACTAAGGGTAGAATTACTCCGATTGCCAAAGCAATGTTGACCCAAATTTTTAGAAACTGCTGCTGTGCTTCCGAGTAAGGGATCTCAGATGTAAGAGGTAATACTCCTCGTTTAGTTAACCACCCTACCTCCACGCTTAGCAGAGTAGCGATCGCCATAAATAAACTGACAGTAATCCAGTTATTGGGATTCATCTTAAAAAATTACATCTTAGAATAATTTTTTGCCTGACGCAGAGCTTCAATTGTCGCGATCGTCGCTCGAGCTACAGTTTCGATTTCCTCGGCAGTGGTAAAGCGACCGATGCCGAATCTTAAAGAAGCATGAGCAAGCTGGGACGAGCGTCCTAATGCAGTCAAAACATGAGAGGGTGCGGTAGAAACACTAGAACAAGCAGAACCCGAAGATAAGGCTACGGTAGGCTGTAGACCCAGTAGTAAAGCAGAACCATCCACACCTTCAACGCTAATATTCAAATTACCAGGCAGTCTTTGAGTAAGATGACCGTTGAGATGAATACCGGGTAATTCTTTAAGCATCTGCCACAGCTTTTCTCGCAACTCCAATTGACGTTGAGATTCAGTCGACATTTCTGCCAATCCTAATTCTACCGCTTTGGCAAACCCTACAATTTGAGGCGGATAAAGGGTACCAGAACGTCTACCTCTTTCTTGTCCTCCTCCCTGGATTTGAGGGGCAATTTTTACTCGAGGATCGCGACGGCGCAGATACAGCGCACCAATGCCTTTAGGACCATATACTTTGTGTGCGGTGAGAGACATCAAATCGACGTTCATCTCCACCACATCTAAAGGGATTTTAGCGATCGCCTGTGCGGCATCGGTATGAAACAAACAGTCGCGATCGCGACAGATCTCACCAATTTCTGCAAGCGGTTGGATCGCGCCAATTTCATTGTTAGCTGCCATTACCGAAACTAAAATTGTCTCATCGCGAATTGCTGCTTCTAGTTTTGACAGATCGATTATCCCATCAGGTTGTACGGGTAAATAAGTAACTTCAAAACCCAGCGTTTCTAAATAGCGGCAAGGATCGAGTACGGCACTGTGTTCAGTTTCGACGGTGATGATATGTCTTCCCTTACTAAAATAAGCCTCCGCAACACCTTTGATTGCCAAGTTATTGGCTTCAGTGGCACCGCTAGTAAAGACAATTTCTTCGGGAGCAGCATTAATTGCCGAGGCGATGGTTTCTCTGGCTTGCTTGACTGCGGCTTCAGCTTCCCAACCATAGGCGTGAGTATTACTAGAAGGATTGCCAAACTTTTCTGTAAAGTAAGGAATCATTGTCTCTAATACTCTTTCATCCATTGGTGAAGTTGCGTGAATATCTAAATATATCGGACGTTGAGACATTTAAATTTATTTGAAAATTTATTTGAATTTTAACTAGCTTTTAATTATCGGATTTGTAGCGATCGCCAAGAGCAAGAGATTTAATTAGAATTGACCAACGGTGACAGCAGGCTCCGTCCGTTTAGGGCGGAGTAATCTGTTCTGTCACCTCGGTTGAGGGTGCAAATATAAAAAAAGCCGCTAAGTTAATTTTAACGGCTTATAGTATCTGCGATCGCCATCTATTCAAGCAACGATCGCATTTAAAAATTAAGTGGGTGCGATCGACCGATTTAGATCAGACCAACCTCATGAGCAGAGCGTCTCAACATAGACTCAGTTCGGTTTTTAGCTGCTCTTTCTTTATCGAGCATTAACCAACGAGCTTGTTCTTTGACTGACAATTTTTCTGTCATTTTAGAAGTAGGTTCTGGTCGATTTTTGTAAGTTACGCCGCGATAAGTAAGATTGACAGGTGGTTGTAGCACTGGTGGTTTTTTCAAATTGCGAAATCTCCAGTCCAAACCGTGAAATTTACCTGCAACTCCACCTTCGCCAACTTGGACAACAGGTGGATTATACTCGTAACTTACACCACGATAATTAAGTTTCATATAGATTCGCCTCCGATTGCGTTGATAAGTGAGGCGCGTTCCTTCGGGAAACTTTTCCCTACTTCCGTCTCTCTAAATTTTGATTTAAAGAGAGATGAACGATTGATTTAATTTATTTTCTGTATCAATTGTAACCGTTTTTATAATTATGTCGATCTGTCTAACGGTGGAAAACTAATTTTTTCATTGCGGTTTACCGAAACTTTAAAAATTCTTCATACTTACTTTAAAAATTTAGCCATTGGATAACAAAAACTGTAGTATTAAGACAAAATTTGGAGATATGGAGACGAGACAAGAAGATTTTGATAAATACAAAGGGAAAAGGAAGGTTTTCGTAGCAGTTAATTATCTTGCTTTACTTTTTATCTTTTCTCTAGTTTTTCCCATTCCCTAGCTTACTTGGCTTCAATTAAATAGCCACAGCGATGTTCTCCATTATTCATCCAGTGAGTACGTTCGATGATACAGTCTGGTAATACCGCCGCAAACATTTCTAGTTCGTGTCCGCAGATACTAGGGTATGATTCAGCTACTTCAGAAATCGCACAGTTGTGTTCGACTAGGACAAATTTATTCTGTTGTGAAGACTGAGAAATTGAGTGTAACTCTGCCATGTATCCTTCTTCTTGTCTGAGCTGCACCAATTTAGTTACTCTTTGCAATAAAGAACCACGACCCAGGCGATCGCGATATTCGGCGGCTTTTCTTTGCCACTGTTTTTCTAAAACTTTACTAACCTGTTCCTCGCCTACGGTTTCGGCAAGGGTATCCAAAAAAGCCACGGCAAATTCTCCATAGCGATGGGGACTGAGGCGATCGCGTCCTTTATCGCTTAGCCGATACAAATGTTGCGGTCTTCCCATACCCTGTTGAACCGAGTGGTATTCGATTAGTTCCTCGGTTTCTAATTCGCTCAAATGACGGCGAACTGCTTGAGTAGTAATTTTTAGAGCTTCAGCTAACTGTTTTGCCGTAGCTTGGTCGTGTTTGAGTAGGTATTGTAAAATACTCTGTTTGGTAGACGGTAAACCAGTGGTCGTCATCGTCCTGTAATTTAATTTTGAGTCTTAGAATAATGTGTCAGAACCAAAAAATTTAGAAAAATTCCCGACTTTGACAACATCTTTGTTGTTAATGTAACTTATAATAGACTTAAACAACAAATTTGTTGCTAAACTATTCAACAGAAGTAGTTGCTAATTCCAATTGTACAAAGCGATTAGCTTTTACTCACATTTCGCTCCTAGAAATAAAAACAGATTATATCTGGAACACCACAACGCAAGTTTGCCATTACCATTATGAGTGCCACAGTCAAAACTTTAGTCAACCAACCATACAAATACGGCTTCGTTACCGATATTGAAGCGGACACCATTCCTCGCGGCTTAAATGAGGAAGTGATTCGTCTGATTTCGGCTAAGAAGAACGAACCAGAGTTTATGCTAGAGTTTCGCCTCAAAGCTTATCGACAGTGGCTGAAGATGAGCGAACCCAAGTGGTCTCAAGCAAAGTATCCTCCCATTGACTATCAGGATATTATCTACTACTCTGCGCCGAAGAAGAAAAAACCAGAAAAATTAGGCAGTTTGGAAGAAGTAGATCCCACTCTACTAGAAACCTTTGAAAAGCTAGGCATTCCCCTTTCCGAACAAAAAAGATTGAGTAATGTCGCCGTAGATGCCATTTTTGATAGCGTTTCTGTAGCCACTACTTTTAAAGAAAAATTAGCAGAAGAAGGTGTAATTTTCTGCTCGATTTCCGAAGCCTTACAGGAACATCCAGAATTGGTACAAAAATATCTCGGTAGCGTCGTTCCCGTCGGCGATAATTACTTTGCAGCTTTGAACTCGGCTGTATTTAGCGATGGTTCCTTTGTTTTTATCCCTAAAGGCATAACTTGTCCGATGGAATTGTCTACCTATTTTCGCATCAATACAGGCGATACCGGACAGTTCGAGCGTACTTTAATCGTCGCTGAAGAAGGAGCCTCGGTAAGTTATCTCGAAGGCTGCACTGCGCCAATGTTCGATACTAACCAGCTTCACGCTGCAGTGGTAGAATTAGTAGCTTTAGATAATGCTGAGATTAAATACTCTACCGTTCAAAACTGGTTTGCCGGAGATGAAGAAGGCAAAGGCGGAATTTATAACTTTGTTACCAAGCGCGGTTTATGCAAGGGAGTCAATTCTAAAATTTCTTGGACTCAGGTAGAAACTGGTTCGGCAATTACTTGGAAGTATCCCAGTTGCGTTCTAGTCGGCGATAATTCTGTAGGAGAATTTTATTCCATCGCTCTGACTAACAACAAGCAACAAGCCGACACAGGTACTAAAATGATCCACATTGGTAAAAATACTCGCAGTACGATTATCGCCAAAGGTATTTCGGCAGGTAATTCTGAAAGCAGCTATCGGGGTCTGGTTAAAATTGGTGCTAAAGCCGCAGGTGCCCGTAACTATTCCCAGTGCGACTCGATGCTAATTGGCGATAATGCTGAAGCCAATACCTTTCCCTATATTCAAGTTGATAATAATACCGCCAAACTCGAACATGAAGCCTCAACCGCTAAAATCGGTGAGGAACAACTGTTTTATTTGGCTCAGCGGGGTATTTCTGAAGAAGATGCCGTAACCATGATGGTCAGTGGCTTCTGTAAAGATGTTTTAAACGAGTTGCCGATGGAATTTGCCGCTGAAGCTGATAAGCTATTAAGTCTCAAGTTAGAAGGCACTGTCGGTTAAATTAAACGACATTAACACACAAATAAATCTCTCACAGGGGCGTTCTGAGTAATGCCCCTATATTTTTATATTTTTTTTTATTGGGCTGCAAATAGCACAGTACAGTAGAAACTAATACCACATACTATTGGAATTTTTAACTTGCGATCGCCATGAGTACAGAAATATCCGAATCATTACCAAATAAAAATAATCTTTACGAACGAGACTACTATTTATGGTTAGAAAATACAATTCAGCTTTTACAAGCAGGAAAATTTAAAGAATTAGATATTCCCAATCTAATTGAAGAAATTAAAGATATGAGTAGGTCGGAAAAAAGAGCAATAGTTAGTAATTTGAGAATTGTCTTAATTCATCTACTCAAGTACGAGTATCAGCCAGAAAAAAGAACCAATAGTTGGCGTTTTACCATTAGAGAACATCGGCTTCGCTTACATGATTTGTTTGAAGATAATTCTAGTTTAAAAAACTACTTTGTAGAGCAGTTTTCCAAATCATATCAAAACGCTAGAAAACTGGCAGCAGATGAAACTGGTTTGCCACTCGAAACTTTTCCCATAAACGCACCTTTTAGCAAAGAACAAACTCTCGATCTTGAATATTTACCTGAATAGTCGGCGCAACCTAACTTGATTTGACAAAATCGATCTCCGTTGAAAAATTATGAACTTTAACTCTCAGGATAGTCGGGTAGAGAAAAAAATCTAAATTTGGTTAAACTTAGTAAGTTTCTCAGTCTCATCCTAGGCCACAAACCCAAAATTATCGATCTACCTCTAGATCGTCAGGGATGGCAGAAGTAGATTTGCTTATTAAACTAGTCTGTCAACGAAGGACCTATTTCGAGCGCTCGATAGTAGAACGAATTGTGGTAAATAATGACAAAAAGCGTTTTTCTTTTAACGAAGATAAATCTAAGATTCGGGCTAATCAGGGTCATTCAATTGCAGTCGATTTAGCTCTCATATCTCAAAAGCCGCCAGAATATTTATTTCACGGTAAGGCTACCAAGTTTATTAGCTCAATTTACCTTCAGGGATTGCTCCGCAGAAAGCGACACCACGTTCATTTATCTTCTGATGAATCTACGGTAATTCGAGTAGGGCAAAGACACGGAAAATCAGTAGTGCTAAAGATTCAAGCAGAGAAAATGTACCATGCTGGATATACTTTCTTTTTGTCGAAAAATGGAGTCTGGCT
Source organism: Myxosarcina sp. GI1(2024) (assembly GCF_053543375.1). Taxonomy (NCBI): domain Bacteria; kingdom Bacillati; phylum Cyanobacteriota; class Cyanophyceae; order Pleurocapsales; family Pleurocapsaceae; genus Myxosarcina; species Myxosarcina sp. GI1(2024). The sequence continues at coordinate 1,514,057 of NZ_JBKGTY010000001.1, read as the reverse complement.
CACGGATCGGGTTCCGCCAAAATATATTAATTTTCCCTAAATAGGCGCAAATCTTCAAATCTAGTTCGTCCAAACTGACGGAATTGCTAGTTATCCGGCGAACGGTCAAACCAAATTATTTGACTTTGACAACAAAAAAATTGTTAATGTATTCTACAATATACTTAAACAACATTTTTGTTGTTTTAATAGATATCTATAGCTTAGTTTTAACTAGCGTATCACGTACGCCATCATAGTTATGGATATTGTTGAGGAATTATTGATAAACTGCGATTGAGTGAGTAATGAGCGAAACAATTTTATCCATACACGACCTAACAGCTAATGTAGAGGATGAGCCAATTCTCAAGGGGGTCAATCTAGAAATCAAAGCAGGAGAAATACACGCTATTATGGGGCGTAACGGTTCGGGTAAAAGTACCCTGGCTAAAATTATTGCAGGACATCCCGATTATGAAGTGACTGGTGGTGAAATTATCTATCAGGGAGAAAATATCCTCGATAAAGAACCAGATGAAAGAGCCAATAGCGGTATTTTTCTGGCTTTTCAGTATCCCGTTGCCATCCCCGGGGTGAGTAATCTAGATTTTCTGCGAGTCGCTTATAACGCCAAACGCAAGCATCAAGGAGAAGAAGAAATTGATATTTTTGACTTTGAAGACTTGGTAGAAGAAAAGCTAGAAATGGTAAAAATGAAGTCTAGCTTTTTAGCCAGAAGTCTCAATGAAGGTTTTTCTGGTGGTGAAAAGAAACGCAATGAAATTTTACAAATGGCGGTACTCGATCCTACTTTGACTATCTTGGATGAGATCGATTCGGGTTTAGATATTGATGCTTTAAAAACCGTTGCCGATGGCGTGAATCAGTTAAGAACTCCCGACAAGGCATATTTGGTAATTACTCACTACCAGCGTTTACTCAACTACATTGAACCGGATTTCGTTCACGTAATCCAGGATGGCAAAATTGTTACCAGTGGCGGTAAAGAATTGGCTTTAGAGTTAGAGTCTCGCGGTTATGACTTTTTAGAAGATCTTGAAACTGCGGGGGTAGAAGTGTAATGGCAGTAAAAGTTCCTTTTACGATTGAACCTTTAAAGAGCGATCGCGCTACTTTATATAAAAATGATTTCTTGATGGGTTTGTTCGAACGAACCCAACTTCCTCAGAACCAACCACAGTGGTTGAGCGCTCGCCGTCGGCAAGCCGCCTCCTGGGTAGCTAATCTATCCGTACCGACAAAAAAAGACGAAGATTGGCGCTTTATCGATTTGTCTGAGTTGGTTGAGACAAATTTCGTTCCTTTAGGGACGAACGGTCGTTCGTCCTTACCCGAATCGTCTTTACTTGAATCGTTTCCAGAAACCCAAAATAGTCGCCTGGTTTTTGTCAACAGGATTTACAATGCGGAATTATCCGATCTCTCGGCATTGCCTTCTGGTGTCTATGTCGGCAATCTAGAAAATTTACCTCAAACCTACCCAGTAGCAGAATTATTTGCTCTTCAGCACGGCGCAGGAGATGTGTTTACCGCTCTCAATACGGCAAGTTTTGCAGATGCGGCAGTTATCTGGGTAGATAAAAATGTCGTGGTAGAAACTCCCATACATCTAGTGTTTGTAGCTGATGCTCGAGAGCAAACGAGTTTTACCCAACCCCGCACTTTAGTAGTAGCCGAAACTGGAGCGAGTTTATCTTTAATCGAAGAATATTCTGGTGCTGGTGAATACTTTACCAATGCGGTAACAGAGGTTGTAGTTAGAGAAAACGCCGAAGTCAAACATACTCGATGGCAACAAGAAAGCGATCGCAGCTTTCACATCGGTAAAACCGCGACCGCTCAAGCAAAAGATAGTCGCTACACTTTGAATGAAATTAATTTCGGTAGTAAACTACTGCGTCACAATCCCGAAGTCTTACAGCAGGGAGAGCAAACCACAACCTGTTTGAATGGTTTGACTGTGGCGACGGGAAACCAGACATCCGATACTCACAGCATTATTGCCCTAACCAAACCTTACGGTAACACGGACCAATTACATAAATGTATCGTCGGCGATCGCGCCCATACCGTGTTTAATGGTAAAGTTTTCGTGCCTAAAGAAGCGCAACTTACCAATGCCGCTCAGCTAAATCGCAATTTGTTACTCTCCGACCGAGCTAGGGTAGATACCAAACCAGAGTTACAAATCACCGCCGATAATGTTAAATGTTCTCATGGGGCGACAGTCAGCCAGCTAGAAGCCGAGGAAATCTTCTATCTTCGCAGTCGCGGTTTGAACCAACAAAATGCCAGTCAATTATTAATCGATGCCTTTGCTGGTGAAATTAGCGATCGCCTCTCGCCGGAATTTTTAGCTTCTAAAGTTGCTCAAATCATCAGACAAAAGACAAAAAGTTAGTAAGTAACCGATAATAATGACCTTAATTAAAGAAACCACTCTTGGCGATCGCCTACGTCAAGATTTTCCCATTCTCCAACAGCAAATTCACGAAAAGTCATTAATTTATTTTGACAATGCGGCTAGTTCCCAAAAGCCTTCAGCGGTACTAGAAGTATTGGAAAATTACTACCAACAAGACAATGCTAACGTACATCGCGGTTCACATACCCTAAGTGTTAGAGCCACCGATGCTTACGAAGCGGCTAGAGATAAGGTAGCCAGTTTTATCAATGCGGCTTCACGGGAAGAGATTGTCTTTACTCGTAATGCTACCGAAGCAATTAACCTAGTTGCCTACAGTTGGGGTTTGACTAATTTAACACAGGGCGATGAGATAATTCTTTCAGTCATGGAACATCACAGCAACATCGTTCCCTGGCAGTTAATAGCTGAAAAGACTGGCGCGGTAATTAAATACGTTCGACTTACAGATACAGAAGAACTAGATCTAGAACATTACCAATCTTTACTATCTAGTCAAACTAAGTTGGTAGCTCTCGTTCACGTTTCCAATACTCTAGGCTGCATCAATCCGGTGAGAAAAATTGTCCAACTGGCGCATCAATACAATGCCAAAGTATTAATCGATGCTTGCCAGAGCGTTCCCCATATGCCTGTTGATGTCAGAGAGATTGATTGCGACTGGTTGGTAGCATCGGGACATAAAATGTGTGCTCCTACCGGGATTGGTTTTCTTTACGGTAAGAAAGATTTACTGCTAGCAATGCCGCCATTTATGGGTGGTGGCGAGATGATCGACGAAGTGTTTTTAGACCATTCTACCTATGGCGAATTACCTCATAAATTTGAAGCAGGAACGCCCGCCATCGGTGAAGCAATTGCTCTGGGTGCGGCAGTAAATTATTTAAGTAATATCGGCATGGCTAAAATTCATGCTTATGAAGAAGAACTAACAGCCTATCTATATCAAAAATTAGCCGCAATTCCCAATCTCAGAATTTACGGACCCCCTGCAACTGCTGAAGGTAAAGGTAGAGCTGCATTGGTAGCATTTAACGTCGAAGGAATACACGGCAGCGATTTAGCAACCTTACTAGACCGCGAAGGAGTTGCCATTCGTTCTGGTCATCATTGTACTCAACCACTGCATCGTATCTTTGGCGCTTCCGGCAGTGCTAGAGCCAGTCTGTACTTTTATAATACTCGTGCTGAAATCGATGCTTTTGCCACAGCTTTGCAGGAAACAATTGATTTTTTCACCATGATGATGGCATAGATATAGTTACTAGTGAATCGATATAAAAAAGTCCTGGATTTAATTATCCAGGACGATAAGTAAGGCAAAAAATAGTAGTTTAGAGATAATCTTAAAGCATTGGTGCTAATTTCCGACTGATTCAGGACGAGGGAGTAGAGTTTTGCTTCAAATACCCAAGATTTTGAATTATCGACTTGCCTCTTTCTATAGCAGTTTGCAGATTAGGATAAATTCCTTCAAAACTATGAACGACGATCTCGCCCTCGGCAATACTCAAACGATAAAAGTTTCCCGAACCATGACAGATACGTAAACTATAGCGATCGACATCTATTGAGGTTTGAATATTCATCGGTGATGGAAAGATACATGATTTTTCACAGCTATAGTTCCCAATTAACTGTTTTTTCTAACTTTACTTTTTAGGCTCTGTCTTAGCACCGATCGCAGATAGGACTTAGTCTGTCTAACTCGCTCGAATTTAGACCACCTTAACTCGATAATTTCTTTGTTCCCAGTTATTACTCCCAGTCCAGAAAAAGGTAAATTCAATGGGAGATAACTTATCCGCAGTGAGATCGACATAGTTAAGACCTAGAGCGGCGATCCTGGTAGATTCTAGATCCTGTATGGCTTGCCATTCATCGTTAGTCCAATGTAGTTTAAACGACTTGTCTGCTTGTATTCTTAAAATCGTTCCTTTATCGATGGTCGTTACCTGGCGATGAAACTTCCAGACTTCCATTGGTTTGGAGTTGTAATTATTCAGATAGCGATCGCCTACTTCGGGAACGAAGTCGAAGACTCGTCCATCTTTGCGAGAACGCAACAGTTTGATATATTCCGCGTGCGCCCACATTAAGGGCATTGCCGCACCAGTAGGTCTTCCCAAGTACATATGAGCGTCAGGAATGTCTTCGCTGTCCCAAATTTGCTCTGTCAGTAAACCCGTCTCGGTAGCAAATCCTTCCATTGCTTGAATATAGGGTGTAATATCATTTCCTGCAGCCAGTTCGTAGTGAGCGCGTTCGCCAGTTAATAAAGGCCAAGTACGTCCTACTCCTACACCTTCATAAGCACTGCCATCTTCTTTTTGCCCGTACCAGTCGTGGTTATACCGTCGCCAACAAGGACCAAAAGGCGTTTCGACTTTTAAGATGGCATCGACCACTTTAAGAGAATCGATAATTAGAGGATCGTCAGGAGCGATTATGCCATAGCGGACGAGTAATAAGAATCCCGCATCGACGATTTCTCTAGCAAGAAACTGTTGAGATTTATCTTCAGAAAATTGTGATTCGGTACCGGGAGGACGTGCGGAAATACAGATTTTGCTGTTATTAGGATCTTCATTGGGATGGGGTACATTTACTTCGGCAGGAGTAATGCGGATAAAATGACGCTCGATGCCCGGTACTAGAGTTCCTTCAGTAGTTACCGTCCAAGCTTCGATATGGTCTCTGAGAAAATCTGCATATTCCTCGATGTACTCAGCAGCAGTTTCATCCTCTCGCTGACGAGCAAAACTAGCCGCACAAATTAAAGCTGCAATATTACAGGCTAAGGTAGAAGGAGAATAACCGCTGTCTACTTCCCAACGCTCCTGCTGTGTCGCTGGACCTTGACGAACTAAATAACCCGCTGCCTGAATAATCATCGGATATAGGTCGAAATCTGGTAGAGCATCAAACTGAGCTAGTTTTTGCGCCAGTAGAATGGGAAAACCAATCTCATCAAGCTGCATCCCATGCCAGTAGGGTTCGCCGTCGAGCCAAAAATTTTGAGCGAAACTGCCATCTTCTTGCTGACAGGTCACTAGATACATTAGCGAGCGCACTGCGGTTTCCCTATGTCCCGAGGCGAGTAATCCCGCAACGCTGTTAACCAGATCTCTAGTCCAGACTAAATGATAGCCACCGCGATCGCCATCTCCTTTTTGCTCTCCCCAGGGAAAACTCATCGAGGCAATAGTAGCACCACTATAGGTTTTATCTTCGTGGGCGAGTAGTAAACTGACGCTGCTATGAAATAAAGCACCATCGTCGCTAGATTCTCTTTCCAGGGGTAAGCGATCGCTACAGGTGCGCCCCCACTGTTCTCTAAATTTGGCTTTTTGTGCCTTAAAGGGTATACTGAGCGACTGCAAGAGCGTTGTCATCGCGCTTTGCAAGCTAGAACCAAAGGCTAACCCTAAAGTAAATTCATTAGTCCGATCTAGATCGAGTTCTCCAGTTAGACCGAGATTGCCATCGGTAGCGCAGTCAAATTGCCAATCCAGTTGATAGTTTTCGGCTAAATCTTGCCAACCATCGCTTTGACCGACGTATCCTACCGAAAGTTTTTTAAAGGGAATATTTGCGCCCAATACCAGCCATCGGTCATTTTTATTGGCAGCTAGAAAGCGGCGATCGCAGGTTTCAATTACGTAGCCATTATTACCCCGACCACAAACATCTAAATGAGGCGCACAAAGACTATAGAGTTTGAGTTAGGAGAGAACTGAGGGTTCGCCCGTCAGCTTGGTATGTTGCAAGATGCAACTTGCATGAGGATCGGAGATGATTTCCTTGACAATGGTGTAACTATCATCTGGCGCGGTATTAGTAATGCGATAACCTAATTCTCGATTCCAGAGAAGTTCTATTTCTGAGTTTAGATCGGCCTTTTCTTCATGAACGAAGCTTTGACCGTCGCTAATTAGATACTGTAAATCCCTTACTTGAGGCTGGTCGATCGTCGGGTAATAGATTTCGGTAATGATTCCCCTCCAGAGGGTAAACCAGACCCTACTTGAGGTAGAGTATGCCGTACCCACACCACTTTTATTGGAATGGGTCCAACGAGGTTCCATTCCAGGCGCGCCAAATGCCTTATTATCTTGAAATAACTTAACCATGATTTAAATATTTGTAAGGATTCAGGTGCAAGCATGAGGAATAAGAGAAGGATAAGAACAATGTCCAACTGTAGCTTGTAAAGTCTGTTGAAAAAAAGTAATCACCGAACGTCCTTGCAAACGACAAGATTGAATTGCACTCAGCAGGTTGGCTGTATGTTGAAACCGTTCGATGGAACGAGAGCCACCACAAACTTTCCGCTTGGTTACAGCAGTTCTCAAACATCGTTCAGCTAGATTATTGTCGGGGGGTATCTGAGGATGTGTCAGAAAATACCACCATTGCTCCGCCTTATCACGCAGCGAACGTAGCAGTTTTCCAGCTTCATGACCAGCATTCTTGAGCCAAGTCTTAATTGCGCTAGTCACTCGCCTTCGGAAATCCTCTGCCCAATCTCGATAGTGGCTTTCCTGATGGGTCTGTCGCCAAACCCGATGTTGCTTAAATGCCTCATCAATTAGAGACAGAAAGGTGGTAGCAATTTCTTGGTTATCTACCCCTTTAGTCTTTAACAGTTTTTGAAAATGACGACGTAGATGAGCCAAACACTTTTGTTGTCCTGCTACTGAATAGCCGTTGTAGACACTAAAATCGTCGCTAATCAAAACTCCATCATAGAATACTCCTAATACAGCTTCCAATTCTCTGCGTTTTCTAGTATCGCCGGCATGAAACAGGCAGAACTCTGACCCAGCTAAAACCCAGAGCCATTCTTTGACTCCTTTAACTGAGCAGGGGGTTTCGTCACAATGTAGAGGAGGATGCTCTGAATTAATCGACTTTTTCAACCCTTCAACACTGTTGATACTCGCTTGTTGTACTCGTTCGTTCATTGGTGGCAACTAAAGTTCCCCTACTAATTTCTATTGCTCCCAGTTCCCACAACAGTTCTTGCTGTTTAGCATAGGACATATGAGCATAGTTTCCCAGCCAGGAAAGTAACCCCTGTAGTCTGACTCCCAAGTCTTGACCTGGAATCATTGTGGGAGACCGTCGAGCTGCCTCTATTGCTCCACACTTGCCGCATTGACAGTGATGACGTTGGTACTCTACGACTTGTATCGGTTTTGCCACCAACTGGGCTACCTGTTGAGTATCTACTCGTACCCCCTTAGTCTTCCATTGTTGATTTCCACAGTTGGAGCAGATGGTCGGTTTCAATACTTCGTAGCGGTCTACACGCCCAAATCCTTTTCTCGTCTTCCCTTGATGTCCTGGTTGTCCTCCTGGTTTTCTTTTTGTCTCTTTTTTGGCTTCTTCCAACCCTACTTCTGGTTTTCTCTCGCTTTTTTTCAGCAAGTCAGTTGAAGGGGGTTTCGATGAGGTTTGGCTGTCGAGGTTGAGGCTCTGTTCCAGTTGTTCTATTCTTTTTTCTAGCTTCTCAATCAGCTTTTGTTGGGTAGTCACGATTTCTGCCAGTTTCTCATTGGACAACTGGCGCAGTTCTTCGGCTTTGAAGGGGTGATTAGCTTCGCTCATTATTGGCTACTTTAATCTCTTTTTCCTTTTTGTCAACCCTGATACCTGAATCCTTACAAATATTTTTTATTTTAGATATGCTGTAACTCTTACTTCCATAAAAACTTCGTCTGACGAGCGTTAAATCTTTACCAGAATTAATTAACAATTAACATTTCGATTGCTGACGAATTTAGGGAAACAGTATTAACGGTAATATTGCACTCTTATAATTCCATCCATCGATCGCCAGAACTCTACTCGACAGAAGCTTTACTGGCAATAGTAAAGTCCAAAACTAGATTGAAGATTGGACTCCAAGATGACATCTGGCTTTATTTATTTAAGATCCAAATCGCTACACTAGCGCGATCGCTTTAGAGAAAGTCACTAGGTCACTAGCCTTTTCCGCTTTTGACTTCGGCAAGGCTTATCAGCTTAGGGGTTTTGGGAATGAGTTGTCTTCAGCTTGTGCCACCATGAGAAAAAACCAGTGTTGAGCTAATATGAAATACAAAATAATTTTAGAAATGTTACTAAGTTCTGCGATTGCGACCGCCTGTACTACTCCCTCTCCTAACCTGAATTCTACCGAGACCGGTTCTTCCTCCTCACCCGCCCCTGCTCCTATCAGACAGGTGGAAATATCTCAAGGGGCAGTTTCCCAGAGACGCGACTGTCTTCTGGTCGAAGAGGGCTTTGGAACTCAGGGACAGGTTGCCGTTAGAGCCGAAGAAGTGGTATCGGGTTTAGAAGTCCCCTGGGGAATCGCTTTTCTGCCAGAAGGAGCTCTATTAGTGACGGAAAGAGCCGGACAAATTCGGCTAGTGCGGGACGGACAACTTCAGCAACAGCCGATTGCGACCATCCCAGTAGCTGCTCGCGGAGAAGGGGGACTGTTGGGCATTGCGCCTCATCCCCAATTTGAACAGAATCGGCTATTCTACGTCTACTATACTGCCGATCGCAACGGTTCTACCGTCAATCAAGTCGAGCGGTGGGAACTCTCACCAGATGGACTTAGCGCCTCACCAGACAAAATGATTTTAGACAACATTCCGGTAGCCCAGTTTCATAACGGCGGTCGCCTGCGCTTCGGTCCTGACGATATGCTCTACATCGGTACGGGGGATGCCAGAAATCCCCAAAGTTCCCAGGATGTTGATAGTCTGGCTGGTAAAATTCTACGCCTAACCCCAGATGGCGAAGTTCCCCAAGACAATCCTTTTCCCGACAACCCTACCTTTATTCTCGGTATTCGCAACACTCAAGGATTCGACTGGTTCGACGAATCGACGCTGTGGATAACCGACCACGGTCCTAGCGGCGAACTGGGGAGAAGCGGACACGATGAGGTCAACGTCGCTAGTGCTGGGGCTAATCTTGGCTGGCCCCCCATCTACGGCTGCCAAGACCAGGAAGGGTTAGTGCCTCCCTCTCTAACCTGGGATCTAGCCGTGCCTCCAGGGGGAGCCGCTATTTATACGGGAGAGGCAATTCCGCAGTGGCAGGGAAGCCTGATCGTCGGCGTTCTTGGAGCCGAACACTTACATCGTGTTACCTTTTTTCCAGACTCTCCTTACCAGGTTCAGAGTCATGAGGTGTACCTCCAAAATGAATTCGGGCGGCTGCGGGAAGTAGTGATGAGTCTAGACGGCGAACTTTACGTCACCACCAGTAATTGTGACGGACGCGGGACTTGCCCTCCAGAGAAAGACAAAATCCTTCGCATTACTCGAGGTGACGGGTAAGTGCCTAGCTTTTTCGCATCCAAGTGAAAGGAAAATGGTGCTATTTTTACCGAGGGATTGACGAGAGAGAGAATTTGGTGGACACGATGCTGAGTCCGAAGCGAGACTTATTTGAGCAGGCAACAACTGCAGCCGACCCTCCGAAAAAAGTCGTAACCGATGGAATCTATTCCTACCGACGTGTGATTAGGGAAGCTTTTATTAAACTATATAAATTACTTTTGTTTGACATACGACTTCAGCAATACTTTGGTTACCAGCGATCGCTTTTCCATTCAATTTTTCTCCAAGTTTTGGTTACTCCCCATGCTGACGATACCACTCAACGGTATTTTTTAACCCTTGGCGTAATTCAGTTTGGGCGACAAAACCAAACTTTTCTTTAGCTCTTTGAGTATCCAAACAGCGACGGGGTTGACCGTTGGGTTTATCGGTTTGCCAGACAATTTCTCCTTCAAATTCCATCACCTCGCAAATTAGTTCGACTAAATCGCGAATTGAAATTTCATAATTAGTTCCCAGGTTAACTGGTTCTGGTTCCTCGTATTTTTGAGTTGCCATGACAATTCCCCGCGCTGCATCGGTAGAATAGAGAAACTCACGGGTAGGACTGCCATCACCCCATACGGGAAGTTGTTTTTCTCCTTGTTGTTTAGCCTGGTGTACTTTTCGAATCAAAGCGGGAATTACATGAGAGCTACCAGGATTGAAATTATCTTCAGGACCGTACAAGTTTACTGGTAATAAATAGATGCCTTTAAAGCCGTACTGCTGGCGATAGGATTGTAGCTGCACCAGCAAAGCTTTTTTCGCAATACCGTAGGGAGCATTAGTTTCTTCTGGATAACCGTCCCAAAGACTGTCCTCCTTAAAAGGAACGGGAGTGAATTTGGGATAGGCGCAAATCGTACCGACGCAGACAAATTTCGATACTCCCGCCTCATAAGCAGCATGAATTAACTGCGCCCCCATCATCAAATTGTCGTAAAATAATTCTGCTGGTTTTTTGCGATTCAAGCCAATACCACCGACATGAGCCGCCAAGTGAATAATAATATCTTGTTGTGCGGCTGCCTGATGACAATTTTCTAACTTACGCAAATCTAGCTGGCGCGATCGCGGTACGGTAATTTTATCTAAACTAGCTCCAGCCTGACATAATTGGTCGATTACTTGCTTACCTAAAAATCCCGCACCGCCTGTAACTAAAATCCGTTTGCCACTTAAATTTTGCATCATGGTTAAATCTTGGTTCGATTACTTCTACAGTTTTGGTTTCGACCGGTCTTAATCTACAATTTGAGCAAAACTTGGTCGTACGTGAGCATTTTCTTCATAATCGCCAAGTTTGCTGTTAGGAATGGTTAGATTTAAAGACATTAAATCGGCATTTACCATTAGCTGTACCAATTCTTCAAAAGTTACCGAAGGTTGCCAACCGAGTTTCTCCTTAGTTGGAGTCGGATCGCCAATTAGCAGCTCGACTTCGGCAGGACGCAAATAGCGCGGGTCAAAAGCTACATAATCGTGCCAGTCCAAACCAACATAACTAAAAGCAATATCTAAAAATTCTCTAATCTCGTGGGTTTCTCCTGTAGCTACCAGGTAATCATCGGGCTGGTCTTGCTGCAGCATCATCCACATTGCTTTAACGTAGTCTTTGGCATAGCCCCAATCTCTTTTTGCGTCCAAATTACCCAAATAAAGTTTTTTCTGGGAACCTTCTACAATTCGCGCTACTGCTCTGGTAATCTTACGAGTTACAAAAGTTTCACCGCGCCTGGGAGATTCGTGATTGAATAAGATACCGTTGCAGGCAAATAAATTATAAGATTCCCGATAATTTACCGTTTGCCAGTGAGCGTAGACTTTAGCACAGGCGTAAGGACTACGAGGATAAAAGGGAGTAGTTATTTTCTGAGGCACTTCTCTGACTTTACCGAACATTTCCGAAGAACCTGCCTGATAAAATTTAACTTCTATTCTGGTTCTTTGTTGATAATCGCGAATTGCCTCTAATAATCGTAAAGTACCCATACCGACAGAATCTACGGTGTATTCTGGAGAATCAAAACTTACTCGCACGTGAGACTGCGCACCCAGATTATATATTTCTACTGGTTTCACTGCTTCTAAAATACGTCGTAGAGTCGTACCGTCAGTTAAGTCACCGTAGTGTAGAAAGAGTCGGGCATCGGAACTGTGAGGATCGATATAAATATGGTCGATGCGATCCGTATTGAAAGTAGAGGTGCGGCGAATAATACCGTGAACTTCATAGCCTTTATCTAACAAAAATTCACTCAAATAAGAGCCATCTTGACCGGTAATACCCGTAATTAGAGCTATTTTAGATTTTGCCATATGTTTATGTATTTGCAGTTGCCTTCAAAATTCGATCGATATTACTATCGGATTTATGTAGTATAACCAAGTACGAAGCTTTACAGGCAACGCCGAGGCTAACTCAAAAACTCACCAATCGCACTAATAATTTTTAGCATCGAAATTTAACAATGCCAAATCTCAGACATCAGACAAATTAGGAATTATTTCAAAATGTTTACTAACTTAAGTCAGCTTTGCTCATTTCAAGGCGAAAGAATCTTGACCGCCTAAAGGCTGCCGAAAAAACACTACGGCTTTAGGTCTAACGCAGCGGTTGTCTATAGTCCGATCGCAGTTATTTCAGCTTAATAAGCACCATTATTACTGGGAAAAATAACTATACCAATGGTTTTAAAGATAATCCAAAGATCTAGCAACCAGTTATGGCTATTCGCATAATAGACATCGATTTGTACTCGTTTGGGATAGGGAATATCATTTCTTCCAGAAACCTGCCATAGTCCGGTGATTCCAGGCTTGATGGTCAAAACGGTATCGATTTTTCGTCCGTATTTATAGAGTTCTTCAGGTACTAGGGGTCGGGGTCCGACTACACTCATATCCCCTCTCAAAACATTCCAAAATTGTGGAAATTCATCCAAGCTAGTCAGGCGTAAAAATTTGCCGATTTTAGTAATTCTAGGATCTTGTTTCAGTTTAAAATCAGCTTCAAATTCTTGTCGAATCTGAGGTGAATCAATCATCATTGTCTCTAAAAGAGAATCAGCGCGATCGACCATCGTGCGAAATTTAATACAGCTAAACGAGCGATAATTTTTGCCGATTCTTTGCTGTCGATAAAAAACTGGTCCTGACGAACTAATTGTAATCAGTACCATCAAAATTAAGCACAGAGGAGAACAACAAATTAGCACGAACAGAGAAAATACAATATCAAACATACGTTTAGCAAAATTTCCGTCCCAAGCTGCTACTGCTACGCTAGATAATCTATTTAAGCCTATTAGCGGCTGTAGACCTTTTCTAACTAGACTTTGTAAGAGCTTGACGGAAATAAGTTGGCTGTTAGCAGTCATCTTACTCCTTCACATCACACCACACTGTCTCAATCATAAATCTAGAAAGCTGTTTTTATCTGAGTAAGTCACGGATTACTCTGACTTAAAAAACGGAGTAATCCGTGACCGTTGTTGAAACTCTTCATAGCAGCGATCGATAAATTCTAGATAAGACCGTTTAAAAATTGTCGGTTGAAACTTCATTGCCTGGAAACGACAATTTTCGAGATCGATTTTAGTATGTAATTCTTCAAAAGTTGCAATGGCTCGAATTAATTCTTCTGGCTGTTGTTTTGAAAACAATAAACCCGTACCTCGTCGATCGCAACGAATATCTTTAACCGTTTCTAAAGCACCTCCTTTACCATAGGCAATTACTGGAGTTCCACAAGCTTGAGCTTCTACCAAAGCAATACCAAAATCTTCACAAGCAGCATAAACGAAAGCTTTGGCTTTTTGTAAGTATTCTTGGACTACCCGATCGCTTTGCCAGCCTAAAACCCGTACGTTAGAATTGGCTAATTTACGAATTTGCTTGAGCTGGGGACCTTCACCGATCACCACTAGGGGTTTCTCGAGCTGATTGAATGCTTCTACAATTAGATGTACTCGTTTGTAGCTGACCAACCGAGAAACAGTTAGATAAAAGTCCTCTTTTTGAGCTTGAAAGCTAAATCTGGCAACATCTACGGGAGGATAGATGACTTTAGCCCGACGACGGTAACAACGCCAAATACGCCTGGCTGTATGTTGGGAGTTAGCAATAAAATAATCCACTCGATTGGCAGAAACTACATCCCACTGTCGCAGGCGATGCAAAATGTATCTGGTAAATATCCCTGGAATTCCTCGTCCTAGGCGATCGCCTTCTAAATAGTCAAAGGTCAAATCCCAAGCATAGCGCATAGGAGTATGACAGTAACATAAATGTAATTGTTCGGGGCTAACTAAAATACCTTTAGCAACGGCGTGAGATGAAGACAAAATCACGTCGTACTGTTTCAAATTCAGTTGTTCGATTGCTATCGGTAATAGAGGTAAATATTTTTGCACTCCATTACGGGCTAAGGGAAAATGCTGCAAGAAAGTAGTACCGATAGAGCGTTGGTAGAGGTAGCTTTTGGGGTTAACCGATTCAAAATCCACCAGAGCATAGAGCTCGGCTTCGATATGCTTTAAGATTTCTCGAACGACTAGTTCCGAACCCCCTGTGGCTTGAGGAGTTAACCATTCATGTACTAAAGCATATTTTAGATTCACAGTTTACTTTGGGTTGTTTATTTTTTAATAATAAAAATAGCTTGCCTATAATTTGGCTTTAAGTAGTCAATTTTAGCTAAATTGATATCGAGAAAATCGCAAATTTTCATTAAATAATTGTCAGGTCGCTCGAAAACTTTAGAAGACAAAATTCCAAAAAGAAATGAAAAATAGTTAATGGGAATTATAAAAAAACGCTCGAATCTATGAGAAAGCCAAGCTAAATCATGCCTCATAAATGGTTTTTCGTCAGGAGTATGGACTTTTTGGGCAAATTGCCAATACAATCTCAGCAACAAGTTAGAACCCAACGGTTCCATAAAGAGCATAATGCCACCAGGGTTGAGATTTTCTAGATAAAGTCGTTCTACAACTTCTCGATAGTCTAGATGATGTAAAATAGCTCTACCATAAATAACGTCAAACTTACCTTCAATTGGCGTGGCTATGTCATGAAGAGTAAAATACAATTGATTCTCTTGTTCGAATTGTTTGGCATAAGAGATAAATCTTTCGGAAATATCTATCCCGCAAACGGATATGGGATTGTGTTCTATGAGAGCTAAAGAACTGTTACCAGAACCACAGCCAATATCTAAAACATTTTTATTGGGAACGGAATGGGCAATTATGTTTTGTAAGATTTTTTCGGCTCTTAAAGTATTAGGACATTCAAACACATGAGAAAAACTTTGATGTAGTCGTTCGCTGTTTCGATAAATATCACTAT
The DNA here is from genome assembly GCF_053543375.1 of Myxosarcina sp. GI1(2024). Classification (NCBI taxonomy): domain Bacteria; kingdom Bacillati; phylum Cyanobacteriota; class Cyanophyceae; order Pleurocapsales; family Pleurocapsaceae; genus Myxosarcina; species Myxosarcina sp. GI1(2024). The sequence goes on along the minus strand of NZ_JBKGTY010000001.1, from coordinate 1,498,889 downwards.
CATCGACGCTATCTTTTTCTCGCTTGCTTCTGGTTTCCATTACTTTAATTGCTTTTAGTAATTAATTGCCATGTTATAGCACGTCCCAGATTTTTTACCGATTTTAGATTCAAATGGAAGATTGTATCGGCTTCAACCAACAAATAAATTTTTTTCTCTTGTTGCCAACGTCTTTTTAATTCGGCATCTTTTAGAGGAATTATCTGGCGATCGCTGTAAAAATCGAGTGAGGGACGAAAATAAGCATAGGAAGTGTAAATCACTTGTCGAGCTGGAGTATGTTGTCGCACGAGAGCGGCAATTGGTTTGACGGGATAGGCTTCGTTTAGTTCCCAAACCCAATGGCTGGAGTCAAATAATAATAGTAAAGCAAGGTACCAACCAGCAGCGATCGCCACAATAAAGTAACGACTGTACCAGAGTAATACCGTTGCCAAGGTCAAACTCAAGCCAATTACTGCCAAAGTTAGCTGTAAATCCCTATGGCCAGGACTGCGAATAATACCGTAGTATAAACTAGCTCCCCAAGCGACGGCTGCTAGAAAACCCAGGATAATCTTCCAAACTAGGGGATAACTTTGCCGGCGACTCTGCCAAATACGAGCCAGATTAGCTCCTACTAGTAAAGCAAAAGCGGGATAAAACGGAATAATATACCAGGGTAGCTTAGTAGCCATTAGGGATACGGCAAGTAAATATACTCCTCCCCAAGTTAAACTCAATTTTGCCCAAGCCGAATGATAATTACTCAGGGCTAGTTTGATTCCTCCCGGTAAAAACAAGAGCCAGGGCAGAGTATATTTAGCAATTTCTAGTAAATAATACCAAGGGGGATGAACATTATTAGTTATAGGCTGCCAAATTCGGCTAAAAGTCTCTTCTCCTAGGTTGATTCCCAGAAACTGCTCTCCGTAGTGAAGATATTGCATACCATACCAGGCAACCGAGGGTATAGTCCCTAAAACCAATGCGCCCCAAAAGTAGCCACTTCTAAGTAACTTAGGACTATCCCAAGCCAGAAAGATTATGGCAATTATCCCCAGTAACACTCCAATCATGATGCCCTTGGTCAGACAAGCCAAACCAATTGCCAAGCTAAATCCCAATAGCCACCGAGAACGACGACGCGATCGCAACAGACACCACAGGGCGAAGATAAACCAACAGGCAATCGCCCCATCTAGCATGGCGAGTCTTCCGTGACGCACCATAGGTAATAAAGTCAAATAAACTAAAGTCGCCCAAATCGCTCCGGTAGAGGTGATAAAAATTTCCCTACCGAGGAGGTAAAGCAAGGGAACCGAGATTGCAGAAAGCAGGGCGGGAAACAATCTCGTACTCCATTCGCTCACTCCAAACCAACTATAAGCATAGGCGATAAACCAGTGAACTAGAGGTGGTTTATTCCAGTAGGGACGTTGGTGACCGATTGTCGGATAAAGCCAACTATGAGAGTTTTCTGGCGATCGCCAAATATTGCGAGCGACACTGGCGACAATTGCTTCATCCCAATCTCTGAGTGGTACTTCTCCTAAATTAAATCCATAAATAATCAGGGCAGCGACAGAAAATCCCCATAACCACCAGCGATCTCTATTTAAGATTTTCCCCTCATCCATGGTTACTGTTACTCGGGATAACCACTGACCATATTAGATTCACTATCGCTTTTCGAGCCCAAAAGTTCTAGGCGATCGACTCTAATCGTGGGACGGGAACGCTGGATACTACTGTTATTACGATCTGCCCAAGTATCAATTTTTAAAGAGCCTTGAATTCCGAGCAATTTGCCTTTGCGAACGTAGTTTCCCGCTATTTCTGCAGTTTTTCCCCAAATTTCTAAGTTAAACCAGTCTGGTTTATCGCTATTGCGGCTGCGGCGGTCTACCGCTAAAGGTAATTTACACAAAATCGAGCCCGAGTTAAAGTGAATGATTTCTGGTTCGGCTCCCGCACGGCCGACTAAATTGACAACATTAAGACCCATAAATTACTTAATAGTATTGATGAACTAAGAACGTGCCCTAGTTTAACAAATTCTGATTGACTTTAGCTCTTAGCTTAAAACAAGCTAATAGTTAAGAGTTTTTGAGTTGAGAGATTTTAAGATTGAGTTCTTCAGTTAGGTTTAATAATTGGTTTTGAGCGATCGACTGCTGTTCTCCCGATGCCAGCCACTTTAAGTTTACGGTTTGAGTTTCGGCTTCAGCTTCTCCCAAAACCAGACAGGCAACTGCACCACTGCGGTCTGCTCGTTTAAACTGTTTGCCAAATGCACTACCGCTCAAATCTAGTTCGACTCTAAAACCGGCATCCCTTAATTTATGAGCTAAGATTAACCCTTGAGCTTCGGCGCGATCGCCTCTAGAAACTACATAAAATTCCGGAGACTCCCTAGGAGCGTTCCGTAATTTTTTTTGTAAGAGTAACACCAATCTTTCCATGCCAATCGCCCAACCTACAGCTTGAGTATCGGGTCCGCCGAGTTCGGCAACCAAACCATCGTAACGACCACCACCACAAACTGTTGCCTGTGCTCCCAGTTCGTCGGAGATAATTTCAAAGGCAGTATGGGTATAGTAATCTAAACCTCTAACTAAACAGTGATTGATGCGATATTTAATCTCCAAATCACTCAAGAGTTGCAAAACTGTATCGAAGTGCTTTCTCGATTCACTACCGAGACAATCGATTATTTTGGGAGCATTGCGAGCAATTTCTTGAGTTTTGGGGTCTTTGCTGTCTAAAATTCTCAAGGGATTGCGAGTTAGACGCTCTTGAGAATCTCGATCTAGCTCTTTACGATAGGGAGTTAAATAGTCAACTAAAGCTGCTTTATAATTTTGACGGTCTTCTCCCTTACCGACAGAATTGAGATCCAATCTGAGATTTTTTAAGCCCAATGTCTGTAAAATAGCTGTAGCCAAAGCAATAACCTCTACATCGGCACGAGGCGAATCACTGCCAATTAACTCCAAACCAATTTGGTGAAACTGCCGTTGCCGACCAGCTTGGGGACGTTCGTAGCGAAACATCGGTCCCGCGTACCAAAGGCGCTGTACTCCCCCTCGAGCGTATAGTTTGTTACTAATAAAAGCCCGTACTACTCCTGCCGTGCCTTCGGGACGCAAAGTAATCGAGCGATCGCCGCGAGTTTTAAAAGTATACATTTCCTTGGCAACCACATCAGTCGCTTCACCAATACCCCGTTCGAATAATGAAGTCTGTTCGATAATTGGCGGACGTATTTCTTGATAGACGGCTTTAGATAATATATTCCGGGCAATATCTTCAATTAACTGCCAATAGCCCACTTCTTCTGGTAATATATCTCGTGTTCCCCGTAATGCTTGAATTTCTTCCATCTCATTCGTAACTTGCAAATAGCAATTTTTATAGACTTAAAGACGAGTCGCTAGCTTTATTTTTCTATTTCACTCTCAAGCAAATTAGCTTCATCCCTTAATTTTCAGACAGTTTGAAACTTTAAACAAACTTCATCAAAACTATAGATTTCCCTTACTAAAATAAAACAGTAATCATCTTGCTAGCGTGCTAGTATCTAAGCAATTATACGTAAATATGTTTTGGAGTACAGCGAGATTTAGTATTATTCCCGAGTGCAACGTCAAGAATAAATGTTGTTATCACTAGTGTCTGCTTCTAGTAGATTGATTTCCTCTAGAGTTTTCCAGCCGGCAAGCCACAAAGATTTATCTTTTAGCTGTGCGGCATTGAGCCAAAAACGGGTTTGGGCATCGCAGGAGGCAACCATCTCAGCAAATACCCATTTACCCCGATCCTGGCGGTCGACTACCTGAAAATGCCGCCATCCCCATGTTTTTTTAGTAGCAGTCCACTTAGACCCAACTAAGTAAGGGAACCTCTGCTTTTGCTTTTTCGACATTTTAACAAATAGAAATAATAATGATAGTTTAGTCGCAATAATTGTAGTTTTCAAATTGTGATATTTTTTTATGAATCCTAAATCTGTTTGGTATCAATTATTTTTAAAAAAAGTCAATTGTTATGGCGCGATCGCTCTATCAGTAACTCTAGCGACTGCTGCTTTTCCCGTGGTCGCGCAAGAGACTCAAGAGAATGATACGCTTGAATTACAAGATCCTAACTCAAGGGAATCTTCCGAATCTGAAAGATTGCCAATTGGTGATTTTTCTAAACCCTTACCTAGATTGAATCCTAGCGAATCGACAGATGATGTGCCAACACTTCCCGCTACCGCCAGCGATAGTGCAGAATTTGCTACTGACGAAACCGCATATACTTTGGGTGCCGGAGACGTAATTGCTCTCAATATCTTTCAGGTAGAAGAGTATAGCGGGGAATATCCCGTAGCTGTAGACGGTACCATTAATTTACCATTGGTAGGCGGAGTTAGCGTTCAAGGACTCACTTTAGCAGAAACTTCCGATGCGGTTTCCAATAAATATGCCACCTATCTCAAACGCCCCATTGTCACCGTCGGTTTGGTTACTCCTCGTCCTCTCAAAATTGCCGTTTCGGGAGAAGTAGATAATCCTGGTTCTTACGAAGTACCTCTGTCGGGTGAGAATCAGAAATTTCCCACCATTACCGACATGATCGAGCAAGCAGGGGGAATTAATACCATTGCCGATGTCCGCAACGTGAGAGTGAAAAGAACTCTTAAAGATAGAGAGGTAGTATACAATGCCAATCTTTGGGATCTGTTGACTAAAGGAGCAATTAAACAAGATATCTCTCTGAGAGACGGGGATACGGTTTTCGTTCCTACCACAGAAGAAATCAATACTTCAGAATTAACTAGACTCTCTCAAGCTAGTTTTGGTTTGCAGGTAGACGAGCCAATAAGTATAGCAGTAGTAGGAGAAGTCTATCGTCCTGGTTCTCATACCGTAGAACCACAACAATTAAACCGCAATAATAATAACGACCTCAATGAGGTAAATGCTTCTTTACCTCCCAAACTCACTCAAGCTATTGGTGTAGCTCAAGGAATTAAACCTCTCGCTAATGTTAGAGACGTCCAAATATACCGTAAAACTTGGGACGGCTCCGAAAAAGTGATCGCCGTCGATCTCTGGGAATTAATTCAGACGGGAGACACTCAACAAGATGTGATTCTGCAAGAAGGCGATCGCATTGTAATTCCTCAAGCCGAAGCTTTAGCCAAGGAGGAATCGGAAACAATCGCTACGGCTAGTTTTGCCCGCGATACTATTAGGGTTAATGTAGTCGGCGAAGTGGCAAATCCCGGCGCACAAGAAGTACAGCCCAACACCCCTTTAAACCAGGCAATCCTGGCTGCAGGAGGCTTTGACAATACTAGAGCCGACACTAGCGATGTAGAATTAGTAAGACTGCAACCTAACGGTACTGTAGAAAAACGTGAAATTCAGGTCGACCTTGCCTCTGGTATCGATGATGAAACTAATCCTACCTTACGTCATAACGATGTTGTCGTTGTCAGTCGTTCTAATGTGACTAAAGGCACAGATGCTGCTGGTAAAGTTTTAGGTCCAATTGGCGGAGCATTGGGCGTAATTAGATTGTTCTTCGGTTTCTAATCTAATCGAAATATTTACTTATTGTTGCTCCAGCAATCTGGAGCAACAATAAGTTACTATGCCACTAGCTAAAAATTAATTTGTGTTGTGAGGATTAGCGAGCGTGCCAGATACAAATTCCGAACGTCCCGTTTATTCTGCCATATTAAATGGACATGGCAATAGCAATCAAGTCAAAAATGGCAACACCAGTTATTTAACTTCTTTCCCTATTTCCGATCGCGCTTCAATAGATGAAGATGAGGAAAGTATCGATCTGCGGCAGCTTGCCATCGTCTTCAAACATCGGCTGCGGCTGATTTTAGGAATAGCTATTGGAGTGACTGCAACTTCGGCGATTTTGACTTTTATCCAAGAGCCTGTATACAGGGGTAGCTTTCAGCTTTTGGTAGAGCCGGTAAGCCAAGATGAAACTGATTCCCCTCTATCAATTCTGTCTCAAGATTCATCTGGTCTAGATTATGAAACTCAAATAGAAGTATTAAAAAGCCCTAGCGTTCTAAAGCCAATAATTGCCGAGCTTAACGCTAAATATCCCGAAATTGAGTATAAAAAACTCATCGGTTCCAAAGATTCTCCTCTACAGATCGAACAGCTAAACCAAACCAAAATTTTGGAAGTATCCTATAGCGATGGCGATCCTGAAGAAATTGCTTTCGTTCTCGATAATCTAGCAGAAGCTTATTTAACTTATTCTGTAGACGAAAAAAAAGCTCAGGTCAAACAGGGTATCGATTTTGTAGATGAGCAGTTGCCTGGAGTCAGAGCTAGAGTAGATGAATTACAGGCTAAATTGCAAAGATTTCGCCAACAATATAATTTACTCGATCCTCAAGGAAGAGCAGTGTTTCTAGCTGAAAAACTGGCAAACTTCGAAGAAAAATACTTTGAAACTCAAGTCGAGCTCAATGAAACTTCATCTTTATACGATTTACTTCAGGGACAGCTAGGATTAGCACCAGAAGAAGCATTAGCCGCCAGTTATCTGAGCGAATCCCCTCGATATCAAAATTTACTCGACCAGCTCCAAGAAGTAGAAGTAGAGTTGGCAAAAGAATCAGCACGTTTTTTGCCCGATAATCCTAACATACAAGTATTACAAGATAAAAGAAAAGAACTCTTGCCTTTACTAGAAAAAGAAGCAGCAGCAATTTTTGGTAATACTTTATCTAACTCAGTCAACGATAATTCCAACATCGCATCTCCCAGTACTTTGCGATTGGAATTGAGCAAGCAATATATCGAGGCTGCCAACAAAGTTCAAATTTTATCGCTTAGAGAGCAGGCACTACAAAACGCGATCGCCAAACTCGAACGACAAATCCAGCAGATGCCAGTAATTGCTCGTCAATACACGGACTTAGAACGAGAACTAACGGTAGCTACAGAGAGTTTAAATCGTTTTCTTGCCGCTCAAGAAGAGCTTCAACTTGAAGGAGCAAAACAGGGTTCACCCTGGCAGCTAATTGCCCGGACGAACTTGGGAGAAAACCCCATTTCACCAAATACTCCTCGAAATCTGACTCTAGGATTATTTGGCGGTTTGCTGTTGGGAATGGGTGCAGCTTTGTTAGCAGAACGCCTCGATCCCGTGTTTCACTCTCCTGAAGAACTTAAAGAAAGCGTTCAACTGCCAATACTCGGTACTATTCCCATACAAAAAGACCTCAAACCTTTAGGCGAGTCCGTAACCCTTTCCAAGACAGAAAAATTTGGCATCCCACAATTGAACATTGGTAACACTACCCTCAAGATCGACAGTTCCTCAACTTCAAGCGATCGCACCGAAGCTCAACCCCAATGGCACGGCTCTTCTCCTTTTTTAGAAGCTTTCCGTTCCCTAAATACCAACATCAAATTATTGGGTTCGGACACTTCAATTCGTTCTATTGTTATTAGTTCTTCTGTTCCTTCTGAAGGCAAATCGACTATTTCCAGCCACTTAGCTCAAGCAGCTGCCGCAATGGGGCAAAAAGTGTTGTTAATTGACGCCGACTTGCGTCGTCCACAAGTACATAGTTGGCTCGGAGTTCCCAATCAAGTAGGATTGAGCAATATTCTAGCTACCGGTGTGGATTTGGATGATGCAGTGCTTAAAGTTCCTCAGTGGGAAAATCTATCGGTAATTACAGCAGGAGAACTACCGCCAGATCCCACACGCTTGCTTTCGTCTCAAAAAATGGGACATTTGATGGAACAATTGAAAAGCGAATCCGATTACGATCTGATTATTTACGATACTCCTCCCATCTTGGGATTCGCTGATGGTCGCATCTTGGCATCTCGTACCAATGGTGTGGTTCTAGTCGTCAGAATTGGTAATACCGATCGCGCTCTGCTCAAGCAAAATATTGATAATCTCAGAGTATATAACGTTCCTGTTTTGGGATTAGTTGCCAATCAGGTCAATCGAAGTTCTCGTGGCTATCATTACTACAGTCATTACTACGCTGACCGAAAATAATCGACCGTTCGTTTGCTTGTCAAGTTTAATTAAAATTGTGAACTCCCTGATTACTGCTTCAACTTTTCTACTGACCTTACTCATGGTAGTAGGATTATTTTTCTTTATTCGTGCTTCAGTCAAAGACCGAACCCAGCAAATTCAACTAAAAGCAGTTGAGTCTACAGATCTTTTAATCGCTCGATTGCAACAGCACTTTGAGGCTCGTGCTTATCAACTAGTAGAAGTAAATGATACTCAAAAGCAGGTTACATTCCAAGGTTTCGTTCGACCGAGTTGGTTTTTAGCAACTTTATTAACTATCTTGGCGGTAGTTGGTCTATCTTGTATTGCCTTAGTATTGACTTTACTTTTTCCCAGGTTTGGCGGCTGGTTTTGGTTATTACTAGCATTAGCACCAATTTCGGGTATTTTTTATTGGCGTAAAGCAGGACGGTGGGAAAAAGTTATACTGAAGGTCGAGTCAGAAGAGCGAAAACTTTTGAGCATTACCGCTCATCGAGATGAATTAATTCAGTTACGAGAAAATTCAACTTTTCAAATGATAGATTGGTAGAAGCAATTTGACGATTTAATACTACGAGAAATAAAAAAGGAGGCTGGAGATAGCCTCCTGTCGATTGCCATTTTTCCGGAGTTGCCAATATATACAATAAATAGTTTTAATGTCTTATTGCTGTGGCAACTACTTGGTTTTTACCTGATTCTTGAAGGTCGAACGCTTGCAGACTTGGGAAAAGAAAATGATTTTCTTCTACGTATTGCGCTCCAAACAAACCTTTTTCAGCCCAGAAATAACGGTCTGTAGTGTGTTCGTTTCTTTTTACTATTAATAAAGCTGGGGGGACGATGCCGAGAGAAGCTATATATTTGCGAGCAGCTGTCACGGGTTTCTCATCACCACTTTCAATATTATAATTTGGTACAAGCTCTAAGATTTTGCGTCCCTCTTGACGACGGCGGCTCTTACGTTTGCGTTTCCTTGCCAATCCGCTTACCTCCTAGTTTATTTAATTATTAAATAGTTGTAATCATAGTTACAGAATACTTAGGAATTGTATCGTGATAGGCTTAAAGAATCAAGCATCTATACTAGTAAATGCCAGGCGAAAAATTGGCACAGAAGCTCGATTAATCGTACTTTTGCTTGCTATAGCTCGTAGGATTGAAGTTTTTAAACCGCGCAACTTTTCCTAATAAGCCTTTACATTTTTTTAAGAAAATCAGCAAAATAGAAAGAGCGGAGTGTTTTTTAGCCCTCTAAATTTAATAATATATCCGCTTGCGGTTGCATCCAGTCGGATTAATTTTGGATTATCCTGTTTACAACTAAGTCCATCAAACTTTTATGTCTTATTCTCGTCTTGCCAGTTCCCAATTCGCTACTTTGTGTCAATCTCAAATGGCTTTATTGGATTACAGAGTAGGTGCTGTTTGCAGTGTGGTTTATTTAACCTCAGGACTAAATGAAGATTGGCAGGCGCGACTGTTTCCCTTTGCAATCTATCCCCAAACCGATAGCAAGAGTTTCTTAGAATTACCGCCAATTAAATTATCAGAAATTTGGCAGCAACCAACTCAATTCTCAAATACTTCGCCTCGTCTGCTAACCGGCGATCCCAAAATGGGCTCGATCGCTACTGCTAAGACATCAGAATGGAATGAAGAACTTCAAGGCAGAAGATTGCTTTTGCCTTTAATGTATGAAGAACAAATTTTCGGTTTATTAGTTGCCGAACGCCAAGACCGCAACTGGCAGGAAGCAGAATTAGCATCAGTAGAAGAAATTGCCCGGACTATGGCGCTAGCCAGGTGGCTCGATATACAGTATCAGTCTACTCAAGCACGCTTAGCGGCAGAACAAAATCTGCGCCGTATCGGTCGCGATCGCCTAGACGATCTGCTACATCAGTTGCGCAATCCCCTAACGGCAATTAAAACTTTTAGTAAACTCTTGCTCAAACATTCTCTACCAGAAAAAGACCGTTCGATTGCGAAAAATATCCTCAAAGAGGGCGAGCGTTTTGCCGAATTACTCGAACAATTTGAAAATGAAATAGACCATGAGGAAAATCGAGAGATACCTCTAACTCTCAGCGCGACTTCCATACCTTTACTAGAAGAAGATGCTGTAGGCAGCAATTTTTTGTTACCCGAATCTAAGACCAAATCGGCACCAGTAGACTTAGATCGGATTTTAGAACCTTTACTGGATACAGTTGAAGCGATCGCCACAGAAAAAAACATTACTTTAATTACTAATCTTCCAGAGAATTTACCTTTAGTTCGGGGTGATTTAAAAGCTTTAAGAGAAGTTTTGAATAATCTCATCGATAATGCTTTGAAATATACCCCTGCTCGGGGTAAAGTAGAGATATTAACGTGTCGGCGTTCGACCGACAAGCAAAACTGGCTGGGAATTGCCATTAAAGATACCGGTTGCGGAATTAGTCCCCAAGACAGAGAACATATTTTCGAGCGTCATTATCGCGGCGTTCAGGCAGAAGGAGATATTCTCGGTAGTGGCTTGGGCTTAGCGATCGCCAAAGAGTTGGTGGAACAGATGAACGGCGAAATTGAATTAATTAGCCCCAATAATTTGGCAGAGGATGAGGCTTTTGTGGGGACGACTTTTATTATTTGGCTACTGGTAGCAGAATAATAATTAATGAACGATTTGCCCGAGCGACAACGCGAGCGCTAGCCTCAGACAGTAGTGAAGGTTGAATTTAAATGAGAAAACTCTACTTTTTACTGCCAGGAACTACAGGCAAGTTTAGTGGTGGTGGGCTATGGGCAGAAATCAAGACCTATAATTTGGCAAGGGAGATTTGCGAAGCAGAAATTGTTACTTATCGGCAACGAGAAGCCAACTATTCGTTTATTGAAGCAGTTTTACAGGGTAGCGGTCTAGAAAACAGTATTTTTATTATTGGCTGGGGCTTTGATGTACCGCAACTGGTAGCTAGACTTAGCAATTATCATCTCGTCTATCACGCCCATAGTGCAAATTACGGTTTTAGACTACCAGGCAATATACCCATAATTACCGTCAGTCGCAACACGATGGGATATTGGGGACAACAAGGAGCGAATAATTTAATTTTCTATTTGCCCAACCAAATTAGCGATGAGTTTCGCAACTTAAATCGAGTGCGAGATATCGATGTTTTGGTGCAGACTCGCAAATCTTCAACTTATTTACTCCAGAAACTAGTTCCCGCCATGCAATCGCGCTTTCGCGTCGAACTGGTAGACAGTTACGTGAAAGATTTGGCAGGGCTGTTTAATCGCAGCCGAATTTATCTTTATGACTCTGCCGAATACTGGGCGACGAGTGGCGTTAGCGAAGGTTTTGGTTTACCGCCTCTAGAAGCCTTAGCCTGTGGTTGTCAGGTATTCTCTAGCGTCAATCACGCTCTGGCTGACTATCTAGATCCTGGCTTTAATTGTCATAAAATTGCCGGTTATTCTCTAGAGTACGATCTACAGAGAATCGCGACCGTTCTAGAATCTGACGACCATTTGGTATTGCCCGAGTCTTTTTTCGCTCGATATCGTCGCGAACATTTGAGCCAGCGATTAATGACTATTTTCGAGGAAATCAATCGTTTTTTTGACTTTCAAACCTCAAATAATTCTCCAATTCCCGAGCTAAATTCTTGGCGTATTAAGCAGTTATGGTTGCAGCGATCGCTGTTTAAACTGCAGCAAAAATTAAAGCTAACGGGAAAATAGGAGCGAGTCGACTCTATGAGAAACAGTATAACTACCAACAGAAACAACCATGAGTTTGCCCTTGTGGGGCGGCTCGCTTCTTCCTGCATTTGAGGGGCATTTTGTGTTAAAATTTTAGAATAAAATGCAAATTTATTGGGTTTTCCAGGCTAAAAAAGCAACAAAAGCGCAATTTATTAGCCTTTAATCCAAATTATGGCATATATTTGGAGTTTTTAATTATATGACCACTTCCCAGGAACGGATTATCCCCACCGATCTGAGTAACGAAATGTCTCGCTCTTATTTGGAATACGCCATGAGCGTAATTGTAGGACGAGCTCTACCAGATGCTAGGGATGGTCTCAAACCAGTTCATCGTCGCATTCTCTATGCCATGTACGAATTGGGACTCACTTCAGACCGTCCGTTTCGCAAGTGTGCTCGTGTAGTCGGGGAAGTATTGGGTAAATATCATCCCCACGGCGACACTGCGGTCTATGAAGCCTTAGTCAGAATGGCGCAAAGTTTCTCGATGCGGAGTCCTTTAATTGACGGACATGGCAACTTTGGCTCCATTGATAACGATCCCCCGGCGGCAATGCGTTATACCGAGTGTCGCCTACAGGCTCTATCTACTGATGCTTTATTGCGGGATATCGAAGCAGAAACCGTAGATTTTGCCGATAACTTTGACGGTTCGCAACAAGAACCAGTGGTGCTTCCTGCCAGAATTCCCCAGTTACTACTTAATGGTTCTTCGGGGATCGCCGTAGGGATGGCAACTAACATTCCTCCTCACAATCTAGGAGAATTGATCGATGGTACGATCGCTCTGATTCAAAATCCCGAAATAAGCGATCGCGAGTTGATGCGGCATATTAAGGGTCCCGACTTTCCCACAGGAGGACAAATCATCGGACGAGGGGGAATTAAAGATGCGTATACTACAGGTCGGGGTTCGATTACCATGCGTGGAGTGGCATCAGTTGAAACTATTTCTCCCAGAGGCGGACAACAAAAAGAAGCGATTATTATTACTCAACTGCCCTATCAAACTAATAAAGCTTCTCTAATTGAAAAAATTGCCGACCTGGTAAACGACAAAAAAATTGAAGGGATTTCCGATATTAGGGATGAAAGCGATCGCAACGGCATGAGAATTGTCATCGAACTCAAACGGGATGCCTATCCCCGCGTCGTACTAAATAATCTCTACAAACAAACTCCCCTGCAAGCCAACTTTGGGGCAAATATGTTGGCACTAGTCAGTAGCGAACCTCTACTGTTAACCATCAAGCAATTCCTGCAGGTATTTATTGACTTCCGCATTGAAGCCATCACCAGACGTACTCAGTATCAACTGCGGAAAGCCGAAGAAAGAGACCATTTATTACAGGGTTTGTTAATTGCTCTAGAAAGCATCGATGCTATTATTCAGCTGATTCGCAATGCTGCCGATACTTCTACAGCTAGAGAAGAATTAACTGCCAGATTTGGTTTTTCGCAAACTCAAGCCGATGCTATTTTACAAATGCAGCTCAGAAGGCTGACTGCTTTAGAAGCAGAAAAAATTCAGGCAGAACACGAAGACCTGGAGCGTCAAATTACCGATTTGAGAGATATTCTGGCAAGACGAGAGCGCATTGAGGCAATAATTCAGACAGAAGTTACAGAAATTAAAAATACTCATGCCACTCCACGTCGCACCGAAATTCTTCAGGGTGAAGGAGAACTATTAGACACAGATCTCATCGCTAACGAACAGTCAGTAATTTTGTTAACCGAACAGGGTTACATCAAGCGGATGCCCGTAGGCAGTTTTGGCATTCAGAGTCGGGCTACTCGAGGTAAAGCTGCTGCCAAAATTAAAGACGATGATGTAGTCAAACACTTTATAACCTGTTGCGATCATGATACGGTCTTGTTTTTTAGCGATCGGGGTGTAGTGTATTCTTTTTATGCCTACCAAATTCCCGCTACCTCTCGCACCGCTAGGGGAATTCCTATAGTGCAGATGCTGCCTATTTCCCAGGAGGAAAAAATTACTTCCATCGTAGCAGTAAGCGAATTCGACCCCGAACGGTATTTGGTGATGCTGACCAGTAAAGGTAATATCAAAAAAACCGCACTTTCTGCCTTTAGCAACATTCGCTCTAACGGCTTAATCGCCATTTGCTTAGAAGAAGGTGACGAACTACGCTGGGTACGTTTGGCAACAGAAGAAGACAGCATCATTATTGGCACTCGTCAGGGAATGGCAATTCATTTTCAAGCTAACAATCAGCAGCTACGTCCTCTAGGGAGAGCGACCAAAGGCGTAAAGTCAATGAAGCTTAAGGGTCAAGATGAACTGATTAGTATGGATATCATTCCCGCTCAAATTGTGGCAACCATCGATGCTAGCGGTGACGACGAAGACGAGGACACAGAAGAATTGATTTCCGAAGGAGGTGAGCGAGGACCTTGGGTGCTGGCAATTACCACCAATGGCTATGGCAAACGAGTTCCCATAACTAAATTTCGTCTGCAAAACCGTGCCGGCATGGGAGTTAGAGCGATTAAATTTAAATCTGCTGAAGACTGTCTAGCGGCAATTGGAGTAGTCAATCCAGAAGATGAATTCCTCATTATTACCAACCGAGGCATTATGATTCGTCAAGCAGTAGATGCTATATCTCAACAATCGCGTAACGCTACGGGAGTTAGAGTACAAAAACTCGATGGCGATGATGCGATTGCCGCCGTTGCTTTAGTACCTCCAGTAGTCGAAGAAGCACTCGAGGAAGCGGAATAATGAAGTAAAACTAAGCAGATTAGATCGAATCGGCTTGATTACCCATAAATATAATTGAGAAGAGAAAGCACCAAAATTCTGTTTAGACCTAAATGATTTAAAATAGAACCTCATTTAAGTACAAATGTATGTATAAGACAAAAGATTAATGAGGCGAATATGATATGGTTGGGATTGTTATTGTTTCCCATAGTGCCAAGTTAGCAGCGGGGGTCATAGAATTAGCCCAACAAATGATTCAGACCGATATTTCTTTGGCGCTCGCTGCAGGAATAGATGACCCGGAAAATCCCTTTGGCACCGATCCACTTCAGATTCAGGCTGCCATCGAATCGGTAAGAGTTCAGCAGGAGTAATTGTCTTAATGGACTTAGGGAGTGCCATTCTGAGTGCAGAAATGGCTGTGGAATTTCTCCCAGAAGAGGAGCGCGAGAAAGTCAGATTATGCCCAGCTCCGTTGGTAGAAGGAACGATCGCCGCAGTCGTAGAAGCAACATCTGGTGCCTCCCTAGAGCGAGTTATGGCATCGGCTCAAGCTTCTCTGAATGCCAAAACATCCCAGTTAAGAGGGGACAAGGAAAACTTGGATAATAGTTTCCCTCAAGATCTGGGAGCTAGGGGGGTAAAAATGACTATCCCCGAACACCAAATACAACTTACCGTACCTAATATTCATGGGCTTCATACTCGCCCCGCAGCTAAGTTGGTAACAACAACCTCTAGTTTTTCAGCCGAAATTAAGCTGCAAAATCTAACTACCCAAAGTCAGATAGTAAGTGCCAAAAGCATCAATCAAGTCATGCTCTTGGGAGTGCGTCAGGGAGACAAAATAGCTGTTACCGCTACGGGGGAAGATGCTACTGAAGCTTTAATAGCTTTACAGGAATTAATCGCAGCAGAATTTGGCGAATCAACTGTACAGACCTTAGATGCAACATCTCTACTCCAGCCGCCATTTTCCTTATCCACTCCATCCTTCCTAACAGGTATTCCTGCTGCTCCCGGAAAAGTGATCGCACCAGTCTTTTTCTATCAACCTCCTATCCTAGAAGAGATCGACGAAACAACAGACAACCCTGACCGAGAATGGCAGCAACTACAACAAGCGATCGGTCAGGGAATTGAAGAACTAGAACGATTCGTCCAAGAAGGATCGGCAGAATCTGCCAGTATCTTTAACGCTTATTTACTTTATTTAAAAGACCCAGAATTAATCGAGAAAACTCGCCAACTAATTTTCGAGCAATCCTTAACTGCTGCCACCGCTT
Source organism: Myxosarcina sp. GI1(2024) (assembly GCF_053543375.1). Lineage (NCBI taxonomy): Bacteria > Bacillati > Cyanobacteriota > Cyanophyceae > Pleurocapsales > Pleurocapsaceae > Myxosarcina > Myxosarcina sp. GI1(2024). Next base: position 1,483,076 of record NZ_JBKGTY010000001.1, on the reverse strand, counting down.
GGCAAAAAGCGATCGCAGAACTAGCAGCATCCTATCAAGCTCGGGAAGACTCTTATTTACAAGCTCGTGCTGCGGATGTGGAAGATGTAGGACAAAGAATACTGCGTCTTTTATTAGGAGTAGATAAACAACCCATTGATATTGCTCAAGGAGTAATTCTGGCTGCTAACGATCTAACCGTTTCCGAAGTAGCGCAACTAAAATTGGGTCAGGTATCGGGAATTTGTCTGGCTGGGGGTAATGCAACGGCTCATAGTGCTTTGGTTGCCAGTCAGTTAGGAATACCGATGGTTGTCGGAGTAGGACAAAATTTATTTTCTATCGTACCTAAGACAGAAATCGCGATCGATGGAGCAACTGGTCAAATTTGGCTCGAACCCAATACGGAACAACGCCAACAGATACAAACCCAAAGTAATCTTAAAGAAGCGATCGTTTCCGAAGCAATTACCCTAGATGGTTATAAAATTCCAGTCTTAGCTAATATTGTGGGTTTAAATAATGCTACCTATGCCCTAGAATGCGGTGCGGATGGAGTGGGGTTATTGCGAACTGAATTACTGTATCTCGATCGCTCTAATCCTCCAACAGAAGCAGAACAATTCAACATCTTTACCGAGATAGGTGCAATTATGGAAGAGCGTCCCCTAACTATTCGCACCCTCGATATCGGTGCAGATAAACCCGTTGGATATTTAAATCTCCCCGCAGAAACTAATCCTGGTTTGGGCTGGCGCGGTATTCGTCAGAGTTTAGATTGTCCCGATCTCTTTAAAACTCAATTAAGAGCCATACTACGAGCTGCTGCAGAACATAAAATCAAACTGATGTTCCCGATGATGACATCCGTAAGAGAAGTCAAAGCAGCCAAACAACTAGTATTAGAAGTACAAGCAGAATTGAGAGAAAGTAAAATTAATTTCGATCCAGAAATTGCGATCGGTATTATGGTAGAACCCCCTGCTGCTGTGACTATGGCTGACTTGTTGGCAAAGGAAGTAGATTTTTTCAGTATTGGCACTAACGACCTCAGTCAATATATCATGGCAGCCGATCGCACCAATCCCAAAGTTGCAGCCTTAGCCGATGCCTACCAACCTGCGGTATTGAGAATGATTCGCCAAACCGTCGATGCTGCTCACAATGCAGGAATTACCGTCAGCGTCTGCGGTCAGTTAGCCAGCGATCCTCAAGCAGTGCCGATTTTATTGGGGTTAGGAGTAGACGAATTGAGTGTTAACCCCCCTGCTATACCTGTAATTAAAGCTATGATTGAGAGTTTGAGTAAAACTGAAGTACGGGCGATCGCTATTAATGTTTTGCAGTTGGATTCAGTAACAGCAGTAAGGAAGTGTGCCTCTAATGTAGCGTTAGTGTAATGCAAGCAAGTGTAAATTTACTGCAACGATTTGAGAAGACAGGATGGCACTCTATGACGCGATCGGAAAAACCTATGCCCAAACGAGAAGAAGCGATACGCGCATTGCTGAAAATTTGCTAGAGATTTTAGCATCCTCACAGGTTTCTACTGTTGCAGATATTGGTGCTGGTACGGGTTCTTATGCACTTGTTCTAGCCAAGCATGGGTATCGTGTTTTAGCGATTGAGCCTTCAGCGACAATGCGGAATCAGGCAATTTCCCATCCCGCAATTGAATGGATCGATGGATACGCTGAGAACCTACCATTATCCGATCGAGCAGTAGATGCAGCTATCATCATGCTTGCTTTTCACCATTTCCCAGATTATCGACAAGCGTTGAACGAGATTCACAGAGTTGTAGGTAATGGGCAAATTGTATTCTTTACATACGATCCAGAGATGATTTCTAGCTTCTGGTTGTCCGAGTATTTCCCCTCATTTACTAGAGAGGTTAAATCTACTTTTTTACCAATTCCAAAGTTAGTAGAGGAGATTCAAACGATTGCAGATAGTGTGGTGAATGTGATTCCTTTTCCTTTGCCGAATGACTTGTCAGACTCATTTGCAGCAGTTGGTTGGGCGAGACCGGAACTATACCTAGATAGTGGTGTTCGCAGGGTAATTTCTTCGTTTAACAAGATTGACGCTCGTGAGCTAAATAGTGGTCTTTCCCGCTTAGGTGAAGATTTGGAAAGAGGCAGGTGGGATCGAAAATATGGACATCTACGCCAGCAAAGCCAGTATGATGCTGGGTATTGCTTTGTTCATCGCCCAGCCGTATAACCATGCGGATGCAGCACAACAAGCGATCGCGATTTTAAACCAGTGAGATTATGTTAAATTAATTTCAAAATAATTTAACAGCGAACAACAAAAAGGTGAATTAAACTTTTCCTCGAATATTGATGAATTAAAACAACTAATGGAAGATTAATGAATGAATTAAAGTTAGCTTTAGTTCATCTTTTCGACGAGCATTCAAAAAAAGAATTAAAGAAAAAAAAGAATTAGAATCAAGAGTTTGGTCAAAACTGGAAGTGTTTACCAACGATTCTTTCGATCCAAGTCTTAGAATTCATAAATTATCGGGAAAACTAAAAGATTTATGGAGCTTTAGCGTAGAATACGACGAACTTTTTTTTACTTTCACAGATGATGGCAACACTGTTTTAGTTGATATTGGCAATCACGATGAGGTGTATTAGTTAATAGTTTTAAACAAAGATAAAAAACTAAAAATAATGAGCGATCGCACTACTAAACTAGAAAACCTACCGATCAACTAATTTTATTTAGACCATCAGACAGAAATCAACTAATGTAGCGATCGCCACTCAGCACTAGGCTTCAGTGTGGACATTAGATTATCGAGATCTGAGTTGGTTTAAGCAGCTCGAGTTGTGGACTTCCTAATTCAACAAGAGAAAAGCGATCGCTCTTTCTGTTTTGCAGTTGAATTCAGCAGCAGCAAGAAAATTCTTAAACTAGATTGCTATTAAAGGCAAGCAAAAAACTGAGAAAAACTTAGAATGATAACTGTGAAACAACTACGGCATGAGTATTGTTAATTTAAAATTTTAATTTAAATGACTGTAGAGCGTAAACGTTTAATTATTGAAATGGGTATGGGAGTAGACCAACATGGTCAAGACCCTACTGTAGCAGCAGCAAGGGCAGTACGTAATGCTATTGCTGACAATGCCTTGCCTGGAGTTTGGGAAGTGGCTGGTTTAAGCCATCCCGATCGAATGATTGTAGAAGTTAAAGTAGCAGTACCTTATCCAGAGCAAGTTAGGGAAAAAGAGGTATTAGCTGTCTTGCCTTTTGGACGGAAAACCCTGACTGTAGAGACTGGTGGTATGGTGGTTGAGGGACGAGCGATCGCAGAATTGAAGGATAAAAATGATGAAATACTAATTGCAGTTGCGGCTGTAACTGTTTTAATTGAAAACAATTAATTATGAAAAAATTAATTAATAATCCCGATAATTATGTCCCCGAAAGCCTTGAAGGAATGGCTTTAGCTTATCCCGAATTGATTAAAATTAATCTAGAACCTAACTTTATCGTAAGAATTCAGGTATCAGGGTTGACAAAAAGGAAAAAGAGATTAAAGTAGCCAATAATGA
>NZ_JBKGTY010000001.1:1468943-1478724 GCF_053543375.1 Myxosarcina sp. GI1(2024) | reverse complement strand
TTTCATGCCGGCGATACTAGAAAACGCAGAGAATTGGAAGCTGTATTAGGAGTATTCTATGATGGAGTTTTGATTAGCGACGATTTTAGTGTCTACAACGGCTATTCAGTAGCAGGACAACAAAAGTGTTTGGCTCATCTACGTCGTCATTTTCAAAAACTGTTAAAGACTAAAGGGGTAGATAACCAAGAAATTGCTACCACCTTTCTGTCTCTAATTGATGAGGCATTTAAGCAACATCGGGTTTGGCGACAGACCCATCAGGAAAGCCACTATCGAGATTGGGCAGAGGATTTCCGAAGGCGAGTGACTAGCGCAATTAAGACTTGGCTCAAGAATGCTGGTCATGAAGCTGGAAAACTGCTACGTTCGCTGCGTGATAAGGCGGAGCAATGGTGGTATTTTCTGACACATCCTCAGATACCCCCCGACAATAATCTAGCTGAACGATGTTTGAGAACTGCTGTAACCAAGCGGAAAGTTTGTGGTGGCTCTCGTTCCATCGAACGGTTTCAACATACAGCCAACCTGCTGAGTGCAATTCAATCTTGTCGTTTGCAAGGACGTTCGGTGATTACTTTTTTTCAACAGACTTTACAAGCTACAGTTGGACATTGTTCTTATCCTTCTCTTATTCCTCATGCTTGCACCTGAATCCTTACACTTTATCTATCGTGCTGATGCGCCAATACAAAATAAAGTAGCGTTAGTTTCAGGCGGCGGGAGCGGACACGAACCCCTACATGGAGGTTTTGTGGGAATGGGAATGCTCGATGCTGCTTGTCCTGGGGAAGTGTTTACTTTTCCTACTCCCGACCAAATGTTAGCAGCAGCTAAGGCGGTTAATGGTGGTGCGGGTGTTTTAAACATTGTCAAAAATTACAGTGGCGATGTGATGAACTTTGAATTAGCAGCGGAATTAGCCCTTTCCGAGGGAATCAAGGTAGCAAATATCCTAATCGACGATGATGTTGCCGTAAAAGACAGTCTCTATACTCAAGGACGAAGGGGTGTAGGAACGACGGTTCTAGCTGAAAAAATTTGTGGTGCTGCTGCGGAGCAAGGATACAATCTCAAACAGGTAGCAGAACTCTGTCGTCGGGTAAATCTCAACGGACGCAGTATGGGTATGGCACTAACGAGTTGTACGCCCCCAGCCAAGGGCTCTCCTATGTTTGAGCTAGGAGAAAAGGAAATTGAGTTCGGCATTGGTATTCACGGCGAACCAGGTCGTCAACGACTGCCTTTAGTCTCCGCAGATGAGATTGCGGAAATCCTGGCTCAGTCAATTCTTAAAGATACCTCATACACTCGTACCCTGCGGGAGTTGGATGAAGATAAAGAAGAATGGGTAGAGTTAGAAATAACTGACCCTCCCTTAAGTTCCGGCGATCGCATTTTGGCTTTCGTTAATAGTATGGGCGGTACCCCATTATCCGAACTTTACATCGTTTATCGGAAATTAGCGCAAATCTGCGATCGGGAAAATATTCAAATTGTACGTAGTTTAGTCGGGTCTTATATTACTTCCCTAGAAATGCAAGGTTGCTCGATTACCCTCCTAAAACTAAATGACGAACTAGTTCAATTATGGGATGCGCCAGTTAAAACCCCTGCATTACGTTGGAGTGCATAATTTTTGCTAGGGAAAAAATAATGAACGTAACTAAACAACAAATCATAGACTGGTTGCAAACAGTAGCTCGGACAATCTCAGAAAATAAAGATTATTTGACCGAGCTAGATGCTGCTATTGGAGATGCGGACCATGGTATTAATCTCGATCGCGGATTTCAAAAAGTAGCTTCTCAGTTATTACAGTCAGAAACTAAAGATATCGGCACTATTCTTAAAACAGTTAGCATGACTCTAATTTCTGGTGTTGGTGGAGCTAGCGGTCCTCTTTACGGTACTTTTTTTCTGCGAGCTTCTACCACAGTAATGGGACAAGAAGAATTAACTCCCACCGAGTTGGCTGACTTGCTTCAAGCAGGAGTAGCCGGAGTAGTCCAGCGAGGTAAAGCTAATCTTGGTGATAAAACGATGTTAGATGCTCTATCCCCAGCAGTAACTACCTTCACTGAGTCTGTCGGCAAAGGAAATACAATAGTAGATGCTTTAAAACAAGCCGTAGAAGCAGCAGAGATGGGTATGAAGCAAACAATTCCTTTAATAGCTAAAAAAGGACGAGCTAGTTATTTAGGAGAAAGGAGCGTCGGACATCAGGATCCAGGGGCTACGTCTTCTTATCTGATTCTTAAAGCATTACTAGAAAGTCTCTCCCCATCCAAGCAAAAATAATTGCATAACAGTTTATTTGTATTGCGTTGCATAATTTTAAAATATTACGTTAATTAATTCCAAAATTTACATCCAGATGATGCACGGCTTTATTCCTCCAAAAAGATATTTCCCTTATTTAACCTGGAATGAAATTGCAGAGATGCCCGATAAGGAAAATGTAGTAATTATTCAACCAGTCGGTGCGATCGAACAACACGGACTGCATTTACCCCTTGCTGTCGATTCTGTTATTAGTGTAGGAGTGTTAGGTAAAGCTTTAAGTAAACTAAACGACAACATTGTTGCCTATGCTTTACCCTGTCTGTACTATGGCAAATCTAACGAACACTGGCAATTTCCGGGCACGATTACTCTTAGTGCTACAACATTGTTGTCTGTGATTAAAGAAATGGCAGACAGTATCTATCAAGCAGGATTTCGCAAATTAGTTCTCATGAATTCTCATGGCGGACAACCGCAGATTATGGAGATAGCTGCCAGAGATATCCATCAAGAAAAGCAGGATTTTGCCGTATTTCCTCTATTTACTTGGCGAGTGCCTCACGTTGCTGGAGAATTACTAACTTCAAAAGAGAAAGAATATGGCATCCATGCAGGAGATGCCGAAACTAGCATTATGTTGTCATTATTACCCGAACGAGTCAAAATGGAGCGAGCCGTAACTGAATATCCTCAAAGACTTCCAGAAAATAGTTTATTAAGTATGGAAGGTAAATTACCCTTTGCCTGGTTGACCAAAGAATTAAGCAAAAGTGGCGTAATGGGAGATGCTCGAGCCGCCACCAAAGACAAAGGCGATCGCATTTTAGAATCAGTTGCCGATGGTTGGGTAAAAGTCATTGAAGATATTTATCGCTTTCGCCAACCAAAACGTTAGAAAAAATGATGTTGGTAATTTGGGGTATGATTTTTAGGTAATGCGATCGCCAACTATAATCAACCAGAATTAAACGTCAATGCAGTGTCCAGAATGCAAATCTACTCACATCAACAAAAATGGAAACGAGAAAGGTAAACAAAACTAGATTTGTGTCGCTCGTCAAAGGCAATTTCTCGACTGCGCTCGAACATACAGAGGTTACTGCGATCGATTCAGTAAAAAATAATTTTCTGGCGTTGCTGAATTGTAATTGTAATGATATTGAACATTTTCTTATTCAGTCACCAGATATACTCTTTTTTAAAAAGCTTATGGCTTAAAGCTTAGAGCTTATAGCTACGAACAGTAATCCATTGTACGGCATTACTTAATCAGCAACGCCAATTTTCTTTCTTAGGGATTGGCGAAACCACTGCCCTTCGGGCAATCGCATTACTCAGACACTCATACCTTAATTTACCAACGCCAATGTGTACTAGTTTGGTTTCTTAGAAGAGGGATTAAAGTCGATATTTACTTAATATCTCAGTTACCACCAAACCATAACTCAAACAATCTTACTTAATTGTGGCGTTTTTGATGCCAATTCCAAGCATGAGTCACCATATCTTTAATATTTGGATATTTTGTCTGCCAATTTAACAGCTTTTTGGCTTTGTCGCTACTACTTATTAGAACAGCAGGATCTCCAGGACGGCGATCGCATTCTATAGCTTTAATGGGTTTCTGCGTAACTTCTCTAGCAGTTTCAATTACCTGTTTCACTGAAAACCCCATACCGTTACCTAAGTTAAAGATTTGACTCTGCTCTTCTTGAAGCAAATAGTTCAATCCTAATACATGAGCCTTGGCTAAATCGCTCACGTGAATATAGTCTCTGACGCAAGTACCGTCTGAAGTTGGATAATCCGTTCCAAAAATAGAAATTGAATCTCGCTTACCCAAAGCTGTTAGCAATACCAGTGGTATTAGATGAGTTTCGGGAAAATGATCCTCTCCTAATATTCCTTCTGGATGGGCTCCAGCAGCATTAAAATAGCGAAAAATTATAGATTTTAAGTCGTATGCCGGTTCAAAATCCGCTAAAATCTTTTCGATCGTCAGCTTGCTCGTTCCATAGGGATTGATGGGGTTTTGGGGACAATCTTCAGTTATGGGAACTACACTAGGAATGCCATAGGTGGCACAAGTTGATGAAAAGACAATTTTTTTGACTGATGCCGCTATCATTGCTTCGAGCAGTGTCAACGTACCTGCAACGTTGTTGCGATAATATTTTGCCGGATCTTTTACTGATTCTCCTACGTATGCGTAAGCAGCAAAGTGCATAACCGCAGCAATTGGATAAGTTTCGAATATTTGACTTAATAGAGCGCGATCGCTAATATCTCCTACAATTAGCTTAGCCTGTAGAGCTTCAACTAGCTCTTGGTGTCCGTAAACCAAATTATCAAGCACGATTGGAATATAACCGTTACTTTGTAAGGCTTCTACAGTATGAGAGCCGATATATCCCGCTCCTCCGGTAACTAGTATGAATGGTTGGGTTTCAAGCACTACGGTTTCCTATTTTTAATTACAGTTACGACAAAAAAGCCATACTATAAATTTATATGGCATATGTATAAAACTAGAGTAGTTTAAAACAAAAACACTTTACCAATGTCTCTGAGGCAGGAGTTACCCAGTCGAACAAAATTTTAGTCGAACAAAATTTTTCTGTTTGAGCGATCGGTTTCTAAGGGTAAATTAAACGTAATGATAAAGGTTATTGGTTAACTGTAGAAAAGTTTATTCAAACTCATTCAGATATAGAGTTTACTCATGGTGTTTGCGATCGCTTAAAAAACAAACCTATCAGATCGATCGACAGTATTATTGTCGTTTTACTGATAACCCTTCAGGCTTGTTTTTCGGCAATCTCTAGAGGTGGTGACGAATCTGAATTTAGTGAGACGACATAGCTACTTTTGACGCTGAGGTTGATATCCCAAGGGGGATGCCAGTAAGTCTCTTGAACTACGGCTTGCGCTCGGTCATCAGCCCCTAGTTGAAAACGAACTAAGCTGAGATTGTTGTGTCCGACTACTTCTCTTCCTGTCTGAAACCACGGGTTCCGCCACAGTAAAAAAGCAATCCAGTCTAGCACTCGCTGCCAAAAACTAGACTCCTTAACTGCTTGGGACATTTGCCTCCCCCAACCCAGTCTTTCAATTCCACTAGATTCGATCCATTCAATGCGATATTGCCAATTGGGCAAATTTTGGGGTGATGCTGTTAACTTACCCAAGCCGAGTCGCTGCCACCAAGTAAGTTTGACGAGTTTTAACGGTTTTTGCCAAACTAGCCAGTTTTCTGTCGGTTCTGGCAGCAGATGTTTGAGTTTGGTATGGATGATACTGGTCTTCCATTCGGCATTTTTAATCGCACTAGAGGTTAGCTGGACTAATACAGAGGCTGGGCTCGTTCCACGAAACCACTGAGATAGACGAACCGCACAACTGTAGTGAATATCGCCCGAGAGAATTACCACTCGCTCGCGCCTGTGACAGATACTATATAGCAGTTGAGCCAAAGCGACTTGATTAAAGTTCCAAGAGTCTCCGACATCATTACCAAATACTTTACCTTTGTTTAAGTTTAATTTTTGAATGCGATCGATGATGGAAAGGGTAACTATGTTGGTAGGTAAAACCAGAATGGTTAGTATGTCGGAGCGTTCTTTGACAGCTAGAGGCGTTTCTAGCTGTTGCTGAAAAGCAGTAGGAGATAACAACATAGGCGGTTCTATACCACTGGTTCCTGCAGGATAGCCGCGCCAGGTACGGGTATCGATGACGATTATTTGGTGCTGGGGGTATTGTAGGCTGTAATGCCAGTTTAAAGCTTGGCGATCGCGTTGGAGAATCGAGACCTCGCCATCCGATTGCAGTTGGGGTAAACCAGTAGCAGGATCGAGGGCGGGTATGCCTAAGTAGCGTTCTAGTTCGGCGCTCGCTGATGGGTCGGTTCCTGCCGAGGAGCAATAACGGACTGCTGCCTGTAGGAGTTTCTCTCCCGAAGTTCCAGAGGAATAATTTTGGGGAGTGTTACCCCAAGCCTGACACAGAGCATAGGCCAGCAAAGCATTTTGGAGCGCTCTTCTTCCTAAAGGTTTGCTGAGAACGCGATCGCACCATTTACGGTTGAGATACCAGTCGTCACTGATGTCGTGGTCGTCACAAATGGTATAGGTGGCAATATTAGCTAACGCCCTTCTAACCTTGGGACTACTAGCGATAAAGCTCTGGAGGGTACGGACTTCTTTATCCCAGGCTTGAGCCGAGCGATCGCGATCGAATAAGCTCTTACCTTGGGGAAAGTTTAGTTGAATAACTGGCGACCAAGCTAGTAGATAGGCGGCAAGATACTCCCCCAAACTAACAAGATGACTTTTGGCCTTTTCTGGCTTATTATCCAACATGGCAGTAAAGCCTCCCTCCAGACGGGCGAGTTCGCTGCGTTTTCCTGGAGGCATTTGACTGGCGGCAAGCTTGCCTCTTTGTAGCGGTAACTTCTCTTGCCATCCCATCAGTGACTCACTCATGCCTTGGGCTGCCCACAAAATTGGATCGGCTACATCATCGGCGTAGATTTGATCGCCGGTTAAAAATAATTGTTGGGGTCGTTTTTGAGGCAAATCTGCTGTTTCTCGGATCGAATTGTCCAGCAAAGCCAAACTATCCTTACCCCCACCATGGGGTTTGCGACAAGAACCATGAACCAGCCGCAAGTTGGCTACATCGTTTGCTGGTAAACAAAATGTGGGTAACTGATGTGAAAAGTAACTCAGTTGGCTAGTAAAGTTTTCCGTGTTAGCAGCAGCAAGTAACTCAATTTGGCGATCGCCCAATCCAAACCATAAGTTATAACCATAAAGACGCTCTGGTTGTAGAAGATTATCCGCACTCGCTGCTGCCGTTACCGTCACCAGGTTTAGATGTTTGCCTAATTGAATCGTATTACTTTGTCCTCTGGCGATTACTTCCGTTAACGTTGCCCCATTATCTCGCGTAGCGTATATTTGTAGCTTTACCAGACAAGGTGCTTTTAATGCCAACCAAACCGTAACCCGGTCGGCTTCTGTCCGCCGTAAAATCGGACCTGCCAAAATCAATGGTAGCTCTCTGACTTGGACTTGATAGCTATATTTCAACAATGTTGGTTAACGATTGATAAAAGTATGGCGATCGCCAAGATAAGTAAGTTTTCTTTTAAAAAACACCATCTCTCGGTTCGCATTTCTCTATTCTAAAATTATCTGGGGATTTTTTAGATGCAGCTAAAAGTTAAGTGACATTTTCTCAAAGGCGAAATTTAGCTCAATCGGTCGCTGGATGTAAAATCCAGCGCTGCGATTGAGCGTTGCTCAACCTGCAACCAAACTCAAAGAGATCTGGTTACTTGTTTCGATTAGTTTTTCTAGTTCTACTGTAGTTAGTTTGCCTCCAGCGACAATTTTTTTGCCGTTAATAAAACTATAGTCTACACAGTCATTTTGACAGTAAATTAAAGCTGCAACTGGGTCTTGTTGCGTACCCACAAAACCAGGACGGTCTAAATTAACAGCGATCAAATCGGCTGCCATTCCGGGTGCGAGATAACCAATATCGTCTCGTCCCAAAACTCTTGCCCCACCTCTGGTGGCAATTTCTAAGACATCGCGGGCTGTCATTACACCCGCCGACTCATCTTTGACACGAGCTAATAAAAAAGCAGTACGAGCTTCGTGAAATAAGTTGGTAGCATCATTAGAGGCCGCTCCGTCTACACCTAAGCCTACTGGAACCTTAGCATTTAGCATTTTGCGAATAGGTGCAATACCGCTAGCCAAACGCATATTACTACAGGGACAATGGGCTACTCCCGTACCGGTCTGACCGAATTTGGCGAGAGCGCGCTCGCTTAACTTCACACAGTGTGCGTGCCAAACGTCATCTCCGAGCCAGCCAACCGACTCGGCATAGTCTCCAGGAATCAGATTGAACTGCGATAGACTGTAATCTACATCTCCCTTATTTTCTGCTAAATGGGTGTGCAGTCTCACTCCTGAATAACTCCTTGCCATTGCTGCTGACTCCCGCATTAAGTCCGTAGAGACAGAAAAAGGCGAACAAGGGGCAAGAACGATTCTCAGCATCGAATAAGGTGAATTATCGTGATAAGATTCGATTAATCTTTGAGAATCTTTTAAAATATCTGCTTCTTTTTCTACTAGGGAATCTGGAGGTAAACCACCCTGACTTTCTCCAACACTCATACTGCCGCGACTGGCATGAAACCGCAATCCTATTTCTCCGACGGCACGAATTTGTTCGTCAAGGATGCAATCATTGGGAAATAAATAGTGATGGTCGCTAGCGGTGGTACAACCGGATAGAATTAACTCTGCGGCTGCCATTTGCGAACTATAATACATCCCCGTGGCAGTTAGCTTAGACCATAAAGGATAGTGCGCCGTCAGCCATTGAAACAAATCTACATTTTGTCCTGCCGGGGTAACGCGGGTTAGAGTTTGGAAAAAATGATGATGGGTATTTACTAAACCAGGTAAAACCAGATGCTTATCTTCTAAGTCGAGAACTTCATCCGCCGTAGCGGGTAATTCCTCTGTCGTCCCTACCAGTTCGATAACGTTGTCTCTGATAAATAGGGCACCATGACGAATCTCACGTCTTTCATCGTCCATCGTCACCAGGGTATGAATGTTTTCGATCAGTAGAGTTGTCATCTTCTTACTTAGTTAACACCTTGATTACATTACCTTCGATTTGAGAAAAAAGTTCGAGAGATTGGTTTTAGCCACGCAAAGTTCTACAATTAGCCTGTTGTAACTAAAGCTGTTAGTTTATGAGCGATATTTTTGGCAAGATTATTCAGCGTGAAATTCCTGCCGATATAGTCTACGAAGACGATCTGGCTTTGGCTTTTAAAGATATCAATCCCCAAGCACCCACCCATATTTTAGTTATTCCTAAAAAGTTAGTTCCTCGTTTGTCAGATTCTACTTCTCAAGATACTGACTTACTGGGTCATTTGCTAATGACGGCAAAAAAGGTAGCAGAACAGGCAAATTTAACTGCTGGCTACCGCGTAGTGATCAACAATGGACCAAATGCAGGTCAAAGCGTCGATCGCCTGCATTTGCATGTTTTGGGTGGTCGCCAACTAAATTGGCCGCCTGGTTAAATCAAAAGAATAAAAAAACCGCCCCAGAAGAGGGGCGGTCTTGATAAGCAATCGGAGGGAGACTTTAGATTACAAAATATTAAAGAGTTTGTTTGTAGCAAAATTAACTAAAAATTACTCTCAAACCCTTATAGGAGTTACGCACTTGCCCCTTTTGTGTATTTTACATGGCTGCTTTAGTTGCCGTTCGTGTTGAGCGCGTCATCAAGGACTTCGAGCGACGTTTACTCGATAAAGGTAAGGTAAACTCAAGAAAGTTGAGGGGCTGTATCTTGAATTTATTTCTAGAGCTTGTAAGCCTCGTGCTTTGTAAGTATTAACGGTACTTAAACAATTTAAACAGACAAAATAAGATAGAATACCTTTGCT
>NZ_JBKGTY010000001.1:1439532-1468025 GCF_053543375.1 Myxosarcina sp. GI1(2024) | reverse complement strand
TTTGAAGATGCTGAAGATATTGACTACTTACTCACAAATGTTGAGGGAGAAATAGTAACCGAGCAATGGATAGTTCAAACTTATGCTCAGAGAAACTGGATAGAAGTTTTCTATCGAGAAGCCAAGGGATGGTTAGGATTAAAAGAGTATCAAGTTAGAGATAAGAAGAGTTTGGAAAGACATTTTATTCTAGTTTTTTGTGCCTATACTTTTATCCTTTGGCATAAGCTTACTGGAGGTTTAAGAAGACGTTGGGCGAACAAACCTTTGGAGACATTTCCTGAAGCATTAGAAGCTTTTCGTACAGGTATATCTTATCGTTTTGTCCAATGGTTGAACCAAAATCGCGACGTATTCGTAGCTTATAAAGCTAGTTTGGGCTTTGTTTGGGCTTGATTTTTGTTTAAGTACCGACTATGCCATCATCTGGAAATCTACGAAATATTCCGTAATTATCAAATTTCAAACTTAATATTTACTGTTCGATAAATACTCTAACTCTAGCCATAATCTCATCCAATAAATCGGGACTATTGCTGTCAAACCATTCTATTGCAGAATTCTTTCTAAACCAGGTGCGCTGCCGTTTGGCAAACTGGCGAGTATGGGTAATAGTCAGAGAAATCGCCTCGTCGAGAGTAATTTTACCCGCTAAATATTGTTTGATTTCGCCATAGCCTAAAGTATTGAGTAGAGGTAAATTCTCGCCATATTTTTGACACAGTTTTTCTACTTCGGCAATTAAACCCAACTCGATCATTTTATGGGTGCGTCGCGTAATTCTCTCGTCTAGAATGTCTACATCACAATCTAAACCTAATTGTAAAATAGGGTAGTTTGGAGCATTTTCTCCTTGTTGATCGCTAATCGGAGTTCCAGTAACATAAAATACTTCTAAAGCTCGTAAAGTTCTAACTTTATCGTTGGGATGAATTTTACTGGCGGCGACGCGATCGACTTGAGACAAAAAGGCATAAAGTTGAGTTTGTCCCAGAACAGCTAGTTGCGATCGCAATTCTGGTTGAGGAGATACGTTGGGGATTTTTAAGCCTTTGGTAATGGAGTTGAGATATAAACCCGTACCGCCTACTAGAAGTGGAGTGGTTGTTGGCACATGCTCAATTAAGTTTCTAGCTTGCTGTTGATATTCGGCGAGAGTTAGAGTTTCAGTTAAGTTTCTAGCTTGCTGTTGATATTCGGCGAGAGTTAGAGTTTCAGTGGGATCGCAGATGTCGATTAAGTAGTGGGGGACTAATTGACGTTCGGCGAGCGTCGGTTTAGCGGTACCGATATCGAACTCCCGATATACTTGACGAGAATCGGCGCTGAGAATTACAGTCTTGAGGCGTCGGGCTATTGATAAAGCTAAATTCGATTTACCAGTTGCCGTCGCACCACAGATAACGATAAGCATTGCTAGCAAATTAGGTTACAAAGCGATCTAAAGCAGCTTTTAATTCTTCAATTTCCGCTTCAATCTTGCCCTCTTTGGCGGCGCGAATCAAACATTCTTCGAGATGTTCGTCTAAAATAATTCTCGCCACGCGATCGACCGCACCTCTAACCGCAGCAATTTGGCATAAGACTTCCGGACAAGGACGACTTTCTTTCACCATCGTTTTAATCCCGCGAATGTGACCTTCAATACGAGATAAACGATTGATGATTTGCTTTAAAGATTGTTCGTCGTGGACGTGAGGAATCATATCTGTTAATTGGTTTTTATCTTAAGGTAATTGATAATTTCGCGCTGGCGCTGGCGCGAGCTATGCTAGAAAACTATTGTAATTAAAAAATTAGGGTACACAAATAAGGTACATAAAATAAGAAGCGAAAGGAAAGACGATCGTTAAATCTTCCCAATCGCTAATTATTTATTAATCTACCTAAATCCTAGTAAATAAAAATCAATTTCGTGCTTGAATCCAATCTAAGCTTCTATTCTAGGTCGTCCATTTCATAGTCATCATCGTCTTCCGAATCGTTAAAGCCAGTATAAGCTCTTGCCGTCTGGTCGTCTAAGATGACATTTTCATCATCACTTAGATCGGGATAAGGATGACGGGGATTGAGATCGCGATCGCTAATGGAATCATCAGAAAGGCGATAATCTAGTTCTCCATTGAAGCCATAAACCGAATTATTGCCGACTCCAGAAGTCTCCATATCGCTGCGGACGGTTAAAGGTTCTTCTTGAGAGCTAAAGCCGGTTCCCGCAGGAATTAAGCGACCGATAATCACGTTTTCTTTGAGACCTCTGAGCCAGTCCGATTTACCTTCAATCGCCGCTTCAGTCAAGACACGGGTAGTTTCTTGGAAGGAAGCTGCCGAAATAAAGCTATCGGTATTCAAAGAAGCTTTAGTAATACCCAATAATACTGGAGTGTACTTAGCGGGTGCGCCTCCCGTAATTGACATGGCTTCGTTGACCTGTTCTATTTGTCGTAGCTCGACTAGTTCTCCCGGTAGGATGATCGTATCGCCACCGTCGTCAATTCTGACTTTAGCCGTCATCTGTTTGACAATAACTTCAATATGCTTGTCCGAGATATCAATTCCTTGACTTTGATATACCGACTGTACTTGATGAACCAGGAAGTTTTGGGCTTTTTGTAGGGCAATCAAAGATGCTTCGTAACAACCTTTTTCTTCTAGATAGTAATCAAAGAAAATTTCTAAGATTTCATGGGGATTGGCAGGACCATCAGTTAGGGGTTCTCCAGGTCCTACTACTTGCCCGTCGGTTACGATTGGATTTTGACTGGGTCCTATAGGATAGTCACTCACTACGCCATCTTCTTCGACAATTTTGATGTCAACGGTTTCGTTTTCCTCAAAGACTACCTGACAAGAACCTGGACGACGACTGAGAATACAGCCTTCTTTGGGTTTACGGGCTTCGAGTAACTCTTCAATACGAGGTAAACCTTGAATGATGTCTCCCGTTTTCGAGCGTTCGAAGACCAATAGGACCAGGTTGTCACCTCTTTGTACCAAATCTCCGTCGTCAATGTGTAGCACTGCACCTGAAGACACGCGGTAGGGACGAGCCTGCCGTAGGGTCAAACTAGTTTTACCGTCTGCCGTTTCTGCCATTTCGACAATCTGTCCTGATTCTTCTAGAGTCACTCCAGAAGTAATCGTGGTACCTGCGACGAGCAAATCTCCCTCTTGACACTGGCATTCGCTTTGAGCACCATCTATTTCCAGATTAATTAAATCGGTGTCATCGCGAACGACTAAAATTCGACGTATTGCTTCGGCATCTTCTCTAATACCCCTGACTTGACCTGAGGTTTGACATTGAATTTCGGTACGGGCAATAGTCGCACCTCTGGGAATTTCTTGTCCGTCTTCTACCAAGACTTTGGTTTTAATTTCTCCACTGTAAGGATCGGCATCGGTATCCCTTCTCAACACTAAAGATTCTAAAATCACCATTTGCAGTCTTTGGATTTCTGGGTCATTTTCATCTGGCTGTAGTTCGATATCGGCACTGAGATTGGCTGCGGCTTCGTCTTCATCGGCAGCATCAATTTCTAGAATCAGTTGAGTACTTAACAGCGATACGCTCTTGACTGATTTGACCCGTTCTCCATCCTTGAAGTATAACCGTTGCACAGAACGTAGTTCGATTTGACGTCCGTCATCCTGAGCAATAGAGGCTTGGGAAGGAACTGCAGGTTCGTCGGCAACCTGAAATTCTTGGACGGGACGTAATAGAAGGGCGACCCCGTCAGTGGTTTCGACTACTTCACCGTATTTGAGTTCTTCTACTGTTACTCCGGGAACTACTTCCGTACCGGGCTGAATTAGCTGTCCATCCCAATTACTACTTACATCATCGAGGAGATGGATTTCTCCTGGCTTGATAATAATTTCGCGCAGAATATCGTTCTTTTGAACGACTTCGGCAACACCAGAAGACTGAGCAAAAATATCTTTAACTACTTCTGTTCCTGCTTCTACGTATTCTCCGTCTTCGACAATTAATAGCGAAATATCCTTGTTAACCTCATGGCTTTCTTCGGGTATCCAGAGTAGGCTGCCTCCTTTCTCGACTTCGTATCCTTGTTTGCGGTTACCTTTGCCGATTTCTACGCCGCCGTACTTAATAATTCCTCCGGTGTGGGTTTCGTAGCGGTCGTCAATTAACTCGGCTACTATCTGATTGTTTTGAACTTTAGTACCTGGAGTAGCTTTGAGTAAGAATTTGCGATCGTCTGCAGTATAAATCACATACTGTTCGCGCCCGCCGTCGCTTTCAATCTCTACTCTTGCTTGGTCTAGAGATACTGAAGCGGTAACGATTTCAATTTCTCTACTGTTAGGAATCATTCTAACTACTCCGCCATTGGCAGAAGTGAGCCTAGTTTGAGCTAAAATCGCTCCCGACTCGACGCGATCGCCATTTTTAACCACTGGTTCGGCACCGGGAAGTAAGTTATAAACTTCTCCCGATAAAATCCACAGCAGTCCCGATCTTTGAGCGACCCGAGTAGTATTGCCCTGACGGTCTTTTTTATCTTCGGGCATCAAATTGGCAAATACTACTTCGCCGGCCAAATCGGAAGTTACATCTTTAGCGGCTTTTTCAGTCGATTTCTGAACTCTAGCTTTGGCAACCTCTACGAGTAATTGATTTTGGGTAACTCCTTCACCATCGCTCACGTGAACTAGAGAACCGATGGTCAGATTGTAGGAGAGGTTTTTACCTTTGTCGGTAACTAAAACCAAATCGCCGACAGTATCTACCTGTTCCCGTTCGTCTCCATGGCGGGTGCGAATTTTTCTCGTACTCAAACCTTTGGTAAATTTAATCTTACCGCTGGTTTTGGCTTTGATTTGTCTGGCTACTTCCCCAGTAAAGACCCCACCGGTATGAAACGTGCGCATGGTTAGTTGAGTTCCGGGTTCGCCAATGGACTGAGCCGCAATAATACCAACGGCTTCGCCCATATCTACCATGTGTCCGTGTGCCAAACTCCAGCCATAGCATTTTTGACAGACCGAACGAGCTGCTTCACAAGTTAGGGGCGAGCGTACTACTACCGATTCGACCCGATTGCCAATTTCTTCTGCCAAATCGCGGTCGATATCCTGATTGCGTGAGGCGACTACCTCACCTGTTTTTGCTTCAACGGCATCTTCGGCTAAAACTCTACCCAGCAGGCGATCGCTAAGAGGAATTAGAGTGCGATCGCCGTCTTTCATTGCCTGTAGTTGGATACCTCTGCTGGTGCCGCAGTCTACTTCTCTGACGATTACATCCTGAGATACGTCTACCAAACGACGAGTTAAATAGCCAGAATCGGCAGTGCGCAGTGCGGTATCTACCAAGCCTTTTCTCGCTCCATAAGACGAGATAATGTATTCGGTTACGGTCAATCCTTCGCGGAAGTTGGTTTTAATTGGCTGGTCGATGATTTCCCCTTGGGGATCTGCCATTAGCCCCCGCATTCCCACGAGCTGACGAACCTGAGATAGGTTACCCCGCGCTCCGCTAAAAGCCATCATATAAACGGAGTTTAGGGGATCGCTAGACCTAAAGTTGGTTACTACCTCATTTTTAAGATTTTCTGAGGTACCGTTCCAGGTGTCGATAACTTTTTGAAAGCGTTCTACTTCGGTAATTTCACCCCGAGCATAACGACTTTCAGTTTGTTTGATCTCAGTTTCGGCAGCTTCTAATAATTGGGACTTAATCGGCGGTACTTTCAAGTCTTCGACACTAATCGACACACCGGCTTTGGTAGCATAACGAAAACCCAAGTTTTTGAGATGGTCTGCCATAGTGGCACAACGTGCCGAACCATAATTGGTAAACGCCAAGGCAATCAGCTTTTTCAGACTACCTTTATCGACGATGCGATTATAAAATTTCATTGCAATTTTTCCTAGCTATAAACTTGATTGTATAAGCGGATCTCACCTATTAAGCGATCGCCAGAGCGTCTTGAATGGTTTTGTTGTAAATAATTCTGCCGATAGTAGTATTGATATACTGCGATAGCTGTTCTCCATTAGCTGCTCTTCTGACACAACGTTGGCGATAGTACTCAATAGTGCTGCCGTCTGCTAATTGTTCGGTTTCGACTATTTCATTGTCGGGTTCGTCGGTTTCTACTTCTCCTTGATAACGCAGCCAAACGTAAGTATGAATGTCGACTTGTCCCTGTTCGTAAGCCGCGATCGCGTCATTTAAACTACCAAAACGCCTTCCCGTCCCTTTAGTTACCCGAGGATTTTCAGCAGTCAAATAGTAACACCCCAAGACCATATCTTGGGAAGGAGCGACTATCGGTTTGCCCGTAGCTGGAGATAAAATATTGTGACAGGCTAGCATTAACAATCTCGCTTCGGCTTGCGCCTCAAGAGACAGGGGAACGTGAACTGCCATTTGATCCCCATCGAAGTCGGCGTTAAAAGCAGGACACACCAAAGGATGTAGCTGAATCGCCCTACCTTCGACCAAAATTGGCTCGAATGCCTGAATTCCCAATCTGTGCAGTGTCGGAGCCCGATTGAGCAATACCGGATGTCCGGCAATTACCTCTTTCAAGACTTCATAGACCCCAGGATCGTTACGCTGGATTAACTTTTTAGCAGCTTTAATATTATTAACCATACCGCTATTAATCAGGCGATGAATGACAAAAGGTTGAAATAGCTCGATTGCCATTTCTCTGGGCAAACCGCACTGATAGATTTTTAGTTTGGGTCCGACGACAATTACCGAACGCCCTGAATAGTCAACTCGTTTACCCAGGAGGTTTTGCCGAAAACGTCCTTGTTTGCCTTCAATGATATCTGAGAGAGATTTTAACGGACGATTATTTGCCCCGACGACAGTGCGACCGCGACGACCATTGTCAATTAATGCGTCTACTGCTTCTTGCAGCATTCTTTTCTCGTTCCGAACGATGATTTCAGGCGCGAGAATTTCTTGCAGGCGTGCCAAACGGTTATTGCGGTTGATTACGCGGCGGTAGAGGTCGTTAAGGTCGGAAGTAGCGAATCTGCCTCCATCTAGCTGTACCATCGGACGTAAATCGGGGGGAATTACGGGAATTGCCGTAACTACCATCCATTCGGGACGTGCTCCCGTGGCGATAAAGTTATCGATAATTCGCAGACGTTTGATTAACTTGGCTCGTTTTTGTCCTTTAGCGTCGTTAATTTCTTCTCGGAGTTTTTCTGCTTCTTCTTCGAGGTTAACTTCCTCTAAGAGTCTCTGTACTGCCTCGGCACCGATGCCCACTTCTACTCCAATTAGTTCGGACTCCTCGCTGTAGAGCTGATCCTCGATTTCAATCCACTGGTCTTCAGTCAACAACTGTTTTGGAGATAGGTTTTGAGCATTACCAGGATCTAAAACTACATAAGCATTAAAGTAAACCACCTGCTCCACATCCCGCAGTGGCATATCCAGCAAAATGCTGAGATAACTGGGAATACCTTTCAGGTACCAAACGTGAGTCACCGGTGCCGCAAGCTTGATATAACCCATGCGATGACGCCGTACTCGGGATTCGGTTACCTCCACCCCACAACGTTCGCAGACGATCCCGCGATGACGTACTCGTTTGTACTTACCGCAGTGACATTCCCAGTCTTTGGCAGGACCAAAAATTCGTTCGCAAAATAGTCCGTCCATTTCTGGCTTGAGGGTGCGGTAGTTAATCGTTTCGGGTTTGGTTACTTCTCCAACTAACTGACCGTTGGGTAATGTTCGTTCGCCCCACTCGCGAATTCTTTCGGGAGAGGCAATGCCGATTTTAACGTAATCAAATCTTGGTTCTTGTAGGTTTCTCATTAATTATCACTAAACTGAATTAAAATTCATGCTGGCTGGGAAAACAAGATGAAGGAGAAAAAATTTCATCCTTCACCATCGATTCATCTAAAATTAAGCTTCTCCTTCTTGAATTTCTTCTCGTGATAGAGATTCATAGGTAGGACGACTGGGAGTGCGTCGGGGACTATCTGCCATTAAATCTACTTCCACATCATTGCTGCTGCCGTCTTCTAACGTTTCTAGCTTGTGTACGGCAATATCTAGTCCTAAGGATTGAAGTTCGCGCATCAGTACTTTGAAAGATTCGGGGGTACCGGGTCGAGGAATGGGTTTGCCTTTGACGATCGCATTGAGAGCTTCGTTACGTCCCTGCATATCGTCTGACTTGACGGTCAGTAATTCTTGTAGGGTATATGCCGCACCATAGGCTTCTAATGCCCAAACTTCCATTTCGCCAAAACGCTGTCCACCCTGTTGGGCTTTACCACCAAGGGGCTGTTGAGTAACCAGAGAATAAGGTCCGGTAGAACGAGCGTGAATCTTATCATCTACTAGGTGAACTAGCTTCAGCATATAGGCTTTACCGATGGTTACGGGGCGATCGAATGGTTCTCCAGTGCGTCCGTCAAAAACCTGAATTTTACCGGGGTTTTCGGGGTCAAATACCCACTCTTTCCCTAGTTTGTGCGAAGCTTCTTTAATTTTGCCGTGTACGGACTCTCTCGATGCTTCTTTACCATACATCTCATCAAATGGCATCATTTTAAACCGCATTGCCAGGTTTTCTCCCGCCCAGCCAAGAAGACATTCAAACACCTGCCCGACATTCATTCTCGAGGGAACTCCCAAAGGATTGAGGGCGATATCTATCGGCGTGCCGTCTGGTAGGTAGGGCATATCTTCAATGGGCAAGATCCGAGAGATAATCCCTTTATTGCCGTGACGACCCGCCATTTTGTCACCTACCTGAATTTTGCGTTTTTGAGCGACGTAAATTCGCACTACCATGTTAGCTCCAGGAGGTAGTTCGTCTCCTTGCTCTCTGGTAAATACTCTCACGTCTACTACTCGGCCTTTTTCGCCGTTGGGAACTCGCAAAGAATTATCCCGCACGTCTCTGGCCTTTTCACCAAAGATGGCTCGCAGTAACTTCTCTTCGGGTGGTTGATCCGACTCGCCCTTCGGAGTCACTTTACCCACTAGAATTTCTCCTGCTTCTACCCAGGCACCAATGTGAATAATGCCCCTTTCGTCTAGATGGCGCAGGGCATCTTCGCCTACGTTGGGAATTTCTCTGGTAATTTCTTCTGGTCCTAGTTTAGTTTGGCGAGCTTCAATTTCATATTTTTCGACGTGAATGCTAGTGTAAACGTCGTCAAATACTAGTCTTTCGCTAATTAGGATCGCATCTTCGTAGTTATAGCCTTCCCAAGGCATATAGGCAACCAGTACGTTTTGTCCTAAAGCTAATTCTCCACCTTCGGTAGCAGAACCATCAGCTAAGACTTGCCCCGGTACGACATCCTCACCGACATAAACTAAGGGTCTTTGGTTCAAACAAGTATCCTGGTTAGAACGTTGATATTTTTGCAACTGATAACTAATTTCCGTTCCCACTTCAGGAGCGTATAGCCCGTTACTGCCTTCGGTAACTCTAACTTTGACGACGGTAGCATCGACAAAGGTGACTATGCCGTGAGTCCGCGAGACGACTACCATCCCCGAATCTCTGGCTGCCTGTGCTTCTAAGCCCGTTCCTACCAAGGGGCGTTCCGGGCGCAATAGAGGTACGGCTTGCCGCTGCATATTCGAACCCATCAAGGCACGGTTAGCGTCGTCGTGTTCGAGAAAGGGAATCAAGCTCGTAGCCACCGAAACGATTTGTAGGGGAGAAATCGCTACATAATCTATTTCGTCAGGATTACAGGTAGAAAATTCTTGGCGGTAGCGAATGGGAATATTCTCGCCGATGATATAACCCTCATCATCAGTAGCGACATCTCCCGGTGCTACCCGCAAATCGTCTTCTTCGTCGGCAGTCAAATAAACCGATTCTTCTTCGTATAAAACTCTGCCATTTTCTACTCGATAGTAGGGAGTAGCGATAAAACCATATTCGTTAACCCGTGCATAGGTAGCCAAAGAACCAATTAATCCGGCATTCGGTCCTTCAGGGGTTTCGACGGGACAAATTCTTCCGTAGTGCGAAGGATGAATGTCGCGAACGGCAAATCCCGCTCTTTCTCTGGTCAATCCTCCAGGTCCCAATGCAGACAGACGACGTTTGTGAGTCAATTCTGCCAGAGGATTGGTTTGATCCATAAACTGAGACAGTTGAGAAGAACCAAAAAATTCCTTAATAGCTGCTACTAGGGGTTTGGGGTTGACCAGCGCCGCAGGGGTTAGGCTGTTAGATTCGCTGACAGTCATCCGTTCGCGAATGATTCTTTCGAGGCGATTCAAGCCGACCCGAACCTGGTTTTGCAGCAGTTCTCCTACAGAACGAACGCGACGATTACCCAAGTGGTCGATATCGTCCGTACTACCGCCATCAAATTCGAGGTTAATTAGGTAATCTACCGCTGCCATAATGTCGGTAGTGGTTAATACTCGAATCGTATCGGGAACGGTAAGACGAAGTTTTTTGTTTAATTTGTAACGTCCGACTCGACCGAGATCGTAGCGTTTGGGATCGAAAAAGCGCGATTCTAGTAGCTGCTGACCTCCACTTACGGTAGGTGGTTCCCCTGGACGGAGTTTGCGATATAGCTCTAGTAAGGCTTCTTCTTCGCTGGGATTTCCTTCTTTGTCTAGGGTTTTTTGATAGAAGTCGGGATGGCGCAAGCCATCGAGAATTTCGTTGTCGCTCAAGCCGATCGCTTTTAAGAGTACCTGAGCCGAGAGTTTGCGAGTTTTATCGATTCTTACCCAGACCAAACCATTTTTATCGGTTTCAAATTTTAACCAGGCTCCTCGGTTGGGAATTAGAGAAGCAGAATAGGTTCGCCGTCCGTTTTTGTCCGTTTCAGCTTTGTAGTAAACTCCAGGAGAGCGCACAATTTGGTTGACAATCACGCGCTCGGCACCGTTAATAATAAATGTTCCGCGAGCTGTCATTAACGGCAAATCGCCGACGAACACCTCCATTTCTTTGATTTCTCCGCTTTCTTTGTCGATCAGGCGGGTGGGAACGTACATTTGCACGTTATAGGTGCTGTCACGACGTTTGGCTTCTTCCATCGAATATTTTGGTTCTTTGAGCCGATAATTTTCGCCGATAAAATGCAGCTCGAATTTTCCCGTATAGTCGGTAATGGGAGAAAAACTATTAAATTCTTCAATTAATCCTTGTTCTAAAAACCAACGAAAACTAGAACGCTGAATTTCAATTAGGTCTGGCAGTAAGTTGTTGTGAGCGGTATTAGTCATATAATTTAGTTATTTTATTTATTGCTGGTGGTAAAGAAATTGACTAAGGCGATAAAGATTAACTGGATCTTGCTGTTTGTCTAACTAAAAAATCTGTCATTAGCTTTAAATGATAAAAAGGATTGGTGCGGCTCGATTTTATTGACGAGGAAACACCAGTTGAGAATTCGAAAAAGTTAAGTCTCGGCTGTATAATATCCCTCTTAACCTCGTGTACAGCTGCGAACCGAAGTAGTAAATTTACCATTTAACGAACTCCCAGCGATCGCTACAATAACAAACACCTCACACTCTCGCATCGCTAACTTGGCAACTGTCCACTGCTTCCCTAGGCAATTCCAACAAAAACCGCCCAGTATCACATCGCTAGGTCTGAGTAAGCTGTGAGGCTGGTTGTAAAGGAAGTTTGAATAAACGACAAGCATTGGCGGTAGTCTGTCGAGCGATGGTTTCTAAAGAAACATTGCGCAGTGAGGCTAGATGTTCGGCGACGTAGCGTACATAGGCTGGCTCGTTGGTTTTTCCGCGCTGGGGTACGGGAGCTAGAAAAGGACAATCAGTTTCTACAAGCAAGCGATCGCTAGGAACGATTTTGGCAGCATTCTTAATCTCTCGAGCATTTTTAAAGGTTACGATGCCGCTAAAGCTAATATAAAAACCCAGATCGAGAAACCACCGGGTTTCTTCCTCGTTACCACCCCAGCAATGCATTACTCCTCTAACCGCTCCCTGAGACTGCCAAAAATTTACTAAGATATCTTTTAGCCTTTCAGCAGCATCGCGACAGTGAATGATAACTGGTTTATCTAACTTGCGCGCTATTTTTAATTGCTCTTGCAATACTTTTTCCTGTAGAGTATGGTTATCGGCTTTATAAAAGTCCAATCCAGTTTCGCCTATAGCTACGACTCGCGAATCCGAACTAGCCAAAGCTAAGATTTTTCCAGCAGTTTCATCTTGCCACTTATGTGCATCCAAAGGGTGCAACCCCACTGCAAAAGACAGTTCGGGAAATTTGTCTGCTAGAGACTTGATTCCCTGAAACTCTTCTGGTTCCACACAGGAGTGTACCAAGTGAACTACATCTGCTTCAAACCAACGCTTTCTAAGCGAGCTTAGGTTCCCCTGAAAAACATCAAAGTTGATGTGTACATGGGTATCGATTAACTGCATTTACTTGGGGTAATTTGCTTGCTGTTATATTTTATTAAAATTTTGAATTTTAGGAAAAATCGAAGACTGAATTTTATTCCTCTAAGATGCTGCTTTGGTAACTCGAGCCAGATGCTTGGCTATACGGGCTTTTTTTCTAGCTCCATTATTTTTGTGTAATACCTGGCGTTTGACAGCCTTATCTATCTTACTGTAAGCTGCCGACATAGCCTGACGAGCAAGGCTCATGTTTTCGGAAGTTGGTTCTGCTGTATACTGTTCTACAGTACTAAAGTATTTCTTCATCAGAGTTCTCACTGCTGACTTATATGCTTTGTTACGAAGGCGATTGCGCTCTGCTGTTCTGATGCGTTTGATTGCCGATTTAGAGTTAGCCACAGTTATTAACGAATAATTACTTTGCTGGTAGTACTTTAAGTTTAAGTTTCTTAAAAAGAAAAAATCAGATAGAACTGGATTCTATATCCTAACAAGCTATAAAGATTTCTGTCAAGAAATAAAATCCCTAGCTATAATAGTTGTTTACGGTCGGATAATAAAAAAATAAAAATAAACTCTATCGAATGTCTAATTTAATCTTCACAATCTAGTTTACTTTATTTTTTCAACTCAGGGATACCAAAGAGGTATTTTAACTTTCGATCGCACCACCTACACCACAAATACAAGTTAAGCTAAAGATATCAAGATACAGTGAGCACTTTAAGCGAGGAAGTTTCTTCAAAAGTTGGGTTTGCTGGTAGCAGCATTGAACCAACTGCAGTGAAATTCCCGAACTTAACTCACGTTGGGTAGTAACTCCAAGGGACATGAGAACTCGATGCTGCGAATAATCGAACGGCAAGCTGAGGCACAAGCAGAACTCAAGCGGATTAGCAATCGTACTATAGATAACGATATTCGACCCCAAGAAGAAACGGTCAGGAACATTATTACCACCGTCAAACATCATGGCGATCGTGCTTTGCTAGAATATACCAAGAAATTTGACGGGCAAAGTCTAGCCGCAGAACAATTGAGGGTAAGTGCCTCAGAACTAGATGCTGCTTATCAACATATTTCTCAAGATTTGCTTCATGCAATTCAGTTAGCCTGTCAGAAAATTGAAGCTTTTCATCGACAACGAGTTCCTAAGTCTTGGGTAAAATTTGAAGATGACGATGTAGTATTGGGTAGAAGATATACTCCGGTCGATAGAGCGGGCTTGTATGTCCCTGGCGGGAGAGCGGCCTATCCCAGTACGGTATTGATGAATGCCATTCCCGCCAAAGTCGCCCAAGTACCGCGAACAATTATGGTAACTCCTCCTGGAGCGGAGGGAGAAATCAATCCTGCAGTTTTAGTCGCAGCCCAAGAAGCAGGAGTGGAAGAAATTTATCGTATCGGAGGAGCGCAAGCAATAGCAGCCTTAGCCTATGGAACGGAAACAATTCCTCAGGTGGACGTAATTACAGGTCCTGGTAACATTTACGTGATCCTGGCTAAAAAAATGGTTTACGGTAAGGTGGGAATCGATTCGTTAGCAGGACCTTCTGAAGTATTAATTATTGCCGACGCAGAAGCCAACCCAGTTCATGTAGCGGCAGATTTACTAGCACAAGCCGAACACGATCCGATGGCGGCAGCAATTCTATTGACGACTGATAACAATCTAGCTCGACAAGTCCAAACCGAAGTCAGCAGGCAACTAGAGAATCATTCTCGAAAAATTTTGACTGAAAAAGCGATCGCTCACTATGGATTGATCGTCTTAGTCGATTCTCTAGCAACAGCAGCAGAACTTTCTAATTTATTCGCTCCCGAACATTTAGAATTAGAGGTCGCAGAACCTTGGGAGTTGCTCGACCAGATTCGTCATGCCGGAGCAATTTTTATGGGCAACTCCACACCAGAAGCGGTTGGGGATTATTTAGCAGGACCGAACCACACCCTACCTACTTCGGGAGCGGCTCGTTATGCTTCTGCATTAGGGGTGGAGACATTTATGAAACACTCGAGCTTAATTGACTACTCTTCTACAGCCCTGAAAAAGATGTCTAGTACGATTCAAATTCTGGCACAGGCAGAAGGTTTACCTTCTCATGCAGATTCAGTAAAACTGCGAACCGAGGATAGCACTCATCAGGATGAGTAGACAAGTAAGTGGCTACCCGTTCCTGTTTCGACGGGTCTAGTAAGAGAAACTCAGCCCGATTGACTGTTAGTGGCTACTGTTTGAGACCGGCGATTATCTTCAATTAGTTTCAAATAGAGCTGGTTGAGTTGAGTAGCCACACCCTCCCAGCTAAATCTCTCTTCTACTCGCTTTCTGGCATTTTTTGCCAAAGTGTCGCGCCATCGAGGATTATCGAGGAGGCGAGCCATCGCCTGGGCAAATGCTTCTATATTCTGAGGAGGTACGAGCAATCCAGTTTCGCCGTCGACTACGGTAAACTGAAGCCCACCTACCTTAGAAGCGACTACAGGAGTACCGCTGGCCATCGCTTCAATTGCCACTAAGCCAAAAGGTTCATAGTGACTGGGGACGACGCAGACATCGGCAGCAGCATAATATAGAGGCAGTTCGCCATCGCTAACTCTGCCGAGAAAATCTGTTTTTCCTTCTAGTCCTAATTTGGCGACGAGCGCCTCAATTCTCTCTCGTTCGAGACCATCGCTTCTACCAGGACGCGAACCGCCCCCAATAATTAACCTCAAGCGGGGATCATTTTTCCAGCCAGACTGACCGACAGCGCGTACTAGAGTTTCGATGCCTTTGCGGGGATCGAAACGACCGATATAAAAAATTACTTTAGCATCATCGGCAATCGCCAAACGAGAGCGCGCCTCTGCCTGACCGATGGCATTGAAGTGTCGCACATTGGTACCACAGGGAATAATTTCGATACTGCCACGTTCGGAAACCAGGGAGCGCATATGCTCTTTTTCTTGTGGGCTAGTAGCAATAATGCAATCAGCTAGTTCTAAACAATCTTTCTCGATTTCTAAACGAGTATTACCAATTTCTGGAATTTCAGACATCGACTCATATTTGACCGCTCCCAAAGAATGATAGGTATGCACCATGGGAATCTTTAGCTGCTGCTTTAATTGGAGTCCTACCCAGCCTGAAATCCAGTAATTAGTATGTATTAAGGAATAGTTGAGATTTTCTTTTTCTCGAAATTTCAAGACTGACTCGACAAATTCTTTGCCGTAGTCAAAAATATCTTGACGGGGAATGAATTCTTCTGGTCCTGCGTTCAAACGAACAGTACGACAGCGAGCGCCGTGGCTAACGATCTTAGCTTGTTGGGAATCGCTAGCACGGGTAAACATATCTACCTGCCATCCCTGACGAGACAATGCTTCGCCAACTTGACGGACGTATACATTTTGCCCTCCTGCTTCTTCTTCTCCAATCTCGACTGCAGGATCGCCGTGAACGGAGATTAAGGCAATAGCCCTGGTTGGTTCGTCATTCATAAGCTAGGTTAGAACCTTAGTTCGATCGACAAAAATAGAGGAAATTCAACTATTTTTTTTAGACTCAAAGCAATATAAGAGCTTTTTACTGACCAAAAAGCAGCTGCACCGCAGTCTCCTTAGCTATGAGCGCTGCGTTATCGACGATCTTCGTTGGTAAGTGCTGCTAGTTTTATTGTGACATTATAAATAATGTTGGCAATAGTGCCTTTTACCAATGTTGCTCTTAAGAGTAATGGAATTATTTATGAGTCAATCGATAAGTATAGCAATCCCAGTATCGAATGTGGAAAAAAATTTTCGCTCGATTACCCTTTGCTAATTAATCGAGAGCGATCGCCGGGTACGAAATCAGCGTTTTCCGGTTGCTTCGGTAAACATCTATTCTCCCCGTCCATCATTCATAACCGAGCTGAGCAAATTATTATTCTACAGTTTTGATAAATCTGCTATAATGATAACCCGAATTGAAACCTTGGAGAGGTGGCTGAGTGGTTGAAAGCGGCTCCCTGCTAAGGAGTTATGAGGTGTAAACTTCATCGAGGGTTCGAATCCCTCCTTCTCCGTACCAGACAGAAACAGAAAAATTTAGTGCTGTTAGTTTTAGCGTGCGCAGGTTACTACGCAATACTTAAATTAACCTGTAGAGTTAATTTACTAACAGTATTTTAAAAGCATTATATTAGTCGATGAAAATATCTTTGAATTGAATAGGATTTAAAGTATGAAACTTTTTAATGGCGATCGCCAAAAGCGTAAATTCACCGTCTCGGTCTCGACCGTAGTAGCTAGCAGTTTTCTAATTGTCGGTTGTCAAGAGGTTAATACGGCTGATAATGGTGGCGCAAGTGGAGATGGACTAAAACTAGGAGTTTTAGCTCCGACCACTGGAGATTTAGCTTCCATTGGGCAAAATTGGCCTACTGCCGTTCAGCTAGCAGTAGATACCGTAAACGACTGCGGTGGAGTTAATGAGAGTCCCGTAAGCGTAAGCGTTCAAGATAGTCAAACCGATCCTACGGCAGGTAGTACGGCAATGACTCAATTAGCTGAAGTGGATAATGTCGATGGCGTCATAGGTGCATTTGCCAGTAGTGTTTCCAGTGCCGTAGTGGATATTGCAGTACGCAATAATGTGATGATGGTTTCTCCAGGTAGCACCAGTCCCGTCTTTACCGAACGCGCTAGTAATGGCGAATTTAACGGTTACTGGGCGCGTACGGCTCCCCCAGATACCTATCAAGCTCAAGCTTTAGCTGCACTAGCTGAGAAACAGGGATTTGAAAACGTTTCTACTGTGGTAATTAATAATGATTATGGGGTAGGTTTCGAGCGGCAGTTCGTGCAAGCCTTTGAAAATACAAATGGCAAAGTTAACACTAAAACCGAACCAGTCCGCTACGATGCCAAAGCTGCCACTTTTGATACCGAAGCTAAAGCTGCTTTCCAAGGCAACCCAGACGCGGTAGCTGCCGTGCTTTACGCTGAAACCGGTAGCGTATTACTCAGATCGGCTTACGAGCAGGGATTGACAGATGGAGTTACGATTCTGCTAACCGATGGGGTATATTCTGAAGATTTTGTCAGACAGGTAGGTGAAACACAAGAGGGCACATCGATTATCAGTGGAGCTTTAGGTACGGTGCCGGGAGCTGACGGTCAAGCCCTAGAATCTTTTTCCCAACTCTGGCAGGAAGAAACCGGCAAAGAATTAACCGCTTTTGTCCCTCATAACTGGGATGCCGCCATATTGATGATGCTGGCTGCCGAAGCTGCCGACGAAAATACAGGAGAAGGAATTAAAAACAATATTTTAGATGTAGCCAATGCACCTGGAACCGAAGTAAGCGATGTCTGCGAAGCATTGGAGTTGGTTCGTAATGGCGAAGAAATTAACTACCAGGGAGCCAGCGGTAACGTCGATATTGACGAAAATGGTGACGTCGTCGGTAGCTATGATGTCTGGCAGGTAGGAGAAGATGGCAGTTTAACAGTAATTGATAGTGTTACTCCTGCTGGTACTAATTCTGCTAGTTCCAATTAAAGATAGATGCGCTAGCTTTAAATTTATGTCTTCTTGCAAAGCAACCCTAGATCGCACTAAGCTCTAAATAGGAAAAGAAAACAAAGATATAAGATGATAATTTTATACCTTTGGAAATATTGAACCCATCTTTTCCAGCGTAATTATTATATAGCTGACTGCGATTGCGGTCGGTGCGAACATACAAACACGATTGAAGATAAATTATGTTGAATCAATTCATTACTACAATTAAAAATTTATTCCCCGCACCAGAGGTTCACGCTCACTGCGACGGTCCTTGTGGTGTTTACGATCCTGCCTCGGCTCGCATTGCTGCTGAAGCAGTTGTGGCAATGACCAACAAAATTCTCGATCTAGAAATTCCTAATTCCAGCGATAAACAGGCAACAGTAGCTTATCAGAACACTGTTTCTCGTTTTGTTGCGATTAAGGAAGAACAGGCTCAAATAACTAAAGATGAGCTATTGATTCTGTGGACGGATTATTTCAAGCCGGTACATCTAGAAAAATATCCCGATCTTCACGATACTTTCTGGAAAGCAGCAAAACTTTGTTCTGCTTGCAAAGTAGAAGTAAGCTCTCAACATGCTAGCGAACTAATGGAAGCAGTTCATAAAATTCACGATATGTTCTGGGCTACTAAAGACAAAGACGTTAGTTGGTATAAAGCTAGCTAGTTAATTTTCAAGAGTTAATCTCAACGAGGTGGGTTATTGAGATATAACTCACCTTTTTTATTAACCAAATTGATAAGAGAAAATAAACTAAAGCTAGACCAACAGTTTATTTTTCCTTTGAATTAAAATTACTACAGCAATACGGTAAACCTCAATCGACCCTCAACGAACGACAATCGCTAGATTGCCAGATTTTCCTGATTTATACTTATTCCTCTAGTACCATTTGGTTAATAGTTAATGAGCCTCCGCTTGATTGAAGTTTTTTTACCTCTAACAGAAGAAGAAAATATACAGCAACTACTATCATCGTATCCTTGGCTAAAAACCAAGACTGTCTTTAAATCGCAACAGCAACTTGCGGTCAAAATCTTACTCGATGAAGAGCGAGTGGAATCGTTAATTGAAGATCTCAAACGAAAATTAGCCCACCTCGACGATTTTCAACTGCTAATTTTGCCAGTAGAAACCGTACTAACTCAAGCTAATTTACAATCCTACAAACCTTCTCACCAAGATAGTGATAAACTCATCCATCGACAAGAAATTTATACTCAGATTGCTAAAAGCATTCGCCTTTGTAGCACGGAAATTTCTTTAGTTATTCTCGCTACAGCGATCGCAGCAATTGGTTTGGTAGAAGGCAGTGAAGTGGTAATTATCGGAGCAATGGTAATCGCACCTTTGCTCAAACCCAACATGGCATTGGCTGTTGCTACTACTTTTGGAGATCTGTCTCTAGCAATTAGAACGATAAAAGTAGGTTTGACAGAAATTTTCCTGTCTTTACTACTGTCGATTTCTTTAGGCATAATGGTGCCGGTTAATTTGGGGATGAAGGAAATTGCCACTAGAACCAGCGTAGATTTTTCCGACGTTATTTTAGCTTTTGCTTCGGGTGCAGCGGGAGCAATTTCTCTGACGGTTGGAGAACAAAGCGCAGTAGTAGGAGTTATGGTTTCAGTGGCATTACTACCTCCTTTAGTAGCTTTGGGAATGCTAATTGGTTCGCAACTATGGCAACCCGCTCTTGAAACCTCAGTTTTGGTGCTAACCAATATCGTATGTCTGAATCTAGCGGCGATCGCCACTTTTTGGTTGAGAGACGTTCGTCCCCAGAATTGGTGGCAAAAATTTCAGGCGGGTAAAATAACTGGTATCGTATCTGCGTTTTGGCTAGTGCTGCTTGCCGTAGTAATTAGTCTTATTTTTATGTTTCGGTTTGACTATGGCAATTTTGTTTCCTTGATAGTAGACGAACTTTTGGTATATCTTCTGTAAAATATTAGCCATGGGATAGTTGCAGCAAATAACTTAATTATTAGCTCATAGTTAATAACTAACAAAAGAGCGTACCCCAGTACCGAGAGCCTATTCTCAGTGTAAGAGCTATCGAACAACTCCAGATAGATCTTTAGCTCCCTAAAAACTGAAACAATAAACAAATTAACTTTTATTATTGACCTCGTTACCGACATGAATTTTAATTTTTTCGATCTTTTCTGGATTTTTCTCGCCATTTCTTCTTTACAACCTGTCTGGCAACGTCGCCGCATTGAAGCTCAAAGAATACAGGCGATAAGAGAACTAGAAAGACAGCGAAAAAGTCGGGTTATTCTGCTGATTCATCGTCAAGAATCAATTAGCTTGCTCGGTATTCCCCTTTCGCGCTACATTTCGATCGAAGATTCCGAACAAGTTTTACGAGCGATACGCCTTACTCCTTCTAATACTCCGATCGATTTGATCTTACATACTCCTGGTGGTTTGGTTTTAGCTACAGAACAAATTGCTAGGGCTTTAATCCGTCATTCTGCTAAGGTGACTGTTTTCGTACCCCATTATGCGATGAGTGGCGGTACGATGCTGGCTTTGGCAGCAGATGAAATTATCATGGATGAAAATGCCGTACTCGGACCCGTCGATCCCCAGTTGGGTAACATGGCAGCAGCCAGTATTTTGCAGGTGGTAGAACAAAAACCGATCGCCGACATTGACGATCAGACCTTGATTATGGCGGATTTGTCTAAAAAAGCGATCGCGCAAGTACAGCGTTTCGTACGTACTCTGCTCAAAGACGAGATTCCCCAACCCAAGATCGCTCCCGAAAACATCGAGAGAATTATCGAGTTGCTAACTACGGGTAAAATTACTCACGATTGCCCGATTACTGTAGAGGAAGCTAGCGAAATTGGTTTGCCAGTAACTGTAGGAATGCCTAAATTTATCTATAATCTGATGGAACTCTATCCACAACCTTCGGGGGGTAGACCATCGGTGCAGTATATTCCCATGCCTTATAAACCCTATCCGAGCTTACCAGAAACTAAAGGAAGACCATTACCCGATCGCAATAATCAATAGTTAAATGACTGACTGCCTGACACGAGTACCTTAAAGCTTTGTCCTATATAGATTTTATTTTTTACTCAGAGGCTATTTTTTAATGATGCGACCGCGGTGATGACAGAAATATACTCTACTTGAAAAATCTAATTTTTACTAAATTATGGGGATTGACAGAAATCTGTTAGGCAGTTTAGTTAGCAATATCTGTTCGCTACATTTGCAAAGAGCGCACTGCCATTTTATCGCTTGATGTAGGGCATTATTTTAGAGATTAAGCCAGTAAGCTTTCCGCTACTGGCTCTAGAGAATCACTGACAGCAATCATGACATTGCTGGACTTAATCATGGCGTAAACAATCTTACCCGTTTCTAGATCGAGCCGTCGAGCAGAGGTAGTGGTAATTACAGAGGTTAACTCTACTTGAGGCGCAATTTCTAGAGTAATTTCGGTGTTAACGCCATTGGGGTGAAGACGAGTAATTTTTCCCTTCAATAGATTCCGGGCACTCACTTGAAATGGCTCTGGTGTATTCATTTCAGCTTCTGGTTTCGAGAGCGAGGTTGCCGATTCCGAAGTAACTTCTAAACTGCGTAGGAGTTCGCGCAAAACCTCTGTCTTAGAACGTTGAGTTTGCTGGCAGTAAGCTTCTAAGAGCTGCCGCTCTTCTGAAGAAGACTGAAAGGTAATCCAACCTTGTTTTTTTCTGGGCATTATTGTAATATACCAACTAAGTTGGTAAAAACTGAATTTATTTATTTTCATTTTATCAACGCTTCTTTGCTTAAACCCAAGGATTCTCTGAGGGTAAAAATCCTTACTAATCTAAACAGATGCCCTAGCTAGGAACAGACAACGCTCTGTAAACCTATTGGCTGCTTGATTGACAGCTTATCCTTAGTTGAAATGTTTTTTAGCGATCGTGAACAAAAAACGTATTTTTTCTTTATTTGCTTGGGCGTGGATGACTTTTTTGGTAGTAATTGGCTGTAATCTGGTCGCAGCTAGTGCTCCTTTCGTTACATTGCTGAGTCAGTCACAACCAGTCCAATTAACTATATCAGCAGCAGCGAGTATGCAAGATGCCATGAAAGCTGTCGGACAACTTTACCAAGAAGAAAACCCAAACACTGAAATCGAGTATAACTTCGGTAGCTCAGGAGCTTTAGCCCAACAAATCGAACAAGGAGCCCCCGTCGATGTCTACATTTCCGCCAACCAAAAGTTTATGAACGAGTTGGAGCGAAAAGACCTTTTATTACAAGGTACTCGTGAAGATCTCTTAAAAAATCAAGTGGTTTTAATCGTCCCCAACAATGGGAATGCGCCTAATATCTCTAATTTTCAGGACTTGACAAACCAACAGATTGAAAGATTTTCAATCGGTGAGCCAGAAAGTGTGCCTGCCGGATCCTATGCAAAACAAGTTCTGACTTCGATGAATCTTTATGACGAACTTCAACCGAAAACCGTCTTTGCTAAAGATGTCCGCCAAGTTCTAACCTATGTAGAAACTGGCAATGTAGATGCGGGGATTGTTTATAGTACAGATGCCCAAATAACAGATCGGATTAGGGTAGTAGCCACTGCACCAGATGATACTCACGAACCGATTATTTATCCAGTAGCGGCAATCAAACGCACCGATAACCCAGAGGCGGCTAAAGAATTTGTGAAATTTTTATCGAGCGATCGAGCGACAGATATTTTTAGAGAGTATGGGTTTCAAATAGTGAATAGGTAAGAATTAACAACTAGATCGACCAAATGTTTGCCTTCTTTTGATGAGGTATCAGCGATGGACTTTGATTTATCTCCTTTATGGATTTCCCTAAAAACGGCTTCGGTTGCTACCGTTTTTACCTTTTTTGTAGGGATTGCCGCTGCCAGCCGAATGAAGGCATATAAAGGTAAAGGCAAAGGTTTAATTGACGGAATTTTAACCCTTCCTTTGGTTTTACCGCCCACAGTTGTCGGGTTTTTGTTATTATTGCTATTTGGCATCAATAATCCCGTGGGAAAATTATTAAATCAGTTGGGAATCACCGTTATCTTTTCTTGGCCAGCTACAGTTATTGCTGCCACGGTAGTTTCTTTCCCGTTAATGTATAAAACCGTGTTGAGCGCTTTTAAACAAATCGATAATGATTTTATTGACTGCGCTCGCACTTTAGGAGCATCTGAAGGAAAAATTTTTTGGTCGATCGTGCTACCTTTAGCTTGGCCTGGAGTCGTGGCGGGAACTATTTTAGCCTTTGCTAGAGCTTTGGGAGAATTTGGCGCTACTTTGATGTTAGCTGGTAGTATTCATGGTAGAACCCAAACCATGCCGATCGCGATATTTTTTGCTGCCGAAGCCGGTAATATGGGTAGAGCCTTGATTTGGGTATTAATTACGATCTTTATTTCTCTCGGAGTTATTGCAGCGATTAATTATTGGGATGAATCTCAAGAGCTTTCTAAAAATCGAAACATTGAAAGCGGCAATCTCATCACCAAACTTTTCAATTTTGTTATTTTGGGTCAGTTTAAAGATCTAGACTTAGCTGATAAAGCCACCTCATCTCAAGAAAATAATCTCCTTTCAAGCTACCAAGTAAATAGCAAAAAACCAGAACTTTCTTTAGATATTGAAAAAAACTTTCAAAACTTTAAACTTAAAGTAGATTTTACTGCCAATGGAAACACTTTAGGACTTTTAGGAGCTTCGGGTTCGGGAAAAAGTATGACGTTGCGTTGCATTGCTGGACTAGAAAAACCTACTAAAGGATTTATCGTTTTAAACGATCGAGTGTTGTTTTGTTCCCACAAAAAAATCGATCTTCCTACTCGTAAACGTCGTATAGGTTTTTTATTTCAAAACTATGCTTTATTTCCCCATATGACCGTGGCACAAAATATCGCTTTTGCCTTGCAAAATCTGCCAAAAGAGGAACGATTGTCACGAATAGGAAGATACATTGAAATGATGGAGTTGGAAGGATTAGAAAATCGCTATCCTCATCAAATTTCTGGAGGACAACAACAAAGAGTAGCCTTAGCAAGAGCTTTGGCGATCGAACCAGAAGCCTTACTATTAGATGAACCTCTTTCAGCACTCGATACTTATCTACGCAATCGAATTGAAAGACTGCTAAAAAAAGTTCTTACGTCTTATCAAGGAACTACTTTATTTATTACTCACAAATTAGAAGAAGCTTATCGAGTGAGTAATAACCTTTTGATCTTAAAAGATGGAAAAATAATTGCGGAAGGGTCAAAAGAAGATATATTCGAGCATCCGAGAAAGTTAGCTGTTGCCCAGATAACCGAATGTAAAAACTTTTCTCAAGCTCGAGCAATTAGTTCACAAAAAGTAAAAGCATTAGATTGGAACTGTACTCTTAAAGTTGTAGAAACTATTCCCGACTCTTTAACTCATATAGGAATTCGAGCCCATCATATCGCTTTTGCTGACGAATTAGAACCAGAAAATACATTTAAGTGTTGGGTAACAGAAACCAGTGAAACGCAGCATAGAATGACCGCTTATCTCAAACTTAATTCTCCCCCTAAAGACTCTGAAGATTATGATTTACAAGTGGAAATTTTTAAGGAAAAATGGGGGAAATTAAAAGATCGTACTTTTCCATGGTACGTTTACTTAGATCCTTTGAGGTTAATTTTGATAGAGACATAAAAATTTTGGTATCTTCAGTCGTTGAAATAAGCTACTGTCGAATTTTTTCTACCACTTTAGTTATGAGAGTTATTAGTCGTTAGTTATTAGTCGTACTTGCTAATGACTAATAACCGAAGACAGATAAACTAATCTACAGCTACCATAACATCTGTCGCCTTAACTACTGCATAAGCTTCCTTTCCTGCACTCAATCCCAGCTTTTCTGCTGAGGATTTGGTAATAATTGAAACCACTTCAACTCCTGGAGAAACTTCTATTGTTACTTCAGTATTGACTGCTCCTTGATTGACTTTTTTTACCGTACCTTTTAAGCTCAGGACTTACGCAGTTGAATGAAATTTCGTTGTTTGAGCAGCAAGTCAGTAACGGTAAATCAAGGTTTAGAGTGCTGAAGTGCGTAAGTCCTGAAGCTATTAAGCGCACTTATTTCCATATTTTTGTAGCTTTTAGAGCTACGCTAATAGATTATAAAGTAACTTACCAGATATTTGAACCGTCTTTTCCAGGTGCGTACTGTAGAGAATGGCATTCGATCGCTATTTGACATTTTCACCGCGCATTTCTTCGAGATCGAGGAGACTAATTAACACTCCTGCGGTCGGAATTGACAGAAATATACCAATTAGTCCGGCAATTCTCGCACCTATGAGTAAAGCCAAAAACATGACCACTGGATTTAGATTGAGGGAACCTTGCATGATTCTCGGCATTAGTAAATTTTCCTCAACTTGTTGAAGTAAGATGCAGCTAACCAATATTTTGAAACTAAGCCAAATTTCTTGAGGCAAAATAATCAAACAGACTAAGCCAATGCCTAAAGTCGCACCAATGCCGGGAATCAAATCGAACACTCCAGCGATCGCGGCTAAAGCCAAAGCATAGGGAATATTCAGCAAAATAAGTACCAAAAACGTCGATACGCCGAAAAAAATCGACAGAAGCAATCTACCCCAAAAAAAACCGAGAAAGTTTTTGGAAATGGCAATCGTTAAATCTTCTCGTAAATTAGGAGCAATGAAGCGCAAGACAAAGTTCCACAATGGTCTACCATCTAGCAGCATGAAGAAGGCAACGACCGCTATTAGCACTAAGTCCAGTAGTCTAAACAAGATATTTTGGATTGTGGACAATCCCGTACCTATTAAACTGAGTGCTCTTTGTTGTAACTGTGCTTCAAACGCCTTCAAGTCGAGGTTAATATCCTGATTTTGAATGAAAGGTAAATCTTTAAGTGGTGCGATCGCGCTATTTAATAGTTCGGGGGCTTGTTCGAGCAGTTGCTGTAGTTGAGCAATAATCGTTAATCCCAGGGTTGCTGCTAAGCCACCTAGAATTAGCAGCGCGAGTACAAATACGAAAACCACCGCCAACCATCGAGACATAAAACGAGAGACCCAAGTAACTGGATAATCGAGTAAAAATGCTAGTATTGCCGCAAAAACAAAAATTATCAACACAGTTTCAAAGTAGGCGATTATCTGCGCGATCGCCCAGGCAAGGGCAAAAAGCAGCAAATAACGAATTAGCTGAGAATTGTTTAGGTGTTTCCACATCTGGTTGCTGTTGACTTTTAGCTCTTTCATCCCACTTGAAGCGAAGTAAATCTAATAATTTTTTGGCGAGCGATTTTCTAGCTCCTTGAGAACAACGATTAAATATAAGTTAAATATAATAAGTCCGATGTAGATAGACATCAAAAACTCTAAAATTTCTTACCTGTCGTCTTTGGTAGTTGTTTTAGATTTAATTACATCCACCTACTGGCTTCACAACAATATTCCCGTGACACAAGCTGTTAGAAAACAGGCAAAAAAAGTAGCAATCATCGCTCTCAATCCTAAGTCTGCAAAATACCTTTGTCGGTGGGGTGCGATCGTACTAAGTCCTCCAATTTGAATGCCAATCGAACTCAGAGGTTGTCTGAGAAGTCTGATTTATTACACTAATGCCCCCTAAATCCCCCGCCCCTCCCTACCCCTCCCCAATGCTGGGGAGGGAACGAATGGTC
Organism: Myxosarcina sp. GI1(2024); assembly: GCF_053543375.1. Taxonomy (NCBI): domain Bacteria; kingdom Bacillati; phylum Cyanobacteriota; class Cyanophyceae; order Pleurocapsales; family Pleurocapsaceae; genus Myxosarcina; species Myxosarcina sp. GI1(2024). Next base: position 1,441,399 of record NZ_JBKGTY010000001.1, on the reverse strand, counting down.
TCCCCCAAATTTGGGGGAGATTAGAGGGGGCAGGGACTATGATTTATTTTCCCCCCAGACTTGGGGGTTTAGGGGGGCAAAACCAAGAAATGGAAAGTTAAAAAGATAACTTTTCAGATGTCCTCTCAGATTGGAAAAGCCACACAAGGCATAGGTACTGATAATCGTAGCTCTTTCATGGTTAAATTGGGTAAATAAATAAGAAAGACAAATTTTGCTCCCTCATCAGAAAAATCGAGTAGCTGTTTGAGAAGATCGCCCAAAAATTGAAACATAGTTAACCCCAGGGTAGTTTTGAGAATAAAGACCGCCAGAATTAATTGCAACCCAATTCCCCAAAGCACTGTAGACCATTGAATCGCCCTACGATTGACCGAAAATAAATAGCCGATTCCCACAAAAACTATTAATCCTAATAAAGAAATGACTCGCTGATTCATATCTCAGGGTGACAAACCATAATTTCAGATGATTTTGCCCAAGAATAGCAGATAAATAGTACTCGAATCGCTTATGAACGACGAAATGCTCTAGAGTCTATAGCAATTAGAGTTAGTATTAAAGTATTAATAGAGTTAAAAATGCTTAGGGTAAAATTATGGTCTTTCTCTATTCTCAGACTAAACACCCCTTAATTCCTCAAGCTCATAATCCTGAAGACGATTTAGCTTTAGCCAGCGAAACTAAAAACTTTCGCCATGAGTATTTTTTACTTCTTAAAAATAAGCTGGAAAAAATAGCGGCTAATTATCCTGAGAGTGAGAATTCAGAATCGCTCTATCGTCACATTCGCCAAGAACTAGATGCAACTCCAGAAATACAAGCAGCCAACCAGCGTCGTAGTGAATTACAAGATCGACTTTGGGAAAGAGTGGCAAGCGCGATCGAAAGCGATCACGACAGACTCAATCGTGAATTTGAGTCTTATCAAAAAATTCCAGATCGAGGCAAATTAGAACTAAATTCTGAATTTGACTATCCTCGCTATCAATCAAAAGTCGAGATTCATCGGATGCCTGGTGGCTACTTGCAAAATAGAGATGAAGCTGATTTTTGGACGGGAGCTATTTACGACCACGGTGTTTTTCTCTACGGACAAGGTTGGTTTGGCGGTCTAAATGATGAATTGGGCTATACGTTAATTAATAATGTTTTGCGTAAATATTATCCAGAATTTACCCCTCAAAAAATTCTCGATCTCGGCTGTTCGGTCGGACACAGCACCTTACCATATGCATCGGAATTTCCTAATGCCGAGGTATGGGGAATCGATCTGGGAGCATCTTTATTAAGATACGCCGATGCTAGGGCAAAAGCATTGGACGAGGAAGTTTATTTCTCTCAACAAAATGCAGAACAAACCGAGTTTGAGGATAATGCTTTCGATTTAGTCGTCAGTCACATTCTGCTACATGAAATTCCCAGTGGTGCTAGAAAACGAGTATTTGCTGAAAGTTATCGTCTATTGAAACCAGGGGGAATCATGGTTCACTTAGAGAGTCAGTTATTCTTATCTCCTCCCAATCTAATGACTCGCTATTTTCGCGATACTGAAGTGTGGGCTAACTCAGAACCCTATTTAGCTTCTTCAAAATTAGCAGACTTTGAAAAATATGCTATGTCCGCTGGATTTGAACTAGAAGAGTTTAAAATTCATCGTGTCCCTGGTTATTATGCAAGTCAAAAAGGAAATAACAATCCAGGGTGGATGGCACTTTGTGCTCAGAAACGTTAGATGAGAAACAACCCTGTAGTGCAGTTTCAAGAAATTCATCCCGCCGTAAATTCTCACCTGACGCTTTATATGCTAGAAACCTGAAGGGGTGACAAGGGAGCTAGAAAGATTGCTGGATAATAAACATAGCTC
>NZ_JBKGTY010000001.1:1436795-1439090 GCF_053543375.1 Myxosarcina sp. GI1(2024) | reverse complement strand
TAAATAAATCCCCGAAACTTGATGCAGTTGAGTGACTTTAGTTTCTTGATAAAACCGTTGGTCTCCTGGATTAACGTCTAGGTCTTTTAAGGGAGTAAAACCTAATTGAGTTACCATTATCTTCGTACTCTTTCTCTGTCGAAGCACAAAGTAGACCTGCTGCTGGGTCAGCCACTTAGCTAGTTCAACACTCTGGAATTCTCTGTCTCCTAAAATAACGATTTGGTGTTGTTTAAACAGCTTCAATACTGGACGTAATATGGCTTTTTGTTGAGCGAAGTTACTGGCTCCTTTCTTCTCTAGAAACTGCCAGTATATAGGCAAAGCTCTTTTCGCCATCACTACTCCAACCATGAACAGATTTTTATCTTGCCATTGAGTTCTATCTAAGACTAGATAAATTGTCTGGTCTGGCAAGAATTTCTTTTGAACTACTTCTTTGACTATGGGAAACCAGACTAACGAAACTGATAAAGCTGAGGACTTCAAAAACCTTTGGATTCGGCGACGACGGCTCTCATATTTAATTGGTAAAGGGAAGTATGCAGCTAGTCTTTCTATCTTTACTTGTTTGTAGGTCTGGATAAGGTATACCAGCACTTCCAAAGTAATTAGTTGGTCATCACTCAGATAACGTGAAAGATGATTGCGGTACAATTGGTTTAACATTTTTTAGGGTTCGGTCGGATTCTCAATAACTGACCGAATCTTTTTTACCATAGGTTGTCTCTGTTCCCTACACTGTCTGACTTCTCACAGGGTTGTCACCCCGTCAGGCTAGAAACCTTTGCAGCGTCAGTTAAAATAATTAGTCCCTACTCTCCTGAACAGCTCAAAGTTCAACTGTGGACGAACACCTTAAATAAGTTCAATAGCGAAGGCAATTGGCAGGCGATCGAACTGCCATATCAAGCTCGAGAATCCGATAATATTTATATTTTTCAAGGCTCTTTTACTCCTACCAGTGAAGGCAATTATCAATTTACCTACCGAGTAGGACTCAAGCAACAACCCAAGCAATGGCACTGGGTAGGGGACTGGCAAGAAAACGGTTACCTTAACGTAGAACTCCCGTCACCTGAAATGATTTGGACTCAGGGTGCTAGTTACGTCGAAATTATGCCTGGGGTTCATGTCGGTAATTTTATCGCTGCTTCAAATGCTAGGGAACATGGTTTTGATGCCGTGCTCAATTTAGCAGGAGAATTTCTGTTAAACTTCTCTACAAACATGGGTATTGCTTACAAGCATCTCGCTCTTCTAGAGGGAGCGCAACATTCTATACCCGACAAAGTAATAGAAGAAGCAATTTTTTGGATCGAGCGAGAACTCCAGCAAGGCAAGAAAAAGGTACTAATAAACTGTCGTGCCGGAATTGGTAGAAGCGGTTCTGCAGGTGTGGCTTATTGTTTCTTCAAACAACCCCAATGGAGTTATCAACAAACTCTAGATTACGCTTGGAGTAAGAAAGCAGATATTTATCCCCATCAACATCTTCAGGAGAGCCTAGAACGCTTGTTTCCTAGAGAAAATAGCTCTATTAACTAATAAAAACAGAAACAGTTGACAATATCGGTCTAACCATCAAATGCTAATTGAACTAGATATAGAAACAACGGGCGATCGCATAATCACTTTGCCAGAAACAACCTGGGAGGAGTACGAGCGGCTGCTCTCTAGGGAGTCGCCCTATCTAATTTCCTATCTAAAAAACTCTATAACTATCGTGTCCCCTGGTAGAAACCACGAACGCATAGCCAAAACTATCGGCATTTTGGTTCAGGCTTACTGTCGAAAGTATAGAATCCCCTACTTTGCTCTGGGCAGCAAGGATATCAAGCGGATATTTGTCGCAGGCAAACAGCCCGATGAATCGTATTGTTTCGGTAGTGAAAAAGACATTCCCGATTTGGCGATCGAAGTAAATTACACCAGCGGAAGCCTCGAGGATTTGGAAAAGTATCGTTTGCTAGAAGTTCCCGAAGTCTGGATGTGGCAAAGTAACCAGTTAAAATTCTTTCTGCTTCAAGGCGATAGTTATAGCGATCGCGCCTTCAGTTTGCACCTGCCAAAGCTAGAGGTAGATTTACTGCAACCCTTTGTTATCAGGGGTTTAAGTGAAGATAATCTAGCGATCGAGACTGATTTCTTTGTCGCTCTCAGTTAAAAATTAGACGGCAGTTTTTTCCAATTTTACAGTTAACTAGTTGCGATTGTTATTGATTAGTGCGAGTATTTAATATTATCGGTACTTAAACAAAAATCAAGCCCAAACAAAGCCCAAACTAGCTTTAT
>NZ_JBKGTY010000001.1:1424726-1435551 GCF_053543375.1 Myxosarcina sp. GI1(2024) | reverse complement strand
AAGTGCGATCGGGCTTTAGAATAATGTTAAAGTTAATCAGCAAAGGTATTCTATCTTATTTTGTCTGTTTAAATTGTTTAAGTACCGTTATTCGGATTAAACTCAAACCAGGCAGAGGAGTAAAGGTAGCTGCTATTCTAAAATTAGCGGAAGACATACAAGTACAATTGGGTATTGCTCGTCCTCCTTTAATTGCTACTCAAGCGGGTTATGTTAGCGTCGATCTCCCCCGCGAAGATCGTCAAGTTGATTATATTCAGCCTCGTAAACAACCCGATGGCGCACCCATAACTATTGCTGTGGGAGTCAATTTAAACGGCAAGTTAGTAGAAGTCAATTTAGCCGATCCTAATAACTGTCATTTTTTAGTTGGCGGTATGCCTGGAAGTGGAAAAAGTGAATTTTTGCGATCGCTTCTCCTCAGTCTGATCTATCATCATTCCCCCGAACGAGTCAAAATTGCCCTTGTCGATCCCAAACGAGTAACCTTTCCCGAATTCGAGCAAATGCCTTGGTTACTTTCTCCCATAGTTAAAGATAGTGAGGTTGCTATTTCTCTAATGGAAAAACTCGTAGCAGAAATGGACGAGCGTTATCAATTGTTTGAAACAGCAAAATGTCCACATCTAGATGCCTATAACCGCAAGCAAGGAGCGAACAAACAATTACCCCGTATTGTTTGTATCTTTGATGAATATGCCGACTTTATGACCGATAAAGAAACTCGTCAGGCTTTAGAAGCCAGTATCAAGCGTTTGGGAGGCATGGCAAGGGCAGCAGGTATCCATCTAATTGTCGCTACCCAACGCCCAGAAGCGGGCGTAGTTACCCCCATTATTCGCGATAATCTACCTGGCAGAATTGCCCTTTCTACTTGCGGTAGCGAAGCCAATTCTAAACTAATTTTAGGCGGAACATCTACTGATGCAGCTTATCTATTAGGAAAGGGAGATTTACTTTGTCAAATTGGCGCAGAAACCCAAAGATTACAAAGTTTGTTTGCCGATGCAGATGAACTACTCGACCGTGCTTCTTTCCTACGGTGTGGACTTTTCAATTGAGGCAAGTTTCAACCCCAATGATTATGCTGATTTCCCGGCTATTTCGATCAACGGTTCTATAATTTTTCATTCGCGATCGCTGATATCAAAAGGATAGGCTCATCTTATTATCGATACTGCGTCTAATTGTGTCTGCTTTAAGTCTTGTTTAGTATTAATCTAATTACTTAATTGACAAAGTTTGCCTCGACAAATTTAGAATAACGTTCTACAGGCATTCTAGCTTTGGCTGAGATCATTACTGAAATAGTGTCTGGGGGAATTGTGTCAAAAAACCGCTCTAACTCCTCATTAGACATTGGAGTATCTTTCCAGTATTCGTGACAAATTTTCTGAGAATCGTAGTAGTGCTGCCCCCTTTCTTTTAAAATTGCATCGATGAAAATACCGTAAAGTGTATATTCTGAAAAATGCCAAGAATCAGCAACGGCTTCTATCCATCCTTTACCAGAAATAGTTTCTAGATGCCGATGGAGCACAAATACATTTTCTCTTTTCCAAGTAATCATATTACCCACATAGTTAGCAGTAGGATATTGAACTGGAGCTAATCCTAAGAGACGATTACTCACATTACACCATTTATTGCTCACATTCCACCATTTAATCTGAGTATCGGACAATTGAGTTGGGTTAATAGCTCCTAGCGCTTTCGGTTCGCGAAACATCCTAACTTTACCGTCTTTAACAAAATCTCCAACGTCAAATTGACGTATAAAAGTAACATCTGAATCGACAAAAATTAACACCTCGTCAGTTACGTGTTCGGCGATCGCTAACTTGACAATTTGTTGAAGTAACCAATTACGGATGGGCAAACTTCTAAAACTAAACCAGCCATTTTTGAGCAGAGGAATTTTTTTAACCCACCAGGGTAAAACCGATTCTACGGTAATAATTTGGCGATGTGTTCCCGATAACTGCTGAAATAATTTTAAATCCTGGCGATCGACTACTACATAATGATTTATAGGAGTCAAAGCATACCTATCTATGCTCTTTGATAGTAAACGACATCGTTCGAAGTCAGGGGCATAGCTAGGGGTAATAATGCCAAAACTATATTTTGTCATTTAATCTTGCTGCTTTGTGGTTTTGTCGTATTATAGCAATAAAAAAATAGTTTTTTAGATAAGTGACTTCAATCATAATGTTTTCCCAAACTACTTTAAAAATAAAAAATACGAACTATTTTTCTTACGACATTTTTTTCAAAAGCTTAGTTAAAGTTCCACGCTTTTAGAACTAATTATTCGCCATTTTAACTGAGATGACGATGCGACCCGCAATTGACCAATATCAAAAAATCTGAAAAGATAGGGAATTAAAACGCTATATTTGGATACTGCCAGGATCGCCTATTAAGAGAACTCTCTCATATTTCTAAAGTTTACACTAATTCTACTCAATTAATCAACCATGAAGTAGGGGGTGTAGTTGGTATAGTTGTTGATATTTTTTTGAGTTGCTATTGTTCAGAAAAATACCATGAAAAACGCTTGAAAGGCGCTTCAATCGTCATCAAAATAGATCGAAAAAAACATTTATTTTAAGCTAAACAATTTTATGGGAAATACTTTATCTAGCAACATTCAAGCTAATAAAAAGCTACCTCAAAAGGTAATTACCAAATTAGCCTTAGAGAATTTACTAAGTTAAATCTTTCTTAAAGCTCGCTCCGAGCTTTCGATCGCCCGAATCCAAATTATGTCAGAATGTAAAGCGTGTGGATTGCATCTTCGATAGAACAGATAAAAACTCCAACTGCGATCGCCCTTGGCAACTTTGACGGTATACATCGAGGGCACCAGACAGTGCTGGAACCAATTATCCAACTCAAAAGCGATCGCGCCTCACCGATACATCCTTCTGTAGTTAGTTTTTCACCCCATCCCCGCGAGTTTTTTACTGGCGAAAAAATTAAGCTATTAACTCCCGTAGATGAAAAAGCGCGACAACTGGATAAACTGGGCATCAAACAGTTAGTTTTATTAACTTTTAATCGAGAATTAGCTGCTTTAAGTCCTAGAGAATTCGTCAAACAAATTTTAGTCAGTCAGTTACAGGCTACTCATATTAGCGTCGGAGAAGATTTTCGTTTTGGCAACCAAAGAAAGGGAACTGCAACAGATTTAAAGAATATTGCCACAGCTTTGGGTATCGAAGTATTTCTTAATTCTTTGCATAAATGTTTGGATAATAACGGAGCAGTTCGGGTTAGTAGTTCTCTAATTCGCCAAGCTTTAACCACAGGAGAAGTCGAACGAGCCAACACCATGTTAGCTCGTCCCTATCCTTTAATCGGCAAAGTAGTCATGGGAAGTCAACTAGGGAGAACTATTGGTTTCCCTACTGCCAATTTACAATTACCTCCAGATAAATTTCTGCCGCGCTATGGTGTTTATGCGGTAGAGGTATTATTAAAGCCTACGGTTAAAGGGGTGATGAATATCGGCTGTCGTCCGACGGTAGCAGGAAAAAACCCTACTATTGAAGTACATTTGTTAAATTGGTCGGGAAATTTATATGGTCAAACATTGACCGTAAACTTGAAAAAGTTTTTGCGACCAGAACAAAAGTTTTCCTCTATAGATGCTTTAAAACAACAAATTACCAAAGATTGCCAAGCCGCACTTATAAGTTAAAATCTGGTTTTAATCGATGAATTCCGCAAAATTTTTAGAATCTGGGTCGCTTTGGAAGAAAGTCAAACAGCAGACGCAATATGCTCGTGAATGTGGCGCACTTCAGTCAATTGAAACTAAATATCAACTTATTGAACAAGACGGCATTACTTTTGTGGTTCATACCCTAACCAATTTGATACATAAGGATATAGCCAAGCAACAACAAAAACAGCATGAATCTACTACGGGAAAAAGATTCGATCCTTTTTTACCCTACGAAGAAGATTTATTTGTCAGCGATATTTCTCCTTCTCATTTTTGCTTGCTGAATAAATTTAACGTCGTCGATCATCATCTGCTCATCGTAACTCATGCTTATGAAGAACAGACAAATTTGCTGAATCTAAGTGATTTTGAAGCTTTGTACGCTTGTATGCAAGAGATTGATGGGTTGGGTTTCTATAATGGCGGTAAAATTGCCGGTGCTTCTCAATCACACAAACACTTGCAGCTACTTCCGTTACCAATTGTTCGGGATCTCGAAGGTCTTCCTATTGAAACTGCGATCGCTGCCGCTAATTTTCAAGATTATTTGACTACCATTCCTCATTTTGCCTTTCGTCACGCTATTGCTGCTTTAAATCGGGACTACACTCCTCAAGTAATGCTCGACTACTATTACGTTTTATTAGAAAAAGTAGGTTTGAGAGTAGATAAAAACACTTCACAACAGCCTGGTGCTTATAATCTGTTAGTGACCAATAATTGGATGTTAGTCGTGCCGCGATCGCAAGAAGCCTATCGAGGTATTGCTATTAACTCTTTAGGCTTTGCTGGCTCGTTGTTTGTTAAAGATCGCGCCGCTTGGGAACTGTTACAATCTCTTACGCCGATGAAGGTACTGCATAACGTTGCGATCGAGCATTAAATTCTAGAGAAGTCAGAACAAACCTTATTCTCCAGAATTATATCAATTCTCTAAAAGTTGACTAGATAGAGAATTTGGCTAACCAGTCTTGAGCGATGACTCGATATCTTCCTATGAGTGACGAGGCTTGGGTAATGGTTTGTGCTTGACCGCTTTTGAGGAGATAGAGGAGCTGGATTCGTTCTTTTCCTGAACCAGTTCCTTAAGAGTTCCTTGAATTCGGATTCGGTTTCTGTTATCTCTAGTTGATAGATTCCTGCCATTGTTTGGGATACCCAACTCAACTGAAGAGATCGTTGCCCATCGCTAGTCTCCTTTTCAAGAATTGGGATTACTTAAAAGCTGGAAACATCTCCCTGGAGCACTACTCGTTAATAGCCTCTATCTCAATCTGCTGAACATCTTTAAAGTAACTATTCCTGACAAACATATAAAAAAGATCCCTCCAAGAAAAATTACCAGATGAGCGATTGGTCCCAATCCCAAACGAAGCGTAAACAACCAGCAAAATAAGCTTGTTGTTACAAACAGTACTAAAATTGATATTAAAAAATTCATGATTAAAATTATTATTGATATACAAACAATAGCGGGATCGGTGTAAGTTTGTAAACAGTTATGACTGACGAATGAGATTACGAAAACTTATTAATCGATAATTATCGCTGCAACGAAATATTAATATTTGCTTTTTATCAAATTATCAGATTAACTATCAATCGATCTATAGCAGTTCTCAAATAAGTGAGGTATACTTCGACCTCTCATCAGTTTCCAATTAATAATTAACGAGCGATGATTGACTAGGATCTTGACTGTATCTCGTCCATCTGAGAAACGCTATATCTAGTTTTAAGAATATGCGATGGCAACTATAAAGTAGGAAAATCTTCCTCCGCTACCAAGTTTTGTCAAAAGGATGAATTAAAAAGTCGTAAATTTTTTGATAATTGTTTACTTCGTTAGATAGAGGTAGACTTTTGTCATTTTCTGCTAAAAAAGTTTTAAGTATGCGGCAATAACACCTAGAAAAGACTTTTTTATTTTCGGTTATTGTCATTAATCTCGATTTATAAAAACCAAGAATTAACTTTACATAGTACATTATGGCTGCTGAAGAACAACCCAAATACATTAATCGCGAACAAGACCAATTCGATAAAGACCTCAATCCCAATCCTATGGCTGGCAGAAATATCGGTCCAGAAGCTTACCAATCTGGAAGGTTCGAACGGACAGCAAGAGATATAGATGAGCTACAGCAGAAGTTAGAAGGCTTTAGCAATGATGAGTTGGGACAAATTCCCATCCTCAAACCAGGTACTCGTCTCAAACAAGGTGCAACCTACATCAACCTTAACGATCCCGCCCGTCGGGAATTTACGGCAATGGGAGATATGGAAGCTGATGAGAACAATCTATTCGTACCTAAAGATGAAGTGGGGTATCTTATTTGGAATCGTTTGATTGGGGCAGAAAAATAAGGTTTAATGATGGCTATTGTCTTCAAGTTTTGGGTTTTCGTTTTCTGAAACTAAAGTACAAGAACAATTAGAATAGCTTGTCTCTAGTTGTATAGTTGTATGTTCGATCGCGAAATGTTCGTGCAGTTGTTGACTAATCTGGTTTAAAAAGGGATCGCTAGGATAACCTTCGGGCATTACTAAATGTGCGGTCAAAGCAGTTTCTGTCGTACTCATTGCCCAAATATGCAGGTCGTGAACTCGAGCGACTCCAGGAAATTCGGTTAAAAATGTTTCTACTGCTTGTGGTTCGATTGTTTGAGGTACGGCATCTAAGGACAATTTCAAAGAGTCTAAAAATAGTTGCCAGGTGTTGACGATTACTACTATAACGATAATCAAGCTGATAACAGGATCGAACCAAGACCAACCCGTAGTAAGAATAGCAATACCTGCCAAAACGACTCCTAAAGACACTAATGCGTCTGCTGCCATATGGAGAAATGCGCCACGAATATTGAGATCTCCGTGACGACCAGACATAAACATTAGGGAAGTTGCGGTATTAATTACCACTCCTATTGCCGCTACCACGATAATTGTCGTACCCGCAACCGAACTAGGATTGACTAAGCGTCGAATAGCTTCACTGGCGATACCTCCCATTACCACCAACAAAATCGAGGCATTTAATAATGCAGCCAGAATTGAAGAACGTCGCTACCCATAAGTAAAGCGATTTGATGGCGGACGCTGCGCCAACCAGCTAGCACCCCAAGCGATTAAAAGTCCCAGAACATCGCTGAAATTATGTCCTGCATCGGCAAGTAGTGCTAAAGACTGAGTTAAAAAACCAAATACACCTTCAATGGCGACAAATCCCACATTGAGAACAGTTCCAATAATAAAAGCGCGACTGTAATTAGTAGGTTGCTGATGGGAGTGATGATTATGACCGTGATGATGAGTCATGTTAAACTTTGGAGTCGCGATCGCTATAAATTAACTAAGTTACTGATTTTACCAACAAGATAAACGATAATTGCTCGTAGCGAAGCAGTAGATTGAGGAATCTTATAACTTCAGCACTCGACATCCCAGCCAAATGCTAAGAAACTAAAACCCAGTTTGCGAGGGAACTTGCCCGACTGAAACTTTAGATCGAAGAATTCAAACGCTGCACTAACTGGGGTGCTTGCAAAACACCCTCAATCCGGTCGATAGGCTCGCCGTTTTTAAATAAGACTAAAGTAGGTAAGGCTTCAATATGATATTGTGAAGCAAGCTGGGGATATTTATCCGTATCGATTTTAATTACTTGCAGGCGATCGCGTAACTGCGCTCCTACCTGTTCGAGAATCGGACTCATCATCTGACAAGGACCGCACCAAGTCGCATAAAAATCAACCAATACTGGCTTGGAAGAATTTTCTAACAGGTCTTGGAAACTAGAGAATTGCTTTTTGACTGCCATAGATTGTAATTACTGAATAATAGAAGAGGACTATTTAATCTAGTCTTAGGTACCCATCGAACTATATGATAGCTAAATTGCAGTGGGATCTTTCACCTACGTTCTAGTTTTTTAAGCTTATAGATGAGAAGCAAATTATGAACTTACTACCAGAAAATTTACAACATCTCAAAGACCGAGTTGCCATTGTCACTGGTGCCTCAAGAGGTATAGGTAAAGCGACTGCCCTAGCTCTAGCGACTCAAGGAGCCAAAGTAGTAGTAAACTATGCCAGTTCCAGTAGTGCCGCTGAAGAAGTAGTAAGCGCGATCGCTGAGGCAGAAGGAGAAGCAATTGCCATACAGGCTGATGTTTCCCAAAGCGATGCTGTAGACAATTTAGTTAAGCAAACCCTAGATAAATTTGGGCGGATTGATGTTTTGGTTAACAATGCAGGTATTACCAAAGACAACCTCTTATTGCGAATGAAGCCCGAACAGTGGCAAGCCGTGATCGATCTCAATCTCACTGGAGTTTTTCTTTGTACCAAAGCCGTAAGTAAAATTATGCTCAAACAGCGTAGCGGTAGAGTTATTAACGTTGCCTCAGTAGCAGGGCAAATGGGTAACCCAGGTCAAGCTAACTATAGTGCGGCGAAAGGGGGAGTAATTGGCTTTACCAAAACCGTTGCTAAGGAATTAGCCAATCGTGGTGTTACCGTCAATGCAGTAGCACCGGGATTTATCGAAACCGATATGACCGAAGAACTTAAGTCAGAGGAAATAATTAAATTAATTCCTCTCGGTCGTTATGGGAAACCAGACGAAGTTGCAGGAACAATTTGCTTTCTCGCTGCCAATCCAGCTGCCGAATATATCACCGGACAGGTGTTTAATGTCGATGGCGGAATGGTAATGGCTTAGCAGTAATCATTTTATACTACAGATTGAATTAATAACCGATTACTGTTAAGATAATTCAACTACCAGACCAAGTAACCCAATGATGGGAAGTTCCTTTTTGGGTTCTCTCACCTCGATCTAAATAGGCTTTTTGCAACTTAGCACCTTGAACCACTGCTACGCTGAGATCGGTTCCAGCCAATCTAACATCGCTGAGATCGGCTTCAGTTAAATCCGTTCCATTGAGATCGACATCAGTCAAATTGGTATTGGATAAATTAGCTCCATGCAAGTTAGCACATCGTAAGTCTGCACCACTTAAATCTGCACCGCTCAAATCTGCACCGATTAATTCTGCTCCAATTAGGTTGATTTCTGAAAGATTGGCACCAATAAGATTAACGTGATTGAGTTCAGCATCAGTTAGATTTGCCTGTTTTAAGCAAGCACCACTAAGATCGGCATGGCTGAGATCGGCATGACTCAAGTCCGCCCTAGTCAGATTAACTCGGGTCAAGTTAACGCCGTTTAAATTAGCCGAATGCAAACTTACACCTGTAAAATCCAATTGTTTATTTTTGTATTTCCGAAGAAGTTCTTTGACTTTCATGACAACTTTGTTCTCTAACTAAAGTAGGTTTGTTGCTAGTAATTTCTCCAGCCAATTTTGATGGGTAGATTGCATTTTCAAGTTGGGAGCTATTTTTTCCTAAATTAATTATGAGTGGTTGGAATTAACTAGATAAAGTACTAGCTGTGAGTTTCAGAATAAAACAAAAACTTGAAGAAATTGTGAGGGGATCGATAAATTTTGTTGTAATCGATCGAATAGTATCTCGGGATCGCTTCTAGGGATTTTTACTCCCCATAAGTATTTACTACTGAAAATAAATTTTTTCAATCGTAGTTGCTCACAACTTCCTTAGATTTGTCAGCTAACCTTGATATTAGATTGAAGCAAAACTATCGAGGCGACCAAATTTACAATCATGAGTATTTTAGCTATCTGTCCTTGTTGTTCCAACACGATGCTGCACTATATCAGTCACCATAGAGATTACTGGTTTTGTCGTAGCTGTTGGCAAGAAATGCCTAATTTAGCCGAGATCGATCGCCATAATCATCAAGCTGTAAGAACTCCTCTGTTTTCACATCAAAGTCTTTCCGTACATCGTCAAAAACAGATTGCCAATTTAACTTTGAAACGTGAGAAAGTAAAACCGCCAGTATTAGTTTGACTGGTACATGAAACAGTCTCTATAAGTGAGATTTCTAAAGGCAAAAATCACTATAATTTGGGTTTTATAAACTGTCGGAGCGAGTCAAAATAAAGACAGCTAAATAGCCCATATGTATTGGGTTAGGGCAAAGCGCAAACTAATGAAAGCTCTTTTGCGAGCAATTTTTCCCTGACCCAATCTAGGCAAGCTAATTGCCTAATTGCTTTGAATGGTAGTTTCAAGCTCATCCTCTACAGAAGTTAAGTCTGAATTATTATCCGAGTCAGTGCGTACGATTAATACCGAACAAGGTCCATGATGGGTAACGTAGTTACTTACGCTACCGAGAAACATTTCTTGAAGACCAGTGAGTCCGCGACTACCCACTAAAATCAGATCGGCTTGCCAAGTTTTAGCTAGTTGGCAAATGGAACGTCCTGGATTGCCTGTTATCTGGCTATACTCAGTTTTGATTCCTTCCTCAGTTGCGCGATCGCTGAGAGCATGTAGAAAATCTAGACCCAATTGTCGATGCTGTGCCAATTTTTCTTGATAAACTTCGTAACTGCGGTCTTCTACCAGAGGATGATAAGCATAAGCAGGAAGCTGCAGATAATCCGATTCGTCTTCAGATAAGACGTGCAGTATCATCAATTGAGCTTTAGTAGTTTTAGCTAGAGCTATAGCCGAATCAAATACAGCTTGATTTCTTTCCGAACGGTCTAGAGCAACTAAAATCTTGTCAAACATTATTTTTTCCCTCTTAAATTTCTCTTCAGCTTCAAAAGCTGGTATTTGAAATAGGTTTGTAGTTTTAGTTATAGCTACCTAATTTGAGGAACTTGTGAAGATTTACCACTTCTCAATTAACAATAAATTCTCATTCACCTACCTTATTCTCTTTGCATTTTAGAGCTAAAGAGCAAACTTGCCACCGCATAAACCAAAAATCCTACAGCCATCCCTGGTAGCACTTCGTACAACGCACCTGATAAACCCAAACCCGACTTCCAGAATAAAGTTGCTGCAATTCCTGCTAACATAACAGCGATCGCTACAGGAGTAATTATTGGTTTTTCAAATACTCGTAAAATTAATAAAACTCCCAAACCAGAGGCTAGGTTCTGTTGACGTAAAGAGGCAAAGATGAGAAAGTACCTGAAGTTGCTGA
>NZ_JBKGTY010000001.1:1417245-1424091 GCF_053543375.1 Myxosarcina sp. GI1(2024) | reverse complement strand
TGTACAAGGAGCGACATCTAGTTGAGTGCTTTTTTAACAAACTTAAATACTATCGTCGCGTTTTCAGCCGTTTTGACAAAACTGACGAATGTTATTTGGGATTTGCCGAATTTGCTTCGGCTTTAATTTGGTTGCGTTAATTGTGTCAACAGAACCTAAGACAGACCAGGCGAAGGTAATCAAACTGAATACACTGTCGTTATTAACTAAAGCAATTACCAAAACAATAGCAGTAACCGTTAGAGTCCGAATTTTGACAAAGCGATAGGATTTAGCCATTCCAGGAAACAAGTCTTGAGTTAATGCTGCCGAACAGGATAGAATTTGTGAATCTGCAGTAGACATTGTAGCGGCAAACAAACCCGCCAACATTACTCCCACTAAAACCCCTGGCAATAAATCCACAGAAAGATCTAGTAGTGCTAACTCTGGATCGCTGATATTTGGTAACAGGACTCGACCAGCCAAACCAATAAAGATCGCCGTAAAAGCCGTAATTACGCCGCAAATCGCTCTAATATCGCGAGCCTTGCCCATATTATCGGCAGAATCGAGTGCCATTGCTCTAACTAAAATATGAGGCTGTCCTACTGCACCGAATCCCGCTACCAACCAACCGATGAAAAAGGGTAAAAAGCCCCAAGCTAGATCTGAAGGAAACAAAGTTACTAAGTTTGCATCTATCTGTCCGAGGTTGCGAACTATGTTTGCCACGCCGCCACCTTCGGCAATAGTCACCACAAACAAAATTAGTAACGCACCAATTATAACTATAGTTTGTACCGCATCTGTCCAGATTGAGGCGCGGATGCCTCCAGAAAAGCAATAGGCAACAACCACGATCGCACCGATAACGATCCCCCAAGAGTAATCCCAACCGAAAAGACTGTTGAGGGCTTTACTTCCTGCCAGTAGCTGTGCTGCGGCATATGTACCCAAAAAGGCAATGGTAATTAAAGCAGAAATTATGGCAATCCAACGATAACCGGACTGTCTCTGCGCCAAGAAAGCAGGGACGGTTTCCGAATTATAATCTTCTGATACCAGACGCAATCTTTTAAAAACTAACAGCCAAGCAAGATAATCACCAATTGCCCAGCCAATTGCCAACCAAATCGCCGATAAACCTTGAATATAAGCATATCCAACCTGTCCTGTAAACAAAAAAGCACTCTGGCCGGTTGATAAAGCCGATAGTGCCACCAGCCAGGGATTGACCTTTCTACCAGCCAAGAGATAGTCGGCAGTGGTATCTTGCTTCTGAGTCACCGAGTAAATACCTACTATGGTAAATAACAGCAAAAAAGCGATAAAGGTAAGGGCGATCGTCATTATAAGTTTGTGATTGACTGCTTATCGTTTGCTAAATTCCATACCTGAAAGACTGTTATCGGTTTTAATTACTCTTTCTAATTTAAAGCCGCTCTGCTCGAATAAATCTTGAAACTGCCTTTTAGTACGCCAGCCCCCGCCGGGAGTAGCAACGTTAATCTGTACGGCAAAAATTCCCGGCATAATACCGTCGGCTTCTACTTTAGGTTCATCAATGTCGGGAACGAAGGACTGTAGTAAGATTACTCTACCGTGTGCGGGTAGGGCGCGTTTGCAGTTTGCCAAAATTTTCAGCGCATCTTCGTCATTCCAAGCCGAGATAAAGTGCTTCATCACGATCGCATCGGCACCTTCTGGCACTTTTACAAACACATCCCCTGTTTTAATTTCAATGGCATCTGCATCTAATCTTTGCTGGGCGATGTATGCTGTTGCTGTTTCGGCTACATAAGGCACGTCAAATAAGATTCCCTTACAAGCCATATCGTTTGACAATATGGCAAATCAATCCTCCTTGTCCGCCGCCGACATCCATAACCGTATTAAATTGACTGAAATCGTAAGCATCTAGCAAACCCTCAACTTGGAAATTAGTTAAAAAACTCATTGCCTTAATAAAGGTGTCGCCACTCCATTGGTTATCGCGGCAATATTCATATACTCCTTTACCATTAGCGAGTTCAAAAGGAACTAGACCTTTTTGCAACCCTTCTGGCAAATTTCGCCAAGCATCCCACTGTGCGGGTTCGATTAAGTGCATCGCCAAATGTCCTGCCGAGGGTTCTTTATTAGTTACCAAAAGAGAAGATACTTCGGTAGGCGCGAATACTCGTTCGGGCTTTTCTTCTAGCACGTCTATATGAGCTAGGGCACGCAAAATAAAGTAGAGTCTTTCTGCATTGGTGTTAGTTTTACTCGCCAAACTTGCTAAGCTTTGTTCTCCTTCATCCTCAAGCAGATTGAAGATTCCCAAGCGAGTAGCTACGTAAAGACATTTGCTTTTAACAAAAGTTAACATTAAATCGAAAACTTTTTGTTTGGCTGGTGTATTAGGATTAGAAACAATGGATCCCATTATTAGTTAATTGTCGAGAGTTAATAGTTAATTGATAGTTGAACTTGAGATTCAAAATTTAATTTATTTCCAGACCTCAATCGCCACCAAGTTCGACTAACTTACCGATGTTGAAATCGATTTTGACCCAACCTTTGAGGCGACGGAGATTGTCTAGTAGCAAGAGAGGGATTTGCCAGTTATGCAGCATCAAAAATGGCAGAGGATCGTTTGGATCTAAAATAGCGTCCGTACCGGTGGTTATTTTATGCCACCAGGCTTTAAGTTCGGATAAAGAGTTAATTCCAGTCAACCGCCATAACTCATGATAAGTCCAGTAAGTTGGTTTACTATCGGGTAGGGGAGTAATTGGGGCTTCTCCTGGTTCGCCATCGGTTAGATAAGCTCGAGCTACATCTGGATGATCGTGAAACATGGTAATAGCAGAATGCAGGCGAGGGTTACATTCGATGGGATAGACAGTTCCGTCTTCTGCTTGAATTACGTCAAAACAAATTTGTCCGGTTAAATTCATCTCACCCACAAATTTTGCCACCCATTGATAGATCGCTGGTTTGTCTACCTGCTGATAATTTATTTGAAAAGGGGAAGATTCCGAACAACAGTGCAGCCTAATCTTACCCTTACGTGCCGTGGCGTGAAAACAGTACTCTTTTCCCCGAATAAATTCTTGCATTACCCAGGGTTTAGCTTCACTAATGGGTAAGCTCTTGACATAACTTTCCATGCCTGCAAAAGGCAATCTAGTTAAATCGAGACGCAGAACCGAATCGTAAGGAATACTTTTGAGGATATATTTACTGCCGTCACTGTCGAAATCAAAATCGAGAACTTGCTGCGGATCGCTGATGCGAAAGACTTTGGGAGCAGATAAACCCAGTTCCCGTGCTTTAGAACAAAAAGCGTATTTATCGTCCAGAATTTTAGTTATTTCTGGGTCGAGATGAATTGCCTCACAATAGGGTTCTAAAGTTTTTTTGGCTAGAGAATCATAGTAACTGGCTATGGGACTAGAAACGGGAATAAAAACATCGATTTGGTTTTGTTTGACTATTGCTAGTAATGCCCGACAGTAGCCATCTGGGTCTTTTTCGGGAACGGGAACGGTAAAAAAACCTTTTACAGCACGGGAAAAACGATGACCAGACAGCCAATATTTATGGGTTTCAACTAAAAATACCTCGTGCCCGTCGCGATGAAAACAGCGCGCTAACTGCAAGGCTTTAGTCATCTTGGCACCGGTAATCAAAATTCGTTTTTTCTCTTTTAAAGTCGTAGTTTTAGGTTTAAATGCTCTCTTTAAAGTGTTTCTAATTAAGGTCAAACCCACTACAGCAAGATTAACAGGAAGCAAAAGTAATAACAGAGTAAGAGTACCGAGGTTTTTGAAGAGTGCTGAAGTCGCTCGTCGTCCCGAAACAAATAATATTTGTGTCATATAAATTTACCGTTAGAACCACAGCTCGAACGACGAGTAGAGACATATGGCGATACGTCTCTACAGGCTCGAATGTTAAAGTTTAGACTTATTATCCTTGCGTTTGATAATTGTCAAGCCATCCCTCAAGGGAATTAAGACTTGTTCGACGCGAGGATCCTTGACGACAAAGCGGTTAAACTCGGCGATCGCTCTACCGTTGTTCGTCCGCTCGGCTGGTGCGAGATAAGGTTGTCCCTGCATAAGGGTATTATCTACGCAGATAAAACCATCGGGAGCGAGTAACTCGGTATCTAAAAGCAAACGGAGATAATCGATATATTCACTCTTATCCGCATCGATAAACACCAAATCAAAAGTTTGTCCTTCCTCTACCAACTGCTGCATGGTTTCTAAAGCTGGTGCGACTCTAACTTCAATTTTCTCTCCGTGTGGAGAAGCAGCAAAACAATCCAGGGCAAATTTGGCTACATAATCGTCTACTTCGCACGCTATGACATAGCCATCATCCGGTAGAGCTTCGGCGATCGCCAGTGCGGAATAGCCGGTAAACATTCCTACTTCTAGGACGCGCTGGGACTTAGTTAGAGACACCAGCATTTTTAATAGCTGTCCCTCAATATGTCCCGACAGCATTTCTTGTTCTAAGGCGCGCACTGTTTCTCCATCGCTAAAGCGTTTGCTCCAGTCTTCAAGTTGGGTTTTTTCAACTAATTGGGCTAAAGCTTCAGACTCTGAGGTAGTACATTCTTCTAAATAAGGATCTAGACCTGCGGCTAGATGATATGCTCGATCTATGGATGTCTCAAGTTGGTCCGAAACTGCCTCGGTTTTGGCTAGCTTGAGGATTTGTTCTAGCTGCTGGACGAGAATTCCCAAGGGAGTAACTGGTCTAGCAGTTTTTTTGGTTCCTGCCATACTTACCACGATTATTTACTCCCTGCTAATTCTAATGCTTCTTCTTTACCTTGATTCATATACACTTGCGTACCCAACCCGGCATCGGGGTAGTCGGCACAAATGCGTCTGTGTTCGGCTAGCGCTTCTTCTAACTCTTCTTTGGTTAGGTAGTTGATAAAATAGCACGTACCAATGGGTTTGGGGACTGCGGCTCTGAGTAATCCGTCTCTGGTTTGAGTAATGGATTCGCTGGCTTTCCACAACAGATCGATTTCCAGTAGGGGATTGTCTAATGCCAAACCAATGTTATTCATCGTCTGAAGAATGCGATCTCGTTGTTCGGCAGTAATATAACCCCGCATTGCTGCTAATGTCGCCGACAGTGCCATGTCGATATTGACTGCATGACCGTGATATAGCGGAACCTCCGGCGTAAGCTCTACCGTGGGACTCCAAGTATGTCCGTAAGCGATGACGCGATCGAGGTCTAATTCGTGAAGGTTGGGAGCTTCTAACTCCAGCATCTTTTCGATCGCTTTGTAGGTAACTTGTCTGCCGATTTCCTTAATCTCTGCATTACCATTGAGATAGCCAAAACGGGTTTCTAGTAGCTGTTTGCCATGTTTTTCTAGTAGCTCGAATACTTCTCGATGAGAGACTACGGCAATCTTGACTAGTTCTGCCATCCCGTTACGCACTTGTGCCGTGGGTAGGGTACGCAGAAATGAAAAATCTAAGATGACTTGCTTAGAAGCATGATAGGCACCAAGGCGATTTTTGAGTTTTTTGTGGTTGACTGCTACTTTGATGGCAACGCTGGCATCCACCAAACCGATCATTGTGGTCGGAATGCGAATATAGTTGCTGCTGCGACGATATGCCGCACAGGCGAAACCGGCAACGTCAGTAATCAAGCCACCGCCAACCACTAACACTGGCTCTTTACGTACTAAACCAAATTCGGCAAAAGCATCGACGATTTTTTCTAACGTCCGCATACTTTTATCTAGTTCGGTAATGATGATGGGGAATACGGTTAGTTCGATTTCATAATGCTGGAAGTAATTATCGATCTGGTCTCGATAGAGCCGATATACATTGGCATCTATCACCATTAAACAGCGTCCAAATTTGCGATAATTTTCAGCTATTTCTGAGTTTTTGGTTTTGAATACACCTTCTACGAACAATAGTTCGTATTCGATTTTTTCATATCCTTTTACTCGAAAGATCTTGTCCGTAGCTACAAACTTAGCTTCAATTTGACTCATTATTTTTTGCTCGAATACGACTTAAAAACTTCCGCAAAATAAATAATTTTGCAGGCTGAACTGAAACTAGGTAGTTCCCTTTAAATAAAAACTATCTAGAACGCAGCAATTATCATTGCTTTGACATAGTTGCAAAAATCCACAGCATAAATAGTTAATCCATTGAAGGCAATGGCAATAATTTTACTGCGCATTCAGCAGCTTAGTTGTTTTTAACTTTTAGCCAAGCATTTTCTATTTCCACAAAAAACTGTATGGAATTGCAGAGCTAAATTTAAAACAATAATTCTGCTTTTAAAAAATACTTTCGACAATTTGTTTGGCTGTTTGGCTTTTTCTTTCCAACCCCAATCTCGATTTATTTAAACACATTTGCTATACCATGAGTATCTAAATATAGTCATAGTTAGAAAAAAACATCATTAAGTTGGGACTAAATACTAAAAAAGCCTAAAGCTCCGCAAAAACTAACTTACTTCTACTTTATTTATTAAAGCAAGTTTACAATGTTGATTCTATCACTATTTATTAAAAAAATGTAAAAAAAAATTAAGTTTATAGTTTTTCCCAAATGTTTATCTTATGTCGGTTGACAAATTTTATAAAATCCTATACTTGCTTTTAAAAAAATTAGCAAGTAGGAAAAATGATTGAAATCCCACGACAACAGTTAGATGTTCGACTAAAATGTAAATTTCATCACATATTAAAAGCTCGAAGGTTAACCCAGTGCCATAACCTTACTCGCAGCGAAGTAAATTTTTTAGCTACTCTACTGTTAACGGTACTTAAACAAAAATCAAGCCCAAACAAAGCCCAAACTAGCTTTA